>CAWBKO010000004.1:0-48171 GCA_963789435.1 uncultured Chloroflexia bacterium
GTCGCGCAGATCCTGGGCGGCGCTGAGAGCGCGACGCTCCAGCCGGAACAGCTCCAGGCGCAGGTGATGGGATCGATTGCCTCGTTCACCAATGGCTGGGACATGAGCCTGGCGATCTTCGGGCTCCACCTCATCGGGCTTGGTTACCTGCTCTTCAGGTCAGCTGACTTTCCCCGGTTCCTCGGTGTGCTCGTGGTCATCGCGGGCGGCGGGTACCTTGCCGATTCGTTCACAAGGATCCTGGTCCCGGAGTTCGTCTTCACCTTCAGCTTGTTCACGTTCGTCGGCGAAGCGCTGCTCATCCTGTGGCTGTTCTGGAGAGCCGCCAAGGGATTCCGATCCGGGTCGGAGAATCCTGGGGGACGGGCGACGGAGCCGCGGCTCGCGCCGCCGGACCCGCGCCCTCGATGAAGCCAATGACCGGCAAGACCGTGCTGGTCACCGGTGGCACCGGCGGGATCGGACGGGCAGCTGCGATCGGCCTGGCCTCGATGGGTGCCCGGGTCGGCATCACCGGCCGCGACCGAGCCCGGGCCGATGCGGCCGCCGCCGCGATCGCCCGGGAGTCGGGCAGCCCGCGGTAGACGTCTTCGTCGCCGACATGTCGTCGCAGGCCGAGGTCCGGCGGTTGGCCGACGAGGTCCTCGCCACCTATCCGAGGCTGGACGTGCTGCTCAACAACGTCGGCGGGTTCTGGGCGCATCGCCACGTGACCGCCGACGGGCTGGAGCACACGTTCGCCCTCAACCACCTCGCGCCGTTTCTGCTCACGAACCTGCTGCCGGAACGGCTCACGGCAAGCGCACCGGCCCGGGTGGTCACCGTATCGTCAAGGGCGCATGGCATGGGAAGGATCGACTTCGACGACCTGATGGGCGAGCGGAACTACTCCGGATCGCGGGCCTACAACCAATCGAAGCTCGCCAACGTGATGTTCACCTATGAGCTCGCCAGGCGGTTCGAGGGAACAGGCGTCACCGCGACCGTGCTGCACCCCGGCATGACCAATACCGCCTTCAGCGGGGAGGATCCCGCCATGGCTCTGCTGGTCGCCGTCATGCGACCGTTCATGAAGAGCCCCGACTGGGCGCGGAGACCGCCGTCTTTCTTGCTAGCTCCCCCGAGGCGGAAGGTGTCGCGGGCAAGTACTTCGCCAACCGCAGGGCCGGAAGTCCGCACAGTCGTCCTACGACGCTGCGACCATCGCTCGGCTGTGGAAGGTCAGCGCCGATCTCGTCGGCGTCCCCGTCGACGCCCCGCACTGACCGCGATGCCGGGCAACACCCCGGATGCGGAAGGCGGAATTCCTATCAGAATCTCACCAGCAGACCGTTAGCGTGGTTCTCAACCCCGATTTCCGCCGATCCGGTCCGAAAAAACCCGAAACCTTTGTCGGAGCCCCGTCGAGAGCGCCTCTAACGGTGCTAAGTCTCACCCGGTGAGAATCTGATAGGAAAGCGCGGCTCCGGTCGTATGCCGGGAAGACTGGAGGGCCGTGTGGGCTTCCGGCCCACGCTCACGACAATGTGAATGGCGCCGATGCGCTGGCCTACTACGTCGCGTAGACAACGCCTGCCTTGCCGGATGCCTCGGCCAAAGCACTGACACGTGATGGCGATAGCTGCGGGCAGACGTCCTGCAAGGGCCGCGAACGTGCACTGACGTGCTCGACCCGCTGGTGCCTCAGGGTCAGGACAGCCGCAGCAGTCGTCGCAAGTCCGTGACGGCATCGACGAGCGGATCGGGCAAGTGCGCAGAAACACCGGACAGCTCGCGACTGTGCCTTCCCCCGACCGCGATCAGCAGGTCGGGATGCCGGTCGCGGAGGGCTGTTACTACTGCCGCCGCACCGCGCCACGTCTTCGGCCGTCACGACGCCGATGACAGCCGCTCGAACATGCGCCTGTCGGACGGCGGTGACCCACGATCTGATCGGGACATCCGGCCCGAGGTAGGTCGTACTTATCCCGGCGCGGCGAAGGGCTGTGGCGAACCCCAGGGCAGGCAGCTCATGGCGGGAGCCGGGAGGGAGCCCGACCAGCACCGACGCGTCGCCGGCTCCTGCACTTCCGGCCGCGTCGAAGGCCATCCCGAGTCGTCGCAGTGCTGCGGCGCTGGCGGCATGCTCGCCCGCGACATCGACCTCGCCGCGTGCCCAGGCGTCGCCGAGTGCCACGAGGGCTGGATAGAGATGGTCGTCGACCATTCGCTCGAAGCTTCCCATCGCGAATATGTCGTCCAGCGCGCGTTCGATGGCGGGCCCGTCGATCCGGGCGGCGGCCTCCACCAGGCGCCTGGATCCTCGGTGGGCGGTAGCGGGTCGATGGGTTGCGCAGCCACTGCCGGCAAGGGGAAGTCTTTGGCATGCGTGGACATGATGTTCGCCGCGGCCTGTCGCGGCGACCATCCATCCGCCACCAGGGTGCGCATCGCTCGGATACGCCCGATGGCGGCATCGTCATAGATCCGATATCCCGCCTCAGTGCGCAAGGGCGCCACGATGCCGTAGCGGCGCTCCCAGGCGCGCAGCAGGGCGACGCTGACGCCCGTCCGTTGCGCGGCCTCTTTGATCGTGTACATGCTGTGTCCAAGCATACCATGGACAAACAGTTGACAACAGCCATGGCGAGGAGCTTACGCTGTCGCAATGACTGAACAAACCCTAGACACATATGAGCCCGACCTGGGCCTCATCGCTCGAATCCGGGATGGCGACGCGAGCTCGCTTGGCGCTCTCTACGATCGCCACAGTTCCATTGCATTTCGCATCGCGCTGTCCATCGTCCACGATCGCGGTCGGGCGGAGGACGTCGTGCAGGAGGCGTTCCTCTCGGTCTGGCGCAAGGGCGGTTCTTACACACCCGGTCGCGGCAGCGTCAGGTCGTGGCTGATCGGCATCGTGCGCAACCGTGCGATCGACACGCTTCGCGCCCGGCGTGTGTCCGACGTGGACGATGAGGCAACTCTGCTATCGCTCCCGGACGCCGGACCGAGCGTGGTGGACCAGGTGGTCGCGAAGCTCGAAGGCGAGACCGTTCGGTCGGCGCTTCGTAAGCTGTCGCGCCAACAGCGACAGGCGATTGCCATCGCCTATTACGAATCGCGTTCGCACGCTGAGATCGCGACGATCACCGGGCTCCCCCTGGGCACCGTCCACGGGCGCATTCGACTCGGGCTACGGCATCTCAGGACGCACCTGCTGGCTTCAGGCGTCGGGCTGTCGAGCGACGATGCTGCGGCAGTCGGTGCGATCAAGGCCGCGGTGCCGCAGACCCCGCAGCATCGCGGAGCCTGAGCACCCGTGTTTCACGTTCATCGCCTGCTGCTGCCAGCGTCCTCAGGGGTCAGGTGGGGGATCCGTCGCCCGAGACAGATCGACGACGAGATCCCACAGACGTCGGCGGTCAGACTGCTCGCAGACGCGTCAGGGGGACACGGTCGAAAGGCCGGGGACGGCGGTCCAGGAAGAGGCCACCGCTCAGCGCCGCGGCTTCGGATGCGGCGGCCAGCCAGACGAGCGTGTCGACTCCCTTCGCCGGGGTCCGGAGGATCGGCCCCATCAGCCGATGGAATCCCGGCAGCGACTCCGCGAGCCCAGGCGTATCCGCCCAACCGGGATGCATGGCGTTGAAGGTGATTCCCGCCGGCCCCAACCTGCGCGCCCATTCGCGGACCAGTGCCACCTGCGCGCGCTTGGCTCGAGCGTAGGCGCGGGTCCCGGAATAGGGCTCGGCGCGCGACTGCAGGTCGTCGAGATCCAGCCGTTGTCCGTACATGCCACCCGACGTGACCGCAATGACCCGAGCGCCCTCGGACTGCCGAAGAATCGGCAGCAGGCCGGAGACAAGGGCGAAGGGGCCGACCACGAGCGTCGCGAACATCGCTTCAATGCCGTCCGGGCCAACGGTCCGCGTCGGGAAGATTGCCCCCGCATTGTCGACCACTACATCCAGCCGGGGCTCCGTGGCCCGGATCGTCGCAACTGCTTCTGCGATGGAACGGAGCGATCCCATGTCGGCCACGACGGTGGGGAAGCGGTCAGCACCGTGTCGGGATACCAGCGCATCGCGCACGGCGGCCAGGCGTTCCTCACTTCGCCCGACGAGGATCACGCGCGCACCGAGCGCGGCGAGCTCATCGGTCGCCGCACGACCGAGGCCGGACGTCGGACCCGTCACCAGGACCGTTCTGCCCTCGAGCGCGCCTGGCGCCGGCGCGGACCAGTCATACAGCCAACGCCGAACGGCGTATCCAACTCGGGAGAAGCTGCCGACCACGGTCAGCTCCAGCCCTTGATCCACAAGCGAGCGCCAGTTCATCGCCACCCTTGCCGCTTCCGTAGGGGCCAACGACCCACCTTGCGCCGAATGATGGACCCAATCCTGGATCGGAGCCACACATGACCAGACTCACTGAGACGATCGAGACGACGCTGCCGATCGAAGCCACATTTGCCTATCTCGCCGACTTCGCGAATTCGCGGGAATGGGACCCCGGCGTAGCGACGGCCGAACGGATCGGGAACGAGCCGATCGGCGTGGGAACCAGCTATCGGCTCGGGGTACGCGTCGGCAACCGCGTCAGGCCGATGGAATACACCGTCTCGAACTTCGATCCGCTGCGGCGTGTCGTCCTCGTCGGTTCCGGTTCAGGCGTTTCGGCCGTGGACACCATCGAATTTGCTCGAACGCCGACCGGCACCCGGGTCGACTACACCGCCGACATCAATCTGCGGGGCGTCATGCGGCTCGTCCAGCCATTCATCGGCGGAACCTTTGCGAAGATCGCCCAGGACGCCGCCGGCGGGATCCAGCACCAGCTCGACGCTCGGGCATCCGAGACTGCGTCGGACCGACGGTGAGGGTCGCCGTCGTCGGATCCGGCGTGGGCGGCTTGACCGCGGCATACGCCATGCGCCGGGACCACGAGGTTCGGCTCTTCGAGCGTGAGCCAGTGGTCGGTGGCCACGTGAAGACCGTGACCGTTGACGCCGATGCTGGGCCGGTGACCGTCGATACGGGATTCATCGTGTACAACGAGCACACCTATCCGGCGTTCGTTGGGCTGCTCGCCGAGCTGGGGGTCGCCACACAGGCGAGCGACATGTCCCTCGGCTCTGCGTGCCGTTCCTGCGGTGTGGAGTTCAGCTCTCGCGGGCTTCGCGGGCTACTTCGCGCGGCCTCAGGCGGTGGCCCGGCCGGGCCACTGGCGGATGATGGCGGACATCCTGCGGTTCTACCGGGACGCTCGGCGAATACTCGACGGCGCGGGGTCTCCGCGGGCGACGTTGCGGGAGTATCTCGTCGATGGAGGGTTCGGACCGCACTTCCGGAATCACTTCCTGCTCCCGGTCACTGGTGCGATCTGGTCGAGCGCGGCGAATCGCATCGGCGACTTTCCGGTTGAGTACCTCTTGCGCTTCCTCGACAATCACGGGCTCATTGGGCGTGGGAAGGCGCTCCCCTGGCGGACGATCCAGGGCGGATCGATGGCGTATGTCGACCGCCTCGTTGGGGCGCTACCGGCCGGGACGGTCCGGTCAGGCGATGGCGTGGTCAACGTGATTCGCGATGCGCAGGGTGTCATCGTCCACACTCGCTCCGGGTTCAGCGAGCGATTCGATGCCGTGGTGATGGCAACACACGCCGACGATGCCCTGGGCGTCCTGCACGACGCGGACGCGCGGGAACGTGCCGCCCTCGAGGCCTTCGCGTATTCGTCGAACCAGGTGGTTCTCCACACTGACACCCGGCTTCTCCCCAGGCAGCCGGCGGCGTGGGCGTCCTGGAACGTCGACCAGCTGGACTGTGGGCGGCCGGGCGAGGCCCTCACCATGACCTATCACATGAATCGGCTGCAATCGATTCCCGGCCCGGTCCAGTACTGCGTGTCGATCAATCCGGGCGACCGGCTGGATGCGAAGCAGATCATCTCGGAGCGCACGATGCGTCACCCGATGTACACCTTCCGGACGCTTGAGGGCCAGGCGGCGATACGGCGCCTCCAGGGCCACAGGAACACGTACTTCGCCGGTGCACACCTCGGCTACGGCTTCCACGAGGACGGCTGTCGATCGGGCTTCGAGGTGGCCGATCTGCTTGCCCCGGCCGTCCAGGAGCGAGCGGCGTGAGGTCCCATCTCCTCGAGGGTGTCGTCCGACACCGCCGGACTCGCCCGTTCACCTATGCCTTCGAGCACAAGGTCTTCTACTTCGCGCTTGACCTGGGCGAGCTCGACGCCGTCGCGCGCCTCCGACTGGTCAGTCGGAACCGGCGCAATTTCTTCACCTTCCGCGACGACGACCATCTCGATCCGCCGGCGGCCGACCTCAACGCGTCGGTTGCCGCGCACCTCCGAAGCGAGGGATTCGATCCCAAGGGCTGGCGCATCACGCTCATCACCAACCTGCGCGTCATCGGCTACGTGTTCAATCCCGCAAGCTTCTACCTGTGCCGGGACCGATCCGGAGCGCTGCAGGTCGTGGTCGTCGAGGTGCACAACACTCACGGCGAGCGACATCAGTACACCCTCCGTCCGGATGATGCGGGCGAGCACTTCGTGGCCTCGATGGACAAGGCGTTCTACGTCTCCCCGTTCATCGCCGCGGCTGGGCGGTACGCGGTCAGCGTCCGGGATGAGGCATCGCGCCTGCGGATCACGATCAACGAGCAGGAGGAGGGGACGCTCCTCCTCCACACGAGCCTCGACCTGGCCCGCCGCCACCTTACCGATCGAACCATGGCTCGCATGCTCGTCCGCTATCCATTGGGCCCGCATCGCACGATCGGCATGATTCACTGGCATGCGCTGCAGCTCTGGCGGCGCGGCCTGCGCGTGTACCGCCACGGGGCCGCCACCTGATGAGCAGGCAGATCACGACCCTCCCGCGCCGCCTCGGTCGGCGAGTCGATCCTTGTCCGGCTGGCCGAGCGAATCATCATGGCGGCGGCCGCGAACATTCGTGTCGGACACTTGACCGTCGTCCTCCCCGACGGATCGCGGCAGACGTTCGGCGATCGCACCTCTGGCATGGGTGCGGAGATCCGGATCCACGACCGACAGGCGTTCGTGCGGCTTCTCCTGGGTGGGGAGATCGGCGCGGGCGAGGCGTACATGGACGACCTGTGGTCGTCACCGGACCTCGCGGGGCTCCTTCATTGGGCGGCACTGAACCGCGATGCGCTCGCGTTGAGGGGCGGCTGGTTCCGAGTGCCGGCTCGATTGCGCACGACGATCGCGCACCGGATGCGCCGAAACACGCCGCGACAGAGCCGCAGGAACATCGCTGCCCACTACGATCTGGGGAACGACTTCTATCGGCTCTTCCTCGACGAGACCATGACCTACTCCAGCGCGGTGTTCACCTCACCGCGCCAGTCGCTCGCCGATGCTCAGCGCACCAAATACCAGCGCATCGCCGATGGGGCCGGTCTCACGAGAGGCATGCACGTCCTCGAAATCGGTTCAGGCTGGGGCGGGTTCGCCCTGTATGCGGCCGGCGAGCTCGGCTGTCGCGTGACCTCGATCACGATCTCCCGAGAGCAGCACGACCTCGCGCGACAGCGGGTCCGAGCGGCCGGTCTCGAGGCGCTGGTCGACATCCAGCTGCGGGATTATCGCGAGATCAGCGGCACCTACGACGCCATCGTGTCGATCGAGATGCTGGAAGCCGTTGGGCACGAGTACTACCGCGCCTTCTTCAGCGCCTGCGACAACGCGCTGGCCCCCGGAGGACGACTGAGCCTCCAATCGATCACCGTCCCCGACGCCGGCTACGAGGGACAGCGACGCGGCGTCAACTGGATCCAGACGTACATCTTCCCGGGCGGCCTCTGTCCATCACTGGCGGTCATCGAGAGGGCGACGCATGACACGCGACTTCTGATCACTCAGGTAACCGATATCGGCGCCGACTACGTTCGTACGCTGCGGGCATGGCGACTGCGGTTCATCGAGCAGGCCGATGCCGTGCGGGCCATGGGATTCGACGATCGGTTCGTCCGGATGTG
This sequence comes from uncultured Chloroflexia bacterium, assembly GCA_963789435.1. Taxonomy (GTDB): domain Bacteria; phylum Chloroflexota; class Limnocylindria; order QHBO01; family QHBO01; genus JACDBZ01. Next base: position 8,010 of record CAWBKO010000004.1, read on the forward strand.
GGAGTACTACCTGGCCCTCTGCGAGGCAGGATTCGCGACCGGTGCGACCCAGGACCTCCAGATCGTCTTCCGGAAGCGATCCGTCCTCGCATGACCCGGCGAACTGACAATCGCCGCGCGCCCGTCGGTGCTCAGGGCTTGGCGCTGGGACGAATGAGTCGGTGGTACAGGCCGAACAGGATGAACGTTGGCGGCCACTGCCCCACAAAGAGCGCCCAATCGTTCTTGCTCGCAAGCTTGAGAGAGGCGGACACCCCGATGGATGCCAGCGCGAGCCAATACCAGGTCTCCTCGGGGATGTTGTCGGTGACCCTGAAGAATTTGCGTTGGGCGCTCTCGCTCGCCCGTTCGGTGGACTCGTACATAGGTGTTCCTTCATTGAGGGCCTTCTGCCAATCGGCGACCACCGACACAAAGCACGGCCTATGCCATGCGGTACGCGCTCTGCTGGCGAGCCACATCAATGCGTTTGGCTTGAGATGGAGGACGCCGTGGACCCCCAGAACTCCCTGAGCCGTTGCGCTGGTACAACGTGGGCATGGGGCTCCTGCACGCGATCCAGGGGATCGCCGTCGTCGCCCTCTCCAACGACTTCGCGCTGTCCGTGACGGGCACGTTCATGGAAGGGCCCCCCGGCACGACAGGCGACACGAGCGGGCTCTTCACGCTCCCGCTCGGGCCCGCCGTGGCCGCGTTCCTGTTCATGTCGGCGGCCGCCCATCTGCTGGTCGCCGGGCCGGCATGGACGTGGTACCGCCGCAACCTGCTCGAGAAGCGCAGCTATGCGCGGTGGATCGAGTACTCGCTCAGCTCGTCGCTGATGGTCGTCCTGATCGCCATGATCACAGGCATCGCCGACGTCGCCGCGCTCATCGCGCTGTTCGGCGTGAACGCGTCGATGATTCTGTTCGGCCTGCTGCAGGAGCACTACGAGCGGCCGGGTCGGCCCGGATGGCTGCCGTTCGTCTTCGGCTGCGTTGCCGGGGCCGTGCCATGGATCGCGATTGGGATCTACCTGTGGGCGCCGGGGTCGAGCGCCGAGCCGCCAGGCTTTGTGTACGCGATATTTGTATCGCTCTTCGTGTTCTACAACTCGTTCGCGCTCAACATGGTCCTCCAGTACCGCGAGATCGGCCCGTGGCGGAGTTACCTGTTCGGCGAGTACGTGTACGTCGCGCTCAGCCTCGTTGCGAAGTCGGCGCTCGCCTGGCAGGTCTTTGCGAACACGCTCGTGCCGGCCTAAGCGCACCTCATCGATCATAGGCGCTGACGCGCAATCGTCGCGCTGATCGTCGGCGGGATTGCGGCCGCCCGGACGACCGGAGTGGCATGCTCGAGCGGGACGCCGCGAGCCGCCCCGTTCTTCCGGCTTCGGTTGTCAAAGAGGGCCGTGTGGGATTCGAACCCACGACACGAGGATTAAAAGTCCCCTGCTCTAACCGCTGAGCTAACGGCCCCGGCACAGGGTACCGCGCACTTCGGTCCTCCTTTCGCGGTGCATCGGTCCCTAGCATGGTGAACCGATCGGCCACGGCCGGCCTAGTAGGTTCATAGGGAGGATCCGGATGCTCGAGGGCCTGCTGGCCCCGCTGCGCGTTGTCCTGCAACGAAGCGTCGCCGACTGGCTCATCGTGATCGCCACCTGGCTCGTGATCGTGTGCGCGACGACGCTGTTGGCGATCGGCGTCCTCTACGGCGATGCCGTCGCGCTGAGTGGCCTCCGGAAGACCCTCGCTGCCGAGCCGGCCGCCGCCGCCAGCATCGATGTCCAGATGCGCGTCGACCCGGAGGAGCTCGCGACCGTCGATGAGGCGGTCTCCAGCCAATCGCGGCGGATCCTGGGCTGGACCGATGGCGAGCTGGCGCGGACGATCCGATCCGGCTCCTTTGACCTGGAAGGCGCCGTCGCCGGTGCGTCCGAGACCGACGTGGCGGTGTTTGCCGCCGCGGATCGCCTGGTGGAGCACGCGACCATCGTCGATGGCGCGTGGCCGGCATCCGGCGCCGAGCCGCTCGAGGTGGCGGTGTCGGCGGGCACGCAGCCAGGGCTCGGCATCGAGGTCGGCGACGAGCTGTCGCTGGCGAGTCGCGCCGGCGAGGAGCGGGTGATCGACCTGCGGATCGTCGGGATCTGGCGGCCGAACGACCCGACAGAGCGCTACTGGCTCGACGACCCGCTGGACCTGACCGGGGTCAGCGAGGGGGCGTCGTTCACCGTCCACGGGCCACTGGTGGTCACCGGCGCGGACCTCGTCGACCGCGTCGCCACCGGCGAGCTGGACGTGAGCTGGCGGACGCTCCCGGACTTCGACAATCTGGCGCTCGAGAACGTGCGCTGGCTGCGCAGCGACACCGCGGCTCTGGAGCGCCGCATCCGCTCGGAGCTCGGCGACGCGCGTTCTTCAGCGTGTCGACCGGTCTGCCCGAGGTGCTCGCGGGGCAGATCGATCGCTGCTGGTGAGCCGATCCGGCGTGCTGCTGCTGACGATCCAGTTCGTGATCCTGGCCGCCTACGCGCTCGTGCTGGTGGCGGGGCTGCTCGTCGAGCAGCGACGCATCGAGACCGCCATGCTCCGATCGCGGGGCGCGACCGCCGGGCACGTGGCGTGGATGGCGCTCCTCGAAGGGCTGGTGCTCGTCGTGCCGGCCGCCCTCGCCGCGCCCTGGCTCGCTGTCGGCGCGCTCCGGCTGTTCGACGCGATCGGTCCGCTGGCGGACGCAGGGGTGAGCATCGAGCCCCGGGTCGATTCGGTCGCGCTCATCGTGGCCGGCATCGCCGGGCTCGCCTGCCTGGTCGGGCTTGTCGTCCCCGCGCTTGCCTCCGGGCGGGGCCTGGCGGCCGTCCGCCAGACGATCGCTCGCCAGGGCAATCGGAGCCTTGCCCAACGGCTCGGCATTGACCTTGCGCTCGTCATCCTGGCGGCGATCGGACTCTGGCAGCTGCGCCAGTACGGCGCGCCGCTGACGGCGAGCGTGCGCGGCAGCGTTGGGCTCGACCCGCTCCTGGTGGCGGCGCCGGCCATCGGCCTGCTGGCGGGCGCGATCCTGGCGCTGCGCGTCGTGCCGCTCCTGGCGGAGCTTGCGGAGCGTCTGTCTCGGAACGCGACGCGGGCTCGTCGCCCCGCTCGGGGCGCGGCAGCTCGCACGTCGACCGCTCCGCTACACCCGCTCCGCGCTGCTCCTCATGCTGGCCGCGGCGCTCGGCACGTTCGCCGCCGCCTACACCAGAACCTGGACGCGATCCCAGGCCGACCAGGCGACGTACCAGGCCGGCGGGGACCTGCGCGTGACGTCGGCGCTTCCCCCACCTGCCGTCTGGGCGGTCGGCGGCGTATCGCGGCGCCGATGGCGTCGCGGCCCTCCCCGGTGGCGTCGACGCTTCGAGTCTCGGGCGCGGCCGCCGGCGGGCAGCTCCTGGCGCTCGACAGCGGGACGCTGCCCGACGTCCGACATGCGGTCCGACCTGGCGGCGCCGCCTCGGCGAGCTTCGGCTGACCTCGCCCCGACCTCGCCGGCTTCGTCCGATCCCGCTGCCGGGGACACGGCCGGCTTCGCGCTCGGGGTGACCGGCTCGAGAACTCGCCGAAGGAGGATGAGAGGGTCACCTTCTCTCCCGGCCCTTCCGGTGGGAGGCCTCGCCGGGTCAGCGTCGCGGTCCGCGATGCCACGGCATCGATCCACGTCATCGACGCCACATCCCAGCTCTTGGCCGCGGTGGCCGGGCAGCGAATCGAGGTCAGCCTGACAGACGAGCTGTAGCGGCGTCGCAGCGCCCGAGTACCCGCTCGATCTGCTCGGCATCCAGCTGCTGCTCCAGCTACCCCCCGACACGCGGGTCGCCGGGAACCTGGACGTGACGAGCGTCGCCATCGTGGACGCAGCGGGCGGGTCGACGGACGTGGACCTGGTGCCGTCGCGCGACGGTTGGAGCTGGCGGCTCGAGCGCGGGCTCAGTCCCCGGAGGCCGCGCCGACCGTCGAGGGAGAGCCCGATGTGGTCGACTTCCCCGAGGAGCAGCCGATCTACGGAGACGAGGGAGCTCTCGAGCTTCGGTTGCTGCCGGACTCGCTGGCCGAGGTGGCCGACCGGCCGCTGCCGATCGCCGTCAGCCGCAGCTTCGCCGATGCAACACGGGCCGAGGTTGGAGACTCGGTCGCCATCGGGTCGCTCACCCGTCGGACGCAGGTGGGGATCGCGGCAATCGTCGACGCATTCCCGACGCTCGAGCCCAATCGGCCATTCGTCGTCGCTCGACGTCGGCGGCTACGCGCTGTCCACCTTTGGCCGCAGCGGCGAGGACCTGTTCGCCGACGAGTGGTGGCTGTCGGTCGACGGATGAGGCAGCGGCGGCCGCCCGCTGGCCGAAGACCCATTCTCGGTCGAGACGCTCGTCGGCCGCATGAACGGGCCGCGGAGCTGACCGACGATCCGGTCGCGCTCGGCGTCATCGGCGCGCTGGCGATCGGGTCGATCTCCGCGTTGATCGTGGCCGTCATCGGCTTCGTGGTCAGTGCGGCCGTCAGCACCCGCGAGCGGCTCGGCGAGTTCGCGCTGCTGCACGCGCTGGGGCTCTCGCCGGCGGCAGCTGTCGGCGTGGCTCACCCTCGAGAACGCCTTTCTGCTCACTGCCGGGGTGGTTGCGGGGACCGGGCTCGGGCTGGTCCTGTCGTGGCTCGTGTTGCCGTTCGTGACCCTGACCGCGGATGCGCGGACCGTCGTGCCGCCGGTCCTGGTCGTGATACCGTGGGCGGCCACGGGGTCGTCTACCTCTGGCGGCCGTTGCGTTGCTGGTGACCGTCATCGTCATCGGCGGCATACTGCGCCGGGTCCCGGTCAGCGGCGTGCTCCGAGCGGGGAGGACTGACCGATGCGTGCCGTCGGCTTTCTCCTCATCCGCTATCGGGCCGAGATCGTCCTGATGCTCGTCGCTGGCCTCGTCTTCGGTCACCGCCTTCCTGGCCGCCGCCGGCCCGCGGCTTTTCAACGCGTCGCGGATGACGGCCTGCGCTACGAGGTCGGGCGTGCAGTCGATCGAACGCAACCTGAGCTGGGCGGATCGGCCACATGGCCGGCGGCAGCGGCCTCGGGTCCATCGCCGACGCGGTCCGGAGCTCGAGGCCGGGCTGCCCGAGAGCGTCCGCGCTCCTGATCGCCGATCGATGCTAGGCCGAAAGCTCCAGCTGGTCGGTGTACGACCCGCCACGTGAGCAGCCAGCCTGGCTCCGATTCCGCTTCCCGGAGGGAGTCGAGGAGCGGATCAGTCGTGGAGGGCCGGATGCCGACCGGCGAGACGAGCACGATTCCCGGCCGACGCGGGACGTCACCCGAGGATCCGGAAGACGCGACCGTGTTCGAGGTCGCCCTCGCGACCCGATCGCCGAGACGCTGGGGGTCGGCGTCGGGGACGCCTGGAGCTCTTTCCCGACACCAGGACGCGCTGGTCGGGCAGTTCGGCTGCCCGGTCGGCGCGGCGGCAGACGTGGTCGGCATCTATGCGGTGGCGGACCCTGCGGACGAGTTCTGGATGAACGACTCCTCCCTCGAGCTGCCCACCGTCATCGTCGTCTCCCCCGATTCCAGCTGCTCTACGGCGCGGCGCTCCTCTCGCCCGATGCCTATCCCGGCCTCATCCGCAACCGACTCCCGCTCGCTATGCATGGCGGTACTTCCTCGATGCGGACCGGCTCGATGCCGGGACGGTCGACCAGCTCACTTTCGACCTGCGCGAGATGCGGACCCGCTACCCGCCGTTCGTGACGACGCAGCGCGACGCGGACGTGACGACCCTCCAGACGGGCCTGCTCGAGCTTCTCGACGACTACGCGGCCGAGCGGCGCACCGCCGAGGCGGTGCTCGTGACCGCATCGCTCGGCCCGTCGGCGGTGGCACGGCCGCGGTCGCGCTGGTGGCCCTGCTGATAGTCCATCGCCGTCGCGGCGCGGTCATGCTGGTTCGAGGCCGCGGCGCGTCGGTGGCCAGCTGGTCGGTTCCCACCTGCTGGAGGGGCTGCTCATCGCCGTGCCCGGCGGCGCGGTGCCTACCTCGCCGCGGCCGCTGGTGGAAGGGCGGGCGGCGCCGTCGAGCCCGGTGCTGGCAGGTGTCGTCGCGGGCGGCGACGATGCTGGTACTGAGCTGACCGTCCTTCGACCGGTGACAGCCCGCTGCGAGGAGGTGAGCGCGAGATGCCGACCGCCGCCCGTCTGAGCCCACGCCGGATGGCGTTCGAGGGGCTGGTCGTAGTCCTCGCCGGGCGGTGGCGCGTTGCTCCTCCGGCAGCGTGGGATTGCCGGAGGCAGCGCGGCGGGCGAGCTCGCCGGAGTGGATCCAATGCTCGCGGCGGTGCCGGCGCTCATCGGCCTGGCCGTGGGCATCGTCACCGTGCGCCTCTATCCCTATCCGGTTCGGGCGGCGGGGTGGATCGCCGCGGCGGGACGCGGGATGGTGCCCGCCCTCGGGCTGCGGCGTGCGGAACGCACCGGGGACGGGGCACCTGCCGCTCATCGTGCTGCTGCTGACCGTCGCGATCGGCACCTTCTGGTCCGCCATCTTGTCACCATCGATCGCGGCCAGCTGCCCAGTCGTGGCAGGACATCGGCGCCGACCGGCCATCACGCCAGGCACCGGCTGTGGCCACTCGACTTCCCGCCACGAGGGCCGGGCGTGGCGGCCGCGGCGCGCATGCCCGACGACTCCGCGGTGATCGGCGGCCGGGGCGGTGCGCGCGTCCAGATGAACGCGCTCGATATGCCGCGCGTTCGCAGAGCGTCACTGCCGGAGCCGAGGTCGACACGGGACTTCCGCGCGTGATGCGCGAGCCACCGGGTCCCGACCAGCGCCATTCCGGCGATCGTGTCGACGCCCGGGTGCGATGGCGGACCGCGACAGATCCGGGTCAACGACGAGGTCGAGATGCTCGTCTCGGCGCGCACGTCGTCACCCTGCCGTGGTCGCGATCCGTGCGCGATTCCGGCGTCGCTCCGACCGCGGCCAGGCTCGTCGTGCCGCGCGACGCTCGCCCTGCCGGCGTTCGGGCGTCCGCGGCCGAGCGCGCTCTTCCTGCGGGCCCCCGGCGTGACGGCGGCCGTCGGTCAGGAAGGCGATGGCCGAGGTCGCTCCCGGCGACCCGCGTCACCGGCCGGAGCGAGGCTCAAGGGCTTGCGAGCGTCCGTTGGTGCGCGCGTCGACACCGGCTTCGCCCTCGCCGTGGCGGTCGCCGTCGCCTATGCGGCGCTGGCGGTGATCGTCTCGCTCGGGCTGCGCCGGGTCCGCAGCCGCGCGAGACGGCGCACCTCCGAACGATCGGGCATACGCCGGGCGGCCTCCTCGGCCTGACGGTCGTCGAGCACGCGCCGGCGGTGCTCGTGGCGAGTCGTCGGGGCTGCGCTCGGCGTGGCCGTCGCGTGGTTCGTGGCACCCGGGCTGGGCCTGCAGGTGCTTCACGGCAGCGATCGGCGTGAGCCGGTGGTCGACTCGAGGAGCTCGGCTGTGCTAACGGCCGTGCGGTGCTGGCGATCGGCCATCGGCGCGCTGGCGGCTGGATGCAGCGCCGGGCCGACCCGGCGCGGGCCATTCGCGAGGGGCTCGAGTGACGGGCAGGATAGCGAGGTGACGCGACCAGATGAGGGATCCCGGAAGCGAGATCGTCGACCTGCCGCGAGGTGCCGGCGCCGGCGCGCGGCCTGGGCCGAGCCGACCGACCTGCCCGAGCCGGGGTCACGGCCCGCCGGCGGTTCGGCGAGGGCGCGCTGATCGTCTGCGACAACCTGGTCAAGATCTACAAGGTCGCCGACCTCGAGGTCGTCGCCCTGCAGGGACTCGACCTGCTCGTCGATCCGGCCGAGATGATCGCCATCGTCGGCGCCTCGGGCTCCGGCAAGTCGACGCTGCTGAACATCCTCGGCGGGCTGGACGTGCCCTCGGCCGGGCGGGCCACCGTGGCCGGCCACGACCTCGACCGGCATGGGCCGCCGCGAGCGAACCCGCTATCGGCGCCGCGACGATCGGCTTCGTCTGGCAGCAGACCGCGCGCAACCTGCTGCCCTACCTGACGGCGGTCGAGAACGTCGAGATGCCGATGATCCTCGACGGCGCGGCCGGGCCGGCGGCAGCGCACGGCGCGCGAGCTGCTCGGCGCATGGTCGGGCTCGGCGGAGCGCGCCGACCATCGGCCCGAGCGGCTCTCCGGCGGCGAGCAGCAGCGCGTGGCGATCGCCGTCGCGCTCGCCAATGCGCCCGAGGTGCTCCTGGCCGACGAGCCGACCGGCGAGCTCGACACCGCGACCAGCGCCGAGATCTTCGAGCTCCTGCGGCGGATCAACGCCGAGCTCGGCACGACCGTCGTGATCGTGACCCACGACCCGCTCGTGTCGCGAGCAGGTCGAGCGCACCGTCGCCATCCGCGACGGCCGGACCTCGTCCGAGACGCTGCGCCGGCCGTCGGTCTCCGAGGAGGGCGAGCACGAGATCATCGCCGAGGAGTTCGCCGTCCTCGACCGGGCCGGCCGGCTCCAGCTGCCGCGCGCCCACGTCGAGGCGCTGGGCCTGGAGCGGCGCGTGCGGCTGCGCCTCGAGCACGACCACATCGGCATCTGGCCGGACACCCACGACGGCAGGAGCCGGACCGATGACCTCCTCGGAGCGCTATCGAGCGCCGGACCGCGGCGGCGCGATGGTCGGTGCGCCGAGGGCCTGACCCGCGACTACCCGTCCGGCGACGCCGTCGTCCACGCGCTGCGCGGCGTCGACCTGCGCGTCGGGCGCGGCCAGCTGGTCGCCGTCAGGGGTCGGTCCGGGTCGCGGCAAGACGACGCTCCTCAACCTGCTCGGCGGCCTCGACAGGCCGACGTCCGGCCGCGTGCTGGTCGACGGCGCCGAGGTGTCGGCGATGAGCGAGGCGCGAGCTGGTCGACGTCCGGCGGCACACGGTCGCCTTCATCTTCCAGGCGTTCGGGCTGCGTGCCGATCCTGTCGGCGGCCGAGAACGTCGAGATGCCGCTGCGCCTCGTGCGCGCGGATCCGCGCGCCCGCGACGCGCGGGTCGACGAGCTGCTGGAGCTGGTCGGGCTCGGCGAGCGCGCGCAGCCATCGGCCGCACGAGCTGTCCGGCGGCGAGCAGCAGCGCGTCGCGATCGCGCGGGCGCTGGCCAACCGCCCGAAGCTCCTCCTGGCCGATGAGCCGACCGGGCAGCTCGACTCACAGACCGGCCACGCGATCATGGCGATGCTGCGCACGGTGGTGCGCACCGAGGGCGTCAGCGGCCGTGGTCGCGACCCACGACCCGCGTTGCTCGACCTGGCGGATCGCGTCGTCGAGATCCAGGATGGGATGCTCGCCGAACCGCTCCCGGCCGTGTGAGCCTCTCCCAGAGAGCCAATCCGCCGAAATATCGGCGTTGGCTCCCTCAGCGAGTCTCCTCGAGCCAGCCCTCCCGGATGGCCCGCGCGGCGAGCTCGGTCCGGGACGCGACGCTCGAGTCGGTCGAACAGCCGCCGCAGGTGCGACTCGACGGTCCGCGAGCTGATCCCGAGCCGCGCGCCGATCTCGTCATTGGAGGCGCCGTCGACCACGCAGCGCAGGACCTCCCGCTCGCGCTCAGACAGCGACACGCCATGGCCGGGACGGACGCCGAATGCCAGGCCACCGGCGGCGGCGCGTCGGATCGCTTCGAGCAGCTCGGCGGTGGGGGCGGTCTTGACGACGAAGCCGGCGGCGCCGAGCCGCAGCGCCGCATCGGCGTACTGCGGATAGTCGTAGGAGGTCACGACGACCACCGCCGGCATCGGTCCGGCCGGATCGCGGAGGAGGTCGAAGCCGGATTCCTCGCCCAGGCCGCAGGTCGAGCAGCAGGACGTCGACGCTCTCTCCGAGGAGCGGGCGCAGCTCATCCAGCGAAGCCGCGACGCCGGCGATCTCCATGTCCTCCTGGCGATCGACCAGCGCGGCGGTGCCCTCGCGCACCAGCGGATGGTCGTCGACCACCGCCACCCGGATCACTGCGGGCGCCACTCAAGTGCGACGCGAGTGCCGCCGGCCGGCCAGCGGCGCACGTCGAGCAGAGCGCCGATCTGCTCCGCCCGCTGGTGCATGTTCGGCAGGCCGAAGTGGCCTTGCGCGCGGCGCCTCCTCGGCCGCCTCGGAGCCGATGCCCGTCGCCGGCGTCGTCGATGGCCAGCGTGACGCGGCCGTCGGTGCGCACGTCATAGCGCACGGCGATCGGCGGACTTCCGTGCTTGATCGCGTTCGTCAGCGCCTCCTGGGCGACGCGGAAGACGGCCAGCTCGACGTTCGCGGGCGGCCGGGTCTCGTCGGAGCGCTCGAGCTTCACCGGGCCGCCGGCCAGCGGCTCGACCCGCTCGACCAGCCACTCGAGCGCGGCGCCGGCGCCGAGGTCGTCGAGGATCGGCAGGCGCAGGTCGCCGACGACCGAGCGCAGCTTGGTGGCGACCTCGCGTGCCTCGTCGGCCTCCTCCTTGTGGCCGCACTCATCGAGGGTGCGGACGAGCATGGTGAGCTGCTGGAGCGCGTCGTCATGGAGGTCGGCCGCCAGGCGCGCGCGCTCGGTCTCCGCCGCCGCGACCGCCAGGTCGCGCTGGAGCTGGCTGCGCTGCACGAGGCCCATCAGCGGCGCGAGCGTGAAGCGGCGCCAGACGACGATGGCAACCAGCCATGCGACGAGCAGGCATCCGCCGGAGGGGACGAGCACGGTGGCCGCCATGCCAGGCGTGAGGGCGATCGCGAGCGTCTCGAGCGCGAGGCGCAATGCGCGCACCTCGCCGGGCTCGACAGTGAACGCGACCGGGAGACCCGGAACAGGGGCGACCAGCCGCCGAGACAGGGCCACGGCATGGTGAGCGCACCGAGCCAGACTCCGCGAACACGGCGACGATAACCGCGCCGACGAACAGGACGGGTCCGCCAGCGCTGGTCGCTGTGCCGCGCCGCAAGCAGGTGGCGCTCGCTGAGCGCGCGCCGAGCGGCGCCAGCACGGCGCTTGCCCAGCCCATGTCTCTGTACCCGACGGTCAGGTGGAAGCGAGAGATCGTGACCGGGATGCCGACCGCAGCCGCCAGCGGGAAGCGGCATCGGTCCAGGTTGGGCCGAGGAAGCCACGACGGACCGCGAACCCGACGAGGCCGGCGAGCCCGATGCCGATGACCAGCGCCCAGCTGTTGTGCTGCGTGATGCCCGAACGACCACCACGGCGCGACGAGGCCGAGGTCAGCCGGTCCCGCCGATGGCCGACAGCAAGGGCTCGTGCGGCGAGGCGCGATCGGCGCGGGACGGTGCGCGATTCGGACCCGAGAGCCCTGCGCCAGCGCGAGCGAGGCGGCGCTCCACCGGCACGAGCTGCCAGCCGAGCAGCAGCGCCAGCAGGAGGAGCGGCAGAATCGGCGTCCGGCATGGACTGGACCGACGAGCGACAGCGGCCGCGCCGGGACCAGCGACCGAGGCTAGCGAGCCGGCGCGCTCCCGGATCGTGCTGGGACGTGCATGCGGAGACCGCCGCCGGGATGAGCGCGATGGCGGCGATGACGCAGCAGGATGGGGCCGCGATCGCCGCGCACAATGCGGCTGAGGTCATGTGGGGGACGACGAGGATGGCGACGAGGGCCGCCGCAACGACGGTGCCGGCACGCCCGTCTGGAGCCCACGGGGATCTGGATGGTGCCGGGCGAGGGACCGGCCCAGGACCAGGGCCATGGCTGCTGGCACGAGGAAGCCGGCGGCGATCCCGATCGGCGTGCCGACCTGGACGACGGGCAGATGAGCAGGAAGGGTGCGCGGCGGCCGCGCTCAGCAGGACCGCGTGCTCGCGCCCATGGCACCGGCGAGGCCGTGGACGAGAAGCCGCCAGACGATGACGCCGAGCAGCGAGCCCAGTGCCACGACCCAGATCGACTGCTCAGCTCGAACTCGAGCAAGCCGCGGTCGATCGTGGCGTACGCATTGATCCAGCCGATGCCTCCCGGATCGATGTCGCCCGCGACGGCCGTCTGCGATCCGCGCCGATCGACGGCCTCGATGGGCAGCCGATATCGGTCCGGTCGGACGAGTCCGGTCGCTTCCGCGACGGCCCAAGTGCTCCCACGGCATCAGATCCGCCGGCGACCCAGTCCCTCGTCCATCCCGATCGGCTCGCCGCGCTCGACGTGATCGCCGTCGGTCGTGGTCAGATCGAGCATCGAGATGCCTGGCCTGAAGCCACTTCGGTGCGCGTTGCCGTCTGGCGTCACGTCGTGGACGAAGACCAACTCGCCGTCCGCGCCAAGCGTCATACCGATGTCGACCTTCCCGTAGTCCCAGACGACGAGGCTGGCGATCACGGCGCCGACCGCGACGAGCAGCGCGAGGAGGTCGCTGACGCGAGATCGACATGCCTCCGACGGTAGCAGAGGGCCATCGGCCCACCAATGCGGGAGATCACGCAATCGGAGATGGGTAACCTGCCGGATGGCGCATGGCGCGCCCGACGCGGAGCATCGGTCAGCAAGGAGGTGAACCGATGCAGACCCTTCGCGCATCAGCCATCGCGCTCCCGTTCGTCGGCCTGGCGTCTGGTCGTGGCGCTACTCTCCGCTCCTCATGGGGATAGGGAGCATGACCACGACCGATCCGGTCCTCGAGGCCCGAGGACTTGCGAAGCGCTACCGCGGCGGGGTCTGGGCCCTGGGGGGAATCGACCTCGCGCTGCCGGCCGGCGGGATCACCGCCCTGGTCGGGCCGAACGCGGCCGGCAAGTCGACGCTCATCAAGACCTGGGTCGGCTTCGAGCGGCCAACGCGCGGATCGGTCCGCGGTCGGCGGGCATCGACCCGTGGAAGGACCGATCCGGCGCGCTCGGCGAAGTCGGGTACGTGCCGCAGTCCCCGTCGCTGTACGACGGACTGTCGGTCGAGGATCACCTCGACCTGGCGCGTGCAGCTGCGCCCGAGCTTCGACCGCGACTATGCCCGCAACCGCCTGGACGCAGCTCGACATCCCGGCCGACGCGGCGCCCGAAACCTCTCGGGCGGACAGCAGGCACAAGTCGCGCTGGCGATGGCGCTCGGCACGCGGGCGCACCGATCCTGCTGCTGGACGAGCCGCTGGCAGCCTCGACCCACTGGCGCGCCGAGAGTTCCTCCATGTCCTGACCGATGCGGTCCGCAGCGACGGGGCGCACGGCGCTGCTCTCGAGCCACATCGTCACCGACGTCGAGCAGGCGTGTGATCGGCTCATCGTGCTCGGGGTCGGACGCGTGCTGCTCCAGTCGTCCGTGGCCGAGGCGCTCGCCATACACCGGGTCGCTGAGGCGGACCAGGCCGCCGGCGAGGTCATCGCGACGTTTGCCGGGCCAGCCGGTGAGCGCATCGCGCTCCAGCTCGAGGGTGAAGGCCGTCCGGCCACGCTCGAGGAGATCGTGCTCGGCTACCTGGCATCGGCTCGGCCGACGCCGGCGCGGGAGCAGGCGGCATGACTGGGGTTCTCAACTGGGCGCGCCTGTCGTTCCGCCTCCAGCGCCTCGAGATCCTGCTGCTGGCCGCCGCGGTCGTCGTCGTCTCGGGCCTGATGCTGTGGTGGGCGTTCGAGCTCGATGGCCTGGCAGCTGCCTACCCCGACTGCGACTTCTTCGATCCGGCCGCTGCCTGTCAGGCAGCGGGTCAACGCTTCAGCGGGACCTTCAGCATCGCAGAGATCATCATCCGCAACACGTGGCTGGCGGGCTTCGCCGTTGGGCTGGTCCTCGGGGTGCCGCTGGTGGCTCGCGAGGTCGAGCACGGCACGGCGCAGCTGGCGTGGACGGTCGGCCGATCCCGGGTGCGGTGGCTGATCGGCCGCGTCGCCTTCGCGGCCCTCGTGGCGGTTCTGCTCACCGCCCTGCTCGCCGCGACGACCGAGGTCCTTGCCACCGCGATGCTGCCGGACATCAACATGTCGCAGGACTTCAACCTCCACGGCAATCGAGGGCCACTGATCGTGGGACGGGCGATGCTGGGCCTTGGAGCCGGCGTGCTCGTCGGCGCGCTGCTGGGACGGCAGCTGCCAGCTTTGCTCCTGGGCGTGTTCGTCGTCGGGGGGCTGTATGCGGCGAGCTGGGCTGGCTTCCCGATCTGGTACCACGACGAAGCCGAAGTGAGGTCGATGAACGAGTGGCTCGGCGGGCCGCTGTGGATCGAGTCTGGGATCGAGCTGACGAATGGCGAGCGCCTGACGTGGGCCGAGGTGTACGGCGGCGGCGGGGCGCCGCTCGAGACCTATCAGGCGGAAGACGGTACCTATTACGCCAGCCTGGCGGACGCCGAGGCGGAGCGCGATCCACTTGGCCGCGACTACATCCTGATCATCCCGGGCGAGCGCTACAACGAGATCGTGGCGCGGGAGACCGCGGTGTTCACTGGCGCCGGCCTGCTCCTGATCGGAGGCGCGGCGGCGGTCACTCGACACCGGCGACCTTCCTGATGGGCGCCGCTCGGCTGGCCTGGAAGCTCCAGCGTTGGGAGCTAGCGACGCTCATCGCCTTCGTGGTTGTGCTGGTCGTGGCGCTGGTCGTCATCGGCTGGCGGATGGAGCAGATCCAGGCGGCCGCGCCAGAGTGCTGGCAGCGCGACACCGACGCGCCATTGCCAGCGACGATGCAGGACACCTGCGGAGTGTCGTATCAGGCGTACAGCGCTCTGCGCGACGTCGGCGCCTACGCAGCCGTCGGCTCGACGCTCGCGCCGTTTCTCCTCGGCGTCATCCTCGGGCCGCCACTGGTCGGCCGCGAGATCGAGGGGCGCACGGCCGGCATCGCGTGGACCCTGAGCCCATCACGCCGCCGATGGCTCGCGCTGCGGGCAGGACCGGTGGTCGGACTCGTCCTGGTCGCGACAGTGCTCATCGGCTTCTCGGGGACGGCGCTGGCTCGGCAACTCGCTGGTGGGGAGCCGAGCTTCGGATCGTTGGTCACGCCCCTTCCCCTGCTGATCGCCCGCGGCGCACTCGCCCTGGCGATCGGGCTGCTTGCGGGCGTCGTTGTCGGCCGGACCTTCCCGGCTGTTCTCGCCTCGGCGCTCGCTGTTGTGCTGCTCGTCGCCGGGACGTCAATGGGCATCGATGCCTGGATGGCAGCCGAGGCGCGACCGATCCCACAGTTCGGCGACATGGCGGGCGACTCGAAAATCTACAACACCGGCTTGCGGGATCACAGCAGCTGGGAGGTGATCACGCTCCAGCAGTACTTCGCATCCGATGACGTCGACGAGACTGCCGAGCTCCCTCCGCCCGGAATGACCCTCGTCGCCTGGCGCATTCCCGCTGCCGATTACCCGATCTGGGTATGGCGGGAGACAGCAGCCCTCGGGGTAGTCACGACCGTGCTGGCGGCTCTGTTCGTTTCAGCCACCGGGCGACGGGCACCCTGACCGGCGCAGGACACGATCGCCGCGTGGGCCACTGCGCCGCCGGCCGGCGTAGCCGCTCTGCCGCATGAATCCGTGCTAGGATCGCCCTGAGGCCACCGACCGCACTGAGGAGGCCTGACCAGCCCACGGATTCGGGAGCCAAACTGCACTCGAGATCCCGTTTCGCAGACTCGTGCCCCAATCGGAATACGCTCTTCTGGTGACCCATGCGAGTCCTGCTCATCGGTGTCGGCACGGTCGGAGAGGCCATCGCGCGCCTCTCAGCAGAGCGCGACTGGCTCGAGGCGATGGTCCTCGCCGACTACGACGAATCCCGCGCCCGGACCCTGGCCGACGCGCTCGGTGGCGCGCCTCGGCTTCACCGCTGTCCAGATCGACGCCCGCGACGCGATCGGCCGTCACCGAGCTGGCGCGGCCCACCGGTCCGACCTGGTCATGAACGCGGTCGACCCGCAGTTCGTGATGCCGATCTTCACCGGCGCGCTCGAGGCCGATGCGAACTACATGGACATGGCGGTCAGCCTGTCGAAGCCGCATCCGGATCGGCCGTTCGAGCAGCCGGGCGTCAAGCTCGGCGACGAGCAGTTCGCGCTGGCCGATGCGTGGAAGGCGCGGGGCAAGCTGGCACTGGTCGGCATGGGCATGGATCCCGGCCTGACCGACGTCTTCGCTGCCCACGCCGCGAAGCACGATTTCGACGAGATCGACGAGGTGCACGTCCGCGACGGCGGCGACCTCGAGATCCCCGGCTTCGCCTTCGCGCCGGTCTTCAGCATCTGGACCACCATCGAGGAGTGCCTCAACCCGCCGATCGTCTGGGAGAACGGTGACTGGCACACCACCGAGCCGTTCAGCGCACCAGAGTCGTTCCCGTTCCCGGAGGGGATCGGCCCGGTCGAGTGCGTCAACGTCGAGCACGAGGAGGTCGTGCTGATCCCTCGCTGGGTCGACGCGCGCAGGCGACCTTCAAGTACGCGCTCGGCGCCGACTTCATCGACAAGCTCAAGACGATCCACGCCACTCGGCATGGACCGCACCGACAAGGTCAGCGTGAAGGGCGTCGAGGTCGCGCCGCGCGACGTGCTGGCCGCGATCACGCCCGACCCGATCAGCCTGGGCGACAAGTTCCGTGGCCGCGCCGTGGTGGGCACCTGGGTGCTCGGCACGAAGGACGGCAAGCCGCGCGAGACGTTCGCCTACCAGATGGCCGACGCGGAGGAGACATGGCGCCGAACGGCCTCCAGGTCGTCGGCTGGCAGACCGGCTTCAACCCCGTCATCGCCATGGAGCTGCTTGCCGAACGGCGCCTGGTCCGGCGCGGGCGTGCTCGGTCCGGAGGCGTTCGACCCCGATCCCTACCTCGCCCTGCTCGACCGCCACGGCATCCACCACGCGACCGTCGAGATGGAGCCTGGGGCGCACCGGCCGACCTGAGCGCCGCAGTCGACGGAGGTGATGCGCTGGATGGTGGTGTCGAGCCGGGCGCGAATCTCGAGGAGCTCGCGGAGCGTCTCGCTCGCCCGACCCGGCGCCGCCCTCGGGTGCCGGTGGCGATCGGCGCCTGGAGCGCACGCAGTTGGAATGGGTAGTGGCTGAGGTTGCCCTCGATGGCGCCCGCCACTCGGCGACCTGCGACGCCCAATAGCTCTCGGAATCGGGGGCGGCCATCTGATCGGCGCGCAGGCGGCGCTCGAGATCGACCCCCGCACGCCGGAGTCCCGCGAGCCGGGCAGCGACCTCGCGATCGGACACGCGCACATTCTAGTCAGCCGCTGCCCCGCGGCACCGCGCTCGGGGCGCGTATCTGATCGGCCGACGAAACGCAGGAGGCCGACCCGATCGAGACGAAGTGGCGCAGACCGCAATGGACCAGACGTGGACGCGATGGCCATCCGAGCAGGTGTTCGGCGAGCCGATCGAGCGCGACGGCGTGATCTTTCTTCCCGGCCGCCAAGGTGCGCGGTGGCGGCGGAGGCGGCGGGGACACGGAGGGGAACGGCGGCGCGGGGTTCGGCCTGGCATCGCAAGCCCGCCGGCATGTACGTCATCCGCAATGGCAATGCACAGTGGCGGCCGGCGATGGACGTGAACCGCGTCATTCTCGGCGGCCAGATCGTCGCGATCGTCGCGCTCCTGGTGCTGCGCTCGATCCTGCAGGCGGCGCTGCCGATGGGCGGGGTCGGCCGACCATGGGCCGGCACTCCATGAGAGGTCGCGGGGTGGAGCAGTGCTAGCTCGTCGGGCTGATAACCCGAGGTCGGCGGTACGAATCCGTCCCCCGCAACCTGCGGCTTCCAGTTCGAGGACCCGCCTCCCGCGAGGCGCACTTTCGTGCGGTATGACGGCTCGGCGGCACCGTGCCGCGAGTGGTCACCTCGGCCATCCGGCGTCAGCACACGACACGTGGTCATCTCCGGTCGGCTGACGGTCGACGGCCGGCGAGATCGGCGCCAGGCGGTAGGTGCCACTACGACGGCGGCCGCGATCGCCGCATAGCACCACAGGCTCGGTCGGCGCGAGCCGTATCTTCCGAAGGACCTGTCCGGCACGGGCCGATGCGGAGGTGCGACGTGGCGATCTCGAACCGCCAACCGTATGACCGGCTGGGGTCCATCCCACTAACATGGTAGCCGCCGCGGGGTGGAGCAGGTCTCGGTAGCTCGTCGGGCTCATAACCCGAAGGTCGGCGGTTCGAGGATCCGGTACAGCCCCGCGAACCATCGGTGACATTCCATGAGCGATCGAACGGCCGAGGGCGCCTCCGCGTCGGGTGGGACATGATTCGTGCTGTCACGGTTCGGTACAATGCGGCGGCCTACCCCGCCCCGAGCGAGCCCCGCAGAAGGGTCGACGCGCCCGATGACGGTGAATACCCGAAGAAGCTGCGCCCGTATGACCAGCCGCCGAAGCGGCGGCGCACCCTCATTCCCAGGCGCCCGACAATGCCGCGACCGGGTTCTTCGTTGCCGCGGCCCTCTGGCTGGCGCTCGCGGGTGCGCTCGGGGTGCTGGCCATCGGCATGCGCATCGTCGACATCTCGAGTTCACGATGCCGCTCGGCCTGTTCGATATGGGCCTCGACGTTCGAGGGCCGGCGGGTCGACGACGCGTTCATCAACGCCGCGGTCTATGGCTGGCTCTCCAACGCCGGCTTCGCGGCCATCGCCTTCATGACCCCGCGGCTGATCGGCCGCCGGCTGGATGGAGAAGCGGCCTGAACGGCGTCCCCGCATTGGAACATGGCGCTGCTCGGCGGCGTGGCGGCTCATCTACATCGTCGACCTGGGACCGAATGCGCCGCTGAGCGGGATGCACTGGCTGTTCGAGGGCGGCCTTGCGGGCGGCGCCTTCATCGTCACCGGTGTTTCTCGCCACCGTGGCCCGGTCGCTGCTCAACGGCTACGTCAGCCTCTGGTTTGCCGGCGTCGCCCTGCTGGGGCTGCTCGGCCTGGTCAGCCTGAATGCGGGCATGGGCCTGTTCGACTTCTTCTTCGAGCGTGACGACCTGCTGATCGCGCTGGCGTCGGTCTACATCGAGCGAGCCGATCGCCGCACTGTGGCTGCTCGGCATGGCGTACGCGACGCTCCATTACGTCGTCCCGCGGGCGACCGGCCAGCCCCTGGCCTCGGCGGGGATGGGCATGCTGACCTGGCTCACCTGGCTCGTGCTGGCGCCGGTCTCGGCCCTGGCCGTCGTGGTCGATCTGAGCATCCCGTTCTTCGTCACCACCGCCGGCACGGTGGCGACGATGCTCCTGCTCGTCCCGGCCGCGCTGGCGGTCGGCAACCTCGGCCGGACCATGCAGGGCCGCTGGACGCTCCTCTTCGGCGCCGGGCGATCGCCGCGTTCGCCAGGTCGCGCTCGCCTTCCTGTTCGCCGCCAGTCTGGTGGAGGCGATCGGCGCGCTGCGCAGCGTCCGCGCAGCCGTCGGCGGGACCGAGTGGGAGCGCGGCGCGTTTCTGTGGGCCGCCTACGGCGCCTTCACGCTGGCCGCCTTCGCAATCGCCGAGCACGCCTTGCCTCGCATCCTGCGCCGGGCATGGGGCGGCGGCTTCCTGTCGGGCGGCCCAGCTGTGGCTGGCCTTCGGCGGCGCACCGTGGCCGGTCTGGCGCTCATGGGCGGCGGCTGGCCGAGGGTTCGCTGCTGGCCCAGGACGCGCTCCCGAGGCGATCGACCAGGTCCTCCTGGTCTATCGGGCCATCGCGTTCGGCGGCTTCGGGCTGGTCGCCCTGGCCGGGCTGGCGTTGCTGGCCAACCTGTTCCTGATGTACACCGCGCGGAGACCGGTCGAGTACGCGGTTCGCCGGGCAGTCTGCCGCCGCGGCGGCAGGGCACTGACCGATGACCGTCCACACGCCGATCGAGACGCGCTCGCGGTGGCCTGCCGGCCTGGGCGATCGGCCTGACCGTCTTCGTCTTCCTCGTCGGCGGCGTCTACCTCGCCTCGAACCTGGCCGGGCAGAATCCGCCCTTCGCCATCCCCGGCGCCAGCGCTCCCGTCGCCTCCGGGGGTGGCGCGGCCCGACCCGGCCGTCGGCGAGGCGCTCATCGCGCAGGCCCAGCCGTCATGCTCGACCTGCCACGGGCCGGATCTCAGCCGGCCAGGGCAGACTTCCCGAGCCTGCTCGGCGTCGCCGATGGACCGGTCAGCGAGAACCTCCAGGATCTCGCTGCGGAGCATCCCGACGACTGGATCCACCTCTGGATCGACGGCACCACGCCGGAGACGGAGGGAATCGACCGCGGTGGCATGCCGGCATTCGGCGGGCCAGTTCTCGCCGGAGCAGATCGACTCCATCGTCGCCTACCTGATGACGCTGCCCTAGCCGGTGACCGATCCGGCCGCGCGCGCGGAGCGCGGCGTTCCCGTGCTCATCGGCGCCGATGAGATGGCGCGCATCGACGAGGCGGCCCAGAAGCTCGGCCTGACCGAGGACGCCCTCATGGAGTCCGCCGGCGCTGCGGTCGCCGAGGTGGTCCAGGCCGAGCTCGGGCGGCTGGCCGAGCGCATCCGCGGACCGGGCGGGCCGCTGGTACGCCCGCCGCTGGTGGTCGTGCTGTGCGGGCCGGGCAACAACGGCGGCGATGGCTTCGTGGTCGCACGTCGCCTGGCCGCCGCCGGGCGTGCCGTGCTGGCCATCCTGTCGCCGATGCCCCGAAGCTCTCCGGTCGGGCCGCCGGCCACAACTGGAACGTGCTGCAGGCGATGGCCTCGGCGGGGTCGCTCGAGCTGTTCGTGGCGCCCACTCCCGAGCTGTTGCTGCGGCTGCGCGAACGGATCGCGGAGGCGACCCTGATCGTCGACGCGCTGCTCGGCTCCGGCGCCTCGGGTCCGCTGCGGGAACCGATCTCGACGGCCGTGGATCTCGTCAACGCAACCCGCAGCCACGCGCAGGCCGCCGCGCGACCGTGCGCGGTGCTGGCGATCGACACCCCGACACGGGTCGACCTCACAGGCGGCGCCCGCTCCACGCCGGTCGTGGCGGCCGACCTCACCGTCACATTCCACCGCGCGAAGGCGGGCTTCGCGCTCGACCGCGACGCGCGGCGGCTCGCCGGTCGCTACCTCGTTGCGCCGATCGGCATCCCGCTCGAGGCTGAGGAGGGGATCGTGCCGCCCGACGGCGAGTTTCCGCCGGGCCGCATCACCGAGATCAACTGGCAGGAACCGGTCGAGCGCGCGGACGCGGCGCATCGGCCCGGAGGCGGGATCGCGGCAGGGCCTGGCCGCACCGACTGAATCTGAGGCCATTTCCAACCAAGAAATCAACCTAGAGAAATCATGTGAATCTGGACGCTTTGCACGCGAACGGCCACGGAATCCGTTAGCCCCGCTAACATTTGACCGATGTTCGATTACGCCGAAGCCGCGGTTGAGGCCGCGCTGGCGGCAGGCGCTCGCTACGCCGATGCGCGCGTCATGGATCGTCGCCACGAATCGATGGGGGCGCGCAACGGCGAGGTCGAGGAGCTCAGCCAGGAGGCGTCCGTGGGGATCGGCGTTCGCGCCCTCATCGGCTCCGGCTGGGGCTTCTACTCGACCGCCGACCTGACGCCGGCATCGGCCCGCCAGGCAGGCCAGCAGGCGGCGGCGATCGCGCGCGCCTCCGCATCGGTCTCCGGGCCGGACCTCGAGCTGGCGCCGGTCGATGTCCGCCAGGACAGCTGGGCCAATGAGGTTCGCGAGGATCCGCTCTCGGTCCCGCTGGCTGAGAAGGGCGACCTGCTGGTCAGCGTGACACGCACCATGAAGGAGCACGGCGCCGACGTCGCCCTGGCCGGGTACGACGTGTGGGACACCACGAAGTGGCTCGTCAGCAGCGAGGGCCACCGGATCGACCAGCACGTGGTCGAGTGCGGCGCGCAGATGAACGCGACGGCCAACGGCGAGATCGAGACGCAGCGGCGCAGCTACCCCGGCATCCGCGGCCAGTACGGAACGCGTGGATGGGAGCTGGTGCGCGAGATCGACCTCGAGGGCAACGCCGCCCGGATCGCGGAAGAGGCCAGCGCCCTGCTCACGGCGCCGGCGTGTCCGAGCCGCGACGCGACCGACCTGATCATCGGCTCCGAGCAGATGGCGCTCCAGATCCACGAGTCGGTCGGGCATGCCGTGGAGCTCGACCGGATCCTGGGCTGGGAGGCCGCCTTCGCCGGCACCTCCTGGCTGGACCTGGCGCAGATCGGCAGCCTCCGCTTCGGGTCCGAGCTGATGAACGTCACCGCCGATGCGACCCTGCCGGGCGCGCTCGGCAGCTTCGGATACGACGACGAGGGCACCCCGGCCCACCCGGTCGACATCGTCCGCGACGGGACCTGGGTCGGCGTCCTCTCCGGCCGCGACTCGGCCGCCCTTGCCGGCCTGGCCTCGTCGGGCGGGGCGGTGCGCGGCGATGGCTACAACCGCCTGCCGATGGTGCGCATGACGAACGTCGGGCTGCTACCGGGAACCAGCAGCCTCGAGGAGATGATCGCCGCCACCGATGACGGCCTGCTGGTCGACACGAACCGCTCATGGTCGATCGACGACAAGCGCCTGAACTTCCAGTTCGGCTGCGAGATCGGCTGGGAGATCAAGAACGGCAAGCGCGGCCGGATGCTGAAGAACCCGACCTATACCGGCATCGGGCCCCGCTTCTGGGCCAGCCTCGACATGCTCGGCAACGAGTCGGAGTGGACCTTCTGGGGGACGCCGAACTGCGGCAAGGGCCAGCCGGGACAGATCGGCCACACGGGCCACCCCTCAGTCCCGTGCCGGTTCCGCGGCGTGCGGGTCGGGGTGACGCGGATGAGCGACCAGCTGCTCGACGTCTGCGAGCGTGTCCTCGCTCTGTCGGCGCCGACGCCGAGGCCGAGGTGACCGTCACGACCGGCGCGGAGGCGCTCACCCGATTCGCCACCAGCTTCATCCACCAGAACGTCGCCGATGCGGCCCAGCGTGTTCACCTCCGCGTGGCGCTGGACGGCCGGGTCGCCGAAGCGGTGGGCAACCAGACCGATGACGACGCGCTTCGACCGCCTCGTTCGCTCGGCGACGGATGCCGCTCGCGCTGCGGCCGGTCGATCCCGGTTGGCCGGGCCTGGCGCCTCCGGCACCCGCGCCGGCGGTCGAGCACTGGGACGAGGCGACTGCCAGCGCCAAGCCCGATGCCGCGCGGCGGATCGTGTCGGCGCCTTCGTGAGCGCTGCGGACGGCCTGGAGACGGCCGGATTCTGCTCGACCGACCGGCGAGATGGTCGCCTTCGCCAACTCGGCAGGCCAGCGGCTGTCCGGCCGAACGACCGTCGCCATCCTCGACGGGATCGCGCGCACCCGCACATCGGACGGGAGCGGACGTGCGGCGTCGGTCCGCATCGCGGACCTGGATGGAGGCGTCGTCGGCGCCGAGGCCACGCCGCCGAGCGCGCGAGTCGGCCGATCCCGCCGACCTCGAGCCCGGCCACTACGAGGTCGTCCTCGAGCCGGACTGCGTCGTCAACATCCTCGCCTTCCTGGCGCTGCACGGCTTCAACGGGCGGGCGGTCGAGGAGGGCCGGTCGTTCGCCATGCTCGGGCGAGGAGCAGTTCGATGCCGCCATCACGCTCGCCGACGACGTCGAGCACCCGATGGCGGTCGGCATCCCGTTCGACGCCGAGGGAACGCCGAAGCGGCGGGTCGACCTCGTGCGCGACGGGAGTGACGAGCGGGCTGGTCCACGATCGGCGCACCGCCAAGGCGCTCGGGCGCCGAGTCGACCGGCAACGCCGTTGCCGGCGCCGGCCCGTTCGGCGCCCTGCCTGCGAACCTGGTCCTCGAGCCCGGCGCGGCTTCGCGCGACGAGCTGGTCGGCAGCGGTCGAGCGAGGGGTGCTCGTCACCGACTTCTGGTACACCCGCATCCTCGACCCTCGCACCCAGGTGGTGACCGGGCTGACGCGCAACGGCGTCTGGTTGATCGAGAACGGCCGCGTTGTGCGACCGGTGACGAACATGCGCTTCACCCAGTCGTTCCTGGAGGCGCTCGCGCCGGGCAACGTGCGGGCTGTCGGCTCCGAGCTCACGCTGGTGGGCGGCGCGGTCTTCGGGGTCGGTGCCTACGTCGTCCCGGCGCTGCACCTTGCGTCGTGGAACTTCACCGGCGGCGCCAAGGGCTGACGTTCGCGTCGGGATCAGCCACTTCACCGGCGGCCCTGAGGGCAGGAGTCCGGCTGAAGCGTGATGCAGCCTCGTTGACAGGTACCAATCCCGTCGGCTTAGGCGAGGGACTTCTCATGAGGCTCGTCGGCTGAGCGTGCCGCCCGGCCGCGACGCTGCCAGAGGCGGCTCTCATTGGCCGATGGCGGACTCGGGTGAATCGCCGGGGCTAAGCCGATCCTGATTGGTAGATGGCGTGGGCAGCGGATGACGCCAGGGGTCAGCTGCTGCCCGGCTTGCGCAGCGGAACGCCGGCCTCGCACAGGTCGCAGGCATCGGCCTCCCACGACGGAATCTCGATCCGGCCCAGCGAGTGCAGCGGCAGCCCGAGCTCAACGCGGCTCAACGGACCGATCGACCATGACGGCCGCCGCGACGGGCTCGACGCCGGCGGCCCGCACCGCATCGACCGTCTCGACCAGCGACGCGCCGGTGGTAAGGATGTCGTCGACGATCACGACCCGCTCGTCGGCAGCCACCGGCCAGCCGCGGCGCAGCCCCCGCCCGCCGGAGGCAATCGGCTCGGCGAAGGCAGCGCGGACCGAGCCGCCCAGCTGGCGCGCCGTCTCGAACGAGAGGAGCACCCCGCCGGTCGTCGGGCCGATCACCAGGGTAGGGCGCGTAGGGGGACAGCGCCTCAGCGAAGCGGCGGCAGAGCTCCACCCCGTAGCGCGGGTGCTGGAGCACCAGGAACTTCTCGAGGTAGCGGCCGGCGTGGCGCCCGGACTTCAGCAGGAAGTGTCCGTCGAGCAGCGCACCGGCCGATGCGAAGAGCGACTCCACCGACGCGTCGCGGATGGACGCATCGGTCATTCGTAGACGGCGGAGAAGTCGACCGCCGGGTAGCGCTCGGCCAGCGCCTCGGTCACCCAGTGGAGCACGTCGGCCGGGTCGTAGAAGGCGGCGATGGTCTTGGCCTCGGTCACCATCAGGCCGGGCCGGCGGGCCTCCACCGAGCCGACCACGTCCTCGGGCCGATCGGACAGGTCAAGGCTCGTCTCGAACCGACCGTCCGCGCGCAGGATTAGCATGTCCTCGGCCTCGTCGAGCAGCGGAAGATCGCCGGTGCGACGGAGGACCTCCTCGGCGTTCGAGGTGAACTCGCGAAGGAGCTGCGCCTGCGCGGTGCCGAGCTGGGTGCGGTAGGCATCCGCCAGCTGCCAGAGGCGCTGGGCGGCCAGCGTCTCCTGCTGCGAGGGTGGAAGCTCGGCTTGCCAGTCGTCTGATGCCGAGGCTTCGACCAGCTCCTCCTCGTGCGCGAGCTCGTCGGCCGCGACGAGATGCGCCGGCGGGTCGCGGGCCGCCTCGATCAGCCACGAGAAGATGTCGGCGGGGTTGTAGAGCTCGATCACCTCGGTGATGGTGTCTACCACCTGCTCCTGGTCGTACCACTCGCTGTCGGCCGGGTCCTGGTAGGTGAGCCGCGTCGTCCAGGTCTCGTCGATCGGGTGGTAGAGGAGGTAGTCCTGCTCGTTGTCGACCAGCCTGATCGGCCCGATCTCGCGCAGCCGCTCGCGGTTCTGGTCCAGGAAGCGGCGGAGCTGCTCGGTTGCCTCGTAGAGGAAGTCGCGACGCTCGAGCTCGGCCTCGGCGGCCACCTCGCGGAGGGCAACGAAGCGAGGCGACGATGCGGTCACGGCTTGTACACGAAGTCCGGGCCCATGCGCTCGCGCAGGAAGATCGTGTGCTTCGAGTCGAATACCGATTCGGCCACGCGGTGGGCGAAGCCCTGCATCCCCGGATCGGCGTAGAGCTGGTCGAGCACCGCGTAGTTCGGCAGGTCCACGATGAGCACGTTGTTCCAGGTCGAACCCTCGGTCACGTTGAACCAGCCGACGAAGCGGACTCCGTACTTCTGCTCGGTCTCTCGTGCACGCTTGGGAAACAGGTGGCGCATGCCGCGCTTGAAGATCGTGTCGCGGCCCTTTCGGACATTGAAGAAGGTGACCATCAGCGGCATTCAGCGATCTCCTGGCTCATCGGTCTCGTCTGGGTCCGTCGTGATCACGCGGGTCTGGGACTTTGCCACGCCCGTCTGACGCCCGCGCCCGCGGCGCCGATCGGCGAAGAAGACGCGCAGGAGGAAGACGCTCGTCATGCTCACGAAGAAGAGCAGGACGAAGTCGATGATGAGCAGTGTCGCCAATACCCACACGGGCCAGCTGAAGGTGAACAGGCCGACCGGGATGAGGAGCAGGATGACGGCGAACAGGATCGCCTGCGTAACGAAGCATCCGAAGCCGGGACCCTCGTTCGGGTCGAGCTCCTCGTTGTAGCGAACTGACAAGCCATTCCTCGCCTGTGCTCAAGGGGATGTGGCGAGCCGCATCGTCCCATATCCGCGAGCCCGATGCCGGTTGGCCCCCCGTCACGCGATGCGGCCGATCGCCTCGAGCGTCAGCAGGATCCCGACCGCCAGCACGACGAGTGCGGAGGCGACCGGCATCGCCCGGCCGAGCCGGAGCAGCGTGGGGTGCGACAGGACGGCGAAACCGCCACGCTCCACGCGCCTGCGGGCCAGGACCACTCCAAGGCCGATGATCCCGAGCGCCAGCGCCATCCCGACCCCGAACGCGGCGATCAGCGCGACTCCCAGCGTGAGCTGCCCCTGGCCGACCGCCACCAGCAGGACGATCAGGGCGGATGCGCTCGGCACCAAGCCGCCCGCCAGCCCGATCATGGCAACCGACCGGGCGGAAACCGACGCAGGGCGGCGGTGTTGGTGGGCGGGACCGGGCTCATGGCCGTGCCGGTGCGCGTGCGTGTCGGCATGAGTGTGCGGGTGCGGGTGCGGCCGCCCGTGATCGTGCTTGCCGAGCAGCGCCCGAGCGGTCAACGAAACTCCCATCCCGACCACGATCACGCCCGCGGCCATGCCCAGCCATTCGACCACGCGCTCGGGCACGATCAGCTCCGATGCCCCGAGCACGAGTCCCCCGAGGATGAACACCCCGACGGTATGCGTGATGGCCACCATCAGGCCGAGGGTCACGGCCTGACGGGGCGTCCCACGAGTGCCGATCAGGTAGGCGGCGACCAGCGTCTTCCCATGTCCCGGTGACGCGGCGTGTGCTGCGCCCAGGCCGAGGCTGATGAGCACGGCCAGCAGTGCGCCTGCCGCGCTGCTGCCACCCTGCACGAGCAGGCCCGCGAGCGGATCGTCGTTACCGGGTTGCGCGGCGCCGGCCGAGGCCTGGGTCGGTGGTTCGGGAGCGGCTCCCGAGCTGAGACGTGCCCGGAAGGTCGCCGCACGCACGTCGATCGGCTTGTCCAGCCCGTCGCCGGGGTAGGAGCGCAGCTCGTCGCTGATGGAGGCGGCCGGGACCGAAGACTCGAGGATGGTGGCACCGCTTCCGACCACGATGATCTCGCGCCAGCCGATCCGATCGGCGAAGGTGCCGTCGGTGAATGCGCCTGTGACGATCGCTGCGTGGGAGTCGTTTGCCAGGTCTGCCACCAGATCGAGTTCGAGGCGCAGGGTGGACAGCCCGGCCTGGCCCTCCGCGAAACCCAGTCGGGCGGCGCCGGCTGGACGGAGCCGGATGCCTGCGCCATCGATCGTGAGCTCGAGGGCGGACATGAGCTGCGGAATGGCTTCGGCGAGATAGGCATCGGTCTCCGCTGCGGTCAGCTCGCCATCGTCGTTGGTGTCGATGCGCTGCCGTTCGCCGACGGTCGGGATCTCCGCCATGTCGACCACGTAGTGCAGGCGAGCCTGGTCGCCTCCGATGGTGAGGCTGGTGAAGTGGTTGACGGTGTAGTTGCCGAGCGGGTGCGCCGATGCCACGCCGGGCAGCGCAAATAGCAGCCCGAGCACCGCGACGAGCATGCACGCGGCGCGCATCAGTAGTCGTCCTCCAGGCGCGCGATCGCTTCCACGGCCATCGGCGCGTAGAGCGGGGAGAACCGCGGGTTCAGATCGAGCGCCGCCGCGAGCCGGTCACGCGCGATGTCCGGGTGGCCCGCGGCCTCCGCGATGATGCCAGCGTGGAAGAGGACCCGGGCGTCCTGCCAGCCGAGCCGCAGCGCCTCGTCGGCGTGGCGGGCCGCCTCCTCGACCTCACCGGCCTTGAACAGCGCCCAGCCCAGGATGTCCGCCGCCCGAACGCTCGGCGTTCGCGCGTACGCGTCGCGTGCCAGCGCCGCCGCTCGCTCTGGATCGCCGTGGTCGGCGAAGAAGGCGGCCAGCTCGAGATCGGTCTGCACGCCGTTCGCTTCGAAGAGCGACTGCATCGCCTCGGCGAGCGCGTACTGGTCGCGCGCATCATCGGCCCGGCCGGCGGCCTCATACATCTCGCCCAGCGCGACGACGAGCTCGGGCAGTGGAATGCGTTCGGTGGCGTCGCGGTACAGATCGATCGCTTCAGACAGCCTGCCCTGATCCGCACGAACGCGAGCCAATCCCGCGGTCGCGGGCACGAAGCCCGGGAGGCGGGCAAGGGAGGTCGTGAACGCGCCCTCTGCCGCCTCCACGTCCCCGACCGCGAGGAAGAGGTTGCCCAGCTGGACGCGGACGTACTCCGTGTTCTCGGTGGTCGGGCCGCCCGCCTCGAGCGCGAGCTCCATTGCCTCGATGGCTCCCGACAGATCGCCGTGCAGCTCGCGAAGGTAGGAGACGCGGCTGAGTGAGCCGAGGTCGGGCCGAAGGTCGACCATGTGCTGGACGGTGGCAAGCGCCTCGTCGTATCGACCGAGCTCCACCTGGGCGTCGGCGATCAGCCCATACACGCGAGCGATCGAGTCGTTCAACGTCAGTGCGCGTTCGCCGATCTCCAGCGCGCCGGCGAACTCATGGCGCGCCAGCGCGAGCGTGCCCTGCCCGATGAGCGCCTCGATGTTGTCGGGGTCGATCTCCAGCGCGCGACTGAGCGCCTCGTCGGCGCGGGCGTAGTGCGATGGATCCGCCGTCTCGCGCGCCTGCTGCAGCTCGGCCAGGCCAACCAGCGCGTGGTCACGAGCATCGTCCAGGCCATCCGAGAGCTCGCCGGTCGTGTTCGCGACGAAGAGTCGGGCGTCGCTTGGCGCCCGGCTGCTGGCAGCTGACTTCAGGCGGTCCGCCGCCACATCGGCGTCTTTGCCGATCAGCGACAGGCCGCTGATGGCTGCCGATCCGAGGAACAGCAGGCCGATGACGGCAGTGCGTGTCCGAAGATGAGTCACGATTCCCTCACGGTGTCGATGCGGCAGGACGGGATCGGGTCGCGTCCCGCCCTGCCGCCCGCGCTCTCAGCGAAGGGCGATCAGACCGGTGCCGGCGTGGTCATGGACCCCACGGCGTGGTGCCCATGCGCGTAACCTGAATGCGGATCCGCCTGGTACGGGAAGGTCGACAGGAACGGCAGGTCGTTCTGGTTGACCCCGTCGCCGACCGTGTTGTTCGGCGCGTTGTTCGGGGTCAGATCTCCGAAGATGCCGTTGATCACCGAGCCGTACCCGTCAAGGACGGCGCGGAGCTCGATGTCCGTGACGTCATCGGTCAGGCGCCGCCCGTTCGGGAAGCCCGCCAGGTCGCCGCCCATCACACCCAGCACGCTGCAATCAGCAGTGCATGGTGGGACCGCGACGTTGAGCCGAAGCATGTCGGCGAGAACGCGGCCGGTCTGGGTGAAGATCAGCGGTTCGGTGTTTCCGAGCACATCGTTCGGCGGCACCGTCAAGCCGGTGAGCAGGATCGCCACGAGATCGTCGCGACCGGTCTCACGAGCATCCTCCAGGACCGGGTACACGGCGTTCCCGATGCGAGCCAGGGCGGGCTCCTTGTAATACTCGAGGAAGGCCCGGTCCCGGTGCGGCGCGGCGAAGTTCCAGCGGTCCTTCAGATCCAGCGGGATGATCACCTCGTTGATCAGCGGGATTTCCCAGCCGAGAAACCTGCACCCAGCCGTCTCGGCTCGCGTCGCCTTGCCGTCGCGCAGGACGGTCGTCTTCTGGCGGCTGGCGGTGGCCCAGACGCCGATCACTGCCTTCTGCTCGCCGAGCGCCGGAACTTCGGCCGTGCCCGTCAGCTCGGTCGATCGGGACCTGGATGCCGATCGTGTGGGTGTTGAAGCCGCCCACGCCGTCCACGCCGGCCTCGCTGCCAGCGGGACCAGGTGCGCCGCGTTGAACGGGCGCAGGCCGCCCAGGTCGAAGATCGAGCCCAGGTCGACGAAGAACGGGTCGTCGCGCGGGCCGGCAAAGACCGGGATGCCGCCGTCGCCAGCGCGTGCCAACCGCCGTCGTCGCGCCAGCGTCTCGTAGTCCGGCGTCGAGCGCGGGCCGATGTTCGCCGGCGGGGCCGGGAGCTCGGTTGCCCAGCACCGTCGGTCGTGCCTGCCCGTGCCACGCGTCGTGACGTGTAGGACTGGCGGACAGTTCAGGTTCGGGATCGTCCAGCGACGTCGATCGGGCCAGTCGTTGTACAGGAAGGATGCCGCGGTCGTTGTCGCGGTCTTGGTACTCGAAGCGGAACTGGTAGCTGATATCGTCTTTGCCGTCGCCATTGTTGTCGACCTTGATCTCGTAGCGCACGTCGTCGGTCGAAGTTGCCGAAGTTCGGGCCGCCGGCCGGCTCCTCGAGCGGGATGTAGTTGGCGACGATCGTCACCGTATCCGGCTGGTCGGGGCTGACGAAGGCGTACAGGTCGGTGTTGTCGGCCGTCGGGTCGCGGCGATCAGCGGCGCCTCGCGGTGGCTCGAGCCGTCGGTCGACGACGGAATGAGCGCCGCGAGCAGCACGGCCGTCGCTGCGAGGATGACTAGGAATGAGCGCCGGCTCGGGCCGGCAAGGACGCGCGTCATGGTTCGCATGCCTCTTGATGGGCTGGGTGTGGAGTTCCCCCTGGAGCGCTGGGACGCGGGGCCGATCGGAACGGCATCTCCCTCCTTTCGAATGGCGCTCGGTCGCCAAGCGAGGAGGCGAGCTCGGGCTGAAGTGACATGCCGGTGGTACGGGGCTGCGGCGCGATCGCATCACGGGACGCGTCAGGCGTCGGGAGTTGCCGTTCGGACGAGCGTCCTCAGGCTCGATAGGTGACGCGACCATCGGCGACGGTCATGCGCACGACCCCCGGCAGCTCCATCCCGAGCAGCGGCGTGTTGGCCGACGCCGAGGCCAGCGCCGATGCGTCCACGCGCCAGCGAGCCGCGGGGTCGAAGACGACCAGGTCGGCCGGCTCCCCGAACGCCAGGCTGCGTCGCTCGCCGATGATCTCGGCAGGTCGAATCGAGAGCGCGGCAACCAGCGTCGCCATCTCGAGGCGCCCGGCGGCGACGGCCGCCAGACCCACCGAGAGCGCGGTCTCGAGGCCGATGAGCCCCGGTGCCGCGTCGTCGAACGGGACCAGCTTGCGTTGGTCGGGTGGGGGGCGTGGTCGGTGGCGATCGCGTCGACGGTGCCGTCGGCGAGCCCGGCCAGCAGGGCGAGTGCGTCCTCGCGGGATCCCAGCGGCGGGTTGACGCGGCAGCGGCCGTCATACGCGCGGTCGGGATCGAGCGACCCGTCATCCGCGAGTCCTCCTCCCAGGCGAAGCGACGCGAGCCCGCCACCCAGGCGTCGGTCAGCGCGAGGTGGTGCGGGGTCACGTCGCAGGTCACCGGCAGGCCCCGCGCTCGCGCGCGGCGGACCGCGTCGAGCGCCGGCGCCGTCGACAGGTGGGTGAGATGGAGGCGCGCGCCCGTCTCGGCCGACGAGCGCGATGTCGCGCTCGACGATCGTCAGCTCGGCGCTCGGCGGCCAGCCGCCGAGCCCCAACCGGCTCGCCGTCGGGCCGGCGCGCATGACGCCCCCCGCGGCAAGGCGCGGGTCCTCGGCATGCTCGATGAGCGGGATGCCCGAGCCCGCGCAGATAGGTCAGCGCCGCCCGAGCCAGGCGTGGCGAGGGGAGCGCGGCGCCGTCGTCGGAGAACGCGACCGCGCCCGCCTCGGCCATGGCGCGCGAGGTCGGCCAGCGACTCGCCACTCCGATCGGCGCTCACGGCACCGATCGACGCGAACCCGGCAGGCGGCCTCTCGGGCTCGATCGCGCACCCAGCTGATCCGTGCGGGCTCGTCGAGTGGCGGCTCGGTGTTCGGCATGGCGCAGACGGTGGTGAACCCGCCGTGCGCCGCGGCTCGCGCACCGGAGCCGATCGTCTCGGCCGCTTCGTCGCCGGGCTCGCGCAGGTGCGTGTGGAGGTCGCAGAAGCCCGGGGCCGCAACGAGGCCGGTGGCATCGATCCGCTCGGCCTCGGCGGCGAGGAGCGCTGGATCGCCGATGAAGCCGTCGACGATCGCAAGGTCACGCGGGCCGTCCGATCCGTCGTTGGGGTCGATGAGCCGCACCCCGCGCAGGAGCAGGCTGGCGGGCCGATCGGTCAGCCGTCCGAACTGGGCGGCGCTCACGCGGCTCCCGTCACCATCGCGAGGACCGCCATGCGCACCGGCACGCCGTGCTCGACCTGGCGGCCGATCAGGCTGCGATGGGCCGTTGGCGAGCTCGGCGGTGAGCTCCACGCCCTCGTTGGTCGGCCCGGGGTGCAGGATCGGGGCGTCCGGTGCCGCGAGGCGCATGCGCGCCTCATCGAGCCCCCAGCGCCGGGTGTACTCGCGCAGCGACGGCACGCCACCGCCCGCATCCCGCTCGAGCTGGACGCGCAGCGCCATCACCGCATCGGCGCCGGCCAGCGTCTCTTCCAGCGAGCCGGCCACCTCGATCCCCGGCCGGCCCTCGAAGCCGCGCACCCAGGCCGGCGGGCCGCCGAGTCGGACGCGGGCCCCAAGCTCGACCAGCGAGTGGAGGTTCGATCGAGCGACGCGTGAGTGCGCCACGTCACCGACGATGGCGATGAGCCGTCCATCCAGCGGCCCGAGCGCCTCGCGCAGCGTCAGTGCGTCGATCAGCGCCTGGGTCGGATGCGCGTGCATGCCGTCGCCGGCGTTGACGATCGCCATGCCGGTCGCGCGCGCGGCGAGGTAGGGCGCGCCGGCTGCACCGTGTCGGAGGACGACGGCCGTGACGCCCGTTCGCTCGAGGGTGCGCAGCGTGTCGACCAGCGACTCGCCCTTTCCGACGCTGCTGCCGGCCACCGCCAGGTCGACGACCGTGGCGCCCAGCGCCCTGGCGGCCAGCTCGAAGCTGACGCGCGTCCGGGTCGATCCCTCGTAGAAGGCGAGGCCAACCGTCTCGGCCTCCAGCAGCGACCGATGCGCGCGCGCCGCGCGCGCTTCGCGCATCACGACCGGCAAGGTCCAGGACGCGCTCGATATCGGCGCGCCGCATGGTCGTCGACGTCCAGGAGGTGTCGCTGGGTCCGCGCGCCGGCGGGCGCGTCGAGGATCACGCCGCCTCCTCCGGCCGCTCGATGACGACCTCGTCGGCGTCATCGGTCTCGACCAGGCGGACGTGCACGATCTCCTCGTCGCCCGGTCGGCAGGTTCTTGCCGACGAAGTCGGGGCGGATCGGGAGCTCGCGGTGGCCGCGGTCCACCAGGACGGCGAGCCGCACGGCGCGCGGCCGTCCGTGATCGGTCAGCGCGTCGAGCGCGGCGCGCACCGTGCGCCCGGTGTAGAGGACGTCATCGACCAGCACGACGGTGCGGCTGCTCACCTCGGCCTCGAGGTCGGAGCGCTTGACGATCGGCGCGTGCGCCAGGCGCGTCAGGTCGTCGCGGTAGTAGGTGATGTCGAGCGAGCCGACCGGGACCGATGCGCCCTCGTGCTGCTCGATCAGCCCGGCCAGGCGCCGCGCGATCGGGACGCCGCGGCTCCGGATCCCGACGAGGACGAGGTCGTCGACGCCGCCGTTGCGCTCCACGATCTCGTGAGCGATCCGGGTCATCGCGCGACGCAGGTCGTCGGCGTCGAGGATGCGGCGTTCGGTCATGCGTCTCCTTGGCGGCCTCGCGGGACCGCGTTAAAGGGCTCGGCGCAGAGTATACCGGTGCGGCCGCGAGCGGCTAGGGCTCCACGACCTCCTGGCGTCCGGTCGAAGGCCGCCGGGTCCGATCCAGCCGTCCGTCGGCGGAGCCGAGGACGCGAACCCTGTCCGGGACGTCGCCCGTGTTGCGCTCGACGAGAAGCAGCTCGGCGCGGGGCGGGTCCAGGTCGCCCGCGAGCGGCTCGCGCGCGGTGATGACGAGGTGGCCGGCCCGTCGGCGAGACCTTGACGTCGACCACGACCATCCCTTCGGGGACGTCGCCGACGTCGATCGCGTGGATCCGGGTCAGGCCGCGCGGATCGGTGGCATGGCCGAAGTACACGCGCTGCGGGTCGGGATACATCCTCGTCCGTTCCCTGCGGGTCGCCGGTCCACCGGGTGTCCCAGACGGCGTAGGCGTCGCCGTCGCCGCCCCAGGTGATCGACGCGGAAGAGAACGCGCGCTCGTCGGACAGGTCACTGAAGAGCGGGCGCTCGCTGTCGAACCGGTACGTGTCCGTCCGTCGGACTTCTGCTGCGCGAGCATCGGTGCGCCTTCCTCGACGAAGCTCCAGCCACTCGTCGCCGTCGAGCTGCCATTCGGCCGCGCCAGTAGATCACCAGCGAGCCGTTCGGGCTGAGCAGCGGCTGGAACACGCCTTCGGCCTCGGCACGCGGACCGTCGGCCGGATCGATCCGCTCGACGTGCCCCGCATCGTCGTCCAACGGCTCGGTGAGATAGCTGGTCGGCTCCGTGTCCGCCACGCTGACCCACAGCAACGGCGCGCCGTCCTCGCGAGACACCCAGCTGCCGGCGAAGGCGTTGCCGACATCGGTCAGCTGCCATAGCTCGGCATCGTCGGTCTCGAAGATCCACACGTCGGTCGCCTGGTCGGGATCCTCGGGATCGGCGAGGGTGTAGGCAAGGTGGCGGCCATCGGGAGACCACGCCAGCCCCTCCAGGAACGCGGTTCCGGCCACCGACCTGCCCAGCACGACGGTCTCTCCGACCGCCACCGTCGAGTCGGGCGGGGCGGAAGCGTCTGGCTCCGATGGCTCGGGCGCATCGGCGACGCGGGTGGCCAACAGCTCGTTCTGGCCGCTCAGTCCGACCTCGGTGATGTACGCCAGCCACTGTCCGTCCGGTGAGAGCTCCGCGGTGATCGGCGGGCCGCCGGGGGTGTCGACCTCGGCGGACGGTCGCCGGTGTCTCGCCCGCCGGCGCGGGCTCCTCGACGGTGAGGGTGAGGTCGTCCGACGAGCCCGTCAGCGACAGGAACACGTCGGGCTCGGGGGCGAGCGCGACGGGGTTGGCGGTGGGCGTTGGCCCGACCGTGGGAGGCAGGCGCCTCGACCGGCGAGCCCTCGGGAGTCGGCGTGGCGATCGGGGGCAGGGTCGGTGCGGCGGCGCTCGGGGTGCGGCTCGACGACGGCCGGTGTCGGCGTCGGGGTGATGGAAGCGCCGACGATCGGTTCCTGCGGTGAGCCGTTGAGCAGGACCAACGCGAGGAGCGCGCCGGCCACCGCCGCCAGGCTGCCGCCGACGCCGGCGAACATCACCGCCGGGCGTCGCCACCATGGCACCGATGCGATGCGCCGCCCGTACTCGATCCCGGTGCGAACCCGCGCGCCGAGATCGCGCGGCGGCGCGACGTGCCGCAGCCCGGCCATGATGCGGCGCTGGTCGGCAAACGCCGCCAGCGTGGCGCGGCAATGGCCGCAGGAGTCGAGATGAGCATCCAGCCGCTGTCGCTCGGCCGCGGTCAGATCGCCGGTGAGCGACGCGCTGATGAGCTCCTCGAAGGGCTCGTGGCGGTCCATCGTCATCGCGCGAACCCTTCCGCGCTGAGCGCGCGCCGCATCTCGCCTCGGGCGCGGCAGAGGAGCGTCCGCACCGCGGCGTAGGAGAGGCCCATCACGGCGCCGATCTGCTGCGCGCTCATGTCCTCGAGGTCGCTGAGCAGGAGGCACTGGCGGTGGTTGGGGCGGAGGCTCATCGAGGGCGCGCTGGACGCGTTCGTCGAGGGTGGTCGCGAGCACCTGCGCCTCGGGCCCCGGTCGCTGGTCGGGCCGGTTGGCATAGCTCGCTGCATCGTCACCCATCGGCGTCACCATCCGCCGCCGGCGCATGTCGTCGATCGCGGTGTTGGTGGCGATGCGGTAGAGCCACGAGCGGGTGGAGGTGGCTTCGGTCACGGTGTGCAGCTTTCGATATGCCTTGATGAACGTGTCCTGCGTGATATCGGCCGCTCGATCGGGGTCACCGACCATGCGCAGCACGTAGTTGTAGATGGGGGCGGAGTACTCCTCGAACAGGCGGGCGAACTCGGCCTCGCCCTCTGCGGCGCGGCGCGTCACCGTGGGCGCATCCCACGCGATCGGAGCAGGAACCGCCATCGAGCGCACCCCGTCCTCCGCACTACCGTCCCTCCCCGCTCCGACTGTGACGCATCGGTTCCGTCAACTGTTACCGATGCAATTGAGCTCGCAGAACCTCGGCTGCATATTCGGGCGCCGCCGGGTTCACCGCCAGCGCGGTCGCGCGCTCCAATCCGGCGATGACCCGCAGGCGAGGGTGGATCTCCCAGTGCCAGTGGAACGTCTGGTCGAGCCGCTCGCCGGCGGGCGACGTATGAAGGAAGAGGTTATAGGGGGGATTGCCCAGCGCGTCGAGGGCCTGGAGCGCTCGCTGGAGCGTCGCGGTGGTGGCGGCGATGGCGTCGTCGTCGATGGACGTGAAGTCGGCCGCGTGCGCGCGCGGCACGACCATCATCTCGAATGCGGAGCGGCTGGCGGCCGGGGCGAAGACGATCGCGTGGTGGTCGGCGAACACGAGTCGCTCGCCGTTCTCCTCCTCCGCCTCCGCCAGCGCGCACCACACGCAGCGACGGGTCTTGATCATCTGGCGCGCGCCGCCGCCGATCTCCTCGGCGACCCAGTGCGGGACCTGCGGGATGGCGTACAGCTCCACGTTCAGGTGCGAGGTGCGTGCGCCAGCCTGGCGGCCGTGGCTCTGGACGACCTGGATGTAGAGCGGCTCGGGCCGTCCCTCGGCGTCGGTCGTCGCGTGGCTCGTCGCCGATGGCCCGCATCGCGTCCCGCGTTGCCCGCAGCAGCGCGCCGGCCAGCTGCGGCGCCGCATCGGTCATGCGCTCGTGGTGGTCGCGCGGCCCGACCAGGATCTCCCACGAGCCAGTGGCGCGCTCGACCTCGCTCATCGACAGCTGCGCGGCGCGCTCCTTCGACGAGTCGATGCGATGGAAGGCGTCCGAGCGGAGCGGCACGCGGCGGACGTGGTGCGGCGGCTCGTCGGCCGCCGCGTCGTCGCAATGGCGGCAGTGGGTTCCCTCGACCGGCTGCGCCTCCACCTCGAAGGCCTCGCGCGAGAATGCCCGGTCGGCGACGATGGCGGACCACCAGCCCGTGACCGGGTCCCGTCGCAGCTCGAACACGGCCGCATCGTACCCGAACGCGCCTGCCCTACCGCAGCGCCTCGATGAGGTCGTAGGGGTCAGGGCCGACGATCGGCGTTCCGTACAGCTCCATGGCGCCGATGTCGGACGGACGCACGAACGGGTCGCCACGATCCACGAGCCTGACGAGCGGCGGGATAGTCCTCCCAACCCTCGGCGTTCGCGAGTGGCGGACGCCAGAGGGCCAGGTTGAAGGAGCTGACGCCGATGCGGTCGCGGTAGGCGATCAGCGTCCGCGCCAGGGCATCGGCGAAGGCCGCATCC
This sequence comes from uncultured Chloroflexia bacterium, assembly GCA_963789435.1. Taxonomy (GTDB): domain Bacteria; phylum Chloroflexota; class Limnocylindria; order QHBO01; family QHBO01; genus JACDBZ01. The sequence goes on from CAWBKO010000004.1 coordinate 45,684, forward strand.
GTCTCCTCCATGCCCGGCCGGCCGATGAGCAGCAGCTCGCGCTCCTTGCGCGGGGTGAGGTGCGCGACAGCACCACATCGCCAGCCAGATCCACCGTCAGCCCGACGCTGCGATGCACGGCGACGAGCTCCTCGATCAGGTCTCCGTCGTATGCCGCGACATCTCGTCGGAGGCGCTCGACGCCGCGTAGTGCGACCCGCTGCCGAGCAGCGCCTGGGCGTGGCCATGGATGATCGAGCTGCCGGCGCGCCAGAGGCAGTTCCAGATCAGCAGGTAGTTCACCGCCTCGGGATCGTCACGGCGCGCGCGTTCGGCCCATGCGCGTCCCGAGCGCAGCAGGTCGATCGACGGTCTCCTCGTCGAACGCCAGCGGGTCGTGCGTGTCGAACACGAGGACCGCATGGTGCGCGTCGGCCAGCGCGGCGTTCGCGCCGCTGATGACCCGCGCGCCGCGGACGCGCCCGAACGTGTCGGCCGGGGTCTCGGTCTCCGGGTGGCAGAACGGGTCGCCCTCCGTGGCGCGGATCTCGGCTGGCGAGGTCTCGATCGTCGCGGTCCGGGCCGTCGACGGGTCGCCGGCTGCGCAACGGCGCGAAGAGGGTGGCCTCGAGCGTCACGCGGTTCGTGACCTTCAGGATCGCCTGATCACGGACCGCCTCGACCGACCCGAAGGTGGCTGTCGAGCCACGGCTCCATCTCCGGCGGGGGCACCGCGTGGCCGCTCACCAGCCGAACCTCGTAGAGGCGGCTCGCCCGCTCGCGAGCCGCGCCGGTCAAGCCGTTCCAGGCGGTCCGGAAGCTCGAGCAGGCTCGTCAGTCGTACTCCCAGCTGCGCCGATGCGGCTGCGCGGCCCACTCCTCGCGGAGCAGGCTCATGACGTGGACGTCGATGTGCTCCCGCGCCCGAAGTGGGCCCGGCGCAGCGTGCCCTCGTGCGTGAAGCCGGCCTTCTCGTACGAGCGCCGCGCCCGGTCGTTACCGGCGTAGACGTGCAGGCTGATCCGCTCGAGCCGCAGCTCGCCGAACCCGAAATCGCAGATGGCGCGAAGCGCATCGGTCCCGTAGCCCTTGCTCCATTCACCCTTCTCGCCGATGGCGATGCCGAACTCGGCGTTGCCGTTCTGGAAGTCGATGCCGTGCAGGCCGATGGTCCCGATCGGCCTGGCGTCCTCGATCAGGCAGATGACGAAGTGGTAGTCGGTGGTGCCCTGGGCGGCTTGCATGCGGTCGAACCAGGCCGCCTCGGCGGCCTCGCTCATCGGCGCGCACATGGCCAGGTTGCGCAGCACCTCGGCGTCGTTGAACCAGCGCACGAAGAGCGGAAGGTCGTCTCGTTCGGCGGGCGGAGGAGACATGGTCGCCGCGGATGATCGGCTGGCGTTCGGTACGCTGCTCATCTGCGCCCGAGTCTAACGTCCGCAAGGAGGACCGATAGCGATGGCCGCCACCCGCACCGCAACCGTGACCTGGAACGGCAACCTCGCCACCGGCTCGGGCACCGTCAGCGCCGGCTCGAGCAGCTCTTCACCGACCTGCCGGTCTCGTGGGCCGCCCGCACGGAGGCGCCTCACGGTCAGACCTCGCCGGAGGAGCTGCTCGCCGCGGCGCACGCCTCGTGCTACTCGATGCAGCTCTCGGTGGGGCTCGACCGCGCCGGCACGCCGCCGGACCACCTCCACGTCTCGGCCACCGTCACCTTCGACAAGGTCGGGGACGCCTGGACGGTGACGGCCTCGCAGCTCGACGTCTGGGCGTGGTGCCCGGATCGACGAGGCTGGATTCGATGCCGCCACCCAGGCCGCCAAGGATGGCTGCCCGATCTCGCGCGCGTTGGCCGGCAACGTGGCGCTCTCCGTCTCGGCGACCCTCGAGGACGAGCACGAGTAGCTCGGGCGCTCCCGGGTTCGGGCTGAAACCTTTCCGGCTCCATCGGCTCGATCTGTAGTGAACGCCGCATTCAGCGGCATCTGAACAGAACCGATGGGAGTCAACCGTGAACCTGAATGCCTCCATCCGGGGACTCGCCCTCGCCGTGGGCGGCCTCGTCGTCCTGGCCGGCGCCGCCCTGGCGACCAGTGGCAACGGAGCGGATGACCTGGCGACGTCGTCGCCCTTCGCCTCCACCGCCGCCGCGTCACGTTCCGCCGATCCCAGCCCAAGCACCGCCGAGCAGGTGACGGCCGCCACGCCGATGCCATCGCCGTCGGGGGACGACGGCCGGCCCGACGCGAGTTCGTCGCCGAGCGCCTCGCCGGCCGCTTCGTCGGAGGCCGACACATCCAGCGCCTCGCCGGCCGCTTCGTTCGGCGCCGCGGGCGCCTCGCCGGCCGCCTCGTTCGGCGACAACGCCTCGCCGAGCGCCTCGCCGGACGACTCCGACGACGATGACGATGCCGGCGGAGACGACAATTCCGGCCCCGGTGGTGGCGACGATGACGACGACGACCATTCCGGCCCGGGCGGCGGAGACGACATTGACCCGCAACGG
>CAWBKO010000005.1:0-176131 GCA_963789435.1 uncultured Chloroflexia bacterium
CCGGTGGCTCATCCCCAGCGCGCGCCGCACCTCGGGTTCGGTCAGCGGGCCGTCCGAGACCAGCAGGTAGCCCTGCACGGCGGCCGTGGATGGAGCGACGCCCCACGCGGCGCCGATGGCGCCCCAGGCCGACGCGAACGAGCGGCGCAGGTTCTCGGCCGCGGATGCCTCGCCGGTAAACGTGCTACTCACGCAAGCATGTTACCCCGGCACGACGAAGCCCCGGCGGATGCCGGGGCTTCGGTCGCGAAGGAGGGTGTCTAGTGCGCGCAGCCGCCGGCCTTGGCCGGTGACCCGTCGGTGTTGAACGAGGAGCCGCAGGCGCAGCTGCTCACCGCATTCGGGTTGTTGATCGCGAAGCCGGAGCCCATGAGCGAATCGACGTAGTCGATCTCGGCGCCGGCGACGTGCTGCTGGCTGAACTGGTCGATGATGACGGGAACGCCGGCGTGATCCTCGACCGTGTCCCCGTCGTTCACCTTCTCGTCGAATGCCAGGCCGTAGCTGAAGCCCGAGCAGCCGCCGCTCTTCACGAAGAGGCGCAGGCGCGCATCGGCCTTTCCCTCGCGGGAGCGGAGCTCGAGCACCTTCTTCGCGGCGGCCTCGGTGACCGAAACGAGCAGCTCACCACTCGGTGCGCCGCCGGTCATCGGGATCGGCTCGCGAGGAGTCTCGGAAAGAGTCATGTTCGTATCAGTCTCCTGATGAGCGCCCCTGGCGCGTCGGTGTCGGGATTTCGCTTTGGAAAGTATACCAAGCGTGCGGGCGTTCTCTGCAAGCGGACTTCCGGCGGCCGCACCTCGGTACACTAGGCCTCCCCGAGCCTGGGCCAGGCACCCGCACGAGGGACCCACGTTGAAACTTGCGAGCCGCATGGAGCGGATCGGGACCGAGACCGCCTTCGAGGCCGCCGCGCGCGCCCGCGCGCTCGAGGCGACCGGCCGCGACATGATCCACCTCGAGATCGGCGAGCCCGACTTCGACACGCCGCGCCATGTCTCCGAGGCGGCGGCGCGCGCGCTCCTGGACGAGGGAGCGACGCATTACACGGCAGCCACCGGTATCCCCGCTGCGCGAGGCGATCGTCGCCGACGTGAAGCGCTGGAAGGGGATCGAGACCACGCCCGAGCAGGTGGTCGTCACGCCCGGCGCGAAGCCGATCATGTTCTTCGCCATGCTCGCGCTGGTCGACGACGGCGACGAGGTCATCTATCCGAACCCGGGCTTCCCGATCTACGAGTCGATGGCGCGCTACGTCGGCGGCACGCCGGTCGCCGCGCCGCTCCGCGAGGCGAACGACTTCCGGATGGACGTCGAGGAGGTCGCGCTCGCTCATCACGCCGCGCACGAAGCTGCTCATCTTCAATAGCCCGCACAACCCGACCGGGTCGGTCCTGACCCCCGACGACATCCAGCGCCTCGCGGAGCTCGCGGTCGAGCACGACCTCGTGGTCCTCGCCGACGAGATCTACGGCCGGCTGCAGTACGAGGGCGAGCCGCTCGCATCGTCGCATTGCCCGGCATGGCGGAGCGGACGATCACTCTGGACGGCTTCAGCAAGACGTTCGCGATGACGGGATGGCGCATGGGCTACGGCGTGCTGCCCGAATGGCTCGTCCCGTCGTTCAGCCGCCTGGTGATCAACAGCGTCTCGTGCACGAACGCGTTCGCGCAGTACGGCGCCATCGAGGCGCTCACCGGGCCGCAGGACGAGGCCGATGCCTACCGCGCCGAGTTCATCGCCCGGCGCACGCTGATGGTGGACGGGCTGAACGCCATCGCGGGCATCACCTGTCGGATGCCCCACGGCGCCTTCTACGCCTTCCCGAACGTGGCGACCTTCGGCCGCACCAGCGCCGAGATCGCCGATCACCTGCTCTACGACGCCGGCGTGTGCGGCCTGGCGGGTACCGCCTTCGGCGTCCACGGCGAGGGGTATCTCCGCTTCAGCTACGCGAACTCGCGCGAGAACCTGGCGGCGGCCCTGGAGCGGGTGGCCGAGTCGCTCGCCAAGCTCGAGCGTACCGGCGAACTCGTCGGAGCGGGCTCGTGATCCCGGCCTATGCCAATCAGGTTGGCCCTATGACCGCCGAATCAGGGCTCAACGGGCGGTTCGCCAACATCGTTGGCCGAACGACCGAGGAACCGGGAAGTGTCGAGGGTTCGCCGGCCGTAGCGCCACCGGTTGGCACCTGGAGCCGGAACCGATGACCAAGCCCCGCGTCCTCGTCACCCGGGTCATCCCGGATGCCGGCCTCGACCGCGTCCGCGACGCGTGCGAGGTCGACCTGTGGGAGGACGAGCTGCCGCCGGCCCGCGACGAGCTGCTCCGCCGGGTCCGCGGCATCGATGGTTTGCTCTCACTGCTCACCGACCGGGTCGACGACGAGCTGCTCGATGCGGCCGGTCCCCAGCTCAAGGTGGTGAGCAACTTCGCCGTCGGCTTCGACAACATCGACGTGCCGGCGCTGACCCGGCGAAGGATCCCCGGCGGCAACACGCCCGGGGTGCTGACCGAGACGACGGCGGACCTTGCGTTCGCCCTGCTGATGGCCGCGGCCCGTCGCATTCCCGAATCGGTCGACTACGTCCGCGAGGACCGATGGAAGACCTGGGGACCGATGCTGCTGATGGGCGTGGACATTCACGGCGCCACGCTGGGGATCGTCGGCTTCGGCCGAATCGGGCGCGAGATGGCCCGCCGTGGTCGTGGCTTCGGGATGAACGTGCTGTACCACGACGTGCACCCCGCCACGCCCGAGGAGGAGGCCGATCTCGGCGCCCGCCGGGTCGAGATGGACGAGCTGCTCACCGAATCCGATTTCATCACCCTGCACGTCAACCTGACCGATGAGACCAACCACCTCATCGACGCCGATGCACTGCGCGCCATGAAGCCGACGGCGGTGCTCGTCAACACGTCGCGCGGCCCGGTCGTGGATCCCGAGGCCCTCGAGGCCGCGCTCCGGGACGGCGAGATCTTCGCGGCCGGCCTCGACGTCACCGAGCCGGAGCCGCTCCCCGCCGACCACCCGCTCGTCGCGCTGCCGAACTGCGTCGTCGTGCCCCACATCGCCTCCGCCTCTCGCGTGACGCGCGACCGGATGGCCGAGATCGCGGCCGCCAACCTGCTGGCCGGCGTGCGTGGCGAGCGGCTGCCGGCGCCGATCAACCCCGAGGTCTACGACTGACGTGCCCGAGACCCGCCTGAAGCTCCCCGATCTGACCGAGCCGCACCGCTACGAGCACCGCAGCCCGCAGCGCCCGTCGCACCTGCCGAAGCGGCTCACGCCACCGCCGAAGCGCAGCGAGCCGCCCGATCTATCGCTCTTCATCTACGCCGGGGTGGTGCTGGCGGTGATCCTCGCCATCCTCGCCATCCCGTACGTCATCGGCTACCTGTTCGAGGTGGCGTTCTAACCCTCGGCTCAGGCCTGGGCGGTCCAGACCAGGATCACGCCGTCCTCGACCTTGACGCGCGGCCGGACGAGGTCGGGAAGCTGGATCGGGTACGCGCGCGCGTCGCCGGGATAGGGGTTCGCCCGCCAGGTTCGTCGGCCGTTGGCCAGCTGGCCGGCCAGGTCGAAGCTCGCGCCGTGGCAGGGACAGCGCAGGTCCTGCCACTCCGGCCGGTAGTGAAGCGTGCAGCCCATGTGCGTGCAGATCGATGAGAGCGCCCGGACCTCACCGCCGTCGTTGACGACGAACCCATCGAAGGCTGCGGTCGAGAAGCGCGTCGCGGCGCCCGGAGGCAGCTCCGCCAGCGTCGCCACCTCTTCCCAGAAGCCGTCGCCGGTCACGAGGTCGTCGCCACCACCCAGGGTCGGGGCGCCGGCGGGTGGCTTCGGCGCGACGGTCACCCCGATCAGGCCCGCCGCCAGCCCGGCGGCCGCGCCGATCCCGCCCTGCAGCAGCTGCCGTCGCGTCAGCCGCCACGGCCGATGCCCGGCGGGCTCGGCAACGTGGTCGCGCACCGGTGGCGGGACCTGGACCGTCTCGAGGCCTCCGTCGGCGGCGCGCATCCGGAGCCGCAGCTGCTCGACGAAGGCGGGGTCCGGATCCGCGCTGTCGTCATGGACCGCGCCGGCGATCTCGGCAGCCAGTCGGGCCATCTCGGCCTCGTCGCCACTCTCGACGTCCTCCGGGGAGGGCCGGCCACCGGCAAGGAGCGCGTCGAGGTAGCGCTCGAAGCGCTCGGCCCGCGGGTCGCGTTCGTCAGCCATCGGTCGCCTCTCCGATCAACGCTGCCTTGCGCAGCGCACGGTACTGGAGGACCTTGGCATTGCCGCTGGTGATGCCCATCGCCTGCGCCGTCTCGGCGACCGACATCCGCTGGAGGAAGCGCAGCTCGAGAACCCGCCGATATCGATCCGGGAGGCTGCCGAGCAGCGCCTGCACACGAAGCGTCGCGCTCTCGTCGGGCGGCGTTGCCCGCTGCGCACCGTCGTCGGCCGGCTCCCAGCCGGGCGCCACGTGGTCGACCCCGACCACGGGAAGACGATAGAAGGCGCGCCAGTAGTCAGCGATCGCGTTCTGGGCGACCCGGTACAGCCACGCGGCGATCTGGCCGGGCTCGCGGGCGGTGTCGAGCTGCTCGACGGCTCGCACGAAGACCTGGGCGGTCAGGTCCTCGGCGTCGGGCCGGTTGCCCACGCGGGCGTACACAAAGCGATAGATGCCGACCACGTGCTGGCCGTAGACCTGCTCGAAACGACCGGGACCGGTGGACATGTCACCGATGCGTTACGCGACCGGTTACGGCCGCGGTCGCAGCGGGACCAGGAAGGCGGCGATCTCCTCGAGGAACCGGGCGTCGGTCGTGTCGAACGCATCCAGGTCCGAGCCGTCGATGTCGATCTCGCCGATGACCTCGCCGCCATCGAAGATCGGCACAACGATCTCGCTCTTGGTGCTGGCGAAGCAGGCGAGGTACCGCGGGTCGGAGCTGACGTCGCCGACGATCTCGGTCCGTCCGGATTCAGCGGCGGCGCCACACACGCCGGTCCCGATCGGTATCCGGGTGTGCTCGGTCGGCTGGGGGCCGGTCCACGGGCCCAGCACCAGGTCGCTTCCCTCCACCCAGTAGATGCCGACCCAGTCGTACGGCGGGAACCGGTCGTGGAGCAGGTCGACGACGCGCTGTGCGGCGGCCTCGGGCCCGGCGGCTTCGGCGATCGCCGCGCGCACGAGGTTCAGAGCGTCGCCGTGCACCGCGGGGCGCTCCTCCGCGACGGGATGGCTCACTGACGGGCCGCCCAGCGCTCGGCCCAGCGGTCGATGCCGGTGATCGCTCCGCGGAGGTCGCCGCCCTTCGCGGTCAGCGAGTACTCCACCCAGGGCGGGACGGCACTGATCGCCCGACGCTCGATCAGTCCCTCGTCCTCGAGCAGCTTCAGGCGCTGCGAGAGCGTGGCGGAGTTCGCGCCGCCGAGGGCGTCCTGCAGCTCGCAGAAGCGCTGCGTCCGCTCGCCCAGCGCGCGGATGATGCGCATGACCCATTTCTGACCGAGCACGTTGAGCGCGGCCGTTGCGGCGCATTCGGCGCGCTGCGCCTCCGCCCGGCGCGCGGCGCGCGAGCGGGTGACGGCGGGGGTCGAGTGAGGGAGTCCGGCGTCCATCAGGACGCGAACCCTAGCACCGCCCCCCGCGAACGATCAACCGGCGCCCGCGTCAGCCCTCGACCGTGATCGTCATGTTCATCGACGGGTGGATCTTGCAGGTGATGTTGTAGGTGCCGGCCTCGTCGAAGGTCACGGGGACGTCCGAGCCGCCGTCGTCGTCCACGATCGGGTCGTCGACGGCCGTGCCATCGGTTCCCTCCGTTACGGTGTGGCCGGAGGTGTCGGTGAACGTCACGGTCGTGCCTGCCGGGATCGTCAGTGACGACGGCGAGAACGCCTGGCCCGCCATCGAGACCGTCTCGCCGGTGTCGCCGGCGCCGTCTCCTCCACCACCGCCCGCATCCGAGCTTTCGGTGGCAGCGCTACAGGCCGCGAGGACGAGGATGAGCATTGCCAATACGCCCAGCGCCGGCAGGAATCGGGATCGGTGCACCGTTACGCCTCCATTTCTGGTCAGGATTGGGTCGGATCAGGGCTCGACCGTGATCGTGAGCTGCATCGACGGGTGGATCTTGCACGTGATGTCGTACGTTCCGGCCTCGTCGAACGTGTAGCTGGTCGAGCCACCCTGCTCCAGCTCCTCGTCGATGATCGGATCCGCGACAGCCGTGCCTTCCGTGCCCTCGGTGACCGTGTGGGCCGCGCTGTCCGCGTTCACGAAGTTGACCGTGGTGCCGACGGCGATCGTCAGCTCCTCCGGGTCGAATGCGAACTGGGCAAGGCGCACGGTCTCCTCCGCGCCCGCGGCCTCGGATGGCTCGGCGGCTTCGCTCGCGGCGGCGCTCTCGGAAGGGCTGGGCGCTGTGCTTTCGGCAGCCGGGCTCGGCTCGGCGCTGGATGCGGTCGTACTCCCGCAGGCGGCGAGGATCAGTGCGAGCGCCACGAACAGGGCTGGGAGGAATCGGGATCCGCGCATCGGGGATGTGCTCCTCTGATGTGTCTACCTGGGCGGTACGGGTCCGTACGAGGCCCGTTACGCGCCGCGATCATTTGACGCCCATCCGAGTGGCCCGCATAGTGCGGTGGCCCACCTTCGCCCCGCGTGTCGAGCATGCCGCAGACCACGATTTACGTGTCGCCCCGCTCCCTCGGGGCACCTGATACGCGCCCGCCGGCGGTCGCCACCACCGACCTCGCCCGCCTCTTCGCGGGGAGCCCGGCGCTGGCCGGTGTCTCGCTCCAGGTCGACGCCGGGCGCGCCGTCGCGCTGCTCGGGCCGAACGGGGCGGGCAAGACGACCCTGCTCCGGCTGCTGGCCACCGCGATACGGCCATCGTACGGCCGGGCGAGCGTGGACGGGCTCGATCTCGACCGCGACGCCGCATTGGTTCGCGAGCGGGTGGCCTACCTGTCGCACGCGACGGGGCTGTATGACGACCTGTCGGCGCGCGAGAACCTGCGCTTCGCGGCCGCCATGCTCGGGACGCCCGATCCCGCCGCGCGCGTCGATCGCGCCCTCGCCGACATCGGCCTGACGACGCGCGCCGGCGATCGCGTGCGTGACTTCTCTGCCGGCATGCGCAAGCGGCTGGCGCTCGGCCGCATCCTCCTCGGCTCGGCGTCGCTGGTCCTGCTGGATGAGCCGTACGCGGCGCTCGACGCCGACGGCATGCGCCTCGTGGATCAGCTGCTCGGTGCGTGGCGCGAGGTCGGCGTCAGCGTCCTCCTCGCTTCCCACAGCACCGAGCGCCTGGATGCGCATCTCGACGGACGGGTGACGCTCGACCGGGGATTGGTCGTCGAGACGAGCGGAAAGGGCGTCACCAGCACACCGCCAACCCCGCTGGCGGCGCCTCGTCCGTCGGTCGTCGGTGCCGCCCGGTGAGCGCCCTCCGCGCCGAGGCGCGCATCGCCCTCGCCGTCGCTCGCAAGGACGCGCGCGCCGAGCTGCGCGGTCGCCACGCGACGGTGAGCACGCTCTTCTTCGCCGCCGTCGTGCTCCTCCTCTTCGGAATCGCGCTCGGACCCGATGCGGCGCGACTGGCGTCGGCCGCCCCCGGCCTGCTCTGGCTGGCCGTCGTCTTCGCCGGCATCCTGGCCGTCAACCGGCTCCATCTGCTGGAGACCGATGACGGGGCGCTCGAGCAGCTCGCCCTCTACCCCGTGCCGCGCCGGGCCATCTACGCCGGGAAGGCTCTTGCCGGCTTCGCGGTGATGCTGGTGCTCGGCGTGGTGGTGCTGGGTGCCGTCGGGGTCCTGTTCGCCGTGGACGTCGCGAGCGCATTGCCGTCGCTGCTGGCGACCGTCGTGCTGGGGGCCGCCGGCGTGGCTGCGGTCGGGACGTTCTACGCCGGCGTGACCGTGCGACTGCGGGCGCGCGAGGTCATGCTCCCGCTCCTGATGCTGCCGGTGCTCGCTCCGCTGTTGCTCGCCTCGGTCAAGGCAACCTCGGCCGCGCTGACCGGCGATCCCTTCGGCGAGCTCGGGTCGTGGCTCCAGCTGCTCATCGCGTTCGACATCGTCATGATCGTGGCCGGGGCGGCGACCTATGGCTATCTCCTGGAGGATGGATGAAGACCCGGATCCTCGGCTTCGTGGCGCTGGCGGCGGTGGTCGCGGTCACCCTGGTGGCGCTCTTCGTCGTTCCGCCGGACCGGAACCAGGGCGACGCGCAGCGGATCATGTACCCGCACGTCGCATCGGCCTGGCTTGCCTATCTCTCGTTCGGCGTTACGGCGCTTGCCGGCATCGGCTGGCTCTGGAAGCGCGATCTCCGCTTCGACGCCGTGGCGCATGCCGCCGCCGAGATCGGCGTCGTGTTCACCGCCTTCGCCATCTGGGGCGGAATGATGTGGGGCCGTCCGATCTGGGGCGTCTTCTGGCAGTGGGAGGACCCTCGCCTGACCACGACGGCGCTCCTGCTGGCCCTGTACGTGGGCTACCTGCTCCTGCGACGGCTGACCGATGATCCCGAGCGTCGCGCGACGCGTGCCGCGATCGTCGGGATCGTGGCCGCCATCGATATCCCGATCGTGCACTTCAGCGTCGAGTGGTGGCGCGGCCTGCATCAGACGGCCACGATCGCCGCGCCTGATCGAGTCCTGAACCCCGCCGCGCCGATGCAGTTCGTGGGCACCCTGCTCGGAACCGTCGGCGCCTTCACCCTGGCATGGCTGTACCTGATGATCCGCCGATACCAGCTCGCGCGGGCGGAGATGGCCGCCGAGGAGCGGGTCCGCCTCGATCGGCTGATGAGCGCCCGAACGGCGGAGGTGGCCCGGTGACCGACGCCGGATTCGTCATCGCTGCTTACGTCGTGATCCTTGGCGGGCTGGCGCTCTACACCGTCCTCCTCTGGCGCCGGCTGCGTGCGACCCGCGGCCGGGACGACGAGGCGCGATGACGGTCTCTGCACCGCCGGAGCCGATGCTGCCGCCGCGCCGGCGTCCGTGGGGGATCCTCGTGCTCATCGCGGTCGTGCTCGTCGTCATCGGCTATCTCGCGTTCAGCAGCGTCGGCAACGCGCTCGTCTACTACCTCACCCCGACCGAGCTGCTGGCGCGCGGCCAGGCGGCCGTGGGCGAGACAGTGCGGCTGGGCGGTCTCGTCGAGGCCGGGAGCATCGCCGGCCCGGCTACCGACCTGACCTTCGTCGTCACGGATGGCGACAGCCGGATCGAGGTCCACTCGACCGTGGCTCCGACCCGCTCGTTCCGCGAGGGCAGCGGCGCGGTGGTCGAGGGCAGCCTGGGGACCGACGGCGTCTTCGAGGCAACCCAGGTGATCGTGAAGCACGACGAGAACTACGAGGTCCCGGCGTCCGGCGCGCAGCCCTCGGACAACTCGTTCATTCCCGGCGAATGATCCCGAGCATCGGTCACGCGTCGGTCCTTGTTGGACTCGGCCTTACCGCCTACGCGGCGGTGGCGTACGTGCTTCTGGCCCGTGGCGGGGACCCGCGCCTCGCGATCAGCGCCCGGCGCGCCGTCACCGGCTCCTTCCTTGCCGCCGCCATCGGCTGCGCGGCGATGATCGTCTCGCTGCTGACCCACGACTTCAGCGTGCGGTACGTGGCCGAGAACAACGCCACCACCACGCCGCCGTTCATCAGCGTCATCAGCCTGTGGGCGGCGCTTGAGGGTTCGATCCTGTTCTGGGCGCTGCTTGCCACCGGCTGGGCGACCCTGGTGCTGCGTCGGTACCGCGGGCGCCACCGGCACCTGATGCCGTGGGTCGGCGCCGTGCTGGCGACGGTCAACGCATTCTTCTTCGCCGTCATGACCTGGCCGGGCAACCCGTTCGCGCTGACGTCGCCGGCGGGCACCGAGGGGGCGGGACCGAATGCACTGCTTCAGAACCACCCGTTCATGGCGTTGCACCCGCCCCTGCTCTACCTCGGCTACACCGGGATGGCGATCCCGTTCGCGTTCGGCATCGCGGCGCTCGCCACCCGCCGGCTCGACGAGGAGTGGCTGCGCATCGTGCGGCGCTGGACGCTCGTCCCGTGGACCTTCCTGACCCTCGGCATCGTGGCCGGGGCATGGTGGAGCTACGAGGTGCTCGGCTGGGGCGGCTATTGGGCATGGGATCCGGTCGAGAACGCCGCCCTGCTGCCGTGGCTGACGGCCACCGCCTTCATCCACTCCGCGATGGTGGCCGAGCGACGCGGCGGGCTGCGGATCTGGACCAGCGCGCTCGTCATCGCGACGTTCGTGCTGACCCTGGTCGGGACATTCCTCACCCGATCCGGCGTCGTTGCCAGCGTGCACTCCTTCACGCAGTCGGCGATCGGGCCCTGGTTCCTGGCCGGGATCCTCGTCGCGCTGGCGGGGTCGCTCACACTGCTGGTCTGGCGCCTTCCCGAGCTGGTGGGCGGCGATCGGCCGTCGGGAACCGTGAGCCGCGAGTCGGCCTTCCTCCTCAACAACGTGCTCTTCCTCGGCCTGACCTTCGCGGTGCTCTTCGGCACGCTGCTGCCGCTGCTGGTTGCCGCCTCCAGCGGAGACACGATCAGCGTCGGCGCGCCGTGGTACAGCACCGTGACGGTGCCGATCTTCGTCGCCCTCCTCTTCCTCATGGGGGTCGGTCCTGCGCTTCCGTGGGGCACCGCGTCGTGGGCCACGATCCGCGAGCGGTTCACGCTGCCGCTCGTCCTCGGGGTGCTCGTGACCGCTGCCGCGCTCGCGCTCGGGCTGCGCGCCTGGGGACCGCTCGGCACGCTTGGCCTGGCCGTCTTCGTCGGCGCCATCATGGTCGAGGAGGTCGTGCGCGGTGCCCGCGCCCGCGCCCGCGGCCACGGCGAGGATCCCGCCACGGCGACCTGGCGCCTGACGACGCGCAACCGGCGCCGATACGGTGGCTACGCGGTGCACATCGGCATCCTTGTCATGGCGGTATCCGTCGCGGTCTCGTCCGGGCTGGCATCTGATCGCACCGTGACCCTTGCTCCTGGCGAGACCGCGACCATCGGCGACTACGTGATCCGCCACGACCGCCTCGTCGTCGAAGCGTTGGCCAGCGACGCGCGCGTCATCGAGACGCGAGCCGAGGTCACCTACTCGGGCGCGCAGAACGGCACGCTCGGGACCGCGCTGCGCGACTACCCGAACTCGCAGGCCGCCATCGCCACCCCCGCCGTCCGCACGTCGCTTGCGGAGGACCTGTACGTCACGCTGCTGGCCTCCGACCCCGGAACGGGCAGCGTGACGCTGCACCTGTTCGTGAATCCGCTCGTCGTCTGGATCTGGATCGGCGGCGCGATCGTTGGCGTCGGCGCGCTCTTCGCCATGTGGCCGGAGCGCCGCGGTCGCCGGGTGGCCGTCGAGCAGCCGCAGCGCGCGCCGGCGGCCGCATCGGTGGAGGGCGCCTGAGGTGCGACATCTGCGCTGGCTGCTCGTGCCGCTCCTCGTCATCCCCGTCGGCTGGCTCCTCTTCACCGGCTTCGGCCGCGACCCGCGCGAGGTCGCCTCGCCCCTCATCGGCCACCCCGCCCCGGCATGGACCCTCACCTCGCTGGACGGCGAGACCGTCAGCAGCGCCGACCTCGCCGGCCGGCCGTACGTGGTGAACTTCTGGGCGAGCTACTGCATTCCCGCGTGCGTCGACGAGCATCCTGTCCTGGCGGCCGCGCATGACCGATACGGTGAGGAGCTCGCGATCGTTGGCGTGCTCTACAGCGACGATCCGGCCGACGCGGAGGGCTTCCTGTCCCGCTACGGTGACGCGGGCTATCCGCAGCTCGTCGACCCGGACGGACGGCTGGCCATCGAGTTTGGCGTGACGGGGCCACCCGAGAGCTACTTCGTTGACGCCGACGGGATCCTGCGCGGCAAGCGGTTCGGCCCGTTGACCGACGCGCTGATGACCGATCACCTGGCCGCCATCCTCGCGAGCGCGAGCCGATGAGGACCTGGATGCCGGCCGTGGCCCTTGGCGGGCTGCTGGCGGTGGTGGCGCTCGCGGCGCTCCTCGCCCTCCAACCGCGGGCCGCCCCGACCGCGGCCGAGCGAGTCGATGAGATCTCGCGCGGCCTGCGCTGCCCCGATTGCCAGGGCCTGTCGGTCGCCGACTCGCCCACCGCATCGGCGCAGGAGATCCGGCGCCAGGTCGACGAGCTCGTTGCGGCGGGCGCGACGAACGAGGAGGTCCGCGACCACTTCGTCGCCCGCTACGGCCAATGGATCCTGCTGGCGCCGAGCTCACCGCTCGTCTGGGTCATCCCGTTCGCGGTCGTGCTCGCCGGAACCGCGACCCTCGGTGCATGGCTCGTCGCCCGGCGTCGAAGGGCGGCGCCCGCGTTGCTGCCCGTGCCAACGGCCGATGAGCGCAGGCGCGTCCATGACGAGGCGGAGGCGCTCGATGTCTGAGACGCTGATCCTGCTGGTCGGGCTGGCGGCCGCCGGCGCGCTCGTCCTGCTGCCACTCCGCGGCTCGGGACGCGCCACGCCGCCGACGGATGAGGATCGCGAGGCGGAGGTCATCCGCCACCGTGTCTCGCTCGAGGCGCTTCGTGACGTCGAGACAGACCGCCTGGCGGGCTCGCTCGACGATGCGGCTTATGCCGAGCAGCTTGCCCAGGCCGAGGCACGTGCCGCGCAGACACGAACCGCGCTGGACCGGCATGCGGAGGCCGTACCCGTCGCCGCCGATCGCCCGGGGCCGCCGGGGCGCCATCGTCGTTGCCGGGCTCATCGGCGCCGTGCTGCTCGCCGGCTCGTTCGTGCCGGCGACGGGAATCGCAAACAGCACCCACGTCAACCAGGCGTTGGCCGATGCCCAGGAGGCGGAGTCGGCGCGGCAGGATCGCATCTCGGACCTGCTGGCCGCCTTCGGGAGGCAGCCGGACGACGCCGGGACCATCTCGGCGCTCGCCGACGAGTACCTTGCCGGCGCCACGGCCGACGACCTCGTGCGTGCCGCTGGATTCCTCCAGCTCCTCATCGCGCTCGAGCCGGAGCGTGCCGATGCCTACGAGCGCATCATCACCGCCTATCTGCGCGCCGGCGATGCGGTGAACGCGCGTGCCGCCCACGACTCGTACGCCGCCCTGGCGTCCGCCGATCCCGTCGAGGTCGCCTTCTTCGACGGGCTCATCGCCCTGCGCGGTGAGAACGATCCCGGCGCGGCGCGGGTGGCCTTCGACCGGTTCCTGGAGCTGGCACCGGACGACCCGAGAGCCGCCATGATCCGCGGGCTGCGCGACGAGGCAAGCGGATCCGTTCCCTGAGCGCCTGAGCGCCTGATCGCCCACGAGCCCGTCGGTCGGGCTCTGGCGCATAATCGGACCATGAGCCTGGCCCCGCCGTGCGCCCACCTCGACCAGATCCGCGACGTCGTTCCGAGCGCAGCCGGCTGCGAGGATTGCCTTCGCATCGGAGGCACCTGGGTGCACCTGCGGATGTGCCTCATCTGCGGCCACGTCGGGTGCTGCGACAACTCGCCGAACCGGCACGCCACCGCCCACTTCAAGGCGACCGACCACCCGCTGATGCAATCGGTCGAGCCGGGCGAGGATTGGATGTACTGCTACCTCGACGACGTCTTCCTCGAGCGCGCCGCCCCGGTATGAGCCACCACGCTTCGGCTGGACCGATGCCGCGACTCACCTACCCGACCGCTCCCACCGCCGACCAGGTCGACGACTACCACGGCGAGCGCATCGCCGATCCCTACCGCCCGCTCGAGGACTCCGATGCGCCGGCCTCGCGCGCATGGATCGACGCCCAGAACGCACTGACCGAGCACGTGCTCGGCGAGGTGCCCGCGCGTCGGGAGATCCGCGCGACGCCTGGCAGAGATCTGGGACTACCCACGAGCGGGGGCTCCGTGGCGTCGCGGCGAGGGCTGGTTCCAGCTGCGCAACACCGGGCTCCAGGACCAGGACGTCCTGTGGGCGGCCGGCGGGCCGGATGCGACCGGCGCTCCGCTGCTCGACCCAAACGCGCTGAGCACCGACGGCACCACGGCCCTGTCGGCCACGGCGGTTTCCGAGACCGGGGAGCTGCTCGCCTATGCGACGAGCGACGCAGGCTCCGACTGGCGGACCTGGGCCGTTCGTCGAGTCGCCACCGGGGAGGACCTGGCCGATCGGCTGCCATGGAGCAAGTTCGCATCGGCGGCGTGGACCCATGACGACGCCGGCTTCTTCTACGGGCGCTATCCGGAACCGCCGGCCGATGCCGCCTACGACGCGCCGAACCGCGACATGCAGCTGCGCTACCACCGCCTCGGCACCGAAACGGCCGACGATGCGATCGTGTTCGCGACGCCGGACGAGCCCGAATGGGGCTACGAGCCCGAGGTGACCGATGACGGCCGCCTGCTCGTCATCAGCGTCTGGCGCGGCACCGATCCAACCAACCGCGTCTACGTCGCCGACCTGACGGACGGCGTCGAGGCCGCGAGCGTTCGGCCCTTGCTCGACGCCGCCGACGCGCGCTACGAGCCGATCGCCGGCGTAGACGGCACCCTCTACCTGCTCACCGACCTTGATGCCCCGCGCGGCCGCGTGATTGCGATCGACGCCGCCCATCCCGGCGAGCCGCGCGAGGTGATCCCGGAAGGCCCCGACGCCCTCGAGACCGTCCGGCTGGTCGGCGAGAGGCTCGCAGCGGTCTCCCTCCACGATGCCCACCATCGGCTCGCCATCTTCGAGACCGATGGACGCCACGTCGTCGACGTGGCGCTGCCGGGCATCGGCACGATCGGCGAGCTGGCCGGCCGACGCGCCGACTCTGAGCTGTTCCTGACCTTCATGACGTTCGCCGCCCCGGCCGTCGTCCTCGCCGTATCGATGGGTGACGGCTCGGTGCGCGAGGTCGGGCGGCCGGCGCTGCCGTGGGACCCGAGCGACTTCGTCACCGAGCAGGTGTTCGTCAGCTCGGACGATGGCACGCGGGTTCCCGTCTTCCTGAGCCGCAAGCGGGACGTCGTCCCGAGCGGGGACGTTCCGACGCTGCTGTACGGATACGGCGGCTTCCAGGTCTCGGTCGGTCCGATCTTCAAGGCCGAATGGCTGGCGTTCATGGAGCGCGGCGGCCTGCTTGCGGTTGCCTCTCTGCGCGGCGGCGGCGAGTACGGCCGCGAATGGCACGATGCGGGGCGGCTCGAGCGCAAGCAGAACGTGTTCGACGACTTCGCGGCCACCGCACGCTGGCTCGCGGCATCCGGCTGGACCCGCCCGGAGCGGATCGGCATCAGCGGCCGGTCGAACGGCGGGCTGCTCGTCGGTGCCGCGCTCACGCAGCACCCCGAGCTGTTCGGTGCCGTCGTCGCCGAGGTCGGGGTGATGGACATGCTCCGCTTCCACCGCTTCACGATCGGCTGGGGATGGACGAGCGACTATGGCTCGGCCGACGACCCGGACCAGTTCCGCACGCTGCTCGCCTATTCGCCGCTGCACAACATCGTCGACGGCGTGGCCTATCCCGCGACGCTGGTGACGACCGGGGACCACGACGATCGGGTCGTGCCCGGACACTCCTTCAAGTTCGCCGCCGCCCTGCAGGCCGCCCAGGCCGGCGAGGCGCCCGTCGTCGTCCGCATCGACACGGATGCCGGGCACGGCATCGGTAAGCCCGTGAGCAAGCTCATCGACGAGCGCGCGGATGTGCTCACCTTCCTGGAGCTCGCTCTCGGGCGGCCCTAGCCCAGGCCCCCGGCTTGACCTCGGGCTAACAATCCCGTCGTAAGGTCCCGTCTTCATGGTCACCCCGCTGCGGTCCGTCGAGCGCGACTCCGATCCCGGCCGGTCGGACAGCAGCTTCCTGAACAGGGAGCTGTCCTGGCTTGACTTCAACGAGCGCGTGCTCTCGCTTGCCGAGGACACCACGCTTCCGCTCCTCGAGCGCGTCAAGTTCCTGGCGATCTTCGCGGGCAACCTCGACGAGTTCTACCAGGTTCGCGTGGCGACCCTTCGGCGCCAGCAGCTCGCGGCACCGGGCCTCATCTCGCCGGATGGCCTCGATGCCGCCAGGCAGCTGGAGCTGACCGCCGAACGTGCCTCCGGGCTTGCCACGCGCCACGCCAGGGTCTTCACGCGGGACCTCAAGCGCAAGCTCGCTCGTAGCGGGATCCAGATGCTGCGGTGGCGCCAGGTGCCCGACGAGGCGCGTGACGCGCTGACGGCAGCCTTTGTCGAGCGCGTCTTCCCGGTCCTGACGCCCCTCGCCGTCGATCCGGGGCATCCGTTCCCGTACATCTCCAACCTGTCGTTGAACCTGGCGGTCTGGCTGCGTGATCCCGCTGATGGCCGGCGGCGGTTCGCGCGCGTCAAGGTTCCGCCGCTCCTCACCCGCTTCATGGCGACCGGCCAGCCGTCCACGTTCGTCCCGCTCGAGGACGTCATCGCGGCGAACCTGGGGCTGCTCTTCCCGGGCATGGTGATCCTCGCGCACTATCCCTTCCGGGTGACACGCGCCAGTGACCTCGAGCTGGACGATGACGCTGCCGAGGATCTGCTGCGTGCGCTCGAGGCTGAGCTGCGGCGGCGGCGATTCAGCCCCGCCGTCCGCCTCGAGGTCGATCGGCGGATGCCGGCTCATCTGGTCGACCTGCTCAGCCGCGAGCTGCTGCTCGACGAGCAGTACGTGCAGCGGCTGGGCGGTCCCCTGGGCCTGGCCGACCTCTGGAGCCTCGTCTCGGTCGATCGGCCCGACCTCAAATACCCGGCGTTCCATCCGTCACCGCCGCATGGCCTGATCCGCGATGCCGATGGCGACGCCGACATCTTCGCCACGCTCGACCGGCGCGACCTGCTGGTCCACCACCCGTACGACTCGTTCGCGCTGACGGTCCAGGCCTTCATCGAGCAGGCTGCGAGCGACCCCAGCGTGCTCGCCATCAAGCAGACCCTGTACCGAACCTCGGGCGAGAGCCCGATCGTCGACGCGCTGATTGCCGCAGCGGAGGCGGGGAAGCAGGTCGTCGTCCTGGTGGAGATCAAGGCCCGCTTCGACGAGCAGGCGAACATCGCCTGGGCCCGGATGCTTGAGCGCGCCGGATGCCACGTCGTCTACGGGCTGGTGGGGCTGAAGACGCATTGCAAGCTGCTGCTGGTGGTGCGCAACGAGCCCGATGGGATTCGACGCTACGTGCACATCGGGACGGGAAACTACCACCCCACCACGGCGACCCTGTACGAGGACATCGGGCTCCTGACCACCGATCCAGCGCTTGCCGCGGACGTGAGCCACCTGTTCAACCTGCTGACCGGCTACTCTCGGCTCACCGCCTACGACTCGTTGCTCGTGGCGCCGCTCGACCTGCGCCAGCGAATCGTGAGCATGATCGAGGGCCAGGCGGCGCGCGCGGCCGCCGGCCAGCCGGCGCGGATCGTCATGAAGCTGAACAACCTGGTCGATGAAGCCGTTACGAGCGCGCTGTACGACGCCTCGAACGCGGGCGTCAAGATCGATCTGGTCATTCGCAGCATCTGCGCGCTGCGACCGGGCATCAAGGGCCTGAGCGAGCGCATCCGCGTGCGAAGCATCCTCGGCCGGTTCCTGGAGCACTCCCGGATCTTCCGCTTCGGTGACGGCGAGGACGATGAGATCTGGATCGGGAGCGCCGACATGATGCATCGCAACCTCGATCGGCGCGTCGAGGTGCTGGTGCGGGTCACGGACTCCGAACACCGATCCCGCCTTCGCTCGTTCCTCGAGCTGGCGGTGGCCGATGCCAGCGCGTGGGAGCTGGGCCCGGACGGATCGTGGACGCGCGGCAAGGCCGACCGCGCGACTCCACCGCTTCAGGAGATCCTCATGGCCCGCGCGAGGCATGCCATGATCGACCGATGACGGAGCGCGAGATCAAGCTCTCCCTACCCGGTCGGTTCACCATTCCGCAGCTCATCATCGACGGGACGCCCTTGACCCAGGAGGCGCTTCCCGAGCTCGAGCTGCGGGCCACCTACTTCGACACGTCCGACCTGCGGCTGGCGCGACACGGGGTCACCCTGCGCTACCGCACGGGTGAGGCGGCCGGTCCAAGGTGGACACTCAAGTTCCCCGTTGCCAGCACCAATCCGGGCACGATGACGCGCGACGAGCTCCCGTTCGACGGTCCGAAGCGAGAGCCGCCTGCGGAAGCCCGCGCGCTCGTTACCGCCTACGCGCGGCGAGAGCCGCTGGTGGCGGTGGCGATGCTGCGCACCAAGCGACGGCGCTGGCGTTTCCGCGTGGGCGACACCGAGATGGCCGAGCTCGCCAACGACGAGGTCTCGGTGGTCGAGGGTCGCCGTATCGTGTCCCGCTTCCGCGAGCTCGAGCTGGAGGCGATCGCGGACGACGCACCGCTGGAGGCTCTCGCCGAGCAGCTGCGCGCCGCCGGCGCGACCGATGCGGAGCCGATCCCCAAGGTCGTCCGGGCCCTCGGTTCTCGCGCCACAGCCACGCCGGACATCTCGCCGGTGGTCCTGCCACCGGAGCCGACGATCGCGGACGCGATTGCCGCCGCGATTGCCGACGCGCTGGTCCGGCTGCTCCGAAACGACCCGCTCACGCGGATGGGCGATGCGGAGGGACTGCATCAGCTCCGCGTCTCGCTACGCCGCCTGCGGAGTGACCTTCGGACGCTCGAAGAGATGGTGGAGCCGACGTGGTGGGCACGGGTGGAGCCGGACTTGCGCACGGTGGCCGACGCCCTCGGAGAGGCCCGTGACCTCGATGTCCTGGTCGAGCGGCTGACCCCCGTGGACGGCACGGCGATGGCCGCCCTCGCGCCGCTCTTCGCCACGCTCGAGCAACGTCGCGTGACGGCGAGGCAGGCCGTTGTCCGCATCCTCAACGACCCGGTCTACCCTGCGCTGCTCGACCAGCTGGTGGCCGCCGCATCGCGCCCCCCGGTCGCCCCCGCGGCGGCGGAATCGGCGGCCACCGCCCTGCCGCCACTGGTGATGGACGCGTGGGACCGTCTCGAGCGACGAGCCGGGGAGCTGTCGAGCGCCAGCTCCGAAGAAGACTTTCACCGAACGCGGATCGCAGCGAAACGAGCCCGATACGCCGCCGAGCTTGCGGCTCGGGTGCTGGGCGACAGGCCGGCTTCGGGAGCCGGGCGGCTCGCGGCGAGGCTGGCGGACGTCCAGGAACACCTCGGCACCCTCCAGGACGCCGCGGTCGCCGAAGCGACCATGCGGGCAACGCTCGTGGGTGGGCGGACGGAGGCGCGGTACGCCTTCGAGATCGGCCGGCTGGTCGAGCGCCAGCGCAACCTGGCCGCCGAGGCTCGCCGTGCGTTTGCCGACACGTGGGCGGACCTGCGGCGGCGACGCTGGCGGAAGTGGGCCACCCCGTGACGGGCCCATTGATCCGCGCGGCCGGTGGCGTCGTGTGGCGCCAGGCATCGTTGCCGAACGGGGAGATCACGGTCGAGGTCGCCGTCATCCACCGACCCCGATATGACGATCTGAGCCTGCCGAAGGGGAAGCTCGCGATCGGGGAGTCCGACCTCGAGGGTGCTGTGCGCGAGGTTCTGGAGGAGACCGGCTTCCACGTTCGGGTCGGCCGGCCGCTCGGCGAGACGCGCTACGACAAGGCCACCGCCGGCGGCCCGCGCCCGAAGGTGATCCGATGGTGGGCGATGCAGGCCGAGGAAGGTGCCTTCTCGGCCACGCGCGAAGTGGACGAGCTGCACTGGCTCTCGCTCGCCGACGCGTCGGCACGGCTCACCCGTCCCACCGATCGCGACGTCCTCGAGCGCTTCGCCCGCGGTGTCGCGCCGTCGCGGACCGTGCTGCTCGTCCGTCACGCTTCGGCGGGCAGCCCGTCCAGCTGGGAAGGGGACGATCGCGAACGGCCGCTCGACGAGTGCGGCATCGCGCAGGCGGACGAGCTGGTGCGCCGTCTCTCCCGCTTCGAGGTTGGCCGCGCGGTGTCGGCCGACGTCCGTCGCTGCGTTGACACCGTCGCGCCGGCGGCCGAGGCGCTCGGCCTGGAGGTCGAGCTCGAGCCCCTCCTGGGCGAAGTCGCCTATCCGGGGCGTGAGGAGGAGGCCATGGCGCTGGTCCGCCACCTCGGGGACGTGGAGGCGGATGCCATCGCCTGCAGCCAGGGGGACGTGATCCCCGACCTGGTCGGGCGCCTTGCGACCGCCGACGGCCTTGCGCTCGACGAGCCCATCCGGTCAGGCAAGGGCTCGACGTGGGCGCTCACCCTCGACGCCGAGGGCCACCTGGTCGCCGCCGACTACCTGGAGGCGCCACGGCCATCCGTCTGCACTGCCGAGGCGGGCGAGTAGCGCAGCGCTCGCATCACCCTCAAGGCTCGGAGCGCGGCACATCGATCCAGAAGGTGGAGCCGACTCCCTCCTCAGAGCTCAGTCCGACCGCGCCGTCGTGCGCCTCGGCGATGTGGCGGACGATCGCCAGGCCGAGGCCGGCGCTCCCGCCGAGCTCGCGCGCATCTCGCTCCCGTGCCCTTGATCGGTCGACCTTGTAGAAGCGCTCGAAGATGCGTTGCTGGTGTGCCTCGGGAACCCCGATCCCGTCGTCGGCGACGGTGAAGCGCACCCGCTCGTCGACGGGCTCCCAGCCGACGCGCACCTCGCCACCGGGATGGCTGTACTTGACCCCGTTATGGGCGAGATTGAGCAATGCCTGCCCGAGCCGCGCCGGATCCGCCAGCGCGCGGGCGTCCGATGCCGGAGGCGGCAGACGAACGACGGTCACATCACCCCGCTCGGCAACCGGACCGATGCGGGCCACGGTGTCCGCCACGACCTCATCGGGGTCGAGCGTCTCGAGCGCCAGCTTGGTCTCGCCGGATTCGATCATCGAGAGGTCGAGCAGCTCGTCGACGAGCTGGGCGAGGTGATCCGTCTCGCGCTCGATCTGCGTGGCGAAGTCGCGCATGGTCGCGTCGTCGTCGACCGTGCCCGCGGTCAGCGTCTCCGCGAGCAGCTTGATCGAGGTGAGGGGCGTTCGCAGCTCGTGGCTGATGTTGGCGACGAAGTCGCGCCGGACGCGCTCGATGCGGCGCAGGACCGTGATGTCGTGCAACGAGATGACGAGGCCACCGTCGTCGAGCGGCACCACGTCGACCGCGAACTGCCGGGCGCCGAGTCGCCCAAGGTCGGCCTCGCCGGTGGTCGCCTCGCCGCTCGCCGCGGCCCCTCGAGCGACGGCGTCCAGCGCCGCGGAGCCGAAGGCGGCGATGAGGCTCATGCCGTTCAGCGAGGTATCACCACGCTCCGCAAGCGCCGCCGCCTCCTGTCCCGCCCGCACGATTCGCAGGCGGTCGTCGACCAGAATCAGGAGGTCGCCCCCGCGACGGGCAAGCAGAGCTTCGAATGCGGCCGAGGAGCTGGGACCCGTCACGCCGGTCGCGGGGCGAATGCGTAGCCGACCCCGCGCACCGTGCGGAAGTAGTTGTGGCCCTCGGCGGCGCGCAGCTTGCCGCGCAGCCAGCTGACGTGGACGTCCACGGTGCGGCCGTCGCCGAGGTAGTCGTAGCCCCAGATTCGCGCGAGCAGCTGGTCGCGGGTGAAGATGCGCCCGGGGCTCGCGGCCATGTGCGCCAGCAGGTCGAACTCCTTGGTGGTCAGGTGGATCGGCTCGCCCTGGACGGTGACCTCGCGTCGGGCGACGTCGATCGCGACCTTGCCGAACGCGAGCTTGTCGCGACGCTCCGGCTCCTCCGTCTCGCGACGATGCCGGCGGAGCACCGCCTCGATGCGCGCCAGCAGCTCCGGTCGGCTGAACGGTTTGGCGACGTAGTCGTCGGCGCCGATCTTGAGGCCGACGACACGATCGATCTCGTCGCCCTTTGCCGAGAGGATGATCACCGGCGTCACCACGCCTTCGCGGCGCAGGACGCGCAGCACTTCGACGCCGCTCATGCCGGGCAGCATCACGTCGAGCAGGATGAGGTCAAGGCGCTCGTTGCGGGCGGCGTCGAGCGCGGCCTCGCCATCGGCCGCGGAGGTCACGTCGTATCCCTCGCGCGTCAGGTTGAAGGTGAGTGCCTGTCGAAGGGTTGGATCGTCCTCGACGAGGAGCAGCCTGCGTCGCATCGGTCCCCCTAGGGGTTGAGGTCCTCGACCTGGCCGGTCGCGAGGAAGACGACGTCCTCGCCGATGTTCGTCACCCGATCGCCGAGCCGCTCGAGGTGGTGAGCGGCGAACAGCATGTGGGTCGTCTGCCGTGCCCGTTCGGGGGCGATGGCCAGCAGCTGCATCGCGTCCTCGTAGACGCTGTTGTAGAGGTGGTCGATCTCGTCGTCGCGCTGTGCGACGCCGCGCGCCTCGACTTCGCTCACGTCGACCAGGGACCGCATGGCGGCGCGCAGCTGCTCGCGGCAGATCTGCTCCATGCGAGGGATCTGCTTGAGGATCGGCGTCTCCGGCTCGCTGGCGAGCTGCTGGGCGAGCTTGGCGATGTTGACCGCGTAGTCGCCCATGCGCTCGAGCTCGGCCGAGGCGTGGTAGAGGGCGAGCAGCTCGCGCACGTCGCGGGCAACCGGCCCCTGCGTGGCGATGAGGGTCGTGATCTCCGTGTTGATCTGGCGCTGGAGCTCGTTCACGTTGGCATCGTCACGTCTGACCTGGTCGGCGAGCTCGGTGTCGCGCTGCACGAGTGCGCGACCGGCTCGCTCGAGCGCGTCCTCGACCCGCGCGCCGAGGCGCAGGACGTCGTCCTTGACGCTGTCGAGCGCCCGGTCGAACGAGGCCCTGGGACCCTGCCGCTCTGGTGTCGAGTCGATTGCCTGCTCCATGTCGCGCTCCTTCCCCCTCAGCCGAACCGGCCGGTGATGTAGTCCTCGGTGATGCGGTTGGCCGGCCGCGTGAAGAGATCCTGGGTGGGCGCCATCTCGACGAGATAGCCCGCGCGATCGTCGCCCATGGTCAGGAACGCCGTCACGTCGCTGGCGCGAGCCGCCTGCTGCATATTGTGGGTGACGATGACAATCGTGTAGTTCTGCTTCAGCTCGCGCATCAGCTCTTCGATGCGGAGGGTGGCGATCGGGTCCAGGGCGGAGCACGGCTCGTCCATCAGGATCACGTCCGGCTCGACGGCGATCGCCCGCGCGATGCACAGGCGCTGCTGCTGGCCGCCGGAGAGAGCCGTCCCGGGTTCCTTCAGCTTGTCCTTGACCTCGTCCCAGAGCGCGGCGCGGCGCAACGAGCGCTCGACAAGCTCGTCCATGTTGCCGCGATAGCCCGCCACCCTGGGCCCGAAGGACACGTTGTCGTAGATGCTCTTGGGGAAGGGATTCGGCTTCTGGAAGACCATGCCGATCCGCCGGCGCACTTCGACCGGGTCCACGCCATCGGCGTACAGGTCGACGCCGTGGTAGAGAATCCTGCCTTCGATCCGCGCGGAGTCGACCAGGTCGTTCATGCGGTTGAAGCTGCGCAGCAGCGTGCTCTTGCCGCATCCCGACGGGCCGATGATGGCCGTGATCTGGTTCTTCGGCACCTGGAGGCTGATGTCTCGCACGGCCCGGAACGCTCCATAGAAGCAGGACAGGCCATCGAGCTCAAAGACGACCTCGTCGTCGGCGAACTCCATCGCCACGGGCTCGCCGCTCGCGGCTGGCGCGACCTGTGCGGCCTCATCGAGCGTGGTCATCAGCCGTATTGTCGGCCCTTCGCGGTCGGTCTGCTCACCGATCGGCTTTGGCTCGGTTGTGACGGTCACGTGATCACCACCTTCGGTCATATCGATTCCGCAGCAGGATTGCGCTCGCGTTGACGAGCAGGATGACGACGAGCAGGACGACGATGGCGGCTGCGGTCAGCGCACGGAATGCGTCCTGCGGCTGCCCCGACCAGTTGAAGACGATCGTCGGCAGCGCGGTGTACGAGCCGGTCAGCATGTCGCCGACGCCGCCGTTGCTGAACGTGCCCGCGATGGCTCCGACCATCAGGAGCGGCGCCGTTTCGCCGAAGGCGCGAGCCAGGGTCAGGATGGTGCCGGTCAGGATCCCCGGCGCGGCATAGGGCACCACGTGGCTGCGGACCATCTCCCACCGAGTGGCGCCGACGCCGAGCGCCGCCTCGCGGATGCTGTTCGGCACGGCGCGCAACGCTTCCGAGGTGGTGATCACCGCGATCGGCAGGACGAGCACGCCCAGCGTCAGGCCTCCGGCGATCAGCGACTTTCCGAGGCCCAGCGTGCTGACGAACAGTGCGAGGCCCAGGAGCCCGTAGACGATCGCGGGCACGCCGGCAAGGTTGCGGATGTTGGTGCGGATCAGCCGCGTCAGCCACGAGTCGCGGGCGTACTCCTCGAGGTAGATCGCCGCGCCGATCCCCAATGGGAGCGCGATGATCGCGACGAATCCCATCAGCAGCACGGAGCCCACGATGCCCTGCGCGATGCCCGCGTTAGCAGGGCGCGACGACAGCGACGAGGTCAGGAAGTCGAGCGGCCGCTCGGTGAAGACGGGGAGGGATCGGATCAGGATGTCGCCGACCAGCACGACCAGCACACCGAGTGCGATCAGCAGCGACAGGAGCAGCGCGACCTGCAGGACGATCCCCCGCGTGTCGCCGCCGCCCGTTCGCAGCCGTTGCTCGACCGCCTCGCGCGTGGTCAATGCCTGGGTCCGTCCGGTCATCAGTACTCGCGCCGGACGCGGCGCACGAAGGCCTCGCTGACGAGGTTGAGCGCGAGCGTCATCAGGAAGAGGAGCAGACCGACGAAGAAGAGGCTCTCGAAGGTGAGTGCGGCGCCACGAACGTTGTCCGAGCCGATGGCGAGCGCCGTCATTGCCGCCGTCATCGTCTGGCCAGGCTCGAACGGGTTGACCTCGAAGAGCGAGCCGCCGGTGCCACCTGCGGCAATCGAGACGATCATCGTCTCACCGATGGCGCGCGAGACCCCGAGCAGCAGTGCCGCAACGATGCCCGAGACGGCGGCCGGGACCACGACGCGCAGGGTCGTCGTCCGCTTCCTCGCTCCCAGGCCATAGGAGGCCTCGCGAAGGTAGCTTGGCACGGCGTGCATCGCGTCCTCGCTGATCGACGCGACAAGCGGCGTGATGAGGATGCCCACCGCGATGCCGGCCGCCGCCATGTTCGACAGCGGCGCTCCGCTGAGCGGCTGCACCACGTTCGGGCTGATCCAGGTGAGGGCGAAGAAGCCGAGGACGACGCTTGGGATCGAGGCCAGGATCTCGAGGATCGGCTTCAGCAGCTTGCGGGCGCGCGGCGATGCGTACTCGGACAGGTAGATCCCGGCGCCCAGGCCGAGCGGCGTCGCGACGAGCATGGCCACTCCGCTGATGACGAGCGTGCCGGCCACGATGGTCGGGATGCCGTACATGCCGCGCCGCGGGAACCAGCCCTCGGCCAACAGCGAGCTGGTGTCGACGTTGATCAGAAAGTAGAGCGCGTTCCCGAGGAGCGAGAGGATGATCGCGCCGCTGATGAGGATCGACAGTGCCGCCGCGGCAAGGAAGAAGCCCCGCACGAGGCGTTCCCGGGTGCGCCGGCGGCCGGCGATCTGGAAGTCGGCCGGCGTCAGGCGCGCGGTCGGATGTGCATTGCTGGCCGTCATCGGTGGCTCATCGTACTTGGCTGTCATGGAGCACCGGGCCGGGCGAGAGGAGCTCGCCGGCCCGGTGAGGTGGAGGACCCTCGGTCAGCGGCCTTCCCAGGTCGCGCGGGACTCCTCGAGGGCCGCGTCGTCGAGAGCGATGTAGTCGGCCTCGGTGACGGCGGCAATGCCCTCGTCGGAGAGGTAGTAGTCGACGAATGCGGCGAGCTCCGGGCGGGACGCCGCTTCGTCAGCGTTGACGTAGATGAAGAGCGGGCGGCTCATCGGATACTCGCCGGACGCGATCGTGTCCGGCGTCGGAGCGACACAGCCGTCGCCGCCGTCGACTTCGAGAGACTTCACGCTATCGCTGCTCTGGTCGGCGAAGGCGAAGCCCACCCAGCCGAGCGTCGTCGGTGACCCGGCGATGTTCTCGATGATGACGTTGTCGTCACTCGATGCCTGGTAGTCCGGCTGCGTGACCGCCTCCTGGCCTCGCGTCCTCGGCGAGCTTCGCGATCGCGAACTCGACGAAGCTGTCGTACGTACCGGACTCCTCACCGGGCGCGATGATCTCGAGCGGGGCGTCCGCGGGATAGGGCGCATGGATCTCGCCGTAGTCGCCGGAGCC
This sequence comes from uncultured Chloroflexia bacterium, assembly GCA_963789435.1. Lineage (GTDB taxonomy): Bacteria > Chloroflexota > Limnocylindria > QHBO01 > QHBO01 > JACDBZ01. The sequence goes on from CAWBKO010000005.1 coordinate 26,168, forward strand.
GATCTCCTCGGCGAGCGCATCGGCGTCGGACCAGCTCTCGAATCCCTGCGACTCCGGGCCGAGCAGCGCGTAGAGGTCCGCGAAGCTGAGGCAGCTGATGTCGGCGTTGTCGTGCGACGTGATGACGCTCAGCCCGTCGATCCCGACCTGGAGCTCGATGTAGCTGATGCCCGCCTCGTCGCAGAGCGCCGCCTCCTCGTCCTTGATGGCACGGGACGCGTCCGCGATGTCGATCTCTCCGGCGCAGAAGAGCGCGAAGCCGTCCCCGGTACCGGGGCCGTCGACGGAGTACTGGACGTCCGGATTGGTCGCCGCGAAGTCCTCGGCAACGATCGAGCTGATGGGCTCGACGGTCGATGAGCCGGAGATGACGATCTCGCCGGTCAGCGTGCCGCCTCCGTCGGCACTCGCCGATGGCGCGTTGCTGGTGCCGCCGTCATCGGTCGCGGCACTTGCGTCGGGATTGCTGGAACATGCGGCGAGGGTGAGCATCCCCATCGTCGCGATCGCGAGCGCGGGCCGCAGCCCGGTGCGCTTGAGGTTCAATGTATCTCCTCCGAGTGACTGGCCCTGCCGCATGGCACGTCGGGCGCACGTTGATGGCTCCAGCCTCGGGGGTCGCGTTTAACGGTGGCTTAGCGATGGGTCAACGGTGTGTTAAGGGCCGTCGCGCCCGCGGTGCGGTGGTGTCGGGCCGCCGTCAGCCCAGGATCGGGTTCAGGACCAGGTAGGCGATGGCCGCCGCGGTGCCGGAAGCCGGCAGGGTGAGGATCCAGGCGGTGACGATGCTGCGGGCCACGCCCCACCGGACCGTCTTGAACCGGTCGGACGAGCCGACGCCCATGATGGCCGAGCTGATGACGTGGGTCGTGCTCACCGGCATCCCGAAGTGGGAGGCCGTGAAGATGACGGTGGCGGCGGTCGTCTCCGCCGCGAAGCCGTGAACGGGGTCGAGCTTCACGACCCTGCTGCCCATGGTCTTGATGATCCGCCATCCGCCGGCGGCGGTGCCGAGGCTGATCGCGGTTGCCGCCACGATGATGACCCAGAGCGGCACCACGAACTGGGGGATCACGCCGGCCGTCACGAGCGCCAGGGTCATGATTCCCATCGTCTTCTGGGCGTCGTTGCTGCCGTGGCTGAAGGCCATCCATGCCGCGGAGAGCACCTGAAGCCGCCTGAAGACGCCGTTGAGCCTGGCCGGATGAGCGCGCCGGAATACGTTGAAGATCAACGCCATCAGCAGCAGACCGACGACGAAGCCGATGATCGGCGACGCGACGAGGGGCAGGAGCACCTTGCCAACGATGCCGTCGATCTTCCATGAGCCGACCCCAGCCGCGACGAGCGCGGCACCGAGCAGCCCGCCGATCAGCGCATGGCTCGACGACGAGGGAATCCCGAGGCGCCAGGTGAGCAGGTTCCAGATGATGGCGCCGACCAGCGCTGCCGCGATCACCGCCTGTGACTCGCGGCGTTCGTCTCGATCAGGCCGACGCCGACCGTGCTCGCCACCGCGGTCCCGGTGAGCGCGCCGGCGAAGTTCGCGACCGCGCTCATCGCGATGGCCCATCCCGGCTTCAGCGCGCGGGTGCTGACGCTCGTCGCGATCGCATTCGCCGTGTCGTGGAACCCGTTGATGTAGTCGAACGCGACGGCCAGTCCGAGAACGACGAGAAGGGTGAGGGTGAAGCCCTCAGGCATGCTTGACGACGATCCGCTCGATCACGTTTGCCACGTCCTCACACGAGTCGATGGTGTCCTCGAGAAGCGTGTAGAGGTCCTTCCACTTGATGATCTCGACCGGATCGTTGCCGTTCGTGAACAGCGCGGCGATTGCCTGGCGAGCCACCCGGTCTCCGTCATTCTCCAGCCGGTGGATCTCGATCCAGTGCTGGCTGATGCCCTTGAAGCCCTTGAGCTTCTCGAGCGCGCGCACGATCTCCTCGCACTGCTTGACGATGATCTCGGTCTGGTCGACGGCGGTCTGGGTCGGCGCGTCGATCTTATAGAGGATGCAGGTATCGGCCACCTCCTCGACGAAGTCGAGAACGTCGTCGAGGCGGCTGATCAGCTGATGGATGTCCTCTCGATCGAACGGTGTGACGAAGGTGTGCTCCAGCTTTTGCCCGATGTCGTGGCTGATCCCGTCCCCCTTGCGCTCCAGGTCGCGCAGCTGGCTGGCAAGCCGCTCGCGCTGGTCGTATGAGCGGAAGAACTCCTCGAGCAGCCGGGCGCCTGCCAGGACGTTGTTGGCGTCGTCGAGGAACAGCTCGAAGAACTTCTCCTCGCGTGGAATGAAGGGAAGGCGCATGGGCGCGTGGGACTCCTGTCGGTGCGCCGGGAGCGGTGGCTCGTCCATCGCTTGCGACATCGCGCAGCGTACTCGTTCGATGCCACGACGGCGTGGCTGCGGGGACAGCTTGTAATATCGATGATGATCGATATACTCCACCAATGCGAAGCACCGATCCCGACGTCCAGCTGCTCACCGCTCTTGCCGATCCGGTCCGCCTGTCCTTCGTGCGTCAGCTGGCAGAGAACGACGGGATCTGCGCGTGCGACTTCAGCGAGTGCTGCACCGTCAGCCAGCCCACGATCAGTCACCACCTGAAGGTGCTGCGAGAGGCCGGCGTCCTGACCAGCGAACGCCAGGGAACCAACATCATCTACTCGCTGTCCGCTGACTTCGCCCGGCGGTGGGCGGGGCTCGGCGCGAGCCTGTCCGGCCTCGTCCAGGTCGGCTGAGCGTGAAGGAGCCTCCGATGACCGATCAGATCCATGACCTGGTTCGCGAGCGCTATGCCGCCGCGGCCGCCCAGGCCGCCCAGGGGAGCGGCGCCTGCTGCGGGCCGGAGGACGGCATCGGCGCCGGCCTGTACAACGTCCTCGAGCGTGACGAGCTGCCCGATGCCGCCGTGCTCGCCTCGCTCGGCTGCGGCAACCCGACGTCCGTTGCCGACCTTCGTGAAGGCGAACGGGTGCTCGACCTTGGGTCGGGTGGCGGGATCGACGTCCTCCTCTCCGCCAGGCGGGTTGGCGTGTCGGGTCGGGTGTTCGGGCTGGACATGACCGATGAGATGCTCGCGCTTGCCCGGCGCAATGCCGACGAAGCCGGTGCGACCAACGTTGAGTTCCTCAAGGGCCAGATCGAGGCGATCCCGTTGCCCGCAGGCTCGATCGACGTGGTGATCAGCAACTGCGTGGTCAACCTCGCGGCCGACAAGCCGGCGGTCTTCCGCGAGATCGCGCGCGTCCTGCGGCCCGGCGGGCGCATCGGCATCACCGATATCGTTGCCGACAACGCGTTGACGCCGGCGCAGCGCGCTGAGCGTGGCTCGTATGTCGGCTGCATCGCCGGCGCGCTCTCCTTCGCGGAGTTCGAGGCCGGCCTGCGCGACGCCGGCCTGACCGATGTGTCGCTGACGCCGACGCACCAGGTCACCGACGGGATGCACAGCGTCATCGCGCAGGCCACCAAGCCGGCATCAGCTCCTGCGCCAGGCCCGATCGACGAGCTCCCGCTGGCAACGGCCGGCTGTGGCTGTGGCTCGGGCGGCTGCTGCTAGGGGATCCCGATCAGGCGTGCGACGGCGGCCGACCCGGCTGCCGCGATGACGACCACGAGGATCGGAGCGCGCAGCGCGAGGGCAACGGCGGCAACCACCACGCCGATGAGTCGCGCGTCCGCCACGAGGGTCTGACCCGAGCCGAACGTGTTGGTGGCGACGAGCGCGGAGAGCAGCGCCGGCGCCAGCAGCCCGACCACTCCCTGGACCGGCCCCGGCAGGGGACGACCGCCGAGCAGCACCGGACCTGATGCCTTGATCGCGATGGTGCCGAGGCCAACCGCCAGCACGACCAGCCACGCGTCGCTCATCTCCGTACCAGGCCGATCAACGCCGCGCCTGCTGCCGCGATGATCGGCAACGCCGGCCGGCGCGATGGGCACGAGGGCGACCGCGATGCCAGCCCCGAGCAGCGCCGCCGCGACTGCAGGTCTGCTTTGGAGCTGAAGGGTCAGCAGCGCGAGGAAGAGGGCCGGGAACGCGGCGTCCAGCCCGAGGGCGACCGGATCGCCGAGCGCCTCGCCGCCGAGCACGCCGATGACCGTCCCGCCGACCCATGCCAGCCAGAGCACGATGCCGGCCCCCACCAGGCGATGTGGGTCGAAGCGACCCTCGCCGCGCGAGGCGATTGCCCACGACTCGTCCACCACCAGCTGGGCCTGGAGGAATCGTCGCAGCGGACCGCCGCGGAGGAACGGCGCCACGCTCACGCCAATCGGGAGATATCGCGCGTTGAGCAGCAGCGCCGCCGCGATGGCGGCGATCGGCTGCCCGCCGCCGGCGAGGATCGAGGCCGCGGCGAACTGCGCGGAGCCGGCAAACGTGGTCGCGCTCATGGCGATCGCCGGCAGGGCGCCCATGCCGCCCGACGAGGCCGAGAGCACGCCGAACGAGACTCCGAACAGTCCCACCGCGATGGCCAGGGGAAGGGCAGTCACCGCCCCGGCGCGCAGCTCGAAGCGGATCGGCGGCAGCTCAGACATGCCCTGATGCTAGCCGCGCCCGGGCTTACCGTTCATCCGGCTTCCGGCGGTGACAGCGCGCACCGCGGTCTGCGAATCTCGGCGCCGCGTGGCGTCCGTGATGGCAGAATGACGCCCCGACATGCTCCGCACCGGACCGCATACCAGGCGGCCGTGACCGCGGACCTCGGTTCGGAGGAGGAGGAGCACCTCGCATGCACGCTCGCATCACGCCGACACGGATGTCTCATCGGCTCAGGGCCGTCGTCATCGGTCTTGCCCTGGTCATCGCGCTTCCGGCCTCGTCGCTGGGCGCCAACGGCCATCCGAACCCGGCGGCCAAGTACGTCGCCCTCACGCCCGCCGTCCAGGCGGCTGGAGGCGTGGTGGTTCCGCTCATCAACAGCGGCCAGAGGCTGCACGGCGTGACGTTCGAGGGAATCCCCGACGGCCTTGGCGTGAAGCCCGTTGGCAACGGGCGAAGGTTCGTCGACATCTACGTGGCCTTCGAGCAGTCGCATGTGCCGTTTGGCGGCTTCGCGGACTTCGAGGACTCATCGGTGCAGCGAGCTCGGCTCGACCTGCGGAATATGCAGCTCACCAAGCTGGACGAGGTTCTGCCACCGTCGGCCGGCTTCATCCGCTTCTGCTCCGCCACCATGGTGGGACCGGACGAGGGCTTCGAGGAATACACCTTCTTCGTGAACGAGGAGTCGAATGACGTCCTCGACGTGCCGGCGGTCGCGCCATATGCCGCCGACCCGGCGCTGACGCCATATCGCCAGGCGGGGTACAGCGTCTACGTGGACACCGACGAAGGCACGTACGACAACATCGCCAGCCTCGGCCGTCACAACCACGAGAACACCGTTGTCGTTCCCGGTGGATGGGACGGCGTGGCCGCGCTCTCCGGCGATGACACGTTCGACGCCCCCGCGTCGCAGCTCTACCTTCACCTGTCCGACAGCCTCGAGGCGCTCAAGGCCGACGACGGGACGCTCTACGGCTTCCGGGTGACCGCCACCGATGAGGGCGACCTCGACGACCCAACCGACGCCTTCAACGGCGCGAACGACTATCACGAGATCAACGTCGGCGATACGTGGAGCGGTGAGTTCATCCCCGTGCCGGACAACGTCGCGCGGGGCACGACCGGTGTCGCGCCGCAGAAGGCGCTGGAGGACTGGTCGAACGCCAACAACGTCTTCCAGTTCATCCGCGTCGAGGACATCGCCTATGACCCGGATGACCCGAACGTCGTCTACTTCACCGATACCGGCGAGCGACGCGCGCTGCCGGACAGCGTGTGGACGACCCTGGACACCCGGGGCGGGACCGTCGATCGCTCGGCCACCGGCAGGCTGCATCGCGGCCTCGACCGGGTCCCGACGGATACGGCGCAGCCACAGATCTGGCCGGCTGACCCCAACGGCGTGCACGCCCGCGGCCGGCTCTTCCGGATCGAGCTCAACGCCGACGATCCAACGGTTGTCGACTCTTTCAGCGTCGTGCACGACGCCGACACGACCATGGCCGACGGCACGACGTTCATGCGCAACCCCGACAACCTCGACGTCGGCACGAACAGCATCATGGTCCAGGAGGACGCCAGCAGCGCCAAGATCTGGCAGTACACCCTCGCCACGGGCGTGTGGCGGATGGTGGGCGGCGTCACCCATCCCACGGCCCCTACAGCCGGCGAGTCGAGCGGGATCATCGACATGTCGCAGTGGATCGGTGCAGGCTGGTGGGCTCTCGACGTCCAGTCGCACGTGAACCTGCCGGGAACGACGGGACCCTTCACGTACACGGTCCCGATCACCGGAGCTCAGATCACGTACAACGCGCGCAGGGAGGATGGCCAGCTCCTGCTGATGTACGTCCCCGGTAGCTGATCCCAGCCCATGATCCAACCGCGAGAGCCGCCCGGTCCGCCGGGCGGCTTTCGCGTCTCATCGGGCCGGATGGAGGGCCGTGTGGGCTTCCGGCACACGCTCACGACAACGTGAATGGGGCGATGCGCTGGCCTACTACATCGCGCAGACAACGCCTGCCTAGCCGGGATGCCTCGGCCAAAGCACTGTGATGGCGAAAGCTGCGGGTAGACGCCCTGCCAAGGGCCCCGAACGCGACTGACGTGCTCGAGTCGCCGGTACCTCAGCGCTCAGGACAGCCGCAGCAGTCGTCGCAAGTCCGTGACGGCATCGACGAGTGGGTCGGGCAGGTGCGCAGAGGCACCTGACAGCTCGCGACTGTGCCTCCCCCGACCGCAATCAGCAGGTCGGGATGCCGGTCGCGGAGGGCTGCTACTACCGCCGCCGCACCCGCGACGTCTTCGGCCGTCGAGACGCCGATGACAGCCGCTCGAGCATGCGCCTGTCGGACGGCAGTGACCCATGATCTGATGGGGACATCCGGCCCGAGGTAGGTCGCACTTAGGCCATCACGGCGAAGGGCTGTCGCAAAAGCCAAAGCAGGCAGCTCATGGCGGGAGCCGGGAGGAAGCCCCACCAGCACCGCCGCATCGCCGGCTCCCGCGCTTCCGGCCGCTTCAAAGGCCATCCCGAGCCGTCGCAGCACCGCTGCGCTTGCGGCGTGCTCGCCAGCCACATCGACCTCGCCGCGCGCCCAGGCGTCGCCGAGTGCCTCGAGGGCTGGATAGAGGTGATCATCGACCATTCGCTCGAAGCTCCCCATCGCGAAGATCTCGTCCAGCGCGCGTTCGATGGCGGCCCCGTCGATCCGGGCCGCGGCCTCCACCAGCCCTCTGTCCTCCACGGCGGGCGGTTGCAAGTCGATGGGTCGCGTAGCGATTGCCGCCAAGGGGAATTCTTTCGCTTGCGTGGAAACGATGTGCGCCGCGGCCTGTCGCGGCGACCAGCCATCCGCCACCAGCGTGCGCATCGCTCGGATGCGGCCAATCGCGGCATCGTCATAGATCCGATATCCCGCCTCGGTGCGTAAGGGCGCCACGATGCCGTACCGGCGCTCCCAGGCGCGCAGCAGGGCGACGCTGACCCCCGTCCGTTGTGCGGCCTCTTTGATCGTGTACATGCTGTGTCGAAAGCATACCATGGACAAACAGTTGACAACGCCATGGCGAGGAGCTTACGCTGTCGCCATGACTGAACAAACCCTAGACACACATGAGCCCGACCTCGACCTCATCGCTCGAATCCGGGATGGCGACGCGAGCTCGCTTGGCGCTCTCTACGATCGCCACAGTTCCATTGCATTTCGCATCGCGCTGTCCATCGTCCACGATCGCGGTCGGGCGGAGGACGTCGTGCAGGAGGCGTTCCTCTCGGTCTGGCGCAAGGGCGGTTCCTTCACACCTGGTCGCGGCAGCGTCAGGTCGTGGCTGATCGGCATCGTGCGCAACCGTGCGATCGACACGCTTCGCGCCCGGCGTGTGTCCGACGTGGACGATGAGGCAACCCTTGAATTGCTCCCGGACGCGGGACCGAGTGTGGTGGACCAGGTGGTCGCGAAGCTCGAAGGCGAGACCGTCCGATCGGCGCTTCGTAAGCTGTCGCGCCACCAGCGACAGGCGATTGCCATCGCCTATTACGAATCGCGTTCGCACGCTGAAATCGCAACGATCACCGGGCTCCCCCTGGGCACCGTCCACGGGCGCATTCGACTCGGGCTACGGCATCTCAGGACGCACCTGCTCGCTTCAGGCGTCGGGCTGTCAAGCGACGATGCTGCGGCAGTCGGTGCGATCAAGGCCGCGGTGCCGCAGACCCCGCAGCATCGCGGAGCCTGAGCACCCGTGTTTCAAGTTCATTGCCTGCTGCTCCCAGAGTCCTCAGGGGTCAGATGGGGGATCCGTGGCCCGAGACAGATCGACGACGAGATCCCACAGACGTCGGCGGTCAGCCTCTCGCAGACGCGTCAGGGGGACACGGTCGAAAGGCCGGGGACGGCGGTCCAGGAAGAGGCCACCGCTCAGCGCCGCGGCTTCGGATGCGGCGGCCAGCCAGACGAGCGTGTCGACTCCTTCGCTCGGCGTCCGGAGGATCGGCCCCAGCAGCCGATGGAATCCCGGCAACGACTCCGCGAGCCCCGGCGTATCCGCCCAACCGGGATGCATGGCGTTGAAGGTGATGCCCGCCGGCCCCAACCTGCGCGCCCATTCGCGTACCAGTGCCACCTGCGCGCGCTTGGCTCGAGCGTAGGCGCGGGTCCCGGAATAGGGCTCGGCGCGCGATTGCAGGTCGTACAGATCCAGCCGTTGTCCGTACATGCCACCCGACGTGACCGCAATGACCCGGGCGCCCTCGGACTGCCGAAGAATCGGCAGCAGGCCGGAGACAAGGGCGAAGGGGCCGACCACGAGCGTCGCGAACATCGCTTCGATGCCGTCCGGGCCAACGGTCCGCGTCGGAAAGATTGCCCCCGCATTGTCCACTACTACATCCAGCCGGGGCTCCCTGGCACGGATCGTGGCAACTGCTTCTGCGATGGAACGGAGCGATCCCATGTCGGCCACGACGGTGGGGAAGCGGTCAGCACCGTGTCGGGACACCAGCGCATCGCGCACGGCGGCCAGGCGTTCCTCACTTCGCCCAACGAGGATCACGCGCGCCCCGAGCGCGGCGAGCTCATCGGTCGCCGCACGACCGAGGCCGGACGTGGGACCCGTCACCACGACCGTTCTGCCGTCGAGCGCGCCGGGCGCCGGCGTGGACCAGGCATACAGCCAACGCCGAACGGCGTATCCAACTCGGGAGAAGCTGCCGACCACGGTCAGCTCCAGCCCTTGGTCCACAAGCGAGCGCCAGCTCATCGCCACCCTTGCTGCTTCCGTAGGGGCCAACGACCCACCTTGCGCCGAATGATGGACCCAATCCTGGATCGGAGCCACATATGACCAGACTCAGTGAGACGATCGAGACGACGCTACCGATCGAAGCCACATTTGCCTATCTCGCCGATTTCGCGACTTCGCGGGAATGGGACCCCGGCGTAGCGACGGCCGAACGGATCGGGAACGAGCCGATCGGCGTGGGAACCAGCTATCGGCTCGGGGTACGCGTGGGCAACCGTGTCAGGCCGATGAGATACACCGTGTCGGACTTCGATCCGCTGCGGCGTGTCGTCCTGGTCGGTTCCGGTTCAGGCGTTTTGGCCGTGGACACCATCGAATTTGCTCGAACCCCGACCGGCACCCGGGTCGCCTACACCGCCGACATCAATCTTCGGGGCGTCATGCGGCTCGTCCAGCCATTCATCGGCGGAACCTTTGCGAAGATCGCCAGGGACGCGGCCGGCGGGATCCAGCACCAGCTCGACGCTCGGGCATCCGAGACTGCGTCGGATCGACGGTGAGGGTCGCCGTCATCGGATCCGGCGTGGGCGGCTTGACCGCGGCGTACGCCATGCGCCGGGACCACGAGGTCCGGCTCTTCGAGCGTGAGCCAGTAGTCGGTGGCCACGTGAAGACCGTGACCGTTGATGCCGACGCTGGGCCGGTGACCGTCGATACGGGATTCATCGTGTACAACGAGCACACCTATCCGGCGTTCGTTGGGCTGCTCGCCGAGCTGGGCGTCGCCACACAGGCGAGCGACATGTCCCTCGGCTCTGCGTGTCGTTCCTGCGGTGTGGAGTTCAGCTCTCGCGGACTTCGCGGGTACTTCGCGCGGCCGCAGGCGGTGGCCCGGCCGGGCCACTGGCGGATGATGGCGGACATCCTGCGGTTCTACCGGGACGCACGGCGAATACTCGACGGCGCGGGGTCTCAGCGGGCGACATTGCGGGAGTATCTCGTCGATGGAGGGTTCGGATCGCACTTCCGGAATCACTTCCTGCTCCCGGTCACTGGTGCCATCTGGTCGAGCGCGGCGAATCGCATCGGCGACTTTCCGGTTGAGTACCTCTTGCGCTTCCTCGACAATCACGGGCTCATTGGGCGTGGGAAGGCGCTCCCCTGGCGGACGATCCAGGGCGGATCGATGGCGTATGTCGACCGCCTCGTTGGGGCGTTACCAGCCGGGACGGTGCGGTCAGGCGATGGCGTGGTCAACGTGATTCGCGGTGCGGATGGTGTCATCGTTCGCACTCGCTCCGGGTTCAGCGAGCGATTCGATGCCGTGGTGATGGCAACACACGCCGACGATGCGCTGGGCGTCCTGCGCGACGCGGACGCGCGGGAACGTGCCGCCCTCGAGGCCTTCGCGTATTCGTCGAACCAGGTGGTTCTCCACACTGACACCCGGCTACTCCCCAGGCAGCGGGCGGCGTGGGCCTCTTGGAACGTCGACCAGCTGGACTGTGGGCGGCCAGGCGAGGCCCTCACCATGACCTATCACATGAATCGGCTGCAATCGATTCCCGGCCCGGTCCAGTACAGCGTGTCCATCAATCCGGGCGAACGGCTGGATGCGAAGCAGATCATCTCGGAGCGCACGATGCGTCACCCGATGTACACCTTCCGGACGCTTGAGGGCCAGGCGGCGATACAGCGCCTCCAGGGCCACAGGAAGACGTACTTCGCGGGTGCACACCTCGGCTACGGCTTCCACGAGGACGGCTGTCGATCAGGCTTCGCGGTGGCCGATCTGCTTGCCCCGGCCGTACGGGAGCGAGCGGCGTGAGGTCTCACCTCCTCGAGGGTATCGTCCGACACCGCCGGACCCGCCCATTCACCTATGCCTTTGAGCACAAGGTCTTCTACTTCGCGCTTGACCTGGGCGAGCTCGACGCCGTCGCGCGCCTCCGACTGGTCAGTCGGAACCGGCGCAATTTCTTCACCTTCCGCGACGATGACCATCTCGATCCGCCAGCGGTCGATCTCAATGCGTCGATATCAGAGCACCTCCGGAGCACGGGATTCGATCCCGAGGGCTGGCGCATCACACTCATCACCAACCTGCGCGTCATCGGCTACGTGTTCAATCCCGCGAGCTTCTACCTTTGCCGGGACCGTTCCGGAGCGCTGCAGGTCGTGGTCGTCGAGGTGCACAACACTCATGGTGAGCGACATCAGTACACCCTCCGTCCGGATGATACGGGCGAGCACTTCGTCGCCTCGATGGACAAGGCGTTCTACGTCTCCCCGTTCATCGCCGCGGCGGGACGGTACGCGGTCAGCGTCCGGGATGAGGCATCGCGCCTGCGGATCACGATCAACGAGCAGGAGGAGGGGACGCTCCTCCTCCACACGAGCCTCGACCTGGCCCGCCGCCGCCTCACCGATCGAACCATGGCTCGCATGCTCGTCCGCTATCCATTGGGCCCGCATCGCACGATCGGCATGATTCATTGGCACGCGCTGCAGCTGTGGAGGCGCGGCCTCCGCATCTACCGCCACCGGGCCGCCGCCTGATGAGCAGGCGAATCACGACTCTCCCGCGCCGCTCAATCGGCGACTCGATCCTTGTCGGGGTGGCCGAGCGAATCATCATGGCGGCGGCCGCGAACACTCGTGTCGGACACCTGACGGTCGTCCTCCCCGATCGATCGCGGCAGACGTTCGGCGATCGCACCTCTGGCATGGGCGCGGAAATCCGGATCCATGACCGGCAGGCGTTCGCGCGGCTTCTCCTGGGCGGGGAGATCGGTGCGGGCGAAGCGTACATGGACGATCTGTGGTCGTCACCGGACCTCGCAACGCTCCTTCTCTGGGCGGCACTGAACCGCGATGCGCTTGCGTTGCGGGGCGGCTGGTTCCGAGTGCCGGCTCGATTGCGCACGACGTTGGCGCACCGTATGCGCCGAAACACGCCGCGACAGAGCCGCAGGAACATCACGGCCCACTACGATCTCGGGAACGACTTTTATCGGCTCTTCCTCGACGAGACCATGACCTATTCCAGCGCGGTGTTCACCTCACCGCGCCAATCGCTGGCGGATGCTCAGCGCACCAAGTACCAGCGCATCGCCGATGGGGCCGGTCTGACCAAGGGCATGCACGTCCTCGAAATCGGTTCAGGCTGGGGCGGATTCGCCCTGTATGCGGCGGGCGAGCTCGGCTGCCGCGTGACCTCGATCACGATCTCCCGACAGCAGCACGACCTCGCGCGGCAGCGGGTCCGAGAGGCCGGCCTCGAGGCGTTGGTCGACATCCAGGTGCGGGACTATCGCGAGATCAGCGGCACCTACGACGCCATCGTGTCGATCGAGATGCTGGAAGCCGTAGGGCACGAGTACTACCGCGCCTTCTTCAGCGCCTGCGACAACGCGCTCGCCGCCGGAGGACGACTGAGCCTCCAATCGATCACCGTCCCTGACGCCGCGTACGAGGGACAGCGACGCGGCGTCAACTGGATCCAGACGTACATCTTCCCGGGCGGCCTCTGTCCATCACTGGCGGTCATCGAGAGGGCGACGCATGACACCCGCCTTCTGGTGACTCAGGTGACCGATATTGGCGCCGACTACGTTCGCACGCTGCGGGCATGGCGGCTGCAGTTCATCGAGCACGCCAATGCCGTGCGGGCGATGGGATTCGACGATCGGTTCGTCCGGATGTGGGAGTACTACCTGGCCCTCTGCGAGGCAGGATTCGCCACCGGTGCGACCCAGGACCTCCAGATCGTCTTCCGGAAGCGATCCGTCCTCGCATGACCCGGCGAACTGACAATCGCCGCGCGCCCGTCGGCGCTCAGGGCTTGGCGCTGGGACGAATGAGGCGGTGGTACAGGCCGAACAGGATGAACGTTGGCGGCCACTGCCCGACAAAGAGCGCCCAATCGTTCTTGCTCGTAAGCTTGAGAGAGGCGGACACCCCGATGGATGCCAGCGCCAGCCAATACCAGGTCTCCTCGGGGATGTTGTCGGTGACCCTGAAGAATTTGCGTTGGGCGCTCTCGCTCGCCCGTTCCGTGGACTCGTACATAGGTGCTCCTTCATTGCGAGGGCCTTCTGCCAATCGGCGACTACCGATACAAAGCACGGCCTATGCCATGCGATACGCGCTCTGCTCGCGCACCACATCAATGCGTTTGGCCTGAGATGGAGGACGCCGTGGACCCCCAGAACTCCCTGAGCCGGTTGCGCTGGTACAACGTGGGCATGGGGCTCCTGCACGCGTTCCAGGGGATCGCCGTCGTCGCCCTATCCAACGACTTCGCGCTGTCCGTGACGGGCACCTTTATGGAGGGGCCCCCCGGAACGACGGGAGACACGAGAGAGCTCTTCACGGTCCCGCTCGGGCCCGCCGTCGCCGCGTTCCTGTTCATGTCGGCGGCCGCCCATCTCGTGGTCGCGGGGCCGGCTTGGGCTTGGTACCGCCGCAACCTGTTCGAGAAGCACAGCTACGCGCGGTGGATCGAGTACTCGCTCAGCTCGTCGCTGATGATTGTGCTGATCGCCCTGATCACCGGCATCGCCGATGTTGCGGCGCTCATCGCGCTGTTCGGCGTGAACGCGTCGATGATTCTGTTCGGCCTGCTGCAGGAGCACTACGAGCGACCGGGTCGGCCCGGATGGCTGCCGTTCGTCTTCGGCTGCGTTGCCGGGGCCGTGCCATGGATCGCGATTGGGATCTACCTGTGGGCGCCGGGGTCGAGCGCCGAGCCGCCAGGCTTTGTGTACGCGATATTTGTATCGCTCTTCGTGTTCTACAACTCGTTCGCGCTCAACATGGTCCTCCAGTACCGCGAGATCGGCCCGTGGCGGAGTTACCTGTTCGGCGAGTACGTGTACGTCGCGCTCAGCCTCGTTGCGAAGTCGGCGCTCGCCTGGCAGGTCTTTGCGAACACGCTCGTGCCGGGCTAAGCGCACCTCGCAGCGCCGCGATCCTAGGCGCCGCCGCGGCAATGGTCGATGCTCGTCGGCGGGATTGCGGCCACCCGGACGACCGGGATGGCAGGTCTAGAGTGGACGCCGCCGGCCGCCCCGTTCTTCCGGCTTGTGTTGTCAGAGAGGGCCGTGTGGGATTCGAACCCACGACACGAGGATTAAAAGTCCCCTGCTCTAACCGCTGAGCTAACGGCCCCCCGCACAGGGTACCGCGCGCTCGGATCGGGCCTGGCCGGCCAATCGGTCATAGCATGGTGAACCGATCGGCCCCGGCAGGGTTACTAGGTTGGAAGGGAGAAGCTGGATGCTCGAGGGCCTGCTGGCCCCGCTGCGCGTTGTCCTGCAACGAAGCGTCGCCGACTGGCTCATCGTGCTCGCCACCTCGCTCGTGATCGTGTGCGCCACGACGCTGCTGGCGATCGGCGTGCTCTACGGCGATGCCGTCGCGCTGAGTGGCCTCCGCCAGACGCTGGCCGACGCGCCGGCCGCCGCCACCAGCATCGACGTCCAGATGCGCGTCGAACCGGGCGAGCTGGCCGCCGTCGACGAGGTGGTCGGGAGCCAGTCCCGGCGGATCCTCGGCTGGACCGATGGCGAGCTGGCGCGCACGATCCGATCCGGCTCCTATGACCTGGACGGCGCCGTCGCCGGTGCGTCGGAGACCGACGTGGCGGTGTTCGCGGCCGCCGATCGCCTGGTCGACCACGCGACCATCGTCGAGGGTGCGTGGCCGGCCCCAGGTGCTACGCCGCTCGAAGGCGCGGTGTCAACCGGCGCAGCCGAGGAGCTCGGCCTCGGCGTTGGCGACGAGCTGTCACTGGCGAGCCGAGCCGGAGAGGACCGCATCGTTGAGCTTCGGATCGTCGGGATCTGGCAGCCGAACGACCCAACTGAGCGGTACTGGCTGGGCGACGCGCTGGAGCTCACTGGCGTCAGCGAAGGGACGTCGTTCACCGTCCACGGGCCATTCGTCGTCGCGGGCGGTGACCTGGTCGATCGCGTGGCGACCGGCGAGCTGGACGTGAGCTGGCGCACGTTCCCCGACTTCGACAACCTGGCGCTGGAGAACGTCCGATGGCTGCGCAGCGACACCGCCGCGCTCGAGCGCCGAATCCGCTCCGAGCTCGGCGACGCTGCATTTTTCAGTGTGTCGACCGCGTTGCCGCAGGTCCTCCAGGACGCCGATCGATCGCTGCTGGTGAGTCGCTCCGGCGTGCTGCTGCTGACGATCCAGTTCGTGATCCTGGCCGCCTACGCGCTCGTGCTGGTGGCAGGGCTGCTCGTCGACCAGCGCCGCATCGAGACCGCCATGCTCCGCTCTCGAGGGGCAACCGCCGGACACGTGGCCTGGATGGCGCTCCTCGAAGGGCTGGTGCTCGTCGTGCCAGCCGCCCTGGCCGCACCCTGGATCGCCCTCGGCGCGTTGCGGCTGTTCGACGCGATCGGTCCATTGGCCTCTGCCGGCGTGAACATCCAGCCCCGGGTCGACGCCGCCGCGCTCATCGTCGCCGGCATCGCCGGCCTGGCCTGCCTGGTCGGGCTGGTGGTGCCGGCGTTCGCCTCGGGGCGCGGCCTCGCGGCCGTGCGCCAGACAGTCGGGCGGCAGGGCAACCGGACGCTCGCCCAGCGGCTCGGGGTCGACCTTGCCCTGGTCATCCTGGCCGCCATCGGCCTCTGGCAGCTGCGGCAGTACGGCGCGCCGCTGACCGCGACCGTGCGCGGCAGCGTGGGCCTCGATCCGCTCCTGGTCGCAGCGCCCGCCATCGGGCTGCTCGCCGGCGCGATCCTCGCATTGCGCGTCGTGCCGCTCCTCGCCGAGCTGGCGGAGCGACTGTTCGGGACGCGCCGCGGCCTGGTGGCCCCCCTCGGCGCCCGCCAGCTCGCGCGGCGGCCGCTGCGCTACACCCGCTCCGCGCTGCTCCTCACGCTCGCCGCCGCCCTGGGCACGTTTGCCGCCGCCTATACGACGACCTGGACGCAATCGCAGACCGACCAGGCGGCCTACCAGTCCGGCGGCGACCTGCGCGTCGACGTCAGCAGCTTCCCGGACCTTCCGCTCTGGGCGTTCGGTGCCGCGTACAGTGGAGTCGAGGGCGTCGCGGCCGCTGCCCCGGTCGTGTCCGACTCGTTCGACGTCTCCGGCGCATCGGGCGGCGGACAGCTCCTGGCGATCGACACCGGCACGCTTCCGGACGTCGCGGACGTCAGGTCGGACCTGCTCGGCGGCCACGACCTCGCGGACCTCGCGGCGCTCCTGTCGCCCGATCTCGAGGGGTTCGAGCCGATCGAGCTGCCGGGGACCCCGACCGGCGTCGTGATCGGCGTCGATACCGGCCTCGAGAATTTCCCCGCCCAGGACGACGACGGAGACCCCGTGTTCGCCGGCCCGTTGCCGGAGACGCAGGTCGTCGGCCGCCTGAGCATCGCGATCCGGGATGGCGCGGGCCTCCTGCACGTCATCGATTCGCCGACGCAGCTCCAGGCGGCGGTGGCCGGGCAGCGAATCGAGGTCAGCCTGACCGACGAGCTTGCAGCCGGCCTGATCGCCGCGCCCGACTACCCGCTCGACCTGGTCGGCATTCAGCTGGTGCTCCAGCCACCGGCCGATACGCGGATCGCAGGGAACGTGGAGGTGACGAGCGTCGCCATCGACGACACGGCAGGCGCCTCGACCAACGTCGACCTGGTGCCGTCGCGCGACGGCTGGAGCTGGCTCGTCGAGCGTGGCCTCAATCCGGCGGAGCCCGCGCCGACGGCCGCGGGATCGCCCGCCGTGGTCGCCATCACCGAGGACCTGCCGATCTTCGGCGACGAGGGGCCGGTCGAGTTGCGCCTCGTGCCGGAGACCCTGGCCGAGGTGGCCGGCCGGCCGTTGCCGATCGTCGTGAGCCAGGGCTTCGCCGACGCGACGCGATCCAACGTGGGCGACTCGGTCGCGATCGGCTCGCTCACGCGACGAACCGAGGTGGAGATCGCCGCGATCGTGGACGCCTTCCCGACGCTCGACCCCGAGCGGCCCTTCGCGGTCCTCGACGTGGGCGGGTATGCGCTCTCGACGTACGCCCGCAACGGAGAGGACCTGTTCGCCGATGAATGGTGGCTGGCGGTCACCGACGAGCCGGCGGCGGTCGCCACGCTCACCGACGAGCCGTACTCCGTGGAGACCCTGCTGAGCCGGACCGAACGCGCCGCGGAGCTCACCGACGATCCGGTCGCGCTGGGCGTCATCGGCGCGCTGGCGATCGGGTCGATCGCCGCGCTCATCGTCGCCGTCATCGGCTTCGTGGTCAGCTCGGTCGTCAGCACGCGGGAGCGGCTCGGCGAGTTCGCCTTGCTGCGCGCCCTGGGGCTCTCGCCGGCGCAGCTGTCGGCATGGCTCACGATGGAGAACGCCTTCCTGCTGGCGGCCGGCGTGGTGGCGGGTACCGGCCTGGGACTGGTCCTGTCGTGGCTCGTCCTGCCGTTCGTGACCCTGACCGCCGATGCGCGCGTGGTCGTCCCGCCGGTCCTCGTCGAGATCCCGTGGCCGGCCATCGGCTTCGTCTTCCTGCTGGCCGCCGTTGCGCTGGTGGCAACCGTCATCGTCATCGGCGGCATCCTGCGCCGCGTCCCGGTCAGCGGCGTGCTTCGGGCGGGCCAGGACTGACCGATGCGAACGATTGCCTTCCTGCTCAACCGCTATCGGGCCGAGATCGTCCCGATGCTCGTCCTGGCCCTCGTGGTTGCGGTCAGTGCCTTTCTCGCGGCCGCCGGCCCGCGCCTCTTCAACCGGGTCGCCGACGACGGCCTCCGCTACGACGTTGGGCGTGCCCAGTCGCTCCAGCGCAACATCGAGCTGGGTCAGATCGGCCACCTCAGCGGCGGGAGCGCGCTCGAGCCCGTTGCCGACCGCGGCCCGGAGCTGGAGGCCGAGCTGCCCGAGAGCGTGCGTTCGCTGATCGTCGATCGCACGTTCCACGCCGAGAGCGCCAGCTGGTCGGTGTTCGAGCCGCCGCGCGAGCAGCCGACGTGGCTGCGCTTCCGATTCCCGGTGGGAGTCGATGAGCGGATCACCTACGTCGACGGCCGGGCGCCGACGGGCGACACGAATGTGATTCCCGGCCGCCGCGGGACGGCACCCGGCGACCCGGAGGACGCGACCGTGTTCGAGGTGGCGCTCGCAACGCAGATCGCCGATACGCTCAATGTCGGCGTCGGTGACCGCCTGGAGCTCTTCCCCGACACCGAGGACGCACTGGTCGGGCAGTTCAGCAGCCCGGTACGGGCGGCCGTCGACGTGGTCGGCATCTATACGGTGGACGATCCCGACGACGAGTTCTGGATGAACGATTCCTCGCTCGAGCTGCCGACCGTGATCGTCGTCTCGCCGGACCTGCAGCTGCTGTACGGCACGGCGCTGCTCTCAGCGGACGCGTATCCAGCCCTCGTCGGCAATGGCCTGCCGGCCCGTTACTCGTGGCGGTACTTCCTCGACCCGGACCGCTTCGATGCCGGCACGCTCGACCAGCTGACGGCCGACCTGCGCCAGATGCGCACCCGCTATCCGCCGTTCGTGACCACGCTGCGCGACGCGGAGGTGACGACCCTGCAGACCGGACTGGTCGACCTCCTCGACGCGTACGCGGCCGAGCGACGAACGGCCGAGGCGGTGCTCGTCACCGCGTCCCTTGGTCCTGCCGCCGTGGCGACGGCCGCGGTGGCGCTCGTTGCCCTGCTGATGGTCCACCGGCGACGTCGGGCGGTCACGCTTGTCCGGGGCCGCGGCGCATCGGTCGGCCAGCTGCTTGGCTCGCACCTCCTCGAGGGGCTGCTCATTGCCGTCCCTGCCTCGGCGATCGCGTACCTCGCCGCCATCACCCTGGTGGAGGGGCGGGCATCGACATGGAGCTCGGTGCTCACCGCGATCGTCGCGGGAGGGGCCGCGCTGGTGCTCATGCTGACCGTGCTGCGGCCGGCAACCGCTCCGCTGCGCGAGGGCGAGCGCGAGGTGTCGAGCGCCGCCCGCCTGAGCCCGCGCCGGCTCACCTTCGAGGCGTTGGTCATCGTGCTGGCGGGTGGTGGCGCGTTCCTGCTTCGCCAGCGCGGCATCGCCGGCGGCAGCACAGCGGGGGAGCTGGCCGGGGTCGACCCGCTGCTGGCGGCCGTGCCGGCGCTCATCGGCCTGGCGGTCGGCCTGCTGACCGTGCGCCTCTATCCGCTCCCGCTCCAGGCCGCAGGCTGGTTCGCGGACGGATGGCGCGGGATCGTGCCGGCCTTCGGCCTGAGGCGCGCGGCCCGAACAGGCGACGTCGGCAGCCTGCCGCTCATCGTGCTGCTGGTGACCGTCGCCATCGGCGCGTTCAGCTCCACGATCTTCGTCACCGTCGAGCGTGGCCAGTCCGCCGCGGCCTGGCAGGAGGTGGGCGCCGACCTGGCCATCACGCCGGGCACGCGGCCCTTCCCGCCGGACTTCGACGCCACGACACTGACCGGCGTCGAGGCCGCGGCACGGATGCACGTCGACACGGCGGTGCTCGGCGGCCGGGGCGGTGCACGGGTCCAGATGAACGCGCTGGACACGCCGGCCTTTGCGGCCGTGACGGCCGGCACCGAGGCGGACCCGCGGCTGCCGCCTTCGATGCGCGCCGCACCGATCCCCGATGAGCCCATCCCGGCGATCCTGTCCGCCAGGGTGGCGAGCGGCGGGTCCCGGCCGATCCGCGTCAACGACGAGGTCGAGATGCTCGTCTCGGCCCGCACGCTCACCCTGCAGGTGGTCGCCGATTCGTTCGAGCTTCCCCGGCGTGGACTCCGGTGCCGCCTGGCTGGTGGTGCCGCTCGAGACGGTTCGGGCCGCGGCGGGCGATCGAGCGTTTGCGGCCAGCGAGATCTTCCTGCGCGCCCCCGGGGCGACGGCTGCCTCGGTCCAGGCGGAGATGGACGAGGTGCTGCCGGCCACCGTCGTCACCGGACGGAGGGAGGTGCTCGAGGCGTTGCAGGCCGGTCCGCTGGTGCGGGGCGTGGGAGCCGGCTTCGTGCTCGCGGTGGCGATCGCGATCGTCTACGCGGCGCTGGCGACGACGGCCGCGCTTGTCCTCCTGGCAGCGGTGAGGAGCCGGGAGACCGCGCACCTGCGCACCTTGGGGATGACGCCGCGCGGCCTGCTGGCGCTGTCCGTCGTCGAGCACGGGCCGGCCGTGATCATCGCGACGGCGATCGGCGTGGCGTTGGGCGTGGGCGTCGCGTGGTTCGTGGCGCCCGGGCTCGATCTGGCTGGGCTCATCGGCTCGTCGATCGACGTCGCGCTCGTCGTCGACTGGGAGGTGGTCGGGCTGCTCCTGCTGGCGCTGGTCGTGGTGCTGGCGGTCGGGATCGCGCTCTCCAGCTGGATCGGGCGTCGGGCAAGCCTGGCGGGCTCGACGCGGCAGGGCATCGAATGAGTCTGCGAGGATGAGCGGGTGAGCGGACCGATGCGCGACCGAAATGCCGAGATCGTCGATCTGCCTCCGGGTGCCGAGCCGGTCGAGGCCGGGCCGGCCTACGCAGCACGCGGGCCGCGCCGCCGCCTGTTCGGCGAGGGCGCGCAGATCGCCTGCGACAACCTCGTCAAGATCTACAAGGTCGCCGACCTCGAGGTGGTGGCCCTCCAGGGACTCGACCTGCTCGTCGATCCGGGCGAGATGATCGCCATCGTCGGTGCCTCGGGCTCGGGCAAGTCGACGCTTCTGAGCATCCTCGGCGGCCTCGACGTGCCTTCGGCCGGGCGCGCCACGGTGGCCGGCCACGACCTCACGGCCATGGGTCGCCGCGAGCGGACGATCTACCGGCGCCGCGTGATCGGCTTTGTCTGGCAGCAGACCGCGCGCAACCTGCTGCCGTATCTGTCGGCTGCCGAGAACGTGGAGCTGCCGATGATCCTGGACGGCGCGGCCGGCTCGTTGCGGCGCCGAACGGCTCTCGAGCTGCTGGACACGGTCGGCCTCGCCGATCGGGCGGACCACCGCCCGGAGCGGCTGAGCGGCGGCGAGCAGCAACGCGTGGCGATCGCCGTCGCCCTCGCGAATCGGCCGGAGGTGCTGCTCGCGGACGAGCCGACCGGCGAGCTCGACACCGATACCAGCGGCGAGATCTTCGAGCTGCTGCGGCGCATGAACCGCGAGCTCGGCACGACGATCGTCATCGTGACCCACGACCCGCTGGTGAGCGAGCAGGTGCAGCGCACGGTCGCCATCCGCGACGGGCGCACCTCGTCCGAGACGCTGCGCCGGTCCTCCCTCTCCGACGAGGGCGATCACCAGGTCATCGCGGAGGAGTTCGCCGTCCTCGATCGCGCCGGGCGGCTGCAGCTGCCGCGGGCCCACGTCGAGGCGCTCGAGCTCGAGCGACGCGTGCGCGCTTCGGCTCGAGCCGGACCACATCGGCGTCTGGCCGGACGCCCACGAGGAGAAGGACCGATGACCGAGCGCTTCGCCGCGGACCGTGGCGGTGCGATGGTCGTCGCCGAGGGCCTCACGCGCGACTATCCGTCGGGCGACGGGGTCGTGCACGCGTTGCGCGGGATCGACCTGCGCGTCGAACGCGGCCAGCTCATCGCCGTTCGCGGTCGCTCCGGGTCCGGGAAGACGACCCTCCTGAACCTCCTCGGAGGACTCGATCGGCCGACGACCGGGCGCGTCACCGTCGACGGTGATGAGGTGAGCGCGATGAGCGAGTCGCAGCTGGTCGCGTTCCGGCGAGGAACGGTCGCCTTCATCTTCCAGGCGTTCGGGCTGCTCCCCATCCTGTCGGCGGCGGAGAACGTCGAGGTGCCGCTGCGCCTGGTGCGCGCGGATCCCCGAGCCCGCGACGCGCGGGTGGACGAGCTGCTGGAGCTCGTGGGACTTGGGCCGCGCGCTGGGCATCGGCCGCACGAGCTGTCAGGCGGCGAGCAGCAGCGGGTCGCGATCGCCCGCGCCCTGGCGAACCGGCCGAAGCTGCTCCTTGCCGATGAGCCGACGGGACAGCTCGACTCGCACACCGGGCACGCGATCATGGAGCTCCTGCGCACGGTGGTGCGCACTGAAGGAGTGACGGCGGTCGTCGCCACCCACGATCCCGCGCTCCTCGACCTGGCGGACCGGGTCGTCGAGATCCACGACGGGATGCTCATCGAGGCGGCGCAGGTCCCGGTGTCCGAGGCCGCCGGCGGGCTCTAGCGAATTCCCTCGAGCCAGCCCTCGCGGATGGCGCGGGCGGCGAGCTCCGTTCGTGACGCGACGTCATGGCGCTCGAAGAGCCGCCGCAGGTGCGACTCGACGGTTCGGGAGCTGATCCCCAGCCGCGCGCCGATCTCGTCGTTCGAGGCCCCCTCGACCACGCGGCGCACGACCTCCCGCTCGCGCTCGGAGAGCGACACGCCGTTGCCGGGGCGCACGCCGAAATGGAGGCCGCCGGTGGCGGCGCCTCGGATGGCGTCGAGCAGCTCGGCGGTGGGCGCCGTCTTGACGATGAAGCCGGCCGCTCCCAGCCGCAGCGCGGCATCGGCGTACTGCGGATAGTCGTACGAGGTGACGACCACGACCGCCGGCATGTGCCCGGCGGACTCGTGTCGCAGCAGGTCGAAGCCCGACTCGTCGCCGAGCCGCAGGTCGAGGAGCAGCACCTGGACGTCGGTGTCGGCAAGGATCGGTCGCAGCTCGTCCAGGCTGGCGGCGACGCCGGCGATCTCCATGTCGTCCTGGCGGTCGATGAGCGCCGCCGTCCCTTCCCGCACGAGCGGGTGGTCGTCGACGACCGCCACCCGGATCACTGCGGACGCCACTCCAGCGCGACGCGTGTGCCACCCGCCGGCCATTTGCGAACGTCGAGCAGCGCGCCGATCTGCTCCGCCCGCTGCTGCATGTTCAGCAGGCCGAAGTGCCCCTCCCGCGGCGCTTCCTCGGCGGCGTTGTCGCCGATCCCGACACCGGCGTCGTCGATCGCCAGCGTCACCCGGCCATCGGCGTTGACGTCGTAGCGAACCGCGATCGGCGCGTTGCCGTGCTTGATCGCGTTGGTGAGGGCCTCCTGTGCGACGCGGAACACGGCGAGCTCGACGTTGGCCGGCGGGCGGCTCGCGTCGGAGCGCTCCAGCTTCACCGGGCCACCCGCCATCGGCTCGATCCGCTCGACCAGCCACTCGAGGGCGGCGCCCGCACCGAGGTCGTCGAGGATCGGCAGCCGCAGGTCACCCACGATCGAGCGGAGCTTGGTGGCCACCTCGCGAGCCTCGGTTGCCGCGTCGGCCTGGCCGGATTCGTCCAGCGTTCGGACCAGCATGGTCAGCTGTTGGAGCGCGTCGTCGTGCAGATCCGCTGCCAGTCGCGCGCGCTCGGTCTCGGCGGCCGCGACGGCCACGTCGCGCTGAAGCTGGGACCGCTGCGCGAGCCCAACCAAGGGCGCGAGGGTGAAGCGTCGCCACACGACGAGCGCCACCAGCCATGCGCCGAGCAGGAACGCCCCGATCCCGGGCACGAGGACGATTGCCGCGGCGCCGGGGGTGAACGCAATCGCCAGGGTCTCGAGCCGGGAGGTGAGGGCGCGTGTTTCGCCGGGCTCATCCGCGAAGGCGACCGGAAGGCCCGGGATAAGCGGAATCCCGGCGACCAGGACCAGCGCCAGCGGCAGGTTGGACGCACCGAGCAGGACGATCAGCGCCAGCAGCGCCGCTGAGCCCAGGAAGAGGCGAGTCCGCCATGCCCCATCGCTGTGGCGGGAGGCAATGACGTGCGCGACGCTGAGCGCGCCGAGGCCGCCCACCGCGGCCACCCAACCCATCGCCCCGTAGCCGTAGTCCCAGGCGTCGAAGGCGAGGAGCGTGACCGGGATGCCAACGGAAGCGGCGAGGGGAACCGCGGCATCGATCCACGATGAGCCGAGGAATCCGCGTCGAACCGCGAAGCCAACGAGCGCCGCCAGTCCAACGCCCAGGATGACCGCCCAGCTGTTGTACTGGAGGATGCCAGCAACGACCACCACCGCCATCAGGGCGATAGGTCAGCCTGTCGCGCCACCTCGCGAGCCACGGCTCACCAACCGGCGCATCGGCGCGCGCCGTGCGGATCCGGCCGAATCCTCCGCCGATGGCCGCGAGGCCGCGCTCCACGGGCAGGAGCTGCCACCCAATGAGCGCGGTGAGCAGGACGAGAGGTACGAACGGCTCCGGCGTTGCCGGTCCGACCACCGAGAGGGCGGCGCCCGGAACCAGGGCAAGCGACATCTGCGACGCCCGCTGGCGGATACCCGGCATGGCCATGGCGGAGATCACGGCAGGCACTGCGGCGATGGCGGCGATCACAAGCAGGATGGCCCCTCGATCGTCGGGGGCCAGTGCGGACGAGGTCATGTAGCGGACGACGAGGACGGCGGCGAGGCCCGTCGCAACGAGGGTGGTCGCGGTGCCGGTCTGCACCCATGCCGGGTCGGGATGCGTTCGCGCCAGAGCGAGGCCGAGCGCCAGCGCGAGCGCGGCCGGGACGAGGTACCCCGCATAGATCCCGATCGGCGTGCCGACCTGCACGACGGGAAGGAGCAGGAACGGTGTGGCCGCGGCGGCCCCGAGCAGGATGGCGTGATCACGGCCCAGGGGTCCGGCGATGCCATGGACAAGCAATCGCCAGAGGACGACGCCAAGACCGATGCCAAGCGCTGCCATCCAGATCGACTGGCGGAGCATGAACTCCAGGAATCCCCGGTCGATCGCCGCGTATGCGTCGATCCAGCCGCCGTCGACGTCGAAGTCACCCGCCACCGCCGTCGCGATCCGGGCCGAATCGACGGCCTCGATCGGCGGGCGGAAGTCCTCGTCGTAGATCCGGAGCTCGCCACCAATCGAGCCGAGGTACTCCCACGGCATCACGTCCCCGGGGATTCCCATGCCCTCGAGCGCGACTCCGATCGGCTCGCCGCGCTCAACGTCCCTGCCGTCGGTGGTGGTGAGGTCGAGGATGGGACTCCCCGGGCTGAAATACGCTCGCGCCGCATTGCCGTCGGGCGTCACGTCCTGGACCAGGACTCGCTCCTCCTCCGAGCGAAGGGTCATGCCGATGTCGACCTTGCCGTAGTCCCACACCACGACGCTCGCGACAGCGGCGCCAAGCGCGATGAGCAGCGCCAGGGCATCACTGCGCGAGATCGACATGCTGGCGACGGTAACAGAGCCGCATCGGGGGACCAATGCGGGAGATCACGCAACCCAGCGCGGTGACTTGCCGGCTGGCAAGGGTGCCGCGGCGGACCGAGGATCGGCACCAGGAGGTGAACCGATGCAGACGCTTCGAGCATCAGCCATTGCGCTCCCGTTCGTCGGCCTCGCGATCCTGGTCGCGCTCCTCTCGCTGATTGCGCGCTGAATCGCTGGTATCATCCGGCCACGGCCACCGAGCCCGCAGGCCAAGCTCACTGAGGCCACGGAATCGGTAGCTATCGGCACTCGAGATCCTGTTGCGCAGACGCGTGCCCCGATCGGAACACGCACTCCAGGTGTCTCATGCGAGTCCTGCTCATCGGCGTCGGCACGGTGGGAGAGGCCATCGGCCGCCTCTCCTCGACGGGCGACTGGTGCGAGGCGATGGTCCTCGCCGACTACGACGAATCCCGCGCCCGCACGTTGGCCGACGCGCTCGGCGGTGCTCCGCGCTTCACCGCCGAGCAGATCGACGCACGCGACGCATCGGCGATTACGGAGCTCGCCCGCGCCCATCGGGCCGACCTCGTCATGAACGCGGTCGACCCGCAGTTCGTGATGCCGATCTTCCGCGGCGCGCTCGAGGCCGACGCGAACTACATGGACATGGCCGTCAGCCTGTCGAAGCCGCATCCCGAGCGACCCTTCAGCGAGCCGGGCGTGAAGCTCGGCGACGAGCAGTTCGCGCTGGCCGCCGAGTGGGAGTCGCGCGGCCGGCTGGCGCTGGTTGGGATGGGCATGGATCCCGGCCTGACCGACGTCTTCGCCGCGCACGCCGCGAAGCACGACTTCGACGAGGTCCACGAGGTGCACATCCGCGACGGCGGCGACCTGGAGATCCCCGGGCTTCGCTTTCGCGCCGGTCTTCAGCATCTGGACCACCATCGAGGAGTGCCTCAACCCGCCGATCGTGTGGGAGGACGGCGCCTGGCACACCACCGAGCCGTTCAGCGCGCCGGAGTCGTTCCCGTTCCCCGAGGGCATCGGTCCGGTCGAGTGCGTCAACGTCGAGCACGAGGAGGTGGTGCTCATCCCGCGCTGGCTGGAGACGCGGAAGGCGACGTTCAAGTACGCGCTCGGTGCCGACTTCATCGACAAGCTCAAGACGATCCACGCCCTCGGCATGGACCGCACCGACAAGGTCAGCGTGAAGGGTGTCGAGGTCGCGCCGCGCGACGTGTTGGCGGCGATCACGCCCGACCCGATCAGCCTCGGCGACAAGTTCCGCGGCCGCGCCGTGGTCGGCACCTGGGTGCTCGGCACCAAGGACGGGAAGCCGCGTGAGACGTTCGCCTACCAGATGGCCGACGCGGAGGAGACCTGGCGCCGATACGGCCTCCAGGTCGTCGGCTGGCAGACCGGCTTCAACCCGGTGATGGCCATGGAGCTGCTTGCGGAGGGCGCCTGGACCGGCGCCGGCGTGCTCGGACCCGAGGCGTTCGACCCCGATCCGTACCTGTCGTTGCTCGACCGCCACGGCATCCACCACGCCAAGGTCGAGATGGAGCCGGGGGCGCACCGCCCGACCTGAGCGGCCCGCTACTCGATCGGCGTGATGCGCTCGATCGTGGCGTCGAGCCGGGCACGGATCTCGAGAAGCTCGCGCAGGGTTTCGCTCGCCCATGCGGCGTCTTCGTCCGGTGGCGGCGGGATCGGCTGCTGGAGCGCCCGGAGCTGGAACGGGTAGTGGGTGAGGTTGCCCTCGATCTCCGCCCGCCACGCCGCGATCTGCGACGTCCAATAGGCCTGGGAGTCGGGCGCGGTCATCTGGTCGCCGCGCAGGCGGCGCTCAAGATCGACCCCGGAACGCCGGAGTCCCGCGAGCCGGGCAGCGACCTCGCGATCGGGCACGGGTACATCTTACCGATGGCTGCGCGCCGGCAATGCCCTGGAGCGCCCGCGTATGCTGATCTGCCCACAGGAACCGCAGGAGGCCGACCGATGACCACCGAGACGAAGACGGAATTGAACAGTGTGGCGAAGACGGCGCTGGACCAGACCCTCGATGCCATGGCGATCCGCCACGTCTTCGGTGAGCCGATCGATCGCGAGGGCGTGACCTACCTGCCCGCGGCCAAGGTGCGCGGCGGCGGGGGCGGAGGCGGCGACACCGAGGGCAACGGCGGGGCGGGATTCGGGGTCGCATCAAAGCCGGCCGGCGTGTTCGTCATCCGTAACGGCGACGCCGAGTGGCGGCCGGCGATCGACGTGAATCGCATCGTCATCGGCGGCCAGCTCGTCGCCATCATCGCGCTCCTCGTCCTGCGCTCGATCCTTCGCCGGCGAGCCTGACGAAGTTTGACCGAACCGGGGGCCGGCACTACCATTGGAGGTCGCGGGGTGGAGCAGTGGTAGCTCGTCGGGCTCATAACCCGAAGGTCGGCGGTTCGAATCCGTCCCCCGCAACCAGCTACCGCACGCAATCGAGCCCCGCTTCGGCGGGGCTCTTGCGTTGTCCGGCGTTGGGTACAATGCGGCGGCCTACTCCGCCCCGAGCGAGCCCCCAGGAGGGTGAACGCGCCCGATGACGGTGAATCCGAAGAAGCTGAAGCCGTACGACACGCCACCCAAGCGCCGTCGCACGCTCATCCCCGGGGCTCCCGACAGCGCGGCGACGGGCTTCTTCGTGGCCGCGGCGCTGTGGCTGGCGCTGGCCACCGCCCTCGGCGTGCTCGCCATCGGCATGCGGCTCGTCGACATCTCTTTCTCATTCGGGCTTGGCCTCTTCGATCTCAGCCTCACGTTCGACGTGCGACGCGTCGACTATGCCTTCGTGAATGCCACGGTCTACGGCTGGCTCACCAACGCGGGGTTCGCGTCTGTCGCCTTCATGACCCCGCGCCTGCTCGGCCGCACGGCTCGCCATGGAGAAGGGCCTGAACGGCGCACTCGTCATCTGGAACCTCTCGCTGGCCGGCGGCATCGCGGCGCTCTACGTGTTCGACCTCGGACCCCACGCGCCACTGACCGCCATGCCGTGGCTCATGGCCGGCGGCCTGGCGCTCGGGGCGCTGATCGTCACCGGCGCCTTCTTCGCGACCCTGGCGAGCTCGCTCCGTGGCAGCTACGTCAGCCTCTGGTTCGCCGGCGTGGCGCTGCTGTCGCTGCTCGGCCTCGTGGGCCTGAACGCGGGGCTCGGGCTGGTCGACTTCTTCTTCGACATCCCCGTCCTCTGGATCGCGCTCGCATCGGTCTACATCGAGCGCGCCATCGGTGTCATGTGGCTGCTCGGCATGGCGTACGCAACGCTGTACTACGTGGTTCCGCGCGCCACGGGCCAGCCACTGGCCTGGGCCGGGATCGGCATGCTCACTTTCGTGACATGGCTGGTGCTGGCGCCCGTCGCGGGGCTGACGACCGTGGTCGACGTGAGCATCCCGTACGCCATCACCAGCGTCGGCATCGTGGCGACCATGCTCCTGCTCGTGCCGGCGGCGCTCACCGTGGTCAACCTGGTTCAGACCATGCAGGGCCGCTGGACGCTCGTCTTCGGCGCCGGCGCGGCCGCGTTCGCGATCGTCTCGCTGGCCTTCCTGTTCGCCGCCAGCCTGCTCGACGCGATCGGTGCTCTGCGCGTCGTCGACCAGCTCGTCGGGGGCACCGGTTGGGAGCGCGGCGCGTTCCTGTGGGCCGCCTACGGCACGTTCACCTTCGCCGCCTTCGCGCTCGCAGAGCACGCTCTGCCCCGGATGCTACGGCGGGCATGGGGCGGTGGCCTCCTCGTCTGGCGCCCAGCTGTGGCTGGCGTTCGGCGGCGTCACCGTCGCCGGCCTGGCGTTGATGGGAGGCGGGTTGGCCGAGGGGTCGCTGCTGGCCGCGGGGACCGCGCCGGACGACGGTCGATGCCGCGGTCATGATCTACCGCGCCATCGCGTTCCTGGGCTTCGGCCTGGTGGCCCTGGCTGGCCTGGCGTTCCTCGGGAACCTGTTCCTGATGTACACCAGCGGCGAGCGGATCGAATATCTCGTTCCGGGGCAGCCCGCTGCCGCGGCGGCCGGACACTGACCCGATGACCGTCCACACGCCGATCGAGGCGCGCTCCGGCGGCCTGCCACCCTGGGCGATCGGGCTCACCGTCTTCGTCTTCCTGGTCGGCGGTGTCTACCTTGCGTCGAACCTGGCCGGCCAGAATCCCGCGCTCGCCATCCCGGGTGCCAGCGCCCCGGTGGCATCGGGCGGTGGCGGGCCCGATCCGGCGGTCGGGGAGCAGCTGATCGCCCAGGCTCAGCCATCGTGCACGACGTGCCACGGGCCGGACCTGGCCGGCCAGGCCAGCTTCCCGAGCCTGCATGGCGTTGCCGATGGCCCGAAGAGCGAGAACCTTCAGGACCTCGCCACGGCGCAACCGGACGACTGGATTCACATCTGGATCGACGGCACGACGCCGGAGACCGAGGGCATCGACCGCGGCGGGATGCCGGCCTTCGGCGACCAGTTCTCGCCCGAGCAGATCGACTCCATCGTCGCCTACCTGAAGACGCTGCCCTAGCCGGTGACCGATCCGGCCGCGCATGCGGAGCGCGGCGTACCCGTGCTCATCGGTGCCGATGAGATGGCGCGCATCGACGAGGCGGCGCAGAAGCTTGGCCTCACCGAGGACGCGCTGATGGAGTCCGCCGGCGCAGCCGTCGCCGAGGTCGCACAGGCCGAGCTCGGGCGACTGGCCGAGGGCGTTCGCGGGCCGGGCGGCCCTCTGGTGCGGCCGCCGTTGGTGGTGGTGCTGTGCGGGCCGGGCAACAACGGCGGCGACGGCTTCGTGGTCGCTCGCCGGCTGGCGGGCGTCGGCCGGGCCGTGCTGGCCATCCTGGTCGCCGATGCCTCCAAGCTGTCGGGTCGCGCCGCGGGCCACAACTGGACGGTGCTCCAGGCGATGGCCTCGGCGGGGTCGCTCGAGCTGTTCGTCGCCCCGACTCCCGAGCTGCTGCTCCGGCTGCGCGAGCGGATCGCGGAGGGCACCCTCATCGTCGATGCGCTACTCGGCTCCGGCGCGTCCGGCCCACTACGCGAGCCGGTCTCGACCGCCGTCGACCTCGTCAACGCCACGCGCAGCCACGCGCATGCGGCCGGCCGCCCATGCGCCGTGCTGGCCGTCGATACCCCGACTCGGGTGGACCTCACCGGCGGCGCTCGATCCACGCCGGTCGTGACCGCGGACGTGACCGTCACCTTCCATCGCGCAAAGGCGGGATTCGCACTCGACCGCGAGGCGCGACGGCTGGCCGGCCGCTACCTCGTCGCGCCCATCGGCATCCCACTCGAGGCGGAGGAGGGAATCGTGCCGCCCGACGGCGAGTTTCCGCCCGGCCGCATCACCGAGATCAACTGGCAGGAGCCGGTCGAGCGCGCTGACGCGGCACACCGTCCCGGAGGCGGGATCGCCGCCGGACCCGGCCGCACCGACTGACCGCTTGCCCGGTCGCCAGGAACGCCACGGAATCCGTTAGCCCCGCTAACATCTGGGTGATGTTCGATTACGCCGAAGCCGCGGTGGAGGCGGCGCTGGGGGCCGGCGCACGCTATGCCGACGCGCGCGTCATGGATCGTCACCACGAATCGATGGGCGCTCGCGACGGCGAGGTCGAGGAGCTCAGCCAGGAGACCTCGGTCGGCATCGGCGTCCGCGCCCTCATTGGATCGGGCTGGGGCTTCTTCTCGACCGCCGACCTGACGCCCGCGTCGGCCCGGCAGGCTGGTGAGCGGGCGGCGGCCATCGCGCGCGCGTCCGCATCGGTCTCCGGGCCCGACCTGGAGCTGGCACCGATCGAGGTTCGCCAGGACAGCTGGGCAAACGAGGTCCGCGAGGACCCGCTTGCGGTGCCGCTCGCCGAGAAGGGCGATCTGCTCGCCGAAGCCACGCGAACCATGAAGGAGCACGGCGCGGACGTTGCGCTCGCCGGCTACGACGTGTGGGACACCACGAAGTGGCTCGCCAGCAGCGAGGGCCATCGAATCGACCAGCACATCGTCGAGTGCGGCGCGCAAATGAGCGCGACCGCCAACGGCGAGAGCGAGACGCAGCGCCGGAGCTACCCGGGCATCCGCGGTCAGTACGGCACGCGAGGCTGGGAGCTGGTTCGCGAGATCGATTTGGCGGGCAACGCCGCCCGGATCGCCGAGGAGGCTCGCGCACTGCTGAGCGCGCCGGCGTGTCCCAGCCACGATGCGATCGACCTCATCATCGGCTCCGAGCAGATGGCCCTCCAGATCCACGAGTCGGTCGGCCACGCCGTGGAGCTCGACCGGATCCTCGGCTGGGAGGCCGCATTTGCCGGGACCTCCTGGTTGGACCTGGCGCAGATCGGCAGCCTCCGCTTCGGGTCCGAGCTGATGAACATCACCGCCGATGCGACGCTGCCCGGGGCCCTGGGAAGCTTCGGCTACGACGACGAGGGCACCCCGGCACACCCGGTCGAGATCGTCCGCGACGGGACCTGGGTCGGCGTCCTCTCCGGCCGCGACTCGGCTGCCCTCGCCGGACTTCCCTCGGGCGGCGCCGTGCGTGGCGATGGCTACAACCGGCTGCCGATGGTGCGCATGACGAACGTCGGCCTCCTCCCGGGCACCAGCAGCCTCGAGGAGATGATCGCCGCCACCGACGACGGGCTGCTGGTCGACACCAACCGCTCGTGGTCGATCGACGACAAGCGCCTGAACTTCCAGTTCGGCTGCGAGATCGGCTGGGAGATCAAGAACGGCAAGCGCGGCCGCATGCTGAAGAACCCGACCTACACGGGAATCGGCCCGCGCTTCTGGGGCTCGCTCGACATGCTCGGCAACGAGTCCGAGTGGACCTTCTGGGGGACGCCCAACTGCGGGAAGGGTCAGCCGGGCCAGATCGGCCACACCGGGCACCCGTCGGTTCCGTGCCGGTTCCGCGGCGTGCGGGTGGGAGTGACGGGATGAGCGACGAGATGCTCGATGTCTGCGAGCGCGTCCTTGCCCGCGTCGATGCCGGCGCCGAGGCCGAGGTGACCGTTTCGGGCGGCACGGATGCGCTCACCCGGTTCGCCACCAGCTTCATCCACCAGAACGTCGCCGATGCGGCCCAGCGCGTCCACCTGCGCGTCGCGCTCGACGGCCGTGTCGCGGAGTCGGTGGGCAACCAGACCGATGACGACGCCCTCGACCGCCTCGTTGGCTCGGCCACCGATGCCGCACGGCTGCGGCCGGTCGATCCCGGTTGGCCGGGACTCGCGCCTCCGGCGCCGGCTCCGGCGATCGAGCACTGGGACGAGGCAACGGCGCAGGCCGAGCCGGACGCGCGCGCGGACCGCGTCGGCGCCTTCGTGAACGCGGCGGACGGCCTCGAGACGGCCGGATTCTGCTCCACGAACGGCGAGGTGGTCGCGTTCGCGAACTCGGCCGGCCAGCGGCTGTCGGGACGGACGACCGCGGCCATCATCGACGGCATCGCGCGCACCGCAACCTCCGACGGAAGCGGTCGTGCCGCCTCCGTCCGGCGTGGCGGATCTCGACGGAGGGGTCGTCGGCGCGGAGGCCACGAGGCGCGCGCGACGAGTCGGCGGATGCCACCGACCTCGAGCCGGGCCGCTACGAGGTCGTCCTGGAGCCCGACTGCGTCGTGGACGTCCTCACCTTCCTGGCGCTCCACGGCTTCAACGGCAGGGCCGTCGAGGAGGGCCGTTCGTTCGCCCGGCTCGGCGAGGCGCAGTTCGACGCGTCGATCTCCCTGGCCGACGACGTCGAGCACCCGACGTCGATCGGCATTCCGTTCGACGCCGAGGGCACGCCGAAGCGTCGCGTCGAGCTCGTGCGCGACGGCGTGACGACGAGCCTCATCCACGACCGGCGCACCGCAAGAGCGCTCGACGCCGAGTCGACCGGAAACGCCGTCGCCGGCGCGGGACCGTTCGGCGCGCTGCCGGCGAACCTGGTGCTCGAGCCCGGCTCAGCGTCGCGCGACGAGATGATCGCTACGGTCGCGCGGGGACTGCTGGTCACCGACTTCTGGTACACCCGCATCCTCGACCCGCGCACCCAGGTGGTGACCGGGCTGACGCGCAACGGTGTCTGGTTGATCGAGGACGGCCGCGTCGTGCGACCGGTGACCAACATGCGGTTCACCCAGTCGTTCCTCGACGCGCTCTCGCCGGGCAACGTGCGGTCGGTCGGGTCGGAGCTCACGCTGGTCGGCGGCGCTGTCTTCGGGCTCGGCGCCTACGTCGTCCCGGCCCTGCACCTGGCCTCGTGGAACTTCACCGGGGGCGCCAAGGGCTAGGCACACCGATACTCGCGTCAGCGGCGGTCATTCCCCGTCAGGCATTCGGCGTGTAGTCGTGTACTCGTGACGCCGTGAAGTCGGCGGGAGGCGTGATGGATCGGCCCGCGGCCGTCCTAGCTGCTGCCCGGCTTACGCATAGGCACACCAGCGTCGCACAGCTCGCAGGCATCGGCCTCCCACGAGGGAATCTCGATCCGGCCGAGCGCGTGAAGCGTGACCCCCAGCTCGACGGGCTCGACGGACCGATCGACCATGACCGCCGCCGCCACCGGCTCGACGCCCGCCGCCCGCACCGCTTCAACCGTCTCGACCAGGGAGGCGCCGGTGGTCAGGATGTCGTCGACGATCGCGACCCGCTCGTCGGCGGCGATGGGCCAGCCGCGTCGAAGCGCCCGCCCACCGGCTGAGACCGGCTCGGCGAAGGCGGCGCGGACCGAGCCACCGAGCTGGCGAGCCGTCTCGAAGGAGAGCAGGACGCCACCGGTCGTCGGCCCCACCACCAGCGTGGGAGCGTACGGCGCGAGCGCCTCGGCAAGGCGGCGGCACAGCTCCACGCCGTAGCGAGGGTGCTGCAGGACGAGGAACTTCTCGAGGTAGCGGGCGGCATGGCGCCCGGACTTCAGCACGAAGTGGCCATCCAGCAGCGCGCCGGCATCGGCGAAGAGGGACTCCACGGAGGCGTCGCGAAGGGACGCGTCGGTCATTCGTAGACGGCGGTGAAGTCGACTGCCGGATAGCGCTCGGCGAGCGCCTCGGTCACCCAATGGAGCACGTCGGCGGGGTCGTAGAAGGCGGCGATCGTCTTGGCCTCGGTGACCATGAGACCGGGCCGGCGCGCCTCCGCCGTGCCGATCACGTCCTCCGGGCGATCGGACAGGTCGAGGCTCGTCTCGAAGCGGCCGTCCGCCCGCAGGATGAGCATGTCCTCCGGCTCGTCGAGCAGGGGAAGGTCGCCGGTGCGACGCAGGACCTCCTCGGCGTTCGAG
Organism: uncultured Chloroflexia bacterium; assembly: GCA_963789435.1. Lineage (GTDB taxonomy): Bacteria > Chloroflexota > Limnocylindria > QHBO01 > QHBO01 > JACDBZ01. The sequence continues at coordinate 60,860 of CAWBKO010000005.1, forward strand.
GTGAACTCGCGGAGGAGCTGGGCCTGTGCGGTGCCCAGCTGCGTGCGGTAGGCGTCGGCCAGCTGCCAAAGGCGCTGCGCGGCGAGGGTCTCCTGCTGCGAGGGAGGAAGCTCGGCCTGCCAGTCGTCGGACGCCGAGGGTTCGACGAGCTCCTCCTCGTGCGCCAGCTCATCCGCGGCGATGAGATGGCCCGGCGGGTCGCGAGATGCCTCGACCAGCCAGGAGAAGATGTCGGCCGGGTTGTAGAGCTCGATGACCTCGCTGATGGTGTCGACCACCTGCTCCTGGTCGTACCACTCGCTGTCGGCCGGATCCTGGTAGGTGAGCCGAGTGGTCCACGTCTCATCGACCGGGTGGTAGAGCAGGTAGTCCTGCTCATTGTCGACGAGCCTGATCGGGCCGATCTCGCGCAGCCGCTCCTTGTTCTGATCCAGGAAGCGGCGGAGCTGCTCCGTTGCCTCGTAGAGAAAGTCGCGACGCTCGAGCTCCGCCTCGGCGGCAACCTCACGGAGGGCAACGAAGCGGGGCGACGACGCGGTCACGGCTTGTACACGAAGTCGGGCCCCATGCGCTCGCGCAGGAAGATCGTGTGCTTCGAGTCGAAGATCGACTCGGCCACGCGATGGGCGAAGCCCTGCATGCCCGGATCGGCGTACAGCCGGTCGAGCACGGCGTAGTTGGGGAGGTCCACGATCAGCACGTTGTTCCAGGTCGAGCCCTCGGTCACGTTGAACCAGCCGATGAAGCGGACGCCGTACCTCTCCTCGGTCTCACGGGCGCGCTTCGGGAAGAGGTGGCGCATCCCGCGCTTGAAGATGGTGTCGCGGCCCTTGCGGACGTTGAAGAAGGTGACCATCAGGGGCATTCAGCGATCTCCTTGCTCATCGGTCTCGTCCGGGTCGGTCGTGATCACGCGGGTCTCGGGCTTGGCCACCCCAGTCTGCCGCCCTCGCCCGCCCCGCCGATCGGCGAAGAAGACGCGGAGGAGGAAGACGCTCGTCATGCTCACGAAGAAGAGCAGGACGAAGTCGACGAAGAGGAGCGTCGCCAGCACCCAGACCGGCCAGTTGAACGTGAAGAGGCCGATCGGGATGAGGAACAGGATGATGGCGAACAGGATCGCCTGCGTGACGAAGCATCCGAAGCCGGGACCCTCGTTCGGATCGAGCTCCTCGTTGTAGCGAACTGACAAGCCATTCCTCGCCTGGGCTCAAAGGGATGTGGCGAGCCGCATGGTCCCACATCCGCGAGCCCCATGCCGTTCAGGGGAAGTCCTCAGGACCGGTAGGTGACGCGGCCTCCGGCGACGGTCATACGCACCACGCCCGGCAGCTCCATCCCCAGCAGGGGCGTATTCGATGACGCCGAAGCCAGCGCCGACGCCTCGACGCGCCAGCGCGCCTCGGGGTCGAAGACCACCAGATCGGCCGCCTGTCCCGGCGCCAGGCTGCGCCGCTCGCCGATGATCTCGGCCGGTCGAATCGAGAGCGCGGCCACCAGCGTCGCCAGCTCCAGTCGGCCGGCCGCCACAGCCGCCAGGCCCAGCGAGAGGGCCGTCTCCAGGCCGATGAGCCCGGGGGCCGCATCGTCGAACGGCACCAGCTTGCGCTGGGACGGGTGGGGAGCATGGTCCGTGGCGATGGCGTCGACGCTGCCGTCGGCGATGCCGGCCAGCAGGGCAAGCGCATCCTCCCGGGACGCGAGCGGGGGATTGACGCGGCAGCGGCCGTCGTACGCGCGGTCGGTGTCGAGCGGCTCGCCGTCTGTTGCGCCGTCCTCCCACGCGAATTGCCGTGAGCCGGAGACCCAGGTGTCGGTCATCGCCAGGTGGTGCGGAGTGACGTCGCAGGTCACCGGCAGGCCGCGCGCTCGAGCCCGGCGCACCGCCTCGAGCGCCGCACCCGTCGAGAGATGCGTGAGATGCAGGCGGGCACCCGTCTCGGCGGCGAGGGCAATGTCGCGCTCCACGATCGTCAGCTCCGCGCTCGGCGGCCAGCCGGCGAGCCCCAGCCGGCTCGCGGTGGGGCCGGCGCGCATCACGCCGCCACCCGCCAGGGACGCGTCCTCGGCGTGCTCGATGAGCGGGAGGCCAAGCCCGCGAAGGTAGGTCATTGCCGTGCGAGCGAGACGCGGCGACGGAACGGCAGCGCCATCATCCGAAAAGGCGACCGCGCCGGACTCGGCCATTGAGCCGAGCTCGGCGAGCGCCTCGCCGGCCCGACCCCCGCTGACGGCGCCGATCACGCGGACCCGGCACGCCGCATCGCGGGCGCGCTCGACGACCCAGCCGATCCGCGCCCGCTCGTCGAGCGGTGGCTCGGTGTTGGGCATCGCGCACACGCTGGTGAACCCACCGTGGGCCGCGGCCTGCGCGCCCGACGCGATGGTCTCGGCCGCCTCGTCGCCGGGCTCGCGAAGATGCGCGTGCAGGTCGCAGAAGCCGGGGCCAGCGACCAGACCGGTGGCATCGATCCGCTCCGCGCCGGCGGGCACGAGCGCCGGCTCTCGGATGAATCCATCCACGATCGCCACATCCCGGACCGTGTCGGACCCGTCATTCGGGTCGATGAGCCGTACGCCCGTCAGGAGAAGGCTGGCCGGCGCATCGGTCAGGCGCCCGAACTGGCCGAGAGTCACGCTGCTCCCGTCACCAGCGCAAGCACCGCCATCCGGATCGGGACGCCGTTCTCGACCTGGCGGCCGATCAGGCTGCGCGGGCCGTTCGCGAGCTCCGCGCTGATCTCGACGCCCTCGTTCGTGGGCCCCGGGTGCAGGATCGGGGCATCGGGTCCTGCCAGGCGCATGCGGCTCTCGTCGAGACCCCAGGTTCGCGTGTACTCCCGCAGCGAGGGCACGCCTCCGACAGCCGCCCGCTCCAGCTGGACGCGCAGGGTCATCACCGCGTCGGCCCCGGCCAGCGCCTCGTTCAGCGAGCCGGCGACCTCGATGCCAGGCAGGCCCTCGAAGCCGCGCACCCAGGCGGGCGGACCCCCCAGGCGCACGCGTGCGCCGAGCTCCACGAGCGCATGGAGATTGGAGCGCACGACGCGTGAGTGGGCGGCGTCGCCGACGATGGCGACCACGCGTCCCTCCAGCGACCCGAGCGCTTCGCGCAGCGTCAGCGCGTCGATCAATGCCTGGGTCGGATGGGCGTGCATGCCGTCACCCGCATTCACGATTGCCATGCCGGTGGTGCGCGCCGCCAGGTACGGAGCCCCAGCCGCGCCGTGGCGCAGGACGAGCGCCGTGACGCCGGTCCGCTCGAGCGTGCGCAGCGTGTCGACCAGCGACTCGCCCTTGCTCACGCTGCTGCCGGCCACCCCGAGGTCGACCACCGTGGCACCCAGCGCCTTGGCCGCGAGCTCGAAGCTGACGCGCGTGCGCGTCGATCCCTCGTAGAACGCGAGACCGACCGTTTCGGTCTCCAGCAGGGACCGATGCGATCGCGCAGCCCGCGCCGCACGCATCTCGACCGCCAGGTCGATGATCCGCAGGATCTCCGCGCGCGGCAGCCCTTCGACATCCAGCAGGTGGCGCTGCGTGCGTGCGCCGGGCGGCGCGTCCAGGATCATGCGGCGTCCTCGGGCCGCTCGATGACCACTTCGTCCGCGTCGTCGGTCTCGATCAGGCGAACGTGCACAACCTCGTCCTCCCCGGTCGGCAGGTTCTTGCCGACGAAGTCAGGGCGGATCGGGAGCTCGCGGTGGCCCCGGTCCACCAGCGCGGCGAGCCGTACGGCCCGCGGCCGGCCGTGGTCCGTCAGCGCATCGAGCGCGGCACGCACCGTGCGGCCGGTGTAGAGGACGTCGTCGACGAGCACCACGGTGCGGCCGCTGACCTCCGCCTCCAGGTCCGACCTCTTCACGATCGGCGCATGCGCAAGGCGCGTGAGGTCATCGCGGTAGTAGGTGATGTCGAGCGAGCCGACAGGGACCGATGCGCCCTCGTGCTGCTCGATCAACCCGGCAAGCCGCCGCGCAATCGGGACGCCGCGGCTCCGGATCCCGACAAGGACGAGGTCTTCGACGCCGCCATTGCGCTCCACGATTTCGTGAGCGATCCGGGTCATCGCGCGACGCAGGTCGTCGGCGTCCAGGATGCGGCGTTCGGTCATGCGTCTCCTTGGCGGCCTCGCGGGACCGCGTTAAAGGGTTCGGCGCAGAGTATACCGGTGCCGCCCGCGCGGCTAGGGCTCCAGCACCTCCGCCGTCTGGTCGAAGGCCGCCGGGCCGATCCACCCCTCGTCGGAGGATCCCAGGACCCGCACCGTGTCCGCGAAGTCGCCCGTGTTGCGCTCGACGAGCAGCAGCTGGGCGCGCGGGGTGTCGAGGTCGCCGGCGAGCGGCTCTCGGGCGGTGATGACGAGATGCCTGCCAGTCGGGGAGACCTTGACGTCGACCACGATCATGCCGGCCGCCACATCGTCCTTGTCGATGGCGTGGTCCTGGGTCAGCCCCCGCGGATCGGTGGCGTGCCCGAAGTACACGCGCGTCGAATCGGGATATTTCCCTTCCGTCCCCTGGGAGTCTCCGGCCCATTCGGTATTCCAGACGGCGTAGGCGTCGCCGTCACTGCTCCACGTGATCGACGCCGAGGTGAACGTGGCCTGGCCGATGGTCAGGTCGCTGAAGAGCGGTCGCTCGCTGTCGAACCGGTACGTTCCGCCGGCGGCATCGTGCTGTGCCAGCTGCGGAGCGCCGCCTTCGACGAAGTCCCAGCCGAAGCCCTCTTCGCGGCGCATGGCGCCGCGCCAGTAGATGGCGAAGGAGCCGTTCGGATTGAGCAGCGGCTGGAAGATCCCCTCGGCGGTGCCATGGTTATCCGACGTGGGATCGATCAGCTCCCCGGGACCCGCCTCGCTCACCGGCTCGGTGAGATAGCTGGCCGGCTGTGCGTCCGCCGTGCTCACCCAGAGCAGGGGCTCGGCGTCCTCACGAGCCACCCAGCTGGCTGCGAACGCGTTACCGACCTCGGTCAGCTGCCATGAGTCGGCATGCTCGGTCTCGAAGATCCAGACGTCCGTCGTACCCGCGTCAGGATCGGTAAGGGTGTACGCCAGGTACCGGCCATCGGGCGACCAGGCGAGCCGCTCCAGGAACGGTGTCCCCATCGCGGAGCGGCCCAGGACGACCGTGTCGCCAACCGCCATGGAGGAGTCGGCCGGAGGCGATGCGTCCGGATCGGATGCCGGCGGCGCCTGCGCGACGCGGGTGGCACGGACCTCGTTCATGCCGCTCAGACCGACCTCGGTGATGTAGGCGAGCCACTGTCCATCGGGCGAGAGCTCGGCGGCGATGGGCGGGCCGCTGGGCGTGTCGACCTCGGCGGGCGGTGGCGGCGACTCCCCGGCCGGCGCCGGCTCCTCGACCGTGAGGGCCGGGTCCTCGAGCGTGCCGGTGAAGGCGAGGAAGACGTCCGGCTCGGGTGCGACCGCCACCGGGTTGGGAGCCTGGGTCGGCGCTTCCGAGGGAGTGGGTGGTGCGGACTCCCCTGACGGGACGGGGGATGCCGAGGTGGGGACCGGCGGCAGCGTCGGAGCGATGACCGACGGGGTCGCCGTCGCGGTTGGCTCCGGCGCGAGCGTGGATGTCGGGGTGGGGGTTGCCTGGCCGACCTGTGGCTCCTGCGGCGAGCCGTTGAGCAGCACGATCGCCAGGAGCGCACCGAACACGGCCGCCAGGCCACCGCCGGCACCGGCAAAGATCACGACCGGGCGTCGCCAAAAGGGCACCGGGGCAAATCGGCCACGCTCGATGCCGGTCCGAACTCGCGCGCCGAGGTCGCGCGGCGGAGCAACGTGGCGCAGGCCGCCCATGATCCGTCGCTGCTCGGCGAAGGCCGCGAGCGTGCCACGGCAGTGGCTGCAGGAGTCGAGATGGGCATCGAGCGACTTGCGCTCGGCGTCCGTCAGCTCCTCGGTGAGCGACGCGCTGATCAGCTCCTCGAACGGCTCGTGGCGATTCATCGTCATCGCGCAAAGCCCTCCGCGGCCAGGTGGCGCCGCATCTCGCCGCGGGCCCGGCAGAGCAGGGTTCGCACCGCGGCATAGGAGAGCCCCATCACCTCACCGATCTGCTGCGGGCTCATGTCCTCGAGGTCGCTCAGGAGCAGGCACTGGCGGTGGTTGGGGCGGAGGCGCATGAGGGAGCGCTGGACGCGCTCGTCGAGCGTCGAGGCCATCACCTGCGCCTCGGGTCCCGGGCGGAGGTCGGGGCGGTTGGCGTAGGTCGGCGCATCGTCACCCATCGGGGTCACCATTCGCCGCCGGCGCATGTCGTCGATCGCGGTGTTGGTCGCGATGCGGTACAGCCATGCCCGGGTCGAGGTGGCTTCGGTCACGGTGTCGAGCTTTCTGTAGGCCTTGATGAACGTGTCCTGCGTGATGTCGGCGGCGCGGTCGGGATCGCCGACCATGCGCAGCACGTAGTTGTGGATGGGCGCCGAGAACTCCTCGAACAGTCGGGCGAATTCGGCATCGCTGGCGGAGATGTGGCGCGTCACCGTGGGCCGATCCCACGCGATCGGGGCAGGAACCGCCATCGAGCGCACCTCGTCCTCCGCACTAACCGCCCCTCCCCGCTCCGACTGTGACGCATCGGTTCCCCCATCTGTTACCGATGCAGCTGCGCTCGCAGGACTTCGGCTGCATATTCGGGCGCCGCCGGGTTCACCGCCAGCGCAGTCGCCCGCTCCAGCCCGGCAATGACACGCAGGCGCGGATGGAGCTCCCAGTGCCAGTGGAACGTCTGATCGAGCCGCTCCCCGGAGGGCGACGTATGCAGGAAGAGGTTATACGGCGGGTTGCCGAGTGCGTCGAGCGCCTGGAGCGCGCGCTGGAGCGTCGCCGTGGTGGCGGCGATCGCCTCGTCGTCGATCGACGTGAAGTCGGCGGCGTGCGCGCGCGGCACGACCATCATCTCGAACGCGGAGCGACTCGCGGCCGGCGCGAAGACGATCGCGTGGTGGTCGGCAAACACGAGGCGCTCACCGTTCTCCTCCTCCGCCTCGGCCAGCGCGCACCACACGCAGCGGCGCGTCTTGATCATCTGGCGCGCCCCGCCGCCGATCTCCTCGGCCACCCAGTGCGGCACCTGCGGGATCGCGTACAGCTCCACGTTCAGGTGTGAGGTGCGCGCGCCCGCCTGGCGGCCGTGGCTCTGCACGACCTGGATGTAGAGCGGCTCGGCTCGCCCCTCCGGGTCAGTCTCGCGGGGTGCGTCGCCGATCGCGCGCATCGCGTCGCGAGCTGCCAGCAGCAGGCCGCCGGCGAGCTGGGGCGAGGCATCCGTCATCCGCTCGTGATGCTCCTTCGGACCCACCAGGATCTCCCACGAGCCGGTGGCACGCTCCACCTCGCTCATCGAGAGCTGCGCGGCTCGCTCCTTGGAGGAATCGATGCGGTGAAACGCGTCCGAGCGGAGCGGCACGCGCCGAACGTGGTGCGGTGGCTCATCGGCAGCGGCGTCGTCGCAGTGACGGCAGTGGGTTCCTTCGACGGGCTGCGCCTCCACCTCGAAGGCTTCGCGGGAGAACGCCCGGTCGGCGACGATGGCGGACCACCAGCCCGTGACCGGGTCCCGTCGCAGCTCGAACACGGCCGCATCGTACCCGAATGCGCTTGCGCTACCGCAGCGCCTCGATGAGGTCGTACGGGTCGGAACCCACGATCGGCGTCCCGTACAGCTCCATGGCGCCGATGTCGGACGGGCGAATGGACGGATCGCCCCGATCGACCAGCCTGACCAGGGGCGGAATGGCGTCCCAGCCTTCGGCGTTGCCCAGCGGCGGGCGCCAGAGCGCGAGGTTGAAGGAGGTGACACCGACGCGGTCCCGATAGCCGATCAGCGTCCGCGCCAGCGCATCGGCGAAGGGCGGGTCCGTCTCCTCGCTGCCTGCGGCGCCGATGAGCAGCAGCTCGCGCTCCTTGCGCGCGGTGAGGTGCGCCACGAGCACCACGTCGCCGGGAAGGTCGATCGTCAGCCCTACGCTGCGGTGCACCGCGATCATCTCCTCGATCAGGTCCCCGTCGTAGCCGGCGGCATCCCGGTGGAGTCGTTCCACGGCCGCGTAGTGCGACCCGGACCCGAGCAATGCCTGCGCGTGGCCGTGGATGATCGAGCTGCCGGCGCGCCAGAGGCAGTTCCAGATGAGCAGGTAGTTGACCGCCTCGGGATCGTCGCGCCGGGCGCGGTCGGCCCACTCCCGTCCGGTGCGCAGGACGTCGACCACCGTCTCCGCATCGAAGCCGAGCGGGTCATGCGTATCGAAGACGAGCACGGCGTGGTGCGCATCGGCCATTGCCCCATTCGCCCCGGTGATGACTCGCGCGCCGCGGACTCGTCCGAACGTGTCGGCAGGCGTGCCGGTCTCGGGGTGGCAGAAGGGGTCATCCTCGGTGGCGCGAATCTCTGAGGCGAGGTCTCGGCCGCGCATCGGACCATCAACCGGGCGACGGCTGCGCAGGGGTGCGAAGAGGGCTGCCTCGAGCGTCACGCGGTTCGTCACCTTCAGCACGGCCTGGTCGCGGACAGCCGCGACGGAGCCGAAGGTGGTGGCGAGCCACGGCTCCAGCTCGGGCGGCGGCACCGTGTGACCGCTCACCAGCCGAACCTCGTAGAGGCGGTCCGCCCGCTCGCGCGCCGCGCCGGTCAACGCCTCCAGGCGGGCCGGGAGCTCGAGGACGCCCGTCAGTCGTACTCCCAGATTGGCCGATGTGACAGGGCGGCCCACTCCTCGCGGAGCAGGCTCATGACGTGGACGTCAATGTGCTCTCCACGCCCGAAGTGGGCGTGACGCAGCGTCCCCTCGTGGCTGAACCCGGCCTTCTCGTACGAGCGGCGGGCCCGGTCGTTGCCGGCGTAGACGTACAGGCCGATGCGCTCGAGCCGCAGCTCGCCGAAGCCGAAGTCACAGATGGCGCGCAGCGCATCGGTCCCGTGGCCCTTGTTCCACTCGCCCTTCTCGCCGATGGCGATGCCGAACTCGGCGCCGCCGTTCTGGAGGTCCACGCCATGCAGGCCGATCGTCCCGATCGGTCGGGAGTCATCCATCAGGCAGATGACGAAGTGATAGTCGGTGGTGCCCTGGGCGGCCAGCATGCGGTCGAACCACTGGGCCTCGGCAGCCTCGCTCATCGGCGCGCGCATGGCCAGGTTGCGCAGCACCTCCGCGTCATTGAACCAGCGCACGAAGAGGGCGATGTCGTCGCGTTCGGCCGGGCGGAGGTAGACGTGGTCGCCGCGGATGATCGGCCTGCGTTCGGCTACGCTGCTCATCTGCGCCCGAGTCTAGCGTCCGCAAGGAGGACCGATACCGATGGCTGCCACCCGTACCGCGACCGTCACCTGGAACGGCAACCTCGCCACCGGCTCCGGGACCGTCACCGCCGGCTCGAGCGAGCTGTTCACCGATCTGCCCGTCTCATGGTCCGCACGCACCGAGGGGCCGCAGGGCCAGACGTCCCCGGAGGAGCTGCTCGCCGCGGCACACGCATCGTGCTTCTCCATGGCGCTCTCCGGCGCGCTCGGCCGCGCCGGCACCCCGCCTGACCATCTCCACGTCTCGGCCACCGTGACCTTCGACAAGGTTGGGGAAGGCTGGGCGGTAACGAGCTCTCAGCTCGACGTGCTCGGGGTGGTGCCCGGCGCCGACGAGGCCGCCTTCGACGCGGCCGCGCAGGCAACCAAGGACGGCTGCCCGATCTCAAAGGCCCTGGCCGGCAACGTCGAGATGTCCGTCTCGGCGGCCCTCGAGGAAGAGCACGAGTAGCGTCGGGCGTAGCACGCTCTGAAACCTTTCGGGGCTCCATCGGCTCGATCTGTTGTGAAGGCCGCATTTGCGGTAGCCGAAACAGAACCGATGGGAGTCACACGTGAACCTGAACGCCTCCATCCGAGGTCTCGTCCTCGCCGTGGGCGGCCTCCTGGTCCTCGCCGGCGTCGCCCTCGCGACCGGCGGCAACGGAGCCGATGACGCGACCGCGTCGTCGCCCTCGATCTCGCCCTCGCCGTCCGCCTTCGAGACCGCCGGCGGTGCGCTGAACAGTCCGGAGCCGACCGCCTCCCCGCAAGACGCCGACGACGATGCGTCGCCGACCGAATCGGCGTCCGCCTCTCCGGACGACGATTCATCCCCGTCCGCGTCGCCCGCCGCCTCGGCGGCCGCCTCACCTGACGAGGACGATGACGATGCGTCGGCAGCGGCCTCACCGACCGCGTCAGCCGATGACGACGAGGTCGATGACCACGACAACTCCGGGCCCGGCGGCGGGGACGACGATAGCTCCGGTCCCGGTAGCGACGACGGCCATGACAACTCCGGGCCTGGAGGCGGAGGCGACGAATCCGGCCACGGCAGCGACGACTGAAGGTATCGCCCGCGTGTGGGCAGGGACATGGCACGATGAGGGCGTGGACGACCGCGCCCTCGTCGAGGCCACTCTCGCCGGTGATCGCCAGGCGTTCGGTGCCTTCGTCGAGCGTGAGACGCGCACCGTGTACCGAGCCTGCCTCCGGATCCTCGGCCGTCCGCACGACGCCGAGGATGTGACGCAGGAGAGCTTCGTGGCAGCCTATCGAGCGATCGGGAGCTATCGGGGCGACGGGCCGCTGCGCGGCTGGCTGCTACGGATCGCCACCCGCCAGGCCTTCCGGCGTCTCGCGTCCAGGCGGCCCACCGCCGACGTGGACACGGTGCCTGAGCCGTTCCTCGCCGACTCCCGCACCGATCCCACCCGTGTGGCCGTCGCGTCGGAAGTGCGTAGCGAGCTCCGAGACGCCGTCGGCGCACTCCCCGAGCCGTACCGCGAGGTCGTCGCGCTTCGCTTCTTTGCCGAGCTGTCCCTGGCGGAGGTCGCCGACGCGACCGGTCGGCCAATCAACACCGTGAAGACGCATCTCCGTCGCGGGCTCGAGCGGTTGCGACCGCTGATCGACGCCGAAAGAGGTCACCGATGACCCGACATCCATTCGACTCGGGCGAGCTGGGACGAAACGACCCGGACATGGACCGTGCTGGCCAGGACCTCGAGCGGCACGCCGCCGAAGTCGGTGGAGAGCCTCCCTTGGACCTCGCCTCCCGCATCAGAGCGGCGATCGACGAGGAGCCCGTCCCGGCCCGCGGCTGGTGGGGCTCGCTGCTTGCCGCGTTCGCTCCGTGGCGTGGTCCGGCGCGGTTGGCTCTTGGCACGGCCGTCGTGGCGGCGGCCGTGCTCGGGGCCCTCGCGTTGGGAGACCTGGCCGATCGGGCTCGGAACAACACCGGCGCGACTCCATCGCCCAGCGTGATCGCCACGCCACCTCAGACGCCGTCGCCATCGCCGTCGCCGACGATTTCGCCCAGCCCGTCCCCGACCCCTTCGCCAACGCCGAGCGCAACTCCGCTCCCGTCACCATCGCCGCCCGCCACGGTGCTGCCGACAGCCACGGATGACCATGGCGGGGGAGGCGCGGAGACGCCCAGCCCGAGCGAGTCCGACAGCAGCGGACCCGGCGGCGGCAACAGCGGACCGGGCGGCGGGGACTAGGAGCGGGAGCCCGCCTCGAACATGGGCGGATAGACGACGGTACCCGGGTTCACGGCACGCCCGGCGATCGCGCGCACCTGGAACGCGGCGCCGGCGCTGTCGTACGGGGAGTGCACGCCCAGCTCCTCCGCCGGGCCGAAACCAAACCGCCCGTAGAAGCTTGGCGGCCCCAGGACCGCGATGAAGGGCTCGTCGCGCCCGTCAGCGGCCGCGAGGGCTTCCTGCATCAGGGCCGAACCGATCCCGCGTCCGGCGTGCGGCGGCAGCACGGCGAGCGGCGCGAGAGCCAGGGCATCGCGCCGCGGGCTGCCGGCTGGATCCGGCTCGAAACCGACGCGGCTGACCAGGACGTGCCCAAGCACACTCCCGTCGCTTGCGACGGCGACCAGCGAGAGCTCGGGGAGGAAGTCCGCGCCGGCTCGTATCGCATCGACGAGCTCCGCCTCGGTGGGCCCGCGGAATGCCTCGCGATGCAGCTCGTGGATCTGGTCCAGGTCGACGGGCAGCTCCGGCCGGATCGACCAGGACGGAGCATCGATCAATTCAGCGCGGTGCACGAGGGTCATCTCCCTGTGAGACAGCACGCGGCGGGCCAGTCCGGCTCATATGCCACGCAGAATCCAGAGGTCGTCGAGGGTCGGGGCTCGTGACGGGGGATCGGTACATCCGGCCGAGCATACGCCGGGCGCGGCTCCCGCAGCACTGGCCGCCTTGGCCGGGCGGGGTGGAGCGGGAGACGAGATTCGAACTCGCGACATCCACCTTGGGAAGGTGGCGCTCTGCCAGCTGAGCTACTCCCGCCCGCTCAGGGGCGAGATTCTACTCGATGGACGAACCACGACGCCGGGGAGGAAGTCCCGGCGTCGGGTGGGTCAAGGGCGCTGGTGGTGCTAGCGGATGAGGGTGACGCCACCGCCGCTGGCATGGCGCTGGGTGGCTGCAGCCTCGGACTGCTGCGTGCCGGCCGCAACGGCGGCGATGGCGAACGTGAGCGTCACGGCCGCGAGCCCCGCTGCCAGCCGACGAGAGGTGACCCGGCGCTGCGCTTCGCGGTCGACGGTGATGGAATCGGTCGAGCGTTCGCGGGCGACCTTCTGCATCAGCGCCGCGTGCGAGAGCCGCTCATGGTGGATCTGGTCGGCCAGTTGGTGGGTGCTGATGTTGGGTGCGAACATCGGATCTGCCTCCTCGGGATCACCGGCGGTGTACGCCGTGCTATGCCAGCATCCTCGCCCCGCTCAGCGATCCACGCGATCCGCTGACCGACCGTCGGGCGGTCATCCTTGCGATCCCCGCACCGTCGCCGCCAAGCCCCGACGGCTGTCGCCCGCCCGACATCCCCTTGACGGAATTCGTGGGCCGGACGACAGTTTGCGGCGACGACCGGTCTCCAACCGAGGACGAGAAGGGGGCCACGCGTGGCCGATCACGACCTGGCTGTCACCAGCCTAAGACGCTGCGCGCTCTTTGCCCACGTCGACGACGATGGGCTTCGCGTGCTTGCCGGCCTCATGCGGCCTCGCCGATTCCGCCGGAACGAGGTGATCTTTCACCAGCAGGACGTGGGCGACTCGCTGCACATCGTGGTGGATGGTGGTGTGAAGATCGTGCTTCCGTCGCAGGAGGGAGAGGAAGCGATCATCGCGAGCCTCAAGCCCGGCGACTTCTTCGGAGAGCTGGCGCTCCTTGACGGGTCGCCCCGCTCGACCACCGCAACTGCCCTCGAGCCCACGGAAACGCTGGCGCTGCCGCGCGACCAGTTCCTGCGACTGCTTCCGGAGGACCCACGACTCGTGACGGCGCTTCTGAAGGCGCTGGCCGGGGAGCTGCGTCGGCTGACCGGTCATGTCGAGGAGCTGCACTTCCTCGACCTGGCGGGCCGCCTCACCATGCGTCTCGTCCGCCTGGTTCGCGACATTGATCCGACCGCGCACGGCCGCGTCGAGCTTGACTGGCCCTTCACACAATCGGATCTGGCTGCCATGATCGGCGGCACGCGCCAGAGCGTGAACAAGCTCCTGAGCGGTCTGGTGGAGGACGGCCTTCTCCAGATCGATCGCGATACGCTGGTGATCAGCGATCTGGCCGCCCTCGAGGCACGAAGCGCCCGATAACATGTCGAATCGCCGACACCGCACGTGTCGTGAACACGCTTCGTTGCTGTACGCCCGATCCATAGGATGATGTCATCGCGGTTACACCGCCGCCACAGGAGGTACGCACTCATGGACAACTACCGGCGGCGGCCGCCGATGGAAGGATTTTCGCTTCCGGGGCAGCTCGGTGGCGAGGCTTATGACGACGATGAAGTAGAGGGACACACCATGACGCTCCGCAAGAATTCCGACGACGACACCGAGGGCCACGGCGGCTTCGGCAAGAAGATCACCGATGACGACGACACCGAGGGCCACGGCGGCTTCGGCAAGAAGGCCACCGATGACGACGACACCGAGGGCCACGGCGGCTTCGGCAAGAAGGCCACCGACGACGATGACACCGAGGGCCACGGCGGCTTCGGCAAGAAGGCCACCGACGACGACGACACCGAGGGCCACGCCTCGCTGAGGAACCTTCGTTAGACCGGCCGCGATCCGTGGCCGACCAGCAGACCGACGCCGCGCTCGCCGCACTCGTTGCGGCGGGGCGGCGTTCTGACATCGGGCGGCGCCTTCAGGGCGACGTCGAGACCCGCCTGCTTCAGAGCATCGTCGACGCGACGGTGCAGCTCTTCGATGCCGAAGCCGCCTCGATCGCCCTGTTCGAGCAGGACCCCGACCGGCTCGAGTTCCGTGTCGCGGCCGGTGAGCACGGCGCCGGCGCCGTTGGGCTGACGGTGCCGCCGTCGCAGGGCATCGCCGGCTACGTGTATTCGACCGGCCAGGCGCTGGCGCTCTCCGACGTCTCGAACGACCCCCGATTCAACCGGGACGCGGCGGAGCAGACCGGCTACGTCCCGCGGTCGATCGCGGCCGCGCCGCTTCTCGACGAGGAGGGGACAGTCGGCGTGCTCCAGGTCCTCGACAAGCGGGGCTCGCCCACCTTTTCGCTGCGCGACATGGAGCTGCTGGCGGTCTTCGCCAGCCAGGCGACGGTGGCCATCGGCGCCGCGCGCGTGCAGCGGGACACCGATCGGCTGCTGCGCAGTGTGCTCGGGCAGATCGGCCCCGATCTCGACGAGGAGCAGGTCGAACGCCTGGTTGGCGCCGCGACCACGGACCTCGACCCGGACGACGAAGCGCCCTTCTGGCGGCTGGTTGAGCAGGTCGCACGATTGCGGGCGCTGACCGATCGCGAGACCGCACTGCTTGCCGACATCCTGGACGTGGTTGCCGCGCACGCCGACAGAGCCAGGCGCCCTCGAGCGGGGCGGTGACCGAGGAGCTTCCGGCCTGGTCGGAGCCGTTCGTCGACCCGAGGCGAGCGCTGCGCCGGCGCCTGCGCCTGCGCGGCATCACGCGCGATTGGGCGTGGGGCGGCTCGACCGGGGAGGGTGTGCGAGTCGGGATCATCGACTCGGGCATCGAGAACGACCATCCGATGCTCCAGGGAAGAGTCGTCCAGAACGTCACCGTCGAGATCGGCGGCGAGGAGCCGCGGGTGGTCCCCGACGAGGCGGTCGACATGTTCGGTCACGGGACCGCCTGCGGGGCGATCATCGTCGGGCTTGCACCGGCAGTCGAGATCGTCTCGATTCGCGTCCTGGGGGCCGACCTGCGAGGCAAGGGGACGGCGTTCGCCGCAGGGCTCGAATGGGCGATCGAGCAGGGACTGCAGGTCTGCAACCTGAGCCTGTCATCGAAGAGCGAGTCCCTCTATCCGATCTTCCATGACCTCGCCGACCGCGCGTACTTCCGCGGCACTGCCCTGGTGAGCGCGGCCAACAACGTCCGGGCGCCGAGCTACCCGTCGCTCTTCTCCTCCGTCTTCTCGGTGGCGGCGCACGCGGAACCGGATCCCTGGCGGATCTACTACAACCCGGCTCCGCCGGTCGAGTTCGGAGCGTGGGGGGTCGATGTACCGGTTGCGTGGAAGGATGGCGGCGGCACGGTTGCCACCGGCAACAGCTTCGCCGCGCCGCATATCGCCGGCCTCGTCGCGTTGATCCTGTCGAAGCATCCGGGCCTGAGCCCGTTCGAGGTGAAGGGGATCCTGGCGAGCGTCGCGAACAACCCGGGCCGCCGACATCCTCGCCCGCGACCGGCCCCGCGCGCGTGAGCCTGGCGCGAACCTACGTCGACCTCTTCCGTCGCAATCACGCCCTCGCTCGCCTTCTTGCCGGCGAGTTCATCTCCGGCATCGGCGACTGGCTCTACCTGGTCGCCGTGCTGGTGGTCGTCTATGCCGAGAGCGACTCGGCCGTGCTGCTGGGGATCGTCGGAGCCGCTCGCATCCTGCCGTACGTGCTGCTCTCGGTGCCGGCCGGGATCGTTGCCGACCGATTCGACCGACGAATGGTCCTGCTCGTCACCGACGTCGCGCGCGGGATCATCATGCTCATCCTGGTTGGCGCCGTCATCGTCGATGCCCCGACGATCGTCATCGTGGGCCTCTCGATCCTTGCCGCCTGCTTCTCGACCTTCTTCGGCCCCGCGATCGCCGCGCTGCTGCCGATGCTGGTCGACGAGAGCGACCTCGGCCCGGCGAACAGCGCCTGGGCGACGCTCGACAACCTCGCGTTCATCCTGGGGCCGGCGCTGGCGGGCATCCTGCTGGCCACCGGCGCGCTGGAGATCGCCTTCCTGCTCAACGCGATCTCGTTCGCGGTCGTTGCCGTCGTCCTCTGGCGCCTTCCGGTTCCGCGAGTCCCCGCTCCAGTCGATCCGCCCTGACGACGAGCCCGAGCCGCAGCGGGCAGGCTGGCGCGAGCTGGTCCGGCCCCTTGCCGGACCATTCGTCCTCGACTCGGTCACCAGCATCGTCGGCGGCGGCGTCGGCGTGCTCACCGTGGTCATCGCGGTCGACGTGCTGAACGCCGGTGAGGCCGGCACCGGCTATCTGAACGCGGCGACAGGGGTGGGAGGGGTCATTGCCGGCGTCGCCGGCGGAGCCCTCCTCGCCCGTCAGCTGAGAGTTCCGCTCCTGCTTGGCGGCGTGGTGGGCGGCGTGGGGCTGGCGTGGTTGGCGCTGACCGGCGACATCGTGACGGCGATGCTGGCCATCGGCGTTGCGGTTGCCGGGCTGCTGCTGCTCGACGTGGTCAACACCACGCTCATCCAGCGCATCGTGCCCGACGAGCTTCGCGGCCGAGCGATGGGTGTCCTGCAGACGTCATCGGCGATTCTCTACTCGCTCGGTTCTCTGCTCATGCCGCTCATCGCGGAGGTGACGAGCGTCGCGACGGTGCTCATCGGCTCCGCCGTGATCACCGGCCTCGGCGTCGCCGCGGCGCTCCTCCTGACCGAGCGCGTGGCGGAGCCGCTGCCGATCGATCCTGCCCGCGCGCGCCTCCTCGAGCACCCGATCTTCGCCGGCCTGCCGGTGCCGCGCCTCGAGGCGGCGGTTCGTGCCCTCGAGCCGGTCCCGGTCACTGCCGGCCTGGTGGTCGTGCGGCAGGGAGATCCGGCGGATCGGTTCTACGTCATTGCCGAGGGCACGCAGCGCGTCAGCCAGGTGCCGGACGGGGGAGGGCCTGAGACTGAGCTGCGCACGCTGGGGCCCGGGGACGTCTTCGGCGAGATCGGCATCCTGCGCGGGTCACCGCGGACGGCGACCGTCACCGCCACCACCGACGGCCTGCTCCTGGCGCTGGAGGCGGATGAGTTCCTCGAGCTCGTCGGCTCCGGACCAGGCCTGAGCTCGCGGCTTCTCGACCTGTACCGCGGCTCGCTCTCCCGCTAGGGCTCAGCCGGTCGCCCGCGTGGCCAGCTCCGCGAGCGCTCCGTTGCAGTCGACGCTCCACGCCGGGTAGTGGGAGAGCGCGATCATCTCGACGTCCAGCGCCGCCAGCCGGTCGACCGATGCGCGCGCGCCGGCGTGGTCATGGCTGAAGAAGGCGCTGGCATACGTCAGGCGGCCGCGGAGCACCTGGAGCACGTCGCCGGTGAAGAGGAGCCGTAGGCCCGGGGCGTAGAGGCAGATGCTGCCCGGCGTGTGACCGGGCGTGTGCACCACCCGCAGGCCGCCGAGCATCGGCAGCACCGCCCCGTCCTCGATCGGCGTCGGGTCCGCGGGTGCCCGCGTCAGGTACTGGATCACGCGGCCCCGCCGCACGGCGCTGTCATCGGTGCGCGCCAGCGCCTCCCGGAGGGGCAACCGAAGCCCGGCGAGGTCGTCGGGGTGGATGAGGACCGTCACGTCGTCGCGGTCGCGCACGAGCTCGTTCACGCCACCGATGTGGTCGGGATGGCCGTGCGTGCAGATGATTCGCTCGAGCTCATCGAACCGGCGGCCGATGCGACGCAGGTACCGCTCGAGCATGATTCGCGAGCCGACCATGCCGGCGTCGATCAGGGTCAGGCGCTCCTCGGCGATCAGGAAGGCGTCAGCCCCCAGCATCCGGACCTGGTGAACGGCCGGTGCGATCTCCATGGTGCGGCCGATTGTACGGCCGCTATCCCGCCTGGTCGCCGGTCATCAGCCGGCGATACGAGTCGTATCGACCCTCGGAGACGGCGCCGGCCTCCACGGCGGCACGCACCGCGCAGCGCGGCTCATGGAGGTGCGTGCAATCGTTGAAGGCGCACGCCCCGAGATGCGGCCGGAACTCGGGGAAGCACGACGCGAGCTCGGTCGGCGGGATCTGCCACAGCCCGAGCTCACGAATGCCGGGCGTGTCGGCCACGTATCCGCCGCGCGGCTCCCTCGAGCGGATGCAGCTCCGCGTGCGTCGTGGTGTGCTTGCCCTTTCCGCTCTCGACCTCCGATACCGCGCCGGTCGCCAGCTGGAGTCCCGGCTGCAGCGCGTTCAGCAACGTCGACTTCCCCACGCCGGAGGGGCCGGTGACGATGGAGAGCCTGCCGGCGAGCCGCTCGCGCAGCTCCTCCAGGCCGATTGACGGCCTTCGCGCTCGTGTACACGACGTCGTAGCCGATGCGCTCGTAGGGCTCGAAGAGCGTCCGCGCCGCGTCGTCGCCGACGAGGTCCACCTTGTTGGCGACCATCAGGGCGGGGACCTCGTTGTACTCGGCAACGACCAGGAAGCGGTCGATCAGCCGGGGGTTCGGCGGCGGGCGGTCGCTCGAGAAGACCACGGCCACCAGATCGGCGTTGGCGACCAGCACGTCCTCCCGCCACGACCCGCGCGGCCCGGGCTGGCGGCGGCTGAAGCGCCGCGTTCGCGGCTCGACGGAGACGATGGCGCCGGTGCCGTCGGGGAGCCGCTCCACGCGTCACCCGGTCGCCGATGACCGCCAGGTCGGATGCCTGGCGCTCCTTCTTCATTCGGCCCCGCAGCCGCGCCTCGACGAGGTCTCCTTCCGCCGTCGCGATCGTGTAGAACCCGGAGAGGGCCCGCAGCACGAGCCCGGTCGTCGTGCTCACCCGAGCGCGCCCACCACCATGCCGTAGACGGTGTCTTCGCGACGCGGCACCTGTGGCCCGCGCCCCATGCGGCCCTCCCACTGTTCCAGCTGAGCGCCCAGCTCCGCCAGCCGGACGGCGCCATCGCGGTTGCCCGGAGGCAGGTTCAGCGACAGGCCCTCGGTGGACGGCAGGCGTTCGAACGCCTCGCCAATGAGCGCCGTGGCGATCTCGGGCGTGTCGGCGAGGAGCGGGCCGACGCGCTCGCCGTCGGGACGGACCCATCCGTAGCCGACGACCTCGCCGTCGCGGCGGGCCACGATGAGCGGCCGTTCGGCATCCTCGAGCATCGGCCCCAGCAGCGCACGCCGATTGCCCCCGAAGCGCGGTGCGTCATAGGCGACCAGCTCGTCCAGGATCGGCGGGTCCGCCATCGGCAAGCTCGACGCCGTCCGGCGGCCCGGCGATCCCGCGCGGCATGCGAGCCACGGTGCTCGGACCGATCGGCTCGAAGCCATGGGCCGCGTAGAGCGGCCGGCCCTCCGGAGTGGCGAACAGCTCGAGGCGATGGGCGCCGCGGCCGGCAAGGAAGTCGATCACCGACGTCAGGATCGCGGAACCGACGCCACGGCGCCGAAGACCGTCGTCCACGATCATGTTGCCCGACGAATCCGAGTGCCCCGTAGGCGATGCCCGATCCGACGCCGACGATGCGATCACCCTCGTCCACGACGACCAGGCAGCGCGCGTCGGGCGGCTCGAGGACCGCTCTGAGTGCCCAGTCCTGTGCCCCCCAGCCGACCGACTCCCGCAGCTCGGCGATCTGCGGCAGATCGGCCAGGTCGGCGGCGCGCATGCTGAGCTGGTCGGGGAGCGGCATCGAAGCGAGTCTAGCCGCGCCGGTAGCATGGTGGCGTGGACGACCTCCGGGACCGATACGCGCTGCTTGTTGCGGCATTCGGGGCAGATCGGCGGACCGTCGCGGACCTGGATCGGCTCGCCACCGAGGCGGTCGCGCTGGCGGCAAAGGCCGAATCGAGCTGGCTGCGCGTGCAGGCCGTCGCGCTGGCGGAAGCGGCTCGCGCCGCGGCCGGCCATGACGCGAATCTCGAGGTCATCGTCGATGCCTCCGTTCCCCCCATCGACGACAGCGCGGTCGCGCGCCTCGAGGGCCTGCTGCCGCCGGGGCGAACGCTCGTTGAGCGGCTTGCGGCGGACGAGGCCGCGACAAGGCTGCCGAGGCGTGCCCTGCTCCCCGCGGCCGATCGCCTGATCGACCTGCTGCGCCGCCGCTCCTCCGAGGATCTCGACCTGCCGGCCGATCACCGACTCGAGGTGCGAGTCGTCGAAGAGGCGGCAGCTCCCTGGTCAGTGAGGCTCGAGTCGAGCTCGCTGCCGGCACGGCTCGTCCTCAACGCGAGCGTGGCCTGGACCGCTGACGGGCTCATCCGCGCCATCGGCTCGTACGGCTATCCCGGTCGGCACCTGGCGCGCCTGATGCGGCCGGCATCTGCCGAGTGGAGCCCGTCGCCGGAGACGACGGTCGAGAGCGGGCTCGGGGCCGTTGGTATCGAGGTTCTGCTGGCGGATCACGAGCTGGCCCACGAGCTCGAGCGTATCGGGCGCGCCGCAGGCGTGAAGTGGGACGCCGGCCGGATCGTCGCCGTCCGTCACGCGCTCGACGACCTCGCGCCCTCGTACGCGGCCGCCGCAGTCGGGGACCAGGCTGACGTTCGAGAACACCTCCTGTCCCTCGGCGCCAACCCGCAGGCCGCAGATGCGCTGGCGGCCGCATGGCGCGATCCGCTGGCGCGAGCCGGGACGCTCGCCACTGCGGCCGGCCCGCCGCTCGTGCGAGCCTGGTTGGCTGCGGTCGGTCAGACGACCGGGCTCCGGCGCCTCCTGACCGAGCACCTCGTTCCCACCATGCTCCGCGCCGAGATGGACGATGCCCGCACCTGACCGGTCCGTGGAGGTGCTGCTGGTCGGGGGCGGGGTCGCCTCCGTGCGCTGCGCCCGCGACCCTGCGGCGACATGGATTCGACCGGATCGGTCCTGATCGTCGGCGACGAGGATCGAGCGCCCTACAATCGGCCGCCGCTCAGCAAGGAGCTGCTGCGCGACGACCTGCCCGACGAGCTGCTCGACGCCGAGCCCGCATCCTGGTACACGAGGCGATCGATCGAGCTGCTGACCGATGCACGAGTCGACGGCCATCGACCCCGACGCCGGCCGCGCGAGCCTTGCGGACGGCTCGAGCATCGCGTTCGAGCGGTGTCTGCTGGCGACCGGCGCCGCGCTTCGGCCGCTCTCGATCTCCGGCGCGGAGCAGGCGCTGATGCTGCGGACGGCCGCCGACGCCCGACGCATCCGCGCCGCGGCGGTCGCCGCACCACCCGGCTCGCCGGTCGTGGTCATCGGCGGTGGGTTCATCGGCCTCGAGGTCGCGTCAGCCCTTGCGACCCACGGCCTACGGCCGACCGTCGTCGAGATGGCGACGAGCCTGTGGAGTGGCACCCTCGGCACCGCACTTGGCGGCATGGGCCGCCGAGCGCCTGACCGAGGTCGGCGTCGAGCTGCGACTCGGGACCGCCGTCACGCGGTTGGCGGACGGCGCCGCGTGGGTGGGGACGGAGCGCCTGCCGGCGACGTTCGTCGTGGCTGGAATCGGTGTGCTTCCGCGCGCGGACCTTGCGGAGACGGCGGGGATCGCGGTCGCGCGACGGCATCCTCGTCGGCGCCGAACAGCGAACGAGCCACCATGCCGTGTGGGCCGCCGGTGACGTCGCGCGCGTCGATGGGCGCCGCGTCGAGCATTGGCATGCCGCCCGCGAGGCCGGAGAGCGCGCCGCCCTCTCGATGCTCGGGCTGCCCCTACCCCCTGTGCCGCCCCCGTGGGTCTTCTCCGAGATCGCGGGGACGATGGTGGACGTCGTCGGAGCCGTGGACGGCTGGGACGAGGAGCGCTGGCTCGTGCCGGGCCGCCTGATCGGGTACCTGGGGTCGGAGCGGCTGGTCGGGCTGGCGAGCATCGACAACGCCCTCGGCGTCGAGATCGGCCGACGATTGGTCGCCGATGGCGCCGTGCCTGACGAGGCCGTGGAGCTGGCAAGCTGATAGTCCCCCTCGGTTGACCGACGACCGTGCGTGCGGGAGAATGAGGTCCTAACACCGACCATTTCAGTCGGGATTCGTGTGCGGACGATCCCGGCGTGAGCCCGCGAGGAGCGCATGGCCCTTCCGAATCCGGCCCTGACCCAGATCCCAGGCGGCTACAAGTACGGCTGGCACGACGACGAGAAGCCCCTGCAGATCTTCCAGAAGGGCCTGGACGCCGAGACCGTGGCGAAGATCAGCCGCGTCAAGGACGAGCCGGAGTGGATGACGAAGCTGCGGCTCAAGGCGTATCGCCACTTCGAGGCGCGCCCGATGCCGAAGTGGGGCGCCGACCTGTCGGGGATCGACTTCCAGGACATCTACTACTACGTCACCGGGACCGACAAGGCCGTCCAGAGCTGGGACGACGTGCCCGACTACATCCGGCGCACCTACGACAAGCTCGGGATCCCCGAGGCGGAGAAGAAGTACCTCGCCGGCGTCGGCGGCCAGTACGACTCCGAGGTCGTCTATCACAACATCCGCGAGGACCTCGAGAAGCAGGGCGTCATCTTCCTCGGCACCGACCAGGCGCTGAAGGAGCACCCGGAGATCTTCCGCGAGTACTTCGGAACCGTGATCCCGGCGAACGACAACAAGCTGGCGGCGCTGAACACGGCCGTGTGGAGTGGTGGAAGCTTCATCTACGTGCCGCCCGGCGTGCACGTGGAGCTGCCGCTGCAGGCCTACTTCCGGATCAACACGCAGAACATGGGCCAGTTCGAGCGAACGCTGATCATCGCCGACGAGGGCAGCAGCGTTCACTACGTCGAAGGCTGCACCGCACCGACCTACTCGACCGCCAGCCTGCACAGCGCCGTGGTCGAGATCATCGTGAAGAAGGGCGCTCGCGTCCGTTACACGACGATCCAGAACTGGAGCTCCAACGTCTACAACCTCGTCACCAAGCGCGCGGTCGCCTACGAGGACGCGGTGATGGAGTGGGTGGACGGCAACCTCGGCTCGAAGGTCACGATGAAGTACCCGTCCATCTACCTGCTCGGCGAGCGGGCCCACGGCGAGGTCCTCAGCATCGCCTTCGCCGGGGACGGCCAGCACCAGGACGCCGGCGGCAAGATCATCCACGCCGCACCGAACACGACCAGCCTCATCACCAGCAAGTCGATCAGCAGGGGCACGGGACGGACCTCGTACCGCGGCCTGATCAAGGTCTACCCCGGCTGCGAGAGGTCGAAGTCGACCGTGCGCTGCGACGCGCTCATCCTCGACGACGAGGCGCGCTCGGACACCTATCCGTACATGGAGATCGACGAGGAGAACGTCACGATCGGCCACGAGGCCACCGTCTCCAAGGTGGGCAGCGAGCAGCTCTTCTACCTGATGAGCCGCGGCCTGTCGGAGTCCGAGGCCGCCGCCATGATCGTCAACGGATTCATCGAGCCGATCGTCAAGGAGCTGCCGATGGAGTACGCGGTCGAGATGAACCGCCTCATCCAGCTCCAGATGGAAGGCGCGGTCGGCTGAGCCGATGACCCTCACGCAGACCGCATCGGCACTCGACGCCGATGCGATCGGGCGCATCAGCGACCGACTCGACGAGCCCGACTGGCTGCGCGCGCTTCGCGCGCGGTGGTGGGAGCGTGCCTCGACCACCCCGCCGCCGACCGGCCAGGAGGAGGAATGGCGCCGCACCTCGCTCGACGCGCTGCCGCGCGATGTCGAGCTGCTGCTCGACGTGCCGCAGCTCGAGGCACACCTGCCACCCGATGCGGCCGAGGCCGGCGTCATCCTGACCGACCTGCGCACCGCCATCCGCGAGCATCCTGAGCTGGTCGAGCGCTTCCTCGGCCAGGCCGATGGGCCCGACTCGCACGCCCACTTCTGGGCGCTTGCGCAGTCCGCCTGGACCGGCGGCCTGTTCTGCTACGTCCCTGCGCGGCGTCGCCGTCGACGGCACCCTGGTCGCGCGACAGGTGCTGCCGCGAGCCGCCGTCGCCTTCCATCCGGTCAGCCTGGTCGTGGCCGAGGAAGGCAGCTGCAGTGACGCTCCTCGAGGAGATCGTCTCGCCCGACGGTGCAGGCCGGCTGGTACGGCGGCATCGCCGACATCCGGGCCGGCCAGGCGTGCTCGCGTCCGATACGCCAACCTCCAGCAGCTCGGCGACGGCGCCTGGCATATCGGTGCCGCGCGCGTGGTCGTCGGGCAGGACGCCGTCGTCACCACGCTCAACGCCGAGGTCGGCTCCCGGGTGACGAAGCTCGGGCTCGACGTGCTGATGACCGGCAAGGGCGGCACCTCGAAGGTCCTCGGGCTGCTGGCCGCCGGAGACGATCAGCAGATCGACATCAACACCGTCCAGGACCTCGCCGCCGACCACACCACCAGCGACCTGCTCTACCTCTCCGCCCTCTACGATCGCGCGCACGCCTCGTTCTACGGCGTCACCAACGTCCGACGCGGGACGAAGCAGACGAGCAGCTACCAGGAGTGCCGAAACCTGCTGCTCAGCCCCGAGGCAGGCGCGGAGCCGATCCCGGTGCTCGAGATCGAGGCGAACGACATCCTGCGCTGCGGCCACGGCGCGACCGCCGGCGCCATCGATCCGACCACCCTCTTCTACGCGCAGACGCGCGGCCTCGACCCGGCCACCGCCGAGCGGATGATCGTGCGCGGCTTCTTCGAGCAGGTGGTCGCGCAGATCGTCGACGAGACGATCCGCGAGCGAATCCTCGCGGCGCTGGCGCGGACGCATCGGCGCCGACACGTCCGACGAGGTGGCGGCATGACCGCCGTCGAGCCGGCCACCGGCTTCGTGACCGTCGCACGCGCCGGCGACGTCGAGCCGGGCAACGTGCGGGTGGTCGAGGTGGACGGTCGCTCGCTGTGCATCGGCCTGACCGAGGACGGCGAGTGGGGCGCCATCGACAACGTCTGCACCCACGACGGCGGCACGCTCGGGCGAGGGCGAGCTCGACGACTCGGGGGTCGAGTGCCCGCGCCACGGCGGCCGCTTCGACCTCTTCACCGGCCGCGTCCTGGCGCTGCCTCCGGTCGTCCCGGTCAAGGCCTACGAGACGGTCCTCGATGGCGACGAGGTCAGGGTGAGGCTGTGAGCCGATGAAGATCAGCACGCGCACCGAGTACGGCATCCGGGTCCTCGTCACGCTGGCGCGACTCGGCGAGGACGACCCCTGCCTGTCGCTGACCGCCATCGCGAAGCGCGAGCGGCTTCCCCACGCCTACCTGGAGCAGCTGGTCGGTGACCTTCGTCGCGCCGGCCTGGTCACGGCCACGCGCGGCCAGTCGGGCGGCTATCGCCTCGCGCGGCCCGCGGCCGAGATCGCCATGACCGACGCGGTCCGCGCGCTCGAGGGCCCGCTGCTCGAGATGCCGTGCGCGGGCGCCGATGACCTCGAGCACTGCGACCGGCCGCAGCCGTGCAGCGTCCACGAGGTCTTCCAGCGCGTCTACGAATCCCTCTCCGCCACGCTCGGGCGCGACCAACCTCGCCGAGGTGGTCGCCACCGCCGGTGGGCCTCCCTACCCGCCGGAGGTTCGCCGCCGGCGCATCGCGCTGCATTCAGCCACGACATCGCAGGAAACAAGGAACGCATGACCGACGAACTCGTCATCTCCGGGCTCGAGGTGAGCATCGGGGGCAAGAAGATCCTCAAGGGCATCGACCTGACCGTGAAGCAGGGCGAGGTCCATGCCCTGATGGGCCCGAACGGCTCCGGCAAGACAAGCCTGGCCTACGCCCTGATGGGCCATCCCGACTACATCGTCGATGCCGGCTCCATCACCTGGGCCGGGCACGACCTGCTGCAGGGACCGACCGCGCTGGGGATGCCACCCGACAAGCGCGCCCGCCTCGGCCTCTTCCTGGCCTTCCAGTACCCGAGCGCCATCCCCGGCGTGACGGTCGCCAGCTTCCTGCGCAACATCTACAACGCGATCCACCACCCGAAGGCCGCCGGACGAGACCGGCGAGACCTCGATCAAGTACACGGGCATCCCGCTCGCGAAGTTCCGCAAGCTGATGGAGGAGAAGATGGCACTCCTCCGCATGGATCCGGCCTTCGCCGCCCGCTACGTGAACGAGGGATTCTCCGGTGGCGAGAAGAAGCGCCTGGAGATGCTCCAGATGGCGATCCTCGGCCCGAAGATGGCGATCCTCGACGAGACCGATTCCGGCCTCGACATCGACGCCCTCAAGAGCGTCGCCGAAGGGATCAACGCCACCCTGTCTCCGGAGATGGGCGTCCTGATGATCACCCACTACCAGCGCATGCTGAACTACGTCGAGCCGCAGTTCGTGCACGTCCTGCTCGACGGCCGCGTCGTCCTGTCGGGCGGCCAGGAGCTCAGCCACCAGCTCGAGGCGAACGGCTACGACTGGGTCCGCGAGCAGGTCGGCCTGCCTGCCGGCGTCGGCGACGAGGCTGCCGAGCCCGAGCCGGTCGTCCAGCACTAGGCGGATCGGACCGATGGCGATCGAGCAGCTCCGCGCGGACGTCTTCGACGGCGCCGCGCTGCGCGCCGACTTCCCCGTCTTCGACCGCCCGCATCGGTCCGGCATGCCGCTCGCCTTCCTCGACTCGGCCGCGTCGGCGCAGAAGCCTCGCGCCGTGATCGAGGCGCTCGCCGACGCGTACGCGCACCACTACGCCAACGTGCATCGCGGCATCTATGAGCTGAGCGAGGACGCAACGGCGAGGTTCGAGGGCGCGCGCAGCGCGCTCGCCCGCTTCATCGGCGCCCCGAGCGAGCGCGAGGTCGTCTTCGTCCGCAACGCGACCGAGGCGATCAACCTGGTCGCCTACAGCTGGGGACGCGCGAACGTTGCGGCCGGCGACCTGATCCTGTCCACCGAGATGGAGCACCACGCCAACCTGGTCCCCTGGCAGCAGCTGGCGAACGAGACCGGAGCCACGCTCGAGTACGTCGCCATCACCGATGACGGCCGGCTCGATCTCGACGACCTGCGCGGCCGCCTGGCGAGGGGACCGAAGCTGGTCGCCATCAACCACGTCAGCAACGCCCTCGGCACCATCAACCCGGTCGCCGAGATCAGCCGCCTCGCGCACGAGGCCGGTGCGCTCGTCCTGCTCGATGCCGCCCAGAGCGTCCCGCACATGCCGGTCGACGTGACCGAGCTCGGCGTGGACTTCCTGGCGCTCTCCGGGCACAAGATGCTCGGACCGTCGGGGATCGGCGCGCTGTGGGGTCGTCGCGAGCTGCTCGAGGCGATGCCGCCCTTCCTGACCGGCGGCAGCATGATCAGCAAGGTGACGCTCACCGGCACGACCTGGGCCGAGGTGCCGCTCAAGTTCGAGGCCGGCACGCCGGCGATCGCCGAGGCCGCCGGCCTGGCTGCCGCCATCGGCTACCTCGAGGGGATCGGCATGGCGAACGTGCGCGCGCACGAGCGCTTCCTGTTCGAGCGGGCCTGGGCCACGCTCGGCGCAATCGACGGCGTCCGGCGGCTCGGACCCGACTCCGCGGACGAGCACGCCGGCGTCATCAGCTTCGTCATCGACGGGCGTCCATCCGCACGACGTGGCGACCGTCCTCGACCACCACGGCATCGCCGTGCGCGCCGGCCACCACTGCGCGCAGCCGGTCATGGCTCGCTACGACCTGCCGGCCACGACCCGCGCCAGCTTCTACGTCTACAACGACCTGGACGACGTCGAGCGCCTGGCCGATGCCATCCACGCCACCCAGCGCCTCTTCCGAACCGCCTGAGAGACCGATGGACAACCTCTACCGCGACTTCATCCTCGAGCACTACCGCGAGCCGCACAACAAGGGCGTGCTCGATCCCCACGACCTCCACTTCGCCGATTCGAATCCGACCTGCGGCGACGAGATGAGCATGACCCTGCTGCTCGACGACGCCAAGGAGCGCGTCGTCGACGTCGCCTTCGACGGGCGCGGCTGCGCCATCAGCCAGGCATCGGCCTCGATCCTGACCGACGAGCTGCGCGACATGACGCTGGACGAGCTCCGCGCGATCGACCCCAGGCAGGTCATCGAGAACCTCGGCGTGCCGATCGGTCCCGCCCGCGTGAAGTGCGCACTGCTCAGCTACAAGGTGCTGCAGGGCGCCGTCAGCGGCGCCGAGGCACGATGGCCGGACGAGGCCGAGGTGCTCGCCGGCGGATCAGCTCCCTGATGACCGACCAACGACAGCAAGGAAGTCCGTTCACCATGACCAACGATCAGACACCACCCTTCCGCGAGGTGACCGCCGCCGAGGCCGTGGCCCTGGCGCGCGACGGCTATCGCGTCATCGACGTGCGCGAGCAGAGCGAGTGGGACTGCGGGCCACGTCGCCGGCGCGACGCCTGCTGCCGCTCGGCGACGTGTCGCGCGCATCGGCGAGGTCGCGCCCGACAAGGACGCGCCGCTCCTGCTGCACTGCGCCGTCGGCGGCCGCTCCGCGCGCGCGGCCGGCCGGCTGGCCGAGCTCGGCTACACGAACGTCGTCAGCATGAAGGCGCCGATCGGCCAGTGGAAGGAGCAGGGCGGCGCAGTGGGAGGAGCCGCGGCAGCTCCTGACGCCGCGCAGCAGCGCCGCTACGCGCGACAGACGCTGATCCCGGAGATCGGCCAGGAGGGCCAGCGCAAGCTGCTCGACGCGAAGGTGCTGCTCATCGGCGCCGGCGGCCTCGGTTCGCCGACCGCGCTCTACCTGGCGGCATCGGGCGTCGGCACCATCGGCCTGGTCGATGACGACGTGGTCGACGAGTCGAACCTCCAGCGCCAGGTGCTCCATGGCCCGGAGCGGATCGGGATGCGCAAGGTCGATTCGGCGGAGCTCACGCATCCACGGGCCTCAACCCGGAGACGAACGTGGTCAAGCACGCGGAGCGGCTGAACGCCGACAACGTGGAGCGGCTGATCGGCGGCTACGACGTCGATCGTCGACGGCACGGACAACTTCGACACGCGCTACGTCCTCAACGACGCGGCGGTCAAGCTGCGCAAGCCGGTGGTCCACGGGTCGATCTACCGCTGGGACGGCCAGATCACCACGTTCGTGCCGTTCGAGGGCCCCTGCTATCGCTGCATGTACCCGACCCAGCCGCCCGACGAGCTGGCGCCCGCCTGCAGCGTCGCCGGCGTGCTCGGCGTCCTGCCCGGCATCGTCGGCCTGCTCCAGGCGAACGAGGTGTTCAAGCTCGATCCTGGGCGTGGGTGAGACGCTCTCCGGCCGGCTGCTGATGTTCGACGCCATGGGCACGACCTTCGACGAGGTCCGCATCTGGCGCGACCCCGCCTGCCCGGCCTGCGGCGAGGGCTCGCCGTATGCCTCGGTCGGCCGCGAGCCGGCGCACCGCGGCGGCGCCGGCGATGAGCACCATCCGCATCCCGCCGGTCCTGCGCGAGAACACCGGCGGCAGCCGCACCGTCGACGTGAGCGGCGGCACGGTGGCCGAGGCCCTCGACGACCTGTTCGGCAAGCACCCGGCGCTCCGCGACCGGGTGACCGAGGAGGGCGAGCTGAGCGGCTTCATCAACGTCTACGTCAACGACCGGGACGTCCGCTACCGCGAGGGGCTCGCAGACGCCGATCGGCGCGGACGACACGATCATCCTGCTGCCCGCCATGGCCGGAGGGCTCCGCTAGGCCGATGCCGACCACGGTCGGTGCGGCGCCCGATCTCGTCGCCGCCATCGGCAATACGCCGATGGTCGAGCTGCGGCGCCTGGCGCCGCACGACGGCGTGCGTCTGTACGCCAAGCTGGAGGGCAACAACCCGACCGGCAGCGTCAAGGATCGCGTCGCGCGGGCAATGATCGAGTCCGCCATTGCCGACGGCTCGCTGAAGCCCGGGCAGACGATCCTGGAGCCGTCGAGCGGAAACACCGGCATCAGCCTGGCGATGATCGGGTCACGGCTGGGCCATCCGGTGCGGATCGTCATGCCGGACAACACGACCCGCGAGCGCGAGCAGCTGCTGCGCCTGTTCGGTGCGGAGATCATCTTCTCGCCGGGTGCCGAGGGATCGAACGGAGCGATCCGGATGGCCCAGTCGCTGGCCGAGGCGGACCCGGGCCTGTTCATGCCGTACCAGTACGGCAACGTGGCCAACCCGCGCGTGCACGAGCAGACGACCGGCCCCGAGATCCTGGACCAGGTGCCGGAGGTCGACGTCTTCGTGGCCGGGCTCGGCACCGGCGGCACGCTGACCGGCGTCGGCCGCTTCCTGAAGCGGGCGCAGGCCGGGCGTGCGCGATCGTCGCCGCCGAGCCGCTGCCGGGCGAGCAGGTGCAGGGCCTTCGCTCGCTCGAGGATGGGTTCGTTCCACCGGTGCTCGACGAGTCCGTGCTCGACGACCGGTTCCTGGTCAGCAACCGGGACGCGGTGATCGGCCTGCGCCGGCTGCTGCGCGAGGAGGGGATCTTCGCCGGCCTGTCGTGCGGGGCGGCCATTGCCGTGGCTGTCCGGGTCGCGCGCGAGATGGAGAACGGGTCGATCGTGGTGCTGCTCGCCGACGGCGGATGGAAGTACCTGTCGGCCGACCTGTGGGACCGCGACCTCGACGAGCTGGAGGACGAGCTGGAGGGATCGTTGCTGTGGTAGCCGACGCGTCGCTGACGATTCCGGCTGCGGTGGCGGACAGCTGCTCGCACATGCGCAGGTCGGAGCTGCCGAACGAGGCGTGCGGGCTGCTCGCCGGCGACCTCGCATCGGGCAGCGCCACGGCCTTCCATCCCGCGCGCAACGCGGAAGCCAGCCCGCTGCGCTACAACGTGCACCCTGACGACCTGGTGCGCATCGTCTTCGCGATCGAGGACGACGGCGCAGGACCTGGTGGCCATCTTCCACTCGCACACCCGCTCGCCGGCCGTTCCGTCGGCCACGGATCGGCGCGCGGCGCAGTATCCGGACGCCTTCTACGTGCTTGCCACCCTGGCCGATCCCGACGCTGGCCCCGCCGAGGCGCTCCGGGCGTGGCGCATCCGCGCCGGCGAGAGCACCGAGGTGCCGCTCCGCATCGGGTGACTCAGCAGTCGATGAGCTGGTCCTCGACGATCTCGGGCACGACCGCATCGAGGGTGACGTCGGCTCCGCACGAGCCCTCCTCACCACCCGACCGGTAGCTCAGGACGAACTGCCCGCCGGATGGCGGGGGCAGCCAGCGCACCGATGCCAGAACCAGTCCGTCGAGCCGCCCTGGGCGAAACAGCATCCGCGCAAGGTCATCGAGGGGATCGACGATCTCGACTCGGCAGCGACGACAGATCCGCCGAGGCCACGGTCACGCTGCCGGTGGCCGGTGCGATCTCGAACACCCAGAGATCCTCGCCCAGGCGGCCCGGTCGCGTCCCGGCAACTTCGAGCGAGCACGTCTCCGTGCCGCACGAGCCGCCGATGGCCATGGTGGCCCACGGTTCGCCGCCGTAGGTCCAGAGCGTATCGGCGAGGGTCGTGGCGATCTCGTCGGTCTCCAGCTCATCCGGCACACCACCCGGACGTCGTGAGGTGCGCATCGCGTCGAGCAGCGTCGCGGCGTCGAATGCGCGGCCGGGCTGGGGCAACGCGAGGCCCTGGATCACGCGCTCGCTCGGCGACGGTTCGCTCGGAAGGGGCGCCGCCGATTGAGAAGCTGATGGCGGGGCGGGCGTTGTGGCGGTGGGGGAGATGGTGGGATCGCCTCCGCAGGCTGCCAGCAGGACTCCCAGGAGCACCACGGCGCGCAGGCGCAACGACTCAGTCCCCGAAGCCGCGGTGGAGGAAGGCGGCCATCTGGCCGCGGGTGACCGCCGTACCCGGGCAGAACCGCCCTGTCGCACAGCCACCGGTCACGCCGGCGGCGGCCAGGGCGTTGATGTTTGCTTCGTGCTGGCTTCGCTCGTCATCGGTGAAGTAGTCGTGGCTCGTGGGCGGCAGGCGCAGGGCGCGCACCAGGAATGACGCCATCTGCTCGCGGCGTCACCACGCTGCGCGGGCAGTAGCGCGTTCGCGGCGCAGCCGCCGGTGATGCCCGCGGCAGCGATGGCGTTGATGTCCGCCTCGTGCATCGATGACTCATCGTCGGTGAAGTAGTCGACCGACGAGCCCGCGACGTCGCCGGCGCGGCGCAGGAACGATGCCATCTGCTCGCGCGTGACCGCGGCGTCCGGGCAGTAGCGGCCGGCGGCACAGCCCGCCGTGACTCCCTCCTGCGCCGCCCACAGGATGTCGGCGCGGAAGGGTGAGTCGTCGGCATCGAAGAACGGGCCACGCACCGCCCAGGCCAGGCCATATGGCTCCTCCGCCGCATCGAACCGATCGTGCCGTACCTCGATGCGAAGGGTGCCCGAGGTGGCGGCCGTGATGTCGACGACCTCGTAGGGGTTGTCCAACGAGAAGGAGCCGACGACGGCGCCATTCGGCGCGATGACCCGCAGGTCGAGATCGGCCATGAGCGCATCCGCCTTCGCGGTGTTCGAACCCGAGGTGTGGCTGCTCCAGGCGAGCGCCGCGCGCACGCGCTGGCCGGCGAGCACCGGGATGTCGCGCACGACCGTCTGTCCGCGGGCGATCGACCCGACGGCGTACCCGCCGAACGGCCCGTTGCCGTTGACCAGGATGCGGTTCGACCAGGTCGCCGACGACGGTTCCGACGCCCTCGTGGTCCGCGTCGATGCCGCCGTTCGGCAGCGGCGTCCGTCGATGGGCGCCGGCCATCAGCAGCGCCCGCACGCCTTCGGGCCAGGCGGTGAGCGTCGGCGCACGCGCCATCAGCTGGGCGGCGACGCCGGCGACGATCGGCGAGGCGATGCTGGTGCCGTCGCCGATGATCCCGTTGGCCGTCCTGACGCTGACCGACGGTGCCGAGACGTTGGGCTTGTTGTAGTCGCCGTGCACGTTCCATGACGCATCGGTCCGGTCGCGGTAGCCCGCCCCGTTCGAGCCGGCGGCGTACCAGAGCCTGTCGTCGCCCGTCGATGCAGTCCCGCGATCGTTGACGCCTCCGACGGTCATGACGTTGTACCCCGTGCCGGGCGACACGACGTCCCAGTTGCCGAAGGTGGTGAAGTTGCCGGACGCGGCGACGACCAGGCGGCCGTCCTCCCAGGCGATCGAGTCGAAGTAGCGCCGGGCCTCCTCGGCGCCGGTGGCGGTGTCCTGGCCGATGCTGGCGTTGACGATGTCGGCGTCGCCGCCCGACGGGCGATACGGCCCAGTCCGCCGCCGCGATGATCGCGCGGTCGGTGGCGAGGCTCGGGGCGATAGCCGCCGGTCGACGCGCTCACGATGTCCGCGCCCGGCGCGACGCCGGCGATACGTCCCGTTCCGGCTCGCAACCGCTCCCGCGACCCAGGTCGGATGATCGCCGCCGCCGGTGCCGTATGCCAGCGATCCGGTGGTGCTGTAGGACCTGACGACCTGTCCGCTCATGTCGCCGGTGTTCCGGACGTTCTGGTACTCGACGACCGCGACCCGGATCCCATTGCCCTGGTCGCCCGCGCCGCTCGTCCAGTTCGCCCGGACGGTCGGGCCGGCGCTGGACATCTGCGTGTCCCACGTACCTTCGAGACCGATGCTCGATGACGTCGGGTCGGGCACGCGAGAGCGTCCACGCCGGCCGGCGGCAGGTCTGCGAATACGAGCGGCGCGGAGGTGCTCGCATAGGCGATGGTCCCGCCGGCGGCCTCGACCTCGACGCGAAGCAGATCGGCCGCCGCGGCGTACACGGCACGGCGTGCCTCCCAGAGCTCGGCGCGCAACGCGCGCGGCTGCTCGAGGGTCCCGTCGAGTGGGCGCCCGCCGAGCCAGGCCGACCTCGGGGTGCGTCGCGCGGACCGCGTCCTCCGCCGGCCCGGGATCGGTGTTCGGTCCAGATGGCGACCGGCAGCGTGCCTGCCTGCGACTCGGCCGCCATGGCGGCACGCAGCGGTGCATCGGCCTTGCGCTGGAGCGACCGTCGAGCTGGGCGGCGCCCGTCTCCATGGCGCTCTGCAGGACCGCACC
Organism: uncultured Chloroflexia bacterium; assembly: GCA_963789435.1. Classification (GTDB taxonomy): domain Bacteria; phylum Chloroflexota; class Limnocylindria; order QHBO01; family QHBO01; genus JACDBZ01. The sequence goes on from CAWBKO010000005.1 coordinate 94,935, forward strand.
ACCGCCGGTGACGCCGCCAGTCGCTGTAGACCGAATGGATCTCGCCGGTCCGGCGGTCGACGACCTTGAGCGCTGTCAGCGTCGCACCGCCCTCCACGCGTCGCCTGGCGTTCGTTGACGACCTCGAGGTCCGATGGCAGGGCGCCCTGCTCCCGCGCGAGCTGCTCGATCGCCGCCTGCCGGGGATCGGCCGCGAGCGCCGGCACGGAGCTGGAGCGCACCCAGCGTCAGCGCGCCCGCCAGCAGGAGGACGCTCCGGCGTGTGCGGAGCCGACATGCCGCGGGGCTCGACGTGCCGGCCAGCGTTGCGCATCGCTCTCCAATTGTATGACGGCGTATGACAGTGTCGCACCTGCCGGCCCTCAGCGTCGGCCCTCAGCGTGGAACCCGCAATGGGCTCATCGGTTAGGCTTCGGGCATGACCTCGCTGCGCCCCGCTTCGTCTCCTCCGTCCACCGGGATCGCCTCTCGCGCGCGGCCGCCGAGGCATCCGAGCGCGGTGTCGATGCGCTGCTGATCACACCCTCGCCCGACTACGCCTACCTCCTCGGGTACAGCGCTCCAGCGCTCGAGCGGCTGACGTGCCTCATCGTTCCGGCCGACGGTGAGCCGGCGCTCGTGCTGCCGCGCCTCGAGGAGCCGCTGGCGCGCCATGAGCTCGGCGAGCTGGCGGACGAGATCGACCATCGTGCCGTGGGACGAGACGGACGACCCGATCCGGCTGGTGCAGGCGATCGTCACCGGGGCGCGGCGGGTGGCGGTGCAGGACCAGATGTGGGCGCGCGTCGCGCTTCGCCTGCGAGCGGCCCTCGACCCGACCGAGCTGGTCGCCGCCGGACCCACGATGAGCGCGCTGCGGCGGATCAAGAGCCCCGACGAGGTCGATCGCCTGCGCGCAGCGGCCGCCGCCGCCGACGCGGTCATGGGCAGCGGTGCATGGGCGAGCGGCTGTCGGGCCAGACGGAGGCCGAGGTGAGCCGCCACATCCGCGAGCTCCTGCTCGAGGCCGGCCACGACTCCGCCGGACTTCGCGATCGTCGCATCCGGCCCGAACTCGGCAAGCCCGCATCACGAGGCCGGGGACCGCGTGATCGAGACGGGGGATGCGCTCGTGCTCGACATCGGCGGCACCCTCGCCGGCTACTGCAGCGACACGTCCCGCACGGCGTTCGTCGGCGACCCCGCGCCCGAGTTCGCGGCGCTCCACGCCGTCCTGCGCGAGGCGCAGGCCGCGGCGTGCGATGCGGTCCAGCCGGGCGTGCCGTGCAGCGAGATCGACGCGGTGGCGCGTCGCATCATCGACGAGGCCGGCTACGGCGAGGCGTTCATCCATCGAACCGGCCACGGCATCGGCATGGAGACGCACGAGGAGCCCTACATCGTCGCCTCGAACCCGGAGCCCCTCCAGGAAGGGCACGCCTTCAGCATCGAGCCCGGGATCTACCTCCGGGACCGATGGGGTGCGCGGATCGAGGACATCGTGGTCTGCACCGATGCGGGCGGTGAGCGCCTCAACACGACCTCGACCGAGCTCTACGTCGTCGACTGACGCCGGCCGGCGGGCTCGGCGACCTCGCGGTGGGAGCTGACGAGGGCGACCAGCACCTGGTCGATCGCCGCGTTTGCCTCATGGAACGCCGCCGTGACATCGGCGCACGTCGGCGGATCGGCGGCGGAGGTGGCCGGTGATCGCATCGAGCACCGGCGATCGGAAGAAGAGGAACGCCTCGACCGTCTCGGCCAGCGTGAGGCCGGCCCGCGACGCCTCGCCGCCGTAGAGGCCGCCCATCTTCTCGGCCTCCTCGAGGAGGATCTGCCGCTCGGCCTTCTTCGACGCGGCGACGTACTCGATGACCAGCTGGAACGTGCGCTGGCCCCAGCGCCGGAACTCGTCGCGCTGCTCGGCGGAGAGCCGAGCCTGCCACGGCTGGCCCGAGTAGCCGGTGCGCTGCATGCGCCGATGCAGCTCCCCGGCCATCGTCTGGGTCGAGTCGGACAGGCGCTCCATGCCGTATCGATGCCGCCGCGGCGCGTTGATCATGGCCTCGAGGCTCGAGCGCAGGAATCGTCGATGGCCGCCGGGCGTCTGGTAGCTCTGCACCTTGCCCGTGTCGGCCCAGCGGCGCAGCGTGTCGGCCCCACCCCCACCAGCCGCGAGGCGGCGCCGAGCGGCAGCCAGGGATCGTCGGGGTCGTTGGGGGGCGTCTGAGCGGGCACGTCCGGATGGAGGCATCACTCGCCGCCGCGAAGGTCCCGGCCGCTCATCGTGCTCAGCTCGCCCCACAGGTGGACCAGCGAGACCATCCCGTGCGCGAATGTTGTGGAGGCTCATCCACTCGTTCGGTGCGTGGAAGTTTCCGGTCGGGTTGGCGAAGCCGACCATCAGCGTCTTCAGCCCGAGGTGAGCGTCGAGCGCGGCGACCACCGGCACGGAGCCGCCGGAGCGCTGGAAGAGTGGCGGCTTGCCGAATCCGGCCTCGAGGGCGCGTGAGGCGGGCTCGATCCCCGGGTGGTCGAGCGGGGTGATGGCCGGCGCCCCGCCATGGATGACCTTGACCTCGACGCTGCAGGTCGGCGGCGCGATCGATTCGAGGTGCCGCTTCACGGACGCCTCGATCTCCCGGTAGTCCTGGTCGGGCACGAGGCGGGTGCTGATCTTGGCGGCCGCCCAGGCCGGGATGATCGTCTTGGCGCCCTCGCCGGTGTAGCCGCCCCAGATCCCGTTGACGTCGAAGGTCGGTCGCGCGGACAGGCGCTCGAGCAGGGTGTGGCCGCGCTCGCCGTCCATCGGCGCCGGGACGCCGGTCTCGTCGGCCCATGCCGCCTCGTCGAAGGGCAGCGCGGCGTACGCCGCGTGCTCCTCGTCGGTCAGGTCGCGAACCTGGTCGTAGAAGCCGGGCACGGTGAAGCGCCCGCCCGCATCGGTCAGGGAGGCGAGCATCCGGACGAGCACGTTGGCGGGGTTGTCGACGCCGCCGCCGTACTGGCCGGAGTGCACGTCATGGCGCGGGCCGTGGACGCGGACCTCCCAGTAGGCGATCCCGCGCAGGCCGTAGCCGATGGCGGGCGTGCCATCATCGTCGAAGGTGTCGCCGTCGCTGACCACGCACACGTCGGCACGCAGCAGGTCGGCATGCTCCTCGATGAATGCCTCGACCGGCTCGGAGCCGACCTCCTCGTCGCCCTCGAAGAAGAAGCGCAGGTTGACGGGCAGCCGCCCGGCCGTCGCTGCATCCACGCCTCGACCGCCTTGAGGTGCATGAAGAGCTGTCCCTTGTCGTCGCCGGCGCCGCGGGCGTAGACGCGATCGTCCTCGTGGCGCGGCTCGAACGGCGGGCGGATCCACTCGTCGAGCGGGTCCGGCGGCTGGACGTCGTAATGGCAGTAGACGAGCACGGTGGGCGCTTCGTCGCCGGCGTTCATCCACTCGCCGGTGACGATCGGGTGGTGCGTCGTCTCGTGGATCGTCGCTCGCTCGACGCCGATTCGCGTGAGCTCGTCGGCGATCCACTGCGCGGCCCGGCGCACCTCGCCCGCGCGGCCGGGGTCCGCGGAGACGCTCTCGATGCGCAGGAACTCGTCCAGCTGCGCGAAATGCTCGGTCTCGTGGTCGCGCAGGTGGGCGACGGCGGCATCGGTGGCAGCGTGAGTATCGGTCTGGCTCGTCATTGACCGATGATAGGGCCATGAGCCCGATGCAACCCACGGGAACGCCGGGGCGTCTCAGCGGGCACATGAAGCTGCTGCTCGCCGCCCTCTTCGCGATCGGCCTTGCCAGCGTGCCCGCTGGAGCAGGTCGCCGCCTGCAGCTGCGCGCAGTCGACGCCCTGAAGCAGGCGGCGGAGTTCGCCGATGCGGTCTTCGCCGGCACGGTGGTCAACTCGCAGCCCATCGGCGCCAAGACCGGCCCGGTGGGTGCCATGGCGGCGGCCGACCCCGCGCCCGCGCTCATGGGTCAGACCATCTACACGTTCGAGGTCGACGGCGTTGCCAAAGGCCCGGTCGGTGCCACGGTCGACGTCCTCGCCGGCGGCGATGGTGCGTCATGCGGCATGAGCTTTGGCCTCAACGAGCGCTGGCTCGTCTTCACGACCTGGGACGGTGCGATGCACAGCACCGGCCTCTGCTCCGGCAATCTGACGCTCGAGAAGGGGGCGGAGGCGCCGTTCCCGCTGACGGCGCCGACCGGCGGCAGACCCGAGCCCGGAGCCTGCGGCGATTCCGAGCGTGATCCTCGGCCTGATCGGCGTCGTCGGCGTCCTGGTCGCGGTCTCGTGGCTGGCCTTCCGCCGCGGGTCGACGGCGTCGCCTAGCTGAACGCGCCGAAGAGGAAGCCGCCGAAGAGCGCCACGGCCACGGCCGGCACGACGCTTGCGAACCGCATGACGGCCGGCCAGCCCGGTCCGCCGGCAAAGGCATAGGCCGGGATCGAGATCGGGAAGATGAGCACGGCGGCCGACCATCCGATGCGGGCCCCTCTGCCAAGGTCGGGACGCTCCTGAACGTCGAGCCAGTAGGCCGCGATCATGAGAAAGGCGCCGACGGCGAGCACCACGAAGGTTGCCCAGATGACGGGAAGCATGCGGCCCGATCCTAGCGCGCCGGGCGTGCGGCTTCAGGAAGGCCCGGTTCGTCGCTTCGAATCGTCCGATCGGCGGCCAGGCGATCCTCGGCGGTCGCGACTGCCGTGGCGGTGGCGAGCCGGCTGCTGCCCAGGGCCGCCAGGAACTCGTCGCGGAGGAGCGAGTACGTTCGCAGCGGCCCGACGGCGGTGACGGTGGCGGTCCTCGGGATGTCGCGGAGCAACGCGATCTCGCCGAACCCATCGCCCACCCCCAGTGTCGAACGCGCGACGCCGCCCACCGAAACGGCAGCGGTGCCTTCGGCGATGAGGTGGAACCGGTCGCCGGCCTCGCCCTCCGCCATCACCACCTCGCCGGGTGCGAACGAGTTCGAGGACAGCTCCGAGGCAAGCAGCTCCACCGTCGCGAGCGGCAGCGGCGCGAAGATCGGGTTGCGGTGCAGGAGCCCGGCCTCGGGTCCCGGAACCGGTAGGTCCGCGTCCAGGCGGATGAAGCGAACGGCGTACAGGGCCGCCAGCGCCGGCCAATCCGCCGCCCAGCGCCCCGAGCGCACCCGGACGCCCAGCACGTCGACGAGCACCGGCGCCGCGACCGATCCCAGGCCGATGCCGGCGAAGACGGTGAGCTCCAGCGCCCCGAGCGCACGCCCGACGAAGCGCGGCCGGAAGGCGCGAGGCATGAGGGTGAAGAGGCTCACGTCCTCGACCGCGTTTCCGACTCCCACCACGGCCAGCGCGAGGTACGCCGTGAGCGGGCTCGGGCGCAGCGGCCAGCGCGGCGAGCGGAATTCCCCACAGGAGCAGCCCCGCCACGAACCCACGCGCAAGGCTCCTGACCGACAGCACCGCGCCTGCCACGGCTCCGCCGATCAGCCCGCCGACGCCCATCGCGGCGGTCAGCCAGCCCACCGCCGCCTCGCCGAGCAGGAGCACATCGAGCGCCAGCACCACGATCAGCACCGTCAGCGCCCCTCTCACGAAGGTCTGGGCGAACACGAGGATGGTGACACCCGCCGGCGGCGCCAGCCGCGCGAGGTCCGCGGCGCCGGCCGCCATGGCACCGATCCGCCCTGGCTCAGCCTCGCCGGCGGCGTCTCCACGCTGGGCCGGAACGGCAAGGCGCCAGAGCACGGCGCTACCGGCGGCGACCAGCGATGCTGACAGCGCGATGGCGGCCGGCACGCCGAAGAGCGCGAGCGACGCGCCGGCCAGCACCGGCCCCAACAGCGTTGCGGCGTTCTCGCCAAGCGACGGCCACGACGTTCGGCGGCCGTCAGCTCGCCCGGCGTGCGCGCAAGCCAGGGCAGCACGCTCGCCTGGATGGGTCGGTACGCCCCGGCCATCCACGAGCCGATCGCGCCGGCGCCGATCACGAGGAACGAAGGGGCGCCGACGAATGCGCCGAGCGCGGCCGACCGCCAGCAACACGCGCGCGGACGCCGACCGTGATGCGCAGGACTCGATCGGGGCCGAACCGGTCGCGCTGCTCACGAGCGCCGGCGTGATCAGCATCGCGGGCAGCGTGCGACCACGCCGTAAGCCGCCACGAGGGCGGCGCCGCCCTCGTTGTAGGCGTACACGAGCAGCGCGATCGAGCCGGCGAGCTCGCCGGCCGAGGGACGCGAACCAACCCGCCTCGATGCGGCGGCAGTCGGGGACGCGGAGGACGTCACGAATGGCTCCCATCTCGGGAGGTTACGTCCGTCCGGTGGTTCTGCGGCGCTCGATGTCCTCGGCGCCGTTGAGCAGGTTGGTCAGGAAGGCAAGGGGGCGGCGCCGCGGCGGGCGCGGTTCCCGGTCCGGCAGGAGGGCGCTCACCCCCTGTCGGATGCGTGGCGTCGAGCTCGGCTCGCGCCGCCCGACCGCGGACACCGGTGGTCTCGATCGGTGCGCCGAAGCGAACGTCGATACGCTTGCGGAACCAGAGGTCCGTGCTGCCCACGATCGCGCACGGAACGACCGGGCACGCCGGACGAGATGGCGAAGGCGGCCGCTCCATCCTCGAACTCGAGCAGCTCGGTCTCACGGAAGCCGATGCGCCCCTCGGCGAAGATGCCGAGCACGCCGTCGGCCTCGAAGACACGACGCACGGCACGCACCGCGCTGGTCAGGGTCGTCTTGTCCGGGTTGTACGGGATCACCCCGCCGAAGAAGGCCATGACGCGGTTCTTGAATCCACGGCTGAAGTCGGCCTCCTTCGGACCGAACCAGGTGATCCGCGGCGCGAGAGGCGCAGCCGCCATCACCAGCAACGGGTCGAAGCCGTTGTGGTGGTTGGCGACCAGCTGGAACGGCGCAACGGGCACAGTGCTCGAGGCCGGTGACTCGCAGGTCGAACAGGAGCCGAGCGAGGGCCCGGTTGAGCCACCACATGAACCGATAGCGCGGCGTGACGGCGACATGCAGCTCGCGCGGCTGGACGCGCCCGCTGGCTCCTGCCGCGCTCATGCCGCGACGAGGGAGGCCGCCGCCGGCATCTCCTCGTCCTCGCGTCGGCGCGGGTCGACGCGCGTCAGCGCAAGGGCCGAGAGCGCGACGAACAGGGCGGCGACGCCCATCGCCACGCGGGGGCCGGCCGCGTCGCCGAAGCTGGCCGAGACCAGGTCCTGGACGGGGCCGGCCACGATGATGAAGACGGGGCCGGCCATGGCGGTCCCGGCGTTCAGGATGCCCATGTACCTGCCCGCGGTGTGCTTCGGAATCACGTCGGACATGAGCGCCCAGTCCGCCGACAGGAAGGTGCCCATCCCGATCCCGAAGGGCACCCACGAGGCAATCGCCAGCTCCGGCGTGGGCGCCACGGCGACACCGAGCAGCCCGATCCCGGCGATCAGCGCCGCGGCCCAGATCACCGGTCGCCGGCCGAAGCGATCGGAGAGCCGGCCGCCCGGGATGGCGGCCAGCGCCGTGGAGACGCCGACGATCGCGGTCGCCAGGAACACGGTCGCATCGGCGTCATCGGGGCTCAATCCGTGCGAGCGGCGGAAGTAGCCGATGGCGATCAGCGTCGCGTTGTAGGCGCCGAGGAAGAGGAGCCGGACGAGGAGGAGCCAGAGGACGTCGCGCTGCTGGAGGATGTCGCGCCCCCACGCCGAGAGAGCGATCTCGCGCCAGGGTCGCGCCCGCTTCGGTGCCGCCCGCCCTTCGTCGACGGTCGCGACCAGCACCACCATCGTCGCGACCTCCACGACGCCCAGGGCGAGGGTCGCCAGCGGCCACGTTGTCCACGATGCCGCCCAGCGTGGCGATGCCGACGCCGGCGATGGTCCCCAGCGTGAGCATCAGCCCCATCAGCCCGCTGGCCGTGCCCACCTGCTTCGCCGGCACGAGGTCGGGCACGTATCCCTGGAACGGGCCCTGCGCGAAGTTCGAGCTGACCTGCAGCAGGAAGTAGAAGGCGACCATGGCCACGAAGTCGTTGCTGAACGCGAGGCCGGCAAGGAAGACGACATCGAGCAGGGCGCCGACCACGATGTACGGCTTCCGGCGGCCCCAGCGGGTCACCGTGTAGTCGCTGATCACGCCGACCGTGGGCTGGATGATGATCGGAGCGATCGCACCGGCCAGCATGATGATCGCGAGCAGGGTGCCCTGGGTGTCGCGGCTCAGGTCGTCGAGCCGGCCCGGAATGATGGTGATGTTGAGTCCGCCCCAGATCGTCTGGATCCCGAACCAGTAGATCGACAGCGTGACCAGCTGTGAGAAGGGCAGCCTCTCTCGCCGTTGCTCAGGACCCGTCTCGGTCATCGGTCCATCCTGCTTCGCGTTGGCCGAACCCTAGGCCGTTTCGGGGTTCGTTGGCTCCAGATTGCAGCAGGCTCACTGCGGCGGGAATGCGGAAGCCGTGGCCGGCCGCTAGGCTCAACGGCGCCCATGTCGACGAACCCGACCGATGGCCGGCTCAGTGCACTGCGCCACCCGGACCTGCGCCGTTACCTGTCGGCGCGGTTCATCGTGTCGATCGCGACGCAGGTCCAGACCGTCGCGGTCGGGTGGCAGGTCTTCAGCGTCAGCGGCGACCCGTTCGATCTCGGCCTCGTGGCGCTCTCCCAGTTCCTGCCGTTCATCGTCCTGATCCTGCCCGCGGGCCACGTGGCGGACCGATACGACCGGCGGCGCATCCAGCTGCTGACCTACGTGCTCCTCGGCGTCTGCTCCGCGACGCTGCTTGCGCTCTCGGTGGCCGGCATCACGGACATCGCGCCGGTGCTGTGGGTGATGGTCGTATTCGGCATCGCGCGCGCATTCAACCAACCGACGGGCCAGGCGCTGCTGCCGAACATCGCGCCGCCCGGAACGTTTCCGCGCGCGGTTGCGCTGAACTCCTCCCTGGGCCAGATCGCGACGATCGCCGGGCCGGCGCTGGGCGGCGCGCTCGTTCTGCTCGGCGTCGGCGTCGCCTACGCGCTGGCGGTCGTCCTGATCGCCGTCGGAGTGGTCCTCGTCTCCGGATTGCGCGGCGGCGGTCGCGAGGAGCGCGTTTCCGAGCCCGTCAGCTGGGAGACGCTGCTCTCCGGGATCACGTTCGTCCGATCGAAGCCGGTCGTCCTCGGCTCGATCTCGCTCGACCTGTTCGCCGTGCTGTTCGGGGGCGCGGAAGCGCTGCTCCCGATCTACGCGGGTGAGATCCTCGACGTCGGGCCCGTGGGGCTTGGCGTCATGCGAGCCGCGCCGGCCGTCGGTGCGGCGCTGCTGGCGGCCGTCGTGACGATTCGACCCATCCACCGCCACGTCGGACGATGGATGTTCGGCGGCGTCGCCGCATTCGGCGTCGCGACCATCGTCTTCGGGCTATCGACCAGCCTCCCGCTCAGCCTGGCCGCGCTGGTCGTGATGGGAGCCGGCGACATGGTGAGCGTCTACATCCGGCACCTGCTGGTCCAGCTCGAGACGCCGGACGTGATCCGCGGGCGGGTGAGCGCCGTCAATTCCGTCTTCATCGGCGCATCGAACGAGCTCGGCGAGTTCGAGTCCGGCCTGACGGCCGCGTGGTGGGGGATCGTGCCGGCCGTCGTCATCGGCGGAGCTGCGACGCTGGGGGTCGCGGCCACCTGGGCGCGCCTCTTCCCGGTGCTGAGGCGGCTCGATCGGTTCCCCGAGCCGGATGAGGCGCGAGAGTAGGATGGGTGGCATGGACCAGCAATGCCTGTCCTGCGGGCGCGACACGGCAGCCGGGACCGAGCTCTTCGGCTCTCGAAAGCGTGGCCTCGACCGCGAGGCGAACGTCGAGGGATACCTCTGCTATCGTGCCAGGGAACGGCCGACTCCGGCGGGGAGCAGTCGATCCCGCCCCGTGGGCGGTACGTGGTCACGGATCAGCTCGGGGGCCTCCCTGGATTCTGATGCGGCGCCGGATGGGCGCTAGAATCCCCCGGTGATCGATCCCGTCGCCGTTGAGATCGGCCCGTTCCAGCTGCACTGGTACGGGATCGTCATCGCCGGCGCGGTGCTCATCAGCGCGCTCCTGGGCGCCCGGGTCGCCACCTGGCTCGGCGAGAACCCCGAGGACGGCTGGTCGATGCTTCTCTGGGTCGTGATCGCCGGGGTGATCGGCGCCCGGATCTACCACGTCATCCACCTCTGGGATTACTACAGCGCGAACCCGGCCGCCATTCCGCAGATCTGGAACGGCGGCATCGGCATTCCGGGTGCGATTGCCGGCGGCGCGCTGGGCATCCTGCTCTATACCCGCTCGAAGGGCATCAATACCGCCCGCTGGCTCGACGTCTTCGCGCCGGCCCTGCTGCTGGGCCAGGTCATCGGCCGGCTCGGCAACTTCGTGAATCAGGAGCTGTACGGCCCGCCGACCAGCGCTGTGCGGCACCGACGGCATTCCGCCCTGCCTGCCGTTCGGCATTCCGATCGACGCGGCGCACCGCGCGGGCACGCCCTGGGATGCCGCGACCTATCCGGTCGAGACGACGAGCTTCGTTCCGCTGTTCGCCTACGAGATGGTCCTCAACCTCATCGGCATGTTCGTCCTGCTCTGGATCATTCGCCGATTCGGCCCGCGGTTGTTTGCCGGGGACGCCGCCCTGATCTACATCATGTGGTACGGCCCGGTCCGAACCGCTGCTGGAGCAGTATCGGACCGGCAACTGGACGATTCTCGGGCTTCCCACCGCGATGTGGGTCGGCATTCTCGGCTTCGTGCTCGCCGGGGCGTGGCTCTTCTACCGGCACCGTCGGGGATGGGGCTCGCCGATGATCAAGCCGGCCGCGGAGCCCGGGTCCGACGCTCCGGTGGCGTCCCAGCCGCAACCGGAGGCCACCGCTGGCTGAGCGTCCGACAGGCATCCTGGCCGATGTGACGGCCGCGGTGGGTCGGACGCCGCTGGTGGCGCTCGATCGCCTCGCGGCCGGCCTTCGACCGCGGATCGTCGGCAAGCTCGAGCACATGAACCCCGGCGGATCGGTCAAGGATCGGATCGCGCTCCCCATGATCGAGGCTGCCGAGCGTGCGGGCCTCCTCAAGCCGGGCGGCGTCATCGTCGAGCCGACGAGCGGCAACACCGGCGTTGGGCTGGCACTGGCCGCGGCCGTGAAGGGATACCGCTGCATCTTCGTGATGCCCGACAAGCAGTCCGAGGAGAAGCGGGCGCTGCTTCGCGCGTACGGGGCGGAGGTCGTCATCTGTCCCACGGACGTCAGTCCGGAGGACGAGCGGTCGTACTACCGCGTCTCGGACCGGCTGGCGCGCGAGACGCCGGGAGCCTGGAAGCCGGACCAGTACCACAACGCGATGAACCCGCGGGCGCACTACGCGAGCACCGGTCCGGAGATCTGGGAGGACACCGAAGGCCGCATCACGCACTTCGTCGTCGCGCTCGGGACCGGCGGGACGGTGACCGGGACCGGCCGCTACCTCAAGGAGCGAAATCCGGAGGTCGTCGTGGTGGGAGCCGACCCGGAGGGCTCGGTCTACTCCGGCGATCCGCCGGCGCCCTACCTGACTGAGGGGATCGGCGAGGACTTCTGGCCGTCGACCTACGAGCCCGAGGTCTGCGACGTCGTCGTCCGCGTCAGCGACCGCGACTCGATGCTGACGGCGCGCAGGGCTACCGCCGGCGAGGGCATCCTGATGGGCGAGTCTTGCGGCACCGCGCTGTGGGCCGCGCTTCAGCTGGCGCGGACGGTCGACGATCCGAATGCGCTGTTCGTCGTCCTCCTGCCCGACTCGGGCCGGAACTATCTCGGCAAGCTGTACTCCGACGCCTGGCTACGGGACCACGGGTTGCTCGGGGCGGATGAGCAGGTCGCGGACTACGACTGGCGCCGGACCACGGCGGATACCGTGCTCCGCGGCGCCGAGATCCCTCGCCCCACACCCTGAGGGCTCAGGACGGAGGTCCCTCCTGGGGCTCCCAGCTCGCGCTTGCCCCACCATCCGCCTCGTCGCGGTAGACGCAGCCGGCGTGGGCACGAACGCGGGCCCCCTCGCGATCTGCCTCCATCCACGCCTGCCCGACGTCGATCTCGTCGCCGCACAGAGCGCAGAGGGTTGAAGCGTTCACGGCAGGCACGATACGCCTGGCTCAGGCGCAGGTCCAGACCGCGTGCCCGTGCAACGTTTGCGCTGGGGCGCAACTAACAACGACGTTGGGCGTCAATCAGGCTCGGGTTTGCCGCGAGGTGCAAACCCAGGCGTCAAATGGGGCAATCTGGGCCGCTCCCTCGTCGTTGGTTGCGCTGGAGCGAAAACAGCGTGCCCGTCGCGCGCCACAACGTGCTCGCGATCCTGGTCGGATTCTGTGCTGTGTACGCGATCGCTGGCGTCATCACCAGCCTGCGCAGTGGCTCGGCCGGCTGACGCATCGGTCGGTCGGGAGTATCGTTGGGCTCCCATCAGGTACCGAGGAGCGTCATGACGCACGTCGCAGAGCCTCCGGCCGCCGCGGGCGACGCGTCGGGGCTGGAGCGGGTCAACCATTGGATCAACGGCGTCCCGGTCGCCGGCACCAGCGGCCGGTCCGGGCCGGTCTACAACCCGGCCACCGGCGAGGTTGCGCGGCAGGTCGACTTCGCATCGGTCGAGGAGGTCGACGCGGCGGTGGTTGCCGCGCAGGCGGCCTTCCCGGGCTGGCGAGCGACCAGCATCAGCAAGCGCACCGAGATCATGTTCCGCATCCGGAACCTGGTCGAGCAGCATCGCGAGGAGATCGCCGCGCACCTGACCCGGGAGCACGGCAAGGTCCGTTCTGACGCATTGGGAGAGGTTGCGCGTGGCCTCGAGAACATCGAGTTCGCGACCGGCATCCCGCACCTGCTGAAGGGCGGCTTCAGCGAACAGGTCAGCTCCGGCGTCGACGTCTACCAGATCCGCCAGCCGCTCGGCGTGGCGGCCGGCATCACGCCGTTCAACTTCCCGGCCATGGTGCCGATGTGGATGTTCGCCAACGCCATCGCGTGCGGCAACACGTTCATCCTCAAGCCCTCGGAGAAGGATCCGTCCGCATCGGTCTACCTTGCCGAGCTGCTCAAGGAGGCGGGGCTGCCGGACGGCGTCTTCAACGTCGTCCACGGCGACAAGGTGGCCGTCGACGCGATCCTCGAGCACCCCGGCATCGCGGCGGTCAGCTTCGTCGGCTCGACGCCGATCGCGCGCCACATCTACCAGACCGGCACGGCGAGCGGCAAGCGCGTCCAGGCGCTGGGCGGCGCCAAGAACCACATGATCGTGCTGCCGGACGCCGATATCGAGATGGCCGCCGATGCCGCCGTCTCCGCCGCCTACGGCTCCGCCGGCGAGCGCTGCATGGCGATCAGCGTGGTGGTGGCCGTCGGTGACGTCGCCGATCCGCTCGTCGAGGCGATCGAGAAGCGGCTGCCGAAGATCAAGATCGGCCCCGGCAACGAGGAGGGCTCCGAGATGGGGCCGCTCATCACGAAGGAGCACCGCGACAAGGTCGCCACGTATCTCGACAGCGGCCCCTCCCAGGGCGCCACCCTGCGGGTCGATGGCCGGGAGCACGTGCTCTACCAGGAGGGCAACGGCTTCTTCCTCGGCGTCAGCCTGCTCGACAATGTGACGCCCGAGATGGAGTGCTACCGCAACGAGATCTTCGGGCCCGTGCTCGAGATCGTGCGCACGCACGACTATCCCGAGGCGCTGGGGATCGTCAACGACAACCAGTACGGCAACGGGACAGCCATCTTCACGCGTGATGGCGGCGCCGCGCGGCAGTACCAGTTCGACGTCAACGTCGGGATGGTCGGCGTGAACGTGCCGATCCCGGTGCCGGTCGCGTACTACAGCTTCGGCGGCTGGAAGGCATCGCTGTTCGGCGACCTGCACATGTACGGACCCGAGGGGATCCAGTTCTACACGCGCGGCAAGGTCGTAACCGCGCGCTGGCCTGATCCCGGCACCAGCTCGGTGGATCTCGGCTTCCCGCGGACCCGATAGCGACCCTGGCCGGCAGCTCGTCCTAGGCCGTGGTCTGGCTCGCAGACCGCGCCAGCCCGAAGACGCGGCCGCTGATGGTCCCGGCGTCGCGAACGTTTCCGAGTGGCTGACGCCCTCGGACGGATCCAGTCCGAGGAGCTCGAGCGCGGGGTCGGTGAGCAGCGCATAGCCGCGCATGCCCGTCTCGTCCGTCACGCGGTTCTTCAGCAGCCGATGCGCCAGGATCACGGCCGGCCCCGCCACGTGGGTCCGCGTCGGCAGCTGCTGCACGACGAAGGTCCCGGCGTGGACGATGAACTTCAGCTCGAGCGACGTGAGAAGCATGCAGGCACTGCAATTGTCGCCCTGCATCGACTGCTGCTCCTCGATGCGCGCGTGGTACGCGCGTAGGTCGACCCAATCGTGCCGAGCACGTCGCGGCCGTGGTTCGTCACGCCGTCGGCATCGGCCACGCGAACAGGGCGTCGCCCTCGGTCTGGACGGGCATGAAGGTCGGCTGCACTTCGTCGGCGACGAGGTCGAGCAGGGTGACCATGAAGTCGTACGCCGGGGGAACCGGCGCCACGCCGGAAGCGATGTCGGGATGCGCTTCGGCTACGCGCTCGAGGAATGACGTGTAGCCGCTGATGTCGGCCAGCATCAGGAGGCCGCTCGCGAAGCGGGGTTCGGCGCGCTCGGGCATGTCGACGATCATCGCACGCGCCGCAATCCGTCGGGGCGTCGATAATGGACGACGTATGACAGATCGATTCGAGACGCTGGCGGTCCACGCCGGCGCGGAGCCCGACGCCCAGACCGGGGCCGTGGTGCCCGCCATCCAGATGAGCGCCACCTTCAAGCAGGACGGGGTCGGAGGGCTGCGCGGCGGCTTCGAATACGGACGCAGCGGCAACCCGACCCGCGCTGGCGCTCGAGGAGGCGATCGCCACGCTCGAGGGTGCCACGCATGGGCTGGCGTACGCGTCGGGGCTGGCGGCCACGCAGAACGTGCTCTATCTGCTCGAGCCGGGCGATCGGCTCCTGATGAGCGACGACGTGTACGGCGGCACCTGGCGCCTTGCCGACAAGGTCTGGCGCCGATACGGCATCGAGACCGACACGCTCGACCTGCGGGACCTGGACGCGGTCGCCGCGGCCTTCGCCGGCGAGCGCCCGCCGCGCATGGTCTGGATCGAGACGCCGTCGAACCCGCTGCTGAAGGTGATCGACATCAGCGCCGTCGCGCGGCTCGCGGCCGTCGCGAGCGCGATCACCGTCGTCGACAACACGTTCGCCACGCCGTACATCCAGCGCCCGCTCGACTTCGGCGCCGACCTGGTCGTGCACTCGGCGACCAAGTACCTCGGCGGGCACTCGGACGTGGTCGGTGGACTGGTGGCGACGCGATCCGACGGAGCTTGCCGAGCGCCTGCGCTTCCATCAGAACGCCGCCGGCGCCGTCCCGAGCCCGTTCGACTGCTTCCTCGTCATGCGCGGGCTGCGGACGCTGGCGGTGCGCATGGAACGCGCATCGGCCAACGCGCTGGTGCTCGCCCTCTGGCTGCACGAGCGGCCGGAGGTGGAGCGCGTGCACTATCCCGGGGCTGCCGTACCACCCCGCGGCCGAGCTCGTCGCGCGCCAGATGCGCGTGCCGGGCGCGATGCTCAGCTTCGAGCTGGCCGAGGGCGAGGAGCGGGCACGGCGCCTCGCGGGCGCCACGCGGCTCTTCACGCTGGCCGAGTCGCTCGGCGCGGTCGAGTCGCTCATCGAGCTGCCCGCGCCGATGACCCACGCCTCGGTAGCCGATTCGCCGCTGGCCGTGCCCGGCGGCCTCGTCCGCCTGAGCGTGGGCATCGAGGCGGCCGAGGACCTGCGCGCCGACCTGGAGGCGGCCTTCGCCGCATCCGCCTCGTGACCGAAGAGCCCGCGCGACCAGAGTGGCCCGACGGAGCTCGTCGAGACGGAGGGTGGCGAGCTCATCGAGCGGCTCTCCGGCGGGACGGCGACGCTGCTCCTTGATCTGGCTGATCGGGATCGGCGCCCTCTCGACGCTGCTGGCGGCCTGGCTCTTCATCTGGATCGTGACCGGTGAGCGGCTGGGCGTTGGCGCGCTCTTCAGCGGCTTCGGGTTCTACACCTCGCTGGCCGGCGCGGCGGGACCATGCGTGCTGTGGCTGACCGGGCGCGCCCAGGGCCACACCCTCGCCTGGTTCGCGGTGACGGCGCGTGAAGATCGCGCTCGTCATGGTGGCCGTCATCCTGGCCGTCGTCCTGCTGTCGACGCTGGTCATGGCCGGGGCTGATCCCCGGGCCGGGCGTCCTGGCAGCGGTCGGGCTGATGGTGCTGATGGCCATCGTGCTGTCGGCGATCTGGGCGCTGGCGACCTGGTCGGCGGACCGATGGATCGCGCGCGCGCGGGTTCAGACCTCGTAGGTTCGACCCGGGCTCGGCGATCTCGACGTCGCCACCGAACGCCGTCCGCGGCGCTGGTTCGGAACCAGTCGGCGCCCCTCGTCCACCGGCAGATGCGTCAGCACCAGGCGTCCGGCATGCCCGTTCCGCGCCGCGTCACCCGCCTCGGATGGCAGGAGGTGGCCGCGTGGCTCCGGGGGCTGCGCGTCCTCGTCGAGCGATCGAAGTGTGGCCTCGCTCAGAAGGAGGTCGGCGCCATCGGCGAGGTCGTCAAGGCCGGGGCATGGCGCGGTGTCGGCCGTGTAGCCGAGGCGGCGGCCGTCGGCCTCGAGCGCGGAATCCCCAGCACGGGATGTAGTGCTGGGTCTCGCGCGGAGTCACCGTGAGCGCGCCGAAGGTCAGCGGACCGGCTCCGTCGTGCTCGCTGAGCTCGAAGGCGTCCTCGAAGTGGCGCGCGCCGCCGACGCCTCGCGCAAGGTCGAGCAGCTGATCCGCCGAGCCCGGCGGCATCACGATGCGAAGGCGCTCGCGGCCGGTCAGGCGTCGCCACGGGTACACGTAGCGCAGCGTGACGAGGTCGAGCATGTGATCGGCGTGCATGTGGCTGACGATCACCGCGTCGAGCTCCGCTGGGTGATGGCGGAGCAGCAGCTGGGCGACGATGCCGGGGCCGATGTCGACCAGGACGCGGGCGCCGCCGCCCTCGACGAGGTAGCCGGCGCATGCCTCTCCCGGATTGGGGCGCGCCGGTGACCGGCCAGCAGCGACGGTCGTGAGTCGCATCTAGCGCTGCTCGATCGAGACGTAGTCGCGGGCCTCCGGCCCGACGTAGACCTGCCGCGGGCGGCCGAGCCGCGTCTCCTTCGAGGTCAGCATCTCCTGCCACTGCGCGATCCAACCGGGGAGGCGGCCGATGGCGAAGCAGTTGGTGAACATGTTCTTCGGGAAGCCGATCGCGCGGTAGATGAGGCCCGAGTAGAAATCCACGTTCGGGTAGAGCTTGCGGCTGACGAAGTACTCGTCGCGCAGCGCGACCTCCTCCAGCTCCCGCGCGACCTCGAAGAGCCGGTCGTCGGCACCGGTGCGCGTCAGCACACGCTCGGCCGCGCCCTTGATGATCTTGGCCCGCGGATCGAAGTTCTTGTAGACCCGGTGCCCGAAGCCGGCGAGCCGGAACGAGTCGTTCGGGTCCTTCGCTCGGTCGACCCACTTCTGCACGCCGCCGCCGTCGGCCACGATGCGCTCGAGGGTGTCGATGACGGCCTCGTTTGCCCCTCCGTGGAGCGGACCCCACAGCGCGGAGATTCCGGCGCTGATGGAGGCGTACAGGTTGGCGTGCGTGCTGCCCACCAGCCGCACCGTCGAGGTCGAGGCGTTCTGCTCATGATCGGCGTGCAGGATGAGGAGCAGGTCGAGCGCCTCGGCCACGTGCGGATCGACGTCGTACGCCTCGGACGGCACGGCGAACATCATGTGCAGCAGGTTCGCCGAGTACCCGAGGTCGTTTCGCGGGTAGACGTAGGGCTGGCCGATCGCCTTCTTGAACGACCAGGCGGCCAGCGTCGGCAGCTTCGCGATCAGGCGGTTGATCGTCACCTCGACCGCGTCGGGGTCGAAGATGTTCTGGCTGTCAGGATAGAAGGTGCTCATGCCGACGGTGCCGGAGGCGAGGACCGCCATCGGGTGCGCGTCGGCCGGGAACGAGTCGAAGAAGTGGCGCATCTCCTCGCGAATCAGGGTGTGGTGGATGACCTCCGCCACGAACCGATCGAGCTGCTCGCGCGTCGGCAGCTCGCCCCAGATCAGGAGGTACGCCACCTCCAGGAAGGTGGAGTGCTCCGCGAGCTGCTCGATCGGGTAGCCGCGGTAGCGGAGGATGCCCTTCTCCCCGTCGAGGTAGGTGATCGCGCTCGAGCAGGCGCCGGTGTTGCCGTACCCGGGATCGAAGGTGATCAGCCCGGTCTCCGCACGCAGGGCGCTGATGTCGAGCGCGTCGTCGCCCTCGGTGCCGGTGACGACCGGCAGCTCGAGGTCACGGTCGCCGATGCGCAGGCTGGCCGGCCGGTGGCGGTGTCTGTGCTCACGCCAGGAGCTCCTCGACCGCGGCTCGCTCCTCGAGCAGCTCGGCGGTGGTCGCCGCGATCTTCTCGCGCGCGAACTCGTCGTGGTCGATGCCCTGCACGATGCCCACGCGCGTCGGGCCGCTGCACGCAGCGGATAGCCGAAGACCAGCCCCTCGGGCACGCCATATCCGCCCTCCGACGGCGCCGGGCATGGCCGCAGAGAAGATGTGCCCGGTCGGCTCGATCACGATGTGTCGAACGGTGTCGATCACCGCGTTCGCGGCGCTGGCGGCGCTCGAGCTGCCCGCGCGCCTTGATGATCGCGGCGCCCCGCTGCTGGACGTTGGCGATGAACTCGCCGCGCAGCCACTCCTCATCGTCGATTACCTCCGGCGCCAGGCGGCGCCCGATCGAGTCGCGTGCCATGCGTCCGGGAACTGGGTGGATGAGTGGTTGCCCCAGATCGCGAGGTCCGCGACTTCGTTGACCGGCACGGCCGCCTTCGCGGCCAGCTGCGCGCGGCCCGGTTCTCGTCGAGCATGGTCATGGCGAACCATCGGTCGCTTCGGCATTCCGTGGCGCGCCGCCGCGGTGGAGCCGATGAGCGCGTTGGTGTTGCACGGGTTCCCGACCACGAGCACCCGGCAGTCGGCGGCGGCATTGCGCGCGATCGACGTGCCCTGGCCGGTGAAGATGCCACCGTTGATGCCGAGCAGGTCCTTGCGCTCCATCCCCTCCCTGCGCGGCACTGCGCCAACGAGCAGCGCCCAGTTCGCGCCCTGGAAGCACTCATCGGTGTCGGAGGTGCAGGTGACGCCGTCGAGGAGTGGGAAGGCGCAATCCTCGAGCTCCATCCGCACGCCATCGAGTGCCGGCAGCGCGGCCTCCAGCTCGAGCAGGCGCAGGGAGATCGGCGTATCCGGGCCGAAGGCCTGGCCGGAGGCGAGCCGAAAGAGGAGCGAGTAGCCGATCTGGCCGGCGGCACCGGTGACGGCCACCGTGACGGGGGAGTCGGGCATCGGTCTCCTGTGGAATCGTGAGGTCGGCGGTGAGTGTAGCGCAGCCTCAGGGCGCGTCCGGCCGCGGGCCACCCAGCGTTCCGGCGGCCCAGTCCGCGACCGCCGACGCCATCGACGGGAAGGCAATGCGCGGCAGCCATTCGCCGATCGCCGAGCGGGCAACCCACGCGTGGTCGCTCGACTCGAAGTCGATCTGGACCGATGGAGCCGGCTCGGATGAGCGCCCGCGATAGACGGCGGTGACGGCGTTGGCCTCCGGCGAGTGATAGACCCCCGCCAGCGCAACCAGCTCGACCTCGATGCCGGCCTCCTCGCGAGTCTCGCGCATCGCGGCGGCCTCGAACGACTCGCCGGGGTCCAGGTAGCCCGCGGGCAGGTCCCACCCTCCGAGCCCCGGCTCGACCGCGCGCCGCAGCAGCAGGATCTCCGGGTCGCGTCCGCCACCGTCGCGCTCGAGCAGGACCGCTGCTGCCGGCTTGGGGTTGGCGTACCAGCGCCATCCGCATCGGTCGCAGACCAGCGGCTGCTCGTCGGCGCTCGCACAGTGGGGGCAGGCGGGGACGCGGCGGCTCACGCCACGCAGCGTATCAGCCGGGATCGCCGCCGATGCGCTGCGGCTCCGGCCGCGGCAGGTCGTCACGGCCGGCGGCCAGCAGGAAGATGTGGACCCGATCACGCAGCAGGTCGCGCGCGACCCGGAACGCCGCGAGGCGAGCCTCCTCGTCTGCCCTCGGCCGCGGATGGATCGTCGATGCTCCAATGTGCCTGCTGCGCGACCCCGGGGATCGTGGGACACGCTTCCTTCGCCTCGTCGCAGACGGTGACCAGCCAGCTGAACGTCTGGCCGAGGAATGGCTCGAGCGTCTTGCTCGCCTGGTCCGAGATGTCGATGCCGATCTCATCCATCACCTGGATGGCCTCTGGCCGCACGCCTGTCGCCTCGGTGCCGGCGCTGACGGCCTCGAAGCGGTCGCCGCCCCACGCGCGGAGCATCCCCTCGGCCATCTGGCTGCGGGCGCTGTTGTGGGTGCAGACGAAGATGACGCGCTGCGGATCCGAGCCCATGGACGCCGATGCTACCGCCGATCGGTCAAGGCCACGTCAAGCACTGTAAATGTCCACCATTGGGGACAACATGTGGATAACCTCGTGATCCGGCCGAAAGGTCGTGGAGA
This sequence comes from uncultured Chloroflexia bacterium, assembly GCA_963789435.1. Lineage (GTDB taxonomy): Bacteria > Chloroflexota > Limnocylindria > QHBO01 > QHBO01 > JACDBZ01. The sequence continues at coordinate 115,573 of CAWBKO010000005.1, forward strand.
AGGGGGATTGCGCCGCATGCCCGACAGCCCGTAGTCTGTGGTCGTCCCGGAGGGGCAGCCAACGGCACTTGAGATTGCATCAACGGTCTGACGGCGGTTCCTTCGGGACATTTTGCTGCCCCGATTGCGAGGCCGCGGCAACGTCGTCGCCTGTTCAGAAGAGCCGAGTCACCCGCTACGGGTGCCCGGCTCGAGTCTTCGTCAGCTCTGGGCAAGCACGGCGGCGAGGCGGTCCCAGGTCTCGATTGCACCGCCGACCATGCCGGTGGCCAGCGCACCCTCGATGATCTCGGGCGAGCCCATGTGGCCGATCGAGGTGACCTTCGTCTTGCCATCCACCTCTTCGAGGGTGAAGGTCTCGGGGCCACCCTGCGGGCCTGCCCCCTCGACGTCGAACATGAAGGTCCACTTGTAGCCCGATGGCGGCGTCACCTCGAGGTACTCGCCATAGAAGGTGACGTCATCGCGGTCCGGGGCGCTGCTGACGTAGCGCCACGCGCCGCCCGGCCGAACGTCCATCTCGGCGACTGTCGTGGTCGTGCCATGCGGGCCCCACCACCGCGGAACGATCTCCGGGTCGGTGAAGGCCTTCCAGACCAGCTCGCGCGGCGCATCGAAGGTGCGCTCGAAGACGAGGTCGCCGCCTTCGGAGTAGATGGTCGTGGTGTCGGTGCTACCGCGGTCGATTCGCGCCGCTGTCATCGTCGTCTCCATTTCCCTGCTCCTTTTCCTGTAGATCGCGGAGATAGGCGTCCAGCCGTTCGAAGCTCTCCTCCCAGTGCCGGCGGTACTGGCCGACCCAGTCGGCGACGTCCCGCAGGGGCCCGGCCCGCAGCCGGCGTGGCCGCCACTGTGCCTGCCGTCCCTGCTCGATGAGTCCCGCCCGTTCCAGCACACGGAGGTGCTTGGAGATCGCCGGCTGGCTCATCTCGAACGGCGCAGACAGGTCCTTGACCGTCGCCTCACCTTCGGCGAGCCGGGCCAGGATCGCCCGCCTCGTCGGGTCGGCGAGGGCGGCGAACGTCGTGCTGAGAGGGTCGGTCTGCTGGCTGTTCATCACCCTACGGTTATATAACCTGTCGGTACTGTACATGAGCCAGCAGGGATGTCAACCCCTGATTTCGGCCAGCGCGGATGCAGGGGGAGACGCTAGCTCGACCCGACCTCGCGCTGCAGGCGGCGCACGACCTCGGCGGTCTCGTCGTCGTGCCCGTGACCGGGCTCCGAGGCCGGGCCGGCGAATGTGCCGAACTGCCGGTCACCCGCGTCGCCGAGGCCCGGGACGATGTAGCCGCGCTCGTTGAGGTGCGAGTCGATGGCCGCGACGTGGATGTCCACATCGGGATGCGCCGCCGAGAGGGTGGCGACCCCCTCGGGCGCTGCGATCAGGCTGACCTGCTTGATGCGGGCGGCTCCCCACTGCTTGAGGATGTCGACCGTTGCGGCCGACGATCCTCCGGTCGCAAGCATCGGATCCAGGATCAGGCAGACCTGGACCGTGGCCGCGTCCGGCAGCTTGTTGTAGTACTCGACCGGCTTCAGCGTGCGCTCGTCCCGGTAGAGGCCGATGTGCCAGACCTCAGCGGTCGGAAGCAGCTCGAGCATGGCGTCCACCATCCCCAGACCCGCCCGCAGGATCGGGATCAGTCCGACCCTCGGCTCCAGCCGAGCGGCCGTCATCGGCTCCAGCGGCGTCTCGATCTGCTCGGGGCGGGTGGCGAGGTCGGCCATGGCTTCGTAGCCGAGCAGCCAGGTCAGCTCCCGCACGAGCTCCCGGAACTGCTTCGGCTCGGTGGTCCTGTCGCGCAGGATGGCGAGCTTGTGCGCAACCAGCGGATGGCTGCTGAGATTGAGGGACATCGGCGCGATTCTAGCCCTGCTCGTCGGGCCACAATGGACCGATGCGACCGGGGCCTTGGCTGGCACAGGTCGTGCGGTTCCGAGCATGGATCTACCTTCGGTAGCGGCATGCTGGTAGGCTATCCGTCCCAGCACGACCAGATTCGCCGCACGGACCGCGTGCCCGTCCGTCGCTCGGATCCGCCACCTGAGGAGGTTAGAAGAGCATGGTCTTCGGATCAAAGCGTGAAACCAAGCCGGACAGCCTCTCGCGCGAGGACGTGGTCGGGAACCTGTATCCGGATAGCCTGACGAGTGAGGTCGACGTGGCACAGTCACCCAGCGAATTCCCCCGCCGTGACGATCGCGGCAACGAGAGCGTCATCGATCCCCATGCCCGCTTCAACGGGAAGTACGTCAGCGACCGCGACCTGCGGATCGAGGGCGAGGCGCAGGGCGAGATCGAGTGCCAGGGAACGCTCATCATCAGCCCACAGGCTCGAGTCCGAAGCGCGATCAAGGCGCACAACGTGGTCGTCAACGGCGATTACGAGGGCGACGTCGATTGCGGCGGCCGGTTCGAGATCGGCTCGACGGGTCGGGTCAAGGGCAACATCAAGACCCAGGTGCTCGTGGTCAAGGAGGGCGCCCACTGGGAAGGTGGCGTGACCATGACCCGTGAGCCCGGTGCACGGCCGGCGCCGCAGCCGGGACAGCCCGCACAGGGTGGCGCCCAGCCGGCGCAATCCGCTCAGAAGGGCGGCGGCGGCGCCAGCATCTTCAGCAAGGGTGAGCGCGAGACGGAGAAGGCTGCCGCCGAGCAGCGCGAAGGCCAGCCCGCCGGGCAGGGTGGTGGCGGCGGGCAGTAGCCCGACCGTCACGACGTCTTCCCGACTCCCTTCGGGTGCCAGGTCGCGCGAGCCGTCGCTCCGGCGGCGCCGCACCGCCGGTCCTCGTCGAGGTCACCCGCGGCGACCAGGTCGAATCGGTCCATCGTGGCTCGATCGCCGTCGTCGCGCCCGATGGCTCGCCGATCGCTTCGGCCGGTGATTCGGACCATTTCATCTACCTTCGATCGAGCGCAAAGCCCTTTCAGCTCGCGCCGTTCGTCGCATCGGGTCGCTTCGACGAGTACGAGCTCGGCACCGAGGCGCTGGCAATCATGGCCGCCAGCCATAGTGGTGAGGACCGCCACGTTCGCCTCGTCCAGGAGATCCTGCGCCGTGCCGGACTGACGAGCAGCGTCCTCCAGAACCAGGTGCACGCGCCGTACGACACCGAGACGGCCCACCGGCTCATCCGCGACGGCGAGCAGCCGACCGCGCTGCGCGGGAACTGCTCGGGCAAGCATGCCGCGATGGTCCTCTTCGCGAAGGCGTCGGGCTGGCCGATCGAGTCCTACTGGCATCCCGGCCACCCTGTCCAGCGCCTGGCGCTCGAGACGATCTCGGCGCTCTCCGACGTTCCGATCGAGCGCATCGCGACCGCGACCGATGGCTGCGGGGTCGTCTGCTTCGGGATGCCGCTGCGCGGCCTGGCGCTTGCGTTCGCTCGTCTCGCCGATCCGTCCGCGGTGGCCGATCCTCCGCTGCGATCGGCGTTGACGCGCATCCGCGACGCCATGATGGCTCATCCCGAGCTGGTCGCCGGCGAGCGGCGCCGGATCGACACCGCGATCATGCGGGCCTACCCGAAGCGGATCGTGAGCAAGGGCGGCGCCGAGGGCGTACTGGCCATGGGCCTGCCTCCTGGAGCGCTGCCAACAGACGCTCCGCACGGCGATGGGCCGATGGGTGTCGCCGCCGTGATCGAGGACGGCAACCTCGCTCGCCGCGGCGGCGACGCTGCAAGCGTCGAGATTCTGCGGCAGCTCGGCCTGGCGGGCGATCCCCTGCCGGGGACCCTGGCCGGCTTCGCGTCGCCGGCCATCCTCGACCCCCGCGGCGAGCCCGCCGGCGCCGTTCGGGCCGCGTTCAGGCTCGGCTGAGGCGCGGGGGCGACCACCGCGCCAGCTGCCACGCCACGAAGACTGCCGCGGCACCGATCGCGGTCCCGACCAGGGCACCGGGAAGCTCGTCGGCGTTCTGGACCACGACCCACGCAATGAAGACACCGCCCGCCGCCGCAGCGAAGCCAAGGATCCTTCCGGTCCGTGGTCGCCGCGTCAGGAGATAGGCGGAGCCGAGCGCGCTGGCGCTGATTGCGCCGAAGATCGCGGCGCCGACCAGGCGCGAACCCTCGCGACCCGCCTCCGACTCGCCGAGCAGGGCGGCCAGGGTCAAGACGAGCCCCAGGGATCCCGACAGCCACAGGAGGATCCGGGGCACGATCGGAGCGCCGGGAGTCCGGGCTGGCGGGGCATCACTGTGCGGTGCGGCGTTCCCGAGCGCCGCGGTGAGCCGCTCCAGCTCGGTCGCGGACCCGATCCGTTCCCGCGCCTGTGGCTGCGAGAGGTAGAACGCGATTCCACCCTCGAGCGCTTCGGCGCGCGAGCCGAGCAGGCTGGTGGGAATCGCGAGATCGGGATAGCCCATCGGCCCGTTGATGCCCTTGAGCCAGCCGACCCCGCGCGACGTCGTGATGTGTGCGGCATCGGTGACGTCGACGGCGAGCATCTCGTTGTTCGCGAAGTGGACACGGCCGACCCCGACGATCGCCTCCCAGGGTGCGAAGGCGCTGGCGAAGCGTGACTCTCCGTACAGTCCGCGTCTCGTCAATGCCCATCGACCGGGTCGGCGGACCTGGCTGGCTAGGATGACCGCACCGCCTCCGAAAGAGAGAAGGCAGATCGCGCCGATCACCTTCTCGCCGGTGTCCCCCGCGACGATCATCGCGATCCCGATGAGAGCGAACGCGGCGCTGACAGCCGCCATCACCAGGGTGCGGCGTGCCGAGAACTCGACGATGAAGGCGTCGGTAGGCTGGCCGAGCACATTGAGGCGCCCTCGCCGGATGGCGTTGTCCACGCGGACGGGTCTGCAAGTCGATGACCAGCGCTCAGCTCAGGAGGTCGCGGATCGCAGCGGCCAGCCGAATGAAGAGCGGCGCCAGGAGCAGTGCCGGCAGGAAGTTCGCGACGCGCACCGCCTTCAGATCCAGGAGCCGCAGCGCGACACCGACCAGGATGATCCCGCCGGCCGACGTGATGGCCAGGATGGTGGTCTCATCCATCACGTCGCGGAGCAGGAATGCGGCGGCGGCGATTCCGCCCTGGATGATCAGCACGGTCACGGCGGAGAGCGCGACGCCGGCACCGAGCGTTGCGGCGAACGCGATGCTTGCAACCCCGTCGAGCGCGGACTTGATGGCGAGCAGCTCGATGTTGCCGGTCAGCCCGTTTGCGATGGACCCCAGGATGGTGAGGGGACCGACGCAGAAGACGAGGCTTGCCGTGACGAACCCCTCGGCAATCCGGCTCGGTCTGTCATTGCTCGACAGGCGCCGCTGGAACCAACCGCCGAGCGCCTCGAGGCCGTCGTGCAGTCGCAGCAGCTCACCGACCGCCACGCCGACCAGCACCGCGGCAAGCACGGCCAGGTCGTCGCCGGCCTGCGCCGCGGGATCGGTGAAGATGCCGAGACCCATGTTCACGCCGATCAGGGCAGTGAAGAGGCCGAGGGCCGTCGTCAGGCTGGTATGCAGGCGCTCGGGCATGCGGCTGCCGAGCAGCAGTCCGATCAACGTGCCCAGCAGCACAGTCGCGACGTTCAGGAGCGTGCCGGAAAGGAACATGGTCGGGTAGGGTAGCGGCCGTGATGCGCTCGCGCGCCGCGATCATCGGGCTTCTCGTCCTGGCGAGTGCCCTCACCGGCTGCGCGGCATCGGGCAGTGGAGAAACGACGTTGCGATACGTCGCGCTGGGAGACTCCTACACGATCGGCACCTCCGTAGCCGAGTCCGAGCGGTGGCCGAACCAGCTCGTCGAGCGTGTCGAGGGGCTCGAGCTCGTCGCCAATCCCGCCGTGAACGGCTACACCTCGCTCGACCTGATCAACGACGAGCTGCCGCAGCTCGACGCGGCGCGGCCGGAGCTCGTCAGCGTTCTGATCGGAGTCAACGACGTCGTGCAGCGTGTCCCCGAGGCGCAGTACGCCGGCAACGTGGCCGTCATCCTGGAGGAGCTCCTTACCCGGCTGCCGCCGGAACGGATCGTGTGCATCGCGACGCCGGACTACACGGTCACACCGAGCGGCGGGGCGTTCGGCGATCCGACCCAGCAGAGCGACGCCATCGTTCGCGCCAACGCGATCATGGGCGAGGCGTGCGAGGCCCGCGAGATCCGGTTCGTGCCGGAGGTCTTCGAGATCAGCCAGGCGGCGCGGGACGACCGTTCGCTGGTGGCGGACGACGGCCTCCACCCGTCGGGCGCGCAGTACGGCCGCTGGGTCGATGTGATCGCGCCGGTCGTGGAGGATCTGATCGGCTCCTGAGCGCGGGACCGTCTGCCCCGGCGAGGCTGATGAGCCCATCCGCGCCGAGTGCGTTGAGGGGCACCATGAGGTCCGTCGTGCTCGTGGCGTCACTGGCGAGCCGGTGCTCGTCCATCAGGCAGAGCGCGAGCTGGAGCGGGAGGTCGAGCGCCTCCCACGCCGAACGGGCCTCGCGGTAGCGCCTGTGCGCGTCCCCGCCGTCGAGGGCGATCAGCCCGGCCTCCATCGTCGCGAGCGTCGCCTCGGTCGCGCGCCCCCACTGGCCCGGAGCTGCTGAGGCGCGCAATGCTGGCCGCAGCAGAGCTCCGATCGCCGGACCAGAGGGCGGCGCGCGTGGCCAAGCGCCCGCTGGTACGCCGGATCGTTGCCCACGTAGCCCTCGATCGCCTCGTCGGCCAGGCGGCGCGCGTCGTCGAAGTCGCCGGCGACGAAGGCGGCCCAGGCGCGTGCCTGATGCACGCCGGCAACGACCTGACGATCCGTCTCGGGCGGCAGTGGATCGAGCGCGTCGAGGGGCTCCATCGCGTCGGCCGCGCCACGCAGCGCGTTCATGATGGCCGCGTTGGCGGCAAGCACGATGCGGAACGTGTCGGGGATCCCTCGCTGCCCGAGCTCGTCGATCGTTCGCAGTGCCCAGTCCCAATCTCCCGTCTCGATCGCGGCAGTGCACGCGATGTCGGCGAGGGGAACCGCGATGTCGCCCAGCCCCATCGCGGTGGCCAGCTCGAGTCCCAGGCGGGCCGTCTCCATCGCCGCGCGCGGATCATCCCCGAGCAGCGCCCACGCCTCGTTGTTCCGTGCCCGGAGCTCGGTGTTCAGCAGGCCCGCGTCCTGTGCCTGACCGATGGCGTCCCGCAGGTCGGTGAGCCCTGCCTCCTTGTCGCCGAGCGAGAATTTCGCCGTTCCGCGTGTCACGCGCAGATCGGTCGCGATGGCGGTCAGCTCGAGCCGTTGCGCCGCCGACAGCGCGCGATCGGCCCATGCGATCGCCTCGCGATCGTCGCCAACGACCATGCGAGCACGCGCCAGCTCGGCTGCCAGCGCGACTCCGGTGGCATCCGCTTCCCAGTTGCGGATAGCGCCCATCGCCGCCTCCAGCTCAACGAGGGCAGGCTCATTGCGTTGAGCCGAGAGCATCACGCTCGCGAGCCGCGCACGGGATCGTGCGGCCTCGCGTTGCTTGCCCGCTGCGGTCTGAATCGCCACCAGCTCCCTGAGCTGTTCCTCCGCGATGTCGAGACGGCCGGCGGCTCGTGCCGCGTCCGAGGCCTCCTCGAGGAGGGTGGGACGTTGCCCGGCGACGCCGAGCTCGAGCGCGGCCTGCAGCGATCCGAGAGCGCGCTCCGGCACGTGGACCGCCGTCGCGCCCCGCGCCGCGTAGCGGAGGGCGGCGACAGCGCGTCGCGCGAGCCGATCCGCCTCTCGCGACTGCGCGGTGAGGCGATGCGCCTCGACGAGGTGGCCGGCCAGCTGCTCGGCGACGTCCTCGTCGAGCGTCTCGAGGTAGCGGGCGGCCGCGAGGTGCAGCGTGCGCCGCTCGGTGCGCGCGAGCGTGTGATACGCGACCTCGCGCACGAGGTCCTGCACGAAGATCAGCTCGCCGTGCCCAGGCGAGTTGATCTCCTCGTTGACGGTCAGCAGCTCGCGCCGAAGGAGGCCGTCGATGTTCTCGCGCGTGCGGCCCGGGTCGCCGTCCACCACGGTCACCAGCGCATCAGGGCGAAAGCGATGGCCGAGCACGGCGGCAGCGAGCAACAGCCGTCGTTCATCGGCGGGCAGCGCGTCGATCCGTGCCGCGATCAGGCCGTGAAGCGAGTCCGGCACCTCGATCTGGCCGGCGTCGACGCGTCAGGACGCTCGGTCCCGCGTTGGTCGCCGATCATGCGGGCGACTTCGACCGCATAGAGCGGCACGCCGCCGGCGTGCTCGAGGATCGGCTGGACGAGCTCGCGCCGGAGATCGGGCGCCCGCTGCGCGAGGAGCTCGCGCATGGCATCGTCGGGCAGGCGTTCGAGGTTGATGCGCCGTGAAGCTGCCGACACCGGACCCCCACGAAGGTCGGTGGTCGAGCAGGTCGGGACGGGCAAGCGCGAGGATGAAGATGGGGTTGGTCCTCGACCACGTGGCCATGTGCTCGATGAAGTCGAGCAGGCTCGGATCGGCCCATTGCAGGTCCTCGAAGACGAGGATGACCGGAGTTCGCTCGGCGACCCGCTCGAAGAATCGTCGCCAGGCGGCGAACAGCTCGTCGCGCTCGAACGCGGTCTCCTCGGCTCGGGCCAGCAGGGTGGCCAGGCGTGGCTCGATCCAGCGTCGTTCTGCCTCATCGCGGATCAGCTCCTCGAGCGCCGAACCGAGCTGCCGGCGCGCGAGCTCGGGCGGCGCGCCATCCGGGATGCGGGCCCGACGGCGGATCATCTGCGCCACCGCGGAGAACGCGATTCCCTCTCCATAGGCGAGGGCGCGGCCGTCATGCCACGCGATCTCGTCGGGGTGCTCGTCGACCCAGCGGTCGAGCTCCCACGCCAGCCGGCTCTTGCCGATGCCCGCGATGCCCGTCACCGACACCAGGCGGCCGCGTCCATCCCGGATCACGCTGCTCACCAGGTCCGTCAGCTCACCGAACTCGCGATCGCGACCGACCAACGGCCCGGTGTGCGCGCCGCTCAGCCGGCCGGCGGCATCGTCTGCCGCGCTCGTCGCCCGGAAAGCCTCGAGGCGGCCGGTCCTTCCCCTCAGCGCGAGCGATCCGATGCGTCGGAACGATGCCGCGGCGGACGCGCGGTCGCGGGTGGTCCTGTCGACGAGCACGCCGCCGACGGGCGCACGACTCTGGAGGCGGGCGGCCACGTTCACGAGATCGCCGGCAACCATGCCCTGGCCCGTCGCGCCGATGGTGACCGCGGCCTCGCCGGTCGTCACCGCCGCGCGACCGCGCAACGCCCGACCCGATGCGGCTCCGCCCATCCGGTCGACCGCGTAGACGATCGCCAGCGCCGCGCGCACGGCCCGCTCGGCATCATCCTCGTGGGCGAGGGGCGCTCCCCAGATGGCCATCACCGCGTCGCCGATGAACTTCTCGATCGTGCCTCCGTAGGTGGCCACGATCGATCGCGCCACCTCGAAGTAGCGCGACTGGACGGACCGCACTTCCTCGGGGTCCATCGACTCGGCCAGCGCGGTGAAATTCGCGAGGTCGACGAAGAGCACCGAGATGCGTCGGCGCTCCGACACCGGGATGGTCTCGCCGTCCGAGGATCCATCCGCCCGGGCCGCTTCGCGCGCTGCCGTGACCGGCTTTCCGCACGAGATGCAGAACCGCGCGCCGGGCGTCAGCTCGGCGCCGCAGTGCGGGCAGGCCTGGGCGAGCACGCTGCCGCACGACGCACAGAACTGCGCCGCCTCCGGGTTATTCGATTCGCACGACGGGCATCGCATGAACCACCTGCCATCGCGGGCGGGTCAGCGCCCTCGGTCGCTACCGGTCGGCCGGGTCATCATCCGGATGCGGGTGCTTGTAGATCATCTGGCCGGCCCGCGCGCCGTCCTCCATCACGAGGACGCTCTGCTTCCAGCGCGCCAGGGTGTTGTCATGGTTGATGACGAAGGTCGCGATGTTCGCCAGCTCGGGTCCCGGGTAGCGCTCAACGGAGCCCTGGATATCGAGGTCCTCCGGCAGTCGGCCACCTGTGCCGGGTCCCTTTCGGTTGTCGGCGTCCAGCGTGCGGCCCGGCTTGTGAAGGGCCCACTCGGACTCGCGCGTGCTGCTCTTGAACATCGCGAACGAGATGCTGATCGAATCGCCGGTGTCCACGAAGGCCCTCAGGGCCGGGTGCTCGTCCAGCGCCTCTTCCCTGAACAGCGAGGCGTCGTTGATCCTGACGTAGGTGTTGTACCCGTCCGCCGATCCCGCTCTGTCATCGCCGGGCAGGTCTGCCCCCTCGGGAACTGGTCGTAGAGCTCGTTCTCGGGCTCCAGGTTGTCGCCGTTGATCACCATGCTCGGGTCCTCCGGTGTGGAGAGGCGATGATAGGTGTGGCCACGCGGCAATGCATACCCCGTCGGCCGGCCTGCTAGCATCGGTGGATGGATCGGCCGATGCGCGTGCGGATGGCGCCCAGCCCGACCGGACCGCTGCACATCGGTACCGCCCGCACGAGCCTCTACAACTACCTGACGGCTCGTCACGCCGGCGGGACCTACGTGATGCGCATCGAGGACACCGACACCGCGCGCAGCACGGTCGAGTTCGAGCGCGACATCATCGACAACCTGCACTGGCTCGGGATCGCCTGGGACGAGGGCCCGCAGGTGGCCGGCGGCGAGGACATCGGCCCGTATGCGCCATACCGCCAGAGCGACCGCATGGAGCTCTACGCCCGCGAGGCGGACCGGTTGCTCGAGGCCGGGACGGCCTATCGCTGCTGGTGCACGCCGGAGGAGCTCGACGCCGTCCGGAGGCAGCAGGAGGCGGCAAAGCGAGCCGCCGAAGCTACAACCGGCGCTGCCTGAACCTGGCCGATGCGGAGCGCGCCGCGTTCGAGGCCGAGGGTCGCCCATCGGTCATTCGCTTCAAGGTCGAGCCCGGAGGTCGTCCGCTTCGACGACCTCGTCCGCGGCGAGGTCGAGTTCGACAACGCGCTGCTCGGCGATTTCGTGATCGTGCGCAACGACGGGATGCCGCTCTACCACCTTGCGGTCGTCGTCGACGACGAGGCGATGGAGATCACCGACGTCATCCGCGGCGAGGATCACCTGTCGAACACGCCGAAGCACATCGCCCTCATCCGCGCGCTCGGCTACCGTGAGCCGCGCTTCGGGCACATCCCGATGATCCTGAACGCCGACCGCACCAAGATGAGCAAGCGCAAGTCGCAGATGGCCACTCAGCGCGTACCGCGAGGAGGGCTACCTGCCGGAGGCCCTCGTCAACTTCCTTGCCTTCCTCGGCTGGTCGCCCGGCACCGAGGAGGAGATCTTCACGCCTCGACGAGCTCGCCGCCCGGTTCGACATCAGCAAGGTCCACCACGGCGGCGCCGTCTTCGACAAGGATCGGCTCGACCATCTCAACGGCGCGTACATCCGCGCCATGACCGACGAGCAGCTCGCGCTGCGCCTGCGGCCGTGGGTGCCGGAGGCGATCGGCGACGACGACCTGCTGCGCCTGGTGCCGCTCATCAAGGAGCGCCTCGTGAAGCTCGGCGACGTGCCCGGGCTGATCGGCTTCGTGTGGGAGCCCGACGAGGTGGTCGCGAGCTGGTACGGGCCCGAGCATGCTCGTCCCGAAGAAGGGCGGGCCGGATGGGGCGCGCGCCGCGCTCGAGGCCGCCCATGCGACGCTCGCCGAGCTCGACGACGCCGACTTCTCCGCGGACGTGCTGGAGCAGCGCTGCCGGGAGGCAGCCGACGCCGCCGGCATGAAGGCGGGCGACTTCTTCATGCCGATCCGCGTGGCGGTCACCGGGCGGACGGTCTCGCCGCCGCTCTTCGCATCGCTCGAGATGCTGGGCCGCGAGCGCTCGCTGGCCCGGATCGACGACGCGCTCGGCAAGCTGACGCAGGTGCGCCGCGTGACGAGCGACGAGCCTCGCCCGGGCGAGATGGCGCCCCGCCTCGACGCGCTCGTCGAGGCCGAGCTGGTCGTGCCGATCCGATCGTCGTCGGGCGCCAATCCCGACCCGGAGCTGCTCGAGGCCGATGCGTTCCGTCACGGCACCGACGACGACGGCGAGCGCTTCATCGCCGCCTTCAGCTCGCCGGCATCGCCTGGTCGAGTTCGGTCCGCCGGGCAGCGACAGCATCCGGATGCGGGCGCGCGACCTGTTCGAGCGCGCCGACGCCGTCCAGGAGCGGGTGGTGGTTGACCCCGGCGCCCCGACGCAGGTCGAGGTCGCGGTCGGCGTCCTGCCCTTCCTGGTGGCCGGCATCGATCCCAACCGCCCCGACGTCCAGCGCGCGCGCCGGCCGCTCGGCGACCTGCCGGCGCTCGAGGCGCCGGAGCAGATCCCGGAGCCGTTCGGGCGTGAGCTTCACGCGGCTCTCGAGGTGCTCCCGCACGTCGAGCGCGCCTGGCTGCTGCGGGCCGGCACGGCATGGACGGCCGGTGTCCAGCTGCATCCCGACGCGCTGCTGGCCGACTTCGACGCCGTCCGCAACCGGCTGCACGCGGTGGCCACCGAGCACCTCGGCTCGCGGCGGCTGCTGGCCGTGACCGACCTGCGCGCCCCGGCGCTGCGCGACACGTACAACGCGACGGCGGCGCCGTTCTACGTTCGCACGGATGACCGGAAGGGGATCCTCTCCCGCATCTTCGGCGGCTGACGCGGCGCCTACGGGCACGAGCACCAGCCGGCCGCGGACGTCGCCGGCCCGCAGGCGGGCATGCGCCGCCCCGGCCTCCGCGAGCGGATGCGTCTCTACGTCCCATCGCAGCCGCCCGGCCTCCGCCAGGGCCACGACGCGGCAGAAGGTCGTCGTGCGAGCCCCACGCCACCGACGTCAGCCACGACTCGACGGGAACGCGATCGAAGCCGAACGCCACGCGATCCACCCGCCTCGCCGACGAGCAGCACCAGCCCATCGGGCGCGACGGCCGCCGCGGCCTGCTCGAGTGTCGCATCGGTCCCGACGAAGTCGAGGACGACGTCCGCCGGACCGCCGAGCGCATCGGTCCATCCCGCCGGCTCGTCGGCGTACAGGCCGATGTCGGCGCCAAGCTCCACCGCGCGGGCCAGGCGTTCCGGCGACAGCTCGCTGACCCCGACGACGAGCTCGCTGCCGGCGTCCGGCACGAGCGCGCAGGTACTGGAGCGCGAACTGGCCGAGCCCTCCGCAGCCGATCAGCAGCACGCGCGCGCCGGGCACCAGCCATGGGCTCGGCGCGGCGGACGGCGCGGTAGGGCGTGATGCCGGCGTCTCCCAGCGGCGCGGCGCGGACCGGGTCGAGGTCTGCCAAGGGGCACGAGATGCCGCGGATGCGGGCACGAGCATCGCATCGGCGTAGCCACCGTCCGCCTGGAAGCCGGGCGCCACCGATCGAGCGCAGCGCTGCTCGGCGCCCGCCCGACACTCGCGACATTCGCCGCAGCCCCAGCCGCCGTGCACGACCACCGCATCGCCGAGCCGCTAGCGGACCCTGCGCGGATGGGCCAACGGCGTCGATCCATCCCGCGACCTCGTGGCCCAGCGTGACCGGCAGCTCGACACGGGTCTGGATGCCGTCGACGACGTGGAGGTCGGTATGGCACACCCCGCAGCCGGCAACCCGGACTCGGATCTCGGTGCCGGCCGGCTCGGGCATCGGCACATCTTCGACGCGCAGCGGCCCTCGCCGAGCCGCGTGGAGCCGCACGGCGCGCATCGGGCTGCGGGTCTAGGACGTGGTCGAGGCGTCCTCGGCGGCCGCCGGGATCGGCTCGGAGAGGGCCTGGATCACCTGGTCGACCAGCGCATCGGGATCCACGCGCTCGATGATTGCCCGCACGATCCCGTCACGGTCGACGACCAGCGCCACCGGCTGCACGACGTTGACGTTCTCTCCGTCCGCGACGGTCGGGATCCCGAGCACCTCGACCGCGCTGCGCCGCTCGTCGCTCAGCAGCAGGAACGGAAGCTGGTGCTCCTCGACGAACTTCGTCTGCTGCTCCTCGGCGTCGCAGCTGACGGCGACCATGGCGATGCCGGCCTCGTGCAGGCGTTCGTGTCCCTTCGCCAGCGCCTCGATGGCCTTCAGGCCGCGGCGGCGCGCCGCACCGCTCAGCGTGGGTGCACCGAAGAACAGCGTCACGGCGGGCTGCTTCGTCACGAAGCTGCGCAGGTTGAGGAGGTACCCGTCGGTGGCGCGCAGCCCGACCGACGGCAGCGGGTCACCGACCGCCAGCTTCAAGCTCATCGGCCGATTGTAGCGGCGCCCAGCCGAACGATCCCGCCCGCCCGATGGGCCAGCCCGTCACGCTCGAGCGCCGCCACGATCCGCGCCCAGCCGGCCTCGTCGAGCGCCGGACCGATGCGTCGCTCGTCGCGCGCCAGGCGCTGCCCGCAGCCTCCGGTCGCTCGAGCGCATGGTCGTCCGCGGCGGACAGCAGGCGCAGCAGGGCGCCGCGATAGGCGCGGTCGGAGCCGCGCAGAAGCGGCTGGCGAGCTACGGCGATGCTGGCGGCCATGCCGCGCGACGGGCAGCCTCGGGCGATCGGGCAGGCGTCGCAGCGCGGGTCACGCGATCGGCAGATGGCGGCGCCGAACTCCATGCGTGGCGTGCGTCCAGGCGCGCCACCTCGGCGCCCTGCCCGGGCGCGGCCAGGGCATCCGACAGGCGACTGCAGGCGTCTCGGCTCGTCCGGTCCGCCGAAGCGCCGCAGGAGCCAGCGCCGCACGTTGGTGTCCACCACCCCGACGGGTGTGTCGAACGCGAGCGAGGCGACCGCGCGCGCGGTGTACGGGCCGATTCCCGGCAGCTCCGACAGGCCGGCCACGTCGCGCGGCCAGCCGTCGCGCGCGACGACCGCCGCCGCCTGCTGGAGGGCGAGGGCGCGCCGGTTGTACCCGAGGCCGCTCCACGCGGCGAGGACGGCCGCGGTCGAGGCGGACGCGAGCGATGGCGGCGGTCGGGAAGCGGGCAAGGAATGCCGGGAATCGCTCGGCGACTCGCGACGCCTGGGTCTGCTGGAGCATGACCTCGCTGACGAGCACGGCATAGGGATCGCGCGTCTCCCGCCACGGGAAGTCGCGATGGCCGGCCGCATACCAGTCGAGCAGCGAACGTCGGACGCGGGTCAGGCTGGACCGGGCTGGCATCGGGCGACACGCGAGGCAGCGTAGCAAGGAGCCGCCGGTCGCATCGGTCTCGCGCGGTGCGCTACCGTTGCTGGCCATGGGCTATCCGACTCCTCTGCCTCGACGCGGGCTTCACGCTCCTCTCGCCGCGACCGACGCTGGTCGACGCGCTGAGCGGCGTGCTCATGCCCGACGGCCGCCCGATCACCGAGGACGACCTCCGCGCGGCATGGGACGACTCGGACCGATGGTTCTGGGACGAGTATCACCGGCCAGACAACGACACCTGGACCGACGACGGCCGGATCGAGGACTACTGGCGCCGCTACCACAGCATCCTGCTCGAGAGGATCGGGATCGAGGCCCATCGCCGAGCTGCTCGACCGCATCCTTGCCAGCCAGTTCGCGACCGATGCCTGGGAGCTGTATCCGGACGTCGAGCCGATGCTGGCCGAGGTGCGGGCGCTGGACGGCGTCACGATCGGGATCATCAGCGACTGGGGCTCGAACCTGCGCCCGATCATCGGCGAGCTCGGCCTCGGGAAGTACCTGGACTTCGTCCTGCCCTCGGGGGCGGTCGGCGTGGCGAAGCCGAATCCCGCCTTCTTCCGCATGGCCCTCGACCGGGCCGGCGCGGAGCCCGACGAGGCGCTGATGGTCGGCGACTCGTACCGCGCCGACGTGCGAGGTGCATGGGGGGCGGGGATGGATGCCGTCTGGCTCGACCGAACCGAGGGAATCCGCATCACGCCCGACGGCGAGCCGGAGCCGACCGACGCGCGCATCATCCGCTCGCTTGACGAGCTGCCCGAGATCGTGCGCGTTGGAGGTCCGCTGCCGCGCGGCGAGGTGAGCATGGCCGATCAGCCGGCCACCGCCTGAGGCCGGCATCGTGACGCGCGCAGCATCGTCGGAGATCGTCGTCGACAAGTTCGGCGGATCGGTCCTGCGCCGCCCGGAGGACATCGCCGCGGCCGTGGACGTCGTCGCTCGCCAGCTGGCCGCCGGCCTGCGTCCGGTGGTGGTGGTCAGCGCCTTCGAGGGTGTGACCGACACGATCCTGGGAGCGGCGCGCGTCCTCCTGCCCGATCGTGGCGAGTCGTTGCGGGACCCCGGGCAGGCCGCCGACTCGGGCCTCGCGCGCGAGACGGATCGGGCGCTCGCCACCGGCGAGGCGCTCTCGGCGTCGCTCTTCGCCCTGGGGCTCCAGGGTCGCGGGATCTCGGCGCGCTCGTTCTCCGGTGCCGAGGCCGGCATCCGGACCGCCGCCGCGCACCTTGGCGCGGAGGTGCGCCGCGTGCTGTCGCGGCCGCTGCGCGCGGCGCTCAACGACGGGCTTGGTGCCCGTCGTCGCCGGGATTCCAGGGCATCGGCACCCACGGCGAGCTGACGACCCTCGGCCGCGGCGGCACCGACCTGTCGGCGGTCGCCCTGGCGGTCGCCCTGCGCGCCGATCGCTGCGAGCTGTTCAAGGACGTCGGCGGCATCCTGGAGGCGGATCCGCATCTCGTTCCCGCGGCCCGCTTCCTGCCCTTCGTTGATGCGCTGCAGCTCGAGCTGCTGGCGGAGATGGGCGCGGAGGTGGTCCACCCGGTCGCGGTCCGTCGCGCGCGCCGCGGGCGGATGCTGCTGGTGGTGCGGGCGCTGGAGGACGAGGCGCCCCAGACGGTGGTGCGGCCGTCGTCACGCGACGATGGCGGCGTGCTGATGCTGGCGGTCGATCAAAAGGAGCGCATGGCGCGCATCAGCCTGGTGGGGCCGGCATCGATGACGCCCGGAAGTGCTCCCATTGCCGGCTCACGGCGAGGGCGCGTTCGACGAGGGCGGACTGCGCGTGGTGTGGGCGGAGGTGCCGGTGGCCTCGGCCGCCGTTGCCGCTCAGCGCGTCCACGCCGCGATCATGGCCCTCTGAACACGTGGACACCCGATGGGACGGGCCGGCGCCCGCCCATCGGGGTTCGAGTTCAGCGGCGGCGGGAGCGCACGCGGCGCACCTCCACCAGCGACGAGCCCGGCCGAACCGCCCAGGAGGAACGTACCGGCAAGGAGCGCCAGCGACGCGCTCGCCGGATCCAACGCGGTGTCCGGCAGCAGCGTGCCCGGATCGGGGTTGCCACCAGCCGTGCCCTCGTGCGGCGGGGTATTGCCGCCTTCCTCTCCCCATCCGGCGGGTTCGTCGGTGGGTTCGTCGGTGGGTTGACCGGCGGATCGTCGGTCTGGGGTCGCACGGACCGACCCAGAAGACCTTGTGCTTCGTGTCCGCACCCTGCGACCCATCGGCGTGGATCGTCAGCTTGACGTGATATCCCTGCTGGGGATGGACCGGGTAGGCGCTGAGCGCCGACGTGAGGTCGTACTGCCGGGACGCGTCCCAGCCGGCCTCGCTGCCACCGCCCGAGTTGTCGTCCCCGCCGATGAAGATCGAATCGGTCAGCAGGACGCCCTGGCCCGTCGGGGGATGCGCCTCGAAGATGACATCGGCCCAGAGGTCACCCTCGTCGAAGCCGTAGAAGTCGACCTCGAAGGTGCAGCCGACATGCGGCTCGTTGTTGGGATGGTTGTCCCAATCGAGCGCGTCGATCTTGACCGTGCCGTTGTTGCCCGCTGGATTCTTGGCCGCCACCGGCGCGGCGACGACGAGCGCCAGCAGCATCGACGACGTGAGGATGAATAGGCCGGCCGACCGCCGGGTACGAAGTCGCAGCATCGTCGCCCTCCCTGGTTGCGGGCCGGGCGCTTGCCTGGCTCCAGGTCGAACGTAGCCGATGGTCCTATCGGCGGGTAGTACCTTCGGTTGTGCGGTCCGCGACAGTCCGCGACGGTGGCTGGCGGTGCGGTGGGCATGCCGTTGCCGGAGCGCACCGCGTTTTCGGCTATCCGGCGACGGCCTCGTGGTCCGAAGCGGTGGTGCCGCCGATCTGGAGCAGGACGGCCGCCGCCAGGATCAGCGCGCCGCCGACCAGCTGGAGCGCGGCCGGCTGCTCGCCGAGCAGCCATGCCGCAAGCGCAACGCCCACCACCGGCTCGAGCGTGGCCAGGATCGCGGCGCGAGGGGGCCCGAGCAGACGAATGCCGGTGATGAAGCAGAGGGTCGGGATTGCCGCACCGATGAACCCGGCGAGGAGCACGGGCACCAGCGCCTGCCCGCTGTCCAGGGGCGCGCCCAGCGAGACGAGCTGGCCCGTGCCCAGCGCGATGGCCAGGTAGCCGAGCGCCGCCCCGCCCATCGTCACCGCCGCGGCCTCGATCGGTGGAATGCGCGCGAAGCCGTGTCGGGCCGACAGGACGTAGAAGGCCTGGGTCAACGCCGCGAGGAACGACAGGCCGATGCCGACGACATCGAGCTCGCCCAGGTCGCCGGAGCCGGCGAGCGTGAGGGTGAGGCCGAGCATCGAGACGACGAGGGCCGACCAGCGCACGGCATCCAGCCGCTCGCCGAACCAGATCACCGACGCGAGCGCCACGAAGGCGGGGTAGGAGTAGAAGACAAGCAGCGCGAGGCCGATCTCGATCCTGACGAAGGCGATGAACATGGCCAGGTTGAGGAACAGGTTGGCGATCGAGGCCGCGCCGATGAACCATCGATCGCGTCGCGGCACGTCGCGGACCGAGAGCGGGCCGTCGGCCGGATGTCCCGCGCAGGACGAGGAGCAGGGCCAGCATGGTGGTGGCGCCGATGCCGGCCCGCCAGGCGACGATCGCCAGCGATCCCGACGCCGGCGTCGTCGGCGAAGCGCGTGATCGGGCCGAGCGTGCCGAAGCAGACCGCCGCCAGCACGATCAGCCCGGCTCCCAGCCACCCGCTCGACCCGGCGCGGGCGCGAGCCGTCACTCGCTGCCGACCAGCTGAGGCTCCTCCGCCTCCTCCAGCTCGGCGCGGAGCCGGGCCAGCTCCGGTCCGATCGTCTCGGCGCGATCTCGAAGCGCGTTGTGGCGCTCGACGAGCTTGCGGACCAGGGATCCATCGGCATAGATGGATGGGTCGGCGAGCCGCTCGATGATCTCGCTCAGCTCGCGCTCGGTGTCGGCGGCCTCCGCCTCGGTGCTGGCGACCGTCGAGCGAAGCTCGCGCGTGCGCCGATGGCGGGCGTTGCGCTCCTCCGCCTCGCGACGCTTCCGATCCGCGGCAGCCTTCGCCGACTCGCGCGGCTTCGGCGTCTCGACCACCACGCCACGCGGCGTCGAGCGCGCGCCCTCCACCGCACCGCGCGTCTCGATGTCGACGCCGCGCTTGGCGGCGTAGTACTCGAAGTCGCCGGGATAGACGGTCGCCGCTCCGTCGTTCACCTCGATGATGGTGTTGGCGACGCTGCGGATCAGGTATCGGTCGTGGGTGATCAGCACGATCGTGCCGCTGAACGCGTTCAGGGCGTCCTCGAGCACGTCCCGGGACTGGATGTCGAGGTGGTTGGTCGGCTCGTCCAGGCAGAGCAGGTTCGCCGGATCGGCGAGGAGCTTGGCCAGCGCCAGCCGCGTCTGCTCGCCGCCGGACAGCATCCCGACCTGCTTCTCGACCGCCTGCCCGCTGAACAGGAAGGCGCCGAGCAGCTTGCGCATGTCGGTGGTCGACATCATCGGTGCCGCGTCGTTGAGCTCGTTGAAGACGCTGTTGGCCGGATTCAGCGCCTCGATCTGGTGCTGTGCGAAATAGGCCACCCGGACGTTGCTTCCCAGCTCGCGGGCGCCGGACTCGAAGTCGAGCACGCCCGCCAGGATCTTGAGCAGCGTCGACTTGCCGGCCCCGTTCGGGCCGATGAGCGCCACCTTCTGCCCGCGCTCGAGGGTCAGGTTCAGGTCGCCCGGGTAGACGACGTTCTCGCCGTAGCGCTTCTCGATGTCGCTGAGCGTGATCACCGTCCGGCCGCTGCGTGCCGGGGCCGGGAAGCGGAACTTCACCGACTTCGCGCGGGCTGCGGGCGACGCAACGCGGTCGAGCCGCTCGAGCGCCTTGACGCGGGACTGGACCTGGCGTGCCTTCGATGCCTTGTAGCGGAAGCGGTCGATGAAGGCCTGCGTGTGCGCGATCTTGCGTTGCTGGTTCTTGGCCGCGGCTTCGAGCTGCGCCATGCGCTCGGTGCGCTGCTCGACGAAGTCGGCGTAGTCGCCGACGTACTCGGTCGCGCTCCCGTCGTGAAGCTCGACGACGCGGTTGGCGATCTCGTTGATGAAGTCGCGATCGTGGCTGACAAGGACGATCGCCCCGGCGTAGTCGGCAAGGAAGCCCTGCAGCCACTCCACGCTCGCGAGATCCAGGTGGTTGGTCGGCTCGTCAAGGAGCAGCACGTCCGGGTTCTGGAGCAGGAGGCGGGCGAGCGCGACGCGCATCATCCATCCGCCCGAGAATTGGCCGATGTCGCGCTCGACGTCCCCGTCGGCGAAGCCGAGGCCGGCAAGGATCCGTCGAGCCTCCGCCTCCATGCCGTAGCCGCCGAGCGCCTCGAACCGGTGCTGGAGGCGCCCGTACTCGTCCATCAGCTCGGCGAGCTCCTCATCGTCGTCCGGCTCCTCCATCTCGGCCTCGATGTGGCGCATCCGGCGTTCGATGCCGCTCACCTCGCCGGCGCCCGCCAGCACCTCCGCGAGCACGCTGCGGCCGCGGGTCTGGGCCACCTCCTGGCGCAGGTAGCCGATGACGACCTCGCGGGCGCGAGTGATCGTTCCCGCGTCCGGCTCCTGGTCGCCGGTGATGAGCTCGAGCAGCGTCGTCTTGCCGGCGCCGTTGGGGCCGACCACGGCGATTCGACGCCCGGCGCTGATCATCAGGCCGACGTCGCTGAAGAGGTGCTGCGCGGCGTGGCTCTTCGACACGCCCGCGATGGTCACGAGGCTCATGGGGCGTTGAGCATGGTAGCGGGGGAGCGAAGCGTACTGGCGACCGTCTGTTCCGGGCTCCGCACACTGTCGTCACGAGTTATGTCAGTAGTGATATCCGCTGACAGCCGCGAACACGGCCGACCGGGGAGGGCCAGCTGAACCTCAGTCGGCGACGAGCTTGGCGCCGGCCGTGTCGAACCGGAGGCGGGTGGCCATGCCCGCGACTCCCGATGCATTCCACGCCTTTTCGACCGCGT
This sequence comes from uncultured Chloroflexia bacterium, assembly GCA_963789435.1. Taxonomy (GTDB): domain Bacteria; phylum Chloroflexota; class Limnocylindria; order QHBO01; family QHBO01; genus JACDBZ01. The sequence continues at coordinate 136,686 of CAWBKO010000005.1, forward strand.
GCGCGCTGGTCGGGGAGTCGCAGATGGCGAGAATGGTCGGGCCGGCGCCGGACAGGCACGCGCCCGCCGCGCCGCGCTCGTAGGCGAGGTCGATCAGCTCGCGGCTCCCCGGCAGGTGCGGCAGACGGTAGGGCTGGTGGAGCTCATCGGTCATGGCGCTGCGGAGCAGTCCGGCGTCCGAGGTCATGATCGCCGTCGCCAGCAGTGCGCTGCGACCGGCCTGGCGTGCCGCGGCCGCGTGCTCGACGGTGGCCGGCAGCGCCGCGCGCATCTCCCGCGTCCGACTCTCGCGCTGCGAGATGAACGCGACCGGGATCCAGGCCTCCGGCACGCGGAAGCGGCGCAGGGTCACCCGCTGGCGGTCGGCGACGGCGACGGTGAACCCGCCGTAGAGTGCCGCCGCCACGTTGTCAGGATGCCCCTCCAGCGCAGAGCCCATGCTGAGCAGCTCGTCCGCCTCGACCGTCTGCCGCCCGACGGCGGCGCCAAGCACCAGGCCGGCCACGATTGCCGCGGCACTGCTGCCGAGGCCGCGCGCTGCCGGAATCATGCTCGAGACTTCGATCCGCCAGGATGCCGAGCCCGGGGCCGACGATGCGCGCAGGCCGTCGCGAAAGGCTCGGATCAGCAGGTTGTCGCCGGCCGCCTCGTCGTCGCGCGGGGCACCCTCGCCACGGGCGTTGAGGACGATCCCCGCCTCGTCGCCGTGCCAGAGCTCCGCACGCAGCTTCAGCGAGAGAGCCACCGCGAAGCAGTCGAAACCGCTGCCGAGGTTGGCGCTGGAGGCTGGAACGTCAACGCTGGCGATCGGCGGCATGCGCTGGCGAGTATAGGGTCGCGCGTACGTCATCCTGCCGGTCGGACGCTCGGCCAACGTCGCGGTTGGAAGCGAGACGTCTCGCGGTGGAGGCGGGCGGGCTGCTGAGCGACACTCCGCTCATGGCACGACACGCTCACGACACGCCGCGCCACGAGTCCCCGGCCCGCCGCGGAGCGGAGGCGGCGCTGCGCGACGATCCGATCGTCTGGCTGAGCTCGGTCCAGTCCGACGGACGCCCGCACCTCGTGCCCGTCTGGTTCCACTGGGACGGCGAGCAGATCGTTGCCTTCAGCAAGCCGCGAGCACGGAAGGTCGAGAACCTGCGCGATGAGCCGCGGGTGATGCTGGCGATCGGCACACCCGGCCCGGACTTCGAGGTCGAGCTGATCGAGGCAATGGCCGAGCTACCCGACACGCCGGCCGCCGACGTGATCCCGGCCGGATTCGGCGCCAAGTACCGCGAGCTGCTGCGCCGTGCGAACCTGACGGTGCATCGGTTCGCCGAGGTGTACTCGCAGCCCATCGTGCTGCGCCCGACGCGCTTCCTGGGCTATGGCGGTCGTGGTTGGGCGGAGGGTGCCGCGGCCACCTGACGACCCGGCTATCGCGCTCCGAACTCCGGATGTCGGAAGCAATCGAGCAGGTGATCGTTGACGAGCCCGGCCGATTGCATGAGGGCGTAACAGATGGTCGGGCCAACGAACCGAAAGCCCTTCGCGCGTAACGCGCGCGATAGTGCCGCCGATGTGTCGGTCTCGGCGGGGACCTCGCCCATCGTCCGCCATCGGTTCACGAGAGGCCTCCCGTCCACGAAGGACCAGATCAGCCCGACCGGGTCGTCCAGGCCACGCCATGCTGCCGCGTTGCCGATGAAGGCATCCACCTTGGCGCGGTTGCGCACGATGCCGGCATCGGCGAGCAGTCGTGCTCGGTCCTCGGGGCCGTAGGCAGCCATGCGCTCGGCGTCGAAGCCGTCGAAGGCGGCCCGATATCCCTCGCGCTTGCGAAGGATCGTGATCCAGGCAAGCCCAGCCTGGGCGCCCTCGAGGCAGAGCAGCTCGAAGAGCTGACGCGGGTCGCGCATCGGCACGCCCCACTCGGCGTCGTGGTAGCTCGTGTACAGCGGATCGCTTCCGGCCCACGGGCAGCGCGGAGGATCGGTCACAGACGGAGGACGACTCGAGCGATCAGGAAGTAGATGATGAGTCCGGAGGCATCGACCAGGGTCGTGATGAAGGGGGCGCTCATCACGGCCGGATCGACTCCGACGCGCCGCGCGACGAGCGGCAGCAGCGAACCGACGAATGCCGCCAGCGTGCATACGGAGAGCAGGGTCAGGCTGACGACGATCCCGATATCACGGCCGGCAAAGATCCAGGCGGGGCCAAGTGCCAGCAGGCCCAGCATTCCGCCGAGGAGAAGGCCTACCCGCGCCTCGCGCAGGATCACGTTGCCAAGGTCGTCATAACGCACCTCACCGACCGCCAGGGCCCGGGTCACGGTGGTGGCAGCCTGCGCCCCCGTGTTGCCTCCGGTACCGATGATCAGCGGGATGAAGAGGGCAAGCGTCACGACCTGGTGAAGGGTTCCCTCGAAGACCTGCAGCACGTTGACGGTCAGGGTGGCGGCCACGATCAGGAAGAGCAGCCACACGACGCGAGAGCGCGCGATCTGGAGCACCGACGTCGTCAGGTACGGGCGGCCCAGGGGTTCGGCGCCACCGGCGCGGGCGACGTCCTCTGTCACCTCTTCCTCGAGGACCTCCATGGCGTCGTCGACCGTGACGATGCCGACCAGGCGGTCCTCGGTGTCCACGATCGGCAGCGCCAGCAGGTCCGCCTCGCGAATCAGCCGTGCGACCTCCTCCTGGTCGGCGTCGACGCGCGCCGAATACACGTCGGTGTCCATCAGGTCCCCAACCGGCGTGTCCGGGTCGGCCAGCACGAGATCGCGCAGGCCCAGCGCGCCGACCAGCCGGCGCTGGTCGTCGGTGACGGGCAGCGCATAGATCGTCTCGGCGCCGCGACCGATGCGTCGCAGCCGGTCGAGCGCCTCGCCCGCGGTCATGCCCGCCCGCAGGCTTGCGACCTCCGGCGACATGAGCCGGCCCGCCGAGTCCTCCGCGTAGCCGAGCAGGGTCGAGGTCAGCCGCCGCTCGTTCGGCGAGAGCCCGGCGAGCAGCCGGCGGGCGACCTTGGCGGGCATCTCCTCGGTGAGGCGGGCGCGGTCGTCGGGGTCCAGATCCTCGAACAGCTCGCGCACGTTCGTCTCGCGCAGGCCCTCGAGCAGCTCCTGCTGGAGGGACGGGTCGAGGAGCTCGAAGACCTCCAGCGCGCGATCCTTGCCGAGAAGCCGGAACGGCACCGCGCGTTGCTCGCGCTGCAGCCGCGAGAGCTCATCCGCGATCTGGACCACGTCGGCGTGGCCCAGCCACCGGTCGATCAGCTCGAGGTCGCCGCTCTCGAGCAGCTCATCGAGCTCGACGGTCGGTACCGCGTCGGGCGTGCCGGTCAGCGTCGGGCGTGTCACGCCACGGAGGATAGCCCCGCGCGGGACGCGGGAACGCCCGGACCGCATCGGCCCGGGCGTCGGTGGTGCGACGGTCAGTAGGGGTAGTTGCCGCTCAGCCTCGGCATGAGGATGGTCGCGTCGGCCCGCGTCGCGCGATCGAGCTCGGTGCGGATCGTGCGAAGCATGGAGGTGACGAAGCCGGCCCTGCGGGTCCTCACGGCTGGCCGTGATGGTCGACGTGGAGGCGGCGAGAAGTACGAGAAGTCAGTCAGGCCGATTGCCATTGCGCGTGCTGCGGTCACTGGGCTGCCTCCTTTCTGTTGGCGGTGTGTGATGCGGCAATGATCGGCGGCGCGCCACGGCACGACCACGGCCGGTGGTCGCACATTCAGCAGGGATGTTGGGCCGACGCCCGCATACGTCATCCGTCGGTATGCTTGCCGCGTGGAGCACGCCGATCCGGAGACGCGCCATCTCACCTTCCTCTTCGCCGACGTGGAGGGCAGCACGCGCCTCGTCGAGCATCACGGAGTGGCTGCGGGCCTGGCGCTGTCGCAGTACCACGAGCTGGTGGCGTCGCATGCGGCGCAGCATGGTGGGCGCCTCTTCGAACGGATCGGGGACGGCGCGTACGCTTCCTTCCCCGATGCGGCGGAGGCCGCTGCGGCCGCGCACGACCTGCAGACGGCGATCACCGAGCTCGACTGGGGTGCGATCGGGCGCATGCGCATCCGTATCGCGCTGGTGAGCGGCGACGTCGAGGTCCTCGGAGATCGCTACTACGGACGTGCGCTGTTCCGCGCGTCGCGCCTCCAGGGCCTGGCGAAGGGCGGCGAGACGCTGCTGGCCGGGAGCACCGTGGATGAGCTGAGCGGAGAGCTCCCGGCGGGCACCGTCCTTCGCGACCTGGGCAGCCAGCGGCTGCGCGACGTGCCGGAGCCCGAACGGGTATTCGCGCTGGTGCATACTTCCCGCGCCCGTTCCGACGACGCGGCACAACCCGACGAATCCGAGATGCAGGGGACCGAGACGGTGATTGACGAGGAAGGGCCGATCCGAGTGCTGCTGGTCGACGACCACGCGGTCGTACGGCGCGGCCTGCGTGGCTTCCTTGAGCTCCTCAAGGACTTCGACGTGGTGGGTGAGGCCGAGAACGGGCGCGAGGGCGTGGCCGCCGCCGATCGGCTCGCCCCGGACGTGATCCTGATGGACCTGCTCATGCCCGAGATGGGCGGCCTCGAGGCGATCGCCGCCATCAAGCAGGCGCATCCCGAGATCGAGATCGTCGCCGTGACGTCGTTCATCGAGGAGGAGAAGGTGACCTCCGCGCTGGAGGCCGGCGCATCGGGATACCTGCTCAAGGACGCCGAGGCGGAGGAGGTGGCCCAGGCGATCCGCGCCGCCTACCACGGCGAGGTGCACCTGGATCCCGCCGTATCCCGGCTGCTGGCGCAGCGCCTCCGCCAGCGAAAGGACGCGGAGCCGGTCGAGCCGCTGACCGCGCGCGAGAAGGAGGTCCTCTCGCAGCTCGCGAAGGGCGCCAGCAACAAGGAGATCGCCTACGAGCTGGGCATCACCGAGCGCACGGCACGCACCCACGTCTCGAACATCCTCGGCAAGCTCGCGCTGGCCTCGCGGACCCAGGCCGCCCTGTACGCGGTGGAGCACAAGCTCGTCTGAGCAGTCCGTGGCGTCCTCGCCATTTGCCCGCCAGCGCAACTAACGACTACGCAGTGCCAGGATCCGCCGTGAATTTGCGCCTAAGGGCATTGGCCGGCCTCGAAACCAACCGATGCGCGTCCAAATTCGTCGTTAGTTACGCTCCAGCGCAAAGTCATGACGAAGGCGGGCCGGGAGATCCGGCCCGCCGATCGGTCTGGTCGGTTGAGGTCTAGGCGGTCTGGCGGAAGCGCTCCGGGACGATCGGGTCGACCGACGCCAGCGCGCTGCGGACGAGGCCCATCGGGCTGCCGTAGACGCGGATGATGTCGATGACGAGGAGCGTCACCAGGGCGACCTCGATGCCCTTGGCGATGAAGCCGAGCGTGAAGTACGGGCCCATCACCAGGTAGCCGGCGATCGTCATGAGCGTGTAGCCGAGGAGCGCCACGCGCGGGAACCAGCTGAATCGCTCGACGACGGCAACCGGCGCGGCGGCGCCGATCACGATGAGAGCGGCGAGGCCGAGGTAGCCGAGCGCGTTCAGGGTGAAGAGCAGGCCACCCAGCGTCGAGTGGATGTAGGCCGTCGCCAGGGTAAGCCCGACGATGGCGGCGGTGAGCACGGCGCCGACGGCGCGGGTGCGCTTGGACTGGGGCATTGCGGGGTCCTCCGTTGGGTGAGGGCTCGATGCTCGCGTCGGCATCCGAAGCAGTTGGCTGCTGCGTAGTGTCATCGCGGCCGACCTTCGCGGAATCGGGCAGACGGGGCGAGAGACCAGCGGGACACCTGCGGTAGGGATCGCGGCGGAATGACGTAGTGCGCCGATGGGGACTGCCGCGCGAGATGGCGTATCCTCTCCGGCCTCATGACCCGCGCTCCTTCCCGCCCCGAGCCCAAGACGCCGGCACGCGCGACCGGCGAGCAGCAGGACAGTCACGCCCTGCTGTCGCGCGCGGTCGAGGAGGCGGCGCGGCTGCTCAGCGCGGACGGTGCGATGGTGTACCTGGTCGACCTGGCTGAGGGCCGGCTCCAGTTCGCGGTCGATGCGGGCATCCGCAACCCGGAGGCGCGCCAGCTCATCCACGACCTCTCGTTGCCGGTGGGCGTCGGCCTCTTCGGGCACGCCATCGCCAGCGGAGAGGTCGTCGTCTCGGGCGACTACCGGCGGGACCACCGCTTCCCGCACTCGCCGGTCGCCGATCGGATCGTGACGATCGCCAACATGCGCTCGATGGCCGCGGCGCCGCTGATCGCGGAGGGGGAGGTGCTCGGCGCTCTCGGCGCCTACTCGTCGCGCATCGACGACTTCGACGAGTCGGAGATCGCGCTGCTCCGCGCGCTGGCCGATCACGCGGCGGCCGCCATCGCCAACCAGCGGCTCATCGAGCGGCTCGCGCGATCCCAGGAGGAGCTGGCGCGCCGCGTCGAGGCACAACGCACGCTCGGCGAGATCTCGGCCAGGATCGCCGTCATCCGCCAGCCGGAGGAGATCCTCCAGTCGGTCGTGGACGCCGCCCGCCGGCTCCTCGGCTCGGACGGCGCGCACCTGACGCTCATGCAACCGGGTGGGCGGGTCCTGCGACCGACGGTGGTGGTCGGTGGCAATGCCGCGTGGACCGAGGACTGGCTGGCGCAGCTCGACTTCCCGGTGGACGGCGGGATCAACGGGCTGGCGGCGTCACGCGGCGAGGTGATCCACACCGAGGACTACCTCGTCGACCCGCGCATTCCGCACGACGAGGCCGATCAGTCGGTGGCGGAGCGACTGGCGCTGCGTGGCATGGCGGCCGCGCCGCTCCTGGCTCCCGGCGGCGAGGTGATCGGGACACTGGCGGTCTCGTTCGAGCAGCCGCACGGGTTCAGCGACGATGAGCTCGCGCTCCTGCAGGGGCTGGCCGACCAGGGCGCCATCGCGATCTCCAATGCGCGGCTGACCGAGGAGCTGGAGCGCTCGCGAGAGCAGTACCGCTACCTCGTCGACGAGTCGGTCGACATCATGTGGTCGATCGACGCCGACATGCGCTTCACCTACATCAGCGACAGCGTCGAGCGCATGACCGGCTACCGCCCCGACGAGCTCATCGGCCAGCACGTCTCGGCCGCGACCGCGCCGGAGTCGATGGCGATGGTGGCGGCGACCTTCGCCGAGCTCCAGGAGCATCCCGAGCGGGTGTACCGGCTCCGGATCCTGGAGCCTCGGAAGGACGGCAGCAAGCTGCCGGTCGAGATCAGGGGCACGGGCATCGTGGATGCCGACGGCAAGCTGATCGGTGCCCATGGCACGAACCGCGACATCACCGAGATCGCCCGGATGGAGGAGGACCTGCGCGAGCAGGCCGACGAGCTGGCTCACCGGGTCGAGGCCCAGCGAACGCTGGCCGAGATGGCGGCGCAGCTCACCTCGCTGCGCGATCCGTCCGCCGTTCTGGAGCAGACCCTGCGGGCCGCCGTGCGGCTGCTCAAGGGCAATGGTGGCCAGATCGGCATGGTCGCGACCGATGCCGAGGGGATCCTGCGCTGGGGCGACGGCCATTCGCTGGTCCACGAAGAGCTCGTCCCCTTCACCGAGCTGGACCGCACCCGCGCCGACGATGGCGTCTCCGGGCTCGCGATCCAGACCGGCCGGGCCACCTGGACCGACGACTACCTGGCCGATGACTCGTTCAAGCACGAGGCGCTCTCCGACGGAGTCGCCCGCGAGCTGGGCATCCGGGCCGTGGTCGCCGCTCCGCTGCTCGGCGAGGACGGACCGATGGGAGCCATCGGCGTCTTCGCGGAGACGCCCGGCGCGTTCGACGCCGACGCCGGCGAGCTGCTCGGCCTGCTGGCGGACCAGGCGGCGATCGTGCTGGCAAACGCCAGCCTGAACGCCGAGGCGGACGTCACCGCCGAGAAGCTGGCCCACCAGGTCGAGGCGCAGCGCACGCTCGGCGAGATCGCGGCCTCGATCACCTCGCTCCGCGACCCGTCGGCCGTGCTCAGCCGCGCGGTCGCCGAAGCCAAGCGGCTGCTCGATGCCGAGCACGTCGTCATCCACCAGGTGCGCGCGGGCACCCGCGAGCTGGCCGACTACCGCGAGGTGTTCGGCACAGGAACCGACACGCCGGTCGACGACACGACGGTCAGCATCGGGCAGGGCATCGCCGGGCGAGCGGTGGCCGAGGGCAGGGTCACCTGGACGGGCGACTACCTCGGCGACGACTCGTTCGCTCACACCACGCGCGCCGATGAGTGGATCACGCGATACGGGTATCACTCGCAGATGAGCGCGCCGCTGGTCGGCGAGTCCGGGCCGCTCGGCGCGATCAGCGCCTACTCGTCGCGGCCGGACGCGTTCGACGTCGACGACGCCGAGCTCCTCGGAGCGCTGGCCAGCCAGGCGGCGATCGTGCTCGGCAACGCCCGCCTGTACGAGGAGCTCGAGCGCCGGGTGGAGGCGCAGCGCTCGCTCGGCGAGATCGCGGCGCGCATCACCGCCATCCGCGACCCCGGCGACGTCCTGCAGCGGACGCTCGACGAGGCGGTGCGCCTGCTCGACGCCGACGGCGGCCGGATCGAGCTGGTGGCCGCCACCGGCGGCCTGCACTGGGCGTTCGGCCACTCGGCGATCGACCTGCCGATCGAGCGCGACGAGGCCGTCGACCCGGTCGAGCTCAACGAGGGCGTCTCCGGCCGCGCGGTGATCGAGCGCCGGGTCGTCCGCACCGGCGACTACCTGGCCGACCCGGAGTTCACGCACGCGGAGGCGCCGGACCGCTACATCCGCCAGCACGGCATCCGATCGGTCATGAGCGCCCCGCTGATCGGCGAGGACGGGGCGATCGGCTCGCTGACCGTCCATTCCCAGGCGCGCGAAGCGTTCGATGCCGCCAATGCCGAGCTGCTCGAGGTGCTCGCCAGCCAGGCCGCCATCGCCGTCACCAACGCGCGCCTGTACGAGCAGCTGGGCGAGGAGTCGGCGGCGCTGGCCCGCCAGACCGACTCGCAGCGGCGGCTGCTCCAGATCAACCAGCAGCTCCTCTCGACGCTCGAGCCGGCAAGCGTCCTCGAGCTGGTCGCCGATGGCCTGAAGGACGTGGTCTGGTACGACAACCTCAGCGTCTATCGGGTCGACGAGGACGAGGGCGTACTGAAGCCGATGCTTGCCCGCGAGCGCCACGCGGAGGCCGTGCTCGGCTTCCCGATCCCGAAGGGGCAGGGCCTCACCTGGTGGACGGTCGAGCATCGCGAGCCCGTCCTCCAGAACGACGCGCTCAACGATCCGCGCCTGATCCAGATCCCCGGCACTCCCGCGGATGAGCAGGCCGTCATCATCGTGCCGCTGGTCAGCGGCGACGAGGTCATCGGCGCCATGAACATCGGCCGCGCCGGGGGCAGCGAGGTCGCCTTCACCGATGCGGACTTCGAGCTCGTCCAGCTCTTCGCCGCCCAGGCCGCCGTGGCCATCACCAACGCGCGCCTGTACGAGGAGCTGCGCGAACGGTCCGACGCCCAGCGCAGCCTGGCCGAGATCGCCGCGCAGATCGCCTCGCTGCACGACCCGCTCACCGTGATCAAGCGCGCGGTCGCCGACGCCGCGCGGCTCCTGAGCGCGGATCGGGCCCAGATCAACCTCGCGGCCGAGAGCGGCGAGCACCTCGAGCGACCGATCGCCGCGGCGCCGCTGCCGCCATCGCCGGACGACGTGACCGTGCCGCTCGGATCGGGGATCGCGGGAATGGCCGCCGCCGAGCGCCGCGTGCGGTGGACGGGCGACTACCTCAACGACAGGGCGTTCCCGCATGACAAGGGCGACGCGCGCATCGAGGCGCAGGACATCCACTCGATGATGTCCGCGCCGCTCCTCGGCCCGGATCGCCTGATCGGCACGATCACCGTCCAGTCGACCGCGACGAACGCGTTCAACGCCGGGGACGCGGAGCTCCTGAAGCTCCTCGCCGACCAGGCCGCCATCGCGCTGACCAACGCCAGGCTGTATGCCGAGGTGGAGGAGTCCGAGCGCCGATACCGCCACCTCGTCGACAACTCGCCCGACATCGTGTGGAGCGTCGACGCCGACGGCAACTTCACCTTCTTCAGCGACTCGCTCGAGTCCCGCACGGGCTGGAAGCCGGGCGACCTGATGGGCAAGCCGTTCGCAACCCTGGCCGGGGACGAGACGCTGGCCGCGGCGGTCGTGGCGTGGGAGCTGCTGAAGCAGCATCCCGACCAGGAGCAGCGCGTCCGGCTCGACCTGCCGCTGCCCGACGGCCGCATCAGCCAGACCGAGGTGGCCATGACCGGAACCATCGTCGACGGCCGCTTCGCGGGCGCGCACGGATCGGTCCGTGACATCAGCGAGCGCGAGCGGCTGGCGGGCGACCTGCGCGACCAGGCCGCCGAGCTGGCGGCCAGCCAGGAGCGCGCGCACCTCGCCCGCGAGCTGCACGACTCCGTCACCCAGGCCCTCTTCAGCATGGGCCTCACGCTGCGCACGCTCGAGATCCTGATGGCGACCGATCCGGAGGCGGCGCGCGGCAAGCTCGTCGAGCTGCGCGAGCTCCAGAAGGACGCACTGGCCGAGATGCGCACGCTCATCTTCGAGCTCCGGCCCTCCAGCCTGGAGTCGGACGGGCTGGTCCAGGCGCTGCGCACGCACGCGACCGCGGTCCAGCGCCGAACCGGCCTGACCGTCGTGGTCGACGCTGAGCCGATCGAGCGCCTGCCGCTCCCGGCCGAGGAGGCCCTGTACCGGATCGGGCAGGAGGCGCTCCACAACGTCGTGAAGCACGCGAACGCGTCGAGCGCCACGCTTCAGATCGCAACCGAGGGCAACCGGGTGCGGTTGAGCGTCACCGATGACGGCGTCGGCTTCGCGCCCGACGCGGTGCCGCGCGGGCATCTCGGCCTGATCGGCATGCGACAGCGGGTCGACCTGGTCGGTGGTGAGCTGCGCGTCGAGAGCCGGGCCGGTGGCGGTACCTACATCGAGGCGGCGGTTCCCGCGGGCGACGACGAATCGGCGGAATGACGTAGGCGCTCGTGCGCCCATTGCCCACTAGGCGATCCACCTTTAGAAGCGTAGCCTCGTTTACATGTCAGCCAGCCCGCGCCCCACCCTGCCCCGATCACCGAGGGTGGTGATCGTCGACGCAGATCGCCGCGTCCAGCAGAGCCTGGCTGACCTGCTGGGCGTCACCGGCGAGGTGCAGGTCGTCGGTCGCGCCGGCGACGTGCGCGCGGCGCTCGAGCTGGTGCAGCAGGAGCTGCCCGACGTGGTCCTGGTCGACCCGCGGCTGCCCGATATCGAGGCCGGTCTCGCCCTCGTCGCCGGGCTGGCTCGCGCCTGGCCGTCCATGCGGGTCGTCACCACGGGCTGGAGCGACACCGAGGGCCATGCGCCGCTCGGGTCCAGCGGGACCGCGACCTACGTGAGCAAGAGCGCGTCGCCCGAGCAGTTCGCGGCAGCCATCGTCGACGCCTGCGGCGCCGCCTGACCGACACGCCTCTGCCGACGGCGCGCCAATCTAGAGGCCCATCTCCTCGCGAATGGCGTCGAAATCGGATGGGATCGGCGTCAACGAGCCCTCCTCGGCCTGAACGGCGTCCGGATCCTTGAGGCCGTGTCCGGTGAGCACGCACACGACCGTCTCGCCCGCGCCGATGCGCCGCTCCGCGGCGAGACGCCGCACGCCGGCCACGCCCGCGGCGGAGGCAGGCTCGCAGAAGACCCCCTCCAGCCGCGCGATCAGGCGCTGTGCCTCGAGGATCTCGTCGTCGGTGACCGCCTCGATCAGGCCGCCGGACTCGTCACGGGCCGCGACCGCCTGCTGCCAGGAAGCGGGATTGCCGATGCGGATCGCGGTCGCCACCGTCTCGGGTGACTCGACCGGCTCGCCGCGCACGATCGGTGCGGCGCCCTCGGCCTGGAAGCCGAGCATGCGCGGCAGCTTCGCATCGGGCGTGCGCCCCGCGTCGGCGTAGGCGCGGAAGCCGCGCCAGTAGGCGGTGATGTTGCCGGCGTTGCCGACCGGCAGGGCCAGCACGTCGGGTGCCTCGCCCAGGGCATCGACGACCTCGAAGGCGGCTGTCTGCTGCCCGGTGAGCCGGTCGGGGTTGATCGAGTTGACCACCACCGCCAGGCCATCCTCGCCCAGCCGCCGTACCGCGGCCAGCGCCGCGTCGAAGTTGCCGTCGACCATGGTCAGCTTCGCGCCGGCCGCCAGCGCCTGCGCCATCTTGCCGCGCGCCACCTTGCCCGCCGGCAGGATCACGTGGCAGGGCAGGCCCGGCCGCGGCGGCATAGGCGGCCGCCGACGCGCTGGTGTTGCCGGTCGACGCGCACACGACCGCCCGCGCGCCGGCAGGCCACCGCCCGGTTGACGGCCAGGACCATGCCCCGGTCCTTGAACGAGCCGGTCGGGTTGGCGCCCTCGAACTTGAGGTGAAGGTTCTCGATGCCGATCTCGGCGCCGAGCCGCCTGGCGCGGATGAGCGGGGTGCCGCCCTCCCCAAGCGAGATCGGAAAGGGCTCGCCGTCGGCGGCGATCAGGTCTCGGTAGCGCTCCAGGAGCGGCTCGGGGTGGCGCGTCACGAGACGGAGTATAGGAAGGCGCCGGGTATGATCGGCCGCAATGCGCTGGCTGTCGGCCGCCGTGCTCGTGGCGGTCAACCTGATCCCGCTCATCGGCGTCGCCTTCTGGGACTGGTCGCTGATGATGATCCTGGTCCTGTACTGGATCGAGTCGGGGATCGTCGGCGTCGTCAACGTCTTCAAGATCGCCCGCGCCGAGGGACCGATCGAGGTGCCGGCGGCCGGATCACGCGTCACGATCCGCATGAGCGGCGTGGCCGCCGGCCTGGCACGCGGCGGCATCATCGGCTTCTTCATCCTCCACTACGGCCTGTTCTGGCTCGTGCACGGCGTGTTCGTGTTCCTGCTGCCCGTGTTCGCCGGGCCTATCGATGGCTGGGTCGGGCTTCGCGCCGGCCGACTTCGGGCCGTTGCCGCTGGACGGCCTGCTGCTCTCGGCGCTGGCGCTGGCGGTCAGCCACGGCGTGAGCTTCTTCGTGAACTTCCTCGGGCGTCGGCGAGTATCTGAGCGTGTCGCCGGCGGGGCAGATGATGAGCGTCTACGGGCGCGTCTTCGTGCTGCACGCCACCGTCCTCGGTGGCGCCTTCCTGGCCGGTGCCTTCGGGACGCCGTTCGCGGCGCTCGTGCTGCTGGTCGCGCTCAAGACGGCCGCGGACCTCTTCTTCCACCTGCGCCAGCACCGTCGGGCGTCCGTCGCGGCGAAGGACCGATGCCAACCTGATTGGCCTTGCGACCGGCGAAGAGCCGAATACCGCGTTCGGCGGTCGAACGGCTAACGAGGTGGCGTCACGACCGGCAGACCGTGGTTCGGCGGTCGCAGCGCCAACCGACTTGGCACCCAACCGCAGGAATTCAGCGCCCGGTCAGCGCCTCGCGCACGATCCGTTCCTGCTCGACGTGGTGCGCCGCCGGGTAGCCCTCGGCCGGGCGTGAGCGCTCGGGACGCGAGATGTCGCCGAGCGGGATCTTGTACGGCACCAGGTGCCGGATCCTCGGCAGCACGAACTTGCGAGCGCCCATGTTGCGCGGCTCCTCCTGCACCCAGGCGAACGACTCGATCTTCGGATACCGGTCGAGCACGGCCTGCAGGTCGCGTCCGGGAACGGATAGAGGCGCTCGACGCGGATGATCGCCACGTCGGAGGCCCCCTCGAGCTCGGGCGCGCCGATGAGGTCGTAGTAGACCTTGCCGCTGCAGAGGAGGATGCGGCGAACCTGCGGCTGCCTGCGGCGTCGTCGGCCACCCGCGGGTCGTCGAGGACGCTCCTGAAAGCGCCCGACGCGAGCTCGGATGCCCGGGAGGCGGCCTGCGGCAGGCGAAGCAGCGACTTCGGCGTCATGACCACCAGCGGCCGGGCGTCGCGGTGGCGCGCCTGCCGGCGCAGGAGGTGGAAGTACTGCGCCGGCGTGGTCGGGTAGACGACCCGGATGTTGCCCTCGGCGCCGAGCGCCAGGAAGCGCTCGAGCCGCGCCGACGAGTGCTCCGGCCCCGATCCCTCGTAGCCGTGGGGCAGCAGCAGGGTGAGGCGCGAGGTGAGCCGCCACTTCGCGAGGCCGGAGACCAGGAACTGGTCGATGATGATCTCGGCCCCGTTGACGAAGTCGCCGTACTGCGCCTCCCACAGCACGAGCCCGTCGGGCGCGGTGACCGCGTACCCGTACTCGAAGCCGAGCGAGGCGTACTCGGAGAGCGGCGAGTTGTGGAGCTCGAACGATGCCTTCGAGCCGGGCAGGTGCTGCAGCGGGACGTACCGCTCCCCGGTGGTCGCGTCCCACAGCGCGGCGTGTCGCTGGCTGAACGTGCCGCGCGCGGTGTCCTGGCCGGTCAGCCGGATCGGCGTCCCTTCGTCGAGCAGCGTGGCGAAGGCGAGCAGCTCCGCGTGGCCCCAGTCGATCCGCGGCTCGTCGTCGTCCAGGGCATCGGCACGCCGCTTGAGCTGCTTGCCGAGCTTGGGGTGGATCGTGAACCCGTCCGGGACGGCCGCGATCGCCGCGTTCAGCTGGCGAAGCCGGCCCAGCGGCACCGCGGTCTTCGGCTCGGTCTCCTTCTTCTGCGGGATCGCCTCCGAGCCGCGGTCGAGCTCGCCCTCGCTGTCGTCGGTGCCCTTGCGCAGGGATGCCTGGCGCGCGGCGAGGTCGCGCTGCGCCTCCTTGATCTTCGCCTCGGCTTCGGCCGCCGTGATCACCCCGGCGTCGACCAGCTCGGCCTGGTAGCGCTCGCGGACGCTCGGGTGCTCCGCGATCTTCGCGTACATCGCGGGCTGCGAGTACGCCGGCTCGTCGCCCTCGTTGTGGCCGTAGCGCCGGTAGCCCACGAGGTCGATCACCACGTCATGCCCGAACGCCTCGCGGTACATCATCGCCAGGCGGGCCGCCGCGAGGCACGCCTCCGGGTCGTCGGCGTTGACGTGGACGATCGGTGCGTCGAAGCCCTTCGCGAGGTCGGACGAGTAGTCGGTCGAGCGGGCCTCGCGCGGTCCGGTGGTGAAGCCGACCTGGTTGTTCGCGATCAGATGCACCGTGCCGCCGGTGCTGTAGCCGTCCAGCCGCGCGAGGTTCAGGGTCTCCGCCACCACGCCCTGTGCGGCGAAGGCGGCGTCGCCGTGGATGAGCAACGGCAGGGTCGAGGCCGGATTGGTGGTGGCGATCGGGGCCGAGCGGTCGGTCTGCTCGGCCCGGGTGCGGCCCTCGATGACCGGATCGACCGCCTCGAGGTGGCTCGGGTTCGGGCGAGAGCACCACGCGAACCTCCTCGTCGTCGGCCGTGAGGTAGCCGCCCTCGGCGCCGAGGTGGTACTTGACGTCGTCCAGGCCGCCCTTCGGTGCCGTCTTCGCCTCGCCACCCGCGCGCCCGGCCTCGAACTCGGCGAGGATCGCCTCGTAGCTGACGCCCACGACGTGCGCCAGCACGTTCAGCCTGCCGCGATGCGCCATCCCGATCATCACCTTGCGGGCGCCCTGGTCGGCGGCCTCGCCGATGATCACGTCCAGCATCGGCACCATCGTGTCGAGGCCTTCGATGCTGAACCGCTTCTGGCCGAGGTAGGCCTTGTGCAGGAAGCGCTCGAGGGTCTCGACGCTGATGAGCCGCTCGAGCAGCGCGACCTGGTCCTCGGCCTCCATCGGCAGCCGATGCTCGCCCGACTCGATGACCCGTCGCAGCCAGACCCGCTCCTCGTGGGAGCCGATGTGCTCCACCTCGTAGGCGATGGTGCCGCTGTAGGTCTCCTGGAGGTGGGGGAGGGCGTCGGCGAGGGTCTCGCCGGGCACGTAGATCCGCATCAGCTCGGCGGGGACGGTGCGCATGTTCTCGGGCGTGAGGCCGAGCGGCCCGGGGTCGAGGGCCGGGTCGCCGGCCGGCTCGGAGCCGAGCGGGATCGAGCCGGGCGGCCCTGTGCCCGAAGTACCGGTAGGCCTTCACGAGCGCCATCCCGGCGGCGACGGCCTTGAGCTGCTCGTACTGCTCGCCCTCGGTCACCTTGACCTGCCGGCGCACCGGCCGCCTCGCCGGCCGACGGCATCGGCTCATCGGTCGTCACGTCCGCAGCCCTGGCGCCCAGCTCGGCGAAGAGATCGGCGTAGAAGCCGTCCTCGCCGGAGAGGAGCCCATCCATTCGTCGCAGGAAGGCGCCGGACTCGGCGCCCTGGATGATGCGGTGGTCGTAGGTCGACGTGAGCGTCATGTGCCGATCACCGCCCACGGTGCGGATCGTGCCGGTGGCGACGATCGTCCCCTGGTTGGGCATCAGGCGCGGCACGCTGGCGGTGGTGCCCAGCGTGCCCGGGTTGGTCAGGGTGACGGTGGCGCCGGCGAAGTCGTCCGGCGACAGCTTGTTGCTGCGGGCCTTCTCGACCAGCTCCTCGTAGCGCGCCAGGAACGCGGCGAAGTCCATCTCGTCGGCGCCTCTGATGACCGGCACCACCAGGAAGCGCGACCCGTCCTTGCGCTCGACGTCGACGGCCAGGCCCAGGTTGACGTGGCCCGGGTCGACCCGGTAGGCCTGACCTTCGATCTCGGTGAAGTAGTGGCTCATCGAGCGCTGCTCCACCACGGCCCGCACGATCGCCCAGCCGATCAGATGGGTGAAGCTCACCTTGCGAGGAGCGATCTGCTGGTTGAGCTCCCCGCGCCGGGCCTCCAGCATCGCCACGTCGATGTCGCGGAAGCTGGTGGCGGTCGGGACGCCGAGGCTGGCGACCATGTTCTGCGCCAGCCGCGCGGCCGGCCCCTTGATCGGCGTCGCGCCCTCGGGGACCGATGACGCCGTCGGGGCAGCTTCGGGCGCGGGTGGCGCCGGCGCGTCGACCTGGCGAGCACCATTCGAGGACGAGGCCACCGGCTCGTAGCCGCCGGCGCCCGAGTCGAACAGGCTGCGCCACTCCGCGTCGACGCTGGCCGGATCGTCGCGATAGCGCTCGTAGAGGTCGGCCACGTAGCCCGCGTTGACGAGGTTCAGCTCGTCGAGCGTATCGGTCGGCCGTTCGGGGTCGGGCATGTCGCACTCAAGGATACGGTGCGCACGTGGGCCTCGCGCGGCACCACGCCATCGGGTTCGCCGATGGGTCTGTCGGCCGCTATGAGCCCGACGGTTCGCGACGCTCGATCACTCCCCGCAGCAGCACGACCACGCCGATCGCGATCACCGCCGCCGGCAGCAGCCACTCGGGAAGCGCCAGGCGATCGCCACCGATCCCGATCACTCCCTCGAAGAAGAGGAATGCGACGCCGAAGATGGCGAGCCCACCGAGCAGGCCCCAGGTCCCGTTGCGAACGTCGGCGCCATTGCCGCTGCGCAGGCCCCACAGGGCGAGACCCAGTCCGCTGGCAGCGGGGCCGACGAGCGCCCACGCGTACGCCCAGCTCTCCCATCGACCGGTCTGATCCTGGTAGAGGAGCACCAGCCCGACGGTCGTGACGACGGTGCCGCCGATGACCATGCCCTGCTCCTTGGCCACAAGGAGGCCGATGTTGAAGATCACGAGGCCGGCGCCGATGACGAAGACGGGCCAGCCGACATCCTCGATCCCGATTCCGGCCAGCTGGCCCCGAGCAGGATCGCGCCAACGACGACGAGGACGAGGCCGATCGCGATGGTCGGGGCGGTGCCGCTCTCCGAGGGCCGCTCGGGTGCATCCCGCGTTTCTGTCATGCGCCGATCCTACCGTCCGCCGCAACCGATGCCGCGGCTAGCATGTCGGCGAGATGGACCTCAACGCCGATCTTGGCGAGAGCTTCGGGCATTGGAAGCTCGGCGACGACGAGCGCCTGGTCGCCCACATCACCAGCGCCAACGTGGCGTGCGGGTTCCACGCCGGCGAATTCCGGGTGATGGAGGAGACGGTCGGCATGTGCCGGCGCGCCGAGGTGGCGGTCGGCGCTCAGCCCGGCTATCCCGACCTCCTCAATTTCGGCCGCCGCCCGTTGCCGTTCGATCCCGACGAGGTCGAGTTGCTGGTGCGCTACCAGATCGGCGCGCTCGAGGCCTTCTGCCGCGCCCACGGAGTCGAGATGCAGCACGTCAAGCCGCACGGTGCGCTCTACAACCAGGCCGCGGCCGATCCGTCGCTGGCGATGGCGATCGCGCGCGCCACGGCGAAGTTCAGCGGCGACCTTGCCCTCTACGGGCTCGCCTCCTCGGAGCCGATGGCCGCCGCCGCGGCCGAGATGGGGCTCCGTTTCGTGCCCGAGGCATTCGCCGACCGCCGCTATCTCGCCGATGGCTCGCTCCAGCCGCGCAGCGAGCCGGGGTCGTTGATCACCGACCCGGCGGACGCCGCCGCGCAGGCGGTCTCGATCGCCGTCGGTGGGCAGGTGCTCGGCGGTCGACGGCAGCACGGTCACGCTCCGCGCCGAAAGCATCTGCTGCCACGGCGACACTCCCGGCGCGGTGGAGATCGCCGCGGCGGTTCGACGTGCGCTGGAGGGCGAGGGCCTGAGGGTGGCCGCCCTCGGCGCTCCGTGATTCGGCCCTTCGGCGAGGCCGCGCTGCTCGTCGAGCTCGAGTCATCGGAGCTGGCGCAGGCCCTTGCCGCATCCCTCCGCGACGCCCCGCCTTCCTGGCTGGTCGAGGCGGTGCCGGGCCTTGCCTCATTGCTGGTGGAGCTCGATCCGCTGGTTCGGTGATCCGGAGCACGTCTCGATGGATCTCGAGGCGCCGCCTCGCCGGCCTGCGGCCGCTGCGGCCAGACGGCAGGTTGCACACCATTCCCGTCACCTATGACGGGCCCGACCTGGCTGCGGTGGCCGAGCTCACCGGCCTGACCGCGTCCGAGGTCGTGGCGCGCCATGCGTCGGCCGAGCTGCGCGTGCTGTTCTGCGGGTTCGCGCCCGGCTTCGCCTACCTCGGCGACCTGCCTCCCGACCTGCGGGTCGATCGGCTTGCCACGCCACGCACGCGGACGCCGGCGGGCTCCGTCGCCATCGCGGGATCGATGACCGGCATCTACCCCGCGGACCTGCCCGGAGGCTGGCGCGTCATCGGGCGGACCGAGGTCACGCTGTTCGATCCCTCCAGCGACCACCCCGCGCTCCTCGAGCCGGGCGATCGCGTCCGTTTCGAGCCGGCATGATCGAGGTCGTCGAGCCCGGCGCGCTGACATCGGTCCAGACGGCCGGAGGTCGGCCGGGGTGGCGGCACGTGGGCGTGCCGGTCGGTGGCGCGGCCGACGGCATGGAGTGCGCGGCTGGCGAATCGGCTCGTCGGCAACGACGATGATGCGGCGCTGCTCGAGCTCACCCTGGCTGGGCCAGAGCTGCGGTTCCACGTGGAGACGTCGATCGCCCTCACCGGCGCGCGCCTTCGATGCCACGCTCGACGGCCTGCCGCTGCCGCCATTCGTCGGCCGCCGTGTGCGACGCGGCGCGATGCTGCGCATCCGGATGGGGGACGGTGCGCGCGGCTACCTGGCCGTCGCCGGCGGCATCCGGGTCCCGGCCGTGCTCGGGTCGATGTCGACCGATCTGCGGACCGGATTCGGCGGGCACGAGGGGCGCGCGTTGCGCGCCGGGGATCGCCTCTCGGTCGGGAGCCCGTCCGGCAGCATCCGACGCTGGACGGGCGGCACGCGCGGAGGGCCCGATCCGGATCCTGCCGGGTCCGCACCACGAGCTGCTGGGCCTGGACGCGCTTGACCGATCAGAGCGTGGGGCGTCGCGATCGAGGCGGACCGGACGGGCGTGCGCCTCGACGGGCGACAGCTCGACGCCGGACAGCGCGAGGTTCCCTCGATGGGCATCGCGATCGGCGCGATCCAGGTGCCTCCCGACGGCCGGCCGATCGTGATGCTCGCCGACCGCCCGGTCACCGGCGGCTACCCGGTGCCGGCGTGCGTCATCCGCGCCGACATCGGCCGCGTCGCAGGGCTGCGGACCGGCGATGGCGTGTCCTTCGCGGCGGTCTCCGTCGTGGAGGCCCGCAGCGCGCTACGCCAGATGGAGGAAGGGCTCGCCGCCCTCGAGGACGCCGGTGCGCCGCCGGACGACGAGCCCGCGTGGGCCGGAGCCCACGAGTGACCTAGTCCTGGAGCTCGCCCTGCGGCCGGAAGACGAGGCGCGGGGCTTCCTCATCGGCGGTGACGTCGATCGCCGCTTCGTCGAGCGGCGCGGCAAGCTCGGGAGCGACGAAGACCCGCAGGCCGTCATGCTCGGTCACCTGGTCGCCGGCGGCCGGCGCATCGGTGAAGCCGAGGGCGACCGTGACCTCGTCCTGCTCCGTGGACTCCGGATAGATGCGCAGGCCGTACGTCTCGGGCACGTCCTGTCCACGCCGAAGCTCGGACAGGAAGGTGGCTGCGCCATTGGTGATCTGAAGCACTGCTTCTCCTTGGGATGTACCTACGGGCGCTTCAGGCCCGCAAGACCGATACCACCCCGTCAGCCGGCCGCCGCCCATCCGTTCCACGACTCGACCTCCACGACGATCGCGGGGCCGATGAGCGCCACGCGCTCGTACTGGGAGATAGCGCGTCGCGGAGGAGGTCGAGCATCCGCGTCAGCTCCGGGCCGGCGTCCACGATGCGGGCGGTGCCATCAGCCCGGACCCACCACAGGCGCCGCCAGTCCTCGTGGTAGTGATCGACGAGCAGCGAGACGCGTGGATTGGCCTCGATGTTCTCGAGCCGATGCAGCCGCCCGCCGCGCTTGGGCTTGCCATCCACGGCAGCTGACGACGCGGTTGCCGTCGACGGCGAACGTGATCGGCACGATGTGCGGGTGGCCCCGCTGCATCCGCCGTCGCCAGGCGCGCCACCGGTTCCGCGGCGAACCTGGTTCGTGCTTCGTCGGGCGTCATTCGAGCACCCTGCGCAGCGTATCGAGGCTCACGTTGCGGCCGGTCGTCACGACGGCCACGTGCCGGTCGGTCAGGTCGAGCAGCCCCGGCCGCAGCGCGGCGATGCCGAGCGCCGCGCTTCCCTCCAGCAGCAGGTGCGGCACCTCCATCGCCCAGCGCATCGCCTGCGCGATCTCGTCCTCCTCCACCAGCACGACCTGGTCGACGTGCTGCCGGCACAGGCGCCAGGTGATGCTGGTGCGCTCGATGTTGCCCGCCACGCCATCGGCCAGGGTCGGCGCGATCGGCATCGGGTCGGTCGAGTCGGTCTCGAAATGGACGTACATGGGCGGAGACGCCGCCGGCTGGACGCCGACCAGCCGCAGTCCCGGCTTGACGGACTTTGCCCACAGGCCGATGCCGGCGATCAGCCCGCCACCGCCGATCGGCACCACGATGGTGTCGACCTCCGGCCAGTCCTCCAGGATCTCGACGCCGACCGTCGCCTGGCCGGCGATCACCTCGGGATCGTTGTAGGGCGGGATGTAGATCGCGTGGCCCGCGTCGTCGCGGCGGCGTGCCTCGGCCTCGGCATCGTCGGTGTCGTTCCCGACGAGCTCAACCGTGATGCGGCTCGTCTCGAGCGCCCGCAGCCGCTCCAGCTTCGCCGGGGAGACGGAGCGCCCGACGAGGACGGTCAGCCGCATCCCGTGGCGGATGGCGGCGGTGGCGACCGCGATACCGTGGTTGCCGCTGCTGGCCGTCACCAGCGCGGCCTCGGGACGCTCGTCGGCCACGATCGCGACCTTGTTGTGGGCGCCGCGTGTCTTGAATGCGCCGGTCGGCTGGACCTCCTCGCGCTTGAGGCGCACCTCGGCGGCGCCGGTCGCCTCGGACAGCTCCCGGCTCGGCTCAAGTGGCGTTTGGAGGGCGATCCCGCGCAGCCGCGTGCGCGCGGCGTTCACGTCGGCAAGGGTGGGCATGCGAGGCATGCCGTGGAGTGTCGCAGGTGCGTTCCTCGCGCGCGACCGCTGCCGGGTCGACCGTGATCCCGACGCACGGCCGTTTGCGCTCGGGGCGCAACTAACGACGAATTTCGGGTTCAGCGAACGCGATTTGCGCCGGGCGCAAAGCGCGGACTGGAATGCAGCCGGAGATCGGCTTCTCCTTCGTCGTTGCGCTGCTCCGGGACGCAAAGGCCGAAATCCTGCCGCCGGGCGCAGACCGGTTCAGGCGGCGGGCAGCGGCTCCGGATCGGACGTGTCGCGCAGCTCGCGCAGGCGCATCCCGATGCGCATCAACGAGCCGAGGCGGTCCTCGACGCGGGCGCGCTCGACCGGCGTGGCCCAATGGCGCAGCGTGAAGTCGACCTCGTGCTTGTGGCGCTCGGCGGTGGCGAACAGCTCGTCGATGCGGCCGCGAGTCGCCTCGTCGGGGCCGGCGGCCATGATGATGCGGCGCGACGCCAGGATCTCGACGTAGTACGACGTCGCGAGCCGATCGAGGTCGCGCTGCGCGTCGCGCTCCCACGGCTCCGGCGGACCCCCGAACCCGTACCTGCGCCAGTGGTGCGGCTGGACCTGCTGCATCGAATCCCTTTCGTGTCGCCTCTGCCTGGATCCCCGTGCCGATCACGGTATTGGCTTGCCCGCTCAGCGACGAGTGACCGTTCAGGCTATCCGTGGCGTTACCAACGGCGGTATCCGTCCTCATCAGACCGATGCGGACCGATCCGGTCCTCCTCTCCGCATCCGTCGCGCGTTCACATTTGGTCCACAAGCCGGCGTCAGCGTGAGCGTCGACCGGTCGCACGAGCGAGCGGCGTATCGACACGAAGGAGACGCAACATGTTTGGACGGACGATCCTCGGGGTGCTGGCGGTCATCGCGCTGGTGGGCCTCGTGGCGGTGATCGGCACATCGGTCTACAACGCCGGAATCAGCCAGGGCATTGCCGAGGCAGCCAACGCGGCCGCCGCGTCGGGCGACCCGGTCGTGGTCTATCCGCCGTATGTCGGCGGCCACTACGGCTACGGCCACGGCGGGATGGGGCTTCGGCTTCTTCGGGATCTTCTTCTGGATCCTGGGCTTCTTCCTCATCTTCGGGCTGCTGCGCGCGGCCTTCGGCTGGGGCCGATGGGGCGGCGGCGGGCACGGCCGAGGTGGCTGGGAGTCGCGGCAGGATCGGCTGTCGGAGCTCCACCGCGAGCTTCATCGGCGCGAGGATCAGGCGCCACCACCGGCTGCCGGATGACCGCGATGGATCGGGCGGCGCGCGCGAGCGTCGCCCGTCCGCGCGTCGCGTAGCATCGGCGCAGCATGGCCACCATCCTCGTCGTCGACGACGAGCCGAAGATCACCCAGCTCGTCCGGGACTACCTCGAACGGGCAGGTTTCGGCGTCGTGACCGCCGGCCGACGGCCGCGAGGCGCTGATGCGGGCTCGCACCGAGCACCCCGACCTGGTGGTGCTCGATCTCGGTCTGCCGCAGCTGGACGGGCTCGACGTGACGCGCCGGCTGCGCCGTGACGCGGACGTGCCGATCATCATGCTGACCGCTCGCGACGACGAGACCGACAAGCTGATCGGGCTCGAGCTCGGCGCCGACGACTACGTCACCAAGCCGTTCAGCCCGCGGGAGCTGGTCGCGCGCGTGCGGGCGGTGCTGCGTCGCCGGGATCGAGCCGGTGCGGACGACGTGCTCCGCGTCGGCGAATTGACGCTGGACGTGCCGCGGATGCGGCTCGAGGTGGCCGGCCGCGTCGTCGAGCTGACGGCAACCGAGTTCACGCTGCTCGCGGCGATGGCCCGCCAGCCGGGCCGCGTCTTCACCCGCGCCCAGCTGCTCGACGCGCTGCACGGCGTCGCCTTCGAGTCGTACGAGCGCGCGATCGACGCCCACGTCAAGAACCTGCGCCGCAAGATCGAGGCGACGCCGCACGATCCGCGCTACCTGCTGACGGTGTACGGCGTCGGCTACCGGCTGGCCGATGCCTGACGAGCGCGAGGATCGATGGCGGCGTCGCCGGTGGGGGCCGCCGGACGGGCGCCGCCCACGCTGGTGGCCGGAGGGCGAGGCGTGGCCCCCGGTCGAGGGTGCGGGCTGGCGGCGGATGCGCCGGCGCTTCATGTGGCGCTTCGGCGTCTTCTTCCTCGTCCTCGTCCTGGCGATCGCGGTCCTGCTCGCGTTCCTCATCGACATCATCGACCAGCCTGTTCGGCGGCCATCCATCGGTCGCGCTCTCGGCCTTCCTGGCGCTCCTGGTCCTGGTCGTCGTGCGTCGGCGGCCTTCGGCGCGTCCTGCGCGGCACCGCCGCGCCGGTCGGCGATCTCGTCGAGGCGGCCGGCAGGGTCGAGGCGGGCGAGATCGGGACCCAGGTCGAGGTTCGTGGGCCGTCCGAGGTCCGATCGCTGGCGCGGGCATTCAACGCCATGAGCGCGCGGCTCGAGGAGACCGATGCGTCCCGTCGGCGCCTCCTCGCCGACGTCAGCCACGAGCTGCGGACGCCGTTGACCGTCATGCAGGGCACGCTCGAGGGGATCCTCGACGGCCTCTACCCGGCCGACGAGGCGCACCTGGTGCCGGTGCTCGAGGAGACGCGGGTGCTGGCAAGGCTGATCGACGACCTGCGCACGCTGTCGCTCTCCGAGGCGGGCGTGCTTCGCCTCCATCGCGAGCCGACCGACCTCGCCCGGCTGATCCAGGAGGTCGTGGCCGGACATCGCGCCGCCGCCGACGACGCCGGGGTGGCCATCAGCGTTGAGGCGCCGGCCGACCTGCGGCCGCTCGAGGTCGATCCCTCGCGAATTCGGCAGGTCATCGGCAACCTCGTCGCCAATGCCCTGCGCTTCACACCGGCCGGCGGACGGGTCTCGGTCGACGCCGGCCGGGACGCGGATGAGACCTGGGTGCGGGTGCGTGACACCGGCCCCGGCATCGACCCGGAGTCGCTCGAGCATGTCTTCGACCGCTTCTACCGATCACCCGGTTCGCCCGGAACGGGCCTCGGCCTTCCGATCGCGAGGAACCTGGTCCGCGGCCCACGGTGGCCAGATCACGATCGACAGCCCGCCCGGGGGCGGTACCGAGGTCCGATTCACGCTCCCCGACGCGGCCGCGGGCCCGCCCCGGGTCGCTAGGCGCCGGCCGCGGATGCGTCACCCACTGGGACGAACGCCACGCAGCAGAAGCCGGGCTGCGGGTCCAGGATCGCGCGAAGCTCGGTGACCCGGGCGCCCTCGACGATGCCCTCGGCCAAGGCCAGGTTCGTTCCGCACATCAACGGCCGGTGAAGATCGACGAGGGCGTCGAACGGGCAGTTTCTGAGTCGGATCGTCCCGGTTGCCTCGAGGTGCGGCTCGTAGCCTCCGTGCTCGAGCGCCGCAGCGAGGCGCCTGCGACGGCGTTGCGTGGCGCTGACCCGCGCCGAGCTCCTCGCCCAGCGCATGGGCCGACTTGCGGAGGCCCGGAGGGGGTGAGCCGTCACCGGTCTTCTCGAGGGCAGTGGCGAACAGCTGGGCGGCGCGCTCGTATCGCCGCTCGGGAAGCATGACGTTGAACTCGCGCTCAGCCCGCGAATAGACCCGGGCAGGACGACTGCGCGGGGCCGACGCGCCCCGTCAGGCGCTGGTACCCGGCCTCGAGGAGACCGCCGGCGGCAAGGCGGTCGAGGTGGAATGTGGCCAGCGAGCGTGTGATGCCGCAACGCCTGTGCGGCCTCCTCACGGCCGACCGGTCGCGCCTGGCGTACGACCCACTGTAGAGGCGGAGCCGCACCGGCTCGTCAAGCAGGCCGATGGCGGCAACGTCTGTCCCGCGGTGATCTGGCATTGGATGCGGATTCTATCACGCGCGTTCTGCTCGTGAAACATTGACACGATGCCGGCGCAGCCGGTGTATCAATAGTCAATGCTAACGATAGAAATCGCGAGGCGGGCCCTGGCAGAGCTCGGGGCGCTGCCGCTGGGCAGCCGCGTCGGCCTCGCCGTCGTTCTCGTCGCTGGAGCCATGGACACTGTCGTCCACGTGCTCGGCGGCGGTGGACACGCAGCCCACCACAGCCTGCTCCCGGAGCACGCGGCGCACGTGCTGGGCATCGTCGGCATGGTCCTGGTTCTGGCGGGCGTCGTGATCCACGGCGCTCGTCGCCAACTCAGCCGCCGCGTTCCAGCGGCCATCAGATGGAGGTCTCGACCGCAATGCCCCTCGGTGACTTCGTCAACCAGATCCCGGCACCGATCTTCCTGCTCATCCACATCACGGCCTTCGCCATCGGCGCCTACTTCGCCTGGCGCAGCTTCAACGCCGATGCCGGATTGCTCGGCTGGGGCTTCAGCCTGTTCGCCTCGCCGAGATCAGCTACATGACGTACCACCTGGATTGGACCGTGTTCCTGTTCGCGCACACCATCAGCGAGGTTCTCGACCTGCTCGCCATTCGTGCTGGTGTTCGTCGCTGTCACGCGCGGCGTGCCGGCGGCCCTTGCGCGACGCTGCGGGCCAGGCGTGATGGGTCGCCGCCCGGCCGGGTGGTCGGGCTCGCTTCTCGTGGTCGGGATGGCTGCCTGGCCGCGTGCGCCGCGGAGGATCCAGTTGAACCGGTGGCAACCAGCGCCGTCGACCTCCCGCCTTCGTATCGCTTCGAGCCCGAGGCCATCACCGTGTCCGATGGCACGACGGTGACATGGACGAACCACGACAACTTCACCCACAGCGTTCGGCTGCTCGATGACGGCGGCGACATCCTGACGATCGCCCCAGGCGAGAGCGTGAGCTTTACCTTCACGGGCGAGGGGGAGCACCGCTACGACTGCTCGTTCCACCCAAACGACATGTCCGGTGTGGTGATCGTCACCGAGAGCTGACTCTGCGGTGCCCGCTCGGCCGATTGTGAGGGGTCCGGTAGACTCCGCTAAGATTGGCGCCCCCGCGTGCGACCTGTCGCGGGCGGCTCACTGGGGAGTGGCCAAGCGGTAAGGCGCCTGACTCTGGATCAGGAGATCGAAGGTTCGAATCCTTCCTCCCCAGCCATGACCACCGGCTCGCGACGCCGAGATGCCCTCCGGGTCAGGAAGCCTCTTCCACCTGCGACCGGCCGCATCGTGAAGGCGTTCCGGGGCCAGCAGCTGGAGGCCATTGCGTCCGACGCGGGCAACCATGCCCTCGCGCTCGAGCTGACGAATGACGCGGCTCGTCATCTCGCGGCTGGTGCCGACCAGGCTCGGCAGGTGGGAGCGCGACAGCACGGCCGGCTGACCGAAGAACAGGTCGCCGTACCTGGCCAGAACCCGGACCACCCGCTGCCGCGAGCTCTGGTGGACGAATTCGTCGAGCCGCTCGGTGATGTCCACGATGAAGTCGGCCATGCCGTCGATCGCGTCAGTTGCCAGGCCGAGATCGCCGGTGGTCAGCTGTGCAGCTGATGGCCGGGCCAGACGGCCACCAGCGCGTCGGTCAGGGCAACGAGGTCAACGCCCGCGCGCCGGGCGGAGATGCTGGAATAGCCGAACATGTCGCCCCGCGTCGCCACGCCCAGCAAGAGCTGGCGCCCATCGGCCGTCGTTCGCCGAAATGAGGCATATCCGTCGAGCACAGGGTCAGGAGGATCGGCTCGCCCTGGCGGAAGATGACATCCTTCGCTGCGAGGCTCTGCATGCGCGCGGCCTGTGCAAGGGTCATGTGCGTATCCGGTCGCGCGTTGGGGATCGCGCGCGCGATGATCCGAGCGAGGTCCGCGGGCTCGGGCCCCTGGTGGCGGGCGCTATCGGCGCAGGCATGAAGGTTGCTGACTACTCACTGACCGGGGGATTCTACCGCGTGCAAGACAGACCTGTCTACTTATAGACCGATCAGTCTTGGGCGGGTATGTTGGCGCCGTGGCTAATGGCGCCGGGAGTACCAGACATGACGGTGGACGACCCGGCCATCCCGCACAACCGATCCAGATCGCCGGAGGCGAGCTCCGGGATCACCGCCATGTCTGTGGCCTGTTCGAGGGATCCGAACCGGCGTACCAAACTCTGCTCCCCTTCATCGCGGATGGGTTCGAGCGTGGTCATCGCGCGTTCCACATCGTGGACCCGGCAGAGCGGGCCACACACGTTGAGCGTCTTGCCGGCGCCGGGATCGATGTGGAGGAGGCAGTGACCGCGGGCCAGCTGCAGATCGAGACGTGGGACAGCGCGTATCTGCGCGGCGGGCGATTCGATCGCGCCGCAATGATCAGTCTCATTCTGGAGGCGCTCGATGAGGGTCGCGAGCTTGGCTATCCGATCACCCGGCTCATCGGCTTCATGGGCTGGACGTATCCAGATGCGGCGACGGCCTGGGACCTCGCCAGCTACGAGTCGCAGGTCGAGGCGGCGCTGCGGGGCAGGCCCGATCCGGTGGTCTGCGTCTACGACCTCGAGCGCGGGCCCTCCAGCCTGCTCATCCAGATGCTGGGCCTTCATCCACTCGGCATCATCGATGGAAGCCTTCGACGCACAGCCGGTGTTCCGTTCTCGCCGCGTGACCGCATCCTGGAAGCCGCGTCGGAGCTCTTCGCCGGGCGTCGCATCAATTCCACCGGCGTGGACATGCTGATCGAGCGGGCAGGCGTGGCGAAGGCGACCTTCTACCGGCACTTTCCCTCGAAGGATGCCCTCATCACGGAGTGGCTCCTCGATTGGCGCGCGCGTTGGATCGATCGCGTCCGACCAAAGGCGGAGGCGGCTGCGGCTTCGCCCGACGAGCTCATCCCCACCTTCTTCGAGGTCGTCGGGGAGTGGTTGGAAGCGGAGGACTTTCATGGCTGCCCGTACCTGACCACGGCAGTCGAGATCGTGGATCCGGCCCACCCCGCCCGACAGGTGGTCCGGGACTACCTGTCTGAAGTCGAAGGCTTCCTCAAGGAGGTCCTGACATCCGCGGGCTATCCGGCCGCCGAGTCCCTTGCTCTGGAGCTCCAGGCGCTCCTTGCGGGCGGCATATCCCTCTCGGTTGCCCATCGGAGGGAGGGACCGATGCTGGCAGCGCGCGACGCCGCGGTGAGATTGCTGCGCGAGGCTGCCAGATCCAGCTGAGGCGCCCGTCGCGAATCCTGCGGGTGGAACTTGTTCCTCGCGATGGCAGGCTTCCCCGTGCCATGGTGGCTCGGGACGCTCGGGTCCCACGCGGCGCGGTCGAACGGTTGCAGGTGGTCCGGTCGCTTCCCCCAAGGGACCGATTACCTCCCGTTCGACGGCCGACCCGCAGCTCGGACCAGGTAGCGCCTGGATCGTGTCTGCGGCGCGCCGAGCCAGACATTGGTGGAGGGTGGCCCCCGCATGTGCCCGGAGCGAACGTAGCGAGTGGATGCCGAAGAGAGCCCTGACGGCCCTGGCTCGACAGGCGAGCACACCGAAGTCAACGCGCTGATCGCGCAGGCGCTGCCGGGCTGCGGTCCGCAGACCTATCGCTTCCTGGCCGATAGCGCGCGGATTGCAGGCATCCGGCGTGGCGAGCTGATCTTCCGGCAGGGCGAGCCGATTCCGCTGACGTTGATGCTCCGAGGCCATGGTGCGTTTCGCCGTACGACGGTTGACGGACAGGTGCTGATGGTCGACGTCGCCCATCCGGGTGACCTGTTCGGATTCTCGTGCGTCGCTTCGACCCACACCCCGGTCGACTTGGTGGCCCTCACCGACGGCGCCGTGGTGCTGTGGAAGGGCACGGACATCAGGCGGCTCACCGCGTCCGACCCGGCGCTGGCGCTCCAAGTCATCGATCGGATGGCCGGATTCCTCGCCAGCCTCACCGAACGGATGGACGGCTTTCTCCACCAGGACGCACGACGCCGCGTCATTCGTGTCCTCAACAAGCACCGCAACCTGTTCTTCGCCGACCCTGCCGTCCTGTCGCGATCTCACCTGCCGGCCCTGGTCGGCACGAGTCGCGAGATGACCGGGCGGGTGCTGCGAGAGCTCGAACGCGAGGGAACGGTCGCCCGCGTTGGCCGAACCGGGCTGACGCTCCTTCGCCCCGACCTGCTCGACGCGGACGTGGTCATGCTGGCGCGCGGCAGGAGCCGGCAGGAGCCGGATGCCGGGGGCGGCTGACTCAATCTTCGCGGAACATGTTCCTCGCCACTCCGCGAGAGCCAGTGCGATGGTCTCCACGCTCTCGGAAGGAAAACAAATGAGGGGGGTCAGGACAACCTTCGATCACGACGCCGACGCTCCGCCGCGAACGCGCCGGCGATGCGCCGGCCATGCCGGCAGGCTCGACATGGATGCTGGCCCACTGTGCTGATGCGTCCCGACGAGAGCACGGAGTCCGGGCCGAAGTACCGCGGCCTGTTGGAGGCGGCGCCGGATGCCATGGTGGTCGTCAACCAGGCTGGCGAGATCGTGCTGCTCAACCTGCAGGCCGAGAAGCAGTTCGGCTACCACCGCGACGAGCTGGTCGGGCCAGCAGGTCACCAACATCATTCCCGAGGGCTTCGCCGAACGGCTGATCGCCGACGACCTGCGCTCCGCCGAGGATGCGCTGGCCCAACAGATCGGCACCGGCATCGAGCTGACCGGCCGGCGCAAGGACGGAAGCGACTTCCCCATCGAGATCATGCTCAGCCCGCTCGAGGATGCCGATGGCGTGCTGGTCACCGCAGCCATCCGCAACATCAGCGTCCGCAAGGCCGCCGAGGCCCACCTCCTGCGGACCGTGGAGGAGCTGAATCGCTCGAACGGCGCGGCGCGCGCCATGGCGCATGCAGATGGCCCACTCGGCCGAGCACGACTTCCTGACCGGCCTGCCGAACCGCATGCTGCTGAACGACCGGATCAGCCAGGCGATCGCCATGGCGCCGCGCCACGACAAGCAGGTCGCGGTGCTGTTCCTGGACCTCGATGGCTTCAAGCACATCAACGATTCACTCGGCCACCCGATCGGCGACAAGCTTCTGCAATCCGTGGCGCGAGCGCCTGGTCGAATGCGTGCGCGTCTCGGACACCGTGAGCCGCCAGGGCGGCGACGAGTTCGTGGTGCTGCTCTCGGAAGCGCGAGCAATGCGGAGGACGCCGCCGTCGTCGCGAGGCGGATGCTGCGACGCGGTGGCGGAGCCCCACACGATCGACCAGCACGAGCTGCACGTCACCACCAGCATCGGCGTGAGCGTCTATCCCGACGACGGCGCAGGATGCGGAGACGCTGATCAAGAACGCCGACACCGCGATGTACCAGGCAAAGGAGAACGGGCGCCAGAGCTACCGGTTCTTCAAGCCGGCCATGAACGTGCGGGCCGTCGAGCGGCAGTCGATCGAGGAGGGCCTGCGGCGCGCGCTGGAGCGCGAGCGAGTTCGTGCTGCACTACCAGCCGAAGATCGACCTGCGGACCGGGGCGATCACCGGCGCGGAGGCGCTGATTCGCTGGACGCATCCCGACGCGGGGATTGATCTCGCCGGCGCAGTTCATTCCCGTCGCCGAGGACAGCGGCCTGATTCATGCCGATCGGCAACTGGGTGCTTCGCGAGGCGTGCAGGCAGGCCCGCGCATGGGTCGACGCCGGCATGCCGG
Source organism: uncultured Chloroflexia bacterium (assembly GCA_963789435.1). Taxonomy (GTDB): domain Bacteria; phylum Chloroflexota; class Limnocylindria; order QHBO01; family QHBO01; genus JACDBZ01. The sequence continues at coordinate 168,056 of CAWBKO010000005.1, forward strand.
TGGCAACGATGGCGGTGAACGTCTCGGCGATGGAGTTCCGGCAGACGAGAACTTCCTCGACGGGCCTCTTCGCGATTCTCGAGCGACACCGGCCTCGATCCCGAGCGCGCTCGAGATGGAGCTCACCGAGAGCGTCCTCATGAAGCATGCCGAGTCTGCCGCAGCGATCCTTCTGTCCCTGAGGAAGCGAGGGGTCCACGTGGCGGTCGATGACTTCGGCACCGGCTACTCGAGCCTGAGCTACCTTCGGGACTTCCCGATCGATGCGCTCAAGATCGACCAGTCATTCGTTCGCCAGATCACCTCGACCGAGGACGACAAGAGCATCGTGACCGCGGTGATCAGCATGGCCCGCAGCCTGAAGCTGCGGGTCATGGCGGAGGGCGTCGAGACGCCGGAACAGCTCGCCTTCCTGCAGGCTCGCGAGTGTGACGAGGCGCAGGGATATCACTTCAGCCGGCCGCTGCCCCCGCAGGAGTTCGCGACCCTGCTGCGGTCCGGCCTCCCGGAGTCCATCGTCGGCCCGGTTGCCTAGGCGTCGGGCCCGCTCTGCTGCGGCGGCCTCGCGACGTCCGAACGAAGGGCGGAGGCTGCGGCGCCAGGTTGACCAGCGCGATGCCGCCGATGACGAGCGCGGTGCCCAGGATCAGCCGCGCGTCAACCGGCTCCTGCAGGACCAACGAGCCAAGCACGATGCCCCAGATGGGCAGGAGGTAGGCGACCAACGACGTGCGGGTCGCTCCCCAGTGTCCGAGCAGGCGGAAGAAGACGAGATATGCGGCGCCGGACCCAAGCAGCCCCAGCCAGATCACCGAGAACAGCGCCTCCGGGCGAATGTCGAGCCGAATCGGTCCCTCGAGCACGATTGCCGGGATGGCGACCATGACCAGCCCGAAGGCGACCTGGAAGAGCGCCGGGATCATGGGCCGCAGGCCGTGAACGTTGCGCCGCGCGTAGACGCCGCCGACGGCGTACGACATGGCCGCGCCGACCAGGGCAAGCTCCGCGACCAGCTCATCTCCGACCAGCGAGGCCGGGTCGAAGCCGACCACGATGGCCACGCCGACCAGCCCGATCAGGATCCCGATGACCTTGTTCAGCGTGATGCGCTCGTCGCGCAGGATGAGCGCCGCGAACGGGATGACGAAGAGCGGGACGGCGCCGGTGAGCACGGCCGCCAGGCTGGAGTCGACGCTCTGCTCGGCCCAGGTGATGAGCATGAAGGGGAGTGCCACGCTGAAGAAGCCCATCACCACCAGGTGGCCGTAGGTCCTGGCCTCGCGCGGAAGTCCCTCCCTGGCGATTGCGACCACGCCCACGAGCAGGGCCAGGCCGATCAGCAGGCGCAGCGAGACGAGCGTGAACGGCTGAAGGCCGGCGTCGACGCCGATCTTGATGAACAGGTAGCTGCTGCCCCACAGGAAGCCGAGGACGATGAAGAGAAACCAGTCGAGGCGGGAGGACGCGGGCGGGCTCACCGCGCAATGATGCGCGCTTGCCGTCGCCGGCGCTCAGGCCTCGTCGATGTCGTCGTCGCTCTCCGGATCGGCGTCCGATTCCGGCGGGATGTTTGCCTCGTCCTGGTCGGTCATGGATGGGTCGTAGGCGAGGCCTTCGTCGGGCGGCGGGCCGCTTGGCTGCTTGACGCTGGTCGCGTCGCGTTCCTGTTCCATTTCTCAGCCGTTCTCGCCGGCTCGCCGAACGTCATCGTCGCCCGCCGGCTCACCGCTGCGGTGGCCCTGCGGCCAGCTCTCGTCATCCGGCGATGCGCCGGACTCGTTGTTCGTGACGGCCACCCGTTCCGCGCCCTCGTCGAGCTGCTCGCGCACTCGCTTGGTGTTCTCGTCGGGGTGCTGGCCGATCCACGCGCCGCCCTCGCGGCGCTCGGTGTTATCGGTCACGTGACTGCCTCCACTGCGTGACCCGATCACATGCAAGCGGCGCGCCGCATTGCCTCAGTGGTTGTAGGCCGACATGATCCGATCCTTGGCGCCGGATCGGTGCTCCGGATCGGTCTCGTGGGTGTCGGTCTCGCCCGGGGTCGGCACCGCGGAGGCGATATCGACGCCGGTGTCGACAAGGAGCGCGTTGACCGCGTTGACATAGGCGCCGATCGACGCCTCCAGCACGTTCTCGCTCACGAACGTGCCCGGGTAGAGCGGTCCGTCGGCGTCGCCGCGGCTGCGGACGGAGAGCGAGACCGATGCCTTCGTCTCGTGGCCCGGCCCGGTGGCGTGGACGTCGTACGTCGCCAGCGCCACGCCCTCGCCGAGGAGCGGCGCCAGCGCGTCGTCGACGGCGCGCATCAGGGCGTCGACCGCGCCGTTGCCGTCGGCGTGGGCGCGCCACCGATGGCCGCCGCCCTGGAGGACGAGCGACGCGCGACTGCCGCGCTCGCTGCCGCTGGTCGCGGACCAGCGCTCGATGCTCAGGCCGTCCTCGGTGGCAGCGGTTGGGTCGGGCTGGGGAAGCGTCATCGGTTCGGTCTCCTTACGAGTGGCCGCGGACATCGGCGGCAGTTCAGATCGGGGTGAGCCAGCTGGCGTAGCGCTCGTCGCTGCCGCGCACCGCGGCGAAGTAGCGACGCTGGATGTCGAGGGAGGTCGGGAACTCGCCGGTCCCGATGGGCCGGTCGTCGATCGAGGAGATCGGCGCCACCTGGACTCCGGTGCCGGTGAGGAACACCTCGTCGGCGAGGTAGAGCTCGGATCGGTCGATCCGTCGCTCGACGACGTCGAGGTCGGCATCGGCGGCGATGCGAAGGATGGCGGTGCGCGTGATCCCGGCGAGGACGTCATCGGTCAGTGGCGGCGTGGCCACCTCGTTGCCGCGCACCACGAAGATGTTGGCGGCCGATGCCTCCGCCACGTGGCCGTCGCCGGTCAGCAGGATCGCGTCGTCGTATCCCCCGGCGTGCGCATCCTCGGCCGCGAAGGCGGCGTTCACGTAGGAGCCGCTGACCTTGCCGCGGGCCGGGATGGCGTTGTCGCTGACCCGTTGCCAGCCGGACACGGTGACCCGGATGCCACCGGTCGGCAGGTAGTCGCCGAGGGGAATGGTGAACAGCGCGACCCGGTCCTCGAGCCCGGTGAGCTTGACGCGGATGGAGCGCGCGGCCTTGTACACGAGCGGCCGGATGTACGCGTCGCCGTCGTGCGCGTTGCGGCGCAGCAGGTCGCGCGTGATCTCGACGAGGTCCTCCGCCGTCTCCGGGACCGATGCGCGCAGCAGGCGCGCGTTGCGCAGCATCCGCTCGTAGTGCTCTCTCGCGAACAGGATGGCGGTGCTGCCGTCGCCCTGCCGGTAGGCACGAATGCCCTCGAACACCGCCGTTCCGTAGTTGAACGTATGGGTGGCGATGCTCACGTTGGCCTCGCCGATGGGGACGACGGCGCCCTCGAAGTACGCCCACGCGCCGAGCTCGGACTCCGCGGACGCCGGTCGGGGCTCGACGGCGGTCATGACGGCTCTCCGGCCGCGAGCGGCGCGGGGTTGTGCGCCGCGCGCGATGAGCTGCGCTCGTCGCGACGCTGCGGGCGGGCGTCCAGGCGCCAGATCGCGTACTCGAGCGAGTCGTGCAGTGCGGCCAGGCTGGCCGCGATGATGTTGGCGTCGGCCCCGGCAGTGAGCCAGGTGCCGGTCTCGTGCCCGGTCTCGATGATCACCCGGGTGCGGGCGCCGGTGGCCGCCTCGCCGTCGATGATCCGCACCTTGTAGTCGACGAGATGGACGTCGTCGAGCGCCGGGTAGAACGCGCCGAGCGCCTTGCGCAGTGCCAGGTCGAGCGCGTTGACCGGCCCGTTGCCGTCCGCCGCGGTGTGCAGGACCTCGCCGTCGACCTCGACCTTGACGCTGGCCTCGGCACGCGGCGCGGCGCCGTTGCGACGCTCGACGATCACCGTGAAGTCGACGATCCGGAACGGCGCCACGTAGTCGTCGCGCCGGCGGCGGACGAGCAGCTCGAAGGAGGCATCGGCCCCCTCGAAGCTGGCGCCCTCGGACTCGAGCTGCTTGACCAGCCGGCTCAGCTCGGCCGAGTCGAGACCCTCGGATGCCAGCTGGCCGAGCTGGCGCACGCGCCAGGCGGCGTTCGCGCGGCCACCGAGCTCGCTGACGACCAATCGGGAGGTCCCGCCGACCACCTCCGGGTCGACGTGCTGGTAAGCCTGCTCCACGCGCGCCGTCGCGGCGCCATGCACGCCGCCCTTGTGGGCGAAGGCACTGGTGCCGACGTAGGGCTGGTGCGCGTCGGGCGCGATGTTGGCGACCTCAGCCACGAACCGCGAGAGCTCGGGCAGATGGGTCAGGTCGTCGCCTCCGGGCAGCGTGTCCAGCCCCAGCTTGAGCGCGAGGTTCGCCCAGATGGTGACGAGGTTGGCGTTGCCGCAGCGCTCGCCGTAGCCGTTGATGGTGCCCTGGACGTGACTGGCGCCGGCCTGGACGGCAGCGAGGGAGTTGGCCACCGCCAGGCCGGCGTCGTCGTGAACGTGGATCCCGAGGGCAACGTCGCTGCCCAATTCGGTTCCCACGTTCCGCGTCAGGGCAGCCACCTCTTCGGTGAGGCAGCCGCCGTTGGTGTCGCACAGCACCACCGTCGTCGCGCCTGCCGAGACGGCGGCGCGCAGGGTGGCGATCGCGTAGGCCGCATCGGCCTTGTAGCCGTCGAAGAAGTGCTCGGCGTCGTAGATCGACCTCGCGCCCGGCGGCGCGCAGGAAGTCGACCGACTCGCCGATCATCGCCAGGTTCTCGTCGGGGGTCGCGCCGAGGACGTCGACCACGTGGAGCAGCCAGCTCTTGCCGAAGATGGTGGTCACCGGCGTCTCGGCCGCGATCAGCGCGCGCAGGTTCGGATCCTCGTCCGCGCGGTTGGCGCGATGGCGGGTCGATCCGAAGGCGGCCAGCCGGGCGTGGCGGAAGGTCATGCTGCGCGCGGCCGCGAAGAACTCCTCGTCCTTCGGGTTGGAGCCCGGCCAGCCGCCCTCGATGTACGGGAAGCCGGCTTCGTCGAGGCGGCGGGCGATCTTGAGCTTGTCGGCCAAGGAGAGGACGAGACCCTCGCGCTGCGTGCCGTCGCGCAGGGTCGTGTCGTACAGGACGATGGGGGAGGTCATGCCGGCACCTCCACCCGCTCGTCGATCCGCGCCAGCAGGAACCCGGCGACCGCCTGCGTGCCGTCCGACCCGCCCAGATCGCCGGTTCGCGGCCCATCCTCGATGGCTGCGGTGACGGCCTCGTCGAGGGCGTCGGCGGCGGCGGCCTCGCCCAGGCTCAGCCGAAGCATGAGCGCGGCGCTGGAGACGGTGGCCAGCGGATTGGCCAGCCCCTGGCCGGCGATGCCCGGAGCGCTGCCGTGCACCGGCTCGTAGAGGCCGAAGCGGCCCTTCTCGGTCACGGCGGTCGCCGAGGCTCGCCGAGGCGAGCAGGCCGAGCGAGCCCGCGATCGCGGCGGCCTCGTCGGACAGGATGTCGCCGAACATGTTCTCGGTCACGATCACGTCGTAGTGCGCCGGCTGGGTCAGGATCAGGTAGGCGGTCGAGTCGACCAGCGCGTGCTCGACGCTGACCTCGGGATGGCCGGGCGCGAGCTCGTCGACGACCTCCCGCCAGAGCCGGCTGGAGGCCAGCACGTTGGCCTTGTCGACGCTGGTCAGATGGCCGCGCCGATCGGCGGCCAGCTCGAACGCCAGCTCAACGATGCGCTCGATCTCCGGGCGCGTGTACCGCAGGGTGTCGACGGCCGACTCGACTCCATCGTGCTCCTGGCGTCCCTGCGGACGGCCGAAGTAGAGGCCGCCGGTGAGCTCGCGCAGGATCAGGATGTCGGCGCCGGCGCGGACCTCGGGACGCAACGGAGACGCCGCGTCGAGCGCGGCGTGGGCGGTGACGGGGCGCAGGTTGGCGAACAGCTCGAGCGCCGACCTCAGGCCGAGGAGCGCGTCCTCGGGCCGCGTCGCCGCCGACGGGTCATCCCACTGCGGGCCGCCCACGGCGCCGAGCAGGACAGCGTCGGCGGCACGGCAGGCGTCGAGGGTGGCAGCCGGCAGCGCGTCACCGGTCGCGTCGATCGCCGCGCCGCCGACCATCTGCTCGTCCCAGGTCACCTCGAATTCGAACCGCACTCCGGCGGCCTCGACGCAGCGTCGCGCCACGTCGCAGACCTCCGGGCCGATCCCGTCACCGGGAAGGTAGGCCACGCGATGCCGCCTCACGGATGGCTGCCCGCGGGCGTCGGAAGGGGCTCGCCGCCGGAACGACGCTGTCGCGCGGCCTCGATCGCATCGGCGGCGACCGGATGCTCGGCGATCAGCTTGTTGACCGCCGCGAGATAGGCCCGTAAGGACGCTTCGACCACGTTGGTCGATAACCCGTGGCCGGTGAAGACCTGCGGCACGTCGCCCTCGCCGGCCGGTGCCGAGATCTTGACGGTGGCCTCGCCCTGGGCGTCCTCCCCGGAGCCGATTGAACGGAGCTGATAGTCGACCAGCTGCGGCCGGCCGGCGATGATCTGCTCGAGCGCGTTGTCGACGGCCGAGAGGAGCGCGTCGACCGGCCCGTTGCCGCCCGCGAAGGCGCGGAAGGTCTTGCCCTCGTAGAACAGGGAGACGTTGCCGCGAGCTCGACTCGCCCTGGCGGCTGGCGGCCGCCCAGTGCTCGAGCTGGACGAGCTGCGGGACGGGGTCGGCGTGCATCTCCGCGAGCGCGAGCAGGTCCGCATCGGTCACCTGCTTCTTCTGGTCCGCCAGGCTGATTGCCTCGCCGTAGAGCAGGTCGAGCGTCTCGGGCTCGACGTGGATGCCCAGCCGTCGCAGGCGCTCGTCGAACCCCGCACGACCGGAGAGCTTGCCGAGCGTCAGCGTCGAGCCGGACAGGCCGACCGACTCGGGGGTCATGATCTCGTAGGTGAGCGGGTTCTTGAGGAAGCCGTCCTGGTGGATGCCCGACTCGTGCGCGAAGGCGTTGGCGCCGACGACGCTCTTGTTCGGTTGGACGGGGATGCCGGTGAGGTAGCTCACCAGGCGGCTGGTCGCCGTGAGCTGCTCGGTCGCGACGCCAGTCGTGGCGTAGCGGAACTGGGTCGGTCGTGTGCGGAGCGCCATGACGACCTCTTCGAGCGAGGCGTTGCCGGCCCGCTCGCCGAGCCCGTTGATGGTGACCTCGACCTGGCGTGCGCCGGCCTGGATGGCGGCCAGCGTGTTGGCGGTGGCGAGTCCCAGGTCGTTGTGGCAGTGGGTGCTCACGATCGCGCGTCGCCGACGGCCTGGACCACCTGCTTCACGACCGCCGCGTATTCTTCGGCTCCGTGTAGCCGACGGTGTCGGGCACGTTGATGATCGATGCGCCGGCCTGGACGGCGGCCTCGTAGGCCTCGAGCATGAACGGCAGCTCGGAGCGCGAGGCATCCTCGGCGCTGAACTCGACGTCGTGGTCGGGCCGACCATGCGCCGCGCCTGGGCGACACAGGTCGCGGATCCGCTCGAGGACGTCCTCGCGGCTCGTGCGCAGCTTGTGCGTGATGTGGATGTCGCTGGTGGCGATGAAGACGTGGAGCTGTCGCTTGCGGGCCGGGTCGAGCGCCGCGGCGGCGACCGTCACGTCGGCCGGGACGCAGCGCGCCAGCGCGGCGATGGCGGGAGCGTCATCTGCGGCTCCGACTTCGGTCGAGATCCGCCGCACCGCCTCCGCCTCGCCGGGGGAGGCGGCCGGAAAGCCGGCCTCGATGACGTCGACGCTGAGGCGCGCCAGCTGCTTGGCTATGGTGACCTTCTCATCGACGGTCAGGGCCGCCCCGGGCGTCTGCTCTCCATCGCGCAGGGTGGTGTCGAAGACGCGGATCCGCGGCATCAGGCCACGCCCTCGCCCGGTACCGACTCGGCCTTCTCGCGGCCGCCCTCGGCCCATCCGTCGGGAGCCTGCTTCGGACCGATGAAGTCCATGTGGCTGCGCAGCTCCGCGCCGACGCCCTCGATGCGGGCCCGTGCGTTCTCGGCGCGCAGCCGCTTGAACTCGGGAGCGCCGCGCCGGCCCTCCTCGATCCAGCGCTTGGCGAACGTGCCGTCCTGGATCTCGGTCAGGAT
>CAWBKO010000006.1:0-11663 GCA_963789435.1 uncultured Chloroflexia bacterium
CGATCAGTTCCTGGTCATCGCGGCCGTCGTGCTCGCATTCGACTTCGTCATCGGCATCGCGACCTACGGCCGCATCGGCGGCGCGAACGTCGACGACCTGCGCGCGGTCCATGGCATGGCGCGCATTCGCCATGCCTACACCCAGATCGCCCCGATCACGAAGCCATACTTCACCAGCCCCACGCACGATGACGTCGCGTCGGTGCTCAGCACCTACGGCACCGGGCCGGATACCGGGCTCGGATTGTTCTTCTACGCGATCACGACCTCGGGGGGGATGATCGGACTCATCGTCTCGATGGTCGGTGGTGTGCTGGCGGCGGTGCTCGGCCTGCTCGTCGGTCTCCCGGGCGAACTGGCGGTCTGGATTGGCATTGGGGGTGGGTGATCGTGTTCGTCGCCATCCTTGTCCTGACGCTCGGCAGCGTCCCGCGCCACCAGGAGCAGCTGGGCGTCCTGTTTCCGGCCCCAAAGGAGTAGGGCCGAGGCGCCACTGCGAGCGTGACGCCTCGGCCGAAGCTCCGCGGCGCCCTAGGGTGCCACCCGTTGCCAGGTGGGCGGGTCGGCGAGCTCCGCCAGTCGACCCTCTCCGGGGGCTGCCGTCAGGATGGGCGATCCAGGTCACGAAGAGTGTCGTTCTCGACGATGAGGATCGACTCGCCGTCTGGAGAGAACGCCTGCCAGAACGGATTGCGACCACCGGCTGCGATGGAGCGGGCCGATCGCGACCGCATCGGCACCATCGCTCGTCGATGGATGCGACATACAGCTGGTGGTTGATGCCCGGCCGCGTCGTTCCAGTAGCGGCCGAACAGGATCGTCTCGCCGTCGGGTGAGATGGTGGCACCCGTGATGCTGCGAGGCCGCCGTCGTGTCCGGACGGGGACGGCAGCGCGGACCGAAGGTGCGCTGCTCCCCGGTCTCGAGGTCCAGGATGCCGATGTCGACGGGTCGCCGCCCTCGCGAAGAGCATCCGCGATCCGTCCGGGGTGATCTCGTATGGGGTCCAGTACGAGTCGACGCTGCCGGTCGCGAGATCTGCCGGAAGCCGCTCCCGTCGGGCTGCGACGGCGTAGATGGCGAGCCCGATGCCGTCGGACGCAGGGAAGATGAGCTCACGTCCATCCGGCGGGCGCCACTGGACCTGCCCTCTCAGGCACGACAGGAACGTCGATCACCGTGCCTCGTCGCCGCGACCGATCGGAACGATCGCAGCGTTCGCCACCATCTGCCGCAGAGATCACCGCGAGCGCGTCCGACGTGGGTGACCAGGACGCAGAGTCGATGGCCGGCGGGCCGAACAGGGGCCGCGCGTCGGTCCCGTCGGCGTTCGCGACCATCAGGGTTGCACCGTCCGGCTTCGCTCGGCTCGAGTCGGAACCAGGCCAGCGACAGCCCGTCGCGTGAGAAGACTGCGGGAAGACGTCGTCTCCGGGCCGCCGACGAAGAGCTCCTCCGCACCGGTCACGAGGTCGCGCGAGTAGAGGTCGCCATCGGAGGCGTATGCAATCAGCCCATTGGCGGCCAGGCCGAACGGGGGGGCCGGCGTCCGGTCAGGGCGGAGGCCGATCGAGATGACCGCGCCCGCCACCAGCAGGGCCAGCAGGGCGAGGAGGATGCCGATCGTCCGCCACGGCACCCCCGGGACGAGGACCGATCGGCGCGTGAGAGTGCTCATGGGAATCCACCTTTCCGGGAACGTCCAGGCCGGCCGCTGCGGACGACTCAGCGCCACGGCCAGGGCGTCTTCGAAGTAATCAGGAATAGGGCTCGCCAGGTCGTCCAGCGCGTCCGCGAAGCGGCGGTCGAAGCGATCGAATGGGGTCATCGCTGGCCTCCCCTGGCGAGCTCGGGCTCGCCGTTGGCATCGGCGCCGAAGTTCGCGACGAAGCGCCAGGACTGCACGATGCAGCCGAGACTTCGCCGCGCCCAGCGTGATGCCCAATGAGGCAGCCGCTTCCGGAAGCGGCATGCCGAGGTAGTAGTGCAGGACCACGAGCGCCCGATGCTCGGGCCTCAGCTCACCGAGCGCGCGGTCGAGCGCGTCCCGGTCGGCAAGGAGGTGCGAATTGGTCATGGGGTGCGGGAACGTCGATGGGATCGGCGCGAACCTCGATCACCCGTCGCTGGCGGCGACGAGCCAGGTCGATCGATGCGTTCACGAGCAGCCGATGGAGCCACCCATCGAAGCGCTCGGGATCGCGCAATCCGGGCAGGTCCCGCCAGGCGCGGATGAGCGCCTCCTGAACCGCATCGCGCGCGAGCTCGTTGTCCCGAAGGATCAGGCGAGCGGCGGCATCGAGCCGTGTGGCGGCCGCGCGGGCGAGTTCGGCAAATGCGTCGCGATCGCCTTGCCGCGCCCTCTCCACGTACGTCCGCTGGTCCACGATCGACCCTCGAAACGGCGCGACTCAGATGGCCGCGCTCATATGGTATGGCGACGGGTAGAGGCGAATCGTTTCTCGGGACCCAGTCTCGAGCTCAGCGGCCCAGGAGGTCACGCCTCAGCGCATCGGTCAGCCAGGCCTCGTACTGCTCGGACGTCCATCCCCGCTCGACGACGAGCAGGTCGTGGACGACGAGGGCGGTGAGGGTCCAGATGAGATCGGTCGCCATCTCGACGCTCAACCCCTTGCGCAGCGAGCCGCGCGAGGCCAGGAGTCCAGCCAGGCGGGACTGGCCAACGTAGCGCTGGGCCTCGATCTCCGACCAGACGCGCGCCACCTCCGGATCGAGCGCAGCGGCGTCACGGACGGCGCGCAGGAGGGGTCCGGCTCGCCGATGGATCCCCGGCTGTGTCGCCGCATAGAGGGCGACCTGCTTCGCCGGATCGGTCTCGGCGATGATCGCCGCGATGGCCGGGCGCTCCTCGACCGGGACCTCGGCGCGCTCGACGCCTCCGGCCAGCGCCGCTTCCACGACAGCGCCGAAGAGGGCGACTTTCGACCCGAAAGACCGATAGACCGTCTCGACCACCACGCCCGCGTCGCGGGCGATTGCCGCCATGGTCGTGCCGGCGTACCCGTGCTCAAGGAACAGCGGCTGGGCGGCCGCGACGATCTTCCGTCGCGTTCCGGCAGCCTGCTCGCGACGATGCGGCGACTCGTATCGGCGTCGGGTCTTGACTTGCTTATTCATTAGGTGGAATATGCATGACACCAATTCATTGGTATTCCACCCAATAGTACACGGAGGGCCCACCGATGGTCGATCTCAAGGATCTCACGCGGCGAACCTGGGAGGAGATGCTGCCCGCCGCCGACTTCGCTGCCCTGGCGGAGGTCATCGATCCCAATGTCGTCAACCACGACCTACCACCCGGCGTGCCGAACGGCTTCGAGGGCGTGCGCGCTACCACCGGCATGCTGCATGCGGCGTTCAGCGAGCAGCGCTACGAGGTCCACCAAGTCATCGGTGAGGGCGACACCGTCGTCATCGATGCCACCATGCATGGGCGCCACAGCGGCGAGTTCTTCGGCATCCCTCCCACCGGCCGCCAAGTCGCCATGCGGACGATGCACATCGTGCGGTACCACGACGGGCGCGAGGTGGAAACCTGGGCGCTCCAGGATCGGCTGGGGCTCATGCAGCAGCTCGGCGTCATCCCCGAGGGTCCGCCGGCGCGGCGACCGGAATCGGTCCCGGCGTAGGGCTCAGACCGGGGCTGGGCTCGCCAGCGAAAGCACGATGACGTCGGTCGCCTCGGCCTTGCCGCGCAGGTCGAGGCGCCGGCGTTCGGTTGCCTCAGCGGACCCGACGTTCGCGGCGCGAGCGGCTGATTCAGTGACGAGGATCTCCCCACCGGCGGCGGCAGACGCGAGGCGGGCTGTCACGTTCACGTTGTCGCCGAGCGCCGTGAACTCCACGTGGTCGGCCGTCCCGACCACCCCGACGAATGCCTCGCCGGTGTTGATGCCGATGCCGATCGGCGCCCATGGCGCATCGGTCTCGTGTCCGGTCGCGCGAAGCAGATCCAGGCCGGCATCGATCGCCTGGCCCGCGTGGTTCTCCCCGGCCAGCGCCGGGATGAAGATGGCGACGACCTCGTCCCCAACGAACTTGTCGACGATCGCCTCGTGCTGGATGAGCACCTCGGCGGCGGTCCTGTAGTACCGATCGAGGAGAGCGCGGAAGTCGGTCGCGCTCATCGACTCGGCAAGCTGCGTCGAGCCGCGGATGTCGGCGAAGAGGAGGGTGCACTCGATCTCGGCACCGTCGCGATGGCGGTACAGCTGCTTGAAGCACCCGGCGCAGTAGTCCGAGTTCCCAGCCCACCTGCCCTTCCCGATCAGCCTGAGCAGCGGCCCGCCGGGAGCCCCGAAGGGCGACGTGCACATCTTGCATCGTGGCGCGCTCGGGATCGTCCGCCAGAAGCGCCGCAGGCGGCGGACTCTCGGGCTCAGCTTGAGGTCGGCGCGACCGAGCCGCCGAGCATCGGTCGGCGAGGTCGGATCGGATTCGCCCGGAGGTTGAAGGTCCATGCCCGTGCTCATTGTCACCGCGAGCACAAGCGCGGACTACCGCAGTCGCGCCGTAGGCCTCGGTCGTACGATGCGCTCGGCATTTGACGCGAGTCCCGAGCAGCCCGGGAGGATCCATGGCATACCGTCCGCCGACCGATGGCTTCCACCCCTGCCTCCGCTGTGGCGCGGACGTGGCCGATGGTGCCCAGTTCTGCCCCGTGTGCGGCGCGCCCCAGAACGTGGCCCCGGCGCTGAGCCGGCGCAAGGGCACGCCATGGTGGGTGCCGGCGGGGATCATCGCCGGTGCCATCGCGGCGCTCGGCGCGGGCGTGCTGCTGGCCGCGCTCCTTGACGACGGGCCTGATCCGGTGGGCGGAGACCCCAGCCCCACCGCGACCTCCTCAACGTCCGCATCCGCGTCGACCGGACCGTCCGGCTCAGCGGCGCCGACGGCGAGTGTTGAGCCGACGCGCGAGCCTGCCCCGATCATCCCTAACCTCGGCATCGCCGCAGTGGTGACCGACGCCCTCAATCTTCGGTCACAGCCCAACGAGACGGGGAGCGTCGTCGCAGAGCTGGCGCCGGATCAGCGGCTGTTCGTGATCGGCGCACCGACCGAGGGCGCCGATGACCTGCGCTGGTATCGGGTCGCCGCCCTGGCCGGCCCGAGCTGCCCGGAGCCGTGCGAGGTGATCGGCTATGTGGCAACGCCCATCGAGGCCGGCGACCCATGGATCGAAGAGCTCGGCGTCACCTGCCCGACGTCGCCGATGAGCCACGACGACCTGTCCGCGCTCCTGCCACTCGAGGCGCTCCACTGCTTCGGAAACAACACGATCGTCGTCACCGGCAACGTCGAGCTTCCGGAAGGCATCGGCTACGAGGGCCCGTTCGCGTACAGCCCGGCATGGCTCGCCCACCCGCTCGCGATTCCGTTCCTCGCCACCGCCAGTGGACACGTGATCGGCTTCCGCGCTCCGCCCGACGCCGACCTCGATCCACCGGAGGATGACGATGTGGTGACCGTAACCGGCCATTACGAGGATCCCGCGGCGACCTCGTGCCGGGTGACCGTGGATCCGGCGTTCGCTGACGAAGAGCCACAGCCGGTGCCACCGGAGCCGGCGCTCGCCGTCCTCACCTGCCGTGCGACGTTCGTATGGAGTGACTACGAGGTCGTCGGTCCCTAGGGGCTGCGGCTACTCGGAGGTCGCGCGAGCGGTGGGCGCACCGGCGCGCTCGGCCGCAGGTTGCGCCTCCGGCGTCCGCGGAGCGCGCAGCGCGTCGTCCAGGAGCTTCTGCATCGGCTTGGCGCCGACGCGCTCGAACAGGGCGGCCGCATCGTCCGCGGCGGCCTGACCTCAGGCTCGGAGGGGCCGAGCAACGGTCACGAGGTTCAGCGCACCACCGCCGCCTCGAACTCGAGGCCGAGCTCCCGCCAGCGGCGGATCGCATCGTGGAAGCCCGCCAATGCCTCGGATCGGCGGCCGTCCAGCGCCGCCAGGGCGGCCTGGCCCTCGCGCCGCACGACGGCGGGGACGCGGCCGGGTTCACCATCGAGAACCTTGAGCGCATGGGACATGGCTCCCGCGTCCCCGAGCCAGGCGGCTGCACGGGAGGCCACCTGGACGGAGAGGCTGTCGGGGCCGGTCATCCGCTCGTAGGAACGTCGGGCGAGCTCGAGCGCGCGACGCGTCTCTCCGCGCGCGAGCGCCACGCCGGCGTGGGCCTCGTAGACCGCGGCGATCGCCTGTACCTCGGTCAGTCGGCTAGGAACTGCTCGAGCTGCGCGAACTCGCCCTCGCTGTCTTCGCCGCGGAGGCCGGCGACTTCGGCAAGCCGCATGCGGGCCGCCATGTCATCCGGGTTCGATTCGTACGCCTCGGTGGTCTGAGCGGAGGCCCAGTCCCAGTCACCGACCGCATCGCCATCTGGGCCGCATTGCCGAGCAGGTAGTAGCCGAATCCGCGCATGCCGAGGTGCCGCGCCAGCTCGACGCCCTTCGCGGGCGGTGCGGTACGCGAGCTCGGGATCCTCGCCCGCTGCGGCGTAGCTGAGATTGACATGCCCGCGCAGCTCGACGTCGGGCAAGCCGTACGAGGAGGCTGACGCGACCGCGCCGATCAGCGACGCGATGGCCTCGCGCAACCGCCCGAGGCTCGCGAGCGCGGGGCCGCGCGATGATGAGCAGCATGAGGACGTCGCGCGTCAGCTCCAGCCGCTCGGCCAGTGGGCAGGGTCTCCTCCACGACGCGAATGGCGTCTTCACGACGGTCCGAGCATGTTGAGGCTCGCGCCAGCTCCGAAGCGAGCCGGACATGCTCCGGCCTTTCGGCCAGGTCGGCGTACTCGACATGCGCCGACTCGAGCAGCTCGATCGCCTCGGCCATGCGGCCGATCATGTTGATCGCCCGGGCGTGCTCCGTGATCGTCTGCATGATCCGTGGCGCGGTCCCCGGTCGCGCGCGCGAGCTCGAGCGCGCGGGCCGTGTGCTCGCTCGTCCCTCGCGGAGGCCGGCAGCGATGCCCGCGTCGCCGGCCGCTGCATGGAGGTGGAGCTGCTCGGCCGGGTCGGTGGTGACCTCGAGCGCCGCTCGAGGAACCGCACGGCCTGCATGAACGACCCGAGCGATCGCGCGCGTTCGGCCGCCCCGCGCAACGCGACGCGGGCCTGTGCGGCCACCGCGTCGCCCTCCGGGCCATCGGGCTGCGCCATGTAGGCGGCAACGTAGTGCTCGGCCAGTGCGCCGGCGATGCCCTCGTCGTCGAGTGTCTCGAAGTGGCGCGCGGCGGCCAGGTGGAGGCGGCGTCGGTCCGTCGGGCCAGGGTCCCGTACGCCACCTCGCGGATGAGGCCCTGGACGAAGCCGTACTGGCCCTGCTCGGGCGAGCGCGGGTCGGCGTCGAGCGTCAGCATCTCGCGCCGGACGAGGTCGCGCAGGCGCGGCCATCAGCTCCTCCACGGCCTGTGCCGCTGACGGCCGCCGATCGAGTCGATGCTGAACGCCTTGCCGATGACCGACGCCGCCTGGAGCAGGGAGCGGTCGGTCGGCGTCGAGCCCGTCCAGACGCGAGGCGATCAGCGCATGCAGCGACGGCGGGACCGAGAGCTCGGAGAGGTCGCCGACCGGCCGGTAGGCGCCGCCATCCGCGGTGAGCAGGCCCTCGCTCAGGAGCATGCGGACCGTCTCGACCGCGTAGAGCGGGACGCCATCGGCCCGCTCGAGGACCCGCTCGACGACGGCATCCGGGAGGCCGGGCACGAGGCCGGCCAGCAGCTCGCGCATCGAGGCCGCATCGAGTGGCTCGAGCACGAGTGAGGTGAAGCTGCGACGCCCGGCGCCCCAGTCGCTGCGCCGATCGAGCAGCTCCGGACGCGCCAGGCTGATGAGGTAGATCGGTCGATCGCGGGACCATTCCAGGATGTGGTCGATGAAGTCGAGCAGGCCGTCATCGGCCCATTGGAGGTCCTCGAACACGAGGACCACCACGCCGCGCTCGGCGATACGCTCGAAGAAGACGCGCCAGGCGGCGAAGAGCGACTCGCGCTCAGTCCGCTCAGCGCCGTCCCCGGCATCGAGCCCGAGCAGCTGGAGCATCGCGGGCTCGATCCAGCGACGCTCGGTCTCATCGGTCAGCCATTCGTCGAGCGTGGAGGTCAGCTTCGTGCGCGCCGCCGTCGGCTCATCGGCGTCGGTGATGCTCGCCCTGCTGCGGACCATCTCGGCCAGCGCCCAGAAGCTGATGCCCTCGCCGTACGCGGGCGATCGGCCCTGGTGCCAGTACACGACCTCGGTCACGCCGTCGATGTACTTCTGGAACTCCCAGACCAGCCGGCTCTTGCCGATCCCGCCCTGGCCGATGATCGAGACGAGCCGCGGCCGGCGCTCAGCGGCGGTGGCGGCGTGGAAGTCCTTGAGCATGCGCAGCTCGGGCGCGCGGCCGACGAATGGTGCCTCGAGATGCTCGCTGCGACCCGCACCGCCGCGGCGCGCCACGACGCGCAGGGCCCGATATGCGGGCACGGGCGTCGTCTTGCCCTTCAGCACCTGCTCGCCGGCGGGCTCGAACGCGATCGCTCCACTGGCGGCCTGGAAGGTCGACTCGCCGACGAGCACGGTTCCGGGACGGCGCCACCGACTGCAGGCGCGACGCGGTGTTGACGAGGTCACCGGCGACCATGCCCTGGTTCGTCGCGCCCAGCGTGACCGCGGCCTCACCGGTCAGGACGCCGGCGCGCGATCGTCAGCTCCGCACCGAGGTCTTCGCCGATGGCGCGCACCGCCTCCACGAGATCGAGTGCGCCGCGCACCGCGCGCTCGGCGTCGTCCTCGTGCGCGGTCGGCGCACCCCAGACGGCCATGACCGCGTCGCCGATGAACTTCTCGACCGTCCCGCCATAGGCGCCGATGATCTGGGTCGCGGTCTCGAAATAGCGGGCCAGGAGATCGCGCACGGCCTCGGCGTCGCGAGACTCGGAGAGCGTGGTGAAGCCAACGAGGTCGGCGAAGAGGACGGAGACAAGGCGACGTTCGGCGGTCGGTGCATCCTTGTCGGTCTCAGCCGCGGTCGGCTGAGCCTCGGCGGTGAGCGCCGTCCCGCACTCGCCGCAGAACTTCATGCCCGGCGCGTTCGAGGCCCCGCAATACGGGCAGGCCGCGGCCAGGAGTCCCGCACTCGCCGCAGAACTTCCTGCCCGGCTCGTTCTCGTCCCGCACGCTGGGCAGTTCAAGGTCCGTCTCCGATGTGGCCGTGGCGAGTATCGCGGCGCCGCGCCACGCGGGTCAACGTGCCGTATCGGCGAAACGGGCGGGTAGAGTGTGCCGGCAATGAGCGTCCGGAAGCTGGCTGCCTCGGTCGTCGACCTCATCGGCTCCACGCCCGCGGTCGAGCTGTCACGGATGACGGCCGGCCGTGACGGGCGCGTGATGGCCAAGCTGGAGTACCTCAACCCGGGCTGCTCGAAGAAGGACCGCATCGCGCCGCGAGATCATCGACGATGCGCAGGCGAGCGGCGAGCTCGAGCCGGGCCAGACCGGTGGTGGAGCTCACGAGCGGCAACACCGGCACCGGGCTGGCGATCGTGTGCGCCGTCACGGGCTATCCGTTCGTGGCGGTCATGTCCGAGGGCAACGCGTGCGAGCGGGCGCGGATGATGCGGGCGCTCGGGGCCGAGGTCGTGCTGGTCGCCAGCAGGCGCCGGGATCGCCGCACGGGCCAGGTGTCGCGGCGACGACCTCGCGCTGGTCGAGAGGCGGCGCGCAGCGAGCTCACGCGCGAGCGCGGGGCGTTCCGCGCCGACCAGTTCGCTGACGCCGCCAACTTCGCTGGCGCACGAGCGGCACACCGGGCCGGAGCTGTGGGCGCAGTCGGGCGGCGCAGATCGACGCGTTCTGCGAGTTCGTGGGCACGGGAGGCATGTTTGCCGGGGTGGCGCGGGCGTTGAAGGCGCGCAAGCCGACCGTCGAGCTGCTACGTCGTCGAGCCCGAGGGCGCGGCCGTGCTGGGCGGCCAGCCGGTGCGCGACCCGGCCCATCGCATCCAGGGCGGCGGGTATTCGATGCCGGCGCTGCCGCTGCTCGACGGCGCGCCTGTCGACGGCTACCTCACGGTGACCGACGACGAGGCCATCGAGGCTGCCCGGCGGCTCGCGCGGGAGGAAGGGATCTTCGCCGGGTTCTCGTCCGGCGCCGAACGTGGCGGCGGCGCCTGCGCCTGCTCGACGACGGCCATGCCGGGGGAGACCGTGGCGGTGATCCTGGCCGACTCGGGCCTGAAGTACCTCAGCACGGATCTGTGGGAATGACAAGGCGCGACGTCCAGATCGGCCTTCTGCTCGCGGTGGCCATCATCACCGCGGTCGCGACGATGACGGTATCGCTGCTGGTTCCTCTATGGCGGCGCAGACCGGATCCCGACACCAACTCCGACGTGGGCGTGGATCCCTGGGCTATGAGTCGGCCGGTACGTCCGTGGCGCGATCGACCGTAGCGCCGTACTCCCACACGCCGATCTCGGGCGGCTCGATGCCAAGCGACGTGAGGGCCGTGCAGATCTGGCTTCGATGGTCTGTCCCGTGGTGCAGCACCTGCGCCAGCCTGATGCCCTTCGCGGCGCGGAAGCCCGTGCCGTCGTCGTTGCGGACCTCGATGAATTCGTCCGCGTCCGGATCGGCTTCGAGGACCCCGGGCCACGCGGCGGCATTGCTGTCCATCACCGCGCGCAGATCCGCCAGGTTCATCCCCTCCTCCTCGATCGTGGGGTAGCGCTCGCCGCTCAGCCGGAAGAGATACCAGCTATCGGCGCCCACGATGTGGCGCATCGTGTCGAGGATGGAGCCGTAGGTGCCTGGCACCGTCGTCGCCAGCTGCTCGACGCTCAACGCGTCGCAGGCGTCCATGACCTGCAAAGTGGCCCAGGTGTGATGCGCGAAGGCGTCGCCCAGCAGAGAAGTCTTCATCTTGAGAACGATATCGCGGCTCAGCGCGCGCCGTCCGCGACGGCAGGAATGTCCAGGCCAAGGTGGTGTGCGAGGGCGGCTCGGATCGCACGCCGCAGCGAGCGATCGGCAACGGTGCCCAGCGGCGGCGCCTGGACGCGGCGGAGGGAGATCGTGCGCACCTGGCTCGTGACGATGACGCCGTCACGCGTCTGGCCCGCCTCGCCGACGGGAATCGGCACGTCGCCCGGATATTGCGCTTCCGAACGCGCCGCCGTGATGGGGCAAACGGTGGCCATCCCAGACCGATGAAACGGCTCGTACGAGACAACCAACGCTCGACGCTTGCCCGCCTGCTCATGGCCTTCGACCGGATCGAGATCGACGATCACCACCGCCCAGCGCAGCGGCCCGCTCAGGCCGGCCATGACTCCCGGTCAGCCGGCTGATACGCGGTTTCGAATTCGGTCACCTCTGCCTGGAACCCGGGATCGGACGCTGCGAGCTCCCACAGCGCTCCCTCCCGCTGATCCCGGAGCCGGCGCTCCAGCTCGTCCACGGCCAGCTCGATCACGGCGTCCTGCGACGGCGCCACGCCATACTCCTCTGCCATTTCGCGCACACGCCGCACCGTCTCGGGTGCGAGGTTGTAGGTCCGCTTCATTCGTGTCGCCATGCCCGGATCGTTGCACGTCCATATGTGGGTGTCAATCCGGACCCACAAGCCCACGCATAGAGAGCGCGTAGAGCCGGCCGCATCAG
>CAWBKO010000007.1:0-331924 GCA_963789435.1 uncultured Chloroflexia bacterium
GCGGCGGACGGCGGCCGGGGCCAGGGCGCAGCCCGCGGCGGCACCGGGCCGCGGATAGGGCCAGCCGTGCGGAACGCCGAGGATGGCGACCTCGGCGTCCAGCCGCGTCGGATCGGTCTCGACCGCGAGGCCAAGGAAGCCCGCCTCCGGTGGGTTCGTCTGCACGCAGCGCAGCCTATCAGCCGCCTGGGCGTCAGTCGCGAACCCCCTCGTGCGCCGGGTAGCTGATCTCGAGCGGCCTGCCGGTCTCCAGCAGCGTCTTGAGGCCGGACAGGATCGGGACCCAGCCGTGCGCGACGCTTCGATAGGTCGAGGTCTCACCGTCGAACTCGTCGTGCGTCAGGACCAGCAGCGACGCGGAGCCTCGTGCCTCGATCGACCACGTGCACCGCGACGGCGACTCGTCGGTGCCGGGGAAGAAGAAGGTGTGCACGAGCCGGCGTGGTGGGTCCGCTTCCACCACCTCGCACTCGATCGACGGCGTCCCGTCGGCGCCGCGGTAGACCATCGGGGAGCCGGGCTTCCAGTCGGACTCCACGGTGTTGCCGTAGTAGTACTGCTTCGTGAACTCGGACTCGGTGATTGCCCGCCAGACCTGCTCGGGCGTTGCGGCGATGTAGACCTCGTAGACGTGCCTGGGTGCCTCGGACATCGTTTGCTTCTCCACGCTGTGCTTGATGTGCGCCATCGCCTCCACCAGCGGCTCGGCGTAGCGGCTGATCCACCGGTCCGCGATGAGGCGGATCGGCACCGGATTCAGGAAGTGGAGCTTCCGGCGGCCGTCGCGGCGGGTGACCACGAGGTGCGCATCCTCCAGCACGCGAAGATGCTTCATGACGCCGAAGCGAGTCATCTGCGGCAGCGCCGCCTCGAGCTCGCCCAGGGTCTGGCCGTCCCGCTCGCGAAGCCGGTCGAGCAACGTGCGCCGATGCGGATCGGCGAGCGCCCTGAAGGCCGGCTCCAGCTCTTCCATCGGTCGACTATATGTGACCATTTGGTAACGTGTCAAGCCTGTCAGCGAAATTCCCACGCCAGGGGCATAACGGCCACTGATTGGCCGATCGTGCACCCGAGGTGCGTGGCGGCCAATCACCACAGGTGGAGCCTGGCCGCGTCGCCCATCCCATGAGAAGGCGGCCACTCAATGGCCGATGCGCCCGCCCGGTGGGACTGCCAAGCCGCTGGACCGCGCAGACACCGACGTCAGACGAAGCGGAGCTCGTCGGCCTCCGGGCGGTCGATGGCGCGGGCACAGGTCGGGCACCACAGGCGCGCCTCGACGGGCGTGCCGCACAGGGCGTGGCGCATCGGCTCGGCGTGGGCCGACCCGCGCGAGCCCCAATCGGCCAGCAGGCGGAGGACGCCGGCCAGCTCGAGGCCCTCGTCGGTGAGGGCGTACGTGAAGCGCGGTGGCCGCTCGGAGTAGGGCGTCGCCCGCACGATCCGCTCGCCCTCGAGCCGCTTCAGGCGCTCGGACAGGATGTTCGGCGCGATGCCGGTCACCGACTCCGACAGTTCTCCGAAGCGGCGCGGCCCCTCGAGCAGCGCCTCGATGAGGAGGAGGCTCCATCGGTCCCCCACGCGCTCCAGCGCGGCGGCCAGGGGGGTCTGGGCGGGAGGCATGACGCGATCGTAGGGCATCGGCCTTGACAACGGCTGGCGAAGGAGTAACTTGCGCATTGCAAGTCACATCCTACCCTGCGGAGGCAACACACACGCAATGACAGCCCTGGCAGACCTGGGCCGGGAGATCGGCGAGATCGCGGAGCGCGTTGGACCATCGGTGGTCGGCATCGGCAACCGATGGCGCGGCGGCTCCGGTGTCGTGATCGGCGAGAACCGGATCCTGACCAATGCCCACAACCTGCACGGTGACGAGCTCACCGTCACGTTCGCCGATGGACGCAACGCCGACGCGACCGTCGTCGGCGTCGATGCCGATGGCGACCTTGCCGTCCTGGAGGCATCCACCGAGGGCGCGCCGACGCTCGCGTTCGCCGAGGGTGAGACCCCCGGCATCGGCGGCGCGGTCGTCGCGCTCGGCAATCCGAACGGGCACGGCCCGCGCGTCACCTTCGGCTTCGTGAGCGGCACCGGCCGCTCGTTCCGCGGCCCGCGTGGACGGCGCGTGGCCGGCGCGGTCGAGCACACCGCGCCGCTCATGCCGGGATCCTCGGGCGGACCGGTCGTCGACCTCGAGGGACGGCTGCTCGGCATCAACACCAACCGGCTCGGCAACGGCTTCTATCTGGCCATCGCGGCCGATGCGGCGTTGCGCGACAAGGTGACGGCACTCGGCCGCGGCGAGTCGCCGACCCGACGTCGGCTGGGCGTTGGCCTGGCGCCATCGCACGTCGCCCGCCGGCTGCGTCGCGCGGTCGGCCTGCCGGAGCGTGACGGCCTGCTCGTCCGGGAGGTCGAGGAAGACTCCCCCGCCGCGAAGGCGGGCATCGCCGAGGGCGACCTCATCGTGGCCGTCGGCGGCACGCCGATCACCAGCGCCGACGACCTGTTCGACGCGCTAGCCGGCGAGGGCGCGCTCGAGATCACGCTGGTTCGCGGCGCGGACGAGCTGAAGGTGACGGTGCCATCCTGATCGCCGTGGACGACACGGTCGCCGAGGCGCTGAAGGGCGGTGGGGTGATGGATATCACCACCACCGGGCGTCGCAGCGGCCAGCCGCGCCGGATCGAGCTCGTGTTCCACAACATCGACGGGCGGATCCTGATCAGCGGCCGGCCGGGCTTCCCCGCAGCTGGATTGCCAACCTGAAGGCGAATCCGCGCTTCACGTTCCATCTGAAGCGCGGGATCCAGGCCGACCTGCCGGCCACGGGCCGGGTCATCACCGATCGCGAGGAGCGCGAGCGGCTCATCCCGCGCCATCGCGGCCCGCTGGCGCTACGACCCCGCGATCATGGTGGCCTCGTCGCCGCTCGTCGAGGTCACCTTCGACTGACGCGGGGCCCCTAGACTTCCCGACATGTTCGACGCGGTGCACATCGTCGGGACCGGCCGGGCCGGGGGCGCCATCAGGGCGCGTCTGGCGGAGCGCGGCCTCCGCGTCACCGATGGGCGCGACCCGGATCCAACGGCCGAGCTGGTGCTCCTGTGCGTGCCGGATCACGTGATCGGTGAGGTGGCGCGGCGCGTCCCGCTCGGTCCATGGGTGGCACACGTCAGCGGGGCGACACGGCTTGGCGCCCTCGACCCGCACGAGCGGCGGTTCAGCGTCCATCCGCTCCAGACGCTGACGCGGGAACGCGGTCCGGAGCAGCTCGACGGGGCCTGGGGCGCCATCAGCGCGCGAGGCCGACGACGCCCTGGCGCGCGCGCGCTGGCTGGCCGAGACCCTCGGACTGAAGCCATTCGAGGTCGCCGATGCCGATCGCGCGCTCTACCACGCGGCCGCGGTCATCGGCGGCAACTATCTCGTCACGCTGCACGAGGTGGCCGGGCGGCTGCTCGAGCAGGTCGGCGCGCCGCCGGAGGCGATCGTTCCGCTCATGACGCGCACGATCGAGAACGGATTCGACCTGACCGGGCCGATCGCACGCGGCGACTGGTCCACCATCGAGGCGCACCTGGCCGTGCTCGAGGAGCGGGCGCCGGATCTCGTGCCCTTCTACCGGGCGCTGGCGGAGGCGACTCCCCGGTGAGGACGGTTCGCACCGTTGCCGAGGTTCGCGACGCGCTCCGGGCGCGATCGGGACCGGTCGGCCTGGTGCCCACGATGGGCGCGTTTCACGAGGGACACCTGTCGCTGCTGCGCGCGGCGCGCGCGGCATGCGACTTCGTGGTCGTGAGCCTGTTCGTCAATCCATCCCAGTTCGGCGCCGCCGAGGACCTGGCCCGCTACCCGCGAGACGAGGCGGCCGACGCCGAAGCGGCCGAGGCGATCGGGATCGACCTGCTCTTCGCGCCATCGGCGTCGGAGCTCTACCCGGACGGCTTCGACACCTGGGTCGAACCCGGCGTCCTGGCGACCGTCCTGGAGGGAGCGGCTCGGCCCGGCCACTTCCGTGGGGTCGCGACGGTCTGCACGAAGCTGTTCTCGATCGTGCAGCCTGACCTCGCGTACTTCGGCCGGAAGGACGCGCAGCAGGTGGCCGTGGTCAAGCGCGTCGTTGCCGATCTGAACCTGCCGGTCGAGATCGTGGCGGTGGAGACCGTCCGCGACCCCGACGGCCTCGCGCTGTCCTCTCGGAACGTCTTCCTGTCGCCGGCCGAACGCGCCGTCGGCCCTGGCGCTGCCGCGGGCGCTCGAGGCGGGAGCGGCGGCGCATCGGTCCGGCGCCGACCCGATCGCGGCCGCGCGGGCGATTCTCGCTGGCGAGCGCGGCCTGACGGTGGACTACGTGGACGTTGCCGATCTCGATGGTCCGACGCTGGTCGCGGCCATCCGCGTCGGCACGACGCGACTCATCGACAACGTCCGGCTCTGACCTCGTTGACAACCGGCCGGACGCAGAGGACGCTTTGCGCATGACCGATCTCCGCGAGCCGATGGCGCTGCCCGAGGTCGGCGCCATGAAGCGCGCCGGCACCAAGATCGTGATGGTCACGGCATACGACCATCCGTCGGCGCGACTGGCGTCGGAGGCCGGCATCGATCTGATCCTCGTCGGCGACTCGGCCGGCAACAACGTGCTCGGCTACGACACCACCGTGCCGGTCAGCATGGACGAGGCGGTGATGCTGACCGGTGCCGTGGCACGCGCCAAGCCGCGGGCGCTGGTCATCGGCGACATGCCGTTCGGCTCCTTCCAGGCATCCGACGAGGAGGCGGTGGCGAACGCCGTCCGCCTCGTCAAGGCGGGAGCCGATGCGGTCAAGCTCGAGGGCGCCGGGCCGATGGTCGCCCGCGTCTCCGCGATCGTCGGCGCGGGCATCCCGGTCATGGGCCACCTCGGGCTGACCCCGCAGTCCGCCACCATGCTCGGCGGCATGAAGGCCCAGGGCGCCACCGCGGCCAAGGCGCGCCAGCTCCTGGCCGATGCGCGAGCGCTCGAGGCCGCGGGATCGTTCGCGCTCGTGCTGGAGTCGGTGCCGGCCCGCATCGCCGCCCACGTCACCGATGCGCTCGGAATCCCGACCATCGGGATCGGCGCCGGCCCGGGCTGCGATGGACAGGTGCTCGTCTGGCACGACCTGCTGGGCCTGAACGACGGACCCGACTCCCCGCTTCGTGAAGCGGTACGCCGACCTGTCGGGCGAGATCCGGCGCGGGCTGCACGCGTTCGCTGCCGACGTCCGCTCGGGCGCCTACCCGGCCGACGAGCACGTGTACAAGATCCCGGCCGACGAGCTGCGCGACTTCGAGGCCGGACTCGAGGACTAGGCGCTCTCGCTCACCGACGGCACACCGCCGCGCGACGTGGCGGTCCGCACGCTCCGCTCGATCGCCTCGGAGAGCACCTCCACCGCGGCGATGCCCAGTGCCATGAACTCGCCGGGCGCCATCGCCGCGCCGCTCCCGGTCGAGAGCGCGAAGACGGTGTCCCCGTCGTAGAGCGTGTGAACGGGCACGATCGAGCGCGCGAGCGCATCGTGTCCCAGCTCGGCCAGGCGCCGGCATTGCGAACGGTCGAGGTCCGCGTCGGTCGCGATGACGGCGAGCGTCGTCTGCTCCAGATGAGACGGTGGCGTGGCGGGCAGCGAGCCCGGCGACGGACCGGCGATCACCCGACCGTCGCGTCCGACCACGCTTCCGAGCGCGTTGCAGACCGCCATCGCGGCCAGCACGTGCCCGCCTGCCAGTGCGCGCCCCGCCGTACCGACGCCGCCCATGCGCATGCCGTCCGGACCGGAGAGCTTGGCCACGGTGGCGCCCGTCCCCGCCCCGATGCTGCCCTCGATCGGTCCATCACCGCGCTCGGCCGCATCACAGGCTGCAGCGCCGTCGGCCGCCGTCGGCCGCACATCGGCGCGACCGATCCCGAGGTCGTAGAGGATCGCGGCCGGCACGATCGGGACCGGTCCGCCCTCGGTCGCGAAGCCGATGCCGCGCTCCGCCAGCCAGGTCATCACCCCGTCCGCGGCCGCCAGGCCGAATGCGGATCCGCCCGCCAGGCAGATCGCATGAATTCGCTCCACGAGCGAGCCGGGACGCAGCAGGTCCGTCTCGCGCGTCCCCGGCGCCGAGCCCCGCACGTCGACGCCGGCGACGGCGCCGTCGGTGGCGAGCACGACCGTGCAGCCGGTGATCGCCGTCTCGTTCGTCGCATGGCCCACGCGCAGGCCGCGGACGTCGCGCAGGGTGAGGGGCTGCTCCATCGGCTCAGGCATCGTCGACCCAGGCGAGCAGTGCCGAGAGGTAGGCCTCGAAGCGGTCGCGATGCACCGTGTGGCCGCAGTCCATCTCGACGAGGCTCGCGGTGGCCGGCAGCGCGTCGATGAGCGCCGGGCGCCTCGGGCCGAGCGCGGACCGCTGCTCGTCGGCGAGCACGTAGAGCATCGGTACGGTCGAGCTTCGGCGCCAGGTCGATCACGCGGATCCCGGTACCGCTCCGCAGCGAGGCGAGGATCCCCTCGAGATCGCAGGCTGCCCTGCCCTCGACGTTCTGGCGGGCATCCTCCTCGAGCCAGGTCGGGTTGCCGGCGAGCTCGCGCCGAACCTCCGACTCCGGATCGGACCGTGCCGCCCGCACGTCCCGCTCGAAGTTGGCCTGGTAGGCGAAGTCGTTCCTCCGGTCCTGGCCCGACGGATCCTCGGCCACGAGCCGTCGGGCGATGCCGGGCGTGGTCGCCACCATCTCCATGCACACGGCGGCGCCGAGCGAATGCCCGACCAGGAGATCGACCGGCGCGACGCCGATGCCCTCCAGCGTGACCGCGAGGTCGGCCGCGAGGGACTGCGCCGTGGCGATCCCGTCGATCGGAGGGCTCTCCCCGTGTCCGCGCTGATCGATTGCGATCACGCGCCAGCCGCGGTCGGCGAGGGCAGGGCCGACGCGCCACCAGGTGCGCCACCAGCCGGCGATGCCGTGGACGAGCACGGCGACCCGCGCCGGCGCGCCGGGATCGGTGCGTGATGGTGGCCACTCGTGAGTCGCGAGCATGACGGGCGCTGGGCATGCGTCCGATCCTAGCGGCCGCAGGGAAAGCTGGCCGCGGCCCGTCGCGGTCTAGACTCGCGCGGAGCATGACCACGCCCGAACCCGCCGACCACGCCCGGGTCGCCTCGCGTCACCGGCTGGTGGATCCATCCCTTCCTGTCGCGGGATAATGCGATCCCTATGGCTGAGCTAGGTGCCAAGGCGCGGGCCAGTCTGCCGGACAGCTCGTTCGCCTACATCGACCCGAACGGCCGGCGGCTCCTGCCAATCCACGACGAAGCGCACGTCCGCAACGCGCTGGCACGCTTCGGTCGCGTCGCATTCGACGACGAGCGGTCGCGGGATCGGGCGCGCACGCGCTTGCTCAAGGCAGCGAAGCGGTATGGCCTCATGCCGGTGGGCTTCATCGACGGGGAGCTGCGGCCGGAGCGCCGGTTGCCGACCGGGCGCGTCGCCCTCCTGCTGGCCGACGTCGAGGACTCGACCGGGCACCTCACCGAGCTCGCGGATCGCTACGAGCGTCTGCTCGCTGACGTTCGGCGGCTCCTGCGCACCGCGACACGGCGAGGTGGCGGCTACGAGGTCGATGCGCGCGGCGACGAGTTCTTCGCGGCATTCGCCGATCCAGCCCAGGCGCTGGATGCCGCGATCGGCATGCAACGGGCCTTCGGGTCGCATGCGTGGACCGATGGACGCAGCGTCCGCGTCCGGATCGGCCTGCATCTCGGCAAGCCCACCCTCACCGTCACCGGATATGTCGGTATCGCGGTGAACACCGTCGCGCGCATCTCGGCAATGGGCCACGGCGCGCAGATCCTCGCGTCGTGGTCGCTGCGCGATGCCATCGGCGATGCCGATCGGGTCACGTGGCGCGCGATGGGGCGCCATCGGCTGCGCGGCATCCCTGACGAGCACGAGCTCTTCCAGGTCGAGGCGCCGACCTGGCGACAGACTTTCCACCGCTCCGAGCGCCGCGCTGAGCGTTCAGGCGGCTCGCGTGCCCAGCTCGATCGTCGCCGCGCGGATTCGCTCGTCGATCGCGAGGTCGAGCTCTCGCAGCCCGGCCCCGAGATCGGGGATGTCGCCTGCCTGCCAGCGCGTGGCGAGCTCGTCGAACATGCCCTGGTAGTCCGAGCCGATCGGGGTCATCGGTGCGCTCGCGGAGCGATCGTGGCCGAAGATGTCGAGGAAGACGGCGAAGCGATCGTCGGGGACCAGCGACGGCGAGCGGAGCGACGCGCGCGTCGAGGGCACGTTTCGCAGGCCATTCGAGAGCTTGGCAAGCGCCGACTCGTCCGTGGCGAGGTACTTGACCAGCGCCCAGCCCGCGTCCCGGTGCCGGGCGTTCAGCGGGATGCCGATGACGCTGCCGTTGATGTAGCCGGACCCGTAGAGCTCCGGTCGGGTGTCGTCGACGGGCAGCGGAGCGGTTCCGTAGTCGAGCTCCTCGGCCTCGATGGCGATGAACGCCACCCGCCACTCGCCATCGAGACACATCGCCAACCTGCCCACCTGGAACGCGTTGGTCGTCGAGAATTCGTCGCCGACCTGCTCGTGGAAGGCGGCCAGGTTGTCGCGGCCGTACCAGTCGACCAGCTCGTTTTGCCAGCGCAGCAGCTTCTGCCACGCCGGATCGGACGCGAGGCTCGACCTGCCGTCGGCCCGCCAGCGCGCGCCGAACAGGTGCCCGAGCGTTGCCAGCGTGTTCTCGTAGAAGCCGATCGTCGGATCGAACCCGACGATCCGCAGCGAGCCGTCCGGGTTGCGGATGGTCAGCCGTTTCGCGAGCTCGGTCAGCTCGCCGATGGTCCGAGGAGGCTCGCTGACGCCGGCGTTGGCGAACAGGGTGCGGTTGAACAGGAGGCCGTAGGTATCGGCCAGCACCGGCAGGGCCCAGCGACCGCGCTCGTCGCCGGTGTAGCCGAGCGTCGCCGCGATGAAGTCCGCCTCGACGATCCCGTCGCGCTCCATGTAGGTGCTGAGATCGACCAGCTTCGAGACGGACCGCGAGCTGCCGAACACGTCTGACTCGAAGGAGCTGACGACGGTCGGGGGGTCTTCGCCGTCGATGGCCGCTTGGATCCGGTCATCCGTCGCGCCGCCGGTCACCTCGACCTTGAGGCCCGGATGCAGCCGCTCGAAGTCCGAGACGACCGACCGGATGACGCTGAGCTCCGGCCCGACGTGGCCGACCCAGAGGCTCCAGGATCGCGCGGCCGACGACATACTCGTTCGCCTCGCGGGCATCCATCGGCCGGGCGAAGTAGAAGCCCTGCGCCTGGTCGCAGCCCATCTCGATCAGCCGCTCCAGCTGTTCCTCGGTCTCGACGCCCTCCGCCACCGTCGTGGTCTCCAGGCTGTGGGCGAGCTGGACGATGCCCCGCGCCAGCGCCTGGGCGGCGCCGTCACCGCCAATGCCCTCGATGAAGCTCTTGTCGATCTTGACGATCTCGATCGGGAAGCGCCGCAGATAGCTCAGTGACGAGAACCCCGTCCCGAAGTCATCGATGGCGAGGCGAACGCCGAGCCCCTTGAGCTGCCGCAGGCGACGCGCGGTCGCATCGGTCTCGTGCGCAACGACGCTCTCGGTGATCTCAAGCGTCAACAGCTCGGGCGCCAGGCCGGCGTCCTCGAGCGCCATGCTGACGGCCGCGACGAGTCCGGGATGCTGGAGCTGGACGCCGGACAGGTTCACGTTGATCGACAGCGGCGGCTGGCCCGGCCGTGCCAGCTGCCAGGCCTGTGCCTGCCGACATGCCTCGCGCACCACGAACTCGCCGAGCGGGACCATCAGCCCGGTCTTCTCGGCGAGGGGGATGAACTCTGACGGCGAGATGAGCCCTCGCTCGGGATGGTTCCATCGGACCAGCGCCTCCATCGCGACGGTGGCGCCGTCCGGCAGGCCGACGATCGGCTGGTAGTGGATCACGAACTCCTCGCGTTCGATCGCTCCACGCATGTCGACGCCGAGCGACAGCCGCTCGCTCGATGTGGCCTGCATGGAAGGGTCGAAGAGCCGGAACTGGTTCTTTCCGGCCTCCTTGGCGAGGTACATCGCCACGTCCGCTGCTCGCAGCATGTCGGTCGAGCGGGCCAGGCCGGCGGAGCTGTGGGCAATGCCGATGCTGCCGCCGATCCAGATGTCTCGCTGCGGGAGGGCGAACGGCGCTTCGAGCACCGACAGGACCCGTGCGGCGACCGTCGAGGCGTCCTCCTCGTCGACGTCGTCGAGCAGGATCGCGAACTCGTCACCGCCAAACCGCCCCGCCGTGTCCTCCGGGCGGATCGCCGCGAGCAGGCGTTCCGCGACCATCGCGAGAACGGTGTCCGCCTCGACGTGGCCGAGCGCGTCGTTGACGGTCTTGAAGTCATCCAGGTCCACGAACAGCACCGCCGTGCCCCGGGCGTGCCGGCGACGCCGGCCGAGCGCATGCTCGAGCCGGTCGATGAACAGCGCTCGGTTCGGCAGGTGCGTCAGCGAGTCGTGGAAGGCGAGCTTGGTCAGCTCCTCCTCGAGGATCTTCCATCGCGTGACGTCGTGGATCGACAGCGCGAGCCCCGCATCCGCGCGCCCACGCGACAGGTTCAGGACGCCGAGCTCCACCGAGAGCCAGTCCCCATTCGCCATCCGGAGCCGGCTGTCGACCGTGCTCCGCGTATCGGGCCGGCCATCGACGAGCGCGAGGATGGCGGCGGCGTCCGCGTCCGAGGCGAGCTCCGCGATGCTCAGGGACT
Source organism: uncultured Chloroflexia bacterium (assembly GCA_963789435.1). Lineage (GTDB taxonomy): Bacteria > Chloroflexota > Limnocylindria > QHBO01 > QHBO01 > JACDBZ01. The sequence goes on from CAWBKO010000007.1 coordinate 10,793, forward strand.
CGAGTGCACCGGCCTCGTAGCCAAGGAGGTCCGAGGCGACGTGGTTGGCGAACCGGAGATGGCCATCCGGAGCGAGGATGATCGTCGCCGCGGCATTCTCGCCGGCAACGGACCCTGCCGCACGGCTTGATGCGCGATCGCCGAGCCGGAAGGTCATCGGCCAGCGGCCGACGAATCGCCATCCGAGCATGGCGAGACCGCAGGCGGCCAGAAGGCCCGCGAAGAGAGGGGCGGATTCCCAGACCCCGAAGGGCCCGAACAGGGCCGCCGCGGAGAGCGATCGCCAGCGCCAGGACGCCGGCCAGGACCAGGAGGGCGTGTCCGATTCGAGCGCGAGCTAGGTGAGGCGCTCCGACGGAGGGATGGGCCGGCAATTGATGCGTGGTGCAACCTGGGGGCGAATGGCCCATCGATCGTCGCGGCCGCCGGACCTTCGGTCAACGTCCGAGATGTACGTTCGGCAGCGGTTGATAGTACTGGGGTCCTGCCGGCATGCCACCATCCGACGCTCGCGCTCAGGCCACGCGCCAGGTGGCTGAGAAGGCTCCAGGATGGTGCTGGTCGGGGCGAGAGGACTCGAACCTCCGACCTCGTCGTCCCGAACGACGCGCGCTACCTACTGCGCCACGCCCCGACCGAAGGATGGCCATCCTAGCAGGCGCGCGACGGAGGGTCCAACCCTGGCTGTCGGCGACTGGCCATGCAAAATCCCGAAGGAACCGCGGCGATCGTTGAGGTGATCTCTGATCGCCAGCTGCCCCTTCGGGACGCCACAAGCATGCCCGATGAGGCACTCGTGCCTCAAGCCCGTTTGTCCACGAATTCGACGCCGATGGGCGGAGTTATCCACACCGTGTCCCACGCCGTCGGATAGCATCGCGGGGCAAATCCCGAGACTCGTTTGAGCACGAGGTCCATGCGCGATGGTCGTCCGATCGCCGGCGAAATTGATGGCAGTGGTCGCCGCAGCGGGGCTGTTCCTTGTCGGCAGCGCAGCTGCGTCCCCGTCGCACGCCGGTGGCACCAACACCGTCGAGATCGCCGACTTCGCGTTTTCGCCCCCGACGTTGACCATCGACGCAGGTGAGTCGGTGACCTGGACGAACGCCGATCAGGTCGTGCACACGGCCACCAGCGGCTCGGGCGCGTTCGATTCGGGCGACCTGGATCCGGGCGAGTCGTTCACGTTCACGTTCACCACGCCCGGGACGTACGACTACCTCTGCACGCCCCATCCGTCCATGACCGGCTCGATCGTGGTGCAGGCGGCCAGCGTGGCGACGCCTGCGCCCACCGTCGCTCCAGCGGGCGGTGGCTCGATCCCGAACGTGGCGATGTCCGTGCCCTCGCCGTCCATTCCGCTGCTCGCCGGGATCGTTCTCATGATCCTGTGCGCACTCGCCACGGGAGTTGATCTAGCCCGCCTGGTAAGCGAGCGGTAAGCCGCCGGTATGGGCGACGCACGCCCTCCGGCGCCGCGCAGTGATCAGCGATCGGGTAACTCCACCACCCGCGCATCCACCATGCCGTCCACGGCCTGAATCCGCTCGAGGACCGATGCGTCGAGCGGATCGTCGACCGAGACGAACATCATCGCCTCGCCCCGTTCGGAGAGGCGCGAGAGCTCGAGCGAAGAGATGTTGATGCCCGACTCGGCCAGGATGGTGCCGACGGCGCCGACGATTCCCGGTCGGTCGTGGTGGCGGGTCACGAGCATGAGGCCCGCGAGCTCGGCGTCGATCGCGAACCCATCGATGCCCGCGAGGTGCGGGCGCCCGTGGGCCGTCGACCCGGCAAGCGTCAGCAGCGGCTCCGCGTCGGCCGGACCGACCGCGACCTCCACCAGCGACGCCCACGGCTCCGACGAGGGCGTGCGGGTCTCGCGGACCGTCAGCCCGCGCTCCCGGGCGACGAGGTCGGCGTTGACCGCATTGACCCGCTGATCGGTCACCGCCTCGAGGATGCCCGCCACGGCGGCGGTCCGGATCGGCGCGCACTCTCCGGCCGAGATCTCGCCGGCGTAGGTCAGCGAGAGCGCGTCGAACGCGCCCGGCGCAAGCTGCCGGGCCAGGATCGCGAGGCGGCGGCCGAGCTCGACGTAGGGACGGAGCTTCGGCGCGGTCTCGGGGGCGACCGACGGCGCGTTGACCGCGTACGGTGGCGTGACGCCGGCCAGCGCCATCATCACCTGCTCGGCCATCTCCAGGCCGACCCGATCCTGTGCCTCGGCAGTCGAGGCGCCGAGATGCGGCGTCAGAACGAGGTTCGGTGCCTCGCGGAGCGGGTTATCCGGCGCCATCGGCTCGGTCGAGTAGACGTCGACGGCTGCGCCGCCAACCTGGCCGGACGCCAGCGCATCGGCCAGGGCCTGCTCGTCGACGATGCCCCCGCGCGCCACGTTGAGCACGAAGGTGCCCGGCTTCGTGGCGTCGAGCTGGGCGCGGCCCGAGCAGGCCGCGCGTCTGCGCCGCCAGGGGCGTGTGCACGGTGATGACGTCGGACCGATGCAGCAGCTCCGCCAGCCCGACCAGCTTCGCACCGGCCTCCGCAGCCTGATCCTCGGTGAGGTACGGGTCGCTGGCGATCACGCGCATCTCGAAGCCGGTCGCGCGGCGCGCCACCGCCTTGCCGATCTTGCCGAGGCCGATGATCCCGAGCGTCTTGCCGCGCAGCTCCCTACCGGTATACGTGGTGCGATCCCACTTGCCCTGCCGGACCGAGGCGTCCGCCGCAGCCACGTGACGAAGCAGTCCGAGCATGAGGGCCATGGTGTGCTCGGCGGCGGCGATCGTGTTGCCCGTCGGGGCGTTGACGATCATCACGCCGGCGCGCGTCGCCGCGTCGACGTCGATGCGATCGATCCCGACGCTCGCCACTCCGACGACGCTCACGCGTGGCGCCGCAGCGGCAAGCAGCTCGCCATCGACGCGGGTCTGGGATCGGACGACGAGGGCATCCCAGTCCCCCATCGTCGGAGAGGAGCTTGATCAGGTCCGCGCGGCTCAGACCGAGGTGAATCTCGGTCTCGTGCGCGGCGGATAAGGCGTCGAGCCCGGGCTGGGCCACGGGCTCGACGACGAGGATGCGGGCCATGATTGGCCCCGAGTCTAGCCTGCGCCGCAGGCTAGATCATTCGATCACGGGGCGACACCCGGCGCTGGACCGGTCAGCTCCTCATCCGGACCCAGGACGATCACGAGCGGTGCGCGCACGGCCCAGGTACCGTGGCTGTACCAGGATCCATCTGCGGTCGAGAACGCCTGGTAATTGACGCCGAAGCGCGAAGGTCCGCCACAGCCTCCCGTGATGGGGCTGCAGAAGCTCTGGTTGTTGACGTTCGTGGCGCCGACCTGGAATACGCAGAGGTGCCCGGGCGAGGCGTCGGGCGCGCTGACGGTTCCCGAGCATCCGGCGGGAACGGGACCGCCAACGGGAATGATGTGACCCGTCGGCGCAGACGAGAGCGGGACCGGCCAGCTGATCGTGGTCATGTTCCATGTGCCTGCGAGGCCAGCTGCGTCGCCTGCCGTCGAGAAGCTGCCCCGCATGAGTGCACCGCTCCCGGCGTTGGCACCGAACTGCATCAGGCCGCTGGAGTCGATGCCATCGACCTTGGTGGCGTTGACGACGGGGGTCTTGCCGGGAGCCAGGGCGCCGAGGCGATTCAGGAAGGCGGCCATCTGCTCACGAGTGACGGCGGACTTGGGGCAGTACTTGCCACCGCCGCAGCCGGCGGTTACGCCGGAGTCGACGAGGGCGTCGATGTCGTTATGGAACGGGTTGGAGTTGGGAACGTCGGTGAACTGGTGGCTGGCCAGCACGATGCCCATCGGGAACGCCAGCACGGCGGTGACCAGGATGGTCAGCAGGACGGGACGGCTGGGCCGTGGGAGGCGAGGGGCTCGGATCACGGGAGAATCCTCCGATGTGTGTTGCCGTTGGGCTGTGAGACTTCACACATCGACGGGGGGGCGCGGCTCGAGGGTCGCGGGGCAGGGGGAATCCGGCGGGCACGCGGGTCGCGACGGGTCGCCCCTGGCAGCATCGGCCTGTCCCCTGATGCCGGAGCCAATGGCTCCGCAGGGCCGATGGTACGCGCCCCTCGGCGGCTCGCGCACCCCCTACCGACACCGGACGTTCAGTCGAAGGCGCGCCTCAGGAAGGCCGCCATCTGCTCGCGCGTGACCGTGGCTCGCGGGCAGAACCGGCCCGGCCCGCAGCCGCCCGTGACGCCCGACGCAGCCAGCCGGTTGATGTCGCCCTCGTGGATGGACGCCTCGTCATCGGTGAAGAAGTCGGTGGCGGTGGCGGGGAGATGCAGGGCGCGGGTGAGGAACGACGCCATCTGCTCGCGCGTGACGGTCAGCGTCGGGCAGAACCTTCCCGGGCGCACAGCCGCCGGTGACGCCGGCCGCCGCCAGGCGATTGATGCTCGCCTCGTGTCCGGAGGTCTCGTCATCGGTGAAGAAGTCTCTGGAGGTGCCTGGGAGCCCGAGCGCGCGGTCGAGGAACGACGCCATCTGCTCCCGGCTCACCGGCGTGGCCGGGCAGTAGCGCTCGCCGTCCGCGCTGCAGCCCTTCGTGATGCCGGCCCCGGCGATCCAGGCAATGTCGCCGCGGAACGGGGAGGCCGACACGTCCAGGAAGCCCGCGACCGGGTCCACGCGGACGAGGAAGCGGCTCATGGCGCTGTTCCAGTGCGTGGCGAGGTAGCTGCCGGCGGGCGGACTGGTATGGAAGTAGTCGTCGTGGCGGCAGTCGAGGTAGCGCTCGTTCGACGCGGGGCAGCGCACGACCAGCGCCTTGGGCGATCCGTCCGCGTAGCACATGGTCTCGTACTCGTCGATGCAGTGCCCGTAGATATCCCACACCCCCTCGAAGACCTCGACCGACGAGCTGTGCGGCGAGCTGAACTGGACGGCTCCGAGCGTATGCATGAGCTCGTGAGCCTCCACCAGCGTCTCGGGAGCCGGCGCACCCCAACAGGCCTCGTCGACCCGACCGAAGTGAACGATCCCGGTCGCGACGCCATTGTTCTGGTTGTCCTGGCCGGGTGAATCGTCGGGGAGGTTGACCGCCACGCCGCAGACCTCATTGGCCCCGTCGAACCAGACCAGGTAGCGGCGATCCGGGCGGTCGAAGCCGAGCTGATCCAGCTCCTGCATCATCTGTCCGAGGTCGACCACGGCACCGCTGGACAGGGCCGCCGAGGCGACGGTCACGACGCAATCGGCATCGTGGACCCAGCGCGGGTGGCGCTGGCCGCCGGTCTGGCCGGCGCTGACGCGGATGATGCGGTCGATCTCGCCCGCCCAGCCGCGAATCAGTGGCGCGACGTCCGCGTACCGCGGCGTTCCACCCTGGACGTACGCGTAAATGGCCTGGATGCGCATCCCTGCGCTTCCGTTGCCCACGCACGGAACCGTGGCGTCCGCGGCGACCGCCAGCTCCCCCGCCGTGCGTTCCTGGAGCGAACGGGGCGTACGGACGTCGATCCCCGCGGGGGCGGGGTCTGGACCGTGGCTGCAGGCGACGGCGCCCCCGGGAGTCTCGAGCTGGAAGGCGAACCCCGCGCAGGCTCCGCCCTGGTCGGCCGACTGCAGGCCCAGGCTGACGAGCCCGCGCGCCGGATCCGGCTGCAACGGGTTTGCCCCAGGCCCTTCGGCGGAGCTCGGTCCTGCCCGCACCATGAGGATCAGGCCAGCCGCCACCACTGCGCCCAGGACAGCCAGGACGCCAGGCCCGCCAACGGGCAGCGAGCGCCGGCCGGCACGCGCTTCCTGGCGGTGCGTTCGGATCGGATCGGGGGCAGCCATCGTGCCCGCAGTCTACCGGCCGGGAAACCGGTAACAGGAGTACCCCTGGCCGGTCGCCGCCGCACCTTCGGCTATGGGCTGAGGCTCGGACCGGTGCTGGGGCCGTGGCCGGCCTCGTCGGCAGCGCTCCCGAAGATCCGACGGCCGAGCTCGCTGATCGCCTCGAAGATCGGATGGAGGATGTAGCCGGAGGCCGGACTGTCGTCGACGGCCACGAAATCGGGCGGGGTCAGCACGACCTGCTCGATGCTGTCGAGATCGGCGTCCTGGACCTCGGCTGCGAGGTCGGGGATACGGCTCGACGGGACGTCGGTGGCCACGTTGTCCCGCACCGCGTCCAGCAGGCCGGGCAGGGTCAGGAGCAGGTTGCCGGCGGTCAGCTTCTCGGCGATGGCGGTGAGGAGAACCTGCTGGCGCTCGGCACGCGTGAAGTCGCTCTCACCGGCGGCCATCCGCGAGCGCGCGAAGGCGAGCGCCGTGGTGCCGTCGAGGTGCTGGCGACCGGCCTCGATGTAGAACCCGTGCTGCCCGGTGAACGGGTCGGGGTACATCGGGTCATAGATCGTGTGCTCGACCGTGACATCTACGCCGCCGATGGTATCGATCACCTGGCGCAGCCCATCGATGTCGATCGCCGCGAAGTAGTGGATGGTCGTCCCCAACAGCTCACCGATGGCCGCCTTGAGAGTGGCCGGCCCGCCTTCGGGGTAGGTGACCGGGTCCGCGCTGGCGACGGCCATCAGCGAGTTCAGCTTGGCGTTGTAGACCCTTCCGTCGCCGAGCGGCACGCCGTACAGGTCGCGTGGCACCGAGACCATGGCGCCCTCGCCGGTGATCGGGTCGAGCGTGGCGACCAGCATGGTGTCGGTCAGATGCTGGTCCCGCCCCGGCGCGAAGTCGACGCCGACGAGCAGGATGGTGACACGCTCTCCGAGGCCGACGTCCGGTTGGAACGATGGCGGTGCGACGTCGATCTGGCGGCCCTGCCGCCCGCCGAGACCGCCGCCGCCCTCCAGTGTGACGCTGCCGAGCGTGTCGATCGCCTTGGTGGCGTAATACGCGGGCAGGGCATGCATGGCGATCGTCAGCAACACCAGGCCTGCGGTGAGCCAGGTCGGCCACCCGTGCAACGTCAGCCTCGAGCGCTCACCGTGCGCCTGGAGAATGGCGACCAGGCGCCAGGCGAGCAGCGAGAGGTCGAGCACGATCAGCGCGACGAGGACCCGCGCGTCGAGCAGCCGGCTGACGACCTCCGACCCGCCCAGGGCAACGACGAACGCGCCGAGAACACCGGTCAGCAGGACTGGGACGGCGAGCAGCAAGGCGAGCGTCCATTGGCCGTTGTAGGCCTGGCCGACGCCGGGAAACAGGAACGAGAGAAGCGCCGCCGCCGCGGAACGCGGGTCGGACGGGCGCGCGGAATGAGGTCGGATCGGGAGACTCCGGCTGTGATTCGGGCGGGGCACCCGAGTATGCCAGACGGCGGGCCGGAGCGGTATTTCGCACCGATCGGGCATACTTGTGGCCATGGAGCAGCCGATGAGCAGGCCTCCGGTCGAAGTGACCGTCGAGATCCCTTCCGGCAGCCGCAACAAGTACGAGTACGACCACGTTCGTCATCGGTTCGTGCTCGACCGGGTGCTCTACTCGAGCGTGCACTATCCGTGCGACTACGGGTTCATCGATGGCTCGATGGCCGATGACGGGGATCCGCTCGACGTCCTCGTTCTGATTGCCGAGCCGACATTCCCGGGCTGTGTCGTGCGGGCGCGGCCGGTCGGCGTGCTCGACATGGCGGACGAGAAGGGCCATGACTACAAGATCCTTGCGGTCGCGCACGACGACCCACGCTGGGACGCGATGAACCGCCTCGAGGACCTCTCGCCGCACCGGCTGCTGGAGATCGAGACGTTCTTTCGGACCTACAAGGAGCTCGAGCGGCGGCCGACCGACGTGCGGGGATGGCTCGGCGTCGAGGATGCATGGCGCACCATCGAGGCCGCCATGGCCGCCGGTGGCCGCGAGTCCGCGTCGGCGCCCGGCACGTGGCGCTGAAGATCAGCCTCAGTCGAGGGCCCGATGCAGGAAGGCGGCCATCTGGCCGCGCGTGACGTTCGAGCGCGGGCAATAGCGGCCGGCTGCACATCCGCCGGTGATGCCGGCCTCCGCCACGCGATTGATGTTCGATTCATGGATCGAGTCGTTGTCGTCGGCGAAATAGTCGCGCGTTCCGGCCGGAAGGTCGAAGGCGCGAGCCAGGAAGCTGGCCATCTGCTCACGCGTCACCGCTGCTCGCGGACAGAAGCGCGTCGCGGCGCATCCAGCCGTGATGCCCGCCTGGGCGACGCGGTTGATGTCCCCTTCGTGGTCGGAGGTGTTGTCGTCGCTGAAGTAGTCGCGCGTGGCGGAGGGCAGGTGAAGCGCGCGGGCGAGGAAGCTCGCCATCTGCTCCCGGCTCACTGCGTTGTTCGTGCAGAACAGGTTGGGCGCGCAGCCGACCGTGATGCCTTGCTCGTAGGCCCACAGGATGTCATTGGCGAAGATCGAGGTGCTGATGTCGTTGACGCAGCTTCGAGCGCTCGCCTCGACTGTCACCGACCCACCCGACGCGCCGAAACGCACGCGCGCCCACGCGCATTGGTTCGTCTCGTTTGACTCCGTGAAGAAGCTGTACGGGTCGACCGTCGCGCGCACGGTGTAGCGTCCCGGCCGGCACGTTGGTGATGTCGACCCATTGCCAGGCGAGGTAGTACTCGTACTCGTCGCCCCACCCGACGCTGATGCCCATCCGGTTGCTCAGGATGCTCGGGTTGGTGCTGCACATCGAGCCGCGGTAGTAGGCGCCGTTGTAACCCGGCAGCGTGGTGGCCCACGGGTCGGAGTCGAGGAAGCAGAAGCCCACCTTCGCGCCGCGGAACGTGCCGCCGCTTCCCCACATGTCGTAGCGCATCATCTCGTTGACGTGCCAATGGTTGTGTCCATCGCCGGCATACGATGCGACCGCATTCGTGGGGATCTGGCGGGCGATCGCCGCGTCCCGCGCCGTGCTGTCATAGAGCACCTGCGTCATGTGCATGGGCTCCGAGGTGCTCGCCCGACTGCCGCGGAGCTCGAAGTGACCGGCCCCGACGTTCACCATCATGGCCGTGAATCGGAGCAGCCGGCGACCGTTGACCACCTCGATGCGGAAGTCGCCCAGGGGCGCCATCGCGAGGTCGGGCTGGAGCTCCGTGCCGCCGGTGGCGGGTCGGGGATCGGAGATGCTCACCGCGGCGGGGACAAGCAGGCCGACGACGAGCACGCCGACGAGCCCCACGAAGTCGAGCCGGCTCGGTGGGCGCCGCTGACGGCGCGCCCACCCGTCGCGCCCCGTCTTCATGGAACTCAGTCGAACCCGCGCTTCAGGAAGGCCGCCATCTGCCCCCGGGTCACATCGGCATCCGGGCAGTAGCGCCGGGTGGCGCAGCCGCCCGTGATCCCCGAGCGGGCGAGCGCGTTGATCTGGTTCTCGTGGATGTTGCCGTCGTCGTCATCGAAGTAGTCGGTGCTGGTACCCGGCAGGTGCAGCGCCCGGACCAGGAAGCTCGCCATCTGGGCACGCGTGACGTTCGAGCGCGGACAGTACCGGTTCGTCGCGCAGCCACCCGTGATGCCCGCCGCCGCGACGCGGTTGATGTCGGCCTCGTGGGGCGATGCAATTGTCATCGGTGAAGAAGTCGGTGCTGGTCCCGGGCAGGTGCAGCGCCCGCGCCAGGAAGCTGGCCATCTGCTCGCGTGTGACCGTGGCGTTCGGACAGTAGCGTCCACCTCCGCAGCCGCCCGTGATGCCCTCGTAGTAGATCCACAGGATCTCGTTGAAGAACGGGGAGTTGGTGATGTCGGTGAACGGCGGCGCCACCACGCGATACAGCCGGCCGGCGTGATCGGTCATGTAGATCTCGCCCGTCTCGGCCTCGCCGAACGAGCTGATCAGCGCGCCGGTGTCACGCTGGAAGAGCAGCGACGTTCCATTGGCCGCCATCGTCCACATGCGGCCGGAGCAGTAGTCACCGAGGACGTATTGCCCGATGAAGTCCTCCTGGAGGGTGCCGCGATAGACGAAGCCACCAGTCACCGAGCAGTTGCCGCTCGCATGCGTGTATTCCGCGACCGGATCGGTCAGTCCGCTGCTGGGGCACCCGAGGCCGGGCGACGGGTCGCTGAACGCATGCTTGCCTTCGCGGCAGTCCCAGCCGTAGTTGCGCCCACCGCTGGCCGCGGGCTCCCGGTTGATCTCTTCGTAGCTGCCCTGGCCGACGTCGGCGATCCAGAGCGAATCGGTCGCGCGATCGAAGCTCGCGCGCCAAGGGTTGCGGAGGCCGATATCCCACACGACCCCGGGGTACGGATTGGATGGCGTGGTGTAACCGCCGGTCAGGTTGGGTGCGATCCGCAGGACCTTGCCGAGCAGCTCGTTGGCATCCTGTCCGTTCTCGTCGGGATCGCCGCCGCCGCCGCCGTCGCCGGTAAAGATGTAGAGATAGCCATCGGGCCCGAACAGCAGCTGTCCGCCGTTGTGGTTCGACCGCGCGTGCGGGATGCTCAGCAACGGGTCGTAGGTCGCCACGTTGACGCTGGTGTTAGCGCTGTTTGCCGTGAACTCAGCGATCACGAGAGCGCCGCTGCCGTTCGTGAAGTACGCGAACAGCTTGTGATTGGTCTCGAAGCTGGGGTGGAAGGCCAGGCCCAGAAGGCCCCGCTCGCCGCCGGTGGTGAGGCCGGCCGAGATGGAGCGGATGTCGAGGAAGTTGCCGGCTACCAGCCTGTTGTTGGAGACCACCCGCACGGTGCCGCCCTGCTGGACGACGAACAGGCGATTCGTGCCGTCACCGGCGTTCACGACCCCGATTGGACTGCTCAGGCCCGAGACGACGAGCTGGATGTCGACCTGGCCGGCGGTCACCGCGGCCGAGGCGGTGGGCTGCTCAGCCGCCGGTGCCGCCTCGTGGGCCGTCACCGGGCCGGCCATTGCTCCCAGGAGGACCCCCGCGATGAGGATCGCAGTCCGCTTGTGCATCGAGTCACCCTGTGTTGTGCGGGCAGTGATCACATTCTTGCCCAACATTCGGATGGCGCGGGACCAAATCCGGCGCTCCGAGCACTGATTTCCTGCGAAGGCCGGCCCTCCGGAACGGCCCGGGCGGTCAGGCGGCCCCCTCGCGACGGGCGCGGACGCGGTCGTAGGCATCGAGGAGCGCCCCCTCCGAGGTTGCCCAGTTGTAGCGAGATTCGACGGCCTCCCGGCCGCGGTCACCCATCGCCCGCGCCGCGACCGGGTCGGCAAGCAGCTCGGACAGCGCAGCCGCGATCAGCTCGGGCGAGGTCGTGTCCGCCACGAGCCCCGCATCGGAGCCGACCACCACCTCGCGGATCTGCGAGAAGTCAGTCGCCAGCACCGGGATGCCCGCGGCCATGTACTGGAAGAGCTTGTTGGGGAGCGAGTACCGATTGTTGAGGCCGATGGGCTGAGTCATGACGACCCCGACGTCGGCCGCGGCCGCATAGGCTTCGACCAGCGTCGACGCCACCGGTGGAACGACGTGGAGCCGCTCCTCGACGCCGCGCTGCGTGGCAAGGAGACGGACCGCCGAGGCGTCTCCCCCACCCAGCAGCACCAGGTGTGCCTCGGGCACGCTCGACAGCGCCAGCACGAGCTGCTCGAGGCCGCGGCTCGCCATGATGCCGCCGAGATGCAGCACGATGGGCGCGCCGGGCGGGAGAGCGTCGCCGACCAGCTCACGAAGCGGGGCGGCGACCGGCCGCTCGACGAGAACCGGGTAATTCGGCACCAGCGCGACGTCGGACCGGTCGTAGACACGAGCCAGGTGTCGGACGATCGGCTCGCTGACGGTAAGGATCGCCGCTGCCCGCGGCACGAGCCAGCGCTGGAGTGCCGCGTAATACGCCCGGCTGGCGTCGTGGTAGATCGGAGCGTGGCCCCGGTTCGGACGATGCAGCCAGAGCTCGTGCGCGTCGTAGACGAACGGGCGTCTCATGCGACGCGCGGCGAGCCCCACCGGAAGGAGGGCGTTCGAATCATGCGCGTGCAGGATGTCCGGCTCCAGCGACTCGAGCACGTCCGCAAGCCGGCGGTCATGCAGGGCGAAGCGCAGTCCGGGCACTCGGCCGGCTCGGCGCGAAATGCGGATGACGGTCGCCCCGTCACGCTCCTCGTGTTCGGGTAGACCGTCCGCCGCATCGGCAACGATCGTGACCCGATACCCCCCGGCGCGGAGCGTGGCTGCCTCCTTTTCGACGCGGGAGTCATGCGTGTACGGATTCCGCAGCAGCATGACCACATGGGCTTCGCCTTCCGGCGAGCTCATGAGCGGCGTCCCCGGGCGAGCACCTCGCGCCACACCTCGGCCATGTCGGACTGCCATCGATCCAGGCTGAAGCGCTCCACCGTTCGGGAGATGGCGACCGGGTCGTAATCCGGCACCCGCGCCAGTGCGCCGGCAAAGTCGCCGTCGGTGACGAGCGTGCCGTTGACCCCGTCCTGCACGATCTCGCGGAGGCCGCCGACCGCGTTCGCCACCACCCAGCGGCCCGACGCGATGGCCTCGACCGCCACCAGTCCGAACGCCTCGGTCAGCGACGGGACGAGCACGACGTCATGTTCTGTCATGAGCCGCGCGACCTGCGAGTACTCGACCTCGCGCAGGTCCGGTCCGATCAGGGTGTCCGCCAGCTCGCGGGCGACCTCGTAGCCCTTGTGGCTCACGCGACCGCCCATGTACAGCACCCGGCGCTCCTTCGGCCGCGGCGTCGGCCGGAATCGGGAGAGATCAGTGCCGGGCACGATGACGACCGGCTCGATGCCGATCGGGCGCAGCTGCTGGGCCGTCTCGTGCGAGTTCGTGATGATCGCGGCGCTCGATTGGATGACCAGTCGGGACAGTGCGCGCAGGATCGAGGACTGCTCCACGTATCCACGAACGTCACGGCCGTGGGAATAGACGACCAGCGGCACCCCCCGGACGCGCGCGGCGATGAGGCCAACGAGGCCGGTGGGCAGGATCATGTGAGCCTCGACGCCGTCGATCCGACCCGACCGGCGAAGGGCGTCCCAGAGCAGCAGGGCGTAGAGGAGCGGCCGGCCGAGCCCTTCGCGCCGTGGCTTCACGACCCGGATGCCGGGCACGCCGGCGGCACGTTCGCGCACGAAGGTCCCGATGCTCGGACGCTCCTGCGTCGGCCACAGGCGAGTGACCAGTGCGATGCGGGGATACGCATCGTCGCGGCGTGGATACGCATCGACCAGCCGTTGGGCGGCATCGGCCCAGCGGAAACGACCCTGCAGGCTGCGCAGGTCGGCTCGCACCGCTGCGTTGTGCCCCGGATCCCGAAGCGCGGCGACCGCCGTCTCGAGGGTGGCGTCATCGACGAAGACCTCGCCGATCCGGTTCCCGGCACTGACCGCGCGAAGCTCACCCTGTGAGCGGAAGACGAGCGGCACGGCATGGGCGATCGCGATGTAGAGGTTGTTCGGCGCGGCGTGGGCCGCGTACGGATGGTCCGGCTTGAGCGCGTAGTAGAGGGCGTCCGCCGCAGCAAACAGCTCGGTCGTGTCGGCCACCCAGCCGAGGAAGCGGACGTTCGGGACCGATGCCGATGCCGTCCGCAAAGCCGCCTCCGCATCGCCGCTGCCGGCGATGAGGACCGTGTCCTCCGGATGCCTCTCGGCATGCCGGATGAGCGGCTCGAGGTCGCGCGACCCGATGAGCCCGCCCGCGTACACGATGCAGAACTGGCCGTCGAGGCCGAGCGACGCCCGCGCGTCCTCGCGGTCGACCTCTCGCTGGGGCGGATCCACCCAGTTGGGGATCGGCACCGACCGGATGCCGCGCGCCGCGAAGTACGCGCGCCTGTCATCCCCGGGCGCGATCACGAGGTCCGCCATGCGGGGCAGATAGCGCTCGGCGATGCGGATCAGCGCCACCAGCCAGCGCGGGTAGCGGTGCACGCCCATCAACGCGTGGATCTCGAACGCGTCGTAGACGATGGCCGGGCGCGGGCCGGGAAGCATCGGCGCCAGGGCGAGCGCGACGATCAGCATCGGCAGGTCGACCGCGTGGACGACCTGGGGTGGGTCCTGTCGCATGAGCCGCAGGAACTCACGCGCGACCCGAAACAGGAAGAAGATCTGCGTCCATCCGCGCGAGGCCCGGCTGAGCACGCGAATGCGGTGGACGTGGATGGGACCATCCTCCGACTCCTCCGGGCGCACTCCGGCCCGGTCCCAGGCGAGCACCCGCGGCCGATATCCAGCCGCCGATAGCGCATAGCCCGTCCGGCGGACCCGAGGATCGGGGTCGTAGGCCTTGGCCAGCAGGATGTCGACTCGCGGCCCGCCGCTCATCGGCGGGCTCCGGCGGCAACGACGGCGGCCGCGACGCCGTCCCGCTCGTCACGCATGGCGCGCACTCGTTCCGCAACGAGCCTGCGGCGGTCCGGGCTGCCGGCGATCTCGAGCCGCTCGATCAGATCGGTCTGCGAGAGGGCGGCCAACGAGACGACGAGGTCGCCCATTCCCAACCGGTCAGCTGCCGCGAGCACCTTGCCATCGTAGGCAATCGGGATCGTGGGGACGCCGGCGAGAGCGCCCAGGAGCAGGCCGTGGAGCCGGACGGTGATCAGGCCCGACAGGCTGGCAAGGCGATCGAGCGCGGCCGCCGGTGTCGGACCGAGCTCCTCGCACGGCACGTTGCCGAGGCCGGCCCGCTCGAGGCCGGCCTGGACGGATTGGGCAGATCGGCGGTCGGTCTCGCCCGCCATGGTCATCACGACCGGACGCGCGCCTCGGGCGTTCGCCGCCACGGCAGCCGTCACGACCGCGTCGAGCAGGGCACCGGCTCGACCGGCGTCACGACTGGTCGGCGCCCTCACGATCAGCCCGAGCTCACCACCCGGTTCCCGAGGCTGCGGCGGCGGATTGAACAGCGAGGGATCGGGGATGACTCGTGTCGGTCGCGATCCCAGCAGGGCGGCGCTCGCGGCATCTCGAACGAGCAGGAGCGACGACATCCGCGCTGCCACGCGCGTCAGCCATCGAAGCCAGGGTCGACGGATCGGGCCGACGCCGACGCCGAACCAGACGACGCGGGCGCCCGCCACCCGCGCGGCGAATACCCAGGCGGCGTAGCGCGGAATGACCGCCGTCCAATGATCGTTGAAGATTCCCCCACCGGCGATGACGAGAAGGTCGACCCGGCGCAGGAGGCGCAGTGCCGCCGGACCGGGCAGGTGGCGGGACGTCACCACGCGTCGCGCCCCGGGAAACGCGGCGACGCTGTCGGTTCGCGGACCGCTGAAGACGATTGACACGCGACAGGACGTCCCGGCCAGGGCCGCCTCGATGCCGGCGAGGATCGCTTCGTCGCCGATGTTGTCGAAGCCCTGGAAGCCGACCGTTGCGATCGTCACCGGCCTGGGAGCTGCCGCGCGGCCCGTCACGCCGCGCCGGCCTCGCGGGCGATGACCGACACGATGCGTTGCGCCGAGCTGCCGTCGCCGTAGATCGCCCGACCCGCGCCCGACATGGCAGCCAGCCTCGCCGGATCCGCAAGGAGATCGAGCGTGGTCGCTCGCACGCGGTCGGTGTCCGTTCCCACGAGCTCGACCGCACCGGCGTCGATGCCATCGGGGCGCTCGGTCGCGGTCCGCGTGACGAGGACGGGCACCCCGAGCGTCGGGCCTTCCTCCTGAACGCCTCCGGAGTCCGACACCGCAAGGCGGGCCCCGGCAAGGAGGCTCAGGAAGGTCGGATACGGCAACGCGTCGACCACCATCGCCCGAGGCTCGTTGCCGAGAATTGCGTCCACCGGATCTCGAGCGATGGGGTTTGGGTGCGTGGCAAAGACGAGCCGAAAGTCAGGCATGGCAGCCAGCACGCCCTGCAACGCGGTCGCGATGGCGGCGATCCCGCCGTCCCACGACTCGCGTCGATGGGCCGTGGCAAGCAGGTACGGGCCGTCACCCACGAACGAGGCAAACGGTTCGGGGAGCGCGGAGCCCCTGGTGCCGATCAGGCGCAGCGCATCGACCACCGTGTTGCCGACGACGTGCACGCCCGCCGTGATCCCCTCGCGGCGCAGGTTCGCTGCGGCGGACTCGGTCGGCGCGAAGTGCCAACGCGCGATGGTCGACGCAACGCGCCGGTTCATCTCCTCGGGGAAGGGCTGAGCGAAGTCGTTCGATCGCAGGCCGGCCTCGACATGGGCGACCGGAATGCGGTGGTGAAACGCGGCCAGCGCCGAACCCAGCATGCTGGTCGTGTCGCCCTGCACGACGACGGACGACGGTCGCCGTGCCTCCAGCATCGCTCCGATCCGGTCGACCGAGCGGCTGAGCAGCTGGTCGAGCGACTGGCCGTGGCTCATCAGCTCCAGGTCCTCATCGGGCAGGATGTCGAACAGGTCGAGCACTTCGGCCACCATGGTGGTGTGCTGCCCGGTCGTGACGACCAGGTGCGGGACGCTCGCGTCGCGCAGCGCGAGCACCACCGGGGCGAGCTTGATCGCCTCCGGCCGCGTGCCGAATAGCACCGCGATCGGTGCGCGGGTGGTGGGCATCGGCCGAAGTATAGGGACGAAGTAGCGAGGCGCCCGGAAGCCCGTCAGCCTCGCCGCACAAGCGCCAGCAGCGTGTGCGCCTGTTCTGGGCGCACCAGACGGAGTGCGAGGAGGAGCGGCACATAGGCGGCGACGCATCCGAGCCTCCACAGGATGTGGTCCGGTCCGAGCAGCGCGGCGGCACTCAGGCCGGCCGCGATCAGCAGGATGCCGAGCACCCGCCTGACCTCCCACGGCACGGGGTAGTGCCGCTGGCTGACAAAACCGATCGACGCGGCCAGCACGGCGTAGCTCGTCGTGGTTGAGATGGCCGCACCGAAGATGCCGAGCAGCGGGATGAGCGCCAGATTGAGCACGACGCTGGTGACCGCGGCGAACGCCATCGTCTTCGCCACCAGCGGAGTCCGGTCCGCGATGTTGAGGCCGCTGGCAAGGATCGCGTGCATGCCGTACAGCACGTACGCGAAGGCGCTGAACGGGATGATGAAACGGCTCAGCTCGAAGCCGTCGCCGATGAGGACTCGCAGGATGTCCGTCCCTCCCGCCGACAGCGCGAGCGCGACGCCCGCGGCGATGGCAACGAACCAGGTGAGCACGCGAGCGAAGACCTTCTGCGCGCCTTCGACACGAGAGATCTCCCAGTACGCGGCGCCCCAGGCGAGCGCAAAGGGCTGCACCACCAGTGCGTTGACGACGAGTCCGGCCGTATACCCCAGCGTGTAGACGCCCACCGTCGCCTCATTCCCGGTGATGACCTGCAGGAGCGGCCGATCCGAGAGGTTGAGCGTCCATCCGGCGATGCTGGCCGGAACGAGCGGCAGGCTGAACGCCAGCATCCGGCGGGCGAGGCCAACGTCCAGGCTCAGGCGGAGGAGGCCAGAAGCCCGAAGGGATGCGACGCCCAGGATCACGGCGCAAAAGGCGGCAACCGCGGATCCGATCGCCACGCCGACGACGCCCAGCTGCAGCAGCACGACGAGGGTGAGGATCAGCACGGTTCCGAGGATCGCCCGGACGAGGCTGATGGAGACATACGCGCGAGGCCGACGCTCGGCGCGAAGGACCGAGAGTGGGATGGTGTTGAACGAGTCGAAGAGGACGATCGGCGCGGCGAGCGCGAACACTTCCCAGTACGCCCCATCGTAGAGGAGCCGCGTCACGAAGAGCGAGCCCGCGAGGACCAGCGCAAACGACAGAAGCGACGCGGCGATCCTGATCGTCAGCGTCGTGCCGAGGACGTTCCGGCGAGCCGGCTCCGTCGTTGCCTCGCGGAGATACCATCGGAAGAACGCCTGCGGCAGCGCAAGGGCTGCAAGCATCAGCGCGAACGAGATCGTCGAGTTCAGGACGCCGGTGACGCCCACGCCGGCCTCACCGATCTGCCGCGCGTAGATCGGGACGAGCAGCACCGCCACCGCCTGGGCCGCCACGCCGCCGAGTCCGTAGACCGCCGCGTCACCTGCCAGACGCGTCCCGAAGCCGCGCCGGACTCCGGCGGGCGCGGCCTCGTCGAGTGGCGGAGGCGGCTGGCTCGCCTGGTCGGCGGTCATCGCGGGGTCGGATCCCCGGACGTGACGCCCGCCACCAAGGCGGAGATCGAGGACCCCAGGTCGTGCTTCGCAGTCCAGCCGAGGGCGGCCAGGCGAGTGATGTCCGCGCGCTGCCAGTCCACGTCGGCGGACCGCGGTGACGGAACGTCGGTTTCGACCACCTCGCCATGGAACCCCGATGCCGTTGCGATCCGATGCACGACGTCGCGGGCCTGTCGCGCCACGCCACTCCCAACGTTGACAGTGCGGTGGTCGAGGTCGCTGGCCTGCGCCAGGATCGAGCAGAGCGACCGCGACGTCCCGCGTGTCGACGAAGTCCCGGAACGAGTCCAACGGACCCATCATGACGGTGTCCAGCCCACTCGCCGCGGCAGTCGCGATCATCCGCGCCGCGCGGCCGGGCATCGACGACTCGGGCATGCCGGGACCGAGCGGGTTGAAGACGCGCGCCACCACGCCATCCACCTCTCCATCGCGGACAGCCAGCTGGACCAACTTGCTCGCCGCCATCTTCGTGGCCCCATAGACGGTGCGCGCCTCGAGCGGGTCGTCTTCATGAGTCGATGCATCGCGGGCAGACGGTGCGTACTCGGCGGCAGATCCGACGTGGACCAACCGTGGCGCTCCGCGCCATTGGTCGAGGGCTTCGAGAAGGGTAGCCACGGAGACGACGTTTGCCCGCGCGAGCACCGCCCGATCCCCAGTCGTCCGTCCAACGCAGTTGATGATGGCGGACGGGTTGACCGACTCGAGCAGCTCGATCAGGGCGGGCGCGCCGGCCGTCGTCAGGTCGAGCTCCAGCGATTCGATTGTCTGCTCGGCGCGTGTCGAGTGGCGTCGGACGCTCGTTACCTGCCACGCATTGGAGCGCCGCGCCTCATGAACGACGGCACGCCCCAGCAGGCCCGATGCGCCCAGCACAAGCAGGCCGGCCATCAGCCCGGCAGCAGCGTCGCACGGATCGCAGGAAAGTCTGCGTTCGCCTGGTCGTAGTCCTCCGGGCGGCCGATGTCGAGCCAGTAGCCGTCGAACGGGAAGCTGGCCACGGTGGCCCCTGCGCCGAGGAGATCCCGCACGAGCTCATCGAACCCAAGGGCCTCGCCGGCCGCGTACGTATCGAGCGTGGAACGCGAGAGGCCGTACACGCCCATGCTCACGGCGTAGTCGAGCGTCGGCTTCTCGTGGAAGCCGACGACCCGATCGGCCTCGAGGTCGAGGACGCCGAAGTCGATGCCGACGCTTCGCCGATAGGTGGCGATGGTGATGGCCGCGGCCGAGTCCGCGTGCGCCCGCAGCACCTCCGCATAGTCGAGATCGGTCAGCACATCACCATTCAGCACCAGGAAGTGCTCGGGAAGGCGGTCGAGGATGGCCACCACGGGGCCCATCGTTCCGAGGGGGGCATCCTCCGTGACGTAGTCGACCTCGATGCCCCACTGGTTGGCATCCCCCACCACGGCGCGGATGAGGTGCCCGAGATGACCGATCGCGATGGTGGCACGCTCGAACCCACGACCGGCCAGCTGACGCAGGACGATCTCGACGATTGACACGTCTCCGACCGGGACAAGCGGCTTGGGGAGCGAGGTCGTATATGGCCGAAGGCGGGTTCCCTTCCCGCCGGCCAGCAGGACGGCGTGCTTCACAGGCTGAACCGATCCCACCGGTAGCGCGCCAGGTTCGAAGGCTCACGGAACCATGCGCAGGTGCTCTCGAGCCCCTCGCGGAGCGGCACGCGTGAGCTTCCACCCGGTTGCAGTATTGAGTGCGGTGGCATCCGCCACGAGCCTCATGACCTCGGAGTCGTCCGGTCGCAGCCGGACCTCCTCCTGCGCGATGACCGGATTCACGCCGATGATCTCCCCGATCGCCCGCACGACATCGGCGATCGACGTCTCGGTGCCCGAGCCGGCATTCAGCACGCGGCCGATCACGGAATCGGCCGGCGCGGATGCCACGGCCAGGAACGCATCGACCGTGTCCGTCACGTAGTTGAAGTCGCGCGTGGGCGAGAGGAGCCCGAGGTTCAGCTCAGGCTTTCCCGCCGCGAGCTGCGTGATGACGGTGGGGATCACGGCTCGCGCCGACTGCCGCGGACCGTAGGTGTTGAATGGCCGAAGCGTCACCACCGGAACGCCGAAGCTGCGATGATAGCTCTCGGCGAGCTTGTCGCCGGCGATCTTGGAAGCCGCGTATGGCGACTGAGCCTGCAGCGGATGAGCTTCCGAAATGGGGACGGCCTGTGCGGTGCCGTAGACCTCGCTGGTCGAGGTGTGCACCACGCGGGACGTCTCGAGCTCGCGCGCGGCCTCGAGGACATTCAGGGTGCCTGTCGCGTTCGTGTCCACATACGACCGCGGGGCCGAGTAGGAGTAGGGAATCGCGATCAGCGCAGCGAGGTGGTAGACAGTCACGGCGCCGCGCATCAGCTCGTGGACCGAGCGAACGTCGCGGACGTCGCCGAGGACGAGCTCCACGTTCTCGAGCGTTTCGGCGGGCAGCGCGTCGAGCCAGCCAAACGTCCCGAACGCGTTGTACTGCGCCATGGCTCGGACACGGAACCCGCGCCGCACCAATGCCTCGACGAGGTGCGAGCCGATGAACCCGTCACCCCCGGTGACGGCCACGAGGTCGTTCAGGATTCCCTCCAGCTGAGCAGGGCACGGCAGGAACGCCGCCTCGAGATCGGGCGCAAGTATGCCATCCGGTCATCGCTATGCTGAGTTCGATGAGCACCGGCGAGGTCCCTGCCGACGGCGTCCCCGCGGGGCGCACCCTGGTCTTCCTGATCGCAAATCTTGCGCGCGGTGGAATGTTCAGCGTCCTCAGCGAGACGTGGAGGCGGCGGCCGCAGGACCGCATCCGGATCATCAGCCAGGAGCTGACCACACTCGACGCGCCGCATCCGATCCTGACCGTGCCGCGTGCAATGGGAGACCCGCTCCGATTCCCGGGTGCCTGGATCTACAGTTTTCGGATCTTTCGCGCGGCGCTGCACGTCGGCCGCAATGGGCCCCCCGGGACGGTCCTCATTCCCCAGGATTCGCTTGCCACCGGATTCGGCACGGTGCTGGCGGGCCGCCTCACGCGGACTCCGGTCATCGTGATGGACCACGGGAGCGCGATCGTCATCCGCACCGACTTCTTCTGGCGCGAACGGCTCTCGCGCAGGCGGATCTCGGAGCGGCTGCGCCAGCCATTTCTCCGCGCGTCACTGTTCGTCATGTACTGGGTGACCTGCAGGCTGCTCACCCGCGTATTCCTGCCAAGCCAGGAAGCGGCCGATCGATTCATCGCCGACGGTGTCTCGCCTCGTCGCGTGTTCCGCTATCACGTCCCCGTTGACCTGGAGCGCTTTCACCCCGCGGGCATCACCGAACGACGCGGGCTTCGTGAGACCCTCGGACTTCCCACGGACCGAGCCCTCGCGGTGTCGGTGAGCCGCCTCACGCCCGAGAAGGGGCTCGATACCGTCATCGCGGCCCTGGCCACACTCCCCGTCGAATCCCGGCCGCACCTGGTGATCGGTGGCGTTGGTCCCCTCCGGGAGCGGCTGGAGCGGCAGGCGCGTCAATCGAGCGTGAGCGCAACCTTCCTCGGCGAGGTTCCCGGCGAGCAGCTACCCGGCCTGCTGCGCTGTGCCGACCTGTTCACCTATGCGTCGCGGCAGGGAACAAACGTCCCCGTCGGCATCCTCGAAGCGATGGCGTCCGGCCTGGTCGTGATCGGCACACCGCAGCCCCCCGCCCTGATCGACATGCTGGCCGAGGGACGCGGGGTGCTCGTGGGCGCGGACGACCCGGATGCGTATGCGCGCGCCCTGCTCGACTCCGGCGGCCTCGAGCAGGCAGCCCGGGAGCGAATCGGTACGGCTGCACGGCGATGGGTCGAGAACCATCATCGGCCCACGGCGCTCGCCGAGGAGCTGGATCGGGTGCTCGACCTCTGATTTTGAGCTGGAGCGGGCTCGGGAGCCGGCGGCGCCGTCGGGGGTATGCTTTGTCGCGATGTCGACGACCACGACGCAGCGGCGCTCCGCGATCTGGATTGGCGCGGGGGACCGGCGCAGTCTCCTTCGCCGCATTGCGGTGCTCGGCGGGTACGCGCTGCTGATCTGGACGATCATCATCGTCCTCTTCCTCCCGAACGGCTGGCTCCCGATCGTGCTGGCTGGTGGCGCGACCCTCCTCCTCTCGTTCGATCGCAGGTTGGGACCGCTCGGTGCGGCGCTGTTCCTGGTGCTCGTGCTTCCGGTCGGCCGGGGCAGCGAGGTGGGCCTGCCGAGAGTCCTCGGCGACGTTCCGATCCGCGCCCACGACCTCGTGCCGCTGGTGGGTGTCGCCATGGCGATTCCGGCGGTCGTGCGACGGCTCAGACATCCCCACCTCATCCGTTGGGACTCCGCCGTTCCGATCATCACCTTTGGCGCGGTCGGGGTGCTGGCCCTCGCAATCGGCTTCATGGCCGACAACGCACTGCGCGACATCATTCGTGACTCGCGCTGGTGGGCCCTGTACGGCATCGGGCTCGTGGCGCTGCTGGCCGGAATGCCGCGCTCCGCCGCGCTCCGCGCCATCGTGTGGGGTCTCACCATCTACTGCGCGATCATCCTGATCGGGCTCCTGATGCCGATGTTCCACGGAGGGCTCAAGTACGGCGCCTACGCGTACGACCCGCGGCTGCGCCTGCACTACGGCCAGGCCACGTTCCTCCTGGTGGCCATCGCGTTCGTCACCGAGCGCTTCATGCGCCGGCCTTCGGCACCGACCTTCGCCCTCCTCGCGTTGCTCTCGGCGGGTGTCGGCGTGACGTTGACGCGGACGCTGATCGCGGGAGCCGTCGCCGTCGCGGTGCTCACGGCGGTATGGTCCGTCGTGGCTCTCGCCCGCCGACCCGCGGGCGGTGGTGAAACGGTCGCGCGGCTGGTCGCGCGCCGCCTCGCGCCAGCCGTGCTTGCCGTCGGAATCGGCATCGGTGGCGGATTCGGAGCGTACCTGGTCGGTGTGCAGATCTGGACGCCCGCCTGGACGTCCGTCGAGGACGGCGCGGGGTCCGGCTCACCAACCCAGTCACGTCCGGTGCGTCCCTCGTTCGATCGGGTCTTCGAGGACACGGCAAACGCGGGACTCGGGGCGCAGGCGGGCGGAAGGCTGGCCTCGTACGGACTTGCCTTCGCCGATACGTCAACGTCACCGCTCGTCGGGCACGGGATGGGCCAGCTCGCGCGCGTTCCGTGGGCGTGGGGTGGCTTCCGTGCCCATACGGTCGGTGGTCAGCCCGGCGTCGACAACGCCTTCCTGACCATCGGGCTCAAGGCCGGCGCCATCGGCATCGCGGCCTTCGCCGCCATGGTGTTGTGGCCGCTGCGCGTCGTGACCTCGCGGCGTCCGCTCCGTCGCATGCGGGCCTGGTACGTGCCGGCATGGCTCTCGATGGTGGGCCTGATGCTGATCCAGTCGTTCTCGGTCAGCGGCTATGCGCCGATCGCCCTTTCGATCCTGGTCGTGCTGCCCGTCCTTGGCCTGGGTCGCGCAGCGACCGCTCGCCAACCCTAGGCGGAGCTCGGGCGCTCGACCTGGTTCGCGTCGCCGACCCGCGCGGCTGGCCGGCGCTCCAGCAGGGGGCGAACCGGTGCGAGCATCGAGAGACTGCCGAGCATCAGCCAGATCATCACGCCCGGGACGTTGCCCTCGAAGAGCATCTCGGTGAAGTTGTTCAGCGTCACGATCAGGATCGTGGTGGCCGCACCCGCCAGCAGAACGAACTCAGAGCTCAGGGCGTGGCGCGCGGCCAACAGGAAGCGCAGGAACAGACCGGCGATCATCGTCAGGAAGACCGCCGTCCCGATCACTCCGAGCTCGCCCATCAGATGCAGCCAGAAGTTGTGGACGGTCCGAAAGCCATACAGGCTGGTCCCGTATTCGTCATACACCGGCGACGGGATGATCTTGGCTGCGGCGCCGCCATAGCGGCCAGGCCCGACGCCCAGGAGAAGGTTGTCGTTGATGATGGGGAGGCCCTCGAGAATGAATTTCATGCGCAGGTCGCGACGCTCGTAGACCTGTCGGAAGCGCTCGCTCGTCGAATCGATGATGCTCGAGCTCGAATCGCCACCGAGGAAATACAGGTCCAGGTCTTCCTGGGCGACAAGCACGTGCCGGGGCATGACGATGGTCAGGCCCCAGGCGAGGGCGACTGCGACGGCGAGCACCACCAGGCTCCGCCGATCGAGGAGCAATGCGCCGATGGCCACGCCCAGCCCGACCGCGATCCACGCGCCGCGGGAGAAGGTCAGGAGCAGGGCAAGCACTAGCAGGACCACGATGCCGGCCGCGATGCGTCGATCTCGCGCCCGCGCCAGGTGCCGGGTGCCGAATAGCGGGAACGGCAACGCCATGCCGATGATGGCCGCCACCATGTTCGGGTTGCCGACGAACGCCGTGATTCTTCCGCCCTCCCCGAACCGTCCCGCGAACGAGGCGAGGCCGAGCAAGTCGGGATGCAGGACGACCTGGAGGATGCCCAGGGTCGACACAACGACGGCCAGGCCGACAAGAGATCCGATGAGCAGCGTGATCGCGCGGATGTCGAAGCCGGCCATCCTGGCGATGAAGAAGACGGCGATCGCGTCAACCGTGACGAAGATCCCCAGCGCCACGACGACCGGCGGCACGCCGTTCACCAGCCCCGACACCAGGCCTACCACGGCGAACACGACAACGAAGGCCAGCACCGGGTCGCGAAGCGCGGTCACGAACGTCCCGCGGCGAAGTGCGTCGAACGCGATCACCAATGCCGCCACCGCCAGCAGCGGCTCGCTGGCGCCGATCGGCCCGGAACCGAGGTCGCCGGGCAGCACGAGCGGGATGAGGACTGGATCGGCGAACGTCGCAAGCGCACCCACGGTGAGCGTGGCCATTGGCCATCGGTGCGCGCAGAGCGCCACGAATCCAAGCCCAAAGGCCCCAACGGCAAGGAACAGGGGCGTCGCCACCCAGGCGGCCCCGATGGTCGCCACGGTCAGGCCGGCAGCGACGATGGCCGCCGTGCGTCCGTTGAGCGGCATCATCG
The DNA here is from genome assembly GCA_963789435.1 of uncultured Chloroflexia bacterium. Lineage (GTDB taxonomy): Bacteria > Chloroflexota > Limnocylindria > QHBO01 > QHBO01 > JACDBZ01. The sequence continues at coordinate 35,843 of CAWBKO010000007.1, forward strand.
AGGTGAGTCCGTCGCCAGCAGGCGGACGATCGTGCCCGCCCGGTTTGCCCACGATGCGTCCACGGCCGCCGCATGGGCATTGCTCGACCAGCGGTCGATCTGATTGGTCGGCGCGGCGAGCAGCGTGGTGATCGCCTCGGCGAAGCCGTCGATGGTCGCTTCGGCAACGAGTCCCGAGTCGCTTTGGCGGACGATTCTTGCCTGCTCGATGCAATCGGTGACGATCAGTGGACGACCGTAGCTGAGGTACTCCATCACCTTGATCGGTACGGCCAGGTCATTGTATGGACTTCGCCGTCGCGGGGTCACGGAGGCAAGGACGCCCGGCAGAAGGTCATGGATCCCCGACCCCGAGAGATGCTCGACGCGCAGCCACTCCGGCCGCGGCTGGGGCGGCTCCTCGCCTGGTCGCGAGACGCAGATCACGTCGACCGCGTGGCCGGAGCTTCGAACGCGATCCACGGCCGCAACCAATAGGTCGAGCCCATGTGCCGCGTACCGCATCGGGCCGACGAAGAGGAGCGAGCGCGCATCCGAGCGGCGCGGCACCGAAACGGGAGTCGGGCTGCCCGGAGGCAAGAGGGTTGGCGACGGGGTCGAATCGCCGATACTGCGGGCAAGGCCAACCGAGGGATATGCGACGAGCGACGACACGGCTCGCAGCAGGCCGATCGCCGGCCGGAAGAGTGCCCGGGCCAGGCGGCGGCGCAGGCCACCAGCCTGGTAATACTCGGGGAACAGGTATTGGGCGTCGCGGACATAGGTGAGCACCGGGATCCGCAGCATTCGCGCCAGCGCAAGGAAGGAGATATCCGTCTCGGACGGCAGCGAGCTGCTGTTCTCGACATACACCCCGCGCACCCCCCGAAGCCGACCGGACAGTGCGTAGCGAACGAGCTGCCACCGGCGGGGGGCCCGATGGCCGGCGACAAGGTCGAGATCGGTGAGCCGTGAGAGCTCGTCACGAAGATGGCTGATCCTCACGGTCGCTCCCCAGCTTCCTTGATCGAGGGGATACATCGAGACGAGGAGCAGGCGCGGGCGTGAAACGGACAGGGAAAACCTCCGACGAGCTGACCGGGTGAGCCCGGCGATGATACCGGCCGACCCGTCGGTTCCGCTCAGGGGGCGGATACGATAGCGGCACACATCAGCGGGACACGAACGTTGGAGCAGGCCTCGACTCGCCCGGCATATCTCACCGATGCGGACTACTGGGATCGCTATTGGGAGCGGGTTTCCCTGCCAAAGGAGCATCGGCAGACGCCGCGCGCGTTCTATCTGAACGCCATCCTTGACGTCTTCGACCGCTTCATGCCGAGGGGCGCGGACCATCGGACCGCCGAGGTCGGGGGCGCGCCGGGGCAGTATCTCGCCTACATGCACCGAAGCTTCGGGTCCCAGGTCACCTGCATCGACTATTCGGCAATTGGATGCCGCAAGACCACCGAGAACTTCCGGCTGCTGGGCATCCCGGGCGAGGTCATCCACGCGGACCTCATGACCCAGCACGATCGGCTTCCGACCTTCGACGTGGTCTACTCCCTCGGCCTGATCGAGCACTTCGCCGATCGGCGGGCCGTCGTGGAACGCCACGTGGGCCTCGTCCGGCCCGGCGGGCTCCTTTTCCTCGGCGTTCCCAACTTTCGCGGCCTGACCGGGTGGTTCCTGCGCAGGCTCGCGCCGGTCGTGTACGCCACCCACGAGATCGAGGCAATGGACCTGGATGGGTGGCGTGAATTCGAGGACGCATTTGCGCTCGAGGTACTGTGGAAGGACTACCTGGGCGGCTTCGAGCCCGGGGTCTTCGCTCGACGCGAGCGGAAGGCCATCGGAACCCTCATCCCCTACTTGGTAGCGCGCGGGCTCAAGATCGGCCTTTCACGACGGCTCGGATGGCTCCGCCGATTCAACGGACCAAGGATCAGCGGCTACGCCATGGCGGTCTATCGAGTCCCTGATCAGAACGCCTCGAGGTAGCGCTCGACCTCCCAGGCACTCACCTGCATGCGGTACTCGTCCCACTCCTCGGTCTTGGCTTCGACGAAGCGCTCGAAGATGTGCTCGCCCAGCGCATCGGCGATGACGCGGTCCTTCTGGAGCTCATCGACCGCCTCGCGCAGGGTGCCCGGCAGCTGCTTGATCTTGCGGCTCTCGAGCTTGGCGGCGTCGAAGTGGTAGAGGTTCTCTTCCACCGGATCGGGCGGGGTCAGCTTGCGCTCGACGCCGTCCAGCCCGGCGGCCAGCATGGCCGCGAAGGCGAGGTACGGGTTCGAGGATGGATCGGCGCAGCGCAGCTCGATGCGGACCGAGTTGAACTGGCCCTTGCTGCTCTGCGGAATGCGGATCAGCGCCGAGCGGTTGATCCGGGCCCAGCCGATGTAGACCGGGGCCTCGTAGCCGGGCACCAGTCGCTTGTACGAGTTCACGAGCGGCGCGAGCACGGCGATCATGCCCCGGGCGTGCTCCAGCACGCCTGCGATATAGCTGCGCGCGATCGTCGACAGCCCATACGGGTCCTTCGGGTCGCTGAAGGCGTTCTTCCCCTTCTTGTCGTCCCAGAGGCTCATGTGGGTGTGCATGCCCGAGCCGTTGATGCCGAAGAACGGCTTCGGCATGAAGGTGGCGTACAGGCCCCGCGAGGCGGCGATCGCCTTCAGGGTGGTCTTGAAGGTGACTGCGTTGTCGGCGGTGCGCAGCGCATCGGCGTACTCGAAGTCGATCTCGTGCTGGCCGGTGGCCACCTCGTGGTGCGCCGTCTCGACCCGGATCCCGAACTCCTCGAGCGCGTTCATCATCTCCTTGCGGACCTCGGTGCCGAGGTCCTCGGAGAGGTCGAAGTAACCGGCTGCGTCGTGCGGCAGCGGCTGCACGGTGCCGTTCTCGCGCTGCAGCAGGAAGAACTCGAGCTCGGGGCCGGTGTTCAGCGTGAAGCCGAGCTTCTTCGCCCGATCGAGCTGGCGGCGCAGGACGCCGCGCGGGTCACCGGGGAAGGGGTCGCCGTTCGGGTCGTACACGTCGCAGATGACGCGCGCGCTGCCGGTATGGAGCTTCTCCTTGCCGTCCGGGCCGATGCCCGGCTCCCAGGGGATCGGGCTGAAGGTGGACAGGTCGGGCACCAGGAACATGTCGGATTCGGCGATCCGGGTGAAGCCCTCGATGCTCGATCCGTCGAACCACTTGCCGTGCTCGACCGCCTCCTCCAGCTGGTGCATCGGGACCTGGACGCTCTTGACCTGTCCCACGATGTCGGTGAACTGGAGGCTGACGAAGCGCAGGTTGCGTTCTTCCGCCAGTTTCAGGGCAGCGGCGAGCTTGATGGTGGCCATGGAGAACCTCGTGCGGTGGACGAATGGGTCGCCGATCAGCGTACCGCGCACTGCCCGGGGATGGCGCCGATGCGGCAGCGCTGGAGGCCCCTTTCCGTTGTGCAGACCGCACAATCAGCGCCGCTCGTCCGAGCCTCGCAACAGGCGGAGCGCGTCGTCGGGTCGACGCGGGTCGATGCCCAGCTCCGTGGTCGCTCGCCGCAGCCGATAGAGGACCGTGTTGCGGTGGACGCCGAGCGCCCGAGCGGCCGGGGCAATCCGCCCGTTCGCGCGCGCCACCGCCAGCAGCGTGTCGTGCATCGGGTCGCCGGTCGAGGGCGGCGCCTTCGGCATGCCGCGTGCCCCGGTGGGCTCGGGCGCGCGGCGGCGCAGCAGCGCGCGCAGCGTGACGGCCAGCGCGTCGAGCCCGACCTGGTCGATGCGGGCCGGTGGAAGGTCGTCGAACAGCCAGGCCGAGGCGCCGGGACCGATCGAGCGCTCGAGCACCCAGAGCCCGTCGCGCGTGCGTCGCGCGGCGGTGGTCGCCTCCGAGCGATCGGCCAGGAGCCGAGCGTGGGCGGCCGCAAACCGCGTTGCCAGCGCCCGCCCCGCAGGCCGCGGATTGAGCGCTCGCAGCGAGCCGTCGACGGTCACCGCAACGCCGCGGCGCAGCCGGGCCGCGACCACCCCGGCCGGTGCCGAGGGCTGTGGGTCGCCGAGGGCGGCCTCCGCGCCGGCCAGTCGCAGCCCGGCGGCGAAGGCGCTCAGCTGCTCCGGCTCTTCCTCGAGGTGACGCTCGGCGGCCGCCCCGACCGACGACACGGATCCCGCGCCGAGCAGGACCGGCAGGTCGGCGCCCGCGCGGTCGACCGCACCGGCGTCCCCGGAGACGAGCCAGACGGCGACCGGGATCGGAGAAGTCTCCGCGAGCGCCGAGAGAAGGGAGTCAAGCGAGCCGCTGACGAGGATGGACGTGTCGGCGACCAGCAGCGCGCCCTCGGCCACGGGCGGCAGGTGCGGCGGCGCGGCACGAGTCCGGGCGATGCCGCGCACCGGCCGGGACAGCAGGTCGGTCGACCCGGACACGAGGCGCGTCTCGGGATCGACCGCTCGCCACAGGTCGAGGACGCTCGTCACCGGCGCGCCCCGAGGACGCGGCCGAGGCGCTCGAGCTCCTCCGCCGGCCGGTCGAAGCGCTCTCCCCGCAGGAACAGCTGGAGGCCATCGGCGCTCGGTCGGACGGTGAGCCGGCGGCGCGGGAGCCAGAACGCGACGGCGAGCGCGGCGCACAGGGCCGGCCGCACCGCCGAACAGGATGAGCAGCCCAGGGTCGCGTCGCGACAGGAACGTCACCCAGGCATCGAATCCATTCAGCTCGACCCGCACGTCCCCGACGCGCGCCGCTTCGCCCGGGACGAGACGTGCGCTGTCGACGAGGCCGCCGGTTCCCACGACGCTGACACCGAGCTCGTTGCGATCCGCATCGGTGAGTGCCAGGCCGAGCGTGACGCCGGCCGTCGGCAGCTCGGCGGCACCCACCGGCACACCGTCGCGCGTCTCGTCGAGCGGCACCGCCGCGTCGAGCAGCGGACTGCCGCCGAGGGTGGTCACCCGCAGCCTGACTGCGGGTCCATAGGTCCACGGGTGGACGAGGTAGCCGTCGAACTCGCCGGGCTCGTTGACGCGCAGGACCGCCTCGCGCACCGGCTGTCCGTCACGCAGGAAGGTGACCGTCGTGTCGAGCTTCAGCGGCCGGGCGTCGGTGCCGAACTCCGCATCGAGGCGCTCGAGGCGCACGGCCGAGGCGAAGCCGCTCCGCGGGGTGTCGAGGAGCGCCTGGTCGCCGCGCAGGAGGGAGAAGACCGTCTCGGATCCGAACGCCGCGCCGATCGCGGCGCCGAGAACGATGACCACCAGGGCCAGGTGGCTGACGAGGCCCGCGAATCGCGACCAGCCGCGTCGCACGCCGTGAACGGCCCATCGCCCGCGGCGCTCCTCGCGCCGAAGGCGGTAGCCGGCCGCCTGCAACGTTCGTTCGACCTCGGCGGGCGTGGCCACCGCGACGAGCAGCCGCAGGGTCCCGGCTCCGGCCTGAACGGGCGTTGGACGCCGCCACTCGCGCCAGACGGTCGGCGATCGCACCGCGACGGCGGCGACTCCGGTGAGCGCCACGGCCCCCAGCAGCATCGCGTACGGCCAGCCGTCGATACGGGCGGGTCCGTCCGGCAGCAGGGCGGCGAGCGCGTTCGCCAAGCCGGCGACCAGCAGCAGGCCAAGGCCGGTCCGCGCGTCGCCGAACATCCGCAGCAACCGTTCCGCGACCCTGACCAGCCGCTCCCCGGCAGGCGGCGCCGCGACAACGGCGCGCGACGGCATCACGTCTGCGGGCGTGCGGCGCCCACGAGATCCTCGATCAGGTCATCGGCATCCTCGAGCCCGACCGAGACGCGCACCATGCCGGGCGACATGCCCGCGGCGGCGAGCCCCGCATCGTCCAGCTGACGGTGCGACGAGCTGGCCGGATGGCTGACGAGCGTCTCGACGCTCCCGAGGCTCGTTGCATGGACGGCGACGCGGACCCGGCCAAGGAAGCGTTCGCCGTGATCGCGGCCGCCTTCCAGCTCGATGGCGAGCATGCCGCCCGCCATTCCGTCGCGGAGGGTGCGCATGGCGAGCTCGTGCTGCGGATGTGACGCCAATCCCGGATACAGGACGCGGGCCACGCCCGGGGCGCCTTCGAGGGCGGTCGCCACGGCCAGCGCATTGGACGAGTGACGCTCCATGCGCAGGGCGAGGGTCTTCAGGCCACGCAGCGCGAGGAATGCCTCGAACGGAGCCGCGTTGCCGCCGGCGTTGATCACGACATGGCGGGCGGCCGCGACCCGCTCGGCAGCTCCCGACCAGCGCGCCGCCCATGAGGTCCGAGTGCCCGCCGATGTACTTGGTGGTCGAGTGGACGACGACGTCCGCGCCCAGGGCCAGCGGGTTGGCCAGGGCCGGAGAGGCGAAGGTGCTGTCCACGGCCAGCAGGACGTCGCGCGCGTGCGCGAGTTCCGCGAGCGTCGCGATGTCGGCGACGGCCGTGGTCGGGTTGCTGATCGTCTCGAGCCAGAGAAGGCGGGTCCGATCGGTGATCGCCGCCTCCACCTGCGCCGGGTCGGTCGTGTCGACGGTGGTGTGCCCGATGCCGGAACGGTCGAGAATCGCGCCGATGAGGCCCGACCATGCCGCCGTAGACGGCGCGCGGCACGATCAGCTCATCGCCCGAGCGCAGCAGCGAGAGCACGACCCCATGGACGGCTGCCATGCCCGATGCGGTCACCAGGGCGGCTTCGGCGCCCTCCAGCTCGGCGAGTGCCGCCTCGAGCGCGGCGTGCGTCGGGTTCGAGTAGCGAGCGTACGAATGACCCGGACGCTGGAAGTCGAGCAGCTCGGCAAGCTCGACGGCGTCGGCGACCTCGAACGTGCTCGTCTGGTAGATCGGCACGTTGAGCGGCGCCTGCGGGGCGTCGGGAGCACGGCTGGCGGCACGAATGGCACGCGTGGAGAAGCCCGGCATGGCTGCTGAGTCTAGCAGCGGATTGGCGCCACCCCGATCGGAGCCGGTAGGATGGTCGCCCCATGCAATTTCTCCGATCACGTACCGGGCTGTTCGCCGTGGGCGGCATCATCCTCGTTGCCATCCTCGTCGGCGCCGGCGCCATCATGCTGACCGGCGCACCCGAGCCGACGCCGACGCCGTCTCCGACGCCATCCCCGACGCCGTCGCCGACGCCCGTCCCCCACGCCATCGCCGAGCCCCACGCCATCGCCGACGCCGTCACCGACGCCGGTCGCCGTGTGCCCGATGACCGGAGAGGAGCTCAGCGATCCCGAGCTGGCCCATCGCGTGCCGATGCTCGTCCAGATCGAGAACAACCCGATCGCGCGGCCGCCCTCCGGCCTGAACCTGGCCGACATGGTCATCGAGGCCCCGGTCGAGGGCGACACGACCCGATTCTCGGCGGTATTCATGTGCCGCGAGTCACTCGATGCCTGCGTCGGACCGGTCCGCTCGGCGCGCTACTTCAACATCGACTACTGGCAGATGATGCGGGTGGTGACCTTCCACTTCGGCGGTGCGGGCAAAGTGGTGGCACGATTCGGCAACCGCGGGATGCCGTTCGCCAACGGGCTGACCGGCGGCTGGGGGTTCTTCTACCGTGCCGGCCCGTGGCCGCAACCACACGACGTGTACCTCGACGTCGACGCGGCCCGAGCGGAGCTCGAGGGAGGAGTCCTGCAGTGGGCTCGCCGAGGCCGCGGGCGAGGTGCGGGGGCCGTTCTCGTTCTCAGAGACGGCTCGAGCTGCCGACCGGGCGATCCGTGAGCTCGATCGGCCTGCAGACCTCGAGCTTCTGGAACTTCGGCTGGCAGCTGGACGCCGAGGCGAACGTGTGGCTGCGAACGGATGCCGGCCAGCCGAACTTCGATGGTCTCAGCGGCGATCGGATTTCGGCACGCTCGGTCATCGTCCAGGTGGTCGAGCAGGACGTCCTCGTCGGTGAGAACGACCCAGGCGGTTTCCCCCGTCGCTATCAGCACCTGATCGGCTCCGGCGACGGCGTGCTGTACGTGGGTGGCCGCGGCCCACGATGTGCACTGGTCACGGCCGACCCAGTGGGACAGGACGACCTGGACCTACGCGGACAGCGGCGACCCGGTCGTCCTGCCGCCCGGTCGGGTCTGGTGGGAGATCGTGCCGGTCGGCAGCGGCATCAGCGAGGGCTGAGGCAGACCGCCCCTCGGTCAGTTGTCAGCCGAAGGACGCTCGTGGTCACGCTCGTTTGGCACCGGCGACAGGAAGGCGTCCATCGCCCGCCGAATCTGATGATCGGGATCGAATGAGCGACTGGCGCTCGCGATGCGGCGCCGCACCTCCTGCGGGTCCGCATCGTCGACCTCGTCGTGACGCGCGGCCGATGACTGATCGGGAAGGAGGATTGGGCCCAGCCGGACCGCAACGGCGCGATCCTCCATCGGCGCGGTCACCGTCATCCCCGGGTCGCGCTGTCGCGACGCGGCGGGCGTTGCCGGCGGCGCCGGGGCGACGGGGGCCGGATCGGTCGGCGGCGGCTCGGCCGCTTCGACCGGCTCGGCCGCTTCCACGGCCGAGCGCCGCGCCAGGAGCGCCGGGCGCGGACGAGGATTGCCGCTGATCTGGTTCTTGCCCAGGCGCTTGGCCTGGTACATCGCCCGGTCGGCAGCCGACATGAGCTCCTCTGCCGAGAGGCCGTCCTCCGGGTGCGACACGAGGCCGATGCTGACGCTGGTCACCGGCTCGGGGCCGGTCATCGCCATGCCGACCTCCTCCGCGCCGCCACGGATCTTCTCCGCCACCACGAAGGCACCGACGATTTCGGTCTCGGGAAGCAGGACGACGAACTCGTCGCCGCCGTACCGGTAGGCGCTGTCGGCGGTCCGGATCGAGTTGCGGATCACGGCGCCGAGCGCGCGGAGCACCTCGTCTCCGCGCAGGTGGCCGCCGCTGTCGTTGATCGCCTTCAACCCGTCCAGGTCGATCATGAGCACGCAGAACCCACGGTCGCTGCGACGGGTACGGCTCACTTCCTGCTCCAGGGTCACGAACAGCTGAGCACGGTTGAAGAGGCTCGTCAGTGGATCGGTCCTCGCCTGCTCGATGGCGCGGGCCATTGCCCGACGCTGGTGCCCCGCGTACGCAACGGCAACGAACGCGAGCAGCCAGGTGGCGAGAAGGCCGATCGACAGGCGCAGCGCGTCGTCCGGCATGTAGTCGTTGAGCTGTGGGTCGATGAACAGAACGGCGGCGAACGCGGCGGTCGCCAGCCCGGCGGCGGTCAGGCCGGCGCGCGGTCCGTAGGCCAGCGCAGCCGCAACCGAGACGAGCGCAAACAGCATGGCGAAGGGCGACGACGCGAAGCCCGTGAGTGCCAGCAGGCCGGCGATGAGCGCCACCGCCACGAAGATCTCTGCGAGGGGCACCAGGCGACCCCGCTGCGAGGGTCCGAGCATCTCGTGGAAGATCAGGACGGTGACGACGGCGGCGCCGCCGAGGAGGAAGATCTGGGCCTGGTCGGCCAGGAACGAGCCGCTGATCCCCACTCCGAGCAGCACGATGGTGATGGTCAGCCACCAGACGACGCGGAGCGTCTGCTGGGCGTCGCGACCATCGGCAGCCGCGCCGTGCGGCAGCGTGGCGGACGGCGAGAGCGAGGCGTTGCGCAGCCTGGGTGCGGTCTCATTCGCCGAGGCGTCGGGCGTCCGACGGCCGGCCAGAATGACCCCAACGAGGAGCAGGCCCGCGAGAACCGCGGTCACGGCGATGATGGTCTGCTCTGGAGGCACGATCCCCTCGTTCGTCCTTAGCGCGAGCATGGTCCGGCGCCCCGAAAACCGGAATCCGGCGGCTCAGACCGGCCCCGTCAGTATGGGGACGCGACCCCGATGGCGCAAACGTACTAACCCACCCGTACCACCCCAGTTGTGGACCGGAGTCAACACTGCGGCACCGCACCGACCCGGTGATACACTCCGCTGGCTCTGATGATCGAAGCTGCGTATGGTGCCCAGGACGAGCCGCGCCATCCGCGGCCGTGGCTGGCGGCATTCCTCTCCTTCCTCTTTCCCGGGCTCGGTCAGGCGTACGCCGGCCACCGGGCGCTGGCGGCCATCCTCAGCGCGCCGGTCATCGCACTTATCCTTGCGGTGCTGGCCATCTGGAACGGGTTCGGCGGCCCGCTGCGCAACAGCCTCCTCTCGAGCGGCTTCCTGTTCGCCGTCATCGCCGGGAACTTCGCGGTCCTGTGCTGGCGCGCCTTCGCCATCTCGCACGCCGGGCTCAGCCGCCCGATCCCGGACCCGCATGAGCGCCGCATCGCGATCACGAGCGTCGGCATCCTCATCGTCCTCACCGTCGCCATGCACGCCTGGGTCGGCGTCGTGGTCTCGAACCTTGACGAGACGCTGAGCCAGGTGTTCGGCGGCAGCATCGTGCCACCGGAGCCCCTCCCGGAACCGAGCGGGAGCCACGAGCCCGTCAACGTGCCCCAGTACCGCTGGGACGGCACCGATCGGATCAACGTGCTGCTGCTTGGGACCGATGCGTCCGAGACACGGGACGAGGTCCTGACCGACGTGATCCTCGTCGTGAGCATCGATCCGGTGGCTGGTACCGCCGAGATGATCTCGGTCCCGCGCGACACCGGCTTCGTTCCGCTGCCGGACGAATCCCTGTACGTCGGCGCGCTCTACCCCGAGAAAGTGAACAGCCTCTCGACCGTCGCCAGCCTCGACCCCGAGACGTGGTGTCCCGATCTGCTCGACGACGCCGATGGCTGCGGCCTGCGAACCATCGAGCGCTCGATCGGCCTCTACCTCGGCATCGAGATCCATCACTACGCCCTCGTGGACATGGCTGGCTTCGCGGAGCTCATCGACGCCGTCGGGGGCGTCCGGCTCTGCCTCCCGGGGGAGCTCACCGACCCGGAGTTCGACGGCAGCCTGGACAACCTCAGCGTCGGTGAGCCGCTCGTCCTGCCCGCCGGCTGCCACGAGTACGACGGGATCGACGCGCTCGCCTACGCGCGCAGTCGCAAGGGCTGGATCGAGATGCCCGACGGCACCCGCGAGCCGCAGTCCGACTTCACCCGCAACGAGCGTCAGCAGAAGGTGCTGCTGGCACTCCGCGATGAGCTGGCGGACGCGGACCTCATCTTCGAGCTGCCGGCCGTGCTGCGCGCCATCGGTCGCACCGTCAGCACCGACTTCCCACGCGACCAGGCCGGCGACCTTGCGAGCCTCCTTCCCGTCATCGCGGGGCCCGACATCGAGCGGGTCGTGCTGGGCTATCCGCAGTACGTCGACCTGCCTGCGGACCCGGACGTGAACTACCTGCTGGTCCCGAAACGGGATGCCATTCGCGAGGAGATGGCGCGCATCTTCGGCGAGGACGAGCTTCGCGGTTGGTACCTCGACAGCTCTGAGCCACAGCCGACCGGAGCGCCCGCGAGCCCGCCGTAGCCGGCGCGGCCCTCAGTCGACCTGGGCGAGCAGAACGGCGATGACTGCCAACCCGGCCGACCCGGCGGTGAGGATCAGCATCGCGTCCCGCTGTGAGAGGCCGCGCCGCAGCAGCTGGTGATGCACGTGGCCGCTGTCGGCGACGAAGAATGGATCGCCGCGGGCCGTCCTTCGCACGATCGCCCAGACGGTGTCGACGATCGGTACGCCGAGCGCCACCATGGGCACCCATGGGTGGATGGGATGCACGCCATCCTGGGTCAACGAGATGGCGATCGCGGCGACCACGAAGCCGAGGAACATCGATCCGGTGTCGCCCATGATGATGGTCGCAGGGTGCAGGTTATAGGCGAGAAACCCGACCGCGGCGCCGGCGGTGGCCGCGATGAGCGGGAGGGTCGGATCGACGCCGTCAACGGCCGCCAGCAGACCGAAGGCGCCGAGGGCGGTCAGGACCACTCCGGCCGCGAGCCCGTCCAGCCCGTCGATCAGGTTGATGGCATTGATGACCGCAACGATCCACAGGACGGTGATCGGCAGCGACAGGATCCCCAGCTCGACGATGGCCCACGGCAGGTGGAGCCGGTCCACGCTGAGGCCCAGCGCAAACGCCACGACCGCGGCGGCCACCTGGAAGGCGAGCTTGACGAGCGCCCGCATGCCACGCACGTCGTCGATCACGCCCACGACCACCAGGATTGCGACGCCGACCAGGATCGCGGCGACGCGATTCGGCCGCAGGCCCCCGACCGCATCCAGGTTCGGCGACAGGAACAGCGCAACGCCCACCCCCGCGGCGAAGGCGATGGCCATGGCCACGCCGCCCAGGCGCGGAACCGCCACGCGGTGGACCTTGCGCCCGCCGGGCTGATCGAGCAGGCCCTGGCCCTGGGCGTACCCGCGCACGATCGGCGTGGCGATCAGCCCGACGACGAGGGCGGTTGCGAACGTGAGGGCGATCAGCATCGGATGGCGCCGATCTTACCGGTCCCGAGGATCCGCGGACTCTCGCCGGGCGTTCGGCCGTCACCCTACGATGCAACCCCCGCGTGGCCGATGAGTTTCCGTTCACCCGAGCGTCTACCCATCATCGACCCCATTCCGAAGGAGCGATGACCATGAAGCTGACCGCTTCGATGATGGTGACCCTGGACGGCGTGTACCAGGGTCCCGGCGGCCCTGACGAGGACCGGCGCGGCGGGTTCGACCGCGGCGGGTGGACGGCCGCGCACGCCGACGAGGAGATGTGGCCGTTCCTGACGTCGTGGTTCGAGCGCGCGGATGCGCTGCTCCTCGGACGCAAGACCTGGGAGATCTGGGAGCCGTACTGGCCGCTCCACGACGGTGGCGATCCCGTCTCCCACGGCATCAACGTGCTGCCGAAGTACGTGCCTTCGACGACGCTCAAGGACCCGACGTGGCAGAACACCCACGTGATCGATCGCGACGTCGAGGCGGCCGTGCGCGAGCTCAAGGCGAAGCCCGGGCGCGAGCTCCAGGTCCACGGCAGCGGCGAGCTGCTCCGCTGGCTGCTCGAGCGCGACCTCGTCGACGAGCTCAACCTGCGGATCTATCCCGTCATCGTGGGCGACGGGCTGCGGCTCTTCCCCGAGCAGGGCCAGACGCACGACCTGGAGCTGGTCGAGTCTCGGTCGTTGTCGTCCGGCGTGATGCTCCAGACCTACCGGCCGGCCGGGCGGGCGACGTTCGGCAACGTCGCGGAGTGACATCGGGCCGGTTCCTCGGCGCCGAGCGAAGGTGGTCGGGGCGGCCGGATTCGAACCGGCGGCCTCCTGCTCCCAAAGCAGGCGATCTGCCAGACTGATCTACGCCCCGAGGCAATTCCATCTTACGACGAGAAGTTCACCGGGAGACGGCGGTCGAGCCGCTCAGCGAGGCCGGTTGAGCAAGCGCTCGACGATCTCGAGGTAGCGCGCCTTCTGGCCTTCCCAGTCGTAGGCGGTGGCCTGGCGCCGCGCCTCCTCGCCCATGCCGACGGTCCGCTCCGGGTCATCGGCCAGGCGCTCAACGGCGCGAGCCAGGGCATCGGGATCCCCGCCCGGCACGAAGGTGAGGGCGGCATCGGTGAAGTGATGGCGGAAGGTGGCGAGGTCGCTCGCGATCGTCGGCACGCCCATGGCCGCGTACTCGAGCAGCTTGGTGCTGAGCGAGTACTCGAGGTAGGGCTCCGGGAGCGACGGCACCAGACCGATGTCGGCGGCGGCCAGCAGGCGGGGCAGGTCGTCCATTGCCACCCGACCCTGGAGGTGGACGCGGTCGCCGGTCCCGGTGCGGACGATGGCGGCCTCGATCTGCGGCCGCCACGGGCCGTCGCCGTACACGTCGAGCCGCCAGTTCAGCCCGGGACGGATGCGCGAGAGCCCGTCGATCGCCACGTCGAGCCCGTAGATGCGCTGGAAGTTCGAGTGGTGGATGAGCCGCAGCTCGCCATCCGCCATGAAGACTCGCCGCTCGTGACGGGCCGGGTCGAAGAGGCGGCCGTCGGCGCTGTTCATGACGACCGCGATCTTCTCCGGCGCGACGCCGCGCGCGATCGAGAGCTGGCGGAGCGGCTCGTGGACCGTGATCAGCTCGTCGGCGACCGACGCGGACGCCTTCGTCGCGGCGGTGACCAGGGGGAGCAGCGGTCGAAGGAGCGGGGCGGAGAAGCGATCGCGGAAGAACTCCGGCATGTCCTCGTGCAGGTCGAGCAGCAGCGGCACCTTGCCCAGCTTCTCCGGAATGGCCGCGAAGCTCAGGAAGTCGGGCACCGTCGCCACCTGGACCAGGTCGTAGTGGCGGCGCCGATGCTCGCGCGCCAGGCGCCAGGTCGCCATGGCGGTGAAGGCGAGGTACTCGGCGATGTGGCCGGCGAACCCGACGAAGCTGTCGGTTGACCGGCAGGCGCACGATCCGGATGGGACCGTCCGTGTCCTCCGCGGGCTCGCCCGGCTGCCGCAGGCAGATGATGTCGACCTCGTAGCCGGCATCCACCAGGGCGTCGCTCTGGCGACGGACGCGCGGGTCGCCCGGAACGATGGCGTGCACGACGATGGCGACGCGCCGCGTCAGTCACCGCGCCTTGACCTCGTCCCACAGGAGGTCCTTCTCCGCCAGCGAGAGCGCAGCGAGATCGACGCCTCGCTCGGCGGCGAGCGCCTCGACACGCCGATGGCGGGCGACCCAGCGATGGTTGGCCGTCCGCAGCGCCTCCTCCGGATCGATCTTCATCCAGCGTCCCAGGTTGACGATGGCGAAGAGCACGTCGCCGATCTCGTGGAGCCGCTCCTCGTCGGTGGCGGCCGTCCGCAGCTCATCGAGCTCCTCGGTGACCTTCTCCCACACGCCGCCGATCTCGTCCCAGTCCCATCCCAGCGCCGCCGCGCGCTCCTGGATCTCGCGGCTCGCCGGCAGCGCAGGCAGTGCGCGCGCCACGCCGCCGAACGCGCCCTCCTCGGCCTTGCCGCGCTCCGCACGCTCATCGGCCTTGATCGTCTCCCAGTTCGTGAGCACCTGCTCGACGCCGTCGACCTCGACCTCTCCGAAGACGTGCGGGTGGCGGCGCACGATCTTGCCGGCGATCGAGCGGTAGACATCGGTGAGGTCGAACGCGCCCTCCTCCGCCGCGAACTGCGCGTGCAGGATCACCTGGAGGAGCAGGTCGCCGAGCTCCTCCGCGAGGTCGGCCGGCGTCCCGTGCTCGATGGCATCGACCGTCTCGTAGGCCTCCTCGAGCAGATACGGTCGCAGCGTGAGGTGGGTCTGCCGCCGATCCCAGGGGCACCCATCGGGCGCGCGCAGGCGAGCGCTGATGGCCGCCATGCCATGCGGGCTGCCGAGATTGGCGACCGGGTCGAGCGCGGGAACGAGCCAGGACGCTGCGGCAAGCCCGGCATCGTCAAGGTCGGCCAGGCGCCGGCCGGCTCGGTCGGGCAGCCGCACCAGCTCATGGGCGACCGGGTAGAGCGCCGCGAGGACGTCGCGCGGGGTCGAGCGGGCGTGCCGACCCGGCAGGACGGGAGCCGACGAGGCGGTCGGATCCGCCAGCAGGACCAGGGGCAGGGAGGGGTCGAACGCGATCGCGGCCAGCCGGGAGACCGAGACGATCTGCACGCCGGCCGCCGGGTCGATGCCGGCCGCCCGGAGCAGCTCGTCAACGCCGCGCGTCGCGCCGGCGGTCATCGGCTCAGGCGGCAGTCGAGGACGCGAACTCCGGGTCGACCCACGTTTCGACCGGAGCGCGCACCTCCTGCTCGAGCCAGCGGTCGAAGCCGCTGGTGCGGATCTCCTCGAGCCGGTCCGCCTCGATCTCGCGGCTGTCGCTCAGCTCCTCGAGCTTGTAGATGGTGATTCCTTCGCTGCCGGCGTCGTAGGGCTCGCTGATCTCGTCGACCTCGTCGAGGCCGAAGATGACGTCCTCGAGCCCCTGGTCGAGCTGGTAGGGCGCCACCCAGCCGAGCTCCCCGCCCTCCGCGGCTGTCTCGGGATCCTCGCTGACCCGCGTCGCGACCTCGGCGAAGGAGTCCGGATCGGCGCGCAGCTCCTCGACCAGGTCCGCCGCCTCGGCCTCCGGGCTGAGCCGCTCGCCGGTCTTCTCGATGATGTGATAGCCGAACTGGGAGCGGATCGGCTCGCTCAGCTCGCCGACCTCGAGGTCCGCCAGCGCCGCCGTGAACTCGGCCACGTACGGCGAGGCCGTTGGGTCGACCCAGCCGAGGTCGCCACCCTGCGCGCCGGAGCCGGTGTCGTCGCTGTGCTCCTCGTGCGATGGCGAACCAGTCGGCGTCGTCGGCGGCGAGCAGGTCGTGCACCTCCTCTGCCTCCGCCAGTGCCGCGGCCCACTGCTCGTCGGTCGCCACGTCGCCCTCCGCCGCGTCCGCCGGCAGCGGATTGATGAGGACGTGCCGGGCTCGCTCCTGCGGGACCACCGGCGGGGTCGGGGCGGCGATGAAGATCTGGGCCACCCGGCGCTGCGCGGTCGGCGAGCTGACGACGTCGTCCGCGAAATGGTCGCGGTACGCCTCCACCAGGAGCGCGTCGTGGACGTACGCGCGATAGGCATCATCGCTGACACCCTGCCGGGTGAGCAGCTCGCGGAGCGGGCTGTCAGTCGTCGCCTCCCTGCGCGCGAGCACCTGCAGCACGGCGTAGCCGCGTTCGGTCTCGACCGGGCCGACGAGGTCGCTCACCTCCGCATCCGCGACCGCATCGAAGTACTCGCCGTACGCCGGATCATCGGCGCCGAACCAGCCGATGCCCCCTCCGGTCGGTGCGGTGAAGTCGTCGCTGACGTCGGCCGCCACTTCCGCGAACGCCTCCCCGCCCTCGAGCCGGTCGAGCGCCGCCTGCGCCTCTTCCCGCGCGGCGTCGAGCTGCTCGTCCGTTGGCTCGTCGTCGGCCGCGGCATCCTCGGGCAACGCCTCCACCAGGACCAGCTGCGCGTTCACCAGCTCATCGAGCGAGAAGCGCTCGGCAAGGCCCGCGTCGAGCTCATCGTCGCTGACGCTCACGTCGAATGCATCGGCACGTGAGGCGAGCACCGCGCTCTCGACCAGCGAATCGGCGGCGGCGGCGTCAAGGCTGGCGAGCTGCTGGCTGATCTGGTCGATCTGCTGCTGGATGAATTGGTCGCGGGGCCCTCCGAGCTGCGCCTGGAGCTCGGTGATCGAGGCGGAAGCCTCCGCCACCAGGATCCGCTGGCGCACGTCGAGGTCCGACCGATCGTAGGACGTGCCGGCGACGGCGGCGACCGGACGGAAATGCGCGTCCCAGTAGCCGCTCCAGGCGGCGGCACCGAAGATCCCGACGGCGAGCGCGATCGCCACGGCGAAGGCGATCACGGTGAGCTGCTGCGTGCGCAGCTCGTCCTGCCAGCGCGGTCGATGCTTGCGGTCGAGAACGGGTCGGGATCGGAAGCTCATCGGCTCATGGTCATGCGGCGGCTCAGCTGCGGCCCTCTCGGCCGCTGGGCGAGGCGAGGCGCCATGCTAGCCGATGAAGGCGAGACGCGCATGCGCTCACGTTCGGGTGATCGCCTCGCGGATGGCCCCGAGGCGAAGCCGCACGACGAGCAGCAGCGCCTCGCGGACGATGCCGCCGGTCATCTTCGACGCACCGGCCACGCGCTCGCGGAAGACGATCGGGACCTGCACGATCTTGGCGCCACGCCGATGCGCCCACCAGGTCGTCTCCACCTGGAATCCATAGCCCGACCCCGACGTCTCGCGCAGCCGAATCGCGTCGAGCAGCTCGCGCCGCCAGGCCTTGTAGCCGCCGGTCAGGTCGCGGTACGGAAGCAGGAGCACGGTGCGAGCGAAGAGCGTCCCCCCACGGCTGACGAACTTCCGATACCACGGCCAGCCGACGGTGTCGCCCCCCGGCATGTAGCGCGTGCCAAGCACGAGATCCGCGTCGCGCATGAGCGGCGCGAGGAGCTGCGGCAGGACCGCCGGATCGTGGCTGAAGTCGGCGTCCATCTGCACGATGGCGCGCGCATCCGGGTGCTCGAGGACCCATCGGAAGGCGTCGCGATAGGCGACCCCCAGCCCTTCCTTGCCGGCGCGGTGCAGCACGGAGACGCGGGCCTCGCGGGCGGCGATCGTGTCGGCGAGCTCCCCGGTCCCGTCCGGCGAGGCGTCGTCGACGATGAGCAGCGAGCCCTCCGGCAGCGCCGCCAGGATCGCGGGCGCGATCCGCTCGATGTTCTCGCGCTCGTTGTAGGTCGGGACGACGACCCAGACACCGCGACCGGCCGCGAGCCCGACCGCCGGCGGTCGTGACGCCGCCTCAGCGTCCGATGCCGACATACCCGATCCCTGCGCGCTCCCACGGCTCGCGGTCGATCGCGTTCCGGCCATCCACGAACAGCTCGAGCCCCGGGATGGCGTCCGGCGCCATGCCCAGGTAGGCCTGGTGCGCCGCCTGCAGCACGGCCACTCGGACCGGGGCGGGGGCATCGAGGTCGTACGGCTCGAAGCCGATGCCGCGGAGATGCTCCGCGTCGTAGTAGGGGTCGTGGCCGTAGACCCGCGCGCCGGCGGCGAGCAGCTCGTCGCGCAGGCGGAAGGCCGAGCTGAAGGCATCCTCGCGGACATCACCGCGATAGGCGACTCCCAGCACGAGCACCGGCTGACCGTCGAGCGAGCCGATGCGCTCCTCGATGGCATCCACCGTGAAGGCGCCCATCCCCTCATTGATCTCGCGGGCCAGGGGCGGCAGACGGAGCTCGGGGTCGTTGTTGAACAGGAAGTGCGGGTAGACCGGGATGCAGTGACCCCCGACGCCGACGCCCGGTTGGTGGATGTGGCTGTACGGCTGGGAGTTGGCCGCCTCGATCACCTCGGTGCACGTCGATCCCGTTGCGCGCGGCGAATCGGGCGAGCTCGTTGGCATACGCGATGTTGACGTCGCGATACGTCGTCTCGGCCAGCTTCGTCATCTCGGCGGCCTCCGCGTTGCGCGACCGCGCGCACCTCGGTCCCCTCGTCGAGGACGGCGGTGTAGAAGGCCACCGCGCGCCGCGTGCTCTCCGGGCTGGTGCCGCCCACCACTTTCGGGTAGCGGCGGAGGTCGAGGAAGATGCGGCCGACCAGGACGCGTTCCGGGCTGAACGCAAGGTGCAGGTCCTCGTCCAGCGTCAGGCCGCTCCCCTCGGCGAGCACCGGGCCGAAGCGCGTGCGCGTCGTGCCGACCGGGAGCGTCGTCTCGTAGATGACGAGCGTGCCGGGGCCGATATTTGCCGCGATGTCGCGGGTCGCGGCGTCGATCGGGCCGAAGTCGATCTGCCGATCCGCATCGACCACGACCGGGACGATCACGACCACGGCATCGGCCTCGCGGAACCCCGCTGGATCCTTCCAGGTGGTCGCGCGCAGGCGTCCGGCCGCCACGAGCTCGGGAACCCGCTCGATGAGCGTCTGCTCGTCCCGGTGCGGCGTCTCCCCACCGTTCAACGTCTCCACGATCCGCGAGTCGACGTCGACGCCGAGGACGTCATGGCCACGCGAGGCGTATTGCACGGCGAGCGGCAGCCCGATATGGCCGAGGCCGACGACGGCGATCTTCACGCCAGGACCTCCGCCAGCTCGTCTCCGGAGATTGCGCGTCCCGAGAGCGCGGACTCGACCATCTTGCGTGCGAGGAGCAGGGCGACCATCGCGTCGTGGGGGTCGACCGGCGGCGGGCCCCCGTCGCGGACGGCCCTCGCGAACTCGCCGAGCTCGACCGTGAGCGGCTCCGCACGGCGGATCGATCGGCTCGTCATCTCTCCCTCTGCGACGGAGGTGATCGGCGCGCCGAACCCGTCTGCCCCGCGGTTCTGCCACGTCTGTTCCGCGTCGGGGTTCGCGTACAGGACGAGGTTCTGCGCGATGTAGTCGGCCACGTAGAATCCGCGCTCGCCGGTCACGGTCAGGGTTCGGCGCTTCGTGGCCGTCAGCCAGTTGATGTCGAGGATGCCGACCACTCCGTTCTCGAACTTCATGATGCCGTTGAAGAGATCCTCATGCTCGGTGTGGATGCGGCGCTCGGCCTCGGCGTAGATCCGGATCGGCTCCGATCCCACCAGGTAGCGCATCACGTCGAGGTCATGCGGGGCGAGGTCGACGACCACGCCGACGTCGCGGATGCGAGCCGGAAACGGCCCGAGCCGGGTGGCACTGATCTGGAAGATGCGTCCCAGCTCGCCGGCGTCCAGCCGCCGTCGCAGCTCGCGGATGACCGGGTTGAAGCGCTCGATGTGGCCGACGGTCAGCATTCGGCTCGCTCCGGCCGCCGCCTCGATCATGGCGGTCGCCTCCTCGCGCGTCGCCGCGATCGGCTTCTCGACCAGGACGTTGGCGCCGGCTGCCAGCGCCGCGAGCGTGACCGGCAGGTGGAGGCTGGTCGGCGCGACGATGCTGACGAGATCGAGCCGCTCCTCCGCGAACATCCGTTCCGGATCGTCGTAGCCGCGCGCGCGACGGCCCGAGGTGGCACGCTCGACCGCGGCGCGATCCGGATCGGCAACGGCGACCAGATCGACGCCGTCGACCGACTCGTCCCAGACGCGCACGTGGTTGCGGCCCATCATGCCCAGCCCGACGACGCCCGCGCGCAACCGCGGCTGCTCCGGGTCGCTCATCAAACGGGTGCTCCCGCCTCCAGCGGGCCGAGCTCGACGGCGGTCGCGTTGACGGCGTCGATCACCGTCGCCACCTCGTCGTCGCTGAGCGACGGGTGGACGGGGATGCTGAGCACCTGGGCGGTGAGCAGGTCGGTCACCGGCAACGCCTCGTGGCCGTAGCCGAGCGCCAGGAACGGCTTCTGGCGGTGGACGGGGATCGGGTAGTAGATGGCGCTCCCCACGCCGCGAGCCTTGAGCGCCTCGGCGAACGCATCGCGCTCGTTCACGCGCAGGGTGTACTGGTGATAGACGTGCGTCACGCCCGGCCGCACGTGCGGCGTGACGACGCCCTTGAGCTCGGCGTCATAGCGGGCCGCGATGGCGCGACGTCGCTCGTTGTAGGCGGGCAGCTTGGGGAGCTGCGCGAGGCCGATGGCGGCGGAGATATCGGTCATGCGGAAGTTGTAGCCGACGACGTCGTGGTGATAGCGCACCTTCATGCCGTGCTCGCGCAGGAGGCGCACGCGCTCAGCCAGCTCGCCGTCATCAGTGGTGATCATGCCGCCCTCGCCGGTGGTCATGTTCTTGGTCGGGTAGAAGCTGAAGGCGCCGGCGCCCCAGGTTCCGCTTCTGCGCTCGCCGATGGCCGCACCATGCGCCTGAGCGGCGTCCTCGACGACCGCCAGCCCGAGGCGGTCCGCGATCTCGTTCATGGCCTCCATGTCGGCGGGCTGCCCGTACAGGCTCACCGGCATGATCGCCTTCGTCCGCTCGGTGACGGCGGCCTCGACGAGCGACGGATCGATGCAGAAGTCGCGCTCTCCGATGTCGACGAAGACGGGGCGCGCACCGGTGTAGATGACGCTGTTGGCGCTGGCGATGAACGTGAACGGAACCGTGATCACCTCGTCGCCGGGTCCGATGCCGTAGCCGAGCAATGCGAGGTGCAGCGCGGTGGTTCCCGAGCTGGTCGCGACCGCGTGGCCGGCGCCGACGAAGGCAGCGAACTCCTCCTCCAGCTCGCGGACGCGCGGGCCCTGCGCCAGTGATCCGGAGGCCATCGCCTCCCAGACCCGTTCTTTCTCCTCCTCACCCATCTGCGGGCGAGCGATCGGGATCACGATGTGGTTGCCTCCTGCGGTGCGCGTGCCTCGCGGACGCGCTGCTGCTGTCGTTCGAGCGCCGCGACGATCCGGGCGGCGGTGCGACCGTCGCCATAGAGCGGCGGCCTTGGTCGGTCTCGGTCCATGAACGCATTGTCGGCGAGGGCGGCCGCCACCGCGTCGGGATCCGCGTCGACGACCCGGTTCCAGCCAGCATCGACGGTCTCGACCCACTCGGTCTCCGAGCGCAGCGTGATGCACGGGACAGCGGACAGGTAGGCCTCCTTCTGCACGCCACCCGAGTCGGTGGCGATCGCGTACGCGCGCGCCTCGAGGGCCACCATCTCGAGGTAGCCAACCGGGTCGATCGGGAACACGTTGGCGGGCAGCCCGTGTGCGCCGCGCTCGATCGCCGCCCGGGTGCGCGGGTGGACGGGAAAGATGACCGGTATGTCGAGCGTCAGCCCGGACAGGATCCTTCCAAACCGTTCCGGATGATCGACGTTCTCGGCGCGGTGCAGGGTCAGCAGGAGGAAGCGATCGTGCATCCGCGCTGCTGCGGGAAGGTGCTCGCTCGCTCGCGCGGTGGCCCACGCGTGCGCATCGACCATCACGTCTCCCACCAGCTCAGCCTCGCCCGCCAGGCCCTCGCGGCCCAGATGGGCCATCGCGGCCTCGGTCGGGGCCAGGAGCAGGTCGGCCAGGTGGTCGGCAACGACGCGGTTGCGCTCCTCGGGCATGCGCCGGTTGAACGAGCGCAGGCCGGCCTCCACGTGAGCGAGCCAGGGCCGGCGCCCATCGCCGTACCCCATCTTCGAGGTCACCACGGCGGCGGCCAGCGTCGAGTTCGTGTCGCCGTAGACGAGGACGCCATCGGGCTGATGCGCTTCGAGCACCGGTTCAAGGCGCCGCAGCATCTCGCCGGTCATCAGCGCGTGCGAGCCACTGCCGACCTCCAGGTTGATGTCCGGCTCCGGGATCTCGAGGTCGCGGAAGAACGATGCGCTCATGGCATCGTCGTAGTGCTGTCCGGTGTGGACGAGGATCTCGGTGTGCTGCGCGCGCAATGCGCGGCTCACCGGCGCAGCCTTGACGAACTGCGGCCGGGCACCGACCACGGTGACGACCTTCACGTCGTCTCCGGCGGAAATGCGGCACCGCAGGCCGGGCAGCTGCCCTCGAACGGCCTGCCGTCGTCGTCGCGAAGGGGATTCCCGCACGCACAGACGCTCCCGAGCCGTCGCGCCGGGTTGCCGGCAACCAGCTCGTGATCACCAACGTCGCGGGTGACCACGCTTCCCGACCCGATCATCGCCCAGCGCCCGATGGTGATGCCCGGCAGTATCGTGCTGTTGGCACCGAGTGCCGCGCCGTGACGGACGAGCGTCGGGCTCACTTCCCAGTCGGCATCGGTCTTGAGCGAGCCGTCTGCATTGATCGCCCGTGGCACGCGGTCGTTGGTGAAGCACACGTGCGGCCCGATGAACACGCCATCCTCGATGGTCACCCCGTGGAAGAGGCTGACGTTGTTCTGCACCTTGACGTCGTCGCCGACGAGGACGTCGACGTCCACGTACGCGTTCTTGCCGATGACGCATCGGGAGCCGATGCGGGCGCGCTCACGCACCTGCGCCTGGTTCCAGATGCTGGTTCCGGGGCCGATTGCCGCATCGGGCGACACCTCGGCGGTGGGGTGGATGCGCACGTCCGTACGCTCGGGCATGTGATCTCCTTGGCGCGGTCATTCTAGCCGAGGTCCACGGTTGTTCCTGGAGCCTGCACGAGGGCGGCGCGCAGGCGGCGCAGGGGACCGCGCACGACGATCGCCATCGCCGCCAGCGCGGCGATCGTGGTCACCAGGTGCCAGCCCAACCCCAACCATCCGTCGCCGGTCACCACCGCGCGCGACGCCAGGGCGGCTGCGATCGGCGACCGCGGCCACCAGGCCCAGGCGAGCCAGGTCGAAGTGCACCGGATGGCGCCGCTCCGCCACGATCGCGGTCATGGCCGCCAGCGCCGCGTACGCGAGCAACGTTGCCCACGCCGCGCCCATGATCCCGATCCGCGGAATCAGGACCAGGTTGGTCGCGACGTTGATCCCCGCCGCCACCAGGGTGAGGAGCGGCATGACGCGTGTCGCCCTGGCGAGATAGATGCCGCTCGCGAACATCAGGGCGGCCGCGTTCGCCGCTGACCCGAAGGCGACGACGGCCGTGACGTCCGCCGCGGGTGCCCACTCGGCCGGAGCGATCACGCCGATCAGGTCCGGCGCGAGGATGGCGATGGCCGCCGCCAGCGCCGAGAAGCCGGCCACCACGAGCGTGGTCGACTCGCGAAGGACGCGCGCTCCGCCGGTCCGTCGCCGACGCGGTAGAGGAACGGCAGCCATGCGGCGTTGAACGAGATGGCGACCAGGCTTACGGCGTAGCCGAGCTGGTAGCCGAGCGAGTACACGCCGACAGCGGCGAGCGCGTCGGCGGCCGCCACGCCAAGCAGCAGCCCGAGCAGCCACCGATCCGAAACGCTCAGCAGCCATCCCGCCAGGCTGTGCGGTAGGAGCGGGAGCCCGAAGTCGAGCGCGCGCCGGGCGAAGTCGCGGCTGAATCTCCACGGCCGCTGTCGCCACAGGATGGCGACGGCGCTCGCCGCCATGACCAGCGCGCCCGCCAGCTGGCCGGCCAGGCTGCCGACGCGCTCCGAGGCTGAATGACGACGACCAGGACGACCGTGACGGCCACGACGGCGGCAAACGCGCCGAGCGCACGGAGCAGGTAGCGGCCGGTCTGGTCGGTCGCCCGGAACCAGACGGAAGGGACGTACTGGAAGGTGTTGAACGCCGCCGATGGCGAGCGCGAGCAGCAACACCGGCAACGATGGTGTCGGCGGCGCCACGGATCCGAGCAGTACCGGCGCAAGCAGCGCGCCGACGATCGTGACAGCCGCCGCGCACGCCAGGCTGAGCGCCGCGACCGTCGCTGTACAGCGTCCGCCGCTCGCCGGACGTCAGTCGTGATGCATGCGCAGCAGGGCGGCATCGAGCCCGAGCCGGTACGCGATCGACAGGAGCAGCGCGGCCGAGCCAGCCAGGCTCACGATGCCGAAGTCGGCCGTGCTCAGGAACCGGGTGTAGACCGGGAGCAGAAGGAAGGCTCCCGCCCGGGGCACCAGGTTGGCGACGCGAGATCGAGGAGCGACCCCCGGGCGAGGGCGCGAACGGTCACCGGGATGCGGCGGAGCCGACCTGTCACCGGCCGGATTCTACGGCTCGCCGGCTGCACCGGATCAGTCAGTCGGCGAGCGCACGGTGCAGGAATGCGGCCATCTGCTCGCGCGTGACGGCGACGCGCGGGCAGAAGCTGCTGCCGCCACAGCCGCCGGTGATGCCGGAGGCCGCGAGCCGGTTGATGTCGGCCTCGTGCGCGCTGCTCTCGTCATCGGTGAAGAAGTCGCGTCGTCGTCGCCGGCAGGTGAAGCGCACGAACCAGGAAGCTCGCCATCTGCTCGCGGGTGACCGGTGAGCGGGGCAGAAGGTGTGCCGCCGCAGCCGCCGGTGATCGCGGAGGCCGCCAGCCGGTTGATGTCCGCCTCGTGCGGGCTGCTCTCGTCATCCGTGAAGAAGTCCCTGGTCGCCGACGGCCAGGTCGAGCGCACGCGACAGGAAGCTGGCCATCTGCTCGCGCGTGACCGGCGAGCGAGGGCAGAAGGTCGTCGCGCCGCAGCCGGCGGTGATGCCGGCTCTCGGCCAGCCAGGCGATGTCGTACTCGAACGGCGAGCCGATGCTGTCGCTGAACCCCGAGATACCGGTCGTGAACGTCCACGACGTGGCGACGACGGCGTGGCCGGTGGTGTCGCGCGATGGCCGAGCGTGACCTCGACGCCGGTAGACGCGCTCGGGCTCGAGCGTGCTGCCGATCGCGACGCGCGGCCTCATTGAGCGAGGCGTCGTAGGTCACCGTTGCCGGCACGACGAGGCCGGTCACCGTGTCACGCAGCAGGACCGAGCTGCCCGAGACGCCGATCACCGGCTCGTCGAAGCGCGCCGTTGCGGCCGCGTGGCGGCTGACATTGATGGTGCCGCGGGCGCGGGCGATCGAGCCGATCACGCTGCGGCGCGCACGTCATCGACGAACGTCGGCGTCACGCCGTAGGCGGTCGGGCTGCCGTTGGCGTAGTAGTTCAGGACGCGGACCAGGATGCGAGTCGGCCCGCCGACCGTCACCGATCGCGAGCTCGGTGCCCGACTCCCAGACGGCGTCGACACGTCGGAGCAGCGTGCCGGACGATGTCGTAGAGCTCGACGATCGGGTCGATCGGCAGCGGGCTACCGTTCCACGGATAGGCCCGGCTGTCGACCACGCCGGTGACGCGCACGTCCAGGCGGCCTCCGCGCGGAACGTCGACCGCGAACGCGTCGACGTCTCCCGCAGGATAGAGCGATGGGCGCGTGGCCGTGCCGAGCGGGATCACCGGCGCGGCGCCGAGCGAGTTGTTCGGCTCGAGCGAATCGCTCGTGGCCGGCGGCGGGTGCGCCGACGCTGCCGCCGACGGCGCGATAGGCATTGACGCGGCCGGCGCCGTACCGAATGTCAAAGCCCGGGTAGCCGAGGTCGTCGACCGTCGAGGTGAGCCGGCTCACGACCTGCGCCGGTGTGTAGGTCGGATACCTGGCACGGATGAGGGCGATCACCCCGGCCACGTTCGGCGTGGCGAAGCTGGTGCCGCTGATGTAGGTGTGCTCCCCCCACGTGTCGTGGCCGGCATAGGTGCAGACGGTGCAGTTGGTGGTCTGCACCGATGCGCCGGGCGCGCTCACGTCGACCTTCGATCCGTAGCTCGACCAGTTGGAGAACTCGTCGTTCGGACTGGGTGGCGCTGACGCTGATCACGTTGGCGAAGCTGGCCGGGAAAGAACGACTCCTGGCGGTTGTTGTTGCCGGCGGCGCCGACCAGGACCACGCCCTTGTTCCAGGCGTAGTTGACGGCGTCCTGCACGTACTGCGACGTTGGGAAACCGCCGACGCTCATGTTGATGACCGTCGCGCCGTGGTTTGCGGCCCAGATGATGCCCGAGGTCAGGTCGGACGTGTCCCCCGTTCCGCTTCCCGACATGATCTTCACCGGCAGGATCTTGTCGCTCCAGCTGATGCCGGCGATGCCATAGCCGTCGTTGGGATTCGAGGCGATGATGCCGGCCACCCACGTCCCGTGCCCGTTGTCGTCGGCGGCGTTCGAGTCGTTGTTCACGAAGTCGTAGCCGGGCAGCACGCGTCCGGTGAGGTCCCTGTGGCTCGCCTGGACGCCGGTGTCGAGGACGGCCACGACGCCGGATCCACCCTTGGTGCGCGACCACGCGTCGCGCACGCGCATCTGGTCGAGCGAATACTGGCCCGCCGTCTTCGGGTCGTTGACCGGCACCGCGGCCACCGAGCCCTCATCGGCGAGGTGCACGACGTAGTTGGGTTCTGCATAGGCCACCGCTGGATCGGCGCTCAACTCGGCGATGACGGTGTTGACCGCACGGCCCTGCGTCGAGACGACACTGGGGAGGCCATCCGCGGTCGCGCCGAGCTCGGCGAGCACGGCCAGCCCGTGCTCATCCGCCACCTCGGGACCACGTCGGGCATCGCGCCACTTGACCACGACCTCGCCGGGCACGACTTCGCCGCCGGCAGGCGTGGTCGGCGGATCGGGATCCTCGGCGGCCGCCGCCGGCATGACCGTGGCCAGCAGAACGAGCAGGGCGAGGACGGTCGAGAGGGTTCGAGGCACGCTGTGGGGACTCCGGTGTGGTGCGGTGGTGCAAGACGGGTCGCGACCAGTGCTGCCCCGTGAAGGAGTCCACCGTACGGGCGTCGAGCGGTCCGGACGACCGGACGAAGGTCTGTGAGGCCGATGGGACCGATGGGCCAGTCCGGGGCTTCAGTCCTCGGCCAGCAGCTCCAGCAGGCGCGGGGCGGCAGCCGCCACCGCGCGGCCCCGATGGCTGATCAGGTCCTTCTCGCCCTCGGGCAGCTCAGCTGTCGTCACGCCGCTCGGCAGCAGGAAGATGGGGTCGTACCCGAACCCGCCGGACCCGCGCCGCTCTCGTGCGATCGAGCCCTCCACCACGCCGGTGAACGTCTCGATCGTGGGATCGGGCGTGTCCGGGCGCGCCACCGCCAGCACGCAGACCATGCGCGCGCGCCGGTCGACGGCGTCGCCGACAGCCTCGAGCAGGCGTTCGGCGTTTCGGCCTCCACCCCATCGAGCGCTGCGGACGCCGGGTCCCCAGTCGAGCATCGCCACCTCGATACCGGAGTCGTCGGCGACCGAGAGCAGCCCGGATGCACGCGCGAAGGCATCGGCCTTGGCCGTCGCGTTCTCGGCGTAGGTCTGGTACGGCTCCTCGACCTCGAGCTCGAGGCCGATGTCGTCGGGGGTGACGATCTCGGCCGGCAGGTGCGCCAGCAGGCGGCGGAACTCGGCCTGCTTGCCGGCGTTGGTGGTGGCGACGAGGAGCCTGGTCACTCCCCCGGCGGAGCTTCGATCGCCGTCTTCTGCAGCGCGAAGAGCTGCCGGATGCCGGCCGCGGCGAGGTCGACCATCTGGTCCATCTGCTGGCGCGTGAAGGCGCCGTGCTCGGCCGTGCCCTGGACCTCGATCAGGCGGTCGTCATCGGTCATGACGACGTTGAAGTCCACCTCGGCGGTCGAGTCCTCCGAGTAGTCGAGGTCGAGGTGCGGCAGGCCGCTCACGATCCCGACGCTGACCGCGGCCACCTGGCCGGTGAGCAGCTGCCCCATGCCGTACTTGTGCAGCGCCCGGGCGAGGGCCACGTAGGCGCCGGTGATGCTCGCCGTTCGGGTGCCGCCGTCGGCCTGGATGACATCGCAGTCGAGGGTGATGGTCCGCTCGCCGAGGCGGCCCATGTCGATGACGCCGCGCAGGGAGCGGCCGATGAGCCGCTGGATCTCGTGCGTCCGGCCGCCGATCGAGCCGCGGGCCGCCTCGCGCTGGCTGCGTTCCGTCCCGGCGCGGGGAAGCATGCTGTACTCGGCGGTCACCCAGCCGCGCCCCTTGCCGCGCATCCAGCCGGGCACGCGGTCCTCGATGGTCGCGGCGCAGATGACCCGGGTATCGCCCACCCGGATCAGGACCGAGCCCTCGGCGAACTTGAGGTAGTCGGGAACGATCTTGACGGGCCGGAGCTGGTTCGGCACGCGGCCGTCGTTGCGGCGGCCGGCGGCCGGGGTGGTTGTCATGTGGCTGCCGATTCTACCGGCAGCGCTGCCGAGACGGGCGCTGAGGTCAGTCGCCGAAGGCGCGGTGGAGGAAGCCGGCCATCTGCTCGCGGGTGACGGCACGACGTGGGGCAGAAGGCACCCGACGCGCAGCCGCCAGTGATGCCGGCCTCGGCGAGGCGGTTGATGGCGCCTTCGTGCATGGTGCCGTTGTCATCGCGGAACCAGTCGCGGGTGGCCGCCGGCAGGCCGAGCGCCCTGGCCAGGAAGCTCGCCATCTGGCCACGAGTCACGACCGAAGCGGGACAGTAGCGAACGCCGGTGCAGCCGGCGGTGATCTGGGCGGCGGCGACGCCGTTGATGTCCGATTCGTGGGCGGAGGCTGTTGTCGTCGGCGAAGAAGTTCACTGCGGACGGCGGGAATCCCGGTCGCTCGGCGCAGGAAGCTGGCCATCTGCTCACGCGTCACCGATGAGCGAGGGCAGTAGCGACCCGACGCGCAGCCGGCGGTGATCCCCTCTTCGACCAGCCAGCGGATGTCAGAGCACGAACGCCGAGCCGCCGATATCGGTGAACCCGGTCGATGGGCTCGGCGGCGGAGCTGCCCCGCAGAGCTTCACGAAGATCATCACGCCGTAGTAACGGCCGTCGCCGCCGGGCTCCCGGCTGCCGCCGGCGTGGGTGTAGTCGCCGAGCATGATGTCGTGGTGGACCGGCGAGTTGAACCACTGCTGGCCGAAGCGCTCGTAGTCCCCGGTGCCGTTGTAGGCGATGATCTCGCCGAAGCCGCGCCAGCAGATCCCTTCCTCGGCGAATCGGCGCTTGACGTACTCGAAGTCGTGCTGGAGCTCCCCGTCCGCTGCGAGCTGCCTGCCGCGCTCGACGGCGATCTGGTCGACGACCGCGTGCAGCGCGACGGGACCCAGGCCCGCGTCGTCGCGATAGCCATTCGCGACGCTGATCAGGTCGGAGCCACCGTCGGCGGCGACGGGCAGCGCGGTCGCCGGCAACAGTGCGGCGGTCAGTGCGATGGCGCCAAAGAGGGCGGTGAATGCGGCGCGGGATCCTGGGCACGGGCGGGACTCCGGATTCGTACGGAAGGGGTGCCGGAACACCGTAGGGCGCCTGCTGCTCACGAGGCGATGGCCCTATCGTTCGATCGCTGGCGGACCGATGGGACCGGTCCCGATCAGGACCTCAGGGCCCGATGGAGGAAGGCGGCCATCTGCTCGCGGACGACCACGCTGCGCGGGCAGAACGCCGTTGGCACTGCAGCCGCTGGTGATGCCGGCCCGCGCCATGCGGTTGATGTCGCCCTCGTGGGCGCTCGCGTTGTCATCGGTGAAGTAGTCGAGCGTCGCGCCCGGCAGGCTGCAGCGCGCGCGCGAGGAAGCTCGCCATCTGCTCGCGGGTCACGGCGCTGCTCGGGCAGAAGCGGCCCGAGCCGCAGCCGGCCGAGATCCCGGCCTGCGGCGACGCGGTTGATGTCGGCCTCGTGGGCGCTCGCATCGTCATCGGCGAAGTAGTCTCGCGTGGCCGGCGGCAGATCCAGCGCGCGCGCGAGGAAGCTCGCCATCTGCTCGCGCGTCACCACGGCCTTGGGGCAGAACAGCTCGGGACCGCAGCCTGCGGAGATCCCTTCGTTGGCGATCCACAGGATGTCGGCGCGGATACGGGGAGCCGAGGACGTCCTCGAACCACGGCCCCTGGAAGTTGTTGTCGATGGCGTTCCACAGCTCGGGGCGCGACCCATCCATGAGCAGGTGCCAGATGCCGACGCCGCGCAGGCTCGCGCACGTTGACAAGGTCGTACTTGACGGTCAGCGAGGCGACGTCGTCGTAGTAGCCCTGCACCCACGTCCCGGCGGCCGAGTTGAAGAAGCGATACCACGGCACCTGGCCGGCGGAGTCCCAGCGCCGCCCGCGGCTGCTCGCCTCGCCGACGTGGTAGACGTAGGTGCCGGCGGCGCTGGTGAGGATGTCATTGGTGGTCGCGTTCTGCGCGCTCGAGGTCGTCGACCATTCGCGCCCGTAGTACGGCACGCCCCAGATCAGCTTGGACGCCGGGACGAGCTCGAGGTGATCGCGCAACGCCGTGTCGACGTCGAGCACGTACTGGCTGTGGATGGGCGAGACGCCGCCCGCTCGGGCCGATCCGGACCAGTTGAAGTCGTACGCCATCACCATGAGCGCATCGGCGGCACCGGAAGCGGTCAGGCCGACGACGTCATAGCCGGTGCTCCACGTCGCGGCGCCGGCCATGGTCGCCACGGTCAGGTACGAGCCGGCGCCCTGGCGCACGAGCTCAGCCTTCACCTGTCGTACGAAGGTGGTGAACGAGGCGCGCAATGAGCTCGGAACCGGTTCGAAGTCGATGTTCACGCCGTCGGCGTTCCGTGACTTGACCGCGGCCGCGATCTCCGCGGCCAGCCGCCGTCGATTCGTGTCGCTGTTCAGCAGGGTGGTCATGGCGGTGTAGCTACCGCTGAAGGCCATCATGGTCACGGTCAGGACGACCTTGACGTCCCGCGCGTGCGCGCGATTGATGACCTGCGTCATGGCCGATGAGGTCCAGCCACCCCAGCCGCTCGTGACGGCGCCGGTGCTGGTCACCTTCGCCAGCGTGCCGTTGGACTGCGCGCCCACCGAGAAGTAGGCCAGGGTCGAGACGAGCGAGTAGTCGAGGTAGGCCATCTTTTCCGACGGCAGCATCCAGTACGGCAGGTAGCCGAAGACTTCTCGGAACAGCCCGTTCGGCAGGCCGCTGATACCTCCCGAGCCCGCAGTCGTGTAGGCCAGTCCAGCGCTCATATCCGACTGAGCGTCCGGCGTGGCTCCGGCATCGAATGCCAGCACGTCGCCGGCATGCGCCGTCAGCATCTCGGCATGGACCGATGGAGGCTCGGCCGGCTCGACCGCCGCGACGACCTCGGGGGACGCGGTGCCGGGCGTCGGGGTGCTGCTGGCCGCGAGGGGCGGCGCGGTCGTGACGGCCGGGGTTCCCGTCGGCGCCGGCTGCGGTGACGGTGGGCTGGCCGTCGGAGCGGCGGTCGGAGTTGCCTCGACCGGCGGCTGATCACTGGGCGCCGGCGACGCCGATGGTGCCGGAGACGGGCTTGGTTCTGTGGCCGACGCCGGGTTCACACCGGCAAGCAGGGACAGGACGAGTGCGGTCGCGAACGACCGGGTGCGCATGGACATCAGGGGATCCAGCCTAGGTCGCGCCAGTATGACGGCGAATAGTACGGATGGGTGGGGTGCGGTGGGGTCAGTCGCCCAGGGCCCGATGGAGGAACGCGGCCATCTGCTCTCGGGTGACTGTCGAGCGTGGGCAGAAGCGTCCTTCCGCGCAGCCGCCCGTGATGCCCGACGCCGCGAGGCGGTTGATGTCGGCTTCGTGCGGGCTGCCGTCGTCATCGGCGAAGTAGTCCGTCGACGTGGCCGGCAGGTCGAGCCCGCGCACGAGGAAGCTCGCCATCTGCTCGCGGGTCACGCTGGAGCGCGGGCAGTACCGGCCATCCGCGCAGCCGCCGGTGATGCCCGACGCGGCCAGGCGGTTGATGTCGGCTTCGTGGCCGCTCTCCTCGTCATCGACAAAGTAATCCG
The DNA here is from genome assembly GCA_963789435.1 of uncultured Chloroflexia bacterium. Classification (GTDB taxonomy): domain Bacteria; phylum Chloroflexota; class Limnocylindria; order QHBO01; family QHBO01; genus JACDBZ01. Next base: position 68,224 of record CAWBKO010000007.1, read on the forward strand.
CGCTCGTGGCCGGCAGGTCGAGCCCACGCACCAGGAAGCTTGCCATCTGCTCCCGTGTCACGTTGTCGCCGGGACAGTACATGCCGGCGCTGCAACCGGAGGTGATCCCCGACTCGGCGAGCCACACGATGCTGTTGCGGAATGGCGATGTCCAGATGTCGTTGAAGTAGCCGCCGTAGAACGATCCGGTCCCGTCCTTCTTCATGCCGGGATCGCCGGCAAAGGCGTACCAGTAGTCTGGCTGGCCGAAATGCATGCTGCCATTGGTGGTCCGCTGCACCCAGACCTGTGCGCCGGGAATGTCGGCGTGCGAGGCGGCCGTCAGGGTCGTCGGAGAGTAGCCGCGCCCCAGCGCGAAGATGTCTCCAGAGGAGGCGTCGGGCTGGGTCAGGACTCGGCTGACGATCGCATCGGCATCGGAGTAGGCCGTGGCGAAGTAGGCACCCGCGCCAAGCCTGAGCACCGGGTACGAGTAGTTCCGCACGCGAGCCTGCGCCTCGGCCAGGGTGGTCAGCGGGTCGGTCTTCACGTAGCGCTCCCCGAAGCCGGGGGCGTAGTGCGCCTGCCCGTAGACCATGGTGAACCCCGGAGCCGGAGTGATCGGTCCGCCGCCGCAGTACTTGCGCTGCTGCGCGCCGTCGCTGGCGGTCAGCGTGCCGAGGAGGGCCTTCTCGCCGCAGTACACGAGGGTCCCCTCGGTCCAGCTGTCCTTGTCGCCGTTGGTGGTGGCGGAGTTCAGCCCCCATCCGTTCGTCCGGTCGGTCAGCTCGGTCGTGCCGTAGGGGTTCGGGCTGCCGTTGCCGTGGCCGAAGTACACGATGACGTTGGCGCCGTTCACCGCCTCCAGGACCTTGGGCCAGGTGGCGTTCGGTGAGTACACCTTGACCACGGTCGCGCCGGCCGCGGTTGCCGCGGTGGCCACGCGGTCGGCCGAAGAACGGTACGACGTCAGTGATCGAGCCCGACGGCCCGACGATGATGACGACCTTCTCTCCGGCCGCCTGCACCGGCGCCGGCGCAGGGACGGTCGCGAGGAGCATGGCGACGAGGATGCTCATCGAGACGGAGATGACGCGGCTGCGAACGGGCAATAGGAACTCCTGGGGAGACTGCGGGCACCACCAACCCTAGGCTGGGCACCCCGTCGCGGCCATGGGGCAATGGTCCGCTCGCGCGCCGGGACGATGGGGTTCTGGGGCTCCTATCCCTGGCTGAAGTCGAGCACCACGAGCAGCCGCTCGACCTTTGCCGGATCGAACGCCGGGCGCACGAAGGCGGTCTGGGTCAGCGCGTTCGGATCCGGCTCGACGGCCTGGATGCGGCCGATGAGCAGCCCGCCGGGATAGCGGCTCGCCTCCTCGCCGAAGGTCAGGCCGGCGCTCACGACGGTGCCGCCGACCTCGAGCGACTCGGTGACCGGCACGTTGACCATCACCAGCTGCCCGCCCGGCTGGCCGCGGATCTCGCCGAGCGCTCGGCTCGCCTGGTCGACCGCGATGACCACCGAGCGGGTGTCGACGATGAGCCGCACGCGTGCCGTGTCGTTCGTGACCGAGACGACGGTGCCGGCCAGGGCGCCGGTGCCGTCCGCGTTGCCGACGACCGGCATGCCGGCCTCCAGCCCATCGTCGGTCCCGGCGTCGATGCCGACCTCCCAGACCAGGTTCGACGGGTCGCGACTGATGACGCGTACGGGCAGGAGCTCCATCTCGAGGGCTTCGGCGATGCCGAGCAGCTGGCGCAGCTCGGTGTTCTCGCGAGCCGCCTCCGCCAGCTCGGCAACCCGCTGGTCGGCACCGGCCAGCTCACGCCGCAGGCGGTCGTTCTCGCTCCGCAGGCGGTCGATCTCGCCGATGGCGCCGAAGACCCCGGCAACCCCCTCCCCCACTCCGCCGATGGCGCTGCGAGCGGGGTCGAGCGCGCGCGTCGTCACGCGCTGGAGCGTCAGCGCGGGTTCGGTTGAGCTGGCGAGGAGCATGAGCAGGCTGGCGATCGTGAATGCGGCGAACCACAGGCCTCCCCGCGCTCGCCGGTTCGGGCTGGACGGCCCGTACATCCTCCCGCTCGCGTCAGCGTGGTGCGCGAGTGAACTGCTCGCTGACGAGGACGCGCTCGAGGGTGTCGAGCTCCTCGAGCACCCGCCCGGTGCCGCGCACCACGCAGGTGAGGGGGTCGTCGGCGATGTGGACCGGCATCTGGGTCGCCTCCGCGACGCGGCGGTCGAGGCCGGCGAGGAGTGCGCCGCCGCCGGCCAGGACGATGCCCTGGTCCATGATGTCGGCAACGAGCTCTGGCGGCGTCTCCTCGATGGTCTCCTTGATCGCCTCGACGATCTGCGCGATCGACGGCTCGAGCGCCTCCCGAATCTGGTCGCCGCCGACCTCGATGCTGCGGGGCAGCCCGGTCAGCAGGTCGCGGCCGCGGAACGTCACCGTCTTCTCGGACTTCTCCTCCGGAAACGCGGAACCGACCGCGATCTTGATCTCCTCCGCCGTCCGCTCGCCCATCAGCAGGTTGTACTCGCGGCGGGCGAAGCTGACGATGTCGGTGTCCATCTCGTCTCCGCCGATGCGGATGCTGCGGCTGACCACGATGCCGCCGAGGCTGATGACGGCCACCTCGGTGGTGCCGCCGCCGATGTCGACGATGAGGCTGCCGCTCGGCTCGCTGACCGGCAGGCCGGCGCCGATCGCGGCGGCCATCGGCTCCTCGATCAGCCGCGCCCAGCGCGCGCCCGCGTTGATGGTCGCGTCGCGCACCGCGCGCTTCTCGACCTCGGTCACGCCGGATGGAATGCCGACCAGGACGCGCGGCCGCGGGATGCGGGCGTATCGGTCGTGCACCTTGTTGATGAAGTAGCGGATCATCTGCTCGGTGACGTCGAAGTCGCTGATCACGCCGTCGCGCAGCGGACGGATGGCGACGATGTTGGCCGGGGTCCGGCCCACCATCCGCTTCGCCTCGGCGCCGATCGCCAGGACGCGCTTGCTGCGGGTATCCATGGCCACCACCGAGGGCTCGCTGATCACGATCCCGCGGTTGCGGACGGTGACGAGCGTGTTGGCCGTGCCGAGGTCGATCCCGACGTCGTGACTGAGGAGGCCGAGCAGGCCGTCGAAGAGTCCCAAGGTCCCTCTCGGGAGTGGCTGTTCTCGGTCGCCGCCCGTGGCACGACAGGGCGAGGCGCCGTCAATCCGATCGATGCGGTGCTCGGCGGTCAACCCCTGCGGCGCGGCGCTACCCTACCACGCACCTCCGCACGCCGGGCGTACGTCAGCCCAGCCTGGTCCTTCTCCGTTCCAGACGCATCTGATAACGTCGGCCCGACGGGCGGGTGGCACGAAAGCACGGAGATGATCGCGTGGCAGGCTTCTTCTCGGAGGTGCCGGACCGGATCGAGTTCGGCGGGCTGGCGTCCGACGATCCGCTGGCGTTCAAGGTCTACGAGCCAGACCGCATCGTTCTCGGCAAGCGCATGGAGGACCACCTCCGGATCGCGGTCTGCCTGTGGCACTCGTTCAACTGGCCCGGATCCGACGTCTTCGGAGTCGGGACGTTCGACCGGCCGTGGCTCGTCGCCGGTGGCGACCCGATGGAGGCGGCGCGCGCGAAGCTCGACGCCGCGTTCGACTTCATCACGAAGCTCGGCGTTCCGTTCTTCACGTTCCATGATCGCGACGTGGCGCCCGAGGGTGGCACGTTCGCCGAGACGCGGGCGATTCTCGACGCCGTCGTCGCGGCCATCGAGAGCCACATGGAGCGCACCGGGGCCCGGCTGCTGTGGGGAACCGCGAACCTGTTCAGCCATCCCCGCTACGCGGCGGGCGCGGCAACCAATCCGGATCCCGAGGTCTTCGCCTACGCCGCGGCACAGGTGAAGCACATGCTCGAGGCGACGCACCGGCTCGGAGGCGAGAACTACGTGCTGTGGGGCGGCCGCGAGGGCTACGAGACGCTGCTCAACACCGACCTCGCGCGCGAGGAGGAGCAGCTGGCCCGGTTCCTGACCCTGGTCGCCGAGCACAAGCAGCAGATCGGCTTCAGCGGGACCCTGCTCCTCGAGCCGAAGCCGATGGAGCCGACGAAGCACCAGTACGACTACGACTCGGCCACGGTCGACTCGTTCCTGCTGCGCCACGACCTCGCCGGCGAGTACCGGGTGAACATCGAGGTCAACCACGCGACCCTCGCCGGCCACAGCTTCCACCACGAGGTCGCCGTGGCGATCGCGCGGGGGATCTTCGGGAGCATCGACGCGAACCGTGGCGACGACCAGAACGGGTGGGACACCGACCAGTTCCCGAACTCGGTCGAGGAGCTCGCCCTGGCCCTGTACGAGATCATCCGCGCCGGCGGATTCACGACCGGGGGCTTCAACTTCGATGCGAAGCTCCGTCGCCAGAGCCTGGATCGGTCCGATCTCTTCCACGCGCACATCGGCGGCATCGACACGCTCGCGCGCGCCCTGCTCGTGGCGGCCGACCTCGCTGGAGGCGGGCGACCTGGAGCGAGAGCGGGAGCGCCGCTACGCCGGCTGGACGGAGGGCCTCGGCGCCGACATCCTCGGCGGGTCCGCGTCGCTCGCCGAGCTCGAGGCTCGCGTCGCCGCATGGCGGGATCGACCCGCGGCCCCGGTCCGGTGGCCAGGAGCGCCTGGAGAACCTCGTCAACCAGAGGATCTGGTCGGCCGATCAGGACCGCTGACCGGTGGCATCCCACGTCCTCGGAATCGACGTTTCGACCACGGCCACCAAGGCGCTCCTCATCGACGAACGCGGCCGGGTCGCCGCGATCGGCACCTCGGAATACGACTACGCGGTCCCGGCGCCGCTGTGGAGCGAGCAGGAACCGGACCTGTGGTGGACGGGCAGCACAGGTCGCGATCCGCGCGGCGCTGGCCGGCGCCGGCATCGGCGGCGCGGACGTTGGCGCCGTGGGCCTGGCGGGCCAGATGCACGGCGCGGTCCTGCTCGACGATGGCGACCGGCCGCTCCGCCCGGCGATCCTGTGGAACGACCAGCGGACGGCGGCCGAGTGCGACGAGATCCGTCGCCGGGTGGGGCCGCGGCGGTTGATCGAGGTCACCGGCAATGACGCGCTCACCGGCTTCACCGCGCCGAAGCTCGTCTGGGTGCGGAACCACGAGCCGGATGTCTGGCGCCGGATCGCCCACGTCCTGCTGCCGAAGGACTTCGTCCGCCATCGGCTCACCGGCGACCACGCGGTCGACCGGGCCGATGGGGCCGGCACCCTCCTCTTCGACCTCGCGCCGGCGGGACTGGTCGGCGGAGGTCGTCGCCGCCCTCGACATCGATCCGGCCTGGCTCCCGCGGACCGCTGAGGGTCCCGAGGTGACCGGGGTCGTCAGCGCCGCCGCCGCGGAGGCCACCGGGCTGGCGCCCGGGACGCCGGTGGTGGCCGGCGGCGGTGACCAGGCCGCCACGGCGGTCGGGGTCGGGGCCGTGGATCCGGGGATCGTGGCGCTCTCGCTCGGGACGTCGGGCGTGATCTTCGCGGCCACCGACCGGCCGCTCATCGAGCCCGAGGGCCGAGTCCACGCGTTCTGCCACGCGGTGCCGGACCGCTGGCACCTCATGTCGGTGATGCTGTCGGCGGCGGGGAGCCTGCGCTGGTTTCGGGACGCGCTGGCCCCGGGCGTGCCGTACGCGACGCTCGACGAGGAGGCCAGCCACGTGGCGCCCGGCAGCGACGGGCTCGTCTTCCTGCCCTATCTCACCGGTGAGCGCAGCCCGCACCCGGACCCGCTGGCCCGTGGCGCGTTCGTCGGGCTGACGGTGACGCCACGATCGACGCCACCTCGCGCGTGCCGTGCTCGAGGGCGTTGCGTACGGGCTGCGCGATGGCCTCGACCAGATGGTGGCGACCGGGATCGAGACACCGACCCGCATTCGGGCATCGGGCGGGGGCATCGCCAGCGGGGTGTGGCGCCAGATCCTGGCCGACGTCCTCGGAGCCGAGATCGCCACGGTCAGCACCTCGGAGGGCGCCGCGTTCGGTGCCGGCCTCCTGGCGGCGGTCGGGGCGGGCTGGTTCGGCACCGTCGCGCAGGCCGCCGAGTGCGGCGGTCGAGCTCGACGGTCGTCGCCGAGCCTGGGCCGGACGCATCGGTCTACGCGGAGGGCCTGGAGGCGTATCGAGCGCTGTATCCGGCCCTCGCGCCCAGCTTCCGGAGGGCCTCGACGCCGAGCTGAGGCTCAGGCTCGAAGCTCTTCGAGCTCCTCCTTGGTCGCCTCTCCGGGCTTCTTGCCCAGGATGATCATGGCGAGCACGTCATCGGTCGTGACGTCGTCCTTGTTGAGCGTTCCGACCAGGCGTCCGTGATACATCACGCTGATCCGATCCGAGAGGTCGAAGACGTCGTGGATGTCGTGGCTGATGAGGAAGATGCCGATCCCCTCGTTCTTCAGCTGCCGGATGAGGTCGCGGACCTGCGCCGTCTCGGCCGGGCCCGAGCGCGGCGGTCGGCTCGTCCATGATCAGGATCCTGGCGTTGAAGTGCACCGCGCGCGCGATGGCGACCGCCTGACGCTGCCCGCCGGAGAGCGACTTGACCGGCGTGATTGAACCGCTTGAAGTTCGGGTTCAGGCGGCCCATCACCTTGCGGGTCTGCGTCCTCCATCGCCCCGTCGTCGAGGATTGCCCCACAGGCTGGTCGTCTCGCGACCGAGGAAGACGTTGCCGGGCGCGTCGATGTTGTCGGCCAGCGCGAGCGTCTGGTAGATGCACTCGATGTTGAATGCCTTGGCGTCGCGGGGATTGCCGATCGACCGCGGCTGGCCGTCGATCAGGATCTCGCCCGAGTCGGCACGATGGGCGCCGGAGAGCGTGCGGATGAGCGTCGACTTGCCGGCGCCGTTGCCGCCGACCAGCCCGAGGACCTCGCCCGGGATATGACGCGAGATGCTCACGTCGTCGACGGCGTGGACGCCGCCGAACGCCACGCGGATGTTCCGCATCTCGACCAGCGGCACTGCCTCGGGTCGTGGCCGTCACTGCCGCGCTCATCGTGTGGATCCTCTCCTGCGGGTGTACGTGTCGAACCCGACCGCGATGATCAGCACGATGCCGGCGACCACGTTCTGGGTCGGCGAGTTCACGCCGTTGAAGCTCAATCCGTAGGCAAGCGACTGCATGACGAAGGCGCCAAGGACCGCGCCCGGAATGGTGCCGATGCCCCCGGCGAACGACGTCCCGCCCACCACCGCGGCGGCGATGACGTACAGCTCGTCGCTCTGGCCGACGTCGAGCGTGGCCCCGTTGAGCCGCGCCGAGCCGATCGCGGCGGCGATGGCGCACAGCACGCCCATGAGGATGAAGGTCTTCATGATCGTCCAGCGCGTGTTGATGCCGGCCAGCTCGGCGGCATCGGGGTTTCCGCCGTAGGCGTAAACGTAGCGGCCGAATCGCCGGCGGGTGGCCAGGAAGGTCATGGCCAGCGTGACACCCATGACGAGCAGGATCGGCCACGGGAAGCCGAGCGGAACCTTCAGGCCGCCGGGTGGCTCGGTGATTCCGTGCTCCGACCGCGTACTGCGTCGCGAGGCCGGCTGGCAGGTAGTTCGAATTGGCAAACGCCGACAGGCCGATCGCGGCCGCGCAGCCGATCGCGCCGAGCAGCACCTCGGCCCACATGGGCCGCACGGGGAAGCCGAAGCGCTGTCGCTGCCGACGGTTGTACGACGATCAGGCCGATGATGGCGAGGCAGGCGACTCCCGCGACCACCCACGTTGCCGTCTCTCCGATCGAGCCCAGCACGCCGCCGCCGATCTTGCGAAATTCGGACTGCAGGCCCGAGACGGCGGCGCCGCTCGACAGCAGCCAGACGGAGCCGCGCAGCGACAGGAGGCCGCCAAGCGTCACGATGAAGGACGGGATGCCGACATAGGCGATCAGGAAACCCTGGAAGCCCCCGATGAGCGCGCCGATGCCGAGCCCGATGGCAAGCGCCACCAGCCATTGGAAGGGGCTGTCCAACCCGAGGCCGAGAGCAGGCAGCCAATCGGTCATCAGCAGGGCGTACGACATCGCGACCACGCCGACGATCGAGCCGACCGACAGGTCGATGTTCCGCGACACGATGATCAGGACCATGCCGGTGGCCATGATCGCCACGCCGGATGCCTGGACGACCAGCGTGACCATGTTCGCCGGCTGGATGAGCTTCCCGCCGGACATGATGTGGAAGCCGATCAGGATGCCCGCCAGCGCGACCAGCATCCCGAACAGCCGCAGGTCGATCTCGGTCGCAGCGACCGCGCCGCGAAGCCGGTTTGGGCCGCGAGCAGGAGCTGCTGGTCAGGGCATCTGCCACGGAGGAGCCCCTCGTTGCCGGAAATGAGGAGGCGCCCTGCGCCGCGGCAGTGCCACGACGCAGGGCGCCATCAAGGTCGTCTCGGCTAGTCGACTACTGGCAGGCGGCCGGTGCCGAGGCCGCGTCGACGCCCTCACACAGGACGTCCTTGGTGAGCCATCCCGAGTCGAGAATCAGGTCGAGGTTCTCGGCCGTGATGGGCTGTGGCTGGAGGATGAACGAATTGACGACGTTCTCGTCGCCCGAGTCCGGCTCTCCGTCCGGTCCGGGGTCGTGAACTCCGCGGCGGTCAGGCCCGCCGTCGGCGCGACATCAGGGTTGACCAACCCGTCGGGGATCGTCACCGACGCCAGGTCCGGGTTCTCGCACAGCTGCAGCGCCGCTGCGCCGGCGACCTTGCCCAGCTCGTTGGCGTCCTTCCAGACGTCGACGTACTGGAGTCCCTTGGCCACGTTCTGCAGGTTGGCCGTGTCGCCATCCTGGCCACTGACCGGGATCGGGTCGTACCCCTTGGCCTGGAGAGCGGCCACGACACCGAGCGCCGTGCTGTCGTTCTCCGCCAGCACCGCGTCGATCTGGACACCATCTGCGTTGGCCGAGTCGATGATCGCTTCCATGTTGTTCTGCGCGGTCTGGGTGTCCCACGCGTCGGTGAACTGGTCAGCGACGATGGTGATCTCGCCCGAATCGATCTTGTCCTGCGAGGCCCGCCTCATCCCAGCCCGAGGGCAGGAAGGTGGAGGCATTCGGGTCGCCCGGGTCTCCCTTGATGAGGACGTAGTTGCCCTCCGGCACCGCCTCGAACATCGCCTCGGCCTCGGCCCTGCCGACGCCCACGTTGTCGAACGTGATGTAGAGGATGTCTCGGATCCTCGATCAGGCGGTCATAGGCGATGACCGGAACGCCCGCATTGGCGGCCGTCTCCAGGGCCGGTCCCACGCCGGCGGTGTCCTGGGCGAGCAGGATGAGGACGTCCGCGCCCTGCCCGATCGAGCGTCTCAACGTCCGTCAGCTGCTGGACGGTGTCGAGGTTGGCATCGGCGTCGATGTAGGTTCCGCCACCCGCCTCAACCGTCTCCTGGATGTTCGGCTTGTCCTTTGCCGCCCAGCGCGGCTGCTGGAAGTTGTTCCACGACACGGCGACGGTGCAGTCGCCCTGCGGCCGCGGGCTCCGATGCGGCGGGCTCCGATCCTGCGGGCTCGGATGCGGCGGGCTCTGACGACTCGGTCGCCGCCGCCGGTGCACGCGGCCAGCACGAGGGCGATGGTGCCCAGGGTTGCCGCGAACCTCCGATTGAACATAGGTGGTCTCCTCCGACTTCCTTCGTCGCCATCCACGATGGCATGCCCCGCAGTAGGCTACTCCCCTGTCAAGGCCGGGACGGCCGGCGGGCGTGCATGGTCGCAGGCCGCGGTGCCGACGTTGACGTAGACTCATCCATCGCGACGGTGCGTGTCAATACGTCGGCCAAGGTTCGAGTCGAACGCTCGCCCCGGAGCGTCGGGCCGCGAGCCCAATCGTGCCCATGGAGTGACTGTTGGCGATGGCGCCGAACCGACGGCTGCGCTGGGGAATCCTGTCGACCGCGACCATCGCGCGGACCAAGGTCATCCCCGGCATCGCGAGGGCCGAGCACTGCGAGGTCGTCGCCATCGCCTCGCGCGACATCGCCCTCGCCGAGCGCGTGGCCGCGGAGCTTTCCATCCCGACGGCGCACGGCTCGTACGAGGCGCTCCTCGCCGACCCGGGCATCGACGCCGTGTACATCCCGCTCCCGAACCACCTGCACGCCACGTGGGCGATCGCCGCTGCCGAGGCCGGCAAGCACGTCCTGTGCGAGAAGCCCCTGGCGACCACCGCCCGCGACGCCGAGCGCATGATCGAGGCCGCGGAGCGTGCCGGTGTCCAGCTCATGGAAGCCTTCATGTATCGCCTCCATCCGTCGTGGGTTGCCGTTCGCGAGCTCGTGGCGTCCGGACGGATCGGCAGGCTGACAGGCCGTGCAGAGCTGGTTCTCGTTCTACAACGACGATCCCGCGAACATCCGGAACATCCTCGCGACCGGCGGCGGCGCGCTGTACGACATCGGCTGCTACTCGCGTGAACCTGTCGCGGATGCTGTTCGGCGCGGAGCCGACTCGCGTCGAGGGGATCGTCGTGCGCGACCCGGTCGGCGGCACCGACGTGATCGCCAGCGGCATCCTCGCCTTCGGCGACGGACTGGCATCCTTCACCTGCTCCATCCGTGCCGAGGACGACCAGCGGGTCGACGTGTACGGCACCGCCGGCCGCATCTCGGTCGAGATCCCGTTCAACATCCCGCCCGATCGGCCCACCCGCGTGTTCATCACTGCCGGCGGCGACCCGCCGGTTGCGCCCGAACACGGAGACGCTCAGCTTCGATCCTGCCGATCCGTACACCGTCGAGGCGGAAGCGTTCGCCACCGCCGTCCTCGATGGCCGCCCGGTGCCGGTGCCGCCGGCCGACGCCGTCGCGAACCTCCACGTCATCGAGCGGCTGCTCGCCTCGCCGACCCAGCCATGAACCCCTCGTCGGTGGTGGGCGGCCGCCGAGCGCAACCCGCGACCGAGGGCCACGACGCGAGGCGACGATGACCCGTCGGGCGCCCGCATCGCCATCGTGGCCGGGATCCTGCTGTTCGCCGCGGCTGTGGTTGGCGCCTCGATCGCGCTGACCCCGACATCGCCGGCGGCCGCCCTGGCGGCGCCGCGCTTCGTCGAGGAAGCCGCGGCCGCAGGCATCGACCACCGCTATGACGGCGAGTTCACCTACTTCGTCGGCGGCGGAGTGGCCGTGCTCGACTGCGATGCCGACGGGCTGCCGGACCTCTACTTCGCCGGCGGCGCCGAGCCCGCGGCGCTGTATCGGAACGCAAGCGTCGGTCGGCGGTGCGCTCGCCTTCACGGCGGTCCCATCGCCCACGACCGACCTCGACCGAGGTGACCGGCGCGTATCCCCTCGACGTGGACGCGGACGGGCTGGTCGACATCGCCGTGCTCCGCATCGGGGAGACCGTGCTGCTGCGAGGCACCGGCGGGTGCGCCTTCGAGCGCGCGAATGAGCGATGGGGGTTCGACGGCGGCGACGCGTGGACCGTTGCCTTCAGCGCGACATGGGAGGACGAGTCGACCCTGCCGACGCTCGCGATCGGCAACTATCTCGTGCTCGACGACGAGAACGACGCCGTTGCCGAGCTACGACTGCGACGACAACGAGCTCTTCCGGCCGGCGGACGATGGCGGCGTATGCGGCGCCGATCGCACTCCGCCCGGCATGGTGCACGCTCTCGCTCCTCTTCAGCGACTGGGACCGATCCGGACGCCGCGACCTTCGCGTCTCGAACGACCGGCACTACTACGTCGAGGGCCAGGAGCAGCTCTGGCGGATCGAGACGGGCACGGCTCCCGAGCTGTGGACCCGCGAGGAGGGCTGGCAGCCGCTGCGCATCTGGGGCATGGGGATCGCCAGCTACGACCTGACGGGCGACGGCTACCCCGAGGTCTACCTCACCAGCCAGGCCGACAACAAGCTGCAGACCCTCGTGAACGGCGCGACGCGGCCGGAGTACACCGACATCGCGATCCAGCGCGGCGTGACCGCGCACGAGCCCTACGCCGGCGATGTGACGATGCGGTCGACCGCGTGGCATCCGGAGTTCGAGGACGTGAACAACGACGGCTTCATCGACCTGTTCGTGTCGAAGGGCAACGTGGAGGCGATCGCCGGACTACGCGGCCCGAGACCCGAACAACCTGCTCATCGGCCAGCCCGACGGCACGTTCGTGGAGGGCGGAGGCGAGGCGGGCATCGAGACCTTCCTGCGCGCGCGCGGCGCCGCGCTCGCCGACCTCAACCTCGACGGGCTTCTCGACCTCGTGGTCGTCAACCGACGCGAGCCCGTCCAGCTATGGCGCAACGTCGGGGGCGGCGATGCGTCGGCGCCCGCGCCGATGGGCAACTGGCTGGCGGTGCGGCTCGAGCAGCCGGGCGCGAACAGGGACGCGATCGGCGCCTGGATCGAGGTGCGTGCAGGAGGCCGGATCTCGAGCCGCGAGCTCACCGTCGGGGGCGGGCACGCGTCCGGGCAGCTCGGCTGGTCGCACTTCGGCCTCGGCGAAGCGGACCGTGCCGAGATCCGCGTGACGTGGCCGGACGGCGAGGTCGGTGCGTGGCAGCGCGGTCGAGGCCGAACGGATTCGCCGTCGTCGACCGTGCGGCGGGCGAGATCCAGCCCTGGACCCGCCGACGGTGGTGAAGCAGTGAGTCGCGCAGGCGCCGCGCCTGGCGCAGATCGACCTGCCCGAGTTCGGGATGCCGGACGCGATGCCGGAGATCGCGCCGCGAGACGTACGCCGCCCGCCTCGCGCGACTTCGCGAGCGCGCCGACGCGCGCGGCTACGACCGGCTCGTCGTCTACGCGGACCGCGAGCACAGCGCGAACCTGTCGTACCTGACCGGATTCGACCCGCGCTTCGAGGAGGCATTGCTGGTCGTCGGCCCGGAGGGCGACCCTGCCGTGCTCGTCGGCAACGAGTGCTACGGCATGGCGGGCGCCGCGCCAGTGCCGATGCGGCGGCATCGGTTCCAGGACTTCAGCCTGCCTGGCCAGCCGCGCGATCGGTCTCGCGCCGCTCGCCGAGATCCTGGCTGAGGAGGGCATCGGCCCGGGCAGCCGGGTCGGCGTGGTCGGGTGGAAGACCTATGCCGACGCGCCGAGATGAGCGACCTGCCGGCCTACCTCGTCGACGAGATGCGCGAGATGGTCGGGGCAACCGGTGGTCCGTCGAGAACGCCACGGACCTGCTCATCGATGCCGCCGACGGCCTGCGGGTGATCAACGAGGTCGAGCAGCTGGCGGCGTTCGAATGGGCGAGCTGCCAGACCTCACAGGGCGTTCGGCGACTGCTCGCACGGGCTGCGGCCGGGAATGACGGAGCGGGAGGCCGTGGCGCTCCTCGGCTGGAATGGGTGGCCGCTGTCGTGCCACCTCATGCTGACCGCCGGGCCGCGTGCCACGTTCGGGCTGCTCAGCCCGGGCGATCGTCCGATCGAGCGCGGCGATCGGTTCACGACCGCCTTCGGCATCTGGGGCGCGCTCACCTGCCGGGCGGGCTTCGTGGCCGAGTCGGCGGACGAGCTGCCCGAACCGATCCGTGACTACGTCGATCGGCTCGTGGCGCCGTACTTCGCGGCGATCGCCGAGTGGTACGGCGCGATGCGCATCGGCGTCGACCGGCGGGGAGCTGCACGACATCATCGCCCGCCACCTGGGCGACCCGTTCTTCGGCATCTTCCTCAACCCGGGGCACCAGCTCCACCTCGACGAGTGGGTCAACTCGCCGATCGCCGCCGGCTCGACGATCGAGCTGCGCTCCGGGATGGCGTTCCAGGTCGACGTCATCCCGGCCACCGGCACCGAGTACTTCACGACGAACATCGAGGACGGCATCGCCCTGGCCGATGCGTCGCTGCGCGCCGCCTTCGAGCAGCGATATCCCGGAGCGTGGACGCGCATCCAGGCTCGCCGGCGATTCATGGCGGACCAGCTGGGAATCGAGCTCCACCCCGACGTCCTGCCCCTTCTCGAACCTGCCGGGCCACCTGCCGCCCTTCCTCCTCCGACCGGACCGCGCGATGACCCTCGCGGGATGAGCCGGCACGCCGAGCTGGTGCTGCGCAGTGACACGCTCGAGGTGGTCCTGCTCCCTGAGCTCGGCGGACGGCTCCATCGGCTCCGGGCCTTCGGCACGGATCTGCTGCGAACGCCGGGTGATCCGGCAACGCACGGCGACGAGCCGTTCTTCTGGGGCGCCTACGTCATGGCGCCGTGGTGCAACCGCGCGCAGCCCGGGCCGACACCGATCGCCGGCCGAACCGTCGACCTCCCGTCGAACTTCGCCGACGGCTCCGCCATTCACGGCCAGGTGTCCGCTCGGCCGTGGGAGGTGGACGCCGACGGCTCGCTCCACGTCACCGGCGGCGGCGACGGCTGGCCGTGGGAGTACGAGGTCACCGCATCGGCACTCGTTGATGGGCCGAGCCTCGCCCTCGACTACCGGCTCGTGAATCGCTCGGACGCGCCGATGCCGGGCGGCATCGGCCTTCATCCCTGGTTCCTCCGCCCGGTCGCACTGCGCATCCCGGCGGAGGCGGTGTACCCGGCCAACGCGGGGTCGACAGCCCGATCCGGAACCGGTCGCCGGTGAGCACGACCTGCGCGCTGCCGTCGTCCCCGAGGCCGGCCTCGATGCGACGTGGACCAGGCTCGCGGAGCCACGTATCGAGCTCGAATGGCCGGACGCCGGCATCCACGCCGAGATCGAGGTGGAGGCCGCGCGCCCGCTCGTCGCGGTCGCCACGCCCGTCGCACGTCGACGCCGATCGCCGTGGAGCCGCAGACGCACGGGCCGGACGGCCTGCGGCGGCTCGCGAACGGCGAGCCGGACGCGCTGGCGCTCCTGGCACCGGGCGAATCGCTCCGGCTCGGGCTGCGCCTGAGCTTCGAGGCCGTGGGCACCAGGGCGTGACCGATGCGCGTATCGTTAGCCCGATGATGACGCCCACGCTCGCGGTACCGGAGCAGGAGCAGGCGCGACTGGCGCGCGGCGAGCACCACGACCCGCACTCGATCCTGGGCGCCCATCTCAGCGAGGGCGGGACCGTGGTCCGCGCCTTCCACCCCGATGCGAATTCTGCCGCGCTCGTCGCGCCGAACGGCGGCCGCGCGCCGATGGAATCCGATCGGCAACGGCCTGTGGGCCGGCTTCGTCCCCGACCTCGAGCCCGGCACGTTCGCCTACCGGATCCGGTTCGCCTTCCCCGACGGCAATGCGTGGGAGCTCGACGACCCGTATCGGTTCGGCCCGACCCTCGGCGAGGTCGACCTGCACCTGATCGGCGAGGGCACCCACGAGCACCTGTATGACGTGCTCGGCGCGCATGTCCGCGACGCACGAGGGCGTCAGCCGGCGTGAGCTTCGCCGTCTGGGCACCAAACGCGCGGAGCGTGCGGATCGTGGGCGACTTCGATCGCTGGGACGGCCGGCTGATGCCGATGCGGTCGATGGGCGCCAGCGGCGTCTGGGAGCTCTTCGTGCCCGGCATCGACGTCGGCGAGCTCTACAAGTACGAGATCCTCGGCCAGGACGGGACGCTGCGGCTCAAAGCCGATCCGCTTGCCTTCGCGATGCAGGTTCGCCCCGAGACCGCGTCGCGCGTGTGGGATACGACCTCCTTCACGTGGTCGGACAACGCCTGGATGGCCGAGCGAGCGACCCGCAACCCGTACACGTCACCGATGGCCGCCTACGAGGTCCACCTCGGCTCCTGGCGACGCAATCCGGACGGCTCGTGGCTGGGCTATCGCGAGGCGGGCCAGCAGCTGGTCGAGCACTGCCGCCGCTTCGGATTCACGCACGTCGAGCTGCTGCCGGTGGCCGAGCACCCGTTCGACGGCTCGTGGGGCTACCAGGTCACCGGCTACTACGCCCCGACCTCCCGATTCGGCTCGCCGGACGACTTCGCTGCCATGGTCGACATCCTGCACAACGCCGGCATCGGGGTGCTGGTCGACTGGGTGCCCGCGCACTTCCCGACCGACGACTTCGCGCTCCGCCGCTTCGACGGGACCGCGCTGTACGAGCACGCCGATCCGCAGCGCGGCGAGCATCCCGACTGGGGCACGCTCATCTTCGACTTCGGCCGCCCCGAGGTCCGCAACTTCCTGGTCGCCAACGCGCTCTTCTGGTTCGACCGCTATCACATCGACGGTCTGCGGGTGGATGCGGTGGCCTCGATGCTCTACCTCGACTACTCACGCAAGGCCGGCCAGTGGACGCCGAACGTCCACGGCGGGCGCGAGAACCTCGAGGCGATCGTCTTCCTGCGCGAGATGAACGAGCGCGTCTACCGGCGCTTCCCGGGCGCGGTCACCATCGCGGAGGAGTCGACCGCATTCCCCGGCATCACCGCGGCCGACCTATCTCGGCGGCATCGGCTTCGGCTTCAAATGGGACATGGGCTGGATGCACGACACGCTCGCGTTCTTCAAGGAGGACCCGGTCCATCGCCGCTTCCACCACGACAAGCTGACCTTCCGCGGCCTGTACGTGAACACCGAGCAGTTCGTCCTGCCGCTCTCTCACGACGAGGTGGTGCACGGCAAGGGATCGCTGCTGCGACAAGATGCCCGGGGACGAGTGGCAGCGCTTCGCCAACCTGCGCGCACTGCTGGTCGACATGTGGGGCCAGCCGGGCAAGAAGCTCATCTTCATGGGAGCGGAGCTGGCGCCCTGGACGGAGTGGGACCACGACCATCCCCTTCCGTGGGAGCTGCTCGATGCGCCGATGCACGGCGGCGTCGCTCGCTTCGTCGAGGACCTCGGCCGCGTCTACGCGTCGACGCCGGCGCTCTGGGCCGCCGATCACGAGCCCGAGGGCTTCGCCTGGATCGACGCATCCGACGTCGAGGCATCGGTCTATGCCTGGATCCGCCGCGCGGCCGCGGACCTGGCGGTCGTGGTCATCAACCTGACGCCCGTCCCCCGGATGGACTACCGCCTCGGCCTGCCGGCCGCCGGCCGATGGGTGGAAGCGATCAACTCTGACTCCGAGCACTACGGGGGCTCAAACCTCGGCAACCTCGGCGGCGTCGAGGCGGTTGACGAGTCCTGGCACGGGCAGCCCGCCTCGGCCACCCTGACCCTCCCGCCGCTGAGCGGTCTGATCCTGCGGCCCGCCGCCGAATAGCCCGCGGATCCTCTCTACCGGCGCAGCGCCGCAACGATCGATCGAACGCGCGGATCCTCACCGAGCTCCTCGATCGGAGCGGGCAGCGCGAGCGACCAGTTGTCGCGATGCGGCGGGACCGTCCCGGGCATGTTCGGCCGCTCCCCGACGCGAAGCGCGTCCTCCAGCGTCGCGGCGATCAGCATCGGCGGCGCTGCGGCAAGGCGGCGGTGCAACCCGTCGACCAGCTCGTCGAGCGACGCATCGGGGGCGACGCCCGCCGCGCGCGCCAGGCGGGATCGCAGCAAGGCGAGGCCGGCGGGATCGGGTGTCACGCCCGAGGCCGCCTGGTCGCCGAGATCCGTGCCACCCCACGTCCCGGCCATGGTCGGCAGGTCGTGTGTCGTCACGCCGGCGAAGGCCTGCTGCGGGTAGCGGGCCGGCTCGACGCGCTCGAACAGGGCGAGGCGAGTCGAGAGCAGGCGGCGACGGTGGAGCTCTTCGCGGACGCCGGCCGGGACGGTCCCGAGGTCCTCGCCGATGACGACCGCGCCGGCGCGGTGCGACTCGAGCGCCACGATCTCGAGCAGCTCGTCGGTGTGGGATCGAACGTAGGCGCCTCGCGACGGATCCTGGCCGGACGGAACCCACCACAGCCGGAAGAGGCCGAGCACGTGATCGATCCGCAGCCCACCGGCATGCCGCAGCTGGGCGTGGATCGTGTCGATGAACGGGCGATACGCCGCCTGGCGCAGCCGATGCGGGATGAACGGCGGCAGGCCCCAGACCTGGCCGGCCGCGTTGAACCGGTCCGGCGGCGCACCGACCGAGGCATCCATGGCGAGCGACGCCTGCCATTCCCACGCGTCGAAGCCGCCGGGATCGACCCCGACCGGCATGTCGGCGACGCGAAAGAGCGGGACCGATGCCGCGGCCAGCTGTCGATCGAAGCACCACTGGATCCAGGCATGGAACGCGACGCGATCGGCATCTCCCTCTGCGGCGCGCGCCACGGCCGGACCGAGGGGATCGCGGAGCTCCTCGGGCCAGCGATGCCAGCCGGCGCCGAGGCGCTCGGTCAGGACCACGAAGACGGCCCACCGCTCGAGTGCTGCGCCGCGCTCCGCCCGCCAGGCGTCGAAGGTCGAACGGTCGGCCCCCGCTGCCCAGATGCGTTCGAGCGCGCCCATCTTGAGCGCCGCCACCCGGGACCGGTCGATCCGACGCTCGGCATTCAGAGCGCGGCCGGCCGTGGCCAGCTGGGCGAGCTCGTCGCCGACGCGCTCGCGCGCCGGGAACCTCCTCGATCCGCAGGTGCAGCGGGCTGCCGAACCGTCGGGTGCTCGGGTAGTAGGGGCTCGGCTCAGGCTCGGGCCCTGGGTTCGGCGCGCCGAGCGGCCCGACGGCCAGGAAGCCCGCCCCCGCCCCCGCCGACCACGCACCCAGCTCCCGAAGATCGGCAAGGTCGCCGATCCCCCAGCTGCTCCGCGTCCGGGTGGCTGCCAGCTGGATCGCCCAGCCCCAGGCCCGCAGACCGGCCGGCAGGTGGCAGCGGCCGGGGCCGGTGATGACCAGCTGCTGGCCGCCGTCGTCGCGCACGAGCCGGTGGTAGCCGTACGGCGCATCGACCGGCACGGCGTCGGTGCGGCCCAGGCTGGAGCCGTCCTCGAGGACGAGCTCGCCGGCCATCGGCAGGCGAGCGCCGCGCCGGACGACCGCGACGGCGTCGGCGTCCGCCTCGTCCGGTCCCATCGCGGCGACCACGGCGGCGAGGACGTCGGGAGCGATTGCCCGCGCCACGCCGTTCGCGTCGATGTAGGAGTCGAGGACCAGCGAGCGGGTCACGCGATGCGCTCCAGGATCGCCACCGGGAACTCGGCGAGGAGCTCGGCCAGCGCGACCGTGCCCTCGCGCTCGGCGCCATCGAGGTTCCGCCAACGGCCCGGCTGGGAGGGCGCAGGCTGGTGGTCGGACAAGCCGAGCCGCTCGACTCGCCGCACCAGGCGCGGGACGACCGTGATGACCTCCCCGCCACGCTCGAAGGCGAACACCGCATCGGCGTTGGGGCCGTCGGCCGGCATCGGGCGGTAGCCGCCGCGAGCGGAACGTCGCGGCGTGCCGGCGGCGCAGGTCGAGTGCGTGGCGCACGAGCCAGATCTTGGGCAGCCCCTCGTCGCGACGCGCCCACGCCGCCGCGGCATCGGTGACGCGTGCATCGGCGAGCAGTCGGCGGCGCACGGCGTAGTCGACCGGCCGGCGGTTGTCCGGGTCGACCAGGGACAGCTGCCAGAGCTCGTCGCCCTGGTACAGGTCCGGAACGCCGGGGGCCGTCAGCTCCAGTGCGAGCTGGCCGAGCGAGACGCGGCGTCCGGCGTCGACCAGGGGCGCCACCACCGCTTCAGCGACCTCGAGGAAGTCGGAGTCGCCCATTGACCCGCGCACGAACCGATCGAGCGCGGCTTCGTAGGCCGCGTCCGGCGCGATCCACGACGTGCGCAGCTTCGCCTCGCGGCTCGCCTTCAGCAGATACGCGGCGGCCCGGTCGGCGTCGATCGGCCAGGCGCCGATCAGGGTCTGGAAGAAGAGATAGGCGTCCGCGTCCGTGGGCAGGCCGGCACCGGCACGATGACGCGCGGAAGCCCGGCCCAGGCGCTCGACCGCTGCCTGCCATCCGTCCGGGTCCTCCGACAGCAGCGCCAGCCGGGCGCGGACGTCGGCGCTGCGCTTGGTGTCGTGGGTCGACAGCGACAGCATGGCCGCCGGCGAATCGGCAGCCGCCGCCGCCAGCTTCTCGATGGACCGCCGCCACGCTGGTTCCGAAGCGGCCCGGGTCGCCGCCGACCTCGTTGAGCGCCACCAGGCGGTGGTGCCGGTAGAAGGCGGTGTCCTCCACGCCCTTCGCCATGGCCGCCGGCGTGAGCTGCTGGAACCGCATCGCCAGCTCGTCGGCCGCGGGCTCCTCGACCTCGAGCCGCAGGATCCGGCCGAGCAACGCGAGGAGCTCGGGGTCGAGGTCCGATCGCGCGGCCGCGGCGGAAGCCACCGCCCGCTCGATGATCGCTCGCATCCACGTCAGACACGCACCGCGGCGATGGCCGGTCACGTAGGTGCGGTAGACCGGCAGCGCGAGCGGCGACCTCGCGCAGCGCCTGCCCCAGCTCCTCCCGGTCGCGGTGCGCCGCCTCGGTCACGCGTCGCGAAGAGGTCGGTGAGCCGGTTGAGGTCGCTGCCGAGCAGCGACGACGAGGACCTCGACCCGCGCCTCGCCGACGATCTCGTCCCATCCGGGTCCGGCATCGGCCACCGATGCCCAGACGGCGCTCATGGCAGCCTCGCCGGCCGGATCCACGAACAGGCCGGTGGCGAGGTTGGCGAACCGATAGCCGGTCGTGCCGTCGACCGGCCAGCCATCGGGCAGCGACTCATCGGCCCCCAGGATCTTCTCGACCACGATCCACGCGTCAGGCGCGCACGGCACGCAGGCGCGCGAGGTAGCCGGCCGGGTCGCGCAGGCCGTCGGGATGATCGATCCGAAGCCCGTCGACGAGCCCCTGCTCGACCCAGCGCAGGACGAGCCGGTGCACGTCGGCGAAGACCGCCGGATCCTCCACGCGCAGCCCGATCAGGTCGTTGACGTCGAAGAAGCGCCGATAGCGCAGCTCGCTGAATCGCGGCCCGCCACGATGCCAGCCGATAGTGCTGCTCGCCAGCAGCGCGTCGAGCCGGTCCGGGTCGGCGTTGATCGCGGCGACCTCGCGCGTCCGGGTCGGCGACGCCAGGATCGGAGCGGCCGTCCGGGGGTCGAGCGGGAACCGCCGTTCGCCGTGCTCGAAGCGCAGGCGCGCGCCGTCGCGCGCCAGGCGGATCCCACCGGCGTCGAGGACGCGGCGGTAGTCGTCGGGCAGGACCGGCAGCACGACAGGATCGGCCAGCTCGACGTCGAAGTAGGTCGCGTATCGGCTCGCCGGCCCGTGCTCCAGGACGTCCCACCACCATCGGTTCTCGTCGCTGGAGATGGCCATGTGGTTCGGCACGATGTCGAGCACCAGCCCCATGCCGTGCGCGCGCAGCGCATCGGTCAGGCGCTCGAAGGCGTCCGCGCCTCCCAGCTCGGCGCTGACGCGGGAGTGATCGACCACGTCGTAGCCGTGCGTCGAGCCGGGCGCCGCCTGGAGCACCGGGCTGGTGTACAGGTGGCTGACGCCCAGCTCGGCCAGGTACGGGACGAGCGCCGCGGCATCGTCGAGCGTGAAGCCTGCGTGGAGCTGGACCCGATAGGTGGCGCGCGGCACCCGGCGGCCGTCGCGTGCCGGGCATTCAGTCGCCGCTGACGCGCCGCACGCGCGGCAGGCGCCGCAGGCAGACCACCGAGCGCTCGGCGACCCGGTAGGCGGATCCGCCGTCGTGCTCCCCGTGCGCCGCGGTGAAGGTGCGATGCACCGTATCGAAGACGGTCTCCCAGCGCCTGGCGGCCTCGTGGTTGGGCAGCGTGAACGCGACCGGGCGGTCGTCCGCGTTGAAGATGACGAGCAGGGTGTCGTCGACGATCCGCTCGCCGCGCGGCCCGCGATCGTCGATCGCGTCGCCGGCGAACTGCACCGCCAGCGTCTTGACGCCGGGCGCCTGCCACTCCTCGTCGGTCATCTCGGTGCCGTCGGGAAGGAACCAGGTCAGGTCCTTGACCCGCGAGCCGCGAATCTGCCGTCCCTGGAAGAAGTGGCGCCGCCGCAGCACCGGGTGGCGCCTTGAAGAGCCGGATCAGCGAGCGGGTGAAGGCAAGCAGCTGGCGGTCGCGGCGCTGGAGGTCCCAGTGGAACCAGCTGACCTCGTTGTCCTGCGCGTAGCCGTTGTTGTTGCCGCGCTGCGTGCGACCGATCTCGTCGCCGCCGAGCAGCATCGGCACGCCCTGGCTGAGCAGGAGGGTGGCGAGGAAGTTGCGCTTCTGGCGCTCGCGGATCTCGATGATCGCCTCCTCATCGGTCTCGCCCTCGACGCCGAAGTTCATGCTCTCGTTGTTGCGCTCGCCGTCGTCGTTGCCCTCGCCGTTCGCCTCGTTGTGCTTCGACTCGTAGCTGACCAGGTCGTGGAGGGTGAAGCCGTCGTGCGCGGTGACGAAGTTGATGCTGGCGTGCGGCTGACGCCCGGAGCTGGCATAGAGGTCGGACGAGCCGCTGAGCCGATAGGCCAGCTCGGCGGCCTGGCCGCCGACCCCCTTCCAGAACCGACGCACGCTGTCGCGGTACTTGCCGTTCCACTCCGCCCAGCCGACCGGGAAGTTGCCCGACCTGGTAGCCGCCGGGGCCGACGTCCCACGGCTCGGCGATCAGCTTCACCTGGTTGATGATCGGATCCTGGTGAATGATGTCGAAGAAGCTGCCGAGCTTGTCCACGTCGTGGAGCTCGCGCGCCAGCGCCGAGGCGAGGTCGAAACGGAAGCCGTCGACGTGCATCTCGGTGATCCAGTAGCGCAGCGAATCCATGATGAGCTGGAGGACCCTCGGGCTGGTGGCGTCGAGCGTGTTGCCGGTCCCGGTGTAGTCGACGTAGAGCGCCGGGTTCTTCGGGTCCAGCCGGTAGTAGGCGGCGTTGTCGATGCCGCGGAAGCTGAGCGTCGGGCCGAGATGGTTGCCCTCGCCGGTGTGGTTGTAGACGACGTCCAGGATGACCTCGATGCCCGACGTCGTGGAGGCGCTTGACCATGGTCTTGAACTCGCTCACCGGCTCGCCGGTGGCGGAGTAGCGGATGTCCGGCGCGAAGAAGCCGATGGTGTTGTAGCCCCAGTAGTTGGCGAGCCCGCGCTCCACCAGGTGGCGGTCGGTGACGTGCTGGTGCACCGGCAGCAGCTCGACCGCCGTGATGCCCAGGTTGGTGAGGTAGTCGAGGGCTGCCGCCGAGCCGAACCCGGCGTACGTCCCGCGCAGCTCCTCGGGCACCTCCGGGTGCAGCTGGGTGAAGCCCTTGACGTGGACCTCGTAGATCAGCGTGCGATCGAGCGGGATGTGGAGCTGGGTGTCACCGCCCCACACGAAGGCGTGGTTGACCACGACGCTCTTCGGCACGAAGTCGGCCGAGTCGCGTTCATCGGGCTCATCGTCGTCGGCGCCGATGCGATAGCCGAAGAGCGCGTCGTCCCACGCCACCTCGCCGTCGATGCGCTTGGCGTAGGGGTCGATCAGCAGCTTGGCCGGGTTGAACCGATGGCCGGAGGCCGGGTCGTAGCGGCCGTGCATCCGATAGCCGTAGCGCTGGCCGGGTCGCACGTCGGGCAGGTAGCAGTGCCACACGAGATCGGTCTGCTCGATCAGACGGATGCGCTGCTCGTTGCCCCCGTCGGCGTCGTACAGGCACAGGTCGACGTGCTCCGCGTTCTCGCTGAAGATCGCGAAGTTGACCCCCGACCCATCCCAGGTCGCGCCGAGCGGGTAGGGCCTGCCGCGCCAGACCCTCAGCGCCACGTCACATCCGGCGCTGCTCGGTGGGCCGGTCTGGAGGTTCACTCGCACCGTTGCAGGGTACTCAGCGCACGCCGCCGGTGCTGGGTTGCTGGCCGCTGTCGCCGTCATCGACCGGCGAGGGCGATGCGCTCGAGCGCCGCGAGGGGCAGCCAGAGCCAGTCGGGCCGGTTGCTCGCCTCGTAGCGGACCTCGTAGCAGGCCTTCTCGAGCTCGAACGCCTGGAGCAGGGCCGACTCGGTCGCGTCGATGCTGCCGTAGGCGCCGATGAACGCCTCGCGCGCGCCTCGCCAGCCAGTCCTCGGCGTCGAAGGCGGGGCCATCGCGCGCGGCGGTGCGCGCGGCGTAGTCCAGGCTGCGCAGCAGGCCGGCGACGTCGCGCATCGGCGAGCCCGGTTGACGGCGCTCCGCCAGCGGCCGGGCGGGCTCGCCCTCGAAGTCGATCACGCTGAAGCCGCCGTCGGTGCGCGCAAGCAGCTGTCCGAGGTGATAGTCGCCATGGATGCGGCTGACACGGGCCTCGCCGGTCGCCCTTCCGAACGTGTCGGCGAAGCGGGCGGTCACTCGGGGGCCAGCTCGACCAGCCGTTCGTGGGGATCTCCATCCACGGCGGTCACCGCCTGCGCCAGCTGGCGCTCGGCCGACGCGCGCCAGGCGGCGGTCTCGGCCACGGTCGCCGCACGCGCGGGGAACGCCGGATGTTCAGGCCGTGATGCGAGGGCGGCATGCATGCTGGCGGTCAGGCCGCCCAACGTGGCAGCCATGTCGACGCCCCGGCGGGGGTCCTCGGCGAGCAGGCCGAGCATGGCGGCCCAGGCGTCCCCGGTCGACGGGACGAAGGCCTGGAGCATCGCCGCGGCCGCCCGCTCGCCGTGTTGCCCCGCGTAGGCCATCGCTCCGGCGACGGCCGGCGTGTCGGCGAAGCCGGCCTCGGTGAGGAACGCGCTCACCTCAAGGTCCGGGTTCTCGCCGGGCTCCAGGAGCCGATACAGCTTGAGGATCGCGCGCTCGCCGAGCACGACCGAGGTGTTCGACTGCTCCACTCGCAGGCGGCGCTCGCCGAGCGCATCGATGGCATCCGGCGCCGAGGGCATCAGCTCGCTGAACGCGCGGTCCGCGAGCAGGTGAAGCTCCCGCGCTCGGCAGGCAGGTCGGCGCCCTCGCCGATGGCGCGCACGATCGCGGTCCAGGCGCCTTCGCCATCCTCGGGCTCGCGGCCGTCAACGGTCGGCACGAGGTAGTGGTCGGGCTGGCTCCCGTCCACGTAGGCGACCTCCAGTACCCGCAGGTCGGCGCGCCCCAGGGACGCGCGATCGAGCTCGGTAATGGCAGCGATCGGCCGCTGCTTGGCCCTGAACCAGCGCTGGGCCGCGAGCCAGGACGGTTCGAACGCCACGGTCACCCTGGGCCGGTCTCAGCCGTCGCCGTCGGTCAGCTCGAACCAGAAGAAGTCGTGCGGACCGAGCGTCAGCAGGTACGGAAGCTCGCCGATCCTCGGGAACTGGACACGCCCGATCAGCTCGACCGGCATCCGGTCCTTGAAGCGGCTGAGGTCGAGCTCGACGTACTGCGCGAAGCGCGACAGGTTCGCGACGCACAGGATCGAGACGCCTTCGTGCTCGCGAAGGTAGGCGAGCACCCGCCGATTTTCGGGGTGCAGGAACTCGAGCGTGCCACGGCCGAAGACCGGATGCGCCCGACGCACGCCGATGAGCCGCTTCATCCAGTTCAGCAGCGAGCCGGGGACCCGCTCCTGCGCCTCGACGTTGACGGCCTGGTAGCCATAGACCGGGTCGGCAACCAGCGGCGCGTAGAGGGCGTGCACGTCGGCCCTGCTGAAGCCGGCGTTGCGGTCGCCCGTCCACTGCATCGGGGTCCGGACCCCGTTCCGGTCGCCGAGATAGACGTTGTCACCCATCCCGATCTCGTCGCCGTAGTAGACGATCGGCGTGCCCTTCATGCTGAGCAGCAGCGAGTTCAGCAGCTCGATCCGGCGGCGGCTGTTGTCGACCAGCGGGGCCAGGCGGCGGCGGATGCCGACGTTGATCCGCATGCGGGCCTCCTTCGCGTACTCGGTGTACATGAAGTCCCGCTCCTCATCGGTCACCATCTCGAGGGTCAGCTCGTCGTGATTGCGCAGGAAGAGCGCCCATTGCGCCTCATCAGGGATCTGCGGTGTCTGGCCCATGATCTCGACGATCGGGTAGCGGTCCTCGCGGCGCAGGGAGATCCAGATGCGCGGCATGAGCGGGAAGTGGAATGCCATGTGGCACTCGGGCTCCTCGGGCGTGCCGAAGTAGGGCAGCACGTCGGGCGGCCACTGGTTCGCCTCTGCCAGCAGCATCCGGCCGTCGTAGCGCTCGTCGACGGCGCGGCGCAAGCGCTTCAGCACGGCGTGGGTCTCAGGCAGGTTCTCGCCGTTGGTCCCCTCCCGCTCGACCAGGTACGGCACCGCGTCCAGGCGAAGGCCGTCGACGCCCAGATCGAGCCAGAAGCGCATGACCCGCAGCACCGCCCTGACCACCTGCGGGTTGTCGAAGTTCAGGTCGGGCTGGTGGCTGAAGAACCGATGCCAGTAGTACTGCTGCGACTCCGGATCCCAGGTCCAGTTGCTCGACTCGGTATCGGTGAAGATGATCCGCGCGTCGGCGTACTTCTGGTCGGTGTCGCTCCACACATACCAGTCGCGCTTTGGATTGCTGCGGTCGGAGCGGGACTCGACGAACCACGGATGCTGGTCGCTGCTGTGGTTGATCACCAGCTCGGTGATGACGCGGAGGCCTCGCCGATGCGCCTCCCGCACGAAGCTCCGGAAGTCGCGCAGCGTGCCGTAGTCGGGATGCACTTCGGTGAAGGCGGCGATGTCGTAGCCGTCATCGCGCAGCGGGGATGGGTAGAACGGGAGCAGCCAGATGGCCGTCACACCCAGGTTCGCGATGTAGTCCAGCTTCTCCGACAGCCCGGCGAAATCGCCCACGCCGTCGTTCGTGGAGTCGTTGAACGCCTTCACGTGCAGCTGGTAGATGATCGCGTCCTTGTACCAGTGCGGGTCGTCACGGAGCAGCTGGGGCATGGGGAGCTCCGCCTCGCGCGGGGCGTCAGAGGTGGTCATGGGTGGCTCGCAGTTGGTCTGGTCAATGGTCGATGGGCGCGACGGTGAAGATGCGGAACGCCTCCCCCGCCGGATCAAGGAGGACCGCCAGGTCGGCGCCGAGCTCGCGCGACGTCCGGCCGGTCATCAGGTCGGTGAGCTGATACGGCTCGTCCCAGCCGATGCCGACCGCCGGCAGATCCGGGTGCAGGATCGCATGCTCGGGCGTGGTCGGGTCGCAGTTCACCGCCACGTAGACCGGGTCGCGCCAGCGCTGCGGGTGGCCGGTCAACGGATCGACCTTGCCGTGCGGCATCGCCTTGCGGTAGAAGAGGGTTCGCTCGCCCGTCACGCTCTCGAAGCGCAGGTTCTCGTAGCGCTTCAGCGCGGGCCGCTGGTGCCGAAGGCGGTTGAGCTCACCGAGCAGCAGCTTGATGTTGCCCTTCGCTTCCCAGTCACGCGCGCGGATCTCGTATTTCTCGGAGTCCAGGTACTCCTCGCGCTCGCCGAGGCGCGCCGACTCGCACAGCTCCCAGCCCGAGTAGATCCCGTACGAGCTCGAGAGCGTGGCGGCCAGGACGCTGCGGACCACGAACGCCGGCCGGCCGTGGTCGAGGTGGTGCGGGTTGATGTCGGGCGTGTTGACGAACAGGTTGCCGCGGAAGTACTCCACCATCTCGGACTGCGTCAGCTCGGTCAGGTAGTCCCGGAGGTCGGCCGCCGACTCGCGCCAGGTGAAGTAGGTGTAGCTCTGGGTGAACCCGACCTTGGCCAGCTGCCGCATCATCTTGGGCTTCGTGAACGCCTCGGACAGGAAGATCGTCTCCGGATGGTCGCGCTGGATCTCGGCGATCAGCCATGCCCAGAACGGGATCGGCTTGGTGTGGGGGTTGTCGACGCGGAAGATCTTCACGCCGCGTTCGATCCACGTCTCGAAGATCCCCTTCCACTCGAGCCACAGCCGCTCGCGCGCCTGCCCATCCTCGCCGAGGAAGTCGATCGGGTAGATGTCCTGGTATTTCTTCGGCGGGTTCTCGGCGTACTTGATGGTGCCGTCCGGCGAATGCCGGAACCACTCGGGATGGGAGCGAACGTAGGGGTGGTCCGGCGCGGCCTGGATGGCAAGGTCCATCGCCAGCTCCATGCCGTGTGCCTCAACCGCCTCGCGGAACCTCAGGAACTCGCTGAGCCCGCCCAGCTCGGGAGCGACCACGTCATGGCCACCATCGGCTGAGCCGATGGCGTAGGGGGACCCCACGTCGTCCGGACCGGCATCGAGGCTGTTGTTGCGCCCCTTCCGGTTCGTGCGCCCGATCGGATGGATCGGCGGCAGGTAGACGACGTCGAAGCCCATCTCCGCAATTCCCGGCAGCCGCCACTCGGCATCCGCGAGGGTCGTGGCCACCGGCTGCGCTGGGTCGCGACCCTGTGAGCGCGGAAAGAGCTCGTACCAGGCGCCGAACCGGGCGCGCTCACGGTCGACGACGAGCGGCAGGTCCGGCGATCGCGACGTGAACCGGAGATCCGGATGTCGACGCACGGCGGCGAGCAGGTCCTCACCGACGAGCGCGGCGGCGCGCGTCGCCTGAGAGCGGGCGCGCTTCAGGCCGTCGAGCGCCGCGCGGATGCGGAGCGCGTCGTCTCCGGCTTCGGCCTCCTCGCTGCGCCGGAGCGACGCCTCCAGGTGCAGCCTCCCCTCCTCGATCTCGTTCGGGACGGCGACGCCGGCTTCGAGCTTCTTGCGCAGTCCCTCGCGCCACGAGCCGAACGTGTCCCGCCACGCCTCGATGGCGTAGACGTGGCGCCGGTTGCGGAGCAGCTCGACGTGACCCGACCAGCGGTCGTTGTCGATCGGCCGCATCGGCGCCCGGCGCCAGGACGTCTCGTCGTCGGCGCGGATGAGGATCGCGGCGTCGAGCAGGTCGTGGCCGTCGGCGAAGATGTCGGCGGTGACCAGCAGCTGATCCCCGACGACGCGCTTGACCGGATAGCGCCCGCCGTCAAGCTCCGGAGCGATCCGCTCGATGATGATGCTGCGCCTGCTGCCGATCGCGTCGGCCTCCGGCTCCGGGGGCTCGACGACCGTGGCGATCGCGCGCCGCACGCTTGCTCTGGTCGTGGTCATGAATGGGGGAAACCCTACCCGATCAGGGTGGCTATCGGCGTCTCGCGGCGATGTCGGCCACAATTCGAGCGATGCAGCTGCTTCGTCAGGCCATCTCGCTCCTCGGTGTGAGCGCCCTGCTGGCGGCGTGCGGCACGCCGGCGCCATCGGCTTCGGCTCCGGGCGCGACGGCCAGCTCGGTCGCCGAGACGTCGACGGAACCCGCGCCGACCGGGACCCCGCCGGCGGCGCCCACCGGCTCCGCAACGCCGGAGCCGATCGCGGGCGATCCGCCTCCGGTCGCGCTGGAGGTCGTCGCAGAAGGTCTGGCGGACCCGATCGGGATCGCCTCGGCGCCGGGCGGCTGGCTCCTCGTCAACGAGCGCGCTGGGCGCGTGGTGGCCATCCATGGTGCGGAGCGCGTCGATCGCACTCGACATCACCGACCGCGTCCTTGGCGAGAGTGAGCGCGGGCTGCTCGGACTGGTGCTCCATCCGGACTGGCCGGAGGACGGACGGGCCTTCGTGCATTACAGCGACCTGAACGGCGACACCGTGCTGTCCGAGCTGGCCGGTACCCAGGACGGCGAGGCCGCGCCCGTGCTGGACCCCGCCAGCGAGCGGGTCCTCCTCACGGTGGATCAGCCATTCGCGAACCACAACGGCGGCCAGCTCGCCTTCGGGCCGGACGGGTACCTGTGGTTCGGGCTCGGCGACGGTGGCTCCGGGGGCGATCCACTCGGCAACGGCCAGAATCCATCGGCGCTGCTCGGTTCCATCCTGCGCCTGGACGTCTCCGAGCCCGGCCGCTACACCGTCCCGCCGGACAACCCGTTCGCCGACGGATCTGGCGGTGCGCCCGAGGTCTACCTCTACGGGCTCCGGAACCCATGGCGCTTCAGCTTCGATCCCGAGACGGGCCTGCTCTGGATCGCCGACGTCGGCCAGGGCGCCTACGAAGAGATCGACCGGATCGACCCGGCGGCCGACGCGGGTGCCAACCTCGGCTGGAACCTGATGGAGGGCGCGCATTGCTTTTCCGTCGAGGCCTGCTCGTCCGACGGCCTCGTCACTCCCCTCGCCGAATACGGGCACGACCAGGGCTGCTCGGTGAGCGGCGGCCACGTCTATCGCGGCGGCTCAATCGACGGGCTGCGCGGCTGGTACCTGTTCGGCGACTACTGCAGCGGCCTCCTGTTCGGCATCCCCTCCGATGTCGAGGCCTCGGCCGACGGCAGCGCGCTGGCGCCGCGCGTCCTGCTCGAGACGGGGCGCTCGATCAGCAGCTTCGGCACCGACACGGAGGGCGAGCTCTACCTCACTGACATCGGCGGTGGCGCGCTGCTGCGGATCGTGGCGGGCGGCTGACCGAGGGCGCCGATGGCACGCAGCGAGCTCCATCGGCCTCGCCCGATCACGAGATGGTCCAGCAGCTCGATGTCGAGCAGCCGGCCCGCCTCCGCCAGCTCGGCGGTGATGCGCAGGTCCTCGCCGGAGGGCACGGGATCGCCGGAGGGGTGGTTGTGCGCCACGATGATCGCCGCCGCGCAGGAGCGGACCGCGTCGCGAAAGACCTCGCCGACACGGACCGAGGAGCCGGCCAGGTTCCCGCGATAGACGGTGCGCTCGGCCGTGACGACGTTCTTCGTGTCGAGCAGCAGGACCCGCAGCTCCTCGCGCTCCAGGGAGCCCATCGCATCGACGAGCGGCTCGGCGACGTCGGTGGGGGTGCGGATCAGCCACGGGTCCGATGGCCAGGCGCGCGCGACGCGCCGACCCATCTCGGCGCACGCCGAAACGCGCAGTGCGGCGGCCTGCGACAGGCCCGCCACCCGAAGCTCGACCGGGAGCGCACGGGCAACGTCGGACAGCGAGCCGAATCGATCGAGCAGCCGACGAGCGACGCGAGGAGCCGCGACCCGCTCGCCGATGACGAGCGCGAGGAGCTCCGCGTCCTCGGAGGCGTCGGGGCCGTGGCGCTCGAGCCGTTCCGAGGGCGGATGGGCGCGGCGGCGGGTCGGCAGGGCGATGGGGATGGGCTCGTGCGTCATCGACGGCGACGATAGCCCGCGACCGCTCACCGGCGGCTTACGGCGCGCTTACCGGTCGGCTAGACCGGGATCCGGACGACGTCGAAGCGGACGAGGAGGGCGAGCGCCACCGAGATCCCGTTGACCGTGGCGTGCATCGCGATCGGCGCGAGCAGGTTGCCGGTTCGCTGGTAGACCCACGCCAGGGCCAGGCCGAGCAGGAAGATGGGCACCAGCGCCACCACGGAGAGATGGATCAGCGCGAAGAGCGCCGACGAGCCGATGAACGCCCAACGACGTCCGCCCTCGCGCAGCCAGGCGTTGAAGACGACGCCGCGGAAGAAGATCTCCTCCGCAATCGGCGCCAGGATGACGACCGCGATCACGACCAGCCAGGGATCGACCAGGGCGATCGCCTGCTCGGCTGCCTGTGGCTCGGCGTCGAAGCCGACGGCCTCCAGCACCCAGACCGCGGCCGCGGACGCGAGGGTCGCCCCGAGCCAGGCAGGAATTCCCCAGCCGAAGCCGGCGCGCAGCGCGCCGGCGGGGTCGCGGCCGGGCAGCGAGGGGAGCGCCTCGAGCGCCCGGGGCCGGAAGACGAGGAACCAGCTGACCAGCAGCATTGCCGCCTGGGTCGAGATGAGCAGCACCGCTGCACCGAGGAACGTGAGCTCGCCCTCGCCCAGGAGGAGGGCCGCCGCGTCCGACCCGAATGGCGCGGTGATGATGGACGCCAGCACCAGCACGAGGAGGACGAGCACCAGCACGCCCGGGCCGCGATAGCGCTCGGGGGCGCAGGTAGCGTCGGATGCGGAGCTGGCGAATCGCCACGTACAGAAGGCCGGCCGCGAACAGGAGAGCGCCGAGGAGGGCCAGCCACGCGAAGGCGGCGGGATCGAGGTCGCCCTCCGGGCGCTGCGCCATGACCGCACCGACGCCCAGCGCGCCAACCGCCAGGACTGCGCCGACGATCGCGCAGGAGCGGCCCGGGCCAGCGCGGCATCGTCACCGTGCCGGGTCCCACCGTCGGATGCGGCCCGGTTGGCAGCCCGGGGGGCTGATCCGGCCCGCCGGCGCGGTCCACGGGCGTCAGGCCCTCCGTCAGAGGTTCGTGGCGCCGCGAAGGCGTGCGTGCTCGGCCGTGGCGTCGGCCGGCCGACGGCTCGCCGTCCTCGGGCTCGATGGTCGCCACCGGGACCGTGCCACGCGAGCGCGTCACCCTCGGCTCACGCCCGAAGTCGGTGCCGCAGAAGGCGCACAGCGGCCAGTTCGGCTCGGCCAATCGGTTGCACGTCGGGCAGACCCGATGGAGCCGAGTGCGGCAGTTCGGGCAGACGAGCCACTCGGCGTCGACGCGATCACGGCAGACCGGACAGAGCTCGTTCTTCTCGACCTCGGCAAGCAGCGACTCCTCGGCCAGGCTGCGCTCGTAGACCTCGGCCAGCGTCTCGCGCGGCCGCACGATCAGGTACAGCACGACCGCGAACAGGAAGAGGAGCGGCGTGAAGAAGATGATGAGCGCGGCGGCGAAGTACGGAAGGATCGGGTTCTCGGTCCGCGCCTGCATGTCGCGGAACGCCCAGTACGCCGTGCCGAGCCAGAGCAGGACGACGTAGATCACGATCAGCTGGCTTGCCAGCTGCACGATCGGGTTGCTCAGGAATCCGTTCCAGAACTCGCCAATCGGTTCGAGAATCGCGTCCATCTACCTGCGCTGGCCTCTCCTGCGTGGGGGTCGGCGCCACTCGGACGCCGTCGGGAATGCTAGCACGCATCATGCCGCCGACCCCCGCCGGGGCCTGGGTCAGCGGCGCTCGGCGGCGATCTTCGCCAGCGTGGCGACCAGCAGCCGATGCTCCTCGGCGAGCACCCGCGCGGCGAGCGTCTCGGCATCGTCTCCGGCCATCACGGCGACGCGCGACTGGGCCAGGATCGGCCCGGCGTCAAGGTCGGGCGTGACCTCGTGGATGCGTGACACCGGTCTCGCGATCGCCGGCGGCGAGCACCGAGCGGTGGACCGCCATCCCCATCATCCCGGCCCCGCCATGGGCGGGCAGGAGGCTCGGGTGGATGTTGATGGTGCGGCCGGAGTACGCCGCGAAGTACGACGGGCGCAGCAGCTGGTCGTAGCCGGCCAGCAGTGCGAGCTCGACGCCGGCCTGCTCGAACGCCGTACCGATGGCCGCATCGCGGGCCGATGGCGTCTCCGCCATGGTCTCCGCGGCGCATGACCCGCGTCGGCACGCCATGCGCGGCGGCCACTTCGAGCGCCCGCACCCCGGACCGGTTGCTGACCACCAGGACCGGCTCCACGCCCGGCGGCGCGGATGCGAGCACGGCCTCGAGGTTCGACCCGCGCCCGGAGACGAGGACGCCCAGCCTCATGGGGAGGCCGGCCTCATACGAATCGGACGCGCGGCTCGCCCTCGGGAATCGGACTGACGCGCCCGATCGGTATCCATCGCCGACGCCGCCAGTGCCGCGTCAGCATGGGCCGCGGGGACGACGGCGGTGAGGCCGATCCCCACGTTGAAGGTGCGGACCATCTCCTCGTCGGCGATGTCGCCGCTCGACTGGATGAGACTGAAGATGGCGGGATCGGCCATGAGCCCGTCTCGATCTCCACGCCCAGCCCCGCCGGCAGGGTACGGGGCAGGTTCCCCTCCCATCCCCCGCCGGTGATGTGGGCGAGGGCCGCGATGTCGCTGCCTGCCTCTCGCAGCGCCCGGCGCAGGATCCGAACCTCGTCGAGGTACGACCGATGCGGCTCGAGGAGCGCGTCGCCGATCGGTGTCGTCCGTTGTCCGGCATCGGCTTGCGCCAGGACGCCTCCGGCAGGATCCGCCGCGCCAGGCTGTAGCCATTCGTGTGCAGCCCGGACGAGGGCAGGCCGATGACGGCGTTGCCGGCGCGCACGCGTGAGCCGTCGATCAGGTCCTCGCGGGCGACGACGCCGACGATGAATCCCGACAGGTCGTAGTCGTCGGTCGACGCGAACAGGTCGGGCAGCTGAGCGGTCTCGCCGCCGATGAGCGGGATTCCCGCGGCGGCGCAGGCACGCGCCACGCCGCCGACGATCTCCCCGCCGACCTCGGCGCGCAGCCGCCCGACGGCGAGATAGTCGAGGAAGAAGAGCGGGTCGGCGCCGGTGACGGCGATGTCGTTGACGCTCTGGTTGACGAGGTCGATCCCGATCGTGTCGTGACGTTCGAGCGCCACCGCGACCTTCAGCTTGGTGCCGACGCTGTCGGTGCTGCTGACCAGGATCGGGTCGGGATGGGTCGTCGGGTCGAAGCGGAAGAGGCCGCCGAAGCCGCCGATGCCGCCGATGACCGCCGGGGTCGCGGCTGTCGGCCGCCGCGGCGGCGATGCGCTCGATGGTGCGTGCCGCCTCGGCCTCGTCGACCCCTGCCTCGCGGTAGGTGCGGGCCACGCTCAGCGCCGCTCCATCGCCAGCTTGTCGAGCTCGAGCGGCACGTCGGTCGGATAGACGCCGTCGAAGCAGGCGGTGCAGCGCGCGGTCGGTCGTGTCCGCCGACGGCCTCGAGCAGCGCCTGCTGCGAGAGGTAGCCGAGCGAATCGGCGCCGATCGCGGCGCGGATGCTCTCGAGCGAGTGGTTCGCCGCGATGAGCTCCTCGCGGCGCCCGGTGTCCACGCCCATGTAGCACGGGTGGCGCATCTGCGGCGAGTGGATGCGAACGTGGACCTCGGCAGCCCCGGCACGGCGCAGCATGGCGACGATCGGCCCGGTGGTGGTGCCGCGCACGATGGAGTCGTCGACCACGACGACGCGCTTGCCGGAGAGCAGCTCGGGGAGCGGGTTGAACTTCAGGCGCACCGCCTCGTCGCGGCTGCGCTGCGCGGGCTGGATGAAGGTCCGACCGACGTAGCGGCTCTTGATGAGGCCCTCGCGGTAGGGCAGTCCCGCCTCCTCGGCATAGCCGATGGCGGCCGGGATGGCCGAGTCGGGAACCGCGATGACGAGATCCGCATCGGCCGGGTGCTCGCGCGCCAGGCGCCGCCCCATCTCGAGGCGCGCCTCGTACAGCAGCCGGCCGTCGATGACCGAGTCGGGCCGCGCCAGGTACACGAACTCGAAGACACAGAGTCGCTCGCGGCTCCGGGTCGGCGCGATTCGATCGGAACGAGTGCGACGCCGTCGTCGTCGATGGTGAGCACCTCGCCGGCATCGACGTCGCGCACGAACTGGGCGCCCATCGCATCCAGCGCCGTGCTCTCCGAGCCGACCGCCCAGCCGCCGCCGGGCAGCCGTCCGAGGGCAAGGGGACGGAAGCCGATCGGATCGCGCGCCGCCACGAGGGCCGTCTGCGTGAGCATGGTGAAGGTGAAGGCGCCCGACGGCCCGGTGGAAGGCGTGGTCGACGCGCTGTGCCCAGGTTCGTCCCGGCGCATGCGCGATCAGCTTGGCGAGCACCTCCGTGTCCGATGCCGATCCGAACTCGATTCCCTGCTCGGTCAGCTCGTCGCGCAGCCAGGTCGCGTTGGTGAGGTTGCCGTTGTGCCCGAGCATGAGCTCGCCGATGTCGGAGCGCGCGTAGACGGGCTGCACGTTCGGCAGGGTGTTGGACCCGGTGGTGCTGTAGCGCGTATGCCCGATGGCGCCTTCGGCGGCTGCGCCGCCTTCCTCACCGCCCTTCGAGCCGGGCAAGCGTCTCCTCGTCGAACACGCTGCTGACGAGGCCGATGCGCTTGTGCAGGCTCAGCTGGCCACCATCGGTGACGGCGATGCCGGCCGACTCCTGGCCGCGATGCTGGAGGGCGTGCAGCCCGACGTAGGCCAGGCGTGCGACGGGCTCGCCGGGCGCCCAGATGCCGACCACGCCGCACTCCTCGCGCGGGCCGTGCGGCTGGTAGATGGGGAGCGCTTCGCCCGATCCGTGCGGCAGGCGAATTGGCGCGCGCACGGGATGGGTCAAGCGGATCGGTGCTGACGCGGGCACGCGGCCATCGATAGCGAGCCGGAGCGGCCACCGATGGCGGTCCGCAACGTGATCGCCGAGAGTACGGCCGAGGTACTGCAGCAATCCGCACAACGGCCCGTTTTTGGCGTCGATGGCGCGTTTGCCGCGAGGCAACGCGGGACCATCGGCCCATGGCTCGATCCGGACCCGCGACGCCATGCTGCATCCGATGCTCTTCCTCGTCCGGCTCCTCGGGTTCCTTGCCCCCTTTGCCATCGCCGGCCTCGCCGTCATCGCCGTAGCGGTCACGGCGCAGACTCGAGCAGGCCAACCGAGGGGCGCTCGCGCTCGTCGTCGCGGCGGGCGTCGTGGCCGGATGACGACCATGGCCCTCGTCGCGTGGAGCTACATCGGCTGGCGCTTCACCCGCATCGCGCGGCGCGCTGGAGCGGACCCTCGAGACCGACGAGTCGATCCACCTGCGCGAGGGCGGCATCCCAGGCGAGCGACGCCTGGCGAAGGCCTTCAACGCCGCCAGCGGCGCCTTCCTCCAGGTCGAGGCGCGCGCCACCCATGACCGGCTGACCGGCATCCCGAACCGCGAGACCCTGCTCGCGATGCTCGGCGCCGAGGTCGAGCGATCGGTCCGCCATTACAAGCCGCTCAGCGTCGCCTTCATCGACATCGATCGCTTCAAGCCGATCAACGACACCTACGGGCACGACTCCGGCGACGCCGTGCTGCGCCAGCTCGCCGACCTCGTGGCCGACGGGGTGCGCGTCAGCGACACGTTCGGTCGCTACGGGGGCGAGGAGTTCATGCTGATCCTGCCCGAGACCATGCCCGAGGACGCCGTCCGCCTGGCCGAGGAGCTGCGCGTCCTCGTCCAGAACGAGACCCTGCGCATCGCGAGCGACCAGACCGTCAAGGCAACGATCAGCATCGGGATCGCCGGCGGCCGCGGCTCGGAGCTCCAGCTCGACATGCTGGTCGACCGCGCCGACGCGGCCATGTACGCGGCCAAGGCGCTGGGCCGTAACCGCACCTACCTGTTCCGCGAGCTCGACGAGGGGGCACCGGTGCGGCGCGCGCCGATCTCGGCGGAAGCGCCGCGCACAGGCCACCGCCATCGGCCAATGGGCCAGCGACACGGCCACCCAGGCGCTGGCATCGGTGCTGGCGCCGCAGCCGCATCACCGCGGGCGCCCGTCCGACATGATCGCCGCGCTCGCGACCGGCATCGGCCTGGAGATGGGCCTGCCGCACGAGGAGATCGAGCGCATCCGAATCGCGTCGCTACTGCACGACCTCGGCAAGATCGCGATCCCCGAGGAGATCCTGGACAAGCCGACCTCCCTTTCCGACGAGGAGTGGCAGGCAATCGGCGAGCATCCGCGCATCGGGCAGGTCATCCTCGAGTCGGCCTCGAACCTGCGCGACGCGATCCCGGTCGTGCTGCATCATCACGAGCGTTTCAACGGCGGCGGATACCCGCACGGCCTGAAGGGCAACGAGATTCCCCTGGGCGCCAGGATCGTCAGCGTCGCCGATGCGTACCACGCCATGGTCCATGATCGGCCGTACAGCTCGGCCCTCACCCACGAGGAAGCGCTGGCCGAGCTTCGCGGTCAATGCCGGCACACAGTTCGACCCGGAGGTGGTCGAGGTGTTCTGCGATGTCTACGACTCGGTCGTGCCGCCCGACGGGCTCGAGGAGGTCTACCGTCTCCACGAGCGCGCGCGCGGCGGCCTGTCGCATATCCCGGTCAGCCACGACCATCCGCATCCGGGCGAGGTCGACGATCCCGCGCCACGCACCACCCGCACCAGGCGCCGCCCGGGCCGCGCTCGCGAGGCGTCCGGCTGATGCGATCCGGCCTTCTCCTCGTCCTTGCGATCGTGGCGGTGCTCTCCGGGGCGCCGTCGTCGGCGTCCGCGACCGACTCCGGTGGCATCCCGAGGCTCGCGGCAAACCCGGCGACGACACCGGCTGCCGAAACGGCGCCGGCCAAGGCCGAGCCCACGTTGGTGCCGTTCGGGATCGCGATCGGCGGGCTCGCCGGGCTCGCCCTCTTCGCCTGGATGTCCTGCTCCCCCGCCGACGGCGCAGGGTCGAATCGGGGCCGTCCGACGGCCGCCCGGCTCTTCCGGCGAGCCGAACCGCCGCCGACGAGCACGTGGCCGCCGCGCTTCATCGCCGAACGCTGCGGCGTGGTCGCATGCGACTCGAGGAGGATCCGATCATCGCCTCGATGGGCGTCGGCTCGCGCGCTCGCCCGAAGCACGGCGTCAGTCGAGCGGAGCGAGCCGCCCGGCGATCGCGACGCACCTAGAAGGCGGTTCGCCAGGCCTCCGTCAGACGCGCAACCGGGGCTGACGATCCGGACGCTTCCGAACTGGAGGTCGAGCTCATCGCCGGCGACAACGCCGAGCGCCGCGGCCGCCACCCCCGCCTCCCGGGCGGCGCGCCGCAGGTCCGCCACCCGTGCCGGCTCCACGCCGGTCACGACGCGGCCGCCTCGCTCACCGAAGGCGGCCGCCGTCGCCAGCGGGTCGGCAACGTCCACTCGAGCGCGCACGCCCAGGTCCGCCGCGATCGCCATCCGCGCCAGCGCGACGGCGAGCCCCCCACCGAGCAGTCGTGCGCCGCACGCGACCGTCCTGGCGCGCGCGAGCTCGGGAAGGAGCCGGATCAGCCTGCCGGCGGCCGCGAGATCGAGGGTCGGGACGCCCCCGCGAAGCCCGCGACGCCAGGCGAGCTCCGAGCCCGGCGAGCGCGTCGGCGTCCGAACCGTGCTCGCCGAGCAGCCAGACCTCGTCGCCGGGCGCCCACGCCATGCGCAGCGCCGTCTTCCGATCCTCCAGCAGCCCGACCGTGCCGACCACCGGCGTCGGCAGGATCGGCCCGTCCGGCGTCTCGTTGTAGAGGCTGACGTTGCCGGACACGACCGGCACGCCCAGCGCGCGGCACGCGTCGGCGATCCCGTCGATCGCCCGCTCGAGCTGCCACGCGCCGAGGTCGGTCTCGGGCGAGCCGAAGTTCAGGCAGTCGGTGATCCCGATCGGGGTCGGCCCCGTGGCAGGCCACGTTGAGGGCGCCCTCCACCACCGCCGAGACGCCGGCGAGGTACGGGTCGAGGGCGCCGACGCGCGCCGGGCCGGGACCGTCGATCGCGAGCGCCAGTGCGCGGCCGGTGCCCTTCACGCGCAGCAGCGCGGCATCGCCGGCCCCGGGACCGACCAGGGTGTTCGTGCCGTTCATGTGGTCGTAGCGGCGCCAGATCGGCTTGCGGTCTCGCGCGTTCGGCGACGCCGAGCAGCGCGAGCAGCGTCGCGGCCGACGGCGGCTCGGCGGCCAGCGCGTCGAGGTCCGGCGCGACCGATCGGCGCCGGCGTGCCGGAGATCGCGTAGCGCGGCGCGTCGTCGGCCAGGGCACGGCCCGGCACCTCGCAGACCAGCTCCCCGGCCGCGTGGCAGCGGATGACCGGCTCATCGATCACCGTGCCGATCTCGGCGGCGTGCAGCTCGTAGCGATCGAAGATCGTCGCGCACCTCGGCGACGCGGCCGGATCGAACCACGATCAGCATCCGCTCCTGCGACTCGCTCAGGAGGACCTCGTACGGCGTCATGCCCGACTCACGGCGCGGGACCGCGTCCAGGTCGACCTCGGCGCCCACCCCGCCGCGCGCCGTGAGCTCGGCCAGCGCGCAGGTCAGGCCGGCCGCGCCGAGGTCCTGCATGGCGATCACGGCGTCGATGCGCGCCAGCTCGAGGCACGCCTCCATCAGCAGCTTCTCGAGGAACGGGTTGCCGACCTGCACCGCCGGGCGGCGCTCCTCGCGGTCGTCGCCGAGCGTGGCCGACGCGAACGAGGCGCCCTGGATCCCGTCGCGACCGGTGGACGCGCCGACCAGCAGCAGGACGTTGCCGGCGCCGGCCGCCCGCGCCAGGGTGATCTCATCGTGACGAGCGATGCCCACGCACATGGCGTTGACGAGCGGGTTGCCCGAGTAGCTCGCGTCGAAGGTGATCTCGCCGCCGACGTCCGGGATGCCGATGCAGTTGCCGTAGCCCGCGATCCCGCCGACGACGCCGCCGAACAGGTAGCGGTTGCGCGCGGCCACGGTCGCATCGGTCTCGGCGTCGGGCTCGAGCGGCCCGAACCGCAGGCTGTTGAGGAGCGCGATCGGGCGCGCGCCCATCGTGAAGATGTCGCGGATGATGCCGCCGACCCCGGTGGCCGCGCCCTGGTAGGGCTCGACCGCGCTCGGGTGGTTGTGGGACTCGACCTTGAAGACGACCGCCAGGCCATCGCCGATGTCGATCGCGCCAGCGTTCTCGCCCGGCCCGACCAGCACGCGATCACCCGTCGACGGCAGCCGGGCCAGCAGCAGGCGCGAGTGCTTGTAGGCGCAATGCTCCGACCACATCGCGCCGAA
Source organism: uncultured Chloroflexia bacterium (assembly GCA_963789435.1). Lineage (GTDB taxonomy): Bacteria > Chloroflexota > Limnocylindria > QHBO01 > QHBO01 > JACDBZ01. The sequence continues at coordinate 108,351 of CAWBKO010000007.1, forward strand.
CATGCCGAGCTCGAACGGCGTTCGGGGCGCGCCCGAGGGCATCGACGACGAGCTCGTACTCCGTCTCGGTCAGGCCGTGGCGCTGCTCGGCCGGGGGCGGCGCCAGTGTCATTTGCCAGTGTCATCCGGTCAGGGCTGCGGGCCACCCAGCGGCTGGTCGCGACCGAGCTCCAGGATGATGGCGCCGATCGCCGCCGCGGCAGTGCCCAGCAGGAGCAACAGCTCGCCCACCCCGGCATTGCCGAAGCCGATGCGGTCGAGCGCCATCCCGAAGCCGATCAGCACGATGACGAGCGTCATCAGGCGCTGGTGCGGAATGGCCGGCACGTTCGCCGACAGGAAGACCGTGGCCGCGATGCCGATCAGGAGGAGCAGCAGGACCAGGTCGATCGGGTTCAGCACCCCACCGAAGAGTCCGATGACGACGCCGAGGGCGGCAACCACCGAGCCGCCACCGATCAGCCAGGCCGAGAGGGTGACCGGCATCGTGACGGGAACGTTGACCGGCGGAGGTCACGCGGCGATCTGCGGGCTGCGGCGAAGGTTCGGCGGCCGGCGCGGCCGGCGGGGGCGGCGGCACGTCAGTCCGCGTCGGCTCCTCCCAGCGTGGCGGCGGGGCTGCCGGAGCCGGTGACCGTGCCGGGGCCTCGGCCTCGTCCGCGGCCGGATCCGGCCACGCCGGAGCGGCCGGGATCTCCGTCTCTGACGCCTGGTCGATCGGTTGGCCGCAGGTCGGACAGAACACGGCCAGGTCCTCGACCTCGGTGCCGCAGTTGGCGCAGAAGCGGGACATCCGGCTAGCTCCGACCGAAGCGGGTCAGGGTGCCGATCACCACGATGAGCGCGGAGAGCATGAAGATGATGCCGGCGGGTGTCAGGACCCGGAGCATGCCGACGATGTCACCGCTCCAGTGGCCGCCGACCTCGACGACCCCGAAGAGCACGATGAGGCCGACGCTCCAGAGCAGCGCGATGACGAGCCCGATCGTCTGGAGCGGCCCGGGCGCGGCCCGCACGAACCCGGCGATGGCGAGCACCAGGACCACGAGTCCCAGGATCGGGATCGGGCCGGCGAGGCCGAAGTAGAGCTGGTCGGGCAACCCGGCGCCGACGTCCGGATACGCGGTCCAGAAGGCCAGGCCGTAGCCGTCGGCGCCCCAGGCGCGCTCGAACAGCGATCCCGACCCATAGGCGAACGGCAGCAGGTAGCCGGTGACGATGCCCACCAGGCCGATGAGCAGGACGACCGGTCCGAGGACCGCGCCGCGACGGCCGACCTGGACCGTCTCGGTGCTCGGCTCGCCCGCCACCGCCACCGCCGGCGGTACGTAGCCTGGGGCGACGGCCCGCAGGTTCGCGCCGCAGTTCTGGCAGAAGGCGACGCCGGCGCGATTGTGGGTGCCGCAGCGCGGACAGGCCATCGTGCCCTCCGGGGCGCCGGGGCGCTCGACCGTGCTCGCGACGCCTGCGGCAACCAGCCGCTGGCCGCAGTTGCGGCAGAAGGCGAGGCCGGGCCGATTCTCGGTGCCGCAGCGTGGGCACTGGGTGCTCTCGCCGATCGCCTCCTCTCCGGCCGGGACGGCATGCGCCTGCGCAGCGGCCGAGGAGTCGGCACGGCGTCCACGCCGTCGTCCGTCGCAGCGATCGCCGCGGCGGGATAGGCCTCCACCTCGCTGGGCGGCGGCTCCGCCGGCTCCGGCTCCGGTGTTGTCGTCCATGTCCGGCTCGCAGGATCGGCTCGTCGCCGCGCTCCGGCGGCGTGGTGGGCCAGGTGTCGGCGTCGGCCGAGCCCGCCTGCAGGCGGTTCGGTCGGCCATGCCGGAGACTCCGCCGATTCCGCAGGGCGACGTGGTGGATGCGTCCTGGCTCGGCCAGCTCTCGATCTCGGCCGTGCCCATCGACTCTGCCGGCTCGGTTGGCGCCGGCTCGGTTGGCGCCGGCTCGTTCCAGTCCGTCGATCCGGCCGGCTCCGGCGCTGCCTCGTCGCGGATGTCCGTTGGCTCGGCCGCGTCGGGGGCAGCTCCTCGGACGGTTGGGGCTGCGTCGGCTCGAGCGGACGACGGTCGAAGCGTCCTCCGCGTCGGGCGAGTCGCGCCGATCGCGCTCCTCCTGGTCCACTCGTTCGCCTCCTGCGGCAGATCTGGGCGGTCAGCCCGATGATAGCCGACGCTCGGCGACCGCCGGCTGATCCTGCAGCCAGCGCTCGAGGGACCGGAAGAGGCGCAGGCCGTCGGTCCCGCCGACCTCCGGCTCGGCCGCGCGCTCCGGGTGCGGCATCAGGCCGAGCACGTTGCCGCGCTCGTTGACGATGCCGGCGATCCCGCGCTCCGACCCATTCGGGTTCGCTTCACTGCTCACGCGTCCGGCGGCATCGGAGTAGCGGAGAACGACCCGTCCATCGCGCTCGAGCGCATCGAGGGTGTCCTCGTCTGCGGCGTAGCGACCCTCGCCGTGGCTGATCGGCAGGCTGATGACCTCGCCATCGGCGAGGTCGCCGAGCCAGGCGGGTGCCGAGGTCGGGCCGCTCGACCCGCAGGGACTGCCAGTCGCAGCGGAACTCGAGGTGATCGTTGCGCAGCAGCGCGCCGGGCAGCAGTCCCGGCCTCGGTGAGCACCTGGAAGCCGTTGCACGAGCCGATCACCGGGCCGCCGGCGGCGGCGAACGCCTCGACCGCGCGCATGATCGGCGAGAAGCGCGCGATGGCGCCGGTGCGCAGGTGGTCACCGTGCGCGAAGCCCCCCGGGCAGGACGATCGCGTCGGGCGCGCCAAGATCGTCGTCGGTGTGCCACACGAGACGCGCCTCCCAGCCGAGGACCGCGTCGGCGACGTGCGCGAAGTCGCGGTCGGACCAGGTCCCGGGAAAGACCGCCACCGCCACGCGTGGGCTGCGAGCCAGGACGGTCACGGGTTCGCCGTCATCGGCGTCCTGCTCGTCGTCGGCGCGCAGCTCCCAGCTGGCGGTCTCCATGACCGGGTTGGCGAGGAGGCGGCGGCACATCTCGTCGACCGCGGCCTCGGCCGCCCCGTGGTCGGGCGCCTCGAAGGCAATGCGCATCAGCTTGCCGCTCCTGACCTCGCTCACGGTCGGATAGCCCAGGGCGCGCAGCGCCGATCCGATGGTCTGCCCCTCCGGATCGGCGATCCCCGATCGGAGTGCGACGTGGACCTCCGCCAGCCAGCGCATGGTCAAGCCGATGCGTCCCACGGCCGCCCGGTGAGGCGCTCGAACGCGGCGACGTAGCGATCGCGCGTGCCGTCGATGACCTCGTCCGGGAGCGTCGGGGCGGGTGGCTCCTTGTTCCATCCGGCATCGGCGACGAAGTCGCGCACGAACTGCTTGTCGAAGCTCTGCGGGCTGGATCCGGGCGCGTAGCGCTCGCCATCCCAGAAGCGAGACGAATCCGGGGTCAGCACCTCGTCGATCACCGCCAGCTCGCCGTCGATGAACCCGAACTCGAACTTCGTGTCGGCCAGGATCAGCCCGACCGCCTCGGCGCGGCGCGCGCCCTCGTTGTAGAGCGCGATCGAGCGCTCCTCGAGCTGTCGCGCGAGGTCGGCGCCGACCATGTCGGCCAGCTGGTCGCGGCTGATGTTCTCGTCGTGCCCGACCTCCGCCTTGGTCGACGGCGTGAAGATCGGTTCCGGCAGGCGATCGGCCTCGCGCAGCCCGTCGGGGAGGCGATGCCCGCACACGGTTCCGGCGCGCTGGTACTCCGCCCATCCGGAGCCGGCCAGGTAGCCGCGCACGACGCACTCGGCGTCGACTCGCTCGGCGCGCCGGACGAGCATCGAGCGCGGCGCCAGCTCCCGCGTGCGAGCCGGCTCCGGTAGCCGCTCGCGATCGGCGCTCACGAAATGGGATCGGCCGAGATCGGCCAGCTGCTCGAACCACCACGTGGAGAGGCGGGTGAGGACAGCGCCCTTGTCCGGGATCGGCTGCTCGAAGACGACGTCGAAGGCCGAGAGTCGATCGGTGGCGACGAGCAGCAGGTGGCGGTCGTCGACCTCGTAGGTCTCGCGGACCTTGCCGCGGTGGATCAGGGGCAGTCCTTCGATCTCGGTGCGCATCATCGTGTCCGGCATTCAGTCGCCCTCCTGGGGTGCGGCATCGATCGGTTCGGGGCCGCGGCTTGGTTGAATGTTGAAGCGTTGCTTCGCGCGGCGTTCGATGCGCTGGAACACCTCCAGGGCGACGACCACCAGGACGGCGCTGACCGTCGCGACGACGAAGAGCCCGGCGCCGGCGGCCATCCCGACCGCCGCGACCGCCCACAGAGACGCCGCCGTCGTCAGTCCGCGCACCGTGCCGCCGTAATGCAGGATCGCGCCACCGCCCAGGAAGCCGACGCCCGACACGACCTGGGCAGCGATCCGGGTCGGGTCGGAGAGGGGCCCGGTGAACGCGTAGGCGCTGACGACGGTGAAGATCGCCGCACCGAGCGAGACGAGCGCGTGCGTCCGAAAGCCGGCCGGCATGCGCTGGAGCTCTCGCTCCCAGCCGATCCCGGCGCCCAGCAGGAGCGCCACGACGAGGCGCAGCGTCAGCTCCAGCTGCGTACCGAGGCTCAGGTCTTCCACGTCGCTCAGGTCCTTCTAGGATGCATCGCTCGCGAGCAGTCGCGACCACGCGGCTGCCGACCACGCGTGGAGTGCTCCGCCGGCGAGGACAAGGCAGAGCCAGATCGCCACGAAGCCTAGCAGCAGGAGCCCGGTCGCGATGTCGAACCCACCGCCGATGGCCAGCTGCGCGCCGATCGGAGCCCACAGCACCCCGAGCAGGAGCGCCCCGAATCCCAGGAAGGCGAGCTGCGCGAGGAACGCGGCGACGGCGTGGATTGCGGGTGCGGGTTGGAGCGCCACGGCCGGTGCCGCCCGAAGGGCCTCGCCGATGCGGAGCCGCCGTTCGACCGCGAGGCGGCCGGCAACGGCGGCAAGGGCGGCACCGACGGCGGCCGTCACCCCCAGCAGGACGAGGTATGGCATGAGCCGCAGGGCCGTGCGCAGCACGGGGCCGCCGGCCGGGTCGGGGGCGTTGAACTCGCGCGGCGCGATCGCGATGAGCGCCATGAGCGTCACCAGCGTCGAGAGCAGGGCCGGGAGCGCCATGACGACGTTGATCGCGAGGATCTGGCGAGCGTCCGACGTCGACGGCGAGCGGCGCGCGAGGAGCGCGATGAGAACCGCGTTTGCCGCCGCCGTCACGGCGAAGGCGAGCAGGACGAGCGCGACGGCGGCGGCGCCGATGAGGACGGCGTTCCACGGCCAGGCTCCCGATGTCACGATCCGCGCACCCAGGAACGTGAGCTCCGCCACGGACGGCGGATGTGCCACCGCGATGACGAACGGGATCCAGCCGACGCTCGCGACCCATGCCAACGCGCCGGGGAGCCACAGCTCTGCGCGCTCCGATACGACCCGCACCGACCCGGCGGCCGCATCACGCCAGCGACGCATCGACGGCTCCCGGCCTAGTCCGAACCGTCGAGGCCGAGCGCCCGATAGGTGACCTCGATGCCTTCGAGGTGGTGACGCAGGTCCATCGCGCGCTGGATCTCGTCCGGAGCGAGCCACTCGCCGACCGCGGGGTCCTCGCGGAGGGCCTCGCCGAACGTCGTCTCGCCGCTCCACGCCCGCTTGGCGGCGCCCTGCACCAACCGATAGGCGGCCTGCCGATCCGCTCCCTTGGCGACCATCGCCAGCAGCAGCGCCTCCGAGTAGACCATGCCACCCAGCTCGTCGAGGTTGCGGAGCATCCGATCGGCGTCGATCTCCAGTCCGTCGAGAATGTCGCCCAGGGTCCGCGTGGCGTAGGCAGCCACCCCGAGCGCCCGCTCGAAGACGAAGCGCTCCGCCGAGCTGTGGCTGATGTCACGCTCGTGCCAGAGGGCCATGTTCTCGAGGCCGACGATGGCGTCCGCGCGCAGCAGCCGGGACATGCCCGTCACCCGCTCGGCCAGGATCGGATTGCGCTTGTGCGGCATCGCGCTGCTTCCCTGCTGGCCGGCGCCGAACGGCTCGAAGGCCTCGCCAACCTCCGTGCGCTGGAGATGCCGGATCTCGACGGCGACCCGCTCGAGCGTCCCGCCGACGATGGCGAGGGTCGTGAGCAGCTCGGCATGCCGATCTCGGCTCACGACCTGGGTCGGCGCCGAGTCCGGTCTCAGCCCCAACGCGTCGAGGACGTGACGCTCGACCTCGCCGCTGACGTTGGCATGCGTGCCGACGGCTCCGGAGATCGAGCCCACCGCGATCCCGTCGCGCGCGCGTGCCAGGCGCTCGGCGTCGCGCTGCAGCTCGGCGTACCAGCCGGCGGCCTTGAAGCCGAACGTGATCGGCTCGGCGTGGATGCCGTGGCTTCTCCCGACCATCGGCGTGTCGCGGTGCTGGAGCACCAGGCGATGGACGACCTTGACCAGGCGTGCCAGCTCGCGCTCGACGACGGCGGTGGCGTCGCGCAACGTGACCGCGGTCGCGGTGTCGAGCACGTCCGAGCTCGTCAGCCCGTAATGGAGCCAGCGGCCCTCCGGTCCGAGCCGCTCGGTGACCGAGCGCAGAAAGGCGATGACGTCGTGCTGCGACTCCTGCTCGATCTCGCGCGCCCGCGCCGGATCGACCTCGGTCGCGGCCGCCCGAATGCGCTCCCAGTCGTCGGTCGGCACCACCCCGGCCGCATGGAGCGCCTCCGCGGCGAGCAGCTCGATGCGCAGCCACAGTTCGAGCCGGCGCCGCTCGCCGAAGATCTCGCGCAGCTCCGGCAGCGCGTACCGATCGATCATGCTCTCGGGTCGATGCGCAGCTCCGCCATCGCCGCCTGGTCGGCCCGCACGGCCGCCACCCGATCGGCCACGGCGTCATCCGAGAGCGCGAGGATGCGAGCGGCGAGGTGCGCCGCGTTCTTCGCGCCCGCACTGCCGATCGCCACCGTGGCCACCGGCACGCCGGGTGGCATCTGGACGACCGCGTAGAGCGCATCGGCGCCTCCGAGCGAGCCTCCGTCGAGCGGGATGCCGATGACCGGCTTCGCCGTCAGCGAGGCGAGGACGCCGGGAAGGTGGGCGGCCAGGCCCGCCGCGCCGATGAAGAGCTGCACGCCGGCCCGCTCGGCCTCGTCGACGTAGGCGTGGAGGGTCTCGGCCTGGCGGTGGGCGCTGATGACGGAGGCCTCCCAGCCGATCCCGTACTCGTCGAGCACGTCGAAGCATCCCTTCAGGGCCGGCAGGTCGGAGCGGGAGCCGCAGACGACGGCGACGATCGGCATCGGCGCCAAGGATAGCCGCCGGCCTTGACCTCAGCTTGAGGTTGCCGGTTCCGGTCGATGCGGAGCCCGCCCGTTCGTCATCATCGGTGTCCAGGCCATCCGCATCCCGAGGAACCCATGAAATACCTTCTCCTGCTCTACGGCGATCCGGCCGCCGAGGCCGCGGCCGGACCGGACGGTCGCGCGGCCATGGTCGAGGACCACCGCCGCTTCAGCGCGATGTTGCGTGAGCGAGATGCGATCGTGCTCGGCGAGGCGTTGCAGGGCCCGGAGCAGACCATGACGCTGCGATTCTCGGCGAGGCGGTGACCCGGTCGTGACCGACGGGCCGTTCCTCGAGGCGAAGGAGGCGCTCGGCGGCCTCTACGTGCTCGAGTGCGATGGCGCCGACGAGGCGATCGAGCTGGCGAAGCAGGTGCCCCGCTCACCCGGCCTGGTGGCCGAGCTGAGCCCCATCGCCGGCTAGCTCGCGCGAGGCGATGTCGCTCCGGTAGCCACCGCCATCGAGGGCGACGTTCGCGACGCCGCGGTAGGCGGCATCGCGCGCCAGCTGCATCGTTGCGCCGCGGCCGACCATGGCAAGGACGCGGCCGCCGGCCGTCTCGTACCGACCGTCGTGCAGGCGCGTGGTGCCGGCGTGGAAGCAGAGCAGCTCCCCATCGTCGGCAGCGCTGGAGGGCTCGGCGCCCTGGACGATCCGCCCGGCGATCGGCGCATTCGGGTAGCCCTCGGCGGCAACGACCACGCCCACCGCGGCGCCGCCTCGTAGCCCCACCGAGCCTTCCATCAGCCCGCGGTCGCCGACGGCGCAGCCGAGCAGTGCTGCGGCGAGGTCGCCGTCGAGCATCGGCAGCAGGACCTGGGCCTCCGGGTCGCCGAAGCGGGCGTTGAACTCGAGGACCATCGGACCGTCGTCGGTCAGCATCATGCCGGCGTACAGGACGCCGCGGTACGGGAACCCGTCGCGCGCCATCCGCCAGGCGATCGGCTCGAAGACCTCGGCCGCAACCCGCTCGAGGGCCGCCCGGTCGAACCAGGGCACCGGCGCGTAGGCGCCCATCCCCCCGGTGTTGGGGCCGGTGTCCCCGTCGCCGAGCCGCTTGTAGTCGCACGCCGCCGCCAGCGGGACGACGGCCTCGTCGCTGACCAGCGCGAACGCGCTGACCTCGGTGCCCGCCAGGCGCTCCTCGATAACGACGCGCGCGCCGGGAGCCACGCTGTCGAACAGCTCGCGCACCGCCGCCTCGGCTTCCTCGGCCGTCTCAGGCACCACCACGCCCTTGCCGGCCGCCAGCCAGTCGGCCTTGACCACCGGGGGACGCTCCGCGGCCCGAACGTGGGCGAGCGCCGCGTCGGGGTCGGTGAAGCTCTCCGCCGATGCGGTCGGGACGCCGGCTCGCCGCATCTGCTCCTTCGCGAAGGCCTTGCTCGACTCCAGCCGGGCGGCCGCACGCGTCGGGCCGAAGGTCGGGATGCGGGTCGATGCCAGCTCGTCCGCGAGGCCGGCGGCCAGCGGCGCCTCGGGCCCGATCACCACCAGCCCGTAGCGCTCACGGGCCGCGTGACGGGCGACCGAGATCACATCGCGGACGTCCAGGTCGCGGATCGGTTCGGCGACCGCCGCCGTCCCGCCGTTGCCCGGCGCGATGTGCACGCTCCGCACGCCCTCGTCGCGCGCCAGCCGCCAGGCAAGCGCGTGCTCGCGGCCACCCGATCCGATCACGAGCACGTCCATCGGGCGGCGGGCGCCTACTGGGTCAGCTCGGCCAGGGCCTCGAGCACGTCGGCGAGCTCGTCGATGCGCTCCTGGTAGGTGCCGAGGTCCCCGGCATCGAGCGCCGTCTGCGCCTGGTCGTAGAGGCGCTGGGCCTCCGCCACCAGGCCGGCGACGTCACCGGGCAGCGGGCCGGGCGACTCGTCCGGCGACGGTGACGGCTCCGGTTCCGGCTCGACGATCGGCGGCGGCTCGGCCTCGCCCAGGATCTGGCGCAGGCCGTCCTCGACCGTCTCGGCGAAGGCGACGCGTTCCTGGTCGACCATGATCACGCGAACGAACTCCGGGAACGGGGCGCCCTCGGCCTGCAGGAAGATCGGCTCCACGTAGAGCAGCCCGTCGTCGCCGATCGGCAGCACGAGGAGGTTGCCGCGAATGATCGACGAGCCTGAACGGCTCCAGACGCCGAACTGGGCCGCGATCGTGTCGTTCTGGTCGATACGGGCCTCAATCTGCTCCGGGCCCTGCGTGGTGGTGTCGGTCGGGAAGCGGAACGCGATCCGCTGCCCGTACTGGTCGCCGTCCATCCGCGCCGCGACCCAGGCGATCATGTTGCTGCGACCCTCGGGCACCATCGGCTGGATGAGCGCGAATTCCGCGGTGTCCTCGCCGGGGATGCGCATCGTCACGTAGTAGGGCTCCATCGGCTCCCCCGTCCCCTTCGCGACGTCGGCCGGGATCGCCCACCGATCGTCCGAGTTGTAGAAGGTGGTCGCCCCGGCCTCGGTCGCCGGCAGGTGGTAGAGCCGATAGCTCTCGTTCTGCGCGCTGAACAGGTCCTCGGGGTAGCGCAGGTGCGCGCGAAGCTCGTCGGACATCGCGTCCAGCGGCTCGAACAGCCCTGGGAAGATGCGCGCGTAGGCGGCGATGATCGGCTCATCCGGATCGGCCAGGTAGAAGTGGACGGTGCCGTCATACGCGTCCATCACCACCTTCACGCTGTTGCGGACGTAGTTGGCGCCGGCGAGGTGGCTCGACTCCGGCAGCGGCTGCGCGTTCGGATAGCGATCAGTCAGGGTGTAGGCGTCCCACACCCACAGCAGCCGCTCGTCGGCGCTCACGAGGTAGGGATCGCGGTCGTATACCAGGAAGGGGGCGATCTCGGGGACGCGCTCGGTGATGGCGCGACGGAAGAGGATCTGCGACTCATCGGTGAGCTGGTTGCTGATGAGGAGGTTGAAGTCGCCGAAGCGCAGCGCGAACATGAGCCGCGAGAAGACATTGTCGATGCCGACGCCGGTCGAGCCGTTCCAGGTGGTGGTCGCCCCGGCGGCGTCATTGCCGCCGTCGGTCTCGAGCGGGTAGTCGAACTCGTCGGTGTCGGTGCCGGTCACGACGTAGGTGTCGGTCGCCTCGCCGAAGTAGATGCGCGGCTCGCCCACCGGCAGCTGCGGATCGCGGTTGATGCCGCTGACCAGGTAGTCCGGCGTTCCCTGGTCCGTCACCGCGTCGACCGGCACGGCGGTGATGCCGTAGCCGTGGGTGTAGACGAGGCGCTCGTTCGTCCAGACGCGTGCCTGCTCGGCCAGTCGCTCGACGTCCAGCTCGCGCGCGCTCAGCATGATCTGGCGGTGCTCGTTCGCGACCTGGTAGCGGTCGATGTCGACGTCGAGGAAGGCGTAGTAGCGCCGCAGGATTTGCTGCTGGCCGAACGTGGTCAGCAACGGGCGGTAATCCCACAGCCGGAGGTTGTCGATCGTCGCCGCGTCGTCGGCGAAGACCTCGCGCGACAGCTCCTGCTCGCCGGTGAAGCGGCGCTGCTCGATCGCGTCGAGGTCGAACGCCGCCCGCGTGGATTGAATGTGCCTGGCGATGTACGGCCGCTCGACGTTGAGCTCGTTCGGGTTGACCTGGAAGTTCTGCACGAAGGCCGGGTAGAGGCTGCCGACCAGGATCGACAGGAGCAGCCAGGCGCCGCCGGCCAGCGCCAGCAGCCACAGCGTGCGGAACCACGTGTTGAGCAGCAAGAGCGCCGCCGCCCCGAGCGCCACGACGGTGAGGATCACGTAGGCCGGCAGCCGCGCGTTCAGGTCGGTGTACAGCGCCGCGTGCACCGATCCGTTCGGTCCGCCGACCGAGTAGGCGAGGTCGGCGATGTCCAGCTGGTAGCCCCCGGCGAAGACCACGAGCAGGAGAGCGCCGATGACCGACAGGTGAGCGCGAACCGGCGCGCTGAGGTGGAACTGCCAGCGCAGGGCGCGGGCGGCGTAGGTGCCCAGCGTCAGCACGCCGACGATGATGAGCGTGGTGGTCGCCCAGCCGAGGACGAACCGGTAGAACGGCAGGTCGAACACGTAGTAGCCGATGTCGCGGCCGAGCGTCGGGTCCGTGACGCCCCACTGGCCGCCATTGAAGAAGAGCAGCACCGTCTCCCAGTTGCCGCTCCATGCCGCACCGGAACCGAGCGACAGGAGGACGGCGACGACGACCAGCCCGATGCCGATGGCGCGCGAGGCGTCCGGCATCTCGAACCCGCCGAGCTGGCGTACCGGGGCCTGCGGCGCGATGCGTCCGGCAAGCCAGGTGCTGCCCAGGGCCGGCACGAGCATGGCGACGAAGCCGATCGCGAACAGCGCGACCTGGGACCAGAGCCTCGTCGCCAGCACGTCCCGGCGACCGAGCGCGTCGTACCACATGACGTCGGTGATGAGGGTCACGACGCCGCCGAGCAGGCTGAGCACGATCAGCAGGCCGACGATTCCGCCGCCGATCAGCAGCCACCGCCGCCACGGGACGTCGCCTCCGGCGACCGGCGGGAAGGTCGGGCCGCCCCCGCCTCCGTTGGTCCGACCGGCGCGGCCACGGCGCCGTCCCTCATCGATGGGCGTCACGTTCTTCTCGGGACGGTCAGAGCCCTTCGGGCGCTCGAAGGGCCTGCCCTCGCGCTGCGCGTCGGCCTCGGCCTGGCGGCGCTGAAGCTCTTCGAGGAGCTTGTCGAACCAGCTTGACATATGCCACCCATGCTACCGGCTGGCGAGGCGGCTGGCGTCAGGGGAGGTCGAAGGTCTCCACCAGCTCGCCGGCGGCGTCGGTCGCGACCACCCCCGTGGCGGTCTCCCCCGCCGGCACGAAGCCGACGAACGCCGTGGCATCGTGACCTGCGCCGGCCAGCGGCATGAGCGTTGCCGCGATGCGCCCACCCGACGCCGTCTCGATCCACACCGCGGCGACCTGGCTGCTGACGATGCCGTCGACGGGGGACGGCGACTCGGAGGCGGCGCCCGGGCCGCCGTTGGCCCCGACGCCACCGAAGACACTCCCCTCCGAGATCAAGGGCAGCGACCCGCAGGTGCCGCTCGAGAGGCTCGCCAGCTCGAGCTGGGTGCAGATCCCATCGGCGGTGTCATAGATCGCGTAGCGCCAACCGATGCCCAGCGTCCTGCCGCTGCCGACCTCGGTGACCGGCCCGACGGCGTCGTCGCTCAGCGCCTGCATTGGGCCGCTCGGGATCTCCGCGGGGTCGGGCTGTCGCTCGACCCGCGCGATGCCGCAGCCCGCCAGCGCCAGCGCCAGCCCGACGAGCGCCAGTGGTGCGCGCCTTACTCCCACTCGATGGTGGCCGGCGGTTTCGAGCTGATGTCGTACACGACGCGGTTGACCCCGGGAACCTCGTTCACGATGCGGCTGCTGATCTTGGCGAGCACCTCGTACGGCAGGCGCGCCCAGTCGGCCGTCATCCCATCGTCGCTGGTCACGGCACGGATGGCGACGACGTTGGCGTAGGTCCTGCCGTCGCCCATCACGCCGACCGAGCGGACCGGCGTGAGGATGGCGAAGCTCTGCCAGAGGGACCGATACAGGCCGGCACCCTTGATCTCGTCGATCACGATCCAGTCGGCCTCGCGAAGCGTGTCGAGCCGCTCGGCGGTCACCTCGCCAAGGATTCGGATCGCCAGCCCCGGCCCCGGGAACGGCTGGCGCTGGATCATTGCCTCCGGCAGGCCGAGCTCCTCGCCCACCCTTCGGACCTCGTCCTTGAACAGGTAGCGCAAGGGCTCGATGAGCCGGAAGCGCATATCGGCCGGCAGGCCGCCCACGTTGTGATGGGTCTTGATCTTCTGCGACGTCTTCGTCTCCGACGTCTTCGACTCGATCACGTCCGGGTAGAGCGTGCCCTGGGTCAGGAAGTCGATCTCCCCCAGCTTCGTCGCCTCCTCCTCGAAGACGCGGATGAACTCGTCGCCGATGATGCGGCGCTTCTCCTCGGGATCCTCGACGCCGGCCAGCCGCTTCAGGAACCGATCGCGAGCATCGACCATCACCAGCTTCATGCCGAGGTCGCGCTCGAAGGTGACGCGCAGCAGCTCGGATTCGCGCTTGCGCATGAGCCCGTGGTCAACGTAGATGCAGGTCAGCTGGTCGCCGATGGCCCGATGCACCAGCGTTGCCGCGACCGCGGAGTCCACCCCGCCGGAGAGCGCGCAGATGACATGGCCGGTCCCGACCCGTTCTCGGATCTCGGCAACGGTCGTCTCGACGAGGTTCGCGGCCGTCCAGTTCTGCCGCACGCCGGCGATCCCCACCACGAAGTTGCGCAGCACCTCCCGCCCGACCGGCGTGTGCACCACCTCGGGGTGAAACTGGATGCCATAGAGGTTGCGAGACGGATCGGCCAGGCCGGCGAACGGCGTGGAGTCCGTCTGGGCGATGGGACGGAATCCGGACGGCGGCCGTACGATCGAGTCGCCGTGGCTCATCCAGACCGGCTGGATGCGGTCGATTCCGGCCAACAGCCCCTCCGTATCGGTCACGCTGACGGTGGCCGGGCCGTACTCCCGCTTGCTGGACGGCAAGACCTCGCCACCGAGCTCGTGGGCCATCAGCTGCAACCCATAGCAGATGCCGAGGACGGGAATCCGTCCGGACCACAGCGCCGGGTCGGCTCGCGGAGCATCGGCGTCGTACACCGATGACGGACCGCCCGACAGGATCACCGCCTTCGCGCCGCGCCGCTCCAGCTCGGCCATCGGCGTGTCGTGCGGCAGGAGCTCGGAGTAGACGTTGAGCTCCCGAACGCGCCGCGCGATCAGCTGGGCGAACTGGCTGCCGAAGTCGAGCACGACCACCGTGTCCGGCTGCTCCGGCGCCTCGGTCGCCACGCGCTGTGGAGGAGCGGCGTGGAGCGCCTGCTCGAGGTAGGCCTCGACCTCCGCGTCGTCGGGTGCCAGCACGCGGTGGCCCGAATTTGCCGCCTCGCCATGGACCGTGCGCCCGCGTTCCGAAGGACGCTGCTCGTGAGTCTCGGTCTCCTCGGTCACTGGTGGCAGTGTATCGGTCCCAGTCGCCGCAATGCGGCCTCCACCGCCGTTCATTGATCGAGCCATTCGCGAGGGTGGCTCGAAAGGAAGTCCTCGACCGGGATGCCGCCCGCGCCGATGATCAGGGACCGCGCCCCGCGATGGGCGTGAGTGAAGGCGACCGCGCCGGGCGCGCCGCGTGGGTGGCCGATTCTCACAAGCAGGGCGGTCGGCGTGTCGCGCGAGCGCATCAGCTTGCCCGGACGCACGACCCAGTCGACCTCGTTGTTGCCCTCGCGCCAGTAGCCGAGCTCGTCGGGATCGGCGTGCCCCCACAGGTGCGCCCCGACGGCCGTCTGCACCAGCCGCGACCAGGCTTCGCGATCCGCCTTCGCGCGGGCGAACGTCGTCCTCGCGGTGGCCGTCATGAGGCCGGTGTTGAGGGCGAGCAGCTTGGGGCTGGAGGCGCGGCGCCGGACCGCCGAGCCCGAGTATTTGCCGATGCCGGTGACCATCCCCGCTCCACCCAGCAGCTCGAGATAGTGGGCGAGGGTGACGGTATTGCCGGCATCGGTCAGGGTGCCGAGCATCTTCGTGTAGCTCAGCACCTGGCCGGAGTAGGAGCAGGCGAGTCGGAACAGCTGCCGCAGCAGCGCCGGCTTCTCGACCCGGTTGAGGAGCAGGATGTCCCGCGAGAGGTTGGTCTCGACGATCGAGTCGAGGATGTACTCCTCCCACCGGTCGTGGCTCTTGATCAGCCGGGCGGCGCCCGGGTAGCCGCCGTAGAAGAGATAGGTGTCGAGGTCCCAGCCGAAGGCGTCGCGCATCTCGGCGAAGGTCCAGTGGATGACGCGGATGACCTCGAAGCGGCCGGCCAGGCTGTCGGAAAGCCCCTTGCGGACGAGCAGAGGCGCCGAGCCGAGCAGCATCACCCGCAGCGGACTGCCCGATGCCGTGTCCTCGTCCCAGAGCTGCTTCACCACGTCGGACCAGTCGCGGATCTTCTGCACCTCGTCGAGCACCAGCAGCCCGCCGGCACGGCCGCCCATCCCCGCCTGCTGGCGACCGATCGCCCACTGCGTGTAGATCCAGCCGATGTCCTCCGGGTCGGGCGCATCCGCGGAAGCGAAGTGACCCGGGATGCCGATGGCGTCCATCACCTGGCGCGCCAGCGTCGTCTTCCCGACCTGGCGCGGGCCGGCAAGCACCTGGATGAACTGGCGCGGCTCGTGGGCGCGTTCGAGGATCTCGTCGTAGATCGGGCGCCGGTAGACCTTCGGTGCTCGGCTCACGTTCACTCACTCGTCTGAGCAGGATTACTCAGTACTGTGAGGAAGTTTACTCACTCCAGTTCCAGCCGGACGCGCTCCAGCGCAGTGGCCGTCTCGTCGGCCGGGAACGGCGACCGACGCATCGCCTCGTCCAGCGCCGATGGCGCCGGTGGCCGCATCCCGGCCGAGATCCGCGAGCGACCGCCAGCTGCTCCACCTGGTCCGTGGCGAAGCGATGATCGAACGGGTCGCCGTGACCCGGTACGACGACCCCGTCGACCAGGGCGACCAGCGCTCGGCCGGTCTCGACCCAGGCGATCGGGTAGCTGTCGCCGAACGCCGGTGCCGGGGCGTTCTCCAGCAGATCGCCGGCGAACAGGACCGATGCGTCCGGCACGGTGATCACGATGTCGTTGTCGGTGTGGCCGCGCCCGAGGTACCGCAGCTCGACCTGCCGGTCGCCGAGATCGAGCGTCGCGGACTCGTCGAACAGCTCGGTGGGCGGGGTGAGCTCGACGGTCTCGAACGACTCGTTCGGGAACTCCTCGATCATCCGGGCGCGCATCTCCTCGCCGCGCTCGACGATCATCGTCGCGCAGCGCACATGGCCCCAGATCGGCGTCGGCAGGAAGCGGGCGTTGCCGAAGGAGTGGTCCCAGTGACCGTGCGTGTTGACGACCGCCGCGAGCGGATGGGGACCCAGCGCGCGCATGTCGGCGCGAAGCTCATCGGCAGATGGATGGGTGGCCCGCGTGTCGATGACGACCAGCCCGTCCTCGCCGCCGATGACGCCGATCGTCTGGTCGAGCGACGCGTAGCGTCGGACCCAGACGCGGTCGCCGACCTCGCGCCAGACGGAGGTCACGCGCCGATCACTTCCCCTCCAGCATGTAGAACTCGTGGAACTCCGCGCAGCGCCCGTCGGGCGCGAACCGCAGGAGGTAGGCGTTGTGGTAGGTGCGCTCCGGATCGTCGCCGGTCGGGGCGTACCGGCTCCAGCCGACTGCGACCGCTCGGTCTCCCTCGACGGCATATGGCTCGTAGTGGGCGTCCCAGGCCGCTGGGAGCGTCGGGCTCCTCCAGCCAGCTGGTCACGATCGCACTCGCGCCCTCGCAGCGTGTGCTCGTCGCTGTCCCACGGCCGGTAGCTGTAGACGGCGTCGTCGGTGAAGAGCGCCTCGATCGGCCCGGCCTCGTTCGCCCGCCAGGCCTCCACGTATCGGTCCAGCCAGGTCTGCACATCGGCTCGGTTCATGGCGCCGATGCTAGCGCGTGGTCAATCGGCGTGGAAGGTCGCCAGCCGCTGCGCCTCGTCGTCGAGCGACGCTCGCTCCGCAGCCGTCAGCGGCCGGAGGGGAGAGAGGCTGATCTCGCCGGCCTCGTGACGCCAGGTCCCGGCGACCTGCCCGTCGAGCAGGAAGGTGTTGTGCGAGTGCGGGGTCTTGGTGTTGAAGATGAGCGGCCGGAGCTCCTCGGGCAGGATCAGCGTGCGGCGAGCATGGACCAGCAGGGCGGCATCCCAGACCGCCAGGAAGCGCGGCGGGGCGGGCGTCTCCGGGTCCGGCAGCGGCGCGTCGGGGAGGTCCAGCAGCGGCTTGCCGCCTTCGTCGCGGAGCTTGCGCAGCTGCATCGCGTCGGCGACGTGCCGCATCTGCCCCACCGTCATCCCCATCCAGCTCGCGACGTCCTTCAGCGGTGCGGGTCCGAACGCGCCGAGGTAGCGGCGGATGAGCAGCTCCATCCCCTCCTCCTCGGTCACGGCCGTCGGCGGCAGCCACGCATCGGCCAGCCCGTACAGGTCGGCGCGGCGCCGCTCCCAGGTCCCGGACGGCGGAACCCGCACCAGGTCGACCCACGTGCCGGCCCATTTCGCGGCGGTCGCGGGGAACCCGCCGCGCCGCAAGCCGCTCGGTCAGCTCCTTCATCGGCAGTGGACCATCGGCGAGCTCACGCCGGACGGCCTGCGGCGACCGCCTTCGTGTCGAACTTCTCGACCTCTGGGCGGGCGATCCTCTCGAACCACTCGCGGCGGATGCGGCGCACGCCGACCTCCATCGGCCAGTAGTCGGCGGCCGAGACCATGTGGATGGTGGCGCGCATGAGCGTTGCCTGGACGACCTCGCGGCGCTCGAGGGCCTGCAGTCAGCATCGGCCTGGTGAAGTCGCGCATGCGCGACCACAGGCCGATGTAGCCGGCCGGCGCGTACTGCGTCTGGATGCCGCCCATCTGCTCGACGACCTCGGTGAGACCCAGCGTCGAGCGCTCGAGAAGGAGCTGCCGGGCGAGCAGCGCGCGGTTCAGCGCGCGGGTGGAGAGGATCGGCTCAGCCATTCGTCGCGCAGGATCGACATGACGTGGCCGCTGGTGTAGCGGCCGCCCTCGTAGCGGTCGTGTCGGAGCGTCGCCTCGAGAACGAAGCCGGCCTTCTCGTACGCGCGGCGCGCGCGATCGTTCTCGGTCCAGACGTTCAGCCAGATGCGCTCGAGCCGCAGCTCGGCGAACCCGAAGCCGACGATGGCATTGACCGCGTCGGTGCCATAGCCCTTGCCCCACTCGTCCACCTCGCCGATGAAGATGCCGAGCTCGGCGCTGCCGTTGCGCAGGTCCAGCTCGGACAGCCGCGACCTCGCCGATCGGCCGCTCGTCGGCGAGCAGGCAGATCAGGAAGGTGTAGTAGTCCTTGCCCTGATCGGTCGCCAGCCGGTCCATCCGCGCCGCCGACTGCGCGAGGCTGAGCGGTGCCCGGTCGTTCCAGCCCGCCAGCGCCATCGGCTCGGCATCGGCCCGCCAGCGACGATAGAGCTCCGCGTCGGTCGGCTCGAACGGCCGCAGGAAGACGCGCTCCCCGTGAATGATGTGGGTCATACCGACGGCGGCGTCGCTACTCCCGGCCGGCGAGCTGCCAGGACTTGCCCTCGGTGGCGATCGATGGCGCGATCACCATCTCGACCTCGTGCATCTCGCGGATGGTTCGCGCGCCGAGCGCGGCCATCGACTGGCGCAGCGCCCCGACCAGGTTCTGCGTGCCGTGCGAGGTCTCGGCCGGCCCGAACAGGATCTGCTCGAGCGGCAACCGCTCGCCGATCTGGATGCGCGTGCCGCGCGGCAGCGTCGGCGAGGGGGCGGCCATGCCCCAGTTGAAGCCGCGGCCGGGAGCCTCGATCGCGCCGGCGAACGGCGAGCCGAGCATCACCGCATCGGCTCCGGAGGCGATGGCCTTGGCGATGTCCCCGCCCGTCTTCATGCCGCCATCGGTGACGACCGGGACATAGCGGCCGGTCTCCCGCTCGTATCGGTCGCGCGCGGCGGCGACCTCGAGCGTGGCCGACACCTGCGGCACCCCGATGCCAAGCACCTCGCGCGTGGTGCAGGCGGCTCCCGGACCGACGCCGACGAAGATGCCGGCCGCGCCCTGGTGCATGAGCTGGTAGGCCGCCTCCCCGCTCACCGTGTTCCCGACCAGCACGGGCAGCTGCAGGCCCCCGGTGAGGTCCGCGAGGGAGAGCACGCGGGTCGAGGTCGAGATGTGCCGGGCGCTGCTCACCTGCGACTGGACCAGGAACAGGTCGGCTCCCGCGGCGGCCGCTACCTCGGCGTGATGCCAGGCCGATGCGGGCGTGGTGGCGACCGCGGCGATCGCTCCCTGGGTCTTGATGCGCGTCGATGAGGGCGGTGATCAGCTCGTCTCGCACCGGCTGCTCGTACGCCTCGGCGAGGATGTGTGCGGCTGCCTGCCCGGTCTCGGCGGCCGCGACTCGCTCGATGATCGGCGAGGCGTCCTCGTAGCGAGCGTAGAGGCCCTCCAGGTTGACGAAGGCGACCCCGCCGTGGCGGCCGATGCGCACCGCGAAGTCGCTGTCGGCGACCGCGTCCATGGCCGCTGCGAGGAACGGGATCTCGAGGCGGAAGCCGCCGAGCTCCGTGGCAAGGTCGACCTCGGCCGGGTCGGCGGTCACGGCACCGGGGACGAGCGCAACCTCCTCGAAGCCGTATGCCCGACGCAGGCGGGACTCGGTCGCGTCGCGGACGGGAGCCTGATCGATCAACGACGCCCTCCCCAGGCATGAGCGGCTCGGGTGCGAAAAACCCGCGCGGCATGGCGGCGCGGGTTGCGGTCGGAGCGGATGGCGATGACGGCGCGGATCGGGTTCACGTGGCGGTCGCTGCTGCTTTTGGAAGTATACGGCACCGGGGGCCTCAGGCGAGCTCCACCTCCGCCGCGCGCGCATCGGCAGCCAGCTGCTCGAGCGCCTCGTCCGAGTCGACCGAGGCGTGGAGAAGGCCCATGACCCGCGAGACGCCGAGCTCCGCGTACTCGGCCAGCAGCGCCTGCCGGGCAGCTCCCGGCTCGCTCCATGCGGGCAGCTCCCGCCAGACGTGCACGGAGACGGCGAGGCTCGCAGGATCACGTCCGATCTCCTCGCACCGCGCTCGGATGGTTGGCAGCGCCTCGCGCACCTCGTCGGGCGACATTCCGTCGACGTTGAGCTCATCGGCATACCGCGCAGCGAGCCGCCACGTCACGTTCGGCCCGTTGCCGCCGACCATGATCGGCATGCCGGTCTCCTGGATCGGCTTCGGCACGTTGATCGCGTCGCGGACGCTGTGGTGCTCCCCCTCGAACGTGGCGTGCGTGGCGCGACCAGGCTCCAGCATGCGCGTGATGACCTCGAGCGCGTCGTGGAGCATGGCGAGCCGGACCTTGGTCTCGGGAAAGCCGTACCCGTACGCCAGCCACTCGTCCTTCTTCCAGCCGGCACCGATGCCGAGGTCGAAGCGTCCGCCCGAGATCGTGTCGAGCATCGATGCCATCTTGGCGGTCAGCGCCGGGTTGCGGAAGCCGTTGCAGATGACGATCTGGCCCAGCCGCACGCGTTCGGTCAGTGCGGCCAGCGCGCTGAGCGAGGTGAACGACTCGAAGGTCAGCTCATCGGTCGGCTTCGGCACGGTATGGAAGTGGTCGTAGAGCCAGATCGACTCGAATCCGAGTCGATCCGCCTGCTGCGCGACGGCGACCGTCCGCGCCCATGCCGGTTCGGGCTCCCAGCCGTCGTACTCGTGCGTCCACCCCTGCGGAACGATCACGCCCAACTTCATCCGGTGTCCTCCTGCGTCGCCATCACCTCACAATCATCTGCGCACGTTCGGGGCCAACGCTCACGTGGCTGATCGGAACAGCGGCCAACGCCTCCAGCCGCTCGACGTACGCACGCGCCGCGGGCGGCAGATCGGACCATGAGCGGCAGGCGGTCGTATCGGCCTGCCAGCCCGGCAGCTCCTCGTACACGGGCTCCAGCCGCTCGTAGACCGATGTCGACGCCGGCACGGTGCTCCACTCGCGGCCGTCGGCCGGATCTCGATAGGCGCGCGCGATGAGGATGCGCTCGTACTCGTCGAGGACGTCCAGCTTGGTGAGCGCGATGCTCGAATAGCCCGCCAGCCGAACACTGAACCGGACGGCGACCGCGTCGTACCACCCGCAACGCCGCGCGCGACCGGTCGACGTGCCGTATTCCGCGCCCCGCTCTCGCAGGTGATCGCCCTCGTCGCCATCGAGCTCGGTGGGCAGCGGCCCGGCTCCCACCGCGGTCGTGTACGCCTTGGCCACGCCGAGGACCTGGTCGATCGCCACGGCCGGCAGGCCGGCGCCGAGGCTGGCCCCTCCGGGGATCGGCGACGAGCTGGTGACGTAGGGATAGATGCCCCAGTCGAGGTCCCGCATCGTGCCGAGCTGGCCCTCGAGCAGGATCCGATCGCCACGCTCCAACGCCTCGTCGACGAGAGCCTGCCCGTCAACCACGTGGCGCGCGAGCCGCGCTCCAGCGGCGAGATATGCCTGGGCGATGGCCTCCTCGTCGGTGGCCTCCGCAATCTCGGCAGTCATCTCGTCCTGCGCGCCGGGATAGCCGCCGACGATGCGGCGAATGCGCGGCAGCGTGGCGGCCAGGCGCGCCTGGAACGCGTCGGGTTCCATCAGGTCGATCACCCGGATGCCGCGCCGCGCGACCTTGTCGACGTACGCCGGCCCGATGCCGCGCGAGGTCGTGCCGAGCGGGGTCGCACCTCGTTCCCGTTCCTCGAGCTGGTCCAGCAGGACGTGGTACGGCATCACCAGGTGCGCCCGATCGCTGATGAACAGGTTCTCGCCGTCGAAGCCGTGCGACATCAGTCCGTCGAGCTCGTCGACGAGGGCCGGAGGATTGATGACCACGCCATTGCCGAGCAGGTTCTTCGTGCCGGGATGGAAGATGCCCGATGGGATCAGGTGCAGCTTGAAATGGCCGTGCGGGTTGACCACCGTGTGGCCGGCATTGTTCCCGCCGCCGTAGCGGATGACGAGATTGGCATCGTGGGCGAGGTAGTCGACGACCCTGCCCTTTCCCTCATCGCCCCACTGGGCGCCGACGACGGCGATGACGGACATGGCGTGGCGGCGACGACCCCTGCGTGCGGAACGCGGTCATCCTACCGTCGCGTCGGCCGACGCGTGGCGAGTCCAGGCACACAAGAGCGCCGCCTCGTCGGCGGCGCTCACATCGGTCTGCGTCGAGGGTGCGTCAGGCTCGGGCGCGCACCTTGTCGAAGCAATTGGAGCAGTACACGGGCCGGTCGTTGCGCGGAAGGAAGGGCACCAGCGCCTGTCCACCGCACTCGGCGCAGACGGCCGCGTGCATCTCCCTCTGTCCCCCGTTGCCGCCCCCGCCCGCGATGCCCAGGGCTCGGTTCTGCTTGGCGATGGCTCGGCAGCTCTGGCATCGCTGCGGCTCGTTCACCAGTCCCTTGCTGGCGTAGAACTCCTGCTCGCCCGCTGAGAACACGAAGTCCATGCCGCAGTCGCGACAACGGATGGTCTTGTCGGCGTACACCCTCCCCAGTGCCTCCTCTTTTCAGCCGCCCGGCCGGAATGGGACGCTCGCGGTCTGCGAGAGGGCCGTGATCTGCGTGCGAACGTGGGCGCCGATCGAGCGAACTCTGGGTCAGACGTTGAAAGCCGGTCGTGACTAGCGCCCGATGTTACACCCGAGTACAAGGCTTTTCGACAGTCGAGCGCTTGCCCGCTCGAGCTCAGTACGCAGCGATCTCCTCGCGTGCGGCGACCGTGTAGAAGCGGGTGTTCGACTTGCGGAACTGGAGCGGGACCTCACCGATCGGTCCGTTGCGGTGCTTTGCCACCTTCGCCTTGATGAGCTCGACCTCGGAGTCGGGGTTCTGCTCGCCGTCTCGGTACAGGAAGATCACGACGTCCGAGTCCTGCTCGATCGATCCCGACTCCCTGAGATCGCTGAGGCGTGGCTCGGCCGTGCCACGCTGCTCGACCCCACGAGAGAGCTGCGAGAGAGCCAGGACCGGCACCTTGAGCTCGCGCGCCAGCTGCTTCAGGCCGCGGCTGATCTCGGAGACCTCCTGGACACGGTTCGAGTCCTTGTTCGAGGTCGAGGCCTGCATCAGCTGAAGGTAGTCGACGACCACCAGGTCGAGGCCGCGCTGCTCGGCCTCCAGCCGCCGCGCCTTCGTCCGCAGCTCCATCACCGACAGCGCCGGAGAGTCGTCGATCCACATGGTGGCCGTGGCCATGTCGTTCATGACCATCGCGATCTTGCTCCAGTCGGTCTCGTCCACGAACCCGGTCTGGAGCGGTCGCGGGTTGATGCCCGTCTCGGCGGAGAGCAGGCGCAGGGCAAGCTGCTCCTTGCTCATCTCGAGGCTGAACACGGCCACCCGCTTCTTCTCGCGGACGGCCGCATGCTGCGCGATGTTCAGCGCCATCGACGTCTTTCCGACCGATGGACGCGCCGCCAGCACGATGAGGTCGGATGGCTGGAGCCCGCCGAGGAGCGCATCGAGCTGGCTGAGGCCGGTCGGCACGCCGAGGATCTGGCCGCGGTGCTCGTGGAGGTACTCGAGCCGATCGTAGGCCTGGCCGAGCAGGATCGACAGCGCCTCGAACCCGCCGTCAGTTCGTCGCTGGCTGATCTCGAACAGGATCGACTCGGCCCGGTCGATGGCGACCTCGGCGTCGTTCGACTCCTCGTAGCCGACTGCCGCGATCTTGCCGGCGGCACCGATGAGGTTACGCAGCACCGCCTTGCGTTCGACGATTCGGCCGTAGTGCTCCGCGTGCACGGCGGTCGGCACGGTGTTCATCAACGAGCTCAGGTAGCCGGGTCCACCGACCGGATCGAGCTTGTCGCGACGGCGCAGCTCGTCGCCGAGCGTCACGAGGTCGATCGGCTCTCGCTGCCCGTGGAGCGCCAGCATGGCCTCGTAGATATCCGCGTGCTGAGAGCGATAGAAGTCGACCGGCCGCAGGAAGTCGCCGACCTTGAGGATGGCGTCCGCGTCGATGAGGATCGAGCCGAGCACGCTCTGCTCGGCTTCGACCGCCTGTGGTGCAAGCTTGTCGATGCTCATCCGCGGTCCTGACGGGTGCGCGTTCCCGCGCAGAGGTTGCGCCCGGCCGGACCGCGATTGCGGATCCTGTCGAACCGAGCGCACCGGTATCGTCTCAGGCCGCTCAATCGGCTTATCCCCACGCATGTGCATATCGCGCCCGCCGGTGTGGAAGGCATGTGGAACGTACTCGCGGCGACTTACCCGCCCATTACCACCGGCTTACGCGACAGGTCACGTGTCGTGGGCGGGGAGGGGGCTCCACCCGGGCGGGTCGCGGCGCAGGGCCAGCTGATTCCACGCGTCCCACTGCTCGACCACCAGCCCGTCGGCGTCGAAGCGCAGGACCGACGTCCCGGCCAGCGTCGCATCGGCGCCATCCTCGCGCAGGGAGGCCCACCATGAGATCGAGGCGCGATCGCCGTCGACGATCGGATCACCCATCCAGACGCGGGGATCCTCCTCCTCGGCGAGCGCCTGGGTCACGTACTCCCGAACGCCATCGCGGCCGCGGTAGGGCTCGCGAAAGGGCTCCGTCGAGAGGAGCGCGTTCGGCGCGTAGCGCGCGACGATCGGCTCCGGGTCGAGCGACTCCCAGCCCACCTTCCACGCGCTTGCCCAGCGGGTGGCGGCCGCGCGCGTGTCGGTCATCGGTTCGTGGTGCGACGTGCGTCCCATCGTGGCCCGTCGAGTGCCAACCAGGTTGGCCCTGCGACCGGCCGCCGGGCAACGTCGCTCGATTCCACAGCGACTAGCACCCGCGTGGCGGTCATACCGCCAAGCGAATTGGCGGACGACCGCCCGAGGGGAGGTTCGGGGGTCATAGGGCTACCTGGATTGGCAGGGAGCCGATGACCGCTCAATCCTCAGAGTCAGGACTCGGCGACGACACTGACGGTGAGGACGGTCTCCACCCCGGGCATCAGCCGAACGTCGATCTTATAGTCGCCCAGCGCCTTGATGGGCTCGCGCAGATGGAGGGCGTGGCGATCCAGCTCGATCCCCTCCTTGTTGACGAGGTCACCGATCTGGTGCCCGGTCACCGCGCCGAAGAGCCGCCCCTTCTCGCCGGCCTTGACCGGGATCTCGAGCTTCAGCTCCCGGAGCTTCTCCGCGGTCGCCTCGGCACTCGCGCGCACGCTGCGATCGCGCTCCTCGCGCTGATCCTTGTGCCGCTCCCAGTTCGCGACCGCGCCCTTGTCGGCGACGACGGCGGCGGCCGTCGGAAGCAGGAAGTTGCGCGCGTAGCCGCTCTTGACGTCCTTGAGGTCGCCCTCGCGGCCGAGGCCCTTCACGTCGCGCTTGAGAATGACCTTCATACGGTCTCCTTCGGGGTGGTGGGTTGCGACCGTCGACGCCGCACGGACGCGAGGCTGCGTTTCAGCTCATCGGGATCGCGCAGGCGGCCGTATCGCTCCAGCAGCTCCGGCAGATCGTCCCGGATGTGGTCGAACCGGTCGCCCAGCAGGGCTCGCAGCCGGGCCAGGTCGCGATCGAGGTCGGAGGTCCCGTTCTTCGCCCGCGCGGAGTGCTCGGCACGCACCTCGGGCGGCGCGTTCTGGATGAACAGGTCGAGGACGAGCAGGAGGACGGTCAGGTCGTCCGCCTGGCCGATGATCGGGATCACGTCGGGAATCAGGTCGACCGGCATCACCACGTAGGCCAGGGCGGCACCCAGCAGCGCCTTGAGACCGATCGGTGTGCGGGGGTCGCGGGCAAGCCCCCAGACGACACGCGCGTAGGTCGGGAGCCTGAAGACGAGGCGCGTCATGCGCAGGTAGCGAGAGGTCGAGGACAGCTTCACGCGGAACTCCAGCGGTCACCGAAATGGGGTGGGCATGATAGCAGGAGACGCCGATCGCATCGGTTTGACATTAGAACATGCGTTCTGCTACGGTGGGTCGACGAGCACCGACAGCGCACCGATGCGCGGAGGGAAACTTTGACCAGGCACGACGCGGAGCGACGGCAGCGAATCCTCGATTGCATTGCGCGCACCGTCGAGGAGCGCGGCTATCCGCCGTCCGTCCGGGAGATCGCCGACGCGGTCGGCCTCGCGTCGACGAGCGCCGTGCATCACCACCTCCTCGCCCTGGAACGCGACGGTCTCCTCGAGCGCGGCACCCACTCCTCGCGCGCGCTGCGAATCACCTCACCCCAGCCCAATGCCGCCGACCCGGCCAAGGTCACGCCGTTCCGGATGCCGGTCGAGCGGGACACGCTTGCGCTTCCCGTCATGGGCGAGATCGCAGCCGGCCAGCCGATCGAGGCGTACGCCGATGCCGCCGAGACGCTGGAGGTCCCCCGCTCGCTCGAGGCCCGTGAGGATTCCTACGTCCTCCGCGTGCGCGGCAAGAGCATGATCGACGCGCTGATCGACGACGGCGACTTCGTCATCGTCCAGCCCCAGGCCACCGCGCGAGACGGCGATATCGTGGTCGCCCTGCTCGAGGACAACGGCGTCACGCTGAAGCGCTACTTCCGCGAGAAGGATCGGATTCGCCTCCAGCCGGCGAACGCCGAGATGGAGCCGATCTACGCCAGCGAGGTACAGATCCAGGGCAAGGTCGTCGGCGTCATTCGCCGCCTCACCTAGCTCCCGACCCTGATGGCGCCTATCTCGGCGCGCGAGCTGAATCGTGCCACGCTGGCGCGCCAGGGCCTCCTTCAGCCGATGACCGCGCGCAGCGCCGCGTCCGCTGTGGAGCGTCTGGCATCGCTCCAGGCACAGCATCCCGAATGGCCGCCGGTCGCCCTGGCCGCCCGCGCCGCGAATCCCCGAACGGCGGACCTCGCAGGCGCGCTCAAGCGCCGGACCGCCGTGCGCAGCTCGCTGATGCGGATCACGATCCACGTCGTCAGCGCGGCTGACCTGTGGCCGATGTTCACCGTCTGCCAGGACATGAGGCTCAGCCAATGGCGGCTCCTCGCCAAGGCGGATCCGGTCGACTCGTCGCTGGGACGTCGCATGGTGGCTGCTCACGAGGTTGCCCTCGCTGCCCTCGCGGAACGCCCTCGCAGCTCCACCGATCTTGATCGGCTCCTGGCCGCCGAGGTCGGGCCTGTCGACAGCCCGGTGCAACGCATCTACTGGCGTCACCTTGCCGCTCTCGTGCCGATGGTCCACGTCCCGCACGACGGCGAGGGATACGGGCGATCGCGCTATGCCGTCGCAACCGAGTGGCTCGGTATCGAGCAGCCCGAGATCGACGTCGCCGACGCGCGCGCCCACGTGACCCGCCGCTACCTGGCCGCGTTCGGCCCCGCTAGCATCGACGACCTCGTGGCCTACGTTGGGCGGGGTCGGGGTGGTATCGGAGCATGGCGCGACGCCGTCACCGCGCTGGGCGACGAGGTCGTCGAGCTGCGCGATGAAGGCGGGCGGCTGCTCCTCGACCTCGAGTCCGCCCCACGACCGGGAGCCGACGTCGAGGCTCCCCCGCGGTTGCTCGCCCGCTGGGACAGCCTGCTGCTCTCGCACGCGCCGAAGGCGCGGGGCCGGGTCATCGAGGACCGCCACCGTTCGGCCGTCTTCAGCAAGAACGCCGACGTGCTTCCCACGCTGCTCGTCGACGGCATGGTCGCCGGGACGTGGGAGCTGTCGCGAGCGGACGGCTCGCCGGCGATTGCGCTGCGGCCCTTCGGCCGGCTCGCGAAACCGGTCCGCGCGGCGCTCGAGGTCGAGGCCGAGCGGCTCCTCGGACTCCTCGCGCCGGCAGCGACGAGCCGACGCGTGACGATCGCGTCCTGAGGTTCGTCGGCGACGGGCATCATGACCGGCACCATGCGCACGATCCTCCACGCGGACCTCGATGCCTTCTACGCCAGCGTCGAGGTCCTGGACGACCCCTCACTGCGCGGCAAGCCGGTCATCGTCGGCGGCGGCCCGAACGAGCGCGGCGTGGTCATGGCCGCCTCGTACGAGGCGCGCGAATTCGGCGTGCAGTCGGCGATGCCACTGCGCACGGCCGGCCGCAGGTGTCCGCACGGCGTCTTTCGGTCGGGCAGGCCGGATCGATACCGGGAGCTCTCGCAGCAGGTGATGGCCGTCTTCGCGTCGTACACGCCGTTGGTCGAGCCGATCAGCCTCGACGAGGCCTTCCTCGACGTGACGGCGAGCGCGGCGGCATTCGGCGACGGCCCCACCATCGCGCGAGCCATCAAACGGCGGGTGCTGGACGAGGTCGGCCTGGTCGTCTCCGTCGGCGTGGCGACCAACAAGCTGTGCGCCAAGGTCGCCTCCGACCTGCGCAAGCCGGACGCGCTCGTCATCGTGGCGTGCGGCGAGGAGGCGGCCTTCCTGGCGCCGCTGCCGATCCGGCGGTTATGGGGCGTCGGACCGCAGGCCCAGAAGGCGCTCGGCGATTACGGCGTCACCACCATCGGCCAGCTGGCGGCGATGGAACCGTCGACGTTGCAGCGACGGTTCGGACGCCACGGCCTCGACCTCGCGACCCGCGCCCGGGGCATCGATCGCGCCCGGGTCGAAGCGATGCAGGCCCCCAAGAGCGTCGGCCACGAGCACACCTTCGGGGTGGACAGCGCAGACCCGGGCCGCCTCGAGGCGACACTTCTGGACCTCGCCGAGTCGGTGGCGAGCCGCCTGCGACGCCATGACCTCGCCGCCGGAGCGGTCCAGCTCAAGCTGCGCTACGAGGGCTTCGAGACGCTGACGCGCCAGGCACATCTGCCGTACCAGACCCGAGACACGGGGCCGCTCTTCGACACCGCGATCGGGCTGCTGCAGCGGACGCTGGTGGCGGGGCGGGGCGTCCGCCTGATCGGCCTGACCGCCATCAGCTTGACCGAGGCCCAGCAGCTGACGCTGTTCGGTGCACCGGAGCGCGAAGATCGGATTGCCCGCTCGATCGACGCGGTCCGCGAGCGTTTCGGCGACAGCGCCATCACGCGCGCACGACTGCTGACCGAACGGCCGCATCGCAGGTTCGACTTCGGCGAGACGCCCGCAGGTCTCGTCAGACGAGCCCGACGAGGAGGCTTGACGGATAGAACGCCTGTTCTGTATGATCGGCTCCTGAATCGAACGCCTGTTCGAGTGCCCGAGCAGGATCCCCCCACTCAGGAGCGATGAACATGGCACTCGTCCAGATTTCACCCATCGAAGCGCCACGTTCGCTGGGATCGGCATGCCGATCGTCCAGCGGAGGTGCGCTGGAACGGACACCACGTCCGTGTCACCGAGCTCGACGCCGTGCGCGACGAGCGCGCCGCCTACCCGGCCGAGCGAGGGCCCGCGTGTGACGTTCGTGCTTCGGACCGACGACGGCGGCCGCGCGTCGGTCGTCTTCGACGGTCGCCGGCGGCGCTGGTTCCTGGAGGCCGTCGAGCGCGCGGCCTGAATCGTCCGTCCACCTGCCTACAATCGGCCCGGCGTCGTCCGGGCCGATTCGCGCGTCCGGAGGCGACCGCACCCGAGGGTCATTTGACCGATGGATGAGCGCCTCACCGAGCTGACCGTTCGGAGCCTGGTCGAGCGTCTGGCGTCGAGCGACCCGGTTCCGGGCGGAGGCAGCGCCTCAGCGCTGGCCGGCGCGATGGGGGCGGCGCTCGTCCACATGGTCGTGGAGCTCACCGTCGATCGGCCCGCCGCCGCGGGGCACGAGGAGACGCTCACCGAGGTTCGAGCAGCGGCCGATGCGTCGCAGTCCGAGCTGCTCGACCTCGCCGAGCTCGACGCGAAGGCGTATGCGGCCGTGGTTCTCGCCCGACGGCTGCCGAAGGAGTCGGAGGGGGAACGCGAGGTCCGCGCCGCGGAGCTTGCCGCCGCAATCCGCGAGGCGACCCGCGTCCCGCTCGCCACGGCCATGGCGGCCTCGGAGGTGCTCGAGCTGGCGGGCCGACTTGCCCCGATCGGCAACCGCAACGCCATCAGCGACGTCGGCGTCGCCGCGCTGCTGGCCGTGACCGCGGTGCGCGGTGCTGCGCTGAACGTCCAGATCAATCTTCCGGGCGTCAGCGCCGACGAGGCGCTGCGCGACGAGGCAGCGAGCGAGATCGGACGGTTGCTGGCCGGCCTCGACGAGCGAGAGCGCACGCTCCGAAACGCGGTCGCGGAACGGCTTCGATGACGGCGCGCCTGCTGGACGGCCGGGACGTCGCCTCCCACCTGCGGCGCGAGCTTCAGCATCGCGTCGAGCGCCTGACCGACGGCGATCCCGACACCGCGCCGCAGCTCGCGATCCTCCGATCGGGTTCGAGCCACGCGGCAGACCTGTACGCCGCCAGCCTGGAGCGAGCGGCGCGCAGCGTCGGGGTCGAGCCGGTTCCGCTCACCGACGAAACGACGCCGCTGCTCGAGGCCATCGACCGGCTGAATAGCGACCCTCGCGTCGCCGGCATCGTGGTCGCCCAGCCGCTCTCCGACGCCGAGCACGGGCGGCGCCTCGTCGAGCGCATCGATCCGGCGAAGGACGTCGACGGCGCCACCCCGACGAACGCCGGCTGGCTGGCGCGCGGCGAGCCGGCATTCGTCCCTGCCACGGCCCTGGCGGTGATCGCCATCCTGGAGGCGTACGAGATTCCCGTGGCCGGCCGGCGGGCAGTCATCATCGGCCGGTCGGCGGTTGTCGGGCGACCGGTGGCATCACTGCTCGTCGCGCGCGACGCCACCGTGGTGATCTGCCATCGAGCCACCCACAACCTGGCGCGCGAGACCCGTCGGGCCGAGATCCTGGTTGCCGCGGCCGGGATGCCGGGCCTCGTGCAGCCGGAGATGGTCAACCGCTCGACCGTGATCGTGGACTGCGGCATCAACGCGGTGCCGGCCGGCATCGTCGGCGACGTCGAGTTCTCGACGGTCGCGCCGGTCGTCCGGGCGATCAGCCCGGTTCCGGGAGGCGTCGGACCCGTAACGCCGATGATGGTCCTGCGGCAGACGGTCGAGGCGGCCGAGCGACGCGCCGGTGGTGACTAGGCCGGACGGTCCGGGCGGGCCAGGTCCTGTCGGGGGCTCTCGACGAAGAGCGAGCGCGCATAGTCGGCGACCTCGGTGAGGGTCATGACGCTCGAGGCGTCGTCGGCTCCGCGGCGCGCATACAGCGATCGGAGCAGACAAAGTCGCTCGAAGCGCTGGCGTTGGTCACTGGTTGGCGTGTTCACTTCTGCATCGTCGCGCCAGGCGCCGACATTGGCCTATCGACCCGCGGATAGAGCTCGCGTCACTCTTCCGACAGCGTCGGATCGCCGAGCCCGCCGGCGACGCTGTCGCGTGGCCGACAGTGAACCGGTCCGAAGTTGGACGTCGGGTCGGTCTGCCGCTCGACCGCATCGGCATTGCGTGGGGGACGACAATGTGCGACATGGTTCCGGCTAGACGGGCCAGAACGGGAACGACCGAGCGATGCCCGTTGCTTTTCATCGGCCCGGTCTCGACATTCAGCCAGCAGTCCGGCTGACCGTCGGTCGTGCCCGAGACGATCGACTCAGCCACCCAGAAGGAGACCCAGATGAGCGATAAGGAATTCGTCATCGACATGGAGGACGACACCGAGGGCCACGGCCTCGGCGGCCTCAAGGTCGTCGAGAGCGGCGACGCCGATTGGCTGGAGGATCGCCTCCGCAAGGACAGCGGCAAGAGCCGCTTCCGCATCACCCTCGGCGACGAGGACGACACCGAAGGGCACGGGGGCGGCGGAACGACGCTGCGCCTGAACCTGGCTGCGACGACGATGACACCGAAGGTCACGCGATCGCCGTCCACTTCCCGTCACGCGCGGAAGCCGACGCCTTCCGTCGACGCCTGCTCGTGACCGGCGTGCTCGTCGGCACCGTTGCCCTCGGCGCAGCCGGCGGCATCGGCCTCTCCGCCCTGCAGTCCGACACCGGTTCTGCCGGAACCGGCACGGTCGCAACCCAGCAGGCCGGACCCATGGACGTCCACGAGGCTCCAGCCTTCCAGGCGGCGGCAGCGCCGATCGACGCCAACGCTGACGTCGGCATCATGGATGCCTCGAACGCGGCAGCCGCAGCGTCCGTAGGACCACTGGATGCCCACGAGGCACCCGCGTTCCAGAATCAGGGCCTCTCCCAGTCCGATCAGGCCTACGCCGACCGGCTCAGCGGACAGGCAGCTGCAGCGCAGACCGGACCGATGGATGCCCACGAGGCACCCGCGTTCCAGAATCAGGGCCTCTCCCAGTCCGATCAGGCCTACGCCGACCGGCTCAGCGGACAGGCAGCTGCAGCGCAGACCGGACCGATGGATGCCCACGAGGCACCCGCCTTCCAGAGTCGGGCCTCTCCGACGCCGATCAGGCCTACGCCGACCGGCTGAGCGGCCAGGCAGCTGCGGCCGCCGCGTCGACCGACGCCGACAGCGATCATCGGCATCATGGATCCTCGGAGACATCGTCTCGGTGCACCAGCTACGTGACGCTGGCGACGAAGCGCTTCAACAGGCGCGACAGCGGCAGCGACGACAGCCTCCCGCTGAAGGGCCCCGCACCGCGATAACCCGCGCATCACGCGCTCAGAACCGGGGACCGGTCATCCGGTCCCCGGTTCTTCTTTGTCACTCGATGGCGGCGATCATCTCTTCGAGCGGCACCGATCCGTCGATGAATCCGAGGCGCATCATCGTCTCGTAGCCGGCCGCCCAGGTCTCCATGTCGATCGCGCCGTCGGCAAAGCCGTCCCCTTCCCACAGCTCGACCGTCGCGTCGAGGACGGCCCGCGCGACCTCGGGATCCTCGGCGATCGTCGGGACCAATGCCTCGGCGGCGGCGAACCCCATGTCCGGATCGGCGATGACCGCCGCCTGGGCCGCGGCGGTGGCGTCGACGAACGCACGCACCAGGTCGGGATCATCGGCGAGCAGGTCGTCCCCGACGATCACGCCGGGACCCGGAAGGGGCGCGATGTCGTCCACCGTCAGCAGGCCAACTTCGACGCCGCGGGCCTCGAGCCGCAGTGGCTCGTTGTTGCGGAACCCCGTGATGAGCTCGACGTCGCCGTTGCTGAACCCGTCCACCTGGTTGAACTGCGGGTACTCGCGGATCGTCACGTCGTCAGCGGTCAGCCCGCCGGCATCGAGCAGGGCAAGCAGGGCGTGCCACGAGGATCCGAACCGGCCGGGCGTGCCGATCGACATGCCGGCCAGCCCGGACGGCTCGGCGGGTACGTCCGCGGCCGCACCGATGAGCGCCACCGGGAACGCCTGGTACAGGGTGCTCACGTACTTGATCGGGATCTCCTGGGTCCGCGCGATCATCACGTCGGTCGCGTCCGCCACGCCGAACTCGGCGTCCCCGCTGGCCACGAGGCGCTGGACGTCGGGCGCCGGTTCGTGCTGGATCGTGACCTCCAGGCCGGCATCGGCATAGAAGCCCTCTCGCTGCGCGACGTAGAAGGGCGCGAACTGCACGTCCGGCCGGAAGCCGAGGAGCAGCGTCACCTGGCGCATCTGCCCTGCGGCCGACGGCGCCGACGCAGATGGGGCCGACGCGGGCGGGGCCGACGCGGTCGGTGAAGCCGTGGCCGACGGCTGGCAGGCGGCAACGAAGAGGGCAAGCAGCGGGATGACGAGGCGCGACGGAGACATCGGTCTTCCTTTCACTGGCTGAGGAGGCGCCGCTCGACGAAGACGACCAGACCGTAGAACACCAGGCCGATGATCGCGAGCGTCGCGAGGGCGACGAACATGAGGGGGGTGTCGAAGAGCCCCTGGTTGGCGATGTTGATGAGGACGCCGAGTCCGGAGCTGGCGCCGGCCCACTCGGCGACCACGGCGCCGATGACGGCGAGCGTGACGCCGACGCGCAGGCCGCCGAAGATCACCGGCAGCGCCGAGGGAATCTCGAGCAGCCGCGTGCGCTGCGCGTCGCTGGCGCCCAGGCTGCGCAGCATCTCGGCAAGGAGCGGATCGGTCGAGCGGATGCCGACCATGGTGGCGATCGCGACCGGGAAGAAGACGATCAGCGCGCAGATGACGACCCGCGCCAGCAGCCCGCCCCCGAACCAGATGTCGAGCAGCGGCGCCAGCGCCAGGATCGGAACGGCCTGGGCGGCGACGATGTAGGGCGAGAGGACCCGCTCGATCAGGAGGCTCTTTCCCAGCACCGTCCCGGTGGCGACCGCCGCGGCGGCGCCGACCGTGAAGCCGAGCACGATCTCGAGCAGGGTCACCGCGGTGTGCTCCCACAGGATGCCGGTGCCGATCGCCCGCCAGCGCGCGCTCCAGGACCACCTCGGGCGCCGGCAGGATGTACTCGGGATAGTCCGCCGATGACGGTCACCAGCTTCCAGAGCGGCGAGGAACACGGCCAGGCTGAGAAGTCCTGCCCCGATGCGCCTCATGCCACCACCGGTCTGCTCGGCCCACGGCCGCAGCTCGAGCGCGCGGATCGACGTCAGCGCGGCGCGCACCTCGGTGGCGAGCTCAGTTGCCGCGCCGATCTCCCAGCAGCTCCGCCGACCGCGGGCGCGGCAGATCGATCTCCACGACGCGCGCCACCCGACCCGGCCGCGGCGTCATCACCACCACCCGATCGGCGAGCGCGACGGCCTCGCTCACGCTATGGGTGACGAAGACGACCGTGCGCGGTCGCTCGAGCCACAGCCGCTGCAGCTCGTTGTCGAAGGTCTCGCGGGTCAGCGCATCGAGCGCGCTGAACGGCTCGTCCAGCAGGAGGACGGGCGGGTCGGCGATGAGCGCTCGAGCCAGAGCGGCGCGCTGTGCCATGCCGCCCGACAGCTCTCGCGGCCTGAGCGTCGCGGCACCGAGCAGGCCGACACGGTCCAGCGCCTCGGTCGCGCGGGCCCGCCGCTCGGTCAGCGGTACGCCCGCGAGCTCGAGGGGCAGCGCCACGTTGTCGAGGGTCGTGCGCCACGGAATGAGCCGCGGCTGCTGAAAGGCCAATCCGACGCGCCCGTCGCCGGGCCGTGGCGCCCGGCCGTCCACCGAGACCGTGCCGGCCGTTGGCAGAAGCAGGCCGGCAATCAGCCGCAGAAGCGTGCTCTTCCCGCAGCCGTTCGGACCGATGATCACCGTGAACGAACCCGCAGCGATCTCCAGGCTGCAGCCGGCCAGCGCCTCGACGGCGCCGCCCGACGCGGCGAACCGCGCGCCGACGTCACGAATCGTGACGGCGAGGCCGGTGGAGGTGATCGTCTCCGAGCTCATCGTGCTCCCGTGTCGCTGCGGTCATCGCGCACGGGGCGTCGCCACCACCTCCGTCGGGCGCGACGGAGTGCGTGGTCGTCTTCTCCCTTCCGGACTGTGACCGTCGGCCCTGTCTGCCCCGGCGCTGCCGGGGATCAGGTCGGCCGCGGCGGTACATGACCGCTGCGGTTCGCGGGCTGGCTCGTTACGCGAGCCGACCGCCGGTGGGGACTTTCACCCCGCCCCGAAGACGATGGATGGTTCGATTGGTCCGATCGTGGCATGAGGGCGGGGCACGGTCAACCGCCTTCTCGCGCCTCAGAGTTACGGTCGCGCCCGCGCAGCCAGAGCGCGATGACGACCGCGATCCCGATCACTACGACCACGTAGATCACGATCTCGAACGGGCGGATCGCGTGGTAGAGCGCCTCGTAATTCGCCCCGAGAGCGATGCCGCCGAGAAGGAGCGCCGCATTCCAGGGCAGCGAGCCGAGCACGCTGAACAGGAGAAACCGCCCGATCGGCATGTGGGCCACGCCCGCCGGGAAGTTGATGAGCGCGCGCAGGAGCGGGATGAGGCGACAGATGAGCACCGCCCAGTCGCCGTGGCGCGCGAACCAGCGCGTCGGCGCGATCGAGGTCGTCCGGGTGGATATGGACCCAGCGGCCGTAGCGGTCGAGCAGGGGGCGCCCGCCCCATGCGCCGATGAGGTAGCCGGCCAGCGCATCCTAGCGCCGCGCCCACGGTCGCCGCGATGAGCGCGGCGACTGAACGTCCACGGTTGGCCGGTGAGCGGCTCGACGACGTCGGGTCGGCGGCCGACTGGGCGACCTTCCAGCCCGCCATCGGGACGATGACCTCCGACGGGATGATCGGGATGAACGTCTCGAGCGCGATGCCGATGGCCACGCCAACGTAGCCAACGGCGTCGTACATCTGGAGGACGAACGGGATGACCTCACGGTCGATGAAGTCGAGCAGCGCTCAGCCCTCGGTCGGCGTGCGGCGTGGCACCGCCACGCGGCGACTCCGGGAGCTCGGGATGCGCGGCGGCCTCCGCGAGCTCGCGCGCCCGCGCCCGCTCATCGACGCCGAGGACGTGGACCGCGACGAGGATCGCCAGCAGCGCGCCGCCGGCCATCAGGCCGCCGAGCACGTCGATCGGGTAGTGCGCGCCGAGGTAGATGCGCGTGGCGCTGATGGCGCCGACGAAGATCGCGCGCGACGATGTATGCGATCTGGCCCTGCCGCTGGTCGTGGGCCAGGCGCGCGACGCAGAAGGCGGCGAGCCCGTAGAAGACCGTGGCGCGCAGGGCATGGCCGGCCGGGAAGTCGGCGATGTCGTCGAGGCCGACGTCGTTGACGTTGAAGATCGCGCGCACCAGTGCCCACAGGTCGATCGCCTCCGACGAGGTGAAGTACTTGAGCGCCCATTCCATCGGGAAGCAGAGGGTGCCGAGCGCGAGGAGCAGCGCGAGATCGCGACGGCCGTTGGCAAGGGCAAGGAGACCCAGCACGGCGAAGCCGAGTGCCACGAACCAGCCGCTGCCCAGGGCACTGATGCCGATGATCAGGATCTCGAGCGGTGGCAGGTTGGTCTGGACCCAGCCGTGAGACTGCCGGCTGCACGTTCGTCATCAGCCACTCCTCGGGGGCCGTGAAGACGGTCGTGCGCTTCAGCATCACGAGCCAGAAGAGCGCCGGCAGCGCGATCACGGCCAGCAGGAACGCAGCGGCCGGGCTCGGCACCGCTCCGCCCAGGCGGTGCGCTGCGTCGTCGCTCACCACGAGGCGTCTCATGGGGTCCGGCAGGCGTCGCACGGTGCGTAGTATAGGGACCGATGCCGCCGCTTCCCCTCTCCGGCCGGGACCTCACCATCGACAACGTGATCGAGGTGGCGCGCGGTAGACGGGCCGTCGAGCTCGAGCCCGCGGCGGCCCGGCGGATGGCCGATTCGCGCTGCGGTCATCGAGCGGCTCGTCGCCGACGGCGCGACCGTGTACGGCGTCACCACCGGCTTCGGGGATCTCGCCGACGTCCGGATCGAGCCATCGCAGACGGCCGAGCTCCAGCAGAACCTGGTGCGTTCGCACGCGGCCGGTGTGGGCGATCCACTGCCGGATGAGGTGGTGCGGGCCATGCTCGTGCTGCGCGCGAACACGCTCGCCGTCGGGCTCTCCGGCGTTCGGGTCGAGGTGGCCGAGCTGCTGATCGCCATGCTGAACGCGAGCGGTCCACCCGGTCGTGCCATCGCGCGGCAGCCTCGGCGCCTCGGGCGACCTCGCGCCGCTCGCGCACCTGGCGCTGGTGCTGATCGGCGAGGGGGAAGCGACCGTCGACGGGGCCGGTCCCGGTTCGGGGGCCGACGCACTCGCTCGTGCCGAGCTGACGCCGTTGACGCTGGGCGCAAAGGAGGGCCTCGCCCTGCTCAACGGCACCCAGCTGATGGCCGGGCTGGGGGCGCTGGCACATCACGACGCGCTGCGGCTGGCGATCACCGCCGACGTCATCGGCGCCATGAGCCTCGAGGCAATGCTCGGCACGGACGCCGCCTTCGCCGAGCAGCTGATCGCGGCACGGCCGCACGCAGGCCAGGTGGCGGCGGCGCGGCACCTGCGCGCGCTGCTCGCCGGGAGCGAGATCGGCGCATCCCATGCCGACAGCGACCACCGCGTCCAGGACGCGTACAGCCTGCGCTGCATGCCGCAGGTCCACGGCGCGGCGCGGGACGCGCTCGGCGAGCTGGAGCGGGTCCTCGCTGTCGAGATCAACGCCGCCACCGACAATCCGCTCGTCTTCCCGACCGGTGAGGTCATCTCGGGAGGGAACTTCCACGGCGAGCCGCTGGCCCTGGCGCTCGACTACGCAACGATGGCGGTGGCCGAGCTCGCATCGATCTCGGAGCGGCGAACGGCGCGGTTGGTCGATGCGCACCTGTCCGGCCTGCCGGCCTTTCTCGCCGAGCAGCCGGGCGTCGAGAGCGGCCTGATGATCGCGCACTACACGGCTGCGGCGCTGGTGAACGAGCTCCAGACGCTTGCCCATCCTTCATCGGTGGACACGATCCCCACCAGCGCGAACCAGGAGGACCACGTCAGCATGGGCGCCACCTCCGCGCTCCACCTTCGCGAAGCGATCGACCGCGCCGAGCAGGTGCTCGCCATCGAGGCGCTCTGCGCGGCGCAGGGGCTCGACTTCCGCGCTCCGCTGCGGCCGGGGGCCGGCGTGGCCGCCGCGCACGCCATCGTTCGGTCGCGGGTGCCCCATCTCGGCGCGGACCGGTCGCCGGCGCCGGACATCGATGCCGTGCGTGAGCTGGTGCACTCCGGCGAGCTGCTCGCGAACGGCGCGACGCAGGAAGCGCATGCCTGAGCTCGCCTTCGAGCCGGTCGATGAATCGTCGTTCGGCGACATCCCCGACCCCGCACAGCCAGGCGCCCGTTGCCAGACCTGCGACTACTGGGAGCGGATCGACGGCGGACGCGATGCTCCGGAAGCTGATGCGAACGACGGGGACCGGCGCGCCGCGCTCAAGCGCCAGCGCCTCCTCGCCGCGCAGGGCGTCTCCGGCTCGTACGCGATGCTCGCCTACCGTACCGATGCGGTCGATCGGGTGGCGATCGGCTTTGCGCAGTTCGGCCCGCTGAGCGCCTATCCCCGTGCACAGGTGATCCGCGACCGATATCCGCACCTGCCGGAGTCGCCGGCGCCGTGGGTGATCACCTGCCTGCAGGTGACTCCCCATGCCGACGATCGGCTGGGCACGGGGGCCGAGCTGCTGGATGCCGTCTGTGCCGAGCTCGACCGCCGCGGCATCACGGCCGTGGAGGCCTACCCCGAAGGGGCGGCCGAGGAATGGCTCCCATCGCCCGGGCCGTCATCGGTCTACGAGGCTGCCGGCTTCGCTCGTGCGGCCGGCGACGATCGCTTCCCGGTCTACCGGCGCGAGCTCACCGGCGAGACCGATGCGGACGCGTGGTCCGGGCTCCTGCGCGCCAGCCGCCCCGACGACGAGGGTGAGGACTGGCCGCTGCCGCTGCCGCCCAAGCGCGATCCAGACGACCTGTTCCGCCTGCCCCCCGAGAAGCCCAAGCGTCCGAACCCGTTCGGCGACGACTCGGAGCCGGATGCCTGATCCAATCGCGGCCGGCCTGTGGGGCGCGCTCGCCGCGTCCGCCCTGGTGCTCGGGGCCGTCGCCGCGCTGGCGCTGCGCATACCTCCCCGGATCGTGGCGCTCGTCATGGCCTTCGGCGCCGGGGCGCTGGTCAGCGCGCTGGCCTTCGACCTGTCCGAGGAGGCGTTTCGCGTGGGCGGCACGCTCACCTTCGGACTGGGGATCGCTGTCGGCGCGGTTGGCTACTACGGAGGCGACAAACTGATCAAGCGGATGGGCGGGAGGCGTGCCGATTCCGGCCCTCGGACGAACGGGCCGGCGATCGTGCTCGGGGTCCTGCTGGACGGAATTCCCGAATCGCTGGTCCTCGGGGCCACCCTCATCGGCGGTGCGGGCATCAGTCCCTCGTTCCTGGGTGCGGTCCTCGTCTCGAACCTCCCGGAGGGCCTCGCCGGCACCCGTGACCTCACCGAGGAAGGGCACGGGCGACGCTGGGTCATCGGGCTCTGGTTGGTGGTCGCGATCATCTCCGGACTCTCCGCCGCAATCGGCAACGCAGTCCTCTCGGACGTTGGTTCGAAGTTGCTCGCGTTCGCCCAGAGCCTGGCGGCCGGTGCGATCCTGACCATGCTCGCAAACACGATGTTTCCGGAGGCCTTCGAGAACGGCGGCGATCGCGTCGGTCTCGCCACTGCCGTCGGCTTCGCAGCTGCCTTCCTGCTGTCTCGGACCTGACCGCCGAGCGGAGAGGTGGCGCCGTATCATCGGCGCATGACGGCCGTCCGACCGAAGAGCGGTCCGCGCCCCGTGCGCGCGCCACGCGGCACCGAGCTCTCCTGCAAGGGCTGGCAGCAGGAGGCGGCGCTGCGGATGCTCATGAACAACCTCGATCCGGAGGTCGCCGAGGACCCCGACCACCTGATCGTCTACGGCGGCACCGGCCGTGCCGCCCGGAGCTGGGAGGCGTTCGACGCGATCGTCGCCGAGCTGCAGCGGCTGGAGAACGACGAGACACTGCTGGTCGCCTCCGGCAAGCCGGTTGGCGTCTTCCGCACCACGACCGATGCGCCGCGCGTGCTCATCGCCAATGCCAACCTCGTGCCGCACTGGGCGACCTGGGAGCAGTTCCGCGAGCTCGAGCGCGCCGGCCTGACGATGTACGGCCAGATGACCGCCGGCTCGTGGATCTACATCGCGACGCAGGGAATCATCCAGGGCACCTACGAGACGTTCGGCGAGGTGGCGCGGCAGCACTTCGGCGGCTCGCTGCGCGGGACGGTCACCCTCACCGCCGGCCTCGGCGGGATGGGCGGCGCGCAGCCGCTGGCCGTGACGATGAACGAGGGCGCGTGCCTGATCATCGAGGTGGACGAGGCACGGGCCCGACGACGGCTGGAGGCCGGCTACGTCGACGAGCTGACCCATGACCTCGACGAGGCGATCCGCGCTGGTGGACCGATGGCGCAGCGACGGCGAGGCCCGCAGCGTCGCGCTCATCGGGAACGCAGCGGACGTCGAGCCCGAGCTCGTGCGTCGCGGCTGGCGGCCAGACATCGTCACCGACCAGACCTCGGCCCACGATCCGCTGGACGGATATGTCCCGGGCGGAATAACGATCTGACGACGCGCGGGCCACTTCGCGAGAACGACCCGGACGAGTACGTGCGCCGCGCGAAGGCGTCGATGGCCGACCACGTGCGCGCCATGCTCGCCTTCCAAGCGCAGGGCGCCGTCACCTTCGACTACGGCAACAACATCCGCGCCCACGCCCGGGATGCCGGCGTGGAGAACGCCTTCGACTTCCCCGGGTTCGTGCCCGCGTTCATCCGCCCGCTCTTCTGCGAGGGCCGCGGACCGTTTCGGGTGGCGGCGCTGTCTGGCGATCCGGCCGACATCGCGCGCATCGACGCCGCGCTCGCCGAGCTCTTCCCACACGACGAGGGACTCCAGCGCTGGCTGCGCCTCGCCGCGGAGAAGGTGCCGGTCCAGGGATTGCCGGCGCGCATCTGCTGGCTCGGCTACGGCGAGCGAGCGAAGGCGGGAGCAGCCATCAACGAGCTAGTCGCCTCGGGCGAGATCAGTGCGCCGATCGTCATCGGCCGCGACCACCTCGACGCCGGATCGGTCGCCTCACCCTATCGCGAGACCGAGGCGATGCGCGACGGCTCGGACGCGATCGCCGACTGGCCGATCCTCAACGCGCTGGTCAACACGGCCGCCGGCGCCACCTGGGTCAGCTTCCATCACGGCGGCGGTGTCGGCATCGGCTACTCGCTCCACGCCGGCATGGTGGTCGTCGCCGACGGAACGCCCGAGGCGGCGGCGCGCCTGGAACGCGTCCTGACCTCCGATCCCGGCATGGGCGTCATCCGCCATGCCGATGCCGGCTACGAGCGCGCGCTCGAGGTCGCCGACGAGCGAGGCGTCCGGATCCCCATGCGGCCCGCGAACTGATCGCGGTGGCAAGACGCGCGGCGAACGAGCCGCTTCCCGGTCCGCCGGAGCCGTGGACGGGATCCGAGATGCCATCCTTCCGGGGCCGCCCGCCATATCACATGAGCGAGATGATCGCCGCGGAGCCGGCACTCGCCGAGCGGCTCATCCATCGCCTGTCCACCGACGAGACGGTCGAGCAGCTCGCCTCGGCCGTCCGCGAGGCGGCGGCCGCGGGCCGTCCGATCATCACCACCGGCTGTGGCACGTCCGAGCACGCCGCCATGGGCGCCGCCGCCCTGCTCAACGAGGCGCTCGACCTGCCGGCCGGTCGCGGGGTGCGCTCGATCCAGGCTCTGGAGCTGCTCGCCCGCCCGATCGCCGACGGGCTCCTCATCGCCATCTCGCACGAGGGCGGCACGCACATCACGAACGAGGCGCTCCGCACGGCGCGCGAATCGGGTGCGCGGACCGCCCTCATCACCGTGGGCGGCGGCTCGCCGGGAGCGGCGCTGGCCGAGCTCGTGATTCGGACCGAGGAGCAGGACCAGAGCTGGTGCCACACCGTCGGATACCTCTCGCCGCTCCTGGTCGGTTCCGTGCTCGCCGCACGTCTGTCGCGATCGAAGGTCGATGCCCTCGCCATTCGCGCACTGCTGGACGTGGCCGATGACCCGCACGCCGCCGCGTCGGCGGCATCCGCGCTTGCGGGCATCGATCGGCTGATCATGGTCGGCGCCGGCGCCGACTACATTTCCGCGCGCGAGCTGGCCCTCAAGGTGGCCGAAGGAGCCCGGCTGCCGACCGCCGCCCATGAGCTCGAGACGGTGCTTCACGGACACCTCGCGGCCGCCACGCGATGGACGGGCATCGTCCTGCTGCTGACGACCCCGGGACATCGCGAGGGACCGATCCGTGAACGAAGCGAGCGTGTGCTGGCAGCCGCAAGGGCACTCGCGGTGCCGGCGGCGGCCATCCTCTCCGCGGAGGTGGCGGCGTCAGTGAGCGAGCAAGGGACCCCGGCCGGACGGATCGTCCTGCCGCGCGCGGGGCGCGTCAAAGGCGTTGCCGGCTCGCTGCTCGGCGCCGCGGTCGCGCTCCAGCTGCTCACCGAACGGCTGGCCCGGGCGCGCGGGGTCAACCCGGACACCCTCGGCCGGGAGGACCCCGCCCAGGCCGCCGCCCACGGCTAGACGCGCCGCCCGGGCAGACTACTTGCGTCCCACGGGCGTATCAGACGCTGAATGGCTGTTCATGCGCCCCACGGTTGCTCCAGCCAATCAGTCGCGCCCACAGCTTGGCCAAAGCTCCCATCCGCCGCACGTTCGGCCACTGAGTCGCCGATGTGCCCGCCCCTCGCAAGCGGCGCCGTCGCGCTCGATCAGCGTTGTCGCAGCAGACCGAACAGGCGGACGTAGAAGCGAAGGTTGTGCAGCGTCGCCAGACGCTCGGCGGAGAGGTCGCCCACCTTGAAGAGGTGATGCAGGTAGGCCGCCGAGTGACGCGAGCAGACGGGGCAATCGCAGCCCTCCTCCACCGGCCGGTGGTCGACCCGGTATTCGGGATCGTGGATGCGTACCGCGCGGTAGAAGTGATCGCCGGGAGAGGGCCGCTTATCGGCCCAGCCGGGCCGGAACGCGTACAGCCGTCCGTGCCGTGCGTCCCGGGTCGGCAGCGCACAGTCGAAGATCGAGTAGCCGAGCGAGAACGCGTTGACGACATGGTCGGCGCGACCGATCCCGAGCGCGTGCTTGGGAACCTCGGCCGGCAGCGACTCGGCGACCCAGCGCAGCGGATCGACCAGCAGGGAGCCATCCGCCTCCAGCGGCC
This sequence comes from uncultured Chloroflexia bacterium, assembly GCA_963789435.1. Lineage (GTDB taxonomy): Bacteria > Chloroflexota > Limnocylindria > QHBO01 > QHBO01 > JACDBZ01. The sequence continues at coordinate 151,784 of CAWBKO010000007.1, forward strand.
ATCCGCCGAAGCCGTACCCGTCGAATCCGATGGCCGCCAGCTCCGCGGCACATTGCCGCCGCAGCACCTCGGACCTCCCGCCCTGCACGACTGCGAAGATCCGGGGTGGATCGGCGTCGCGCCGCTCCGCCACCTGACGGTCGAACTCCTCGCGGCTGCGCCTCGCCCAGCGCACCGTCCGCTCCACGGATCGCTCCTGCTCGGCCTCGGGCGCATCCGCATCGGTGCAGTCGTCGAGGCAGACCACGATGTCGCTGCCGAGCTGGAACTGAAGGCCGATCATCCGCTCGGGCGTCAGGTTCCACTTCTCCCCGGTCTCCGGCTCGCGGAAGATGACCTCGTTGTCCCGGATGACGCCACGCCTCGGATCCTGGCGGATGAGGCTCCAGACCTGGAAGCCACCTGAGTCGCTCAGGATCGGTCCGTCCCAGTCCATGAACCGATGGATCCCACCGGCCGCCTGGATGACGCGCGCGCCGGGCCGGCGGAGGAGGTGGAAGGCATTCACCACCACCCCCTCGATCCCGATCCGGCGCAGGTCGTCGCTGCTGACGCCGCGCACGCCGGCCCGCGTCGCGTCGGGCAGGAAGGTCGGCACCGGCAGCGTGCCGCGACCGGTGACGAGCGGATCAGCCATCGAGCGCCAGCACGAAGACGAGCTCAGTCGGGACCGATGCCTCGGCGACCGCGCTCACGCGGCCCGCGTCCGCCACGAGCCGGTCGAGTCGCTTGCGGTAGGTCCGCTCCATTCCCTTGGCGTGGCCGCCCAGCGAGTGCTTCGGGAAGCTGACCACGGCGTGGCGGACCCGGAGCGTCGCAAGCAGGTGGGCGGCGGCCTCCGGCACCTGGCGATCGAGCGTCGTCACGAGCTTGAGGACGAGGGCGACGTCCGCCTCCTCGACCGGCGGACGCTCGACCACGTCCCGCACTTCGACCTGGTGCGGCTGGCCGACCAGCTCGAGGAACGAGGCGACCGCGGCGAGCGGGCGCCGGTCCACATCGGAGGCGAGGTAGGTCGCGTCGGGAGCGAGGCCCATCCACGGCAGGGTGAGCGGATTGAGCCCGCAGCCGAGGTCGAGGATGCGTGTCGGGGACCCCGTGACTGCCCAGATGCCGGCATAGAAGGCGTCGAGCGAATCGAGCCGCTCGCGGGTCGATGCGTGCGACCGGAGCGCGTGCGCGCAGGCGGCGCGGAAGGCCGGCGCGGTGAGATCGCCGGACCACGTCGCCGCGATCGCATCGGCTCGGGCCGCGCCGCGGAACGCGCCGACCGCCTGGTGGAGCCGCCGCTTCACGCGCTTGACGGCATCGTCGGCGTTTCGCGCGCGGCCAGCTCCTGCTCGGCGAGGCGCGCCAGCAGCGAACGATCGACGTCTCGGTAGCGGGGCGAGCGGAGGACGCGCTCGACGATGTCGGCGCTCATCGGTCTCGAATCCGCAGCACGAGGGCGTAGGCGTCCCGCTTCGAGAGGCCGTGGCGTCGCACCAGCAGCTCCTGGACGGCGCGCGCCGGCGCATCGGCGGCAAGCAGGAGGGCCGCATCAGCCTCGGCATCGGCCTCGGAGACTCGACCGTTCGGCGGCTCCGCCGATGAGCAGCGTGCACTCGCCGCGAACCTCGCCCTCCGCCTCGAGCTCGGCGAGCAGCCGCGACAGCGGGCCGCGCTGGTAGCGCTCGTGCGGCTTGGTGAGGTTGCGAGCCAGGCAGGCGGGCCGGTCGCCGAGCACCGCCAGCGCGTCGCGCAGGGCGGCGACCAAGCGACGCGGCGCCTCGAAGGCGATGAGCGTCGCCTCGTCGCCGCGCAGCGCCTCCAACGCCGAGCGCCGCGCCGCTGCCGTCCGCGGCAGGAAGCCGAGGAAGCGGAACGGATGGGGTGGCAGGCCCGACGCAGCCAGCGCGGTGGTCACCGCCGAGGGGCCGGGCAGGCTGGTGACCGTCATCCCCGCGTCGATCGCGGCGCGGACCAGCCGGTAGCCCGGATCGCTGACGAGCGGCGTGCCGGCATCGCTCACCAGCGCCACGTCCTCACCGGCCTGAAGCCGGCCGACCAGCTCGCGCGTGCGCGACTCCTCGTTGTGATCGTGGTAGCTCACCGCGCGCGCGTCGATGCCGTGATGCCGCGCCAGGGTCGCGAAGTGGCGGGTGTCCTCGGCGGCGACGACGTCAACGGTGCGGAGCGTCTGCAGAGCGCGCAGCGTGATGTCGTCGGGATTCCCGATCGGGATCGCGACGATAGAGCGTCCCACTCGCGTTCGGGTGCGCGCGGGCACGATCGATCAGCGTGGCGGCAGCCGACATCATCGGAGCCTAGCAGGAGCATCGGCATCGCTCGCGTTTGCGGCCCAGCGCAACCAACGACGACGCAGGCGGAGATCGGGCCCGATCGGGGCAGTCCTTGCTCCCATGCGCAAACGCTGGTCGAGATCCGGCCCAGGGTCGTCAGTTGCGGTCCGGCGCAAACGCAATGAGGCGACGGGCCGCAACTCGCTACGATCAAACCAATGCCCGGGATTGATCGAGTGCGTACCGAACTTCAGCGAGGGTCGCCGCGGCGAGGTGGTCGAGGAGATCGTGCGCGCCGTCGGCCAGATCGAGGGCGTGACCGTCCTCGACCACACGAGCGACGAGACGCACAACCGGAGCGTGGTCACCTTCGCCGGCAGTGCCGAGCCGGTCGTCAGGGCGGCGACCGCCGCGGTGGGGCGGGCGCTCGAGCTGATCGACATGGAGCAGCACCAGGGCGCCCACCCGCGCATCGGCGCGGTGGACGTCATTCCGTTCGTGCCGCTCGGCAGCACGCGCATCGAGGAGTGCGTCGACCTCGCCAGGCGCTTCGGCGAGCAGATCGCGACGCGCTTCGAGCTGCCGGTCTATCTCTACGGCGATGCGGCCCTGCGTCCGGACCGGCGCCGCCTGGCCGACGTGCGGCGCGGCCAGTACGAGGCGATCCGCGACGAGATCGGCACGAACCCGATGCGGGCGCCGGACTTCGGCCCGGCCCGGGTGCACCCGCGCGGCGGCGCGGTGGCGGTCGGCGCTCGCAAGCCGTCTGATCGCGTTCAACATCAACCTGCGCACCGATGAGCTCGCGACGGCGATCAAGATCGCGAACACCATCCGCGAGAGCTCGGGCGGCATGCCGGCGGTGCAGGCCATGGGCGTGCTGCTCGAGAACCCGGGCATGCGGCCGATGGCGCAGGTCAGCACGAACCTCGTCGACTGGGAGCGCACCGGCATCGCGGCCGTCGTCCGCGAGGTTCGGCGGCTGGCGCACGAGGCCGGCACCGAGATCGATCACTGCGAGCTCATCGGTCTCGCCCCCACCGGCGCCCTGCTCGAGGTCGCGGCCGACGTCCTCGGCCTGGCCGATTTCAGCGCCGACCAGGCGCTCGAGCTGCGTCTCGCCCGCGAGCGCTGATCGCCGGCGTGTGCGACCGCGCACCGCCTCGGATGCTGCGATCTGGCAAACGGCTTGCATAGGGTGTCGGCGGGGGGAACCACAGCTCAACCCACACGGCGACAAGAGACACCCGAACGATGAAGCCCAACCTGCGCGCCGCCACCCGCACCCGCCCAAGCCGACTGCTGATCGCCCTGGCAGCCGCCTGGATGATCCTGTCGCTGGCGATCGGCGGCGCCGTCCACGCCGATGCGAACGCCGACGCGGCGCCGGCGCCGGCGGTGGCCGGCGCCACCCAGGACTGACCGTCCGGCCGCACGGCGTCGAGGCGCTAGACTCGACGCCCCATGAGTCTGCGAGCCGATCTCACCGCAGCCATCGCCGCGGCCCGTGACCGCGCGATCGCCGGCCGGCGAGCTCACCATTCCCGGAAGGCGCCGAGCTCCCGGCGATCGGTCTCGAGCGGCCGGCCAAGCCGGAGCACGGCGACTGGGCAAGCAACGCCGCCATGCAGCTGGCGCCCGTCGCACGCGCCGCGCCGATGCGCATCGCCGAGACGCTCGTCGCGCACTTCGAGCGGCCGGCCAGCATCGCCGAGGTCTCGATCGCCGCGCCCGGGTTCCTGAACCTGCGCATGGACCCCGCCTGGGTCGCGGCCCAGGTCGAGCCGATCCGCGCCGCGGGCGTCGACTACGGTCGCAGAGCTGCGAGCGAGCCGCGGCGCATCAACGTCGAGTTCGTGAGCGCCAATCCGACCGGTCCGCTCACGGTGGGCAACGCGCGCGGCGCCTTCGTCGGCGACGTGCTGAGCCGGGTGCTCGAGGCGGCCGGGCAACAGGTGACGCGCGAGTACTACTTCAACGACTACAACGAGCAGATCCGGAACCTCGGCCTGACCGTTGCTTGCCGTGCGGCGAGAGCGAGCCCGTGCCGCCGGACGGCTATCACGGCGACTACGTCACCGACCTCGTCGCCGCCGTGCCAGAAGAGGTCTGGACGGCCGCCGAGGCACCGGACGCCGATCCGGGCGAGGTGCTCGGCCGCTGGGCGTCTGAACGCGTTCGCACCGGGATCGAGTCGAGCCTCGAGCGACTCGGCGTTCGCTTCGACGTCTGGACCAGCGAGGGCGCGATCCACGCCGCGGGCTGGGTCGAGCGCGGCATCGCCCGGCTGCGCGAGTCAGGGTTCATGTACGAAGACGACGGCGCGCTCTGGTTCCGGTCGACCGCCTTCGGCGACGACAAGGATCGGGTCGTCATCCGCTCGAACGGCCGCCCAACCTACTTCGCCGCCGACATCGGCTACGTGGCCGAGAAGTTCAGCCGTGGGTTCGACGAGCTGATCTACATCTGGGGCGCCGACCATCACGGCACCGTCGCCCGCAACCGGGCCGCCGCCATCGCGCTCGGATTTGACCCCGATGCCGTCCGCTGGCCGCTCATCGCCTGGGTGCGGTTCGTACGCGAGGGCGTGGAGATTCCGATGAGCAAGCGGTCGGGCGAGTTCATCACCCTCGACGACCTGCTGAACGAGGTCGGCGTCGACGCGGCGCGCTGGTACTTCAGCTCACGCGCCTACACGTCCGGGATCGACTTCGACCTCGAGCTGGCCAAGAAGCAGAGCAACGAGAACCCCGTCTACTACGTGCAGTACGCCCACGCGCGCGCCTCGTCGATCCTCCGCAACGGCGCCGACGTCGGGCTCTCAGCCGACGGCTCACGCACCGCCGAGCTGCTTCGTCATCCGGCCGAGCAGGCGCTGCATCCGCCAGCTGCTCGACTTCCCGGACGCCCTGGCCATCGCGGCCGAGCGGCGCGAGACCCACGAGGTCCCGCGATACGCCTACGAGCTGGCGAGCGCCTTCTCGGCGTTCTATCGCGACTGCAAGGTGCTGACCGAGGACGAGGCGCTCTCATCGGCGCGGCTGGCCCTGGTCGACGCCACCCGATCCGTCCTCGTCAACGGACTGGACCTGCTCGGGATCTCGGCGCCGGAGTCGATGTAGGTCAGTCGGCGGCGTCGACCGTCTGCCGCAGCAGCTCCTCGGTCGACGCGTGGGCCACCAGGATCTCGCCGTTCGGCAGCTCGGTGACCGAGGCCGGGAAGTCGAGGCCCTCCACGACGGTCTCGTAGGCCGTGAGGAACTCGGTGGCATCTGTCGGCGAATCCCATGCCAGCCGCCATGCCACGGCAAACGCGTCGTCCGGGCCCGTCGCGACCACGGCGCGGTCGCCGCCCCAGCCAGCGCCAGCTTCGCGAGCCTCGCGCACCGGGGATCCCGAAGTACTCGAGCATGATGCCGATGGTGGCCTGCCCGATCGGCGTCGAGTCGACCTCCTCCCAGCCGTCGCCGAGCGACGCCGCGAGGTCCGGCACCTCGACCGCGTCCGGCGCTTCGCGCACCTCCCATTTGTCGAGCTCCATGACCTGCTCGGTGGAGTCCGGTGGATCGGTGAAGGCCGCGTCGACATCGGTGTAGTCGGGGCTGGTCGGATCACCGCCGGCCAGCGCGTTCGTCCAGGTCAGCCCGGCGTCGTACGGAAATGCCAGCTGGGCGACCATCCAGGACGGGATGCCGCTGGTGTCCGGCACCTCGGCCCCGGCGAAGTACTCGAGGATTTCGCCCTGGCTCAGGTTCTGGAGCATCCAGGCAAGCATGGTGATGGTGGCGTCGCCCTCGATGAGCGCGGTGCGCGCCAGCCCCCGGTCGTCCTCGCCGACGGCATCGGTCTGGAGCGAGTCGAGACCGAACGCGGCGTCCTGCAGGGCGTGCGTGTACTCGTGGGCGTAGGTGATGCGAGCCTCGACGTCGAGACCGGCGTCCGACACCACGACCATGCGCTTCTCGACGTCGTCGTAGAAGCCGAGAACCTGGTCGCCCAGCAGCTGGAGCTGCAGCTCGGCGACATCCTCGTCCGACTCCAGCAGCCCGAGCGCCCGCAGCTCGACGTTGTCGCGCTCACGTTCCTCCGGCGGGTACTCCTCGTCGAACACCTTCTGGAGCTCGACCGCGAGCTCGTCCCGGCTGATGATGTCCGCGGGACCGATGTCGGCCGCCTCGAGGCCACGAATCGCGATCACCTCGTCCTGGATCTCGGCCAGGATCGCCTGCGCCTCGGCCTCGGTCGGGATGGACGGCGTCAGCACTCGAATCAGGCGACGCCTCAGCGCTCGGCTCCGTCTCGTACCGGCGCGGCGTCCTGCGAGCCGCTGGCGTCCGGCTCGACAGCCGATGCCGATGCCGGCGACGCGAGGCCAAGGATGGCGATGGCCGCAACCACGATGATCGCGACGAGGACCGGGACGAGGCGGTGGGCCGGCGGGCATCCGCGCCATTCTACGCAGGCCATCGGAAGGCGCTGCCAACGTTCAGGTTTCTTAAGGTGCGGCAAGCCGGCCGTTTAGATCGGCCTCCTAGTGTTCACGGTGCGAGTTGGAGATCCCACTAGGGTTTCTGCCTCCACCCTCCCTCCTTCGAGCCCCGGTGTCATTGGGCGGGCACCGGGGCTCGTGCTATCTGCCGATCGGCTACCATCGATCCACCGATGGAGATCACCTGGTACGGGCGTGCCTGCTTCCGTCTGAAGGGCAAGGACGCGACCGTCATCACCGACCCCTGCCCGCCGTCGACCGGCTTCGTGGCCGGCAAGCACGACGTCGAGCTGCTGACCATCAGCCACGCCCATCCGGACCACAGCTACACCCGCTCGATCTCCGCGGGCATGACGCTGACGCGTCCCGGCGAGTACGAGTTCAGCGATCTGCTCATCACCGGCATCCGCACCTTCCACGACGGGGAGGCGGGCGGCTCGCGCGGCGAGAACATGGTCTTCGCCGTCGAGATCGACGGCGTGCACATCTGCCACCTGGGCGACCTCGGGCACCTGCTGACCGACGAGCAGCTGACCGAGCTCGGTCCTGTCGACGTGCTGCTGGTGCCGGTCGGCGGTGAGACGACGCTCACGCCTGCCGAGGCCGCCGAAGTCGTGGCTCAGATCGGTCCGAAGATCGTGATCCCGATGCACTTCGCCGTCGACGGCGCCTCGAAGGACCTGCTGGGGCCGGAGAAGTTCCTCCACGAGATGGCCGCCGAGCCGATCCGCCAGCCGAAGGCGCAGGTCACCGTCGGCTCGCTCCCCGACGAGACCCAGGTCGTCGTCCTCGAGGCCCGCGGCCGCACCTCGTGAGCCCCTCAGTGGTGCCGCCCGTCAACGTATAGTTCTCCGGTACTGTTCCTTACCGGACCGGACCACCCTCTTCTGCCTCATCCACCTTGCGACGAGGTACTAGCGGACCAGTACCAAGGTCCGTATCCTGCTATGGCTTGCGGATGTCGCCAGCTGCCGGAACCATCCGCCCGCTTGGGCGACGACGGCGTCACTCAACAGAAAGGCCAGGGGAAAAGGTGTATCGAACCTCGGTACAGTCAGGCCTGACTTCACCGTTCCGGGTGATGTTGGTCCTCGCAGCGACGTTCTCGCTGCTCTTCTCGATCATGTCGTTTGTCAGACCGGTCGCGGCGACGGAGGGGGACCCTCACAAGGCGACGATCTGTCATCGCACCAACAGTGAGACGAATCCGTACGTCGTCATCACCGTCGACTACGCCGCCATCGACAGCGTCGGCAACAACGACCACATGCACCACACCGGCGACAACATCGTCTGGTATGCGGGCGCAAAGGCCGATGGCAAGAAGTGGGGCGACATCATTCCGCCGGTCGACGGGGTCACCGCCGGCCTGAACTGGTCCGCAGAGGGCCAGGCAATCTGGAACAACGGCTGCCAGGCGGGCGGCGGCGATGCCGAGTGCATCCCGGCCGCTGACTTCACCGATGCGGAGCTGCGTGACCTCCTTCTCGGGGCCGGCAGCAACGTCGGTGATCCGCAGAATGCCAACGGCTCGACCGAGACGGCATGGCCGGCGACGGTCAACGTCCCCGAGGAGCTGTGCGACGTCGTGGTCAGCTTCAGCTCGTATGAGCTTCCCGGCGGCTTCATGCAGCCCTTCGACGAGCAGGTTCTGTTCGACAACGTCACCGCCACGTATCTGGGTGGCACGTCGACCGGGATCAGCGTCGATCTCCCTGACTGCGGGTGGCAGGTCGACCTGTACATCGGCGACGTCATCGCGACGCTGGATGCCTCGTTCGGCCATCCGGGATCGAAGCTGATGGACTGGTCCGCCAACGAGGGCGTTCCGTGCGATGAGCCGGAGGAGCCCGGGACAGTTGACGTCGTGGTCGTGAAGTCGGCCGAGGTAGACGGACAGCCGATCACCTCGATCGAGATCGGGGAGAGCTACGACTACGTTCTCACCGTCACGAACAACGGCGACAGCACCGCTACCGGTGTCGAGCTCGCAGACAACCTCGACGACGAGCTCACCATCGACGGCATCTCCACGACCCAGGGCACGTGCTCTATCACGGACGTCGAGAACAACCACATCGGTTGCGACCTCGGCGACCTTGGCGCCGGCCTCTCGGCGGTCGTCACGGTCAGCGTCACCGCGACCATCGGCGCTCCGGGCAACCCGATCTGCCGAAGTCCGGTCGACAACGTTGCCAATGTCTCGGCGGACAATGAGTCCGAAGGGGCCGACAACAACAACGCCAGCAACGAGGTCGTCGTCGAGATCGACTGCAGCGGCGTTGGCTCGATCAAGATTCGCAAGGTCGACGAGGAGGGCAACCTCCTCTCAGGCGCCATCTTCACGGTCGAGGGCCAGGAAGGCACCTTCACCACTGGCGAAGACGGCACGTTCTGCATCACCGGACTGCCGTTCGGCGAGGTGCTGACCGTCACCGAGATCCAGGCGCCCGAGGGCTTCGAGATCGTCGGTGATGGCACCCAGGAAGTCACCGTCGATCCTGACGGCGACTGCGACAGCGCCGAGGCGATCTTCGTCAACACCCCCGCGGGTGAAGAGGAAGAGGAGAGCGGGACGCTCGAGATCCGCAAGACCACGACCCCCGCCAACGCAACCGATTCGTTCGCCTTCATGGCGACGTACGGTGATGAGGCAGGGTTCGCGCTCTCCAACGGCGGCGTGCTTGGCGCCACCGAGCTGCCTGCCGGCGACTACTCCGTCTGGGAGGTTCTCACCGCGGCACAGGTGACCGCCGGCTGGACCCTGACATCGATCACCTGCACAGCGGACGCTGGCGCAGTCATCGATCTCAGCACCGACAAGGTCACCGTGACCATCGATGACGGAGACGCCATCGTGTGCACGTTCGCCAACACCTTGCCAGGTGAGGGCACCGAGGGCGGCAACCCGCCCGGTGGTGGTTCGGGGACCCAGGGCGGAAACCCGCTCCCGAACACGAGCATGGACACCGGCACGACCGGCACCGTGCCGGCCGCCATCCTGGCGCTGCTGATGCTCAGCGGACTGGGCGGAGCCGCCTACGCTGCTCATGCGGAGGCTCGCCGCCGGCGCTAGTCCTTCGTCGACCAAGAGCGTTGCGTGAGGCCCCGGCACGATGCCGGGGCCTCACGCGCTGCCTGGTGCCGGGAAGCCTGAGTCCCATGACGGTGGTGCCCGGACGCACCACTCTTCCCCTCGACGACTGGCCCTAACAACACTTGACCGCACTCGTTACGTCATTTGACTGGTACCGAAGTACGGGGCGGGAACCATATACTCGGCCCGAGGGAGGACCCCTCAGCACAGGCCATCCGGCACGCACTCATTTCATCCGACCGGCACACACAATTCAGGGAAAGAGAGCCCGTCATCGTGAGTCCAACGTCCACCCCCAGCCGCTCACCGTTGCGGCTCATGCTCGCCATCGTCGGCGCCGCCGCGCTCCTGACATCGCTTCTCGTGGTCGCCCGCCCAGTGCTTGCGACCGGCACCGGCAACATCGCCATCTTCAAGACGATGTGCGACAGCATCGGCAAGCAGGACACCTGCAACGGCCGTGACACGAGCCTCGAGGGCTATTCAGTCGACTTCACCGTTCAGGACGACGAGGATCAGGTCGTCCAGACCATCACCGTTACGCTGGGCGACAACGCCGGCGGCGGTGGCAACACGGGCGGCGGCAGCCAGGGACGAGCAGAGGGAGCCGCGCTTCCCGTCGGCACCTACCTCGTCTGCGAGGCGCCACACCCGAACCCCTTCGCCTACAAGGAAGGTGAGGACAACGTTCCGCTCGACGCAACGCCGCGCCCCGAGCCCGGCAACGGTGGTTCCAGTGGAGGCGCTCAGCTCGAGCAGGACAACTGCATCCTCGTCACCATCACGACCGGAACCTCCGAGCTGAAGTTCCTCGATCAGCGGCGACCGGAGCCCGAGACGGGCACCATCCTGATCCTGAAGACCGATGATGGAGATCCCGCTGTCCCGTTGGCTGACGCCGACTTCACCGTCGAGGACAGTGAGGGGGCGCCGGTCGGTGACGGTACCTACACAACCGGAGCCGATGGCACCTTCTGCGTTCAGAACCTGACGATCGGCGACACCTACACCGTCACCGAGACGGTCGCACCTCCGGGCCACACCATGGATCCGGATCCCCAGGACGTGACCGTCGAGGAGGCTGGCACGTGTGCCGGCCGCGAGGGCGGGCCTGACGCGACATTCGTCAACCCGATCATCGTTGTCGAGCCTCCCACGCCAACCCTGGTGATCGACAAGGCGGCTGACGCCGAGGTCATCGAGATCGCCGACGACGTCGCCACGCCGTCGATCGTCACCTGGACCCTCACCTACACGCTCACCGATGGACCCGTCACCAACGCGGTGATCACCGATGAGGTCCCCGACGGCTTCACCTTCCTCGACGCCGCCGATGGCGGAACCGAGACGGGTGGCGTGGTCACCTGGACCTTCGCGGAGCTCTCAGCGAGCGGGAGCGTTTCGTTCCGAACGACCGTCGACGTCGACACCATCTCCCGCACGGGGGCAACGGTGAACACGGCGACCATCGTCTCCAACGAGACGCCTGAGGATGACGGCCAGGACAGCGTCACCGTCAGCGAGGAAGGGACGTTGGGTGGAAACCCGACACCGACTCCGACCCCGCAGGTGCCGAACACCGCAATGGGCGGGAGCCTCGCCCAGGTCCCGGCCGCCCTGCTGAGCCTGCTGCTCCTGGGAGCGCTGGGGACGATGCTGTACGTCCGGCTGTCGCGCCAGCGATAGACCGCCGACGAGCTAGCTGAGGAACGGCCCCCGGATCGATCCGGGGGCCGTTTCGTGCGCCATTCGTACGGTGGGAGCGTCGTACCAGGACCACCGTTGCGATGCTGCAACGGAATGTTTGGCACCTTACCCCACCGGACCAACACAAACTACCCAAATCTGGGCAAACGCAGGGGTTACCAAAGTACTCCACCCGGCCATACACTCCGCATCCCTGCGAACGCTGCAGGCCAAGGTGGGCACTAATTTTTCGGATAGGGGTCGCTGCAGGCGGCCAGAGAGCCAGAGGGGCTAACAGAAATGGACACCCGAGCAACCCGGACGCGGCTGAGCGTCCTTCCCGTATTCATCGCACTTCTCTTCAACCTCGTCCTGGCTAGCCCCCTGGCGCCCGTTGCGCCCGACGCCGCTGTGGCACTCACCGGGAGCTCGTTCGACGCCACCGACGGCAACCTGGCCGTCGACGGCGCGGAGACGGACTGGTGTAGCCCGTACCGTGGCTGTCGGAGGTACTCCCGACCCCGAGCGGCACGACAACGACGACTCCTTCAAGTCATCGGCCGAGAACGACGCCGTTCCCGAAATCAATACCGGCAGCATCTCGAACTCGACCGACTACCAGCAGATCTACGTGGCGAGCGAAGCGATCAACGACCAGCTGTACGCCTACGTCTCGTTCATCCGCTGGGACACCAACGGCACCGGCACCTTCAGCTTCGAGCTGAACCAGTCGGGCCTCCTGACCTCGAATGGCGTCACCTACCAGCGCACGCAGGACGATGTGCTGCTTGAGTTCAACTTCCAGAAGTCGGCCGACAACTGGGTCGTCACACTGACCTACCGACTCTGGAACGGGAATGCCACCTCGGGCTCCTGGTCCAACGCCATCGCCATGGGCGGCTTCGCCGAGGGATCGGTCAACGCCGGCACCATTCAGAACTGCCTCAACGGAAACGCCTCGCTGGTCAGCGGCGCGTTCGGCGAGTTCGCCGTCAATCTCAGCGGGCTGCTGGGCGACGACTGCGCGGCCTTCGGCACCATCCTGGCCAAGTCACGCGCGTCGAACACGGTCACGTCGGCCCTGGACGACCTCGCGGGTCCGATCCCGGTCGACTTCAACACCTGCGGCGAGCTGACCATCCTGAAGCAGGATGAGAATCAGCAGGCGCTGGGTGGCGCGAGCTTCAGCATCTCCCCGAATCCATTCGGTGATGACACGCCCGATCCCCTCATCGTCACGGATGGCGTTGCGCCGGACGATGACGCGACGGGTGGCACGATCCACCTCACCGGCGTCGAGCCGGGCACGTACAAGGTCTGCGAGACCGCAGCCCCGCCTGGCTACATCATCGACACCGCCTGTGACATCGAGATCATCGGGCCGCTCGGCTCGGCGACCTTCGGCCCGTTCACGAACGGCCTCGGCGACATCAGCTGGACGAAGGTCAATTCCCAGACCGACCAGCCCCTCTGCTGCGCGACGTTCTCGCTCGTCGGCACGGCTGACGCGGCGCTGGGCACCAACCTGACTGTCGTCGACAACGGCACGAACGACTCGGATCCGGCGGGCGGCGCGCTGCTCGTCAAGGGATTGAAGCTCGGCACCTACGTGATCACCGAGACCACCCCTCCGGCCGGCTACGACGCCGATCCGGACTCCCAGACCGTCGTCCTGTCCGGCGAGACCGCTTCGGCTGAGTTCGCATTCGAGGATGCGCCCCAGGCCGACGCGAGCATCGACAAGGCGGCCGACGTCACTCCGATCGTTGCCGGCGAGGATGCCTCGTTCACGATCAACGTCCACGCCGGAGGCACCGGTGCCTCCGAGGCAGTCGTGCTGACCGACGTCAACGAGACCGGCCACGACTGGACCGTCTCCGGAACGGACTCCGTGGCTTGCGGCCTGGATCTGGTGATCGAGGACGGCGATACGCTCACGTGCAACTTCGGCACGGTGCCGAACAACGACGATCGAGAGATCACCATCACCATGGCGAGCGACGCCGGTGACTGCGAGCTCGGGATCGCCAACACGGCGAGCGTTGCCTCGAGCAACGACCACGACCTGACCAATAACGAGGACAGCGACTCCGTCACCGTCCTCTGCCCGAACCCGGGAGTCGCCAAGGACGCGAGTGTCGACACGATCGTGTTCGGTGAGGACGCGGTCTTCACCATCGTCGTGAGCGCCGGTGGCACCGGCCCGACGGAGAACGTCGTGCTCAGCGACCTGAACGACACGGGTCACACGTGGACGGTCACCGGAACGGACGCCGGTGGCTGCGACAGCACGACCGTCCTCGACGGCGAGACCCTCACGTGCACGTGGGCGTCGATCGCGAATGACGGGAATGATCAGTCGCGGACAATCACGATCACCCTGACGAGCGGCGAGGCCGACTGCGACCTCGACATCTCGAACACCGCGTCGATCACGGCCGATGCCGACGTCGACGAGTCGAACAACGAGGACAGCGCCTCCGTGCACGTGCTTTGCCCGGATGCCAGCGTCCTCAAGACGGCGGACGTCGATCCGATCACGGCTGGCGATCCAGCCAGCTTCACCATCCTGGTGTCAGCGAACGACACGGCTCCGTCGGACAACGTCGTGCTGACCGACACCAACAACACCGGCCATGACTGGCTGGTCACCGGCGATGACGCCGGCGACTGCCCGGACGTGAACATTGCCGATGGTGAGGTTCTCACCTGCACTTTCGGGACGATCTCCGCCGGGGACGATCGGACCATCACCATCACCATGACGAGCGACGCCGACGATTGCGCCCAGGGGATCGCCAACACGGCGACCATCACCTCGGACGCGGATGTCGACGCTTCGAACGACACCTCGAGTGACTCCATCACCGTGCTCTGCCCTGATCTCGAGATCGAGAAGAGCACCGATACGCCTGAAGTGAGCGCCGACGACGAAGTGCACTACACGGTCACCGTCTCGAACGAGACCGGTGATGCAGAGGCACGGAACGTCACGATCACCGATGACCTGCCGGACGGCCTGACCTGGACCGAGGACAGCGAGGACTGCCTCATCAACGTCGATGGCAACCTCGTCTGCGAGGACCTGACCATCCCGGCCGGCGAGTCGTTCTCCGTGACCCTGACCGGGACCACGGACAGCGGTGACTGCCCATCGATCGAGAACACGGCCGAGTTCACGTCGAGCAATGGTGGCGACGGTTCGAGCGATAGCGACCAGCGTGGCGCGACCGTGATCACCGTCAACTGCCCGGACGTGACCGTCGACAAGGAGCCGGTGGATCCGACGATCAGTGCCGGCGAATGGGCCCAGTTCACGATCAAGGTGACCAACGACGGGCCAGGCGAAGCGCACGGCGTCGTGGTGACTGACTACGCCCCTGAAGGCACCGTCTGGGAAGTCCTCGACGATGGGGGCGCGAGCTGCGAGAGCTTCGTGGGCGGCGACAATCAGTCGATCATCTGCACGATCGGTGACCTGGCGGATGACGCGTGGGTGACGATCACGATCCAGTACCTCACGACGGAAGCCGACTGCGGCATGCTGGACAACCTGGCGAGCGTCGTTGCGCTCAACGAGCCAGACGAGAACGCCGAGAACAACTCGGATGAGGCCTCGATCGTCGTCCAGTGCCCCGGACTGAACTTCGTCAAGACCGCTGACGTCGATCCGATCGATGCCGGCGACGAGGCGAGCTTCACGCTGACGGTCTGGAACGCCGGACCCGGAGATGCCTTCGATGTCGAGCTGCACGACGATCTCCCTGCGGGACTCGCATGGGACTTCGTGATCGTGAGCGGCGATGCAACCGATGAGGACTGCATGGTGGCAAGCAGCATCGTCCTCGGCGGCGAGCAGCAGATGTCGATCGACTGCGAGTTCGGCACCCTCGGGGTGACGAGCATGGAAGACGGAATCGTGATCCGGGTCTTCGCGGACACGGATCGGACCGACTGCGGCCTCCTCGAGAACGATGCCTGGGTCGATGCGTCGAATGACGATCGGATCGACGCCGGCGCCGACATCTTGGTGAAGTGCCCGACCATCGGCCTCGAGAAGACCAACGACGCCGTTGGATCGGTCCTGCCGGGCACGACCGTCACCTACACGCTGACGCTGACCGTCGATGACGGCCCGGCCAATGACGTGGTGGTGGTGGACGTGATGCCGGTCGGGCTCGGGAGCCCGACGGACATCAGCAATGGTGGGATAGAGGACCCCGCGGGGACGATCACCTGGAACCTCGGCGACCTTGACGATGGCGAGTACACGCTGACCTACAAGGCAGTCGTGGCCGACGACGTCGAGAACGGCGAGGAGCTGACGAACGCGGCAGCGGCGACGAGCACGAACTCGCAGTGCCCCCCGGAGCTCGAAGTGCTGGGGCCGGAGTGCGAGGACGACTCGACCGTGATCGTTCGAGTGCCGACGCTGGTGATCGACAAGGTGGCCGACACCAACGTGATCACCATCACCGGGCCGAACAACGCCCCGGTGGCGACCCCGTCGGTGGTCACCTGGACGCTGACCTACACGCTGACCAATGGACCGGTCACCAATGCGGTGATCACCGATGAGGTCCCCGTCGGCTTCGAGTTCCTCGATGCCTCCGACGGTGGAACCGAGGCGGGCGGCGTGGTCACCTGGAATCTCGCCTCACCGCTGACGGAGAGCGGGAGCGTCACGTTCCGCACGACGGTCGACCCGGAGACGATTTCCCGCGTCGCCCCGACGGTGAACACGGCGGTCATCGTCTCCGACCAGACGCCGGAGGACGAGGGCCAGGACAGCGTGACGGTGACCCGGGAAGAGGAGCAGGGCGGCAATCCTACCCCGACTCCGCGGCCGATCCCGAACACGGCGACCGGCACCGGTCTCAACGGAGAGCCGATCACGGTCCCGATCGAGCTGCTGGTGGCCTTCTTCATCGGATCGCTCGGCGCACTGGCGCTGGCGAACGTGAAGGCGAGGAACAACCGCCGGTAAGCAATCCCGCGAGGCCGGCCGACACGGTCGGTCTCGCGATTCAGCCAGCCCCCCTGGCAGGGACGGGGTAGAGGTTCGCCTCTACCCCGTCTTCTGTGTGCGCCGGATCGGGGATCAGTCCGACGATCCGGATTCCCGGGAGGAGCGGCCCCGCGGCGTGTGCTCGGGCCTGGGTGTGGGGTCGGGCTTGGCCGTCGGCTCGGGTTTGGCCGGCTCGGGCTTGGCCGTCGGTTCGGGCTTCGGAGTCCGCTCCGGCCGCGGTGTGGATTCTGGCTTGCCTGTCGCAACCGGTCCCACGGCGCCGCCCGGGCCGCCCGCGGCGGCAGGGTTCGCTCCCCCGGCATTGCCCGCGTTCGAGGCGTCGTCATTCCCCTGTCCGATCGTGGGCGTCCGCTCGATCACGTCCTCGACCGCGGCGCGTGCAGTCGGCGGCAGCTTGTCGAGCAGTCCATCCAGGACGAGCAGGTGCCGCTCGATGCGAGCCGTGCTTGCTGTGTCGTGATCCTGATCGAGCGCAACGAGGTGCTCGTACTCGCGATCGACGGCCGGCGCCATGGCGATCGCGAGGTCGAGATGACCGGCCTCCGCCAGGCTGGCCATTTCCTCGATGCGTTCGCCGAGCGCATAGGCCGCCAGCTCCTCGTGGAGCTGAACGGGAACGACGCTCCAGCGCAGCTCCTCGATGTCCTGCTTGAGCGGATAGAGGAGATCGCCGGGCAGCGCCTCCTGCGAGGCTGCCATCACGCTCGCCGCGCTCACTCCCAGCGTGAAGCTGGCGTACAGGCACGCACGCCCCACCCGGCCCATCTGCCGTCGCCCGATGGCCCTTCGGCTTGGGCTGGCGATCCCCTCCCGAGCGGCGACGAACTGGTTGACGGCAGCGGAGCGAAGCCGGCGCCGGAAGAGCGGGTCGGGCTCCAGGTCCTTCTGGATCGCAACGAGGTAGCGCTCGATGGCCTGCTCGGACAGGGTCGATGGCGGCCGAAGCGCGCGATTGAACAGGCTCATCGGCGCACCTCCTCCGCAAGGCGGCGGCGCAGGGACTCGATGGCTCGGAAGGTGAGCCCCCGGATCGTGCCGGCGCGACGGCCCATGACGCGTGCCGCCTCCTCCGCAGAGAGGCCGACCGCGTAGCGCAGCGCGATGGCCTCCTGCTGGTCGGGCGTCAGCTGCCGAATCGCCGCCTGCAGCTCGCGGATCTCCTCGCCTCGCAACGAGAGCGCCTCGAGTCCGACGCCATCGCTCGGCTCGGCGATGGAGCCGAGCTGCTCGGTCGGCCGGAGCCGGCGCTGGTGGTCGATGACGGCGTTGCGTGCGATTCGGAAGGCCCACGCCGCGAAGGGTCGCCCGTTGTGGTGAAACCGCGGAAGCGCACCGAAGATCCGCTCGAAGACGAGGTGCGTCAGGTCCTCCGCGTCCTCGCGGCGGCGGACGCGCACGGCGATGTAGCGATAGATCGGTCCGACCAGGGCGTCGTACAGCCGGCCGACGGCTTCGATATCGCCCGACGTTGCGGCCACCGCGAGCTGGTCGACGGTGGCGTCGTCGGCGAGCGATGACGGCGCCGCGGGCGCGTGGATACCCCCGTCGACATACGTCGGACGCACGGTCGCGCTGAGGGGTCGTTCACGCATCAGGTGGCAGGCTCGGGCAGACGATACGGTGCTCGCACCCTAGCACTGGAACACGGCTCTGACCATCCCAATCGGCTAGATGATCGCGAGCTCCTTGCCGACGCGACCGAAGACCTCCAGGCAGGTGTCGAGCTCCTCGCGGGAGTGCTCGGCCGTCACGATCGTGCGGACGCGGCTCTTCTCCTCCGGGACAGTCGGAAATCCGATCCCCATGGCGAATACGCCCTCCTCGAAGAGCCGATCGCTGAAATGCGTGCGCCAGGGCACTGGCGCCGACGATCACCGGCGTGATCGGCGTCTCGGAGTGGCCGGTATCGAAGCCGAGGCCCTCGAGCCCGGCCTTGAAGTGGCGCGCGTTCTCCCAGAGCCGCTCGATCAGCTCCGGCTCGGACTCGAGGACGTCGATCGCGGCGAGGCAGGCCGCCACCACCGCCGGCGGGTGGGAGGTGGAGAACAGGAATGGCCGGGCGCGGTGCTCGAGGACCGTCGCGCAGGGCTGCCGGTCCCGCGACGTAGCCGCCCAGCACGCCGATCGCCTTTGAGAGCGTCCCACCTGCACCTGGACGCGCCCGTGGAGGTCGAAGTGATCGACGGTGCCGCGCCCGTTGCGGCCGAGGACGCCGGAGGCATGCGCGTCGTCGACCATGACGATCGCCCCGGCCTCCTCCGCGGCCTCGACGATCTCGGGCAGCCTGGCGATGTCGCCGTCCATGCTGAACACGCCGTCGGTGATGACGAGTACCGTCTGGTCCGCGCCGCCATCGGCGTTGCGAACCTCGCGCAGCGTCTCCCGAAGCGCGTCGATGTCTGCGTGCGGAAAGATCTTGCGCTCGGCCTTGGTGAGGCGGATGCCGTCGATGATGCTGGCGTGGTTGAGCGCGTCGCTGACGATGACGGCGCCCTCCGGCGCAAGGATGGGGATGACGCCCGTGTTCGCGGTGAAGCCGGACTGGAAGGTGAGCACCGCCTCGGTGTGCTTGAAGGCGGCCAGGCGCGACTCGAGCTCCTCGTGCAGGGTCATCGTGCCGGCGATGGTCCGGACGGCGCCCGATCCCGCGCCATAGCGCTCCACGGCATCGAGCGCCGCCTGCCGCAGACGTGGGTGCGTGTTGAGGCCCAGGTAGTTGTTGCTGGAGAGCGTGATCACTTCGCGTCCGTCGATCACGCATCGGCTCTTCTGCTCGCTCTCGACGACGCGGAGGCGCCGATAGAGACCCTTCGCCTGCAGATCATCGATCTCGGCGTCGAGGAAGGCGAGCGGGTTGCGGACTCGTGCCTTCATGGTGTCAGCACCACCTTACCGGCGTGGCGTGAGGCGATCAGGTCGAACGCCTGCTCCCAGTCGGCCAGGCCGAGACGATGCGTGATGATCGGCGAGACGTCGAGCGCGCCGGAGCGGAGCAGGGCCTGGGTTCGCTCCCAGGTGTCGTAGATGCGGCGCCCGTAGATGCCGTGCACGCGCAGGCCCTTCATGATCACCAGCTCGGAGAGGTCAACCTGCGGTGCCTCACCGAAGATCCCGAGCAGGCGGATCGATCCGCCCCGCGTCACCGCCCGGAGCGCCTGCTGCAACGCCGGCGCCGCGCCGCTCATCTCGAGCACCACCTCGACGCCGTCGCCGCCGGTCGCCTGGGCGATCTGCTCCTCGGTGGCAGGATCCGACGCGTCGAGCGCAAGGTCGGCGCCCATGGTGCGCGCCAGCTCGAGCCGGTAGGCCTCGGTGTCCGTTGCGATCACCAGCGCGGCGCCGGCTGCCCGGGCGATGGCGATGGCGCACAGGCCGATCGGTCCGCAGCCGGTGACGAGGACGCTGCGGCCCTCGATCGGCTCGACGAACGCGGCGTGGACGGCATTGCCCATCGGCTCCTGCAGCGCCACCACGGCCGGATCGAGCCCGTTCGACTCGATGGCGTTCGCCTCGGGAATGACGACGTGCTCCGCGAACCCACCGTCCACATGGACGCCGATCACGCGAGAGTTGCGGCAGAGGTGCATGTCGCCGCGCTTGCACTGGGCGCAGGTCCAGTCGAAGAGGTGCGACTCGACCCCGACCAGATCCCCCTCGCTCACGCGGCTGACACCACGGCCGGTGGCGACGACGGTGCCGGCGAGCTCGTGGCCGAGGATTCGCGGGGGCTGCAGGTTCTCCGCGGCCCACTCGTCCCAGGTGAAGAGGTGAAGATCGGTGCCGCAGATGCTCGCCGCCGCGACCTGAAGCAGGACCTCACCCGCGCCCGGGATCGGAACCGGCCGCTCGATCAGCTCGGCTCCGGGTCCGGGGTGGGTCTTCGCGAGGGCGCGCATCGTGTCAGTCGCGATCGTCATCGTTGCGATGGTAGTACGACCCGCGGTGGTTCAAACCTCGTTGAACCACGCCCGGGAGCCCTGGCGAAGGAGCCCGACCAGGAGGCCGAACGTGAGCACGAGACCGATCGGCACGGTCAGCAGGTACCAGCCGGCGGCCGCCGTCGGCGGGAGCTCGAGCAGGACGGGCGGCAGGCCGGCCAGGATCGGCACCGGCAGGAAGGCGATGCCGATCGCGAAGCGCCAGGCAATGCGCTTGCGCTGCAGCGCCGTGGTGATGCCGAAGAGAACCACCGCCAGCTCGATCATCATGAAGATCCCGAGCAGGCTGAACGGCGCGCGCTCGCTGAAGTCGATGAACTCAACGACCCTCCCCAGCAGCAGGCCGGTGAAGGCGAGGAGCGCGAACGCGACCAGGAACCAGAGGCGCACGGCCAGCGGCATCGACGGGGACGGGGCGGCGGCGGGAGGCATCGGGCCCGATCGTAGCAACCGTCGGACCGCGACGCCGATCCGGCCCGCCCGTAGGATTGGCCGATGGGCTGGCTGGCGGACCTGTTCGAGACGAACCGGATCATCGTCCTCTCGGTCTACGGGCAGGTCTTCTTCGTCATGGGCCTCGCCGTCGCACTCCAGAGCCGGCATCGTTCCGAGCTCCCGCTGGCACGCGCCCTCCCGTGGCTTGCGGGATTCGGGATCGTGCACGGGCTCATGGAGTGGGGCTACCTGTTCGTTCCCATCCAGGCCGGGTGGCTGAACCCGACCATCGTCGAGGGACTGCTCCTGCTGCAGCTGGCGATGAAGCCCATCAGCTTCGCGCTCCTCCTCCAGTTCGGCATCGAGCTGCTGGTCAGCGTGCCCAGCCAGACCCGCGTGCCGCGCCCGCTGCGCGCCGTCCCCGTGGCGGCGGTCGGCCTGTGGGCCCTGTTCACCTTCGCCATCTCCCGTTCCCTCGAGCCGGGATTCCAGCCAGATCCCGGATCGTGGCTGCCGTCCGCGCAGATCGGCCCGGCGCTGCAGGCCGTCGGTGCTCCGCTGGTCGTCGGAGACGTCGTCGCACGCGTGCTGCTCGCGCTCCCGGCGTCCCTGCTCGTGGCCCTTGGCCTGCGCCGGACGGCACGCGCCCTCGGGCCGGTGGCCGGCCCACGCGTCGAGCTCGCCCTGGCCGTGGCCGCCGGCGCATTCGTGGTGTACGCGGTCCTCGGTGGGCTCGTGTCGCAGCCGGCGCCGTTTCCTCCCGCCTCGATCCTCAACGATCGCGTGGTCCTCGGGACGCTCGGCGTACCGATCGAGGTCTTCCGCTCGATCACCGGATTCGTCGTCGCGCTGGCCGTCATCGCCAGCCTCGAGCTGTTCGAGCAGGAGACCGATCGCGCCATCGCCGAGGCCCGGAGGCGCGAGATGCTCCTCCGCGAGCGGGAGCGCATCGGGCGCGACCTGCACGACGGCATCATCCAGTCGATCTACGCGGCCGGGCTGCACCTCGAACACGCCGCGGCGGAGGTCGGCGACGAGCCGGACACGACTCGCGAGAGGATCGGCACGGTGATGGGCGAGCTGAACCGGATCACCGGCGATATCCGGAGCACGATCTTCGACCTGCGCTCCGGCGAGCTGGAAGCGCGCGACGCGGAGGCGATCGTGCTCGCCGTCGCCGACGAGCTGCAGGCGCACACGCTCGTGCAGCTCGAGGTCCGCTCGGAGGGACTCTTCCGACCGCGCCTGCGCGCCGAACAGGCGGAGGAGCTGCGACACATCGTCATCGAGGCCTTCAGCAACATCCTGCGCCACGCGCACGCGGGCAACGTGACCGTGCACATGGCGTGCACCGAGCGCCGTTTCACCCTCGAGATCCGGGACGATGGCATCGGCTTCGACACCGCGGTGACCGCCGAGAGCGGGCGTCGCGGTCGCGCACAGGGAATGGCAAACATCCGTCGGCGCGCGGAGCTGCTCGGCGCGGAGCTGAATGTCGAGAGCGCGCCCGGACGCGGAACCTCCCTGTCGCTTACGATGCCCGTGGCGACCGTTCGCCGCCCCACATGACCGATTCAGCACCCGACTCCACCCCGCCGCCCGTCGCGGACGTACGCATCCTCATCGCCGACGACCACGAAGTGGTCCGGATCGGTCTCGCCTCGCTGCTCGATCGACAGCCGGGATTCAGCGTTGTCGGCGAGGCCAGGTCGGGCGACGAGGCCGTGCGGCTGGCGCGCCAGAGCCGCCCTGACGTGGTCGTGATGGACATCCGGATGCCAGACGGCTCCGGGATCGATGCCTGCCGGACCATCACCGGTGAGCTCCCGTCGACCCCGGTCGTCATGCTCACCAGCTACGCGGACGCCGATGCCCTCTTCGCGGCGATCGACGCGGGCGCCTCGGGCTACGTCCTCAAGCGGGTCGGCTCATCCGAGCTGGTGGATGCGGTGCGCACGGTTGCGGCCGGCGGATCGCTGCTCGACCCGGCCGTCACCAAGAGCGTGCTCGAGCGCCTTCGAAACACGAGCCGCCTCGAGGAGGCCGGCGCCTTCGCCGATCTCACGGAGCAGGAACGACGCGTCCTCGCGCATCTTGCCGACGGTGCGTCGAATCGGGACATCGCCGAGCGCATGCGGCTGGCGGAGAAGACGGTCCGCAACTATGTCTCGAGCGTCCTCGCCAAGCTCGGCCTCGAGAGTCGTGCGCAGGCGGCCGGCTATGCCATCCGCCATCGGCTCCCCGAGCTCGACGAGATCGAGGCATGATCCGCTCGCTTCGGGTCGCGCTCGGATGTCTGGTGATCTTGGTGGCCGGCGCCTGCGTCGCCGAGGAATCGCCGTCCCCGAGCGCCACGTCGACCGGCGCCGCGACCCCACCGCCGACCGCGGCGATCTCGCCTTCGCCGATCGCGACCCCACCGGCATCGCCGACCGCCACCCCGGAGCCGTCGCTCAGCCTGGCGCCGCCGGAGACGACCGATTCGCGCGTGGTTGCCGCGGCGGTCGTGGCCGACATCGGCGACGAGGGCGGCACGCTCACGATCACCGCCACCAGTGCCGCGGCGGAACGCATCGACGAGCTCGTCCTGCGCTGGCCGACCGAGCTGAACCGGACGCTCTTCCTGGCGCCATTCACGCCGAGCGAGGATCGAATCCGCGACGGCGGGCCCCCGCTCGTCCAGCCCTGGACGAAGTGGGTCCAAGGCCCCGGCGAGCAGGGCGAGCCCGACGGGACCATCTCGCTCGGCTGGGGGCCGCTGCTGCCGAACGCCGAGCTCGAGATCACGCTCCAGGTGACGCGGCTGGCGCCCGGACCGGTGGCATTCGACCTCCAGCTGCTGGCCGGCAACAACCTGCTCACCCTCGACGGCGGACGGCCCGCCGAGCTGCGCGTGGAGATCCCCTGATGGGGCCGATCCTTCCCGCCTGGACCGAGTCCGACCCGGATCTCCACGCCCGGCTCGGGGCGGCCATCGATCCGGAGCGGAAGGTGCTCGGCGCGCTCGAGCGGATCGTCTCGCTGTCGGGAAAGCGGATCGCCGATGTCGGGACCGGGATCGGCCATTACCCGATGCTGCTCGCGCGCCGCACCGGCCGGACCTACGGCATCGAGTCCGACCCGGAGCTGCTGGCCGAGGCGCGGCGTCGCGTGGTGGATTCCCACCAGCCGAACATCCGCATCGTCGAGGGGTCGTCGACGTCGCTGCCACTCCGCGACGCTGCCGTCGACGTGGTGCTCACGAGCCTCATCGATCCGGACGACGCGTCGCTGCCCGCCGTTGCCGAGGCGCAACGCGTATTGCGGCCGGGCGGGCGCCTCATCGTCATCGGTCATTACGGTCGCGACGACGTGTCCGCGCTCCTGGAGCCGGAGGTGGTCGAGCACGTGATGGAGGCCACGCACCGCCGGACGGGCTGGTGGCTGCGGAACGGCTTCAAGATCAAGGTCGTCCACGCTCGGCTCGACCTCGGCGACGCACGAACCGCGCACGACCTGCTGCCGCGCCTGTACGGCGACCGTGGACGTGCCTACCTGATGGGGGCGCATCGCCCGTCGCTGCGACTCAACCTCGGCCTCTTCCACATGGCCACCGAACCCGCAGCCTGAACCTCGTTCGTCGCAGGCTTCCGCGCGAATATCTGCTTGCGGCCACCAAAGGCGGCGGATATCATGCGCGGGTCCGAAGGCCAGGCTCTTCTCCCCCCGGAGCCTGGCCTTCGGCTATGCCGAGAGGCGGCCGCGCCGGAACTCGCACCGTTTGCGCCCCAGCGCAAGCAACGACGAGGGAGCGAGCGCGAAGCACCGATTTCGACCGAGTCGGCTACGTCCTTTGCGTCCTGGAGCAAATCTGCGTCCGGATTGCCCGCAAGGTCGTCGTTACTTGCGCTCCAGCGCAAACGGCGCGCGCGCAGCCCCGGCGGCGTCTCCCCGACGTGATGCCCGAGGGCCACTCACCGATGCGATAATCAGGTCCCCACTGACCCAGGTTGAGGCGGAAGCACCGATGGCCACCACGCAGCGCATGAAGATCACATACGCGACCCTCTCGGCCGACAACGAGGAGCTCCAGTCCTCGTTTGACGCGGCCGTGGAACGCGCCCGGGCCGGCCTGGGAGCCACCTATCCCATGATCATCGGCGGCGAGGAGCGTGTCTCCGCCGAGACGTTCGACGATCGATCACCGATCGACACCGACGTCGTGGTCGCCCGCTTCCCGATCGGCACCCGCGAGGACGTGCGCGATGCGATCGCGGCGGCTCGTGCCGCCTACCCGGGATGGCGGGACACCCCGTGGCGCGATCGGCTCGCGATCCTGCGGCGAGCCGCCGACCTGATCAGCGAGCGCCAGTTCGACTACGCGGCGCTCATGTCGCTGGAGGTGGGCAAGACCCGGCTCGAGGCGCTCGGCGACGTCGAGGAGACGGCCGACCTGCTGCGCTACTACGGCGACGAGTTCGAGAAGGCCGATGGATTCGTCAAGCCGCTCGGCTCGCTGTCGCCGATCGAGCGCACCCGTTCGGTGCTCCGCCCGTACGGCGTGTTCGGCGTGATCAGCCCGTTCAACTTCCCGATGGCGCTGGCCGGCGGGCCGGCCGGCGGGGCGATGATCGCCGGCAACACGGTCGTCCTCAAGCCAAGCAGCGACGCACCGCTGTTGGGGTGGAAGTTCGGAGAGGCCCTCCGGGATGCCGGGCTCCCGGACGGCGTCTTCAACCTGGTCACCGGTCCGGGCGAGACGGTCGGCGCGGAGCTGCAGGAGAACCGCGGCATCGACGGCATGGTCTTCACCGGCTCGTACGAGGTCGGCATGAAGCTCTATCGCAGCTTCACGCAGGACTACCCCCGACCGATCATCACCGAGATGGGCGGCAAGAACCCGGCGATCGTCACCCGCAACGCAGACCTCGACGAAGCCGCGGAGGGCGTCATGCGCTCGGCGTTCGGCTACGACGGGCAGAAGTGCTCGGCCAACTCGCGCGTCTACGTCGAGAAGTCGGTGGCCCGCGAGTTCGTCGACAAGCTGGTCTCCCGGACGCGCGAGATCACGGTCGGCGATCCGACGCGGCGCGAGAGCTGGATGGGGCCGGTCATCAACCAGCGTGCGCTCGATACGTTCACCCGGGCAACCGCCGATGCCAGGGCCGATGGCGGCACGATCGAGGTCGGCGGCGAGGTCATCCGCGATGGCGACGCCGAGCGGGGCTTCTTCCCCACCCCGACCGTCGTGACCGGCCTGCCGCTCGAGCATCGCCTCTTCCGTGACGAGCTGTTCGTCCCGTTCCTGGTCATCGGCGAGGTGGACTCGCTGGATCAGGCGCTCGAGGAGTCGAATGCCAGCGCCTACGGTCTCACGGCCGGCATCTTCAGCCACGACCAGGCCGAGGTGCGCCGCTTCCTCGACACCATCCAGGCCGGCGTCGTCTACGTGAACCGGCGGGCCGGCGCCACGACCGGCGCCTGGCCGGGGATCCAGAGCTTCGGCGGCTGGAAGGGCTCGGGCTCGTCGGGCAAGAGCGGGCTCGGCCCGTACTACGTCCAGCAGTTCCTGCGCGAGCAGTCGCAGACCGTCATCACCGACGAGGAGCCGCCCGTCCTGTGAGCGAGAGGGACCGATGACCGAGCGCTTCGCGGGCTCGACGGCCGAGGACGAGACGCTGGTCGAGCCGTCCGGCTGGTTCGCCGTCCAGCTGCGCTACGCCTATCTCTCCGGCGAGCCGGAGGCGGCGACGCTGGTCGAGGACCGCGTGATCCTGGTCGACGGGACGGACGAGGAGGCTGCACTCGGGCGAGCGGTGGAGATGGCACCCGAGTACGAGGACGACTTCGAGACCGATGGTGGCGAGTCGGGCGCGATCCGCTTCGAGGGGATCGTCGCCATCAAGGAGCTCGACGACCCGCCGGCCGCCGGCGCCGAGGTGTGGCACGAATACATGTCGCCCGACCCCGCCCGCCCCTCGATCGACGATGAGGGCGAGCCGCTTCCGCCGGTCTATCCGGAGGAGATGGCCTTCCCGCGCGCCCGCGACGACTGAGCCGCGGTGAGCGCCTGGCGCCGCAGCGCCTACCGCGCCGTTCGGCCGCTCCTCTTCGCCGCCGATCCCGAGTCGATCCACCACCTCACGCTCGCCGCGCTGCGCATCGCCGGCGGATCCGCCCCCGGTCGTGCCCTCTGCGCGGCTGCATCCGGCGTCTCGGCGAGCGATGCCGTGCCGCGCACCGATGGACCTGATGGGCCTCCGCTTCCGCAACCCGATCGGCCTCGGGGCGGGCTTCGACAAGGACGGGCTCGCCATCCGCGGTTGGGCCGCGCTCGGCTTCGGGTTCATCGAGCTCGGCACCGTCACGCCTCGGCCGCAGCCGGGCAATCCGAGGCCGCGCCTCTTCCGCCTCGCCGCCGACGAGGCGCTCATCAATCGGATGGGCTTCAACAACCTCGGCGCCGATGCGCTCGCGCGCCGGATCGCGGACGCACGTCGGCCACCTTCCGGCAGGGTTCGTGATCGGCGTCAACATCGGCCGGAACCGGGACACGCCCGACGACGCGGCGCTCGACGACTACGTCGCGGCGGCGGGCGCGGTCGCCGATGTCGCCGATTACCTCGCCATCAACGTCAGCAGCCCGAACACGCCGGGGCTGCGCGGCCACCTCCAGCGGCCGGAACGGCTGATCGAGCTCATCGATGCGGTGCGAGCGGCCGCCCCATCGCGTCCCGATCGCCGTCAAGCTGGCGCCCGACCTCGATGCGTCCAACCTCGATGCGCCTGGTCGCGGCCATCGCGTCATCGGGAGCGCGAGGCGCCATCCTGACGAATACGACCACGGACCGAGAGGGGCTCCACTCCCCACCCACCCACGAGGCCGGCGGCCTCTCCGGCGCCCCGCTCCGCGAACGGACGCGCGATGCGGTGGCGCGCGTCCGCGGCGTGGCGGGGCCGGACCTGGCGGTCATCGCGTCGGGCGGCGTCGGCTCGGCAGCGGACGCGACTGCCCTGCGCTCGGCCGGCGCCGATGCCGTCCAGCTGTGGACCGGGATGATCTATGCAGGGCCGGGGCTCATCGGCGAGACTGTGCGCGCATGATCCCCGTCGACGTCCTCTTCAGCCCGCTGGCCATCGCCGGGTTCGTGACCGGCGTCGTCGTCGCCTTCGTCGCCGGCCGCATGCGGGGAGACGCCACCCAGGTCATCGTCATGTCCGCCTTCGGCAGCGGCATCGCGCTCGCCGCGCTGGCGTGGGCGAACGCCTTTGGCGGGGGTCCGCTCTTCGCCGCCGCCACCGTCGGCCTTGGTGCGAGCCTGTGGGCCATCGGCATCGAGCGATCCAGACGTCCCACCATCCGCTGACCATCGGGGGTTAGCAGGCGCCGAATCCCCTGCTAGGATGCCCCGGACTAGCCAAGGTGCGCGGGCAGGACGCGCCGCTCCGAATCCGGAGTGCTACACCACATGACCACCATCGAGGCCACCACCTCGCCTGCGGCTGCCCGGCTCACGGCGCCGCACATCCAGACCGAGCTTCCCGGGCCCAAGGCCCGCGCGCTCATCGCCCGCGACGAGGCCGTCGCGAGCCCCTCGTTGACGCGGGCCTACCCGCTCGTCGCCGAGTCGGGATCCGGGCTCGTCGTGACGGACGTCGACGGCAACCGATTCCTCGATTTCGCGGCCGGCATCGCCGTCTGCTCGACCGGCCACTCCCATCCGAAGGTGGTGCAGGCCATCAAGGATCAGGCGGACCGCCTCATCCACATCGCCGCAACCGACTTCTACGAGCCGCGCTACATGGAGTTCATGGAGCGCCTCGCCGGGATCGCGCCGTTCAGCGAGAAGGCACGCGTCTTCCTCACCAACTCGGGCACCGAGGCGGTCGAAGGCGCCATCAAGCTGGCGCGATACCACACCCACCGGCCGGGGATCATCGCCTTCGAGGGCGGGTTCCACGGCCGCACGATGGGCGCGCTGTCATTGACGAACTCGAAGATCAAGCAGCGCGCGGGATTCGGTCCGCTGCTGCCGATGGTCCACCACGCGCCGTTCCCGCGCATCCGCGCCTGGCGCGAGGGCTCGGGCGGCGATGGATCCGCCGAGCTCGAGGTGCTGCGCAAGACGATCTTCGGCCGCATCATCGCGCCCTCGGATGTCGCCGCCATCGTGATCGAGCCGATCCAGGGCGAAGGTGGCTACTTCCCGGCACCGACCTCCTTCCTCCAGGGTCTGCGCGACCTCTGCGACGAGCACGGCATCCTCCTGATCGCCGATGAGATCCAGTCCGGAATGGGCCGCACCGGCAGCTGGTGGGCGATCGAGCATGCGGGGGTCGAGCCCGACATCATCCTGTC
Organism: uncultured Chloroflexia bacterium; assembly: GCA_963789435.1. Classification (GTDB taxonomy): domain Bacteria; phylum Chloroflexota; class Limnocylindria; order QHBO01; family QHBO01; genus JACDBZ01. The sequence continues at coordinate 181,078 of CAWBKO010000007.1, forward strand.
GGCCAAGGGAATCGCGTCGGGCATGCCACTCGGCGCCTTCATCGCGCGGGACTCGGTCTGGACGTGGCCGCCGGGCGCACACGGCTCGACGTTCGCCGGCAACCCGGTCTGCGTGGCCGCTGGGCTCGCGACGCTCGACATCATCGAGTCGGAGGGCCTCGCGAATGCCGTCGCCATGGGTGCGCGGCTGCGCGCTGGCCTCGAGCGCGTCGCCGCCGGCGTCGAGTCCGTGCGTGACATCCGTGGCGCGGGCCTGATGCTCGGCGTGGAGTTCGACTCGCACGAGGCAGCCGAGGCTGTCCAGGAGGCGGCCTTCCGGCTGGGCCTCCTGACGCTCGAGTGCGGCGAGTCCTCCCTCCGATTCTCCCCTCCGCTGATCGTGGATGCGGAAGCGGTCGATACCGCAGTCCGCATCTTCGGCGAGGCGATCGAGGCGAGTGCTCAGCCGAAGAAGGGAATCGCGGAGACCGGCGGCTGAGGCGTCCGGCCGGCTAGTTGAGGAGGTCGGAGAGGCTCGTCAGCGTGAAGCCGCGGTCCCGGAGGCCGGGGACGATGAGCCGCAGCGCATCGAGCGTCTCGTAGCCGCCGAGGTGGAAGAGCACGTTCGAGCCGTTGACCGCGTTGCCGATCACCTTGGCCGCGATCTGCTCGGCGCTCGGCCCACCGTCGCTGATCGGCTTCCAGTCGATCGTGTCGATGTCCCACATGAAGGTCTTGGTGTAGCCGGCGGCCGCGGCGGCATTGATGACGGCATCGCTGATCGAGCCGTACGGCGGCCGCCAGTACGGTTGCGGCTCCTGGCCGGTGCCGGCGCTCAGGATCGCCTCCGCATCGGTCAGCTCGCGGCGGACACGGTCCGCGCTGAACGGGCCGCCGGCACAGGGGGCCGTGGTCGGCGAGCCGCCGCCACCGCGGACGAGGTCGCAGTGGTACATCGTGTGGTTCGCGATCTCGAACAGCTCGGGATGCGCCCGGATGATCGCCATCACCTCCTCCCCCTGCGCCGTCTGGCTCATCACGCCGGTGGCGAAGATGGTCGTGCAGATCTCGTTGTCGACGAGGAAGTTCATGATGTCGACCGCCGGCTCCATGCGGCCGCCCATGTCGAAGGTGAGCGCGACGCCCGATCCGGCGGCCGGAATGGTGCGGAACGTCTCGGCCGATCCGGCCGCCACACGATTTCCGGCCGTGCAGCCTGACCCGCTCGGCGGCGGAGTTGGGCTGCGGCGGCCCGCTCGGGACGGGGAGCGGCGTCGCATCGGGATCCCCGCTGACGATCAGGACCCAGCCCGGCTCGATCACGTTCGGGTTCGCCGTCAGCGACGGGTAGCGGTCATCGTTCCACGCCTGCAGCTGCTGCGTCGTGGTGCCGTAGGCGCGGGCGATCGAGGCGAGCGTGTCGCCACGCTGAACCGTGTAGGTGGCGCCCGTCTCGGGCGTGTCGCTCGGCGGTGCCGATGTCCCCGGCGTACCGGACGGTCTCCCGCTCGGCTCCGTCGACGGCGACGGCATGAGGGTGCCACTGCCGCGCGTCGACGGCGTGCCGCTCGACGAGGGGGTTGCGGCCGGCGCGGAGCACGCCGCCATGGCGACGAGCACGACAAGCAGGATCGGCACGCGAGCGATGCGAGGCATCGGCCTAGTTGGGATGGAAGCCGATGTCGGAAGCCTGGACCGGCGGCAGCGCGCCATCGCCGAGCAGGCGGGATTCCTGGCGCAGGAGCTGGAGCTCGGCACGCAGCCGGGTGGCCGCGTCGGGGAGCTCGAGCAGGTGCTGCTTGCGCGACAGCTCGATCTGGAGGAGGCCGCCGATGGCGTAGCTGGCGGCCACGGGGTCGTCGGGCAGCTGGATCGGCTTCAGGACCTTGTCGAGGGATGCGGCCACGTCGATGCTCTCATGCGATTCGCCCCCCACAGACGCGGTGCGCACCACGAATCGTTTCACGGTCGCCATGTAGGCATCCAGCGCGCGCTGCGCCGGGGCAACCAGCGTGGCGGCCTCGTCGCCGAGCGGCTCGTCGATCGCGTCGATCTCGATGACCGCATACGGCCCGGAGCGATCGACCGCGCCGAGCCGCGCACGGCCGACGCCCACCGCCAGCAGTACCCACCGACCATCGGGGAAGCGCTCGGCGCTGCGGACCTCGCAGATCGTGCCGATCGGCCGCGTGACGGCGTCGCCGCCAACTTCCGGCCCGTCCACGATCATGCTCACGATGAAGCGACCCGCGTACGGCGAGCCATCGGCCATCAGGTCATCGGCCATCGCCCGGTACCGCTCCTCGAAGACGTGGATCGGAAGCGGCAGGTGCGGAAAGACGACCGTGTGGAGCGGGAAGTACGGTAGGTGCATCGCGGCGCATGCTCGCACCTGCGCGGAGCGGGAGCAAGCGACGCGCTGGGGGATGGCCCCATTCGCCGAGACCCGCGCTGGCAGTTCGGTAAGATCGGGCGATGCCAGACGATCGGTCGTATGTCGAGGCCAACACGCGGGAGCGCGAGCGTCTGCGAGCGCTCGTCGAACGGCTCAGTGATGAGGCGCTCACCGCGCCCGTGAACGAGTACTGGACCGTTGCAGCCGTCCTCGGCCACATCGCCTACTGGGACACTCGCTTCCTGGTCCTCTCGGAGAAGATCGATCGCGGCGAGCCGTGGGGACCGGATGACGCGGAGCCCGAGGGCGACTGGCTGAACGACACGACCCGTCCGCTGATCCACGCGATCGCACCGCGTGTGGCGGCCCAGCTTGCCCTGCAGACCGCCGAGGATTGCGACGCGCGTGTCGCTGAGCTACCCCCGGAGCGGCTGTGGCCCGGCGATCCGGACTGCCCGATCAGCGCTCGCCGCCACGAGCACCGCGCCGAGCACCTCGACGAGATCGAGGCTTCGCTGGCAGCGCGCGCAGCGACCGCTGATCTGCCGCGATGCCGAGCGAGTTCTACTTCATGGCCTTTGGCGGGCTTGGCGTGTCCCTGGCCGGCTTCGCTGGCCTCATCTCCGCCCTTGACCGGTCCCCGGCGGCACACTCGGCGGTCGCCGCCTATCGCGTCCGGGGCATCGTGTTCCTCGGCTTCTGCCTGACGCTGATCGGATTCGGCACCGTTGCGCTCTACACGGTCACCGAGGGGAACCTCACCCTGACCATCCGCATCGCCACGGTCGCGCTCGCGCTGATGGCGGTCCGCGGGCTCATCGACTCGCGGCCGGGACCGGCGTGGCGCACCGAGGGCGAGCGGAGGGTCTCGATCGGGATTCTCGTCGTGATGATGGCCGTCACGCTGGGGAACGTGTTCGTCGCCAATCTTGGATACCTGCAGCTGCTCTTTCTGCTGCAGCTCTCCGGCCCGATGTCGATCTTCTACAACACGATCCGCGATACGACCACGGCCCACCCAGAGGATGCCGACGCGGGCTGATCCCTAGACCTGCTCCTGGTCGACGAACTCCATGTCGATCTGCGCCCGCTGCAGCTTCCCGGAGTAGTCGATGTAGACGCTCTTCCACTCGCTGAAGAAGTCGAGCGCGGCCTGCCCCACCTCGCGGTGGCCATTGCCGGTTGCCTTGGTGCCGCCGAACGGCAGGTGCGCCTCGGCGCCGATGGTGCCGTGATTCACGTAGCCCAGGCCGGAGTCGAAGTCCCGGATTGAGCGGAACGCGAGGGTGATGTCCTGGGTGAAGAGCGAGGTCGACAGGCCGTATTTCACCGAGTTCACGATCCGCACCGTCTCGTCCCAGTCGTCGACCGGGATGACCGCGGTAACCGGGCCGAAGATCTCCTCCTGGGCGATCCGCGCGTCCGGCTTGACCTCGGTGAAGATCGTCGGCTGGAAGAACGAACCCTTGCCGAGGCTCCCCTCCCGGGCCGGCTCGCCCCCGAGCACGAGATCCGCCTCGTCGCGGCCGATGGCCGCATAGGCCGCGATGCGCTCGACGGCGGTGTCGTTGATGACCGGCCCGACATCGGTCTTCTCGTCCAGGCCGTCGCCGAGCACGAGCTTGCCGACGCGCTGGCTCAGCCGATGGACGAAGTCGTCATGGATCGCCCGGTGCACGATCAGCCGGGAGGCCGCGGTGCAGCGCTGGCCGCTCGTGCCGAACGCCGACCAGACGACCGAGTCGAGGGCGAGATCGAGGTCCGCGTCCTCCCAGACCACGATCGGGTTCTTGCCGCCGAGCTCCAGCGAGACGCGCTTCAGCGTCTCCGCCGCGCGCCGGCTGATCTCGACCCCCGTATCGGTATGGCCCGTGAAGCTGATGACCTTGACGTCCGGGTGGTCGACGATCGCGTTCCCGACCTCGGTACCGGAGCCGGTCACCACGTTCACCACGCCGTCAGGCAGGCCGCCCTCCTGGAGCAGCTCGACGAAGCGGACAAGGCAGGCCGGCGTATCCGACGCCGGCTTGATCACTGCCGTGTTGCCGCAGATGAGCGCGGGGAAGAGCTTCCAGGCGGGGATGGCGATCGGGAAGTTCCAGGGCGTGATGATGCCGACGACGCCGATCGGGCGACGGATGGCCATCGCGAACTTGTCGGGCATCTCCGACGGCACGGTCTGCCCGAACAGCCGCCGGCCCTCGCCAGCCATGTAGTACGCGACGTCGATCGCCTCCTGGACGTCGCCGCGCGCCTCGGGCAGGACCTTGCCCATCTCGCTGGTCATGAGCCGGGAGAGCTCTTCCTTGTGCTCGGCCAGCAGACGCGCGATGCGGAACAGGATCTCGCCACGCTTCGGCGCCGGCATGGCGCTCCAGCTCGGGAAGGCGAGGAGCGCGGCCTCGACCGCGGCGTCGACGTCAATCGGGCCGGATGCCGGGAATTCGCCGATCACCTCGTCGTGGTCGGCCGGGCTGACGCTCGTGAAGGTGGCACCCGACGCGGCGTCCTTCCAGTCGGCGCCGATCAGGTTGCGGTAGCTCTTGGTCACGGGAATGGATCTCTCCTCTGGCCGCGCGAGGTCGCGCGCGGGGCGGGCTCAGCGCCGATTCTATCCCCGCATCGTCGATCCCGGTTTGCCCGGGATCGCCGGGACATTCGACACTTTCGGCGGCACGCGCGGCCACGAGCACCATGCGCACACAATTGAAGAACCGTCGTGTCGGGTTCCTGTAATCCAACGATAACGGGGCTGAAGTAGTGGCACCCCGACATGACGGCTCGGGAGGACGCCGGCTCGGAAACGGGCCGGCGTTCTCATGCATCCGTCCGGGCAGCCCGATAAGCGGCCGGTAATCGGCGGCGAAGAGACTGTCCGGCATGATGCCCGCGACCAATCGAACGCTCGAATGAACGCCGGCCCGTCTCCGTCGAACAGGAGGCTGCCCCAATGTTTACGAGACGGATCGCGATGGCCACGTTGTGCGGTGCCCTGATGTCCGCGCTCATCGATTGCTCCCGTCGCCGCCGCGGGCCCGAAGGCGCCAGCCGGCGAGGCGCCCCCCACCGCCGAGCAGCGGGCGGCGTCCGACCGCAAGGTCGCTGCCGCCAACGCGTACCTCGCCGGCATCGCCGCCAGTGGCGACGACCTGGTGTCGCTCCAGTGCATCACGCCAACGAGCGTGACCACTGGGCCGGGAACGCAGGCATGCACGGTGCCGCAGGCGTATCTCCCGGTCGAGGCGCGCGACCAGGTCAACGGCATCTACTGCGGGCCCGCGGTCGGGCAGGTGATCGCGAACTACACCTGGGCCGTGGCGCCCGGTGGCAACAAGTTCACCCAGGCCAGGATCGCCGGCTGGATGGGGACCGACGCCAACGGTGGGACGAGCTCGCAGAGCCTGGCAAACGGGCTCGAGACTGCCACGCGTGGTGCGCCGCGCCGGCCCGGCGTCTGGCAATGGGTGGTGACGCCGCTCGGCGACAGCGACCGCGACGGTCATACCGGAGACGAGCTCCAGGGATTCGTGCGGGCAAACATCAGCGGCTCGAAGATGCCACTGGCCTTCTCGTTGAAGCCGCATGACCCGAGCTCGCACTACTACCTCACGAGCTGGCCGCGCCCCGTGGTGTCGGTCGGCCACTGGATCTCGGTCTACGGGTGGTACGGCAACTACAACGGGACCGAGAGCGCTCGGATCTACTACACGGACTCCTCGCGAGACGAGGGCGGCGGGACCGGCAAGTACTGGGATCCGACCCTTCACATCGCGGCCCTGATCGGCGAGCACACCCGGGTGTTTGTCTGGTGAGGGCAGCTCGCCGGTCCTGGGTGATCGTCCTGGGACTGGTCGGTGGGGTGGCGGCGTGCAGCGTCGCCACCCCACCGACCCCCGGCCCGTCACGCGGAGCCCGCGCATCGGCCGATCCGCCGGCGACGCCGGCAGCCTCGACCGTCACGCCGCGGCACCGTCGCGCGAGCCGTCGGCGAGCTCGGTCGCGAGATCGAGATCGGCTCGCTCGATCCCGCCTGGACCGCCGCGACGCTCGAGGTCGCCAGCGACGGCGAGTCGGTGATCTTCTCGTCGGGCGTCGCGGACGGGCCCGGCGCGGAAGGCGCGCCGGACCTGTGGCGCTACCGGCCAGGGGCTGTTGCGCCGGAGCTGCTCTGGCGAAATCCTCGACGTGACCGCGCGCTTGCCCGGATCGGCGGCGAGTTCGGTACCGTGGGCATTCGTCGACACCGGGATCCACGGCGAGCGCGAGTGGGACCTGTGGCTCCTCCCCGACGCCGATGCGGAACCCATCCTCCTCGACACGCACCCGGGCGACGAGGACGTCTCGAGCCTGGTGCCGAGCTTCGCCGTTCACCAGGGACAGATCGCGTGGACGGCGTTCGACCGCGGGCCGAACGGCCCGGTCTCACAGCTGCTGTACGCAAGCGCCCCGGCGTGGGAGCCCGTGCTCATCGAGGAACGAGACGCCAGCCGGGCCGAGCTCTGGCTGCCGTCGCTTCGGGACACGGAGGTCGCGTACTGCGAGGTGATCTACTCGGAGGACCGGGCGAGCGACGAGCGGCGCGTGTACGTGACGAACGTCCGCACCCCCGAGGTCCCACCGCGTACGTCTCGACCAATCCGGCCGGGCCACGATGCCGCTGCTATTGCTCAACGGGGGGTGTCGTGTGGAAGGAGGCGGAGCCAGGGTTCAGCATGTTCAACTGGGGACGCCTCTTCCGATTCGACGAGGCGCTCGGCGAGGTCCGCCCGCTGCCGATCCGCCCGCAGGAGTTCGTCAACTATCCGTCGGCCGGCACGCGCTTCGTAGCTGCGTGGGGCGCCGACTCGACCGCGTTCGGCGTCTACGACCTCGATCTGAAGACGGCTCGCCTCATCGATCGCTACCCGTCGGACGGTGAGGACGCACATGCTGCGACCGCACATCAGCGGGGACCTGCTGGTCTGGACCCAGGCGATCGTGGACGGGCTGGGCCATGGCCCGCCGCCACAGATCCGCTATGCGTTCCTGCCTCCAGCCGGGAGCGACCGCAACCGCGACTGACCGCGCTCGCCTCAGGGGCGTGTCATCCCCATGACGTCGAGCGCCTCGTCCAGCTCGGCCTCGGTGAGGCGCCCTGCCCCGACGTGACCGCGCTCCATGACGACCTGGCGGATCGTCTTGCGCTCCGCGAGCGCCTGCTTCGCGATGCTGGCGGCCTCCTCGTAGCCGAGGTGCCGGTTGAGCGGCGTGACGATGGCGGGTGAGCTCTCCGCGTACTCGCGGAGCCGCTCGACATTGGCCGTGATGCCGTCGATGCATCGGTCGGCGAGGAGGCGGCTGACGCGGCTGAGGAGGCGGATCGACTCGAGGATGTTGCGGCCGAGCATCGGCAGCATGACATTGAGCTCGAAGTTGCCCGCCGCACCGCCCCACGCCACGGCGGCGTCGTTCCCCACGACCTGGGCGCATGCCATCAGGGTCGCCTCGGGAATGACGGGATTCACCTTGCCCGGCATGATGCTGCTCCCGGGCTGGAGATCGGGGAGGTTGATCTCGGCGAGGCCGGCGCGCGGACCGGATCCCATCCAGCGCAGGTCGTTTGCGATCTTCGTCAGGCTGACCGCGATCGTGCGCAGCTGCCCCGACAGCTCGACGAGCGCGTCCCGGGCGCCCTGCGCCTCGAAGTGGTCGCGCGCCTCGGTGAGAGGCAGGCCGGTGGCCGAGGCGAGTTCGGCGATCACGCGGCCGCCGAAACCGGGGGGCGCGTTGATGCCGGTTCCCACCGCCGTGCCGCCGAGCGGAAGCTCGGCCAGCCGCGGGAGCGTCGACATCAGCCGTTCGACACCATATCCGACCTGGGCGGCGTACCCACCGAACTCCTGGCCGAGGGTCACCGGCGTCGCGTCCATGAGGTGGGTACGGCCCGACTTCACGACATCGGCGAACTCGTCGCGCTTGCGCTCGAGCGAGACGGCGAGGTGCTCGAGCGCGGGAATCAGGTCGCGAACGACGCCGGCCGTGGCGGCGATGTGGATCGACGCCGGGAACATGTCGTTCGAGGACAGCGGATGGTTGACATCGTCGTTCGGGTGCACGGGCCGCCCGAGCGACTCCGCGGCGAGCGTGGCCAGCACCTCGTTCATGTTCATGTTGCTGGAGGTACCGGAGCCCGTCTGGAAGACGTCGACGGGGAACTGGTCGTCGTGATCGCCACGAGCGACCGCGTCGGCCGCATCGATGATCGCCTTCGCCAGCTCCGGCTCGATCAGGCCGAGGTCGCGCTTGACCACCGCCGCCGAGCCCTTGATGCGCGCCAGCGCCTCGATCTGCGACCGCTCGAGGCGACTGCCCGAGATCGGGAAGTTCTCGACGGCGCGCTGGGTCTGCGCCCCCCACCTGGCATGTGACGGAACTCGAACCTCGCCCATCGTGTCGTGCTCGACCCGATCCTCGCTCACCGGCTGAAGTCGGGCGTGTCGGACTCCGTGAACCGGATGACCGGCGGGATGAGGTAGGGAAGGTAGCCGACATCGAGGTCCTGGAGCACACGGCTCGCCTCGCCGGTCAGCTCGTTGACGAAGATGCCGTGATAGGCCGGCTCATATCGGCGGAGCTTCTCGAGCCCCTCCCGCAGCTTGTTGCGCGCTCCGCGCCGGTTGCGACGCTGGAGGTGCAGGAGGCCCGCGGCAAGCTGGATCAGGCCCTGGTAGAAGTCCCGATCCTCGTCGGGCGCGGCCCGCCAGAGCGTCTCCCACGCCTCGTGCGCGTACCAGTAGCGAACGCCGTTGAAGAGGGCGACTGCCTCGCGGAAGAGCCGCTCATGCTCCTCGGGGTCGAGGGCGGGGGTGCGCCCGCGCCGTGCCGATGGGTCAGCGGTGGGCGTGCTGGCGGCGGGCGTATCGGTCATCGCCGACCGATCGTAACAGGCCGAGCAGGCCGCACGGCATTTGTCTAGCCTTGCCGCCATGCAGCAGAAGCAGCCCCGTTGGTGGCAGACCGGCGTCGTCTACGAGGTCTATCCGCGCAGCTTCGCCGACGCGAACGGCGACGGCACCGGCGACCTTGCCGGCATCACCAGCCGCCTCGACTACCTCGGCGTGGCTCGGCGTGGACGCCATCTGGATCGCGCCCTTCTACCCATCGCCGATGGCGGACTTCGGCTACGACGTCGCCGACTACACCGATGTCGATCCGCTCTTCGGATCTCTCGCCGACTTCGATGCGCTGCTCGCCGCGGCCCACGAGCGCGGCCTCCGGGTCCTCGTCGACTACGTGCCGAATCACACCAGCGACCGCCACCCCTGGTTCGCCGACTCTCGCGCGTCGCGCGACAGCCGTCGGCGTGACTGGTATGTCTGGCGCGATCCTGCACCCGACGGTGGGACCCCGAACAACTGGATCAGCATGTTCGCCGGCCCGTCGTGGGAATGGGACGAGGCGACCGAGCAGTTCTACCTGCACACCTTCCTCGCCGAACAGCCCGATCTCAACTGGCGCAACCCGGAGACCCGCGCCGCGATGTTCGACGTGGCGCGCTTCTGGCTCGATCGCGGCGTCGACGGCTTCAGGATCGATGTTGCGCCGATGGTGATGAAGGACCCGCAGCTGCGCGACAACCCCCCGAATCCCGAACCCGGACGCCGAGCCGAACTCCCGGCTGGGGTCATGGCTCAAGCAGCTTCACATCAACGATCACTCGCACCCCGACATGCACGAGCTCTATCGGGACTTCCGTCGCCTGCTCGAGTCATATCCGGGCGATCGGGTCAGCATCGGCGAGCTCCATCATCCCGACTTCGACACCTGGGCGAAGTACTACGGCGAGCGGCAGGACGAGATTCACGTGCCGTTCAACTTCCACGTCCTGACCAGCCCCTGGCGTGCCGACGCCATCCGGCGCGCGGTCGAAGGCGTCCAGGGCGCGCTGCCGTCCGGTGCCTGGGCCAGCTGGGTTCTCGGAAATCACGACCAGCCCCGATTTGCCTCGGCAGATCGAGCCGGCCGAGACCAGGCGAAGGTCGGCATGCTGCTCCTCCTCACCCTGCGTGGCACGCCGACGATCTACTACGGCGAGGAGATCGGCATGGTCGATGTGCCGGTCGCAACCGCCGATGCGCGCGACCCGCTCGAGCGACGAGAGCCCGGCCGCGGCCGCGATCCGGAGCGATCCCCGATGCAGTGGGATGCGTCCCCGAACGCAGGCTTCACGGCGCCAGACGCGACACCATGGCTGCCGCTGGCCCCGGATGCCGATCGCGTCAACGTTGCCGGCCAGGCCGAGGATCCCGACTCGATCCTGAGCCTGACCCGACGGCTGATCGCGCTTCGCCGCGAGCATCCCGTCCTCCACCTCGGCGACTTCGCGCCCTTCGGCGAAACGCCCGATGGCACGTTCGCCTTCCGACGTGTCTCCGCCGAGGGCCGGCTGACGGTGGTCCTCAACCTGACCGGCGAATCTCAGTCAATACCCGGCGCCGGCCCAGGTCGCGTGCTCATCGGCACCCACCGCCAGCGCGATGGAGCACCGGTCGCCGACGAGGTGGCGCTGAGCCCGAACGAAGCCGTCGTCATCGAGGCCGCCAGCTGACCGGCGCCTCAGGATCGAAGGGCGCGGAATCCGCCATCAGCGACCCTGGCCATGACGAAGACCAGGTCCGCAAGTCGGTTCAGATACGGCACGACGTGCGAGTCGGGAAGACCACCCGCTTCGGCCAGCGCGACCGAGCGCCGTTCGGCACGCCGAATGGTGGTGCGCGCCACGTCCAGCGCGGCGCCCGTCATCGACTCGCCCGGCACGACGAACTCCTTGGGCTGTTCCACCAGCCGCTCGAGCTCATCGATCTCGTCCTCGAGGGCGGCGACCATCGGCTCGGTGACCCGCGTCGTGCCGTCGGTCAACCGCTCGCGTCGATCAGTCTGGGTGGCAAGCTCGGCGCCGACCACGAACAGCTCCCGCTGCAGGCGCAGGATCAGTTCGGCCAGCCGCGGCCTCGATCCGATCGGTCTCGGCGCCGATCGTGGCTCGCGCCAGCCCGAGTGCAGAGACGGCTTCATCGGTGGTGCCGTACGCATCGGTCCGCAGATCGGCCTTGCTCACCCGGTCCCCGCCGAACAGGAGGCCGGTCGTGCCGGTGTCGCCCTTGCGCGTGTAGATTCGCATCGGGCGCGACCTAGAAGAGGCCCGGAGGCGGCTCCCAGCGCTCGGCCAGCAGCGTGACCTTGACCGGCGGTCCGACGACCTCCTCGGCCTTGGTCTTCACCGTCTGGATCAGCTCGCCGGCCCACGGGCAGAACGGTGTGGTGAGGACCATCTTGATCTCGGTCGGCGCGCCGTCGACCCCGAGCTCGATCCCCTTGATCAGGTCGAGGTCAACGATGCTCATCCCGATCTCCGGATCCTGGATGTCGTAGAGCGCGGTCATCACCTCGTCCACCTTGCCGAGGTTGGAATCAATCGTCACGCACACAGTCTACGCTGCTGCGCGAGGGAGCACCCGAGGGCCACCCGTCGACGCCGCCTGCCACCCGCTCGCTAGAGCAGTCTGTCGTCGAAGACCGGATGCGGGCTGGGGACGAGCGGACGCACGCGGGTATAGCCCTCGTAGATCGGATGGCCGCCCTCGATCGCGGCGCGGAGCGCGGCCAGCTCCTCGGCGACGTCCGCCTGGCTGGCGTGGCACGCAAGCGCCTCCGCCTTGCGTCCGGAGACGGGCGTGATCTCGATCCGATGCGTGGCGGCCTGCTCCTCGGGCGACAGGTCGTAGCGGTTCCCGCTCGGGTCGAAGATCGGGCTGATGACGTAGACGGCGTTGGGCGCCGTGCCCGCGTCGGCGAGCCGCTCGACCGCCCAGCGCGTGGCGTTGCCGACGACGATGTGATCGGGGTTCCCGGTGACGCCGTGCGGCCCGAAGGTGATGACCGCCGCCGGACGCCGCTCGGCCATCCAGGCCGCGATCTCGTCGACCAGCTGTTCGAACGGCTGGTCCGCCACACCGCCATCGGCGTAGCCCTCGAGGAGCGAGACCTCGTCGAGACCGAGAGAGCGCGCGGCACCGATCAGCTCCGCCTCGCGCTGGTCGCCGATCGCGGGATCGGAGGTTCCATCCGGAGAGCCGGCCTCGCCGCGCGTGACGACCAGGAGCCGCGTGGTGGCTCCCGCGTCATGGGCCAGGGCGAGCGCACCGCCGCAGCCGAAGCTCTCGTCGTCGGGATGGGCGAGGACGGCCGCCAGGCCGCCGGGCGCGATCGGGTAGCTCACCGATTCTCCTCGGTCGGGTCGACAGGGGTGTCGTCGTCGTCGTCGGAGAGCAGGGACCATCCCTGGCGCTCGACGCTGGTCCTCATCGTACGCAGGACGGCGAGCTTGCCGCTGGCGACCTCCGCAATGAAGCGGCGGGTGCCGGCGTCATCGAGGGACGACCCCGGCGGCGCGCTGCCGCGCCCGACGTTGAGCCAGGCGAGGTGGTAGCGATCCATCGGTCCCCAAACTCGCCCGAGCAGCGCATCCGACTCGAGCAGCCATTGCCGGAAGCCATCCCACTCCGGCTCCGCGACCAGCCGGTCGCCGGTCTCGATCAGCGCATCGGTGGCGGCAAGGAACGCCGTGCGGGACATGACGGCGGGATGCGCGTTCACGGTGCCCGAGTATAGAGGCGCGCAAGCACGTCGTTCGTACCATTGCCCGGCCGTGTCCCGCCACCGGAGACTGGCCACATGGAACGAAGCCCGAGCGGGCACGCCGCCCGCGCCGTGCTTGCTGTGCTGGCGACCGCCGCGCTCCTGGCGCCTGTCTTCGTGCTGCACGCGCTTCCGGCCACCGAGCTGGACGCCGTTGGCCTCGGCTGGGTGATTCCGGCGCTTGCCGTCGGGCTGCTCGGCACCGCCGGAGCCGCAACCATCGCCTCACTGGCGACCGGCCTGCGGTATGGCTCCCTCGTCTCCCTGCTGCTGGCGGGGGGCTCGGCGGCACTCGTCGGCGGAGCCCTCGCGCGCCTCAGCGGTGGCGGGACGATCGCGCTGTCGATCCTGACGGCGGCCGGGCTGATGCTTGCGGCGGCCGTCGCAGAGCGGCTCGGCACGCTGGTGCCCGGGCGTCAAGCTCGCCTCGTGACGGCCGGCGTCCTGCTGATCGTGGCCGAGGCCATGGTCATCGCCGAGGTGATCCCGACGGTCATGGACGCCATCGCTCCCTATCACCAGGCCCTGCTGGCGGCCGCGGCCGTGCTTGCCGGCGTCGCGTCCATCGTGGTCGCGACGCGCGACCTTGCCCCCGCGGCCGTCGCCATGGCGGTCGGCGCCACCGCCCTCGCACTCGCGCGAGGGGAGGGCGCGGAGCTCGCCGTGGGCCTCGCCGCGCTCTCTGGCGCCGGGTTGCTGACCGCTCGCTCGCTGCTCGCGACCGAGCGCACGACCAACGAGATCGACGGCGAAGCGTTGCCGGCGCTCGCCACACAGCTGGCCGAGGGGGTTCTGCGCTTCGACGGACACCTTCGTCTCCGCTCCTGGAACCCCGCCGCGGCGGCCGTGCTCGGATTGGACGAAGGGTCGGCGGGCAGCCGGCTCGAAGACCTGCTGGGCCTCTCGCTGTCACAGCTGCCGGCCACCTCCGAGACGGTCCTGCACCGGACGCCCGTCGGCGGCCTGGACCTGTCGATCCATCGTGAGCCGAACGCCATGACGGTCGTGGTCCACGACCCCGGCATCGCCATCGACGCCGACCGGCTGGGCCGGGAGCTGCGCCGCACCATCGAGGATCTCCTCCAGGCGCGGCGCACGGTCGAGCTGCAGCGCGCCGAACTCGAGCGAGCGACCGCGATCGATCCGCTCACCGGGGTCTCCAGCCGCGGCTCGATCCTCGATCGGCTACGGATCGAGGTGTCGGAGGCGCGCCGCTACCAGCATCCGGTGGCCGTCGTCCTCCTCGACGTCGATCATTCGGCGAGATCAACAGCGTCCACGGCATCGCGGGCGGTGATGCCGTGCTTCGAGAGGTCGCGCTCCGCATCCGGCTCCGCGTCCGAGCGGCCGACGCGATCGGGCGGTCCGGCAGCGACGGGTTGCTCGCGGTCCTGCCCCACACCGACGAGGGCGGTGCGGCCACCTTTGCCGATGTCCTCCGGCGGCGCATCGGCCAGCGACCGATCTCGGTCGGGAGCGACGGAGATCGCAGCCACGCTCAGCGTCGGGCGTGGCCGTCATGCGGCCCGGCGAGGATCTCGACTTCGACGGGCTGATGGCCCGTGCCGAGCAGGCGCTCCGGAGGGCGCGTGATGCCGGTGGCGACCAGATCGCGCTCGACCGGCCCGCCGGCGAACCGCGAGTCGACGCCTGGCCGCCCGCGCGCGCGAGCGGCTGACGCTCGCGGACGATGACGCCACGGACGAGGCAATCGACGAAGGAGCCTAGTCAGCGTCGGTGCGCTCTGCGCGCCATGATCGTTGTATGACGCGACGGGTCACCTGGAACCGTCCTGCGAACGGCCCACCGGCCAATCTTATCCACCGATGTCATACAATGTGTGGGTACGTTCTGTGGATAACCCCCTACTCATGCCGGCCGCCGGCTGGCACCGTGAGGTCGCACATGCCCTCCACCTCCACCGACCTCTCCGCCAAGCTGATCTTCCCGACGAAAGAGATCGTCGAGGAGTTCTACCTGCCGATCATCTACACCGCCTGTCGCACCTGCTACTCGGAGCAGGTTCCCGATCAGATCTGGGACAAGGCGGTCAGCCGCCAGATCGCTGACGAGAAGCAGCAGAGCCTGGTGCGGAAGGTGATGGAGTCCGGGCACGGCTCGACCATCGAGCACGTGAACTTCACGTTTGCCATCAGCGGCGTGACCCGCGCCCTCAGCCACCAGCTGGTTCGGCATCGCGCCGGCACGGCGTTCGACCAGCAGTCGCAACGCTACGTCAGCTTCAAGAAGCGCGACAACTACACGGTCCCCGACTCGATCGCGAACGGCGAACTGCCAGACGACCTCGCCGGCCGATTCCAACGAGCCATCGACGAGAACCTCGACCTCTACGGGCAGCTGCTGCAGGCCGAGGTCCCGGCCGAGGACGCCCGCTTCATCTTCCCGAACGCGATGCAGACCAACCTGATCATGACGGTCAACCTGCGCCAGCTCATCCACATGAGCGGGCTGCGCCTCTGCACGATGGCGCAGTGGGAGATCCGCCAGCTCTTCAAGCAGATCCGTCACGAAGTCTTCCGGGTCAGCCCGTTCTTCGGCAGCTTCCTGGTGCCGAAGTGCGTGCCGCTCGGCTACTGCGACGAGATGGGCAATCGCGACGAGCACTGTCGCATCAAGCCGCATCGCGACACGGTCATGGCCGTCTGGGAGGCCTATCGCGGCGGCGCGCTCGAGGAGATCGACGGTCCGGTGGTGCCCGACACGAGCCCGTTCCGCCCGAAGCCGCGACGAGCGGCCCTGCCGGTGGCGGATGGCGACGTGCGCCCCGCGAATCCCGAGCCGTTGGGTGCCGCGGTGGGGCAGGCCGGAGGATCAGACCGGGTCTGACCCACGCAGGTCAGTTGTCGGACGACACCCCGTCGCCCAGGGTGAACCGGCGGAGGTCCTCCGCGCAGGCCTCGGCCAGGCGCCGCGCCTCGTTGACGAGGAACGTGCTCATCTTGGTCGAGTCGACGATCAGGACCGTGTGGCCTCGATCGTTTCGGTCGAGCACGATCCGATCGTCGCCGTGGAAGCTGATCGACCAGTTGGCCTGGAGCTGTACCAGCTCGGCCAGCACGACCTTCTCGCTGAAGTACCAGTCGAGGAACTCTGCGTTCAGCGCCGTCACGACATCACGGAGCTGAAGCGACTCGTTGCGCCGCAGGCGAGAGACGAAGTGAACGACGCGCAGAGCCGCAAATGGATCGCCGCTCCGCGCAAGCTGAGGGGGTGCCAGGGTTGGGTCCGGCATCCCCTCGGGGGCCGGACCCACCAGCGACGCACTCACCGGACGCGCATCGGTCAATTCGTGGTCGCCTCACCGATCTCGATCGGTACGCCGACCAGGGAGCCGTACTCGGTCCATGAACCGTCGTAGTTGCGCACGTTGCGATAGCCGAGCAGCTCGTGCAGGACGAACCAAGTGTGACTGGATCGCTCCCCGATGCGGCAGTAGGCGACGACCTCGTCCTCGCCCGAGACGCCCTTGGCGCCGTACAGCTCGCGAAGCTGCTCGATCGGCTTGAAGGTTCCGTCCTCGGCAACGGCGGTCGACCACGGCACGTTGACCGCTCCGGGGATGTGGCCGCGTCGCTGAGCGGCCTCCTGCGGCAGGTGCGCGGGCGCGGCAAGCTCCCCGCGGAACTCCTCGGGCGAGCGAACGTCGACAAGGTCGCGGCCCGAGTCGGCGCCATCGATGACCTGCTGGCGATAGGCGCGCAGCTCTTCGCGCGTCCGGTCCGGCAGCGTGATGGATCCCTCGGGGTGCGATGGCGCATCGGTCGTGAGCGGCAGGCCCTCGGCCTCGACCTTGATCCGGCCGCCGTCGAGCAGGCTGACGTTGTCGAGCCCCTGGTAGCGGAGCTGCCAGTACGCCCAGGCCGCGAACCAGTTGTTGTTGTCGCCGTACAGCACGATCCGCGTGTCGTCGTCGATGCCGGCCGCGCGCAGCAGGGACTGCAGCTCCTCGCGGCTGACCAGGTCGCGCACGACTGGATCGGTCAGCTGGCTCTTCCAGTTGATGCCGGTCGCGCCGGGCAAGTGGCCGGTGTCGTAGGCATCGGTATCGACGTCGACCTCGAGGAAGCGGACCTTCGGGTCGTCCAGGTGCTCCCGGGCCCAATCGGTGCTGACGAGGGCAGCCGGAGCGGAGGCGGTGGTTGGATCTGCAACGGACATCGGGGGGTCGAAGGCTCCTTCGAGCCGTGTTCGACGGGCGCGCGGGCTGTTGCCGCGCGGGCGGATGGGATTGGGGCCGGCAAGTCCGACCGAACAGGTCGGAGTATCGCCCCTTCACCCGAGCGGATCAACCGACCCTGAATCCGGTCCGGCGGGGGTACCGGTCCGGTGCGGCGGCGCACCGGCCCCCCCTAGGACTTTCGACCCGTTGGTGCCTCGCCGGCCAGCGCGTACCGTTCGGTCAACGGCCGCGATCGTGCTCGCGCGGCCGAAGTCCGCAGGAGGCAACGTGACGTTCTGGAATCCGCGACGCGGCGGCCCCGGCCCATCGGCAACGCAGGGCAGCGCGGCGCTCGCCGCCGCCCCGGAGCTCGCACCCATCGAGCTCTACACCGCGGAGTCCAGGATCGTCGGCTGGATCGCACCGAACGGCCAGCGGGTGACCGATCTGCTCAGCAGCCAGGACGAGCTGCGGCTCTGGCGCCCAAGCCCCGGCCCGTTGGATGACACCAGCCCGCCATCTGCGAATGGCAGGGTCCCCGGAGACACCGGCGAGTGGGAGTCACTGCCGACCGCGCAGGTCATCCTGGCCATGCCTCCCGAATGGCGCGCCAGCCGGCAGCTTCGGCTCCACCGCCGCCTGCGCCGGGCCGCTGTCAGCGCCGGCCCGTTCAGCGTGACCGGCAACGTCCATCTGCCGCCCGGCGTCGAAGTCGGGCTCCACCTGGCGCGGAGCCAGACCTTCGTGCCGCTCACCGATGCGTACATCCTGCACAACGGCGAGCCACCCTTCGAGCACGTGGTGAGCGTCGTGATCGTCAACAGCGCCCACGTCGCGCAGATGGTTCCGCTCGTCACTCTCGCCTGAGGCCCGCCGCACCCGGGGACTCGCGGCCATAATCGCGGGACATGGCCGTCCTGCGCAGCTCGCTCGATCCCAACTCCGAGGCGTTCCGCGCCAATGCCGATGCGATGCGCTCCACGGTGGAGGACCTCCGCGGCCGCACCCAGGCGCTGACCGAGCGTGGCGCCGGCGGCGATGACCGCTCGATCGCTCGCCATCGCGAGCGCGGCAAGCTGCCGGTCAGGGAGCGGATCGATCGGCTGATCGACCCCGGCAGCGCCTTTCTGGAGCTCAGCGCGCATGCCGCCAACGGCCTCTACGACGACGAGGCGCCGGGCGCGGGGATCGTCACCGGCATCGGTCGCATCGAGGGCGTCGAATGCGCGATCGTGGCCAACGACGCGACGGTCAAAGGCGGCACGTATTACCCGCTGACGGTCAAGAAGCACCTGCGGGCGCAAGAGATCGCGCTCGAAAACCGGCTGCCCTGCCTCTACCTCGTCGACTCCGGTGGCGCATTCCTGCCGATGCAGGACGAGGTCTTCCCGGATCGGGAGCACTTCGGACGGATCTTCTACAACCAGGCGCAGCTCTCGGCTCGCCGCATTCCGCAGGTGGCGCTGGTGATGGGATCATGCACCGCCGGCGGTGCGTACGTTCCGGCCATGTCCGATGAGACCGTGATCGTGAAGGGCACCGGCACGATCTTCCTGGCGGGGCCGCCGCTGGTGAAGGCGGCCACGGGCGAGGAGGTGACGGCGGAGGAGCTCGGCGGGGCCGAGGTGCACACGACCCAATCGGGCGTTGCCGACCACTACGCCCTCGATGACGAGCATGCTCTCGCCATCGGCCGCTCGATCGTTCGGAACCTGGCCTGGCGCAAGCCGGATCCGCCGTGGCATGTCGGCGAGCCGCGCGAGCCATCGGTCTCCCCGGAGGAGCTCTACGGCGTCATCCCAGCCGACCCGCGCCAGTCGTACGACGTGCGCGAGGTGATCGCACGCGTCGTCGACGATTCAGAGCTGCACGAGTTCAAGGAACGCTACGGCGAGACCCTCGTCACCGGGTTCGCGCACATCGCTGGCCACCCGGTCGGGATCATCGCCAACAACGGCATCCTGTTCGGCGAGTCCGCGTTGAAGGGTGCCCATTTCGTGGAGCTGGCCAGCCAGCGACGGATCCCGCTCGTCTTCCTCCAGAACATCACCGGCTTCATGGTCGGAAAGGAGTACGAGGCAGGCGGTATCGCTCGAGATGGCGCGAAGCTGGTCACCGCCGTCTCGACCACGAACGTGCCGAAGTTCACGGTGATCATCGGCGGCAGCTTCGGGGCCGGGAACTACGGGATGGCCGGGCGGGCGTATGGCCCGCGCCAGCTGTGGATGTGGCCGAACGCGCGGATCAGCGTCATGGGCGGTGCCCAGGCGGCCAGGGTGCTGTCGACGGTTCGCGGAGGGTTTGAGACCGATGCGGATCGCGACGCGTTCGAGGCTCCGATCCTCGACAAGTACGAGCGTGAAGGTTCGCCCTATCACTCGACGGCCCGACTGTGGGACGACGGCGTCATCGATCCGCTCGATACCCGTCGCGTCCTGGCGCTCGGCATCAGCGCGGCGCTCAACGCGCCGATCCCCGAGCCCGGCTTCAGCCTGTTCCGCATGTAGGAGGCCCGCAATGAAGGTCTGGAGCGAGCGCCCGGGAGCACGAACGCGCGAGATTGTTGCGGACATCCTCACGCTGGGCTGGGTCGCGGTCTGGGCGACCATCGGCATCAGGCTCTATGGGTTCCTGGCCAACCTCGCGGGAGCCGGGCGCCTGGTCCGGGACGGCGGCAGCGGGATCACCAACGCGGGTGTCCAGGTTGGAGCCGCATTGCAGGGGATACCGCTTGTCGGCGAGGGTGCCGCGGACGGCGTTCGTGGAGCCTTCTCGGGAGCCGGCGACCCCCTCATGCAATTCGGGACCGACCTCGAGCGCCTGCTCATCGTCGTGGCGGCACTGCTCGGCCTGCTTGTGGTTGCGGCGGCGCTGGCGCCGTGGCTCAACCGCTATCTCCCGTGGCGCGTCGCGCGCTGGCGCCGGCTGAACGCCGCGGCCCGCGTCATCCGACGGCACCGCGTGGCGGGAAGCGACCCGCTCGAGGACGCCGACGTCGCGCGCATCCTTGCCTCGCGCGCGCTGCATCGGCTCGAATACGACGAGCTTCTCGAGTTCACCCCCGACCCCTTCGGCGATTGGGTCGCCGGACGCCACGACAGATTGGTGCAGGCCGAGCTTGACCGGGTTGGCCTGCGCGCCGCGACCGCCTCCCCCTGACGGCGCGCGGGTAGACTCTCGCCGCCGGTCCCGAGCCCGCGCAGCCGCGTGAGCCTGCCGGCGGAGAGGGAGGAGCTATCTCATGGTTGGTTGGGGAATCTTTCTCATCATCATCGGCGCCGGTTCCCTGCTGCTGCCATCGCTCGGCTTCCAGTTTCGCCTCATGGAGCTGCTCGAAGACTACCAGCCGTACGCGGGCATCGTGGTCGCCATCATCGGCGCGGGCCTCGTGCTGCTCGGGATGAACCGCGGCTCAACCACGACCGTGCAGACCAGCACGGGGCCGGCTACACCATCGCAGCCGGCCGCGGCGGCAGAGCCTCCGGTGACCGGGACCGACGCTGAGGACCCGTACCGCCGGCCCTGATCGGGCGGCACTGTCGCGCTACGAGCGGCCGGGAATGGGCAGCGAGACAACGGCGCGTTCGACGTCGAAGCGCAGGCCCAGGAGCTCGGCCGTTCGTGGCGACTCCACCTCGGCCGCCAGGGTGACGACGGCCGGCACGGCCATCTCGCCTCGCGGCACGAGCCTGACGACGTGCGGCCCGACATCGGCGACCGCCAGGTCGGCGACGGCCCAGAAGTCGATGCCGAGCTGCTCGTGCAGGACGGCCGCGGTCGAAGGCGGGTCGCCGGTCGCCAGATCGAGCCGGGCCAGGCTGGACGGATGAGCCGAGCGGGTGCCGGAACGACGCTCGTTCGGCGAGCGCTGCGGCGCCCCACTCCGAGCCGACGTACGCGTGCTGGATCAGGAACGGAATGCCGTCCGGCGCCAGGCGGGACTGCGGAAAGGCCGCCCACCACTCGACCAGCTCGCCGTCGGGGCGAGTCCGGCTGCCGTGGGTGACCGGGCCGAAGGTTCCCTCCGGCAGCGCGCCCACCGTCAGCTCCAGCGCGTCGTCGGTCAGCGCCCAGGTCGCCAGGCCGCCGCCATGGGCGTCCAGGGTGGCGATGGCGGCCTCACCGACCTGCGTGCGCGACGCTGCCTCGCGGTCCTCCACCCCGATCAGCTCGAGGTAGCTTCCATCGGCGAGCCACACGATCCGGTTGAAGGTTCCCGA
This sequence comes from uncultured Chloroflexia bacterium, assembly GCA_963789435.1. Taxonomy (GTDB): domain Bacteria; phylum Chloroflexota; class Limnocylindria; order QHBO01; family QHBO01; genus JACDBZ01. Next base: position 202,529 of record CAWBKO010000007.1, read on the forward strand.
TCCCGTCGTGGCGGCCGCCGCCGGCGGCGGTCAGGCCGAGGGTGGACTCGAGCTCGGTCGCCGCCGCGTCCGGATCGGCGCAGGCGATGACGAGGTGGTCGATGCCTCGGATCATCGGACGATGCTACCAGCATCCGGTAGGCTCACCGGACCGATGAGACCTGCGACCGATCGACCCGCTCCGGGCTCGCACGACCGAAGCACGCCGTCGGGCTCGCTCGAGACGAGCGCCGCGAACCTGTTCGAGGCGATGCTCGCCGCCCGCGCGGCCGAGGAGCGCGGCGGGGACCGTCGCGTGCTCGATGGCTTCTATCGCACGCTGATGAGCGGCATGCTCCTGCTGCCGGTGCCGCCCGAGCACGGCGAGGAGGCGAAGCAGGCCCTGGCGTCGGCGGTCAACGACGAGGCGCAGGTGGAGATCAGCGTCATGCTCGCGCGCGACGGGGACGGCACGCCGGTGGGCGTCGTCTTCGGCTCGTTCGGCGCCCTCGCCGCGTGGGCCCCATCCCACACCGGCAACCTGCCGCTGCCGGCCCCGATCGCGATCGCGAACCTGGCTTCGGCGGGCATGCCGGCCATCATGGATCCCGCCGGACCGATCCCCTATCGCTTCGATGCCGACGAGCTGGCGGCGCTCGCCGCGGGCCGGGTGCCGGGAAGCGATGAACCGCTCTTCGAGCCCACGGCCCGGACGTCGCTCCTCGTTCGGCTGCCGGGGCGCGACACGCGGGAGCTCGAGGGCCGCCTGGTGGAGGCGTTGCGCGACACCGGGGTCGAAGCCGCCTACCTCGTCGAGAGCGACGGTGCCGACGGCCGTCCGCGGCTGATGCTCGGGCTCGTCGGCGAGCCGGGCGCCTCGGCGACGGTCGACGTCCCCGACGAGACCGACGTCGTGTGGCTCGAGGAGCCGCTCCTCGCCCAGGTGCGCGCGGTCGCCGAGCCGTTCCACCGCCCCGGTCGCGGACGGTGAGCACGCTGCGCGTTGAGCGGGATGGGCCGTTCGCGCGCGTCACGCTTGCGCGACCGGACGTGCGCAACGCCTTCAACGCGGAGATGATCGGCGAGCTGCGCACCACGTTCGAGGCGCTGGCCGCGGAGCCGCCGGATCGGCTGCGCGGCGTGGTGCTGGCGGGTGACGGGCCTGTCTTCTGCGCCGGCGCCGACGTCGAGTGGATGCGCGCGTCCATCGGCCTCTCGGTCGACGAGAACGAGCGCGACGCCGCGGCCATGCAGGCGATGTTCGGCGCCATCGACACCTGTCCCGTGCCCGTCATCGCTCGCGTCCACGGTGCCGCCCTCGGCGGCGGGATGGGGCTGTGCGCGGTCGCCGACATCGTGGTCGCGACCGCCGCCACCTCGTTCGGCTTCACCGAGACCAAGCTCGGGATCATTCCCGCCGTGATCAGCACCTTCGTGCTGCCGAAGATCGGCGAGTCCCACGCCCGTGCCCTCTTCGTCAGCGGCCAGCGGTTCGACGCGCGAGCGCGCGCGGGCGATCGGCCTCGTCCACGAGCTGGCCGATGACGAGGTGGCCCTCGACGAGCGGGTGGAGGAGCTGCTCGACGAGCTGCGCTCCGCCGGCCCGATGGCGGCCCGTGCGGCCAAGGCGCTCGTGCGCGAGCTCGGAACGCTGGCGCCGGACGAAGCGAGGCGCCACGTGGCCCGGCACATCGCGCAGCTGCGCACCTCGCCGGAGGGCCAGGAGGGGCTCACCGCGTTCGTGGAGAAGCGGCCGCCGCACTGGCGCGGCACCTGACTCTGCGACAATCGCGACGATGAGCGAGGACCTCACGCCGCGCGAGGTCGCCCGTGAGCTGGGCGTCACGGTGCGGACGGTGCAGCGCTGGATTGCCGACGGACGGCTGGCTGCGACTCGCGTTGGCTCCCGGGTTCGGGTGTCGCGTTCGTCGCTGTCGAGCGTGTCGGATACGGGCACGGCGCCGCCGCACCCGATCACCTCGCTCCTCATCGCCAACCGCGGCGAGATCGCGGTGCGGGTGGCCCGCAGCGCGCGGCGCATGGGACTCCGCGTGATCGGCGTCCATGCGGCCGACGAGCGCGCCCCGACCGGCATCGATGAATCCCACGAGATCGGCTCATACCTCGACCCAGACGAGCTGCTTGCGGTGGCGCGCCGCTCGGGCGCCGACGCAATCCATCCCGGCTACGGCTTCCTTGCCGAGAACGCCGCCTTTGCTCGGGCGGTGACGGAGTCCGGGCTCACCTGGGTGGGCCCGCCACCGGAGGCCATCGCCGCCATGGGCGACAAGGCGGCGGCGCGGCGGCAGGCGGCGGCGCACGGCGTACCCGTCGTTCCGGGCTACGACGGCGCCGCCCAGGACGACGCAACCCTGTCGGCCGAGGCCGAGCGCATCGGCTTCCCGCTGCTCGTCAAGCCCAGCGCCGGCGGCGGCGGCAAGGGCATGCGGGTCGTGCGCGACTCCGCGGAGCTCGCCGAGGCGCTGGGCGCCGCTCGGCGTGAGGCGCATCGGTCGTTCGCCGACGATCGGCTGATCCTGGAGCGCTACCTGGAGGGACCGCGACACGTCGAGCTCCAGGTCCTGTTCGATGCGCACGGCGCCGGGATGCATCTCGGCGAGCGCGACTGCTCGGCGCAGCGCCGAAACCAGAAGATCGTGGAAGAGGCTCCGGCCCCCTCGGTCACTCCCGAGCTGCGCGCGCGGATGGGCGACGCGGCAATCGCGGTCGCGGCGTCGGTGGGCTACGTGAATGCCGGTACGGTGGAGATGCTGCTGACCGATGCCGGCGAGTTCTTCTTCCTGGAGATGAACACGCGGCTCCAGGTCGAGCATCCCGTCACGGAGCTTGTCACCGGACGCGACCTGGTCGGCGATCAGCTGCGGATCGCGGGCGGCGAGACACTGGCGGCGCTCGGTCTGCGGTCCCCGCCCCCGATCCGCGGGCATGCCATCGAGGCGCGGCTCTACGCGGAGGATCCGGAGGCGGGCTTCCTGCCGGCGACCGGGCGGATCTCGCACCTGCGGTGGCCGGATGGCGTTCGGATCGATGCCGGCATCGAGGAGGGCGACGAGATCGGTGACCGATACGACCCGATGCTCGCCAAGGTCATCGCGCACGGGCGCACGCGACGCGAGGCGATCGAACGCCTGCAGGCGGCCCTCACGGCCACCGCCGTGCTCGGCGTGCGGACCAACCTGCGCTTCCTGCGCTGGCTGCTCGCGCAGGACGCGATGCGTGACGGCGAGATGCGGACCGACACGATCGGAATGCTGGACCTGCCCGCCCCGCCGACGATCGAGCCGTCGCACTGGCAGATCGCCGCGTCACTGCTCAGCCCGGCCTCGGCCGACCCGTGGGCGGGCGGTTGGCGAGTGGCTGCGGCGCCCACGCTTCGCCTGCGCCACGGTGAGGAGGAGCGCGGCGTGACCGTGGCGATGCCCGGGCGAGCCGCCGCCCGCCGTGCGTGACGGCGCCGCGGTGCACGTCGACGTCGACGGGCAGTCGCTCGAGTTCGAGCTGGCGCCCGCGCCGACCGTCGAGGACGCCGTCCGGCACGCCTCGGCGGTGGCCGGCGAGGGCGCATCGGTCCTGACGGCTCCGATGCCGGGACGGGTGATCGCCGTGCGTGCCGCCGAGGGCGCGGCGATCGCCGCGCACCAGCCGGTCGTCATCATCGAGGCGATGAAGATGGAGCACGCCGTCGTCGCCCCGCTCGGCGGCCGCCTGGCCAGGCTGCACGTCTCCGAAGGCCAGCAGGTGCGGCGCGGCGACGTGCTCGCCGAGGTCGCCGCCTACCATGAGGCCGATGGCTGATCGCGACGTCCGCGTCTACGAGGTGGGACCTCGTGACGGGCTGCAGAACGAGAAGACGCCGATCCCCACCGGGGAAAAGCTGCGCTTCCTGTCGCTGCTTGCCGACGCCGGCCTGCGCGAGATCGAGGCAACCAGCTTCGTGTCTCCCCAGGCGATCCCGCAGCTCGCGGACGCGGACGAGCTGATGGCATCTCTCGAACGACGTCCGGGCGTTCGGTATCCCGTGCTGGTCCCGAACGAGCGTGGCCTGGCCCGGGCAGAGGCGGCCGGAGTGGACGCGATCTGCGTATTCACGGCAGCGTCCGAGCCCTTCACCAAGGCCAACATCAACATGACGATCGCAGAGTCGATCGACGCCTTCCGCCCGATCGTCGAGACGCGCCCGCGGGCGCGGCTGGTGGACCCGCGGCTATCTCAGCACCGCGTTCGGCTGTCCGTACCAGGGCGAGGTCAGCGAGGCCGCAGTGGTGGCCGTCGCCCGACAGCTCATCGAGCTCGGCGTGGACGAGGTCTCGATCGGCGACACGATCGGGATCGCCGGGCCGGCGGACGTTCGGCGTGTCGTCAACGCGCTGCTCGGGGCAGGGATCGCGATCGACCGGCTGGCGATGCACTTCCACGACACTCGCGGCACGGCGCTCGCCAACGTCAGCGCGGCACTCGATCTCGGGATCCGATGCTTCGATGCATCGACCGGCGGGACCGGCGGCTGTCCGTACGCGCCGGGGGCGGCCGGCAACCTCGCGACCGAGGACCTCGTGTACCTGCTCGATCGCGAAGGGATGTCGCATGGCGTCGACCTCGACTCCGTTCTGGTGGCTGCGCGCCACGTGAGCGAGACGCTCGGCCGGCCGCTGGCGACGAAGGTGGGCCAGGCCGGCGGCTGGCGCGTACCATAGGCGCCCGATGGACGCCGACGCCTCACCGCAGCAGCAGCCGCGCCCGCTGATCCTGGACGTGGACACGGGGATCGACGACATGATCGCCCTGCTCATCGCGGCGACCAGCCCCGAGCTCTCACTGCGGGGCGTCACGTGCGTCGCCGGCAACGTCGAGATCCATCACGTGGCGCGCAACACCGGCAAGATCCTGCGCATGGTCGGCCGCGGCGACGTGCCGGTCAGCATCGGCGCGGCCAGGCCGCTGCAGCGACGCCTGCGCACGGCACCTGACACGCACGGTCCAACCGGTACCGGCTACGTCGAGCTGCGCGGCGAGGACCGTCAGCTCGGCACCACCGAGTACACCGCGATTCCCGCCAGCCGTTATCTCGGCGCGCACGTGAGCCGCCACCCGGGCGAGATGACCGTCGTTGCCCTCGGACCGCTCACCAACCTGGCCGCCGCCACGCTGCAGGGCGTCGACCTGCACGCGGGTGCGCGGGACGTGATCTGGATGGGTGGCACCCTCGAGGAGCGCGGGAACACGACCGAGACCGGTGAGTGGAATGCCTGCGTGGATCCGGAGGCCGCCGAGACGTGCCTGCGGGCGGGCGCGATCCACCGCATCTTCCCGCTCGATGCCACGCAGGACATCGTCTTCACCATGGAGGACCTCCGGCAGCTGCCGGACACGCACCTTGCCGGCATCGTCCGCGACGCGGTGCGCTTCTACGTCGGATTCCACCAGCAGGCCGATGGGATCGACGGCGCGTACCTGCACGATCCGGTCACGCTGATCGGCTCGCTGCTGCGACCGGACCTCGTCACCGGAAGCGTCGAGGAGACGCTCGCCTGCGACACCAGCTCGGATCCGTACCTGGCCGGGAGCCTGTATCGCTCCGAGGCCGATGACCGCCCCGCGGTCTCGGTTGCGACGGCGATCGATGCCGATGGCATGAAGATGGAGCTCATCGCGCGCCTCGGGCGCGCGGTCGGCGCCCCGTACAGCTGACCACGAGCGCACACGCACAGGAGGGTCAACCCATGGTCGTCCGCTGGATCGCCGCCCTCGCGGCGTTCGCAATCGTGATCTTGATCGGCATGGTCACGATCGGGAACTTCGGCACCGGCATCGACACCGGCAATTTCTTCGACACCGAAGGCGCCGACTCATTCGCGCTCATCGGTGCCATCGCGCTCGTCCTCGCTTTCCTGGTCTACGCCGCGGTCGAGTATGCCCAGACCGGTGGATTCGCCTCGATCGCGTCCCAGTTCGATACGCGCACCATCGTGCTCATGCCGATCGCCGTCGCGATCAACATCATCCTCGGAGCGACCGTTGCGAACGCCCTCAAGCTGCCGATCTACCTCGACAGCATCGGCACCATCCTGGTCGGCGCTCTGGCCGGTCCGGTTGCTGGAGCATTGACCGGCTTCCTCACCAACACCCTCTGGACGTACGTGATTCCGCCGCCCTTCCAGAACGGCCCCGCGGCGGCATTCGGCGTCGTGGCGGTGGTCATCGGCGTGCTGGCCGGTCTGGCCGGGCGCGCAGGTTGGCTGCGGCCGCGGCCGAACCGCAGCAGCTCCGAGCTGGTTATCGGCGGTCTGATTGCGCTGGCGATCGTGGTCGGCCTCGGGATCTATGCCTACACCCGCTTCTATGGCACGACCTTCCAGTTCTTCAACCCGGACAACACCAACGTCCTGTTCACCATCCTCGGCTGGTTCATCGGGCTGATCTTCGTTGCCTTCGTGGTCGGCTTCGTGGCGCTCCTCTTCGTGCGTCGCGACCTGGCGGTGGCATACGTCACCGTGGCCGGGGTCGTCACCGGACTGATCGCGGCGCTCATCAGCGCGCCAATCGCGGCCAACGTGTTCGGTGGCGTGACCGGTGGCGGCACCGACTTCCTGGTCGCTGCCTTCCGCCAGGCCGGCGCCGACCTGCAGACGGCGACCTTCCAGCAGGGCCTCCTGTCCGATCCGGTGGACAAGCTGGTGACCTTCTTTGTCGTCTACCTGATCCTGGCGGCCATGGCGCGGCGAACGAAGGCTCGTTTCCCGCAGGGTGAGCAGCTCATCGAGGAGGGCGACACGGAGCACGTCGAGGAGGGCGAGTGGCGGGGGGCGACCGCCTGATCGAGGCCGTCGCCGTCGACCAGGGCATTCCCGATTTCCTGGGAAGGCCCGGCCCGAGCGCGTATCACCGGCTCAATCCGCTCACCAAGGCGACCCTCGCGACGGTGTCGGCGGTCGCGGCGGTGGTGCTTGGCGGCCTTGTCGGCCCAATCATCCTCGTCGCGGCCGCGGTGATCCTGCCCGCGATCGTGGCCGGCGTCCTCCCCAGGCTCATCCGAACGGCATTGCTGCTCGCGCTGCCGATCGCGCTGTCGGCCTTCCTCGTCAACCTGTTCTTCTTTCCCGGCGGCCAGACCGTCCTGCTGCGGATCGGGCCGATCGTGGCGACCGCCGAGGGCATGGCATTCGCGCTCGAGATCCTGGTGCGCATCCTTGCCATCAGCGGTGCGGTCACGCTCTTCTACCTCACGACACGGCCGGCGGACCTCGTGCTCGATCTCGAGCGGCGCGGGGTGAGTCCTCGCATCGGGTTCGTAGCAAACGCGTCGGTGCAGACGGTGCCGGCCATGGTGGATCGCGCGGGACAGATCACGGCCGCTCAACGCGCGCGCGGACTGGACACCGAAGGCTCGCTCTGGCGACGCATCCGCGGCGTCGTCCCCATCGTCGGCCCGGTCATCCTCGGGTCGATCGCCGAGGTCGAGGAGCGCACGATGGCGCTCGAAGCGCGCGGCTTCACCCGACCCGGGCGCCGGACCCTCCTCTGGTCACCCACGGACACGCGCACCCAGGCGCTGGCGCGTTGGGCACTGCTCGCATTGCTGACCGGCCTGATCGTCATCCGCGTCACCGGGATCTGGGCGTGACCCTCTCGCTGTCCGGGGTCGGATATCGCTATGCCGGAGCGACGCGAGCGTCGCTGCTCGACATCGATCTCGACCTGCCCGATGGGGTGGTCGTCGGCGTCGCAGGGCCCTCGGAGGCTGGCAAGACGACCCTGTGCCTCGTTGCGGCCGGGCTCGCGCCGCGGACGGTCGGCGGACAGATCCGCGGGCACCTGACCCTCGATGGCGAGAACATCGATGCCTGGCCGATGCATCGGCTCAGCGAGCGGATCGGCATCGGCTTCCAGAACCCGTCGACCCAGCTGTCGCAGGTGGCGGGAACCGTCTTCGAGGAGGTCGCTTTCGGACCGATGAACCTTGCGGTGCCGCGGAGCGAGGTGGTGGCGCGAACGTGGACGGCACTCGAGGGCATGGGCATCGAGCCACTCGCGGAGCGCGACCCCCGCCATCTCTCGGGCGGCCAGCAGCAGCTGGTCGCCATGGCGGGGCTGCTCGCCATGCGGCCGAAGCACCTCGTCCTGGACGAGCCGACGGCGCAGCTCGACCCAGCCGGCACGCGGATGGTTGCCGACGCCATCGCTCGACTGGCGTCCGACGGCGCCAGCATCCTGGTGACCGAGCAGAAGACCGACCTGCTGGCCGCCGTCGCGACCGAGATGGTCGTGCTGTCCGATGGCCGGATCGCCCTCCGAGGGCCGGCGGACGAGGTGCTGGCCGATCCGCGCCTGGCGGAGTTCGGCGTCGCAGCGCCGGCAGTGGTGAGGCTGCGGCGCGCCGCGGTCGCCGCGAGCATCGACCCGGCGCGACTCGAGGGTGCCCTCAGTGACTGAGCTCGTCGTCGAGCGCCTCGCCCATGTCTACCGCCAGGGCGGCGTGCGGGCTCTTGATGGCGTCGACATCCGCGTCGGGCCCGGCGAACGCGTGGCCCTCGTCGGCCAGAACGGCAGCGGCAAGACCACCCTCGTCCGTCACCTGAACGGGCTGCTGCGCCCTACCGAGGGGCGGGTGACGGTCGACGGAACGGACGCCTCGTCCCTGACCGTCGCACAGCTGGCGTCGCGCGTTGGACTCGTCTTCCAGGATCCTGATCGGCAGATCTTCGCCGGCTCAGTCCGCTCCGAGGTCGAGTTCGGTCCACGCAACCTCGGACGCTCCGGCGCCGAGCTGCGGGAGGCCGTGTCGGCCGCGCTGGACGCGACCGGGCTCGGCGGCGAGGAGGGTACGAATCCCTACGATCTCGGGCAGTCGCGTCGGAAGCTGCTCGCGCTGGCATCGGTCCTGGCGATGCGCACCCCGGTGCTCGTCCTCGACGAGCCGACCACCGGCCAGGACGCGCGCGGCGTCGAGCGTGTGCGGGGGGTGGTCGAGGCCGTCTGCCGGAGAGGGTCGCACGGTGATCGCCATCAGCCACGACATGCGGTTCGTGGCCGACACCTTCGAGCGCATCATCGTGATGCGCGCCGGCCGGATCATCCTGGATGGGCCGCCGTCACGGGTCTTCGCGCGAGATGCGTGGGAGGCGCTGCGCTCGACGTTCCTCGAGCCGCCGCTCAGCGCGGTCATCGGAGAGCGTCTGGGGCTCGGTTCCACTCCGACCGACGAAGTCCTGATCGGCGCCCTGGCGGTCGGCTAGTAGAAGCCGGGCGGCGGGGGGAGCGGCTTCCCCTCGGCGTCGAGGCGCTCATCGGTAGGCAGGTTGTCACGGTGCTCGCGCTCCCCGATCGGTCCGGGAATCGGAAGCGCCATCACCGATGAGGGGACCTCGTCGAGGCGGTCGGCGATGCCACGCAGCCCGAGTCGCTGCAGCGCGGGGGCGAATCGATCCGCGAAGTCCGCGCTGCGGAGCAGTCCGAAGGTGAGCGAGGGGTGCGCGCGGTTCAGCAGCTCGAGCCCGCGGGCGGCCTCAACGGCATTGACCTGGTTCAGCCCGAGCTGTACCTCGAGGATGTCGAGGGCCCGATTTGCCTCGCGGCGCGTCTGCTTGCTGAAATGCGGGGTACGGTTGACGAGCACCCGCGTGCGGTAGATGGCGTCGCGGACGCGGCTGTCACGATCGAGGTGGCCCTGGGTCATGGAGCGAATACTACGCGCCGGCGCGGACTGGGAGGCGGCGGTTGCCGATGCCGTGCGGCGCGCCGACCGGCCGATTCCGCTCGACGAGCGCCTGCTGCCCCGAAACGCTGACGGTGAGGTGACCCGACGCGCCTACGACCGCGCCACGTTTCCGCCGGCACGCCCGGCCTCGACGCTCCTCGCCATCTACCCCGACGATGCCGGGCGCCTCGTCATTCCACTGACGGTGCGCCACGCCGACCTGCGTTCACATGCGGGCGAGGTATCGCTTCCCGGTGGCGCGGTGGACGCCGCGGATGCCGACCGGGAGGCGGCCGCGCTGCGCGAAGCCTGGGAGGAGATCGGACTCGAGCCGGAGCTCGTCCGGATCGCGGGCGTGCTCGATGACGTCTGGATCCCGGTCAGCAACTTCGAGCTCCGTCCCTTCGTCGGCACAGTCACGTCGCCGCCCGTCGCTGACGCGGCACGACGCCGAGGTCACCGCGATCGTCGAGCTGCCGCTCGACGCGCTGTTCGACGACGAGGTGTTCGGAACGGAGGAGTTCACCGGACGCGGCTTCACCGTCCGAGCCGGCGCCTATCGGTACGGCGGGGTGCGCGTCTGGGGCGCGACCGCGCTGACGCTCGGCATGCTTGCCCACGTCCTCGAGGGACCGGCCTGACGCCCTCAGCGGCGGGTCTGGAGCGTCGTCTTCAGGGAGCCGAGCAGCTCGAGCAGCGCAGCGTGCTGGGCTGCCGGCGCAGCGACCACGCTGATGCGCGGCCCGCGCACCTTCGGGTTCCACCACGGGCCGCCGGCCAGGTCGGTGACCACGGCGCCGCCCCGTTCGGCGATGAGCCCGGCTGCCGCCACGTCCCACAGGGAGAGGCCGCCGTTCTGGATGTAGGCATCGAACCGTCCGTTGCCGAGGTAGGCGAGGGACAGCGCCGCGCTGCCCATGCGCCGATGGATGCGGATGAGCGGGGCGATCCTGCGCTCGCGCGTCAGCCCGCCGCGTCCGATCACCGCCAGGCTGACGACGTAGTCGGAGAGGGTCTCCTTCGCCGAGGTCGTGATCGGCTCGCCGCCGAGCGTGGCGGGTCCGTCAATCGTGGCGGCGTACAGGTCGTCGCGGGCCGGGTCGAGGACGACGCCGACGGAGGGCACGTCGTCGACCACCAGGCCGATGCTCACGCAGTAGTACGGGATCCCGTTTGCATAGTTGACCGTCCCATCGAGTGGGTCGATGACCCAGGTCCTCCCGTTGTTGGATCCGTCGTCGCGAAGCACACCGGCATGCTCGCCAGACTCCTCGGCCAGGATCGCGTCACCCGGGTAGCGAGCCCTGATCGCGTCGATGACGGCGCGCTCCGAGGCATAGTCGGCATCGGTGACGACGTCGCGCTTGCTCTTGTAATCGATCCGCTGGATCCGCTCGTAGCTATCGGTCAGGATCGTCCCGGCCCGGCGCGCAAGGTCAGTTGCGAAGGCGAGCTCCTCCGCCCATCGGCTGCTCATGTGAGCCGATGCTACCGTCTGGGCGGTTTACACGGCGCCGTCGTCCTCCTCGCCCTTGGGTTGCGGGGGTGGCCCTTCGTCCCCGTCCTCCCCGCGCTGGATGAAGCTGAACTTGCCGCGGGGCTCGAGGATCCCCCAGGCGATGTCGCGCATCCGGGCGATGCCCGCCAGGCGCATCTCCGACTCGATCTCCGAACGCGTCAGCCGACTGCGGCGCAGGTTCGCCTCGAGCAGCTCGCCGTCGCGGATGATGACGCGCGGCTCGCCCTCGAGCAGTCGCTCGGCCCTGGGCGAGAGGTAGCTGAGCCAGCTGAAGACGAGCGCCCAGAAGGCGATCGTCGAGACCGCGATGACCGCACCCGTCAGGCTGAAGTCGTTCTGCGTGACGCCCTGCTGGATCAGGTCGCCGATGACGACGAGCACGATCAGCTCGAACGGCGTCATCTGCCCGAGCTCACGCTTGCCCATCAGACGCACGAGGAGGTACAGCGCCAGGAAGATGACGGTGGCCCGCAGCACGATGTCCATCAGGGCAGCACCGTGATGGACACGTCGCTGGTCGCCATCGGCTCCTCACCGTCGTAGACGGTGACCGCTCCGTCGTTGCCGGCAACGATGTCCGGGTTCACCTGCAGGTCGACCTTGAGCAGGAAGGTCTGGTTCGCGTCAAGCTCTGCGAACCCAAAGCGGAACTCGCCGTCGACGCTCTCCTCCTCAGCCGCAGCGGGAATCATGGTGTTGACCGTCATGTCCTCCCAGAGGCCTTCCTCGACGCCGATCACGAGCTCGGAGAGTGGGACTTCGGACTCAACGCTGATCCGCATCTCGAAGAACTCGCCGTTGCGAATGATCTCCGAGGAGTGAACTGCCAGCGTCACGCCGTTCGCCTCGGCCCGCAATACGGCCTCGCGTCCCAGGAGTCCGGCGAAGCCGAGCGCGATCACGCCGCCGAGAACGACCAGCGCAAGCGGGCTTGCGTGATACCGCCAGCCCTCCAGCGGACGCGCGTGCTCCTCGCCGATGCCATCCGGAGCCGCCGGCGGTCGATCGTTCTTGCTCACGGTCGATGAACCGAAGCAAGCCGCGCGCCATACGAATCCATGGTGCGGGAAGCCTCGGCTAGGCTAGGCGGCATGCCTCAGATCCATCTCCGCGCCGAGGACGGCGATTACGCGCCGCTCGTCCTGCTGCCCGGCGACCCGAACCGCGCGCGCCGCATCTCCGAGCGGTTCGATGCCGGATCCGCGAAGCAGGTCAACGACCATCGCGGCCTTCTCGGCTTCACCGGCACGTACAACGGCACGCCGGTAAGCGTCCAGACCACCGGCATGGGCACCCCGAGCATGTCCATCGTGGCCGAGGAGCTGCTGCGCCTTGGCGCGAAGCGACTGATCCGGGTCGGCACCTGCGGCGGCATCGCCAAGGGGCTGAAGACGGGCGACCTCGTCATCGCCACCGCCGCGTGCCCGGTCGACGGTGCCACCACGACCTACCTGCACGGCGAGGCATATGCGCCGGCCGCCGACTTTCGCCTCACGCGCGCGCTGGTCGATGCTGCCGATGCGGCCGGCGTCCCGGCACTGACCGGCCTGGTCGCCTCGGTCGACGTCTTCTACAACACCGATGACGACTACGCGAAGCGCTGGCGGGAGCGCGGTGTCCTGGCCTTCGAGATGGAGGCGTCCGCACTCTTCTTCCTCGCCGCGCGCGCCGGCGTCCAGGCCGCCTGCGCGCTGACCGTGAGCGACGTCCTGTCGGAGGAGGTCGGGACCGAGGAGTCCTACCTGCCGCTCGAGGAGCTCGATCGGGCCATCGACCGCATGATCGACGTGGCGCTCGAGGCCGGGACCGCGGCCTGAGCAGGCATGGGTCCTGCGGTAAACTCCTTCGAACCATGACCGATACGCTCTCGCGCGGCGCGGCGAACCAGGCCGGCGCCATCATCAACCCGAACGCGGCGGCGGAGGCACAGGACTTCCTGCCGCTCAAGGGCATCGACCACGTCGAGTTCTGGGTCGGCAACGCGAAGCAGGCGGCGCACTACTACCGCGCGCTCTGGGGCTTCACACCGGTCGCCTATGCGGGCCTCGAGACCGGCGTTCGCGATCGCTCCAGCTTCGTGATGGTCCAGAACGACATCCGCTTCGTCTTCACCGGCCCCATCTCTCCCGAGGGCGAGATCGCGGAGCACGTCACGAAGCACGGAGACGGCGTGAAGGACATCGCCTTCGCCGTCGATGACGTCGAGTCCGCGTGGCGGGAGACGACCTCGCGAGGCGCCCTCTCGGCGCTGGAGCCGGCGGAGATCGAGGGCAAGAAGGGCACGCTGCGGCGCAGTGCCATCCATACCTACGGCGAGGTGGTCCACTCGTTCGTGGACCGCTCCGACTACCACGGCGCCTTCGCGCCGGGCTATCACAAGGTGAACCAGCCGCCGCCGGCGGCGAGCGGACAGAGCCTCCTCGAGGTCGACCACTGCGTGGGCAACGTCGCCCTCGGCGACATGAACCGCTTCGTCGACTTCTACCGGGACGTGCTGGGCTTCGCGCAGCTCATCCACTACGACGACAAGGTCATCCACACCGACTACTCGGCACTGATGAGCAAGGTGATGACGAACGGGAACGGGCGTATCAAGTTCCCGATCAACGAGCCGGCGGCCGGCAAGAAGAAGAGCCAGATCCAGGAGTTCCTCGACTACTACCTGGACGCGGGCACGCAGCACATCGCGCTGCGGACGGAGGACATCGTCGGCAGCGTGCGCGCCCTGCGCGAGCGCGGGGTCGAGTTCCTCGGCATGCCGCACGCCTACTACGAGTCGCTCCCCGATCGGGTGGGCGACGTCGGCGTGCCGATGGACACCCTCGAGGAGCTGGGTATCGAGGCGGATCGCGACGAAGAGGGCTACCTGCTCCAGATCTTCACCCGCCCCGTGCAGGATCGGCCCACCTTCTTCTTCGAGATCATCGAGCGGCACGGGTCGCGTGGATTCGGCGTCGGCAACTTCAAGGCGCTCTTCGAGGCGATCGAGATCGAGCAGGCGCGGCGCGGCAACCTCTAGCCGGCGCGCCGATCCGGACGGCTGACTTCGCGGCATGCGACGTATCCGCAACCTGGCGCTGTTCGGGACGGCGTCGGTCATCGTCATCGTCGCCGTGCTCTGGGTCTTCCGCGCACAGCTGCTGCCGTTCCTCGGCGTGAATTTCGACTCTGGCCCTGGCGGCCGCGCCGAGCTCGTCGTGCCGGAGGGGTATGCCGCATCCGTCTTCGCCGAGGGCCTCGCCGGACCGCGGTTCATGGCGGTCAGTCCGGACGGCACCTTGTACGTGGCGGAACGCGGGTGCCGATCGAGTCGTCGCATTGCCGGACGGTGATGAGGACGGCGTCGCCGACGCTGGTGGTCGAGGTCGGCAGCGGGTATGGCAACGCCCACGACATCGAGTTCGATGCGGACGGATCACTGCTCGTGGCCGGTGAACGCACCCTCTTCCGCGTGACCCTCGATCGATGTCATCCGGCGGGAAGATCGCCGCGAGGTCGTGGTCGATGGGCTCCCGACCGGCGGGCACTCGACGAAGACGGTCGAGGTGCTTCACGACGGGGATCTGCTGCTCTCAATCGGATCGTCGTGCGATGTGTGCCAGCGAGGAGGATGAGCGGCGAGCCGCATCAGCATCGTGACTCCCGATGGCGAGCAGACGAGTCTCGATGCGCGGCCTGCGCAACGCGGTCGGCGTCTGGGTCGACGATGCCACGGGGCGAGCGTGGGCGACGAACATGGGCCGGGATCGACTCGGCGACGATCGGCCGCCCGAGACGCTCTATGAGGTGATCGAGGGCGCCGATGCCGGCTGGCCGCGGTGCCATGCCGGCGAGCTCCCAGATCCCGAGTTCGGATCGGGGTCCGATGCCTGCGCCGGCGTGGCGATGCCGGCCGCCACCTTCCCGGCGCACATGGCACCGCTCGCCCTGGTCGGGTGGGAGGATCACCTGGTGATCGCGTTCCACGGCTCGTGGAACTCGTCGCAGAAGGTCGGCTACGCGGTCTGGTGGCTGCCCTGGGACGGTGGCCCGGCCGGCGACCCACAGCCGTTCGCCACGGGCTTCCTGCGTGACGGGGAGGTCGATGCGCTCGGCCGGCCGGCGGGTCTGGCAGTCGGCGCGGACGGCGCGCTGTACGTCAGCGACGACAAGGCGGGACTGATCTACCGCATCGCGCGCAGCGACGGGTAATCCAGCGGACCGCACCTGACCGGTCGAATCGAGCCCTTGGCCGGTACTCGAGTACGGCCGGGTACTCCCCCCAACCCCACACCGGCAATTGTTCGCCCGCCGGCGACATCGATTGTTAAATGCGGGCCGTACCCCATGTGACGATTACGTCCCTCGTCGTCGCCCCGGCCACCCCGGATGCTGCGCTCACCATTCCTACTCCCGGTAATGGAGACCGTATCTGTGCGCGGAGACCCGACGAATCGCCTGAACCCGCAGCTGCCGCATCGGCGGCGCCTCATCGCTGGGGCGTCTGCCGTCGCGCTCGCGTGGTCCTTGGCGTTGACGATCGCCGCGCCGTCGATTGCGGCTCCAGGCACCCGCGTCAACATCGAGCCGGAGGTGCTCGTGGTGGCAGTGGGTCAGACCGTCATCCTGACCGCGCACGTCGCCGAGCCGAATGGAGATCCGTCGGTCGGAACCGGGTCGAACACCCACGTGCGCTGGTACTTCGCCGTCGGCAGCCCGAACGACATCGACAGCCCGGGCAACAGCTCCGACCTGGATTGCTCGACCGGAGACGCCGGCGAGTGCTCCGTGTCGTACGTCGCCACTTTCGCCGGCACGGACACGATCTGCGCAATCGTGGGCGGGCCGACGTCGGGGTGCGGCGAGCCGCAGGTCGCTCCCGAATGGGACGACAACGTGGATGTCGTCCTGCGCGTGGTGAGCACCGATCCGGCGCCGACCCCCACTCCTTCGCCGAGTCCCACGCCGTCACCGACGCCGAGCCCGACCCCGTCGCCAACTCCGTCGCCTACCCCATCGCCGAGCCCCACCCCGTCTCCGACCCCAAGCCCGACCCCGTCGCCAACTCCTTCGCCGACTCCTTCGCCGAGCCCGACTCCTTCGCCGACGCCGAGCCCGACGCCGAGCCCGACCCCGTCGCCTTCCCCGACACCTTCCCCGACGCCGAGCCCGACTCCTTCGCCCAGCCCCACGCCGTCTCCGACTCCTTCGCCCAGCCCAACGCCGTCTCCGACTCCTTCGCCGACCCCGAGCCCCACGCCGTCGCCCACTCCATCGCCCACCCCGAGCCCGACGCCATCGCCGACGCCGTCTCCGACTCCTTCGCCGTCGCCGACGGCAACCCCGTCGCCGGAAGCGACTCCGGATGCCACGCCAACGCCGGAAACCACCCCCGCGCCGGAGGCCACCCGCGCGCCGGAACCGACGCCGGAGCTCATCGCGGCGCCCGAGCCGGCGAGCGGGCAAGCACCGACGCCGCCCGGTGCGGGGGGAACGGGAACAGGAGTAGCGCCGTCCGCCGAGGCCGCCCCACCACCCAAGACCGGTACACCCGACGTCCTCCCGACGCGGCCAGACGAGGAGGCAGCTCCGCCCCAGCAGACCGCTCCGCCCCTGCCGGTCGCTCAACTGCCGGATGCGGCCCCGGTGGCTGCGAGCCAACCCGCGGACTGGGTGGGACCGGTGGCCATCGTCGGCCAGGTGCTGTCGGCGGCCGCTCAGGAAATTGTCCGCGTCGTCCGGCCTGAAGCGGCCGTGGCAGTCGCCACCGAGTTCGGCTTCCCGCTGGTGCTGGCGCTCGCGGTCCTTGGCTATCTCATGATCCAGGGCTACGTCGACCGGCGCGATCCGAAGCTACGAATGGCGCCCAGGACCAACCTTGAGACGATTCTGCAGTTCAGGACTGAGGAGCAGCTGTGATCCGGCAGCATCAGCGACCCGAGGAGTACACCGCGCTCAGCGACCGCATGGGCTACCTCCTCATGCTACGGATCGCAATGGCATCGGTTGCCGTGACATGGAGCGCAATCCGCCCGGAGGCGCTCGGCACGCCGTTCGCCGTTCTTGCCGCGGTGAGCGCCGGCTACGTCGTGGTCGCGGCGCTCGCCGAGCTTCTGCGACGACGTGCGACTCGGTTCGGTTTTGCCGTCCTGAGCAGTCTGCTGATCCTCGACGGTCTCTATCTCGCCTTTGCCATGTATGTCACCGGCGCGACGCAGAGTCCGATCCGATTCCTCATCTACCTGCATCTCGTGGCGGTGTCGCTGCTTGCGTCGTACCGAACGGGGTTGAAGATCGCGCTCTGGCACTCCCTGCTGCTCTTCGTGGTGCTGTACGGCCAGGCAGCCAGCCTGTTCCCGCCCGTCGACGTGATCCCCGGGCGCGGCATCGACTTCGATCGGATGCCGGTGCTCAACGTGACCTCGTTCTGGCTCTTCGCCCTTGCGACGTCGATCTTCTCGGCCATGAACGAGCGTGAGCTGCGCCAGCGTCGCGCCGATCTCCAGGCGCTCGTGGACGTGGGGGCGCGCCTCGACGAGGTCGCCGACCCAGCGCTGCAGGCGCGAGTCGTGCTGGATGGGATGGCGGCGCGGTTCGGCTTCGAGCGCGGGCTCGTGATCGGCGCGGCCGAAGAGAGCCTCGTGGTCCTGGCGTCGCGCGGCGCCACCGAGTGGTCGGGCTCCGAGCCGCCCGATGCGATCATTCGTCGAGCGTGGGAACGCCGCGAGCTGTTGCCCGTGAAGCGGATCAACCCCGAAGGCAACCCGCTCCTGTCTGCCGCCCTGCCCGATGCGCGCAACCTGCTGGTGTCGCCGATGATCGCCGATGGTCGGCCGGTCGGCGCGATCGTTGTTGAGCATCGATCACGGACCGTCTTCGGCGTGGAGCGGCGAGTGGCATCGGTGCTCGGCCAATTCTCGGCTGTGGCGGCGCTGAACCTTCGGAACGCCGTGCTCCTGCGGCACGTGCAGGACCTCGCGGAGCAGGACTCCCTCACCGGCGCGGCGAATCGGCGCATGTTCCAGCGAACGCTCGAGCGCACGCTGGAAGCGCAGCCGGCCGACGAGACCGGCTCGGAACGCATCACGGCCGTGCTCTTCATCGACCTCGACGACTTCAAGATCGTCAACGACAGCATGGGTCACGCCGCGGGAGACGAGCTCCTCGTCGCGGTCACCGATCGGATCAGGGGGCTCGTCCGGCAGGGAGACCTGGTCGCACGGCTGGGTGGCGACGAGTTCGCGATCCTGACCGGCGACCTGCCCGACCTGCGGCGCTCACGCGCCATGGCGGAGCGCCTGGTGCGCGACCTGCGCGTGCCGTACGTGCTCAGCGGCAAGACGGTGACGGTCACCGCCAGCATCGGGATCGCCAGCGCCCGCGATGCCGGCAGCGACGCGCAGGAGGTGGTCCGCAACGCCGATGTCGCGATGTACATGGCGAAGGCGAACGGAAAGTCGGGCTTCGCGATCTTCGATCCGGGCATGCACGCCGCCATCCGCGCTCGCCACGAGCTCGGCGCCGAGCTGCAGCATGCCGTCGATCTCGGACAGCTCCGCCTCGTCTACCAGCCGATCGTGTCGCTGGAGTCCGGGCGCATCTCGGGCCTGGAGGCGCTCGTGCGATGGCAGCATCCGGAGCGCGGCATCGTGGCTCCGGGCGAGTTCATCGAGATCGCGGAGGAGAATGGCGCGATCCTCCCCATCGGCCGCTGGGTCATGCGCGAGGCGTGTGAGCGCGCGGTCGCCTGGCAGGCCGCTGGCCTCACCCCGGCCGGCCTCTTCCTCTGCGTGAACGTGTCGGCTCGTGAGATCCAGCATCCCGGCTTCGTCGGTGCCGTCGAGGAGACCCTGGCCTGGGCGGGGCTCGAGGCCACGCGACTCATTCTCGAGATCACCGAGACCGCGCTCATCAAGGCGACCTCGACGACCGTCGCGACCCTCGAGGCGCTGCGAGCGCTCGGCGTGCGGGTCGTGATCGACGACTTCGGCACCGGCTACTTCTCGCTCAGCCATCTGCGCCAGTTCCCGGTCGACGCGCTCAAGATCGCAAGCGAGTTCGTCCAGGTCGCCGAGGGCGACTCGCGGTCGGCAGCACTGGCCGGGGCGATCGTGGCGCTCGGCGACTCGCTCGAGATTGCGACGGTGGCCGAGGGAATCGAGACGAAGGAGCACGCGGAGCGGATGCGCTCGCTTGGCTGCACCTACGGTCAGGGCTATTTCTTTGCCAGGCCGATCGGTGTCGAGGAGATCGAGGCCGGCGTCGAAGGCCTCGCCACTCCCACCCGGTGGCAGCCGGCCGGGGCGCCCGCGAAGGCTCGGCGGAAGCGGCGGACGCTGCGCACGGAGCCCAGCGCGGCCTGAGGCGTACGGGGGATTCAGTTAGCATCGGTCCCCTGATGAGCACGAAGGGGCTGCCGAGCCAGGCCGACGACTTTCCCGCTTGGTACGTCGAGGTCGTAAAACGAGCCGAGCTCGCCGAGCACGGCCCGGCCAAGGGTTCCATGATCATCAAGCCGCATGGCTATGCGATCTGGGAGCTCACGCAGCGCGCGCTGGACGATCGGTTCAAGGCGACCGGACACCAGAACCTCTACTTCCCGCTCCTGATCCCGATGAGCCTCCTCCAGAAGGAGGCCGATCACGTCGAGGGCTTCGCACCGCAGGTCGCCGTGGTAACGCACGGCGGCGGCGATCCGCTCGAGGAGCCGCTGGCCATCCGGCCCACCAGCGAGACGATCATCTGGAGCACCTACAAGCGCTGGATCCAGAGCTACCGTGACCTGCCGCTGCTCTACAACCAATGGGCGAACGTCGTTCGCTGGGAGATGCGGACCCGCCTCTTCCTTCGCACGTCCGAGTTCCTGTGGCAGGAGGGCCATACCGCACACGCCACCTCGGATGAGGCAATGGCGGAGTCACTCCGCATGCTCGAGGTCTATCGCGAGGTCGCCGAAGACGTCCTCGCCATTCCGGTCTTCAAGGGGCGCAAGACGGCGGCCGAGCGCTTCCCCGGGGCCGTCGAGACGTACTGCGTCGAGGGCCTCATGCGCGATGGGAAGGCGCTCCAATGCGGGACGAGCCACTTCCTCGGCCAGAACTTCGCCAGGGCGTACGACGTGACCTTCCTCAATGCGGCCGGCGAACAGGAGCACGCCTGGGCAACGTCATGGGGATTCAGCACCCGGATGGTGGGCGGCGCCATCATGGCCCACGGCGACGACGCCGGCCTCCGCCTGCCCCCCGCGGTCGCGCCGATCCAGGTGGTCATCGTGCCGATCTATCGGTCCGACGAGGAGCGCGCATCGGTGATGAGCATCGCGGATGGCCTGCGCGCCGATCTGGCCACCCGGGGCGTCCGGGTGCGCCTCGACGACCGAGATCAGCATCGGCCCGGCTACAAGTTCGCCGAGTGGGAGCTCAAGGGTGTGCCGGTGCGGATCGAGCTCGGACCGCGGGACGTCGCCGCGGGCCGGGTCGTCATGGCCAGCCGCCTCGGCGGCGAGAAGGAGGAGGTCGCCGTCGCCGACGTGGCCCCCGGAATGAACGATCGCTTGCGGTCCCTTCAGCGAGCCCTGTTCGCCGATGCGCTCGCCTACCGGGAGGCAAACACCCACGAGATCACGTCGTTCGACGCCTTCGCCAGCGGCGTCGAGCAGCAGGGCGGCTTCTGGATTGGACCGTGGTGCGGTGATGGGACCTGCGAGGCGGAGATCGCGACGCGGACCAAGGCGACGATTCGCTTCCTTCCGATCGAGCCTACCGATCCGGGTGCCGACTGCATGCACTGCGGCAAGCCGGGCGTCGACGTGGCGCACTGGGCGCGGGCCTACTGATCGATGGTCGCGGCGTGGCGAATGCTCCTGGTCCTGCTGCTGTGTGGCTGCGGCCTGCTGCCGTCCGCGCAGCCCGACTGGATCGTGAATCGCCTGCCGCTCACCTCCTGCGGCGAAGAGGTGCTGGAACGTGGCGACACGGACGTCGAGGCACGCCAGTGCCTGCTCGACGCGTTCCGCGCCGGGGAGGGCGCCGAGCTCATCAGCACCACGGCGGCCGGGGAGGATGGCCAGGTCACGCGCTACCTGCGCGTCCATGAGAACGGGACGATCGAGATCTTCACCGATGCGACCCAGGACCCGACCGGATCAGGGGCCTGGGAGCGCGAGACCTGCACGCAGATGCTCGGTGCCGACGAGGTCCGAGACGTCTGGGTCGAGGAGGTGTTCGTGATGATCGACTGCCAGAGCCAGCCCATCCCGTGAGAGCGGCGGGTAGGATCGGCGGATGAGCACCTCCGTCGAGCCGCACATCGTCTCGATCGCCGAGATCCGCGATGCCGCCGAGCGGATTCGCGGCGTCGCCACCCGAACCCCGCTCCTGCGATGGGATGACACCACGTGGCTGAAGCCGGAGTCGCTTCAGCCGGTCGGCGCGTTCAAGATGCGCGGCGCCTACAACAAGGTCGCCTCATTGACCGATGCCGAGCGGGCTCGCGGGGTCGTCACGTACTCCTCGGGCAACCACGCGCAGGCGGTGGCGCGCGCCGCACGCCTGCTCGGCGCGAAGGCGGTCATCTGCATGCCCGAGAACGCGCCGCGGGTGAAAGTCGAGGGCGTCCTGCGTGACGGTGCCGAGATCGTCACCACCGGCAACGACTCGGAAGAGCGCCACCAGCGCGCGCTTCAGCTTGTCGAGGAGCGCGGGCTGGTCATGGTCGAGCCGTACGACGATCCGGCGATCATCGCCGGCCAGGGAACCTGCGGCCTGGAGATCGTCGAGGACCTCCCCGAGGTCACGAGCGTGCTCGTCCCCGTCTCCGGTGGCGGGCTCTCGTCAGGCGTGGCAACGGCCGTCAAGGCGCTGGCTCCGTCGGCGCGCGTCATCGGCGTGGAGCCCGAGCTGGCGGCCGACGCCAAGGAGTCGCTCGAGCGCGGCGAGCTCGTCTACTGGACCGCCGAGCAGACGGTCCGCACCATGGCCGACGGCCTGCGCACGAACTCGCTCGGCCCGCTGCCATTCGAGCACCTGCGCCGCTTCATGGACGAGATCGTGACCGTCAGCGAGGACGAGATCGCCGATGCAATGCGCCAGCTTGCCCACCAGGGGCGGCTCGTGGTCGAGCCGTCCGGCGCGGCCGCCATGGCCGCGCACCTGGGCGGTCACGCTCCCCGGGTCGCGGCAGACGACGCCCGCGTAGTCATCATCTCGGGCGGAAACCTCGATCCCGAGCTGTTCCTCAGCATCCTTGCCGGCTAGCTGAGGAGCTCCACCGCGCGGTCGAGCTGCGGATCCTCGCCGCTCGTTGGATCCTCGGGCGATGCCACCACCACGTCCGGCTGGATGCCGTCCGGCGCCGCCGAATTGTGATCGGGCGTGAACCAGCGGTCGGTGGTGATGCGCAGCCCGCCGCCATTCGGCAGGTCGTTCCAGATCTGGACGGTGTTCTTGCCGAACGTCGGCTCGCCCAGGATCGTCGCGCGCCCCGTCTCCTTGAGGGCGCCGGCCACGATCTCCGACGCCGAGGCGGATCCACCGTCGACGAGCACGACGACCGGGATCGCGTCCGTCTGCGCGAGGCCGCCCGGCTCCGACTGCCAGCGCTGGACGTCCTCGCCGGACTCGACGGTGAAGAGCAGCTCCCCGGCCGGCGCGAACTGGCCGGCGATGCCCTGCGCAGTGGTGATGAAGCCGCCAGGGTTGCCGCGCAGGTCGAACACGATCGATGTGGCCCCCTGGTCGAGGAGCGATCCGAGCTGCTCCCGGAAGAGCCCGGTAGCCCGATCGGTGAAGGTCGTCAGGCGGATGTAGCCGATGCCGGCCTCGAGCATCCGGGAGTCGACCTCCTGGAGATCGATGACGGCGCGCGTGATCGTGATGTCGAGCTGCTCGTCGTCACGCTCGACGGTGAGCGTGACGTTGGTGCCGGCCTCGCCCCGGACCGTGAAGACCAGCGAGCTGACCGATTCGCCGATGGTGGAGACACCGTCGATCTCCAGCACCCTGTCACCGGCACGCAGCCCGGCCCCCTCCGCGGGCGAGCCGGACAGCGGGGCCACGATGACGAGCGCGCAGTTCTCCGTGACGGCCGTGCAGGAGGCGAGGTCGTCGGGGTTGGCGATGTTCTCCATGCCGACCTCGGCGCCGATGCCGCTGAACTCGCCCGACAGGTCGTCGAGCGCGGACCCGTACTGCTCGGGCGGCAGGTATCCCGAGTACGGGTCCTCGAGCCCGAACTCGACCATTCCCCGCACCGCGCCGTCGATGAGGTCCTCGTCGCTGATCGCGTCCACGTACTCGCCCTTGATCTGGGCGTAGGCCTCGCACAGGACGGCGAACGCTTCGGTCGGCTCGGCGCAGGTAACGGTCTCCAGCGTCGGAGTCGACTCGGGAGTCGCCACGTCCGACGGCACGGACCCCGACGCCGCGACCGATGGCGAGGCATCGGCCCGACTGGTGCCGGTCCCGCCGCCCCCGACCGCCAGGCCGGCGACGAAGGTGAGGGCGCCGAAGAGGAGAAGGACCGCGACCAGGGCCGCGGCTTTGGCCGCAGGCGATCGAGGTGTCATGGCATTCGGGGTCATCGGTCAGTCCTGTGATACGGGGGAGGGCACGCGGAGGCGCATTCTCCCGCGAATACAACGGGATCGATGACGACGGTGACGGCCTCGTAGATGCGGCAGACCCCGACTGCGTCGGTCCGCCGCCGCCCACGGACACCACCGCCAGCGGGTCCAAGTACTACGACGTCAACGCGAATGGTCAGCGCGATGCCGGTGAGCCAGGGCTGGCCGAATGGCCCATCAATTACGGTAATGGCGCGACGTCGGCGTCGGTCCTCACCGATGCCGCTGGCAACTTCAGTGTCGCCCTTGCTCCAGGGAACTACACATTCGCTGAGCGCCAGGCTGCCTCGCCCTGGATCCAGACGGGCAACACGGTCGATCAATCGGGCGGCACCGCCGATGTGACGCTTAATCCCGACAAGACCTATACCGCGAGCTTCGATTCCGGCGAAACGGCCACGGGGCTCAACTTCGGCAACGTGTGCGTTGGCGGCGGCGGCGCACAGAGCAAGGGGTTCTGGGGCAACAAGAACGGCCAGGTGCTGATCGGCTCCGATGATCTCGCGATGCTCAGGGCCCTCAACCTGGTGAACGAAAACGGTTCGGCCTTCGATCCGACGACCGCTGCGCAGGTCAAGACCTGGCTGCAGAACGCCCGGTCGGTGAACATGGCCTACATGCTGTCCGCCCAGCTCGCCGCGATGGCGCTCAACGTCCACAACGGGTTCGTGCTGGGCACTGCCCTGGTCTATGCCCCGGGCACCACGTCCGCCAACGCGGCGGGATTTGCCACCGTCAGCGCGCTGATGGCGGAAGCGAACTCTGAGCTCGGCTTGCATCCGACGGCACGGTCGGGAAGCGCATGGCGGGCGTACCAGGAAGCCCTCAAGAACGCGTTGGACAATGCCAACAACAACCTGAACTTCGCGCAGGCCAATGCCTCCACGTGCCCGGCACCCTTCGCAGAGGCGTCGTTCAGCCTCTACGCCGATGGCAGCGTCAGCTGCGTTGGGGCCGACAACACGACGCGCGTGGCGGGCTCGGTGACATTCGTCCAATCCGCGGGCCAGGTCGTCTTCTCGGTGAGCCTCGATGGTGCGGCCCCCAACGCGTCGTACACCCTGGCAATCTCCGAGGAGCCTGCCTGTGCGAACGCCGTCTTCTTCACAGGTGCGATCACTACCGACGCCGCCGGCGATGGCAGCTTCAGCGGATCGTTCGCCAAGGCTCCCGGTACGTACAACCTCCTCGTCAACCTTGTGACGTCGCCGGTCCCGTCCGATCCGACGAACCGGGAGATCGGAACCGTCGACACCACGGTTGTTGTCAATTAGGCACGAGTAATCCGATTGATCGGCGCTCAGGGCTGCTCAACTGAGCGCCGATCAGATGCGCACGGCGCGCAAACCCAGGAAGATCGGGATCTCCGCGTTGGCGCGAGCGTCGCCGCGCGCCGCGCTTCCCGGACGGCGCTCGGGTGGGAGGTCGGGCACCTCGACCATGGCATCCGTGGCGAAGCCCGCGTCGGCCAGCGCGTTGACGTAGGCACTGATGGGCCGATGGAACGAGCGCGTCGGTAGGCCGCCGCCAAGCGACTTCATCGGCACCGCCATCTCGTTCAGGTACGCGTCGATGCGCCGATAGGTGATCTTTCGGGACTCGTCGAATCCCCAGCCCGAGTGGCGCGGCTGGCGGAAGGCCGGGTGGGTCATCAGCAGCACGACGCGGCTGCCCGGACCGAGGGCCCAGTCGATCCCGCGCACGACATCGGCCAGCGAATCCATGTCCTGGATGGAGAGCATGAAGACGGCGGCGTCGAATGCACCCGGCTCGAGGCCGACCACCGCCGGCAGACGTCGCGCGTCGCCCATCAGGAAGCGCGCCCCGCGCAGCTTCGCGTGCCGGCGCTTGGCGGCCTCGATCAGCCTGGCCGAGGCGTCGAGCACGGTGACGCTGGCGCCGGCCTGCACCAGGTACGGAGCGAGCACGCCCTGGCCGCCACCGACATCCAGGATCTGGTCGTCGCGCCGTGGTTGGAGGAGGTCGAGCACGGTTGGGATTGCCAGCTCACGGTGGTAGGCGGAGCCGTGATCGCCGACCCATCCGTCGTACCAGGTCGCCACGTGCTCCCAGCTCGTCTCGCGCGGCGCACCGCTGGGCTCACGCTCGGGCCTGCGACGTGGTGGTCGCTGCCGGCTCGTCATCCGCGCGCGAGGCCCTCCCGGAGGCCCCCGAGAAACGCCACGGCGTTCGCGCCCAGCGCATCGACCGCGTAGCCACCCTCCTGGAGCGCAACCACCGGGTTTCCCGAGCTCCGCGATCCTCGACCCGATGCGCGCGTAGTCGTCGGTCTGCAGCGCGAGGTTGCAGATCGGATCGGCGTGGAAGGTGTCGAACCCGAGCGACAGCACGAGCGGCGCATCGGGGTCGAAGGCGGCGATGGCGTCGAGGCCGTCGGCGAGTGCGGCGAGATAGCCGTCGCCATCGGTTCCCGGCGCAAGCGGCAGGTTCAGGTTCGCTCCGGCGCCGCCATCCCCGCCCCGCTCCGAGGCGTAGCCCGAGTAGTACGGGTAGATGCCACCGGGGTCGCCGTGGAGGCTCACGTACAGCACGTCGTCTCGGTTCCAGAAGATCTGCTGCGTGCCGTTGCCGTGATGGAAGTCGACGTCCAGGATCGCCACCCGCGAGGCGCCGCGAGATACCAGCGACTCGGCCACGATCGCGGCGTTGTTGAAGAAGCAATAGCCGCCGATCAGGTTGCGGCCAGCATGATGGCCCGGTGGCCGGCAGAGTCCGTAGGCGAGCGGTGCGCCCTCGAGCACGCGGTCGGCCGCAGTGAGCGCGATGTCGACCGCCGCCCGGGCGGCGTCGGCCGTCCCGGCCACGATCGGCGTGGCGGTGTCGAAGCAATAGGCGCCCAGCCGCAGATGCCGGCCGGCCGGCAGCGACTCCAGCGCCATCGGCCCGACGTAGCCGCTGAGCAGGAACGTGTCGGGCACCAGCGGACGGGACGCATCCCAACCCGCTGCCGTCGCATCGGCCCAGACGTGCTCGACAAGGTCGATGAGCTCCAGCTCGTGGACGGCCGCGATCGGATCCGGCCCGTGGTCCTCTGGTGGCTGCAGTACATAGTCGCCGGTGGCCAGCAGCGCGTCACGGATCACGATCGCGCGCTCGGGCGACTCCCAGCACGGGATCTCGCGACCTCCCTGGACCTCGATGAGGCCGTCGTGGGCGAGGTGGTCGTCCGAGGCGATCAGCGGCGTCGTTTCGATGGGCATGGGCTGAACGAGAATAGCGACCAGCCCGTATCCTCCGCAGACGCATTGTTCGGAGGGCCGATGACCGATCCGCATGCCGGCACGCGACTCTGGCGGAGCCTGCGCGAGGAGGTGGCGCGCGCCGTCGTCGGCGGCGAGGAGCCGCTGCGCCTCCTGACGGTCGCCCTGCTGGCCGAGGGCCACGCGCTGATCGAGGATGTGCCCGGGGTCGGCAAGACGCTCCTGGCGCGCGCCTTCGCACGCGCATTGGGCCTGGACTTCGGGCGGGTGCAGGGCACCCCCGACCTGCTTCCATCGGACGTCACCGGCTCGAGCGTGCTGGCCGATGGCTCGTTCCGCTTCATTCCCGGACCGATCTTCACGAACGTGCTGCTGGTGGACGAGATCAACCGCGCCACGCCGCGCACCCAGTCGGCGCTGCTCGAGGCGATGCAGGAGCGCCAGGTCAGCGTGGATGGCGAGACTCGCCCGATCGCGGCGCCCTTCCTGGTGCTGGCCACCCAGAACCCGGTCGAGCTCGAGGGGACGTTCGCGCTGCCGGAGGCGCAGCTCGACCGGTTCCTCGTCCGCATCGTTCTGGGCTACCCCGACGAGGCCGATGAACGCGCCATCGCGCGGCGCTATCGCGCTGCCGGCGAGCCACTCGAGGCGCTGTCACGCGGTCATGGACCCCGCCGAGCTGCCGGCGCATCCGCGACGCCGCTCGCCAGGTGACGGTCAGCGAGGAGGTCGAGGGCTACCTCGTGCGGATCGTGCGCGCGACCCGCGAGCACGCCGACCTCCAGCTCGGTGCCAGCCCACGTGCCAGCGTGGCGCTCTATCGCGCGGCGCAGGCGCTCGCGCTCATCGACGGCCGTGACTTCGTGCTGCCCGATGACGTCTCCGCCCTTGCCGGCCCGGTGCTGACCCATCGGCTCCTGGTCGACGTCGACCGTGAGCTGCGCGGCGCCACCGCCGGGGACGTCATCAGCGAGGTGCTCGAGTCGGCCTCGGTCGGGGTCGGCGCCGGCGTGCGCTGAGGCAGGCGGCGATGGGCGGCTGGACACTGCTCGGCCTGGCGATGGTCATCGCGGGCGCGCTGCTCGGTGCGCCCGGCCTCCTCCTGATCGGCGGTCTGACGCTCCTCTCTCGCTGGCTGACGACCCTCTGGTCGCGCTACGGGCTGGACTCGATCGGCTACGAGCGGCGGATCGCCACCAACCGGGCGGTGTGGGGCGACCAGGTGCCGCTCGACGTCGAGGTCTGGAACCGCAAGCTGCTGCCCGTTCCGCTCCTCACGGCCGACGACCACGTCACCGATACGCTCCGGGTCGCGGGGAAGCACGCTGGTCGCCAGCGAGCGGCCGGGCCAGGGAGTCCTCCAGAACTCGTGGTCGTTGCTCTGGTACGAGCGCGTCGTCCGGCACCTGGTCATCGACGCGCGGCGGCGCGGCGCGTTCACGTTCGGCCCGATCCGCCTCACCGTCAGCGACCTCTTCGAACGCGGAACGAACAGCGAGGAGCGCGAGCTGCCGGCGGAGCTCATCGTCCGGCCGCGGACCGTGCCGGTTCGCGCGCCGCCCGCCGCACAGGCGCCGCTCGGGACCGCACGCAGCCGCGCAAGCCTGTTCACCGATCCGTCCCGGTTCGCCGGCGTCCGACGCTATGAGCCGGGCGACCCGCTGCGCCGCATCCACTGGCGAGCCACGGCCCGCGTCGGGGAGACCGGTGAGCCGGCGGTACGAGCCGGTCCACGAGCGCCAGGTCGTGCTCGCGATCGACCTCCAGACCGTGCCCGGGCCGCACTGGCTGATGCACTTCGACGACGACATGGTCGAGGCGCTGTGCGTGGCAGCGGCGTCGCTGGCGCGTCGGATGCTGCGCACCGACACGGCCTGCGGCCTGCTCGTCGGCTCGCAGCTGGCCGGCGGGCGGCGCTGGGCCTACCTTCCGCCGTCGGCGGCGGCCAGCCAGCTCGGCCGGATCGAGGACGTTCTCGCGCGCGTGCAGCCGATCCTCTCCCTGCCGTTCGAGCGGCTGCTCGGCGTCGTGCCCAGGCGCCTGGCGCCGGGCGGGACCGTCCTCAGTCTCGGCGCGCGCGACCCGGAGCCGTACGCCGACCGCCTCCGGCGGCTGTCGCGCACCGGCTACGCGGTCACGCCACCTCTGCTTCGGCGACGAGCGCGAGGCGCATCGGGCCGAGCATGGCCGCGCTCGGCGTCCAGGCGCGCGTCGCCGAGCTCGATCCGGACTGGAGGAGGGCCGATGCGCTCGTCGTGGCCGGCTGATCGGCTCGTCGGCTGGCTCCTGCCGATCCTGGCCATCCTGGCCGAGGGTGCCTGGCTGACGGTCGTCTACGTCGCCGTCGAGACCACCATCGACGGCCGGGCCCCGCTCCTCGGCACGTTCGAGCTGGCGGCGGCGGCCGGCCTGGCCGCCATCGCCGTTCGACGGGGATCGCTGCGGCCCGACGACAACCCGCTCACCTTCTTCGTCGCCCTGGTCGGATTCGGCGCCGGTTGGCTGGCTGTGGGACGACCGGGTGCGCTCCCTCGTCGTCGCCGGCGACCTCGCCGGCGCCATCGGTCTCCATCCCGGCGGCTGGCTGTTGCTGGTGGCGGCCATGCGCGGCGTCGGGCGCGGCGTCGAGATCGACGACCGCGCGCTGACCCGCCTCGTTCTGCTCGGCGTGCCGTCGCTGGCCATCCCGTGGATCCTCGGCCAGGTCGGCGCCGGCGAGCTGCGGCCGGTCTTCGTCGAGCACGCGTTCGTCGCCAGCCTGACCTTCGTCTCCGCGGGATTCATGGCCGCCGGCCTTGCCCGGCTCCAGGAGATCGGCAGGGAGACCGGCGTCGACTGGCGCACGAATCGGTCGTGGCTCGGCACCGTGCTCGGCGTGCTGGCCATCGTGCTCGCCGTCGGCGTGCCGGCCGCCTACCTGCTCGGGCTTCCGGTCGGCACCGTGGCGCGCGGGCTCGTCGGTCCCTTCTTCAGCCTGCTCGGTTACCTCCTGCTGGCGCTGGCCTTCGTGGCCGCGATCCTGTCGGCCGCGCTCTACGAGGTGCTCAGCCGGCATCGGGATCGTGCTGCCCGGACCGCTGAGCCCGCAGGAGCTCGCCCGGCTGCCGGAGGTACGGGAGTACACGATCGACCAGCTCCAGGGACCGATCACCACGGTCGTCATCCTGTGGGTCGCCGTCATCCTCCTGGCGGTGATCGTGATCCGCACCTGGGTCCGACGGCGGGCTCGTGGCCGGCCGCGCGGTGGGACCGAGGAGCGGTCGTTCAGCATTCCGCAGGGGTCGTTCCGGCCTCGAGCTGCCGCGGATCGGCGGGCTCGCTCGGCGAGGCCGGCGCGGAGCCCCGACCGATGCGGTCGGCGCCTACCTCGCCACCCTCGACGACCTGGCGGCGCACGATCCCGCCGCGCGCGCGGCGCGATGCCGAGTCGCCTCGCGCCCACGCCGCCCGGGTCGAGCTGGCCGACCTCGGCGCGCTCCAGGCCGACTACGCGCTGGCCCGATACGGCGACCGTCACCTGACCGATGCCGAGCATCGGCGCGGGCTGGCCCGGTGGCGGCGCATCCGCCATCGGCTTCGCGGGGCGCCCGTAGACTCAACGCGATGAAGATCGCCCACGTCCGGGAGCGGAACGCGCCCGCCGGCGCTCCGTGGCGCCTCGCCGCCGCGCTCGATGCCGACGGCGCGCGATGGCTCGACCTCGAGGAGGCGCGGCGCGCGCTCGTCGCCGCCGAACCCGGTCGCGCGCACAACAGCAGCCTCTTTCGCCAGCCGATCACGACCCTGGATGCGCACCTCGCGTCCGGCCTGCGGGTGGACGCCCTGGCCGACCTGCTGGCGGCGGACGCCGACGAGCCGATGGACGCATCGGCCCTGGACTTCGGTCCGCCGATCCTTCGCCCGCCGACCTTCCGCGACTTCTACGCCTTCGAGCACCACGTCGGCACGATGTGGAAGCGCCGCGACATGGAGATCCCCGAGGCGTGGTATCGGCTGCCGATCTTCTACTTCAGCAACGTGTCGGAGATCCGCGGGCCGGGCGAGCCGGTTCACGCGCCGCGCGGCTCGGTGGAGCTCGACTACGAGCTGGAGGTGGCCGCGCTCATCGACACGCCGGTCCGCGACCTCGACGCGTCGCGCGGCGAGGAGGCGATCGGCGGCTACATGGTCCTCAACGACTGGAGCGCGCGCGACCTGCAGCGCGAGGAGAGCGACGGTCCGGCTGGGCCCGGCCAAGGGGAAGGACTTCGCGTCCTCCATCGGCCCGTGGCTGGTGACGCCGGACGAGCTTGCCGATGCTCGACGCGACAAGGGCTACGATCTGGCGATGACCGCCACCGTCAACGGAACCGAGCTCTCGCGCGGCAACTGGTCGTCGGCGCACTTCTCCTTCGGCGAGATGGTCGAGCGCGCCTCCGCCGACGTGCGGCTGCGACCCGGCGACCTCCTCGGCTCGGGCACCGTCGGCACCGGATGCCTGCTCGAGATCCGCGACGAGATCCTCAAGCGCTACCTCGAGCCGGGCGACACCGTCACGCTGGCGATCGAGCGCCTCGGCGCGCTGACGGCGCCGGTCGTCGAGCGGCCGGGCCGATGACCGCCGACGTCGACGCCCTGCTGGCCCGCCTGGCCGAGGCGGAGCGCCGGCTGGTCGAGCACGCCGATGCGCCGCTTCCCGCCGGCCTGACCGATCCCGATCCGAGCACCGAGGAGCGCTGGGAGGCCGGCCAGGTCTGGGCGCACCTCGCCGAGTTCCCCGGCTACTGGCTCGCGCAGGCGGAGCGCGTCATCGCGCTGCCGACGAACGAGCCGGTGCCGTTCGGCCGCGTCAAGACCGATCCGGTCCGCCTCGAGGCGATCGAGCGCGACCGCCACACCGACCCGGCGGCGCTCCTCGAGCGCGTGCGCGAGCTCACTGGCCGCGAGTCACCGAGACCGCCCGCGCGCTGCCCGCCGAGGCGTGGACGCTGCGCGGCGCGCACCCGACCCGAGGCGAGATGACCGTGCGACGCGATCGTCGAGCGGTTCATCGTCGAGCATCTCGAGGAGCACGCCGACCAGCTCGACAGCTCTCGGAGCGCTGAGCCGCCTACTGGACCGTCGAGCCGCCTCCCCCAGCGGCGCAGCTCGGCCTCGAGGTCGAGCGGCATGATGGTCGCCTCGTCCTCGAAGCTGCCCCACGCCTCGCGCGGCACCTGCCACATGACCTCGAACTCGTTGCCGTCCGGATCGCGGCCGTAGAGCGACTTCGAGACGCCGTGATCCGAGGCGCCGGTCAGCGCTCCGAGCTCGGTCAGCGACTTCGCCATCTCGGCCAGGGCCTCGATCGTGTCGATCTCCCAGGCGAGGTGGTAGAGCCCGACCGAGCCCCGCGGCGGTCGCGGGGCATCGGCGCCGACCTCGAACAGGCCGAGGTCGTGGTGGTTGCCGCCGGTGGGCGAGCGCATGAACGCGGCGCGCATCCCCGGCGGGCGGCTCAGCTCCTCGAAGCCGAAGGCGCGCCGATAGAACTCGGCGGCGGCATCGGCGTCGCGGACGAAGAGGACCGCGTGGTTGAGTCGGTTGATCGGCATCGGTCTAGCGCTCCAGGTGCCAGGCGGAGGTCCAGCTCCACCCATTCTGGGCATTGAGGCCGATGTTCACAAACGCCATGCCCTCGAGATAGCGGGCCGAGCTGAGCGGGCCGACGTCGAGCGCGGTGAAGCCCATCGACTCGACGAGCGAGATGACCTCCTGCTTCGCCTTCGGATCATCGGCGGCGACGTAGCCGTCGATCTGGCGGGTCGGGTTGGCCTGGTTGGTGGCGAAGATGGTGTTGAACGCCTTGACGACGCTCGCGTCGGGGAGGCGCAGCTGAAGCTCCTCCGCGGCCGAGGTGTCTCGTGGCAAGCCCCGAGAAATCCGGCGTGAGCGGGTTCGTGACGTCGATGACCGTCTTGCCGCTGACGCCGTCACGAATGTCGTCGGCGACCTGGGCGCTCGCGCCGTACGGGACCGCCAGGATGACGACGTCCGCGCCGACGACCGCGGCAGCGCTGGTGTCGGCCGAGCTCGTGCCGATCTCGTCGGCCGCCGATCGGGCGTTCCCTGGGTTCCTTGCCGCGATGGTCACGTCGTGGCCCGCGTTGGTGATCGAGGTGGCGAGTGCCTTGCCGACGTTGCCGGCTCCGATGATTGCGACCTTCATGGTCGAGTCCGTTCCTTCCGAGTGGTGTTGGCCGTTGCCAAGCGGGATTTGTTGGTGGCCAAATCATGCCACTCGCATTTGCTCTTGTCAATACCTGTTTCTTGTAGGCATAATGTGGCCGATGAAGACAGGCCAGCCTTCCCGCCAACGACCGCTCGTGGGGTCCCGCATTCGGCGCCGCCGCGGCGAGCGCGGCCTG
Organism: uncultured Chloroflexia bacterium; assembly: GCA_963789435.1. Lineage (GTDB taxonomy): Bacteria > Chloroflexota > Limnocylindria > QHBO01 > QHBO01 > JACDBZ01. The sequence goes on from CAWBKO010000007.1 coordinate 235,950, forward strand.
ACCCTCGCCGCCGTCGCCGAGCTGACCGGGCTGAACATCGGGTACCTGAGCCAGGTCGAGAACGACAAGGCGTCCCCGTCGCTCGAGACGCTCGCCGCCCTCGCTGCCGCGATGGACGTGCCGATCGCCTGGTTCCTGCTCGACGCGAGCGTTCCTCCACGGCTGGTGCGGGCGGCTGACCGGCCGCGGCGAAAGGGTCGCGAGGGCGGTGGCCTGTCGCAGGTCGACGGCGGCGTGGCGCGCGACCTGGCCATCTTCGAGGGGACCATGCCGGTCGGCCATCGCACCGGCTTCCACGCTCATCCCGGTGACGAGCACCACGTCATCCTCGCGGGCCGTGTTCGGATCACGCAGGGCGAGTCGGTGGTCGAGGCCGGGCCGGGAGACTACGTTCTGCTGGACGGTACCCTGCCGCACGACGCCGAGACGATCGGCGACGAGCCGGCCCGGCTCCTGATCGTCTACCCGCGCGGCGGCCACTCCGAGCTGACCCGGCACGACGGCTGACGGCAGCCACCGACCGCAGGGGCATACACTCAGGCCCCTTCCAGGACGAACAGACCATGCCCGTCGAGCAACAGCCAGACCTCCCTCCCGCCGTGGAGATCGGGACGCCAGCCGCCACGCGAGGAGGCGTTCCGGCTGCTCATCGAGGCCGTCCAGGACTACGCGATCTTCCTTCTCGGCCCCGACGGACGCGTCCTCACCTGGAACCCCGGCGCGGAGCGCGCCAAGGGCTACGCGGCGTCCGAAATCATCGGCCAGCACTTCTCGGTCTTCTACACGCCCGAGGAGCGCGAGGCCGGCCGGCCGCAGTCGCTGCTCGGGAGGGCTGCCGCAGACGGAAGAGTCGAGGACGAGGGCTGGCGGGTTCGCAAGGACGGGACCCGGTTCTGGGCGGACGTCATCCTCACCGCGCTCCGCGACGCGGACGGAGCGCTATACGGGTTCGCGAAGATCACGCGCGACCTGACGGAGCGCCGGCGCGCGGAAGAGCAGCAGCGCAACCTCATGGTCGAGCAGCGCGCCCGCGCCGCAGCCGAGGAGGCGCTCGCGGTCCGTGACCGCTTCCTGAGCGTCGCGTCGCATGAGCTGAAGACGCCGGTGGCCACGCTCCAGCTTTCCGCCGAGAGCCTGCTGCGCGCACGCGAAGCGTGGTCGCCTCGATGACGCTCGACTGGAGACGGGCCTCAGCAGGATCCTGAAGTCGACCGGGCGGCTCGGCGCGCTCGTGTCAGAGCTACTGGACGTCTCGCTGCTGTCGGCCGAGCGTGACCGTCCGGTGCGCCAGCCCACGGACATCGTCGCGCTCGTTCACGAGGTCGCGGCGCGCTTCGACGACCTGGGAGACGAGGAGTCGCGCATCGCGGTCAAGGCGCCCGAGCGCGCGGTCGTCATGGCGGACACCTCGCGGCTCGACCAGGTCTTCACGAACCTCATCGACAACGCCCTGAAGTACTCCCCGGATGGCGAACCGATCGAGGTCGGGGTGGTTGACGAGCCGGACAGCGTCACGGTCACCGTGGCGGACCGCGGCATCGGCCTCGACGCTGCCACCCAGGCGCGGCTCTTCGAGGCGTTCTCTCGCGGCGAGAACGCGAAGCACGTCCCCGGCCTGGGACTCGGGCTGTTCATCACACACCAGATCATCGAGCGCCACGGGGGCACCATCGAAGCGCAGCCCGCACCCGGTGGCGTCGGCTCGGTGTTCCGCGTCTCGCTGCCAAAAGACCCGGCGTGACTCCCGGGATCAAGCGGGTTCTGGTGGTGGAGGACGACGACTCGCTCCGCGAAACGCTCACGGAGGTCCTTCTCGACGAGGGACACGATGTGCGGGCCGCGGCGCACGGGCACGAGGCCCTCGATCAGCTCGACGGTTGGGAGCCGCACCTCATCCTGCTCGACCTGATGATGCCGACCATGGACGCCTTCGCCTTCCGCACGCGGCAGCGAGAGCTCGGGATCGCGCCGGCGGCCCAGACGATCATCATTTCCGCCGCCCGCGACCTGGAGTCGGCCGCCGAGCGCCTCGATGCCGATGGCTGGATCGCAAAGCCCTTCCTCCTCGCGGACGTGATCGAAGCTGTCGACCGGGTGCTCGGCCTTTCGAGCTGAGGGTCGCCAGGCGCCTTTCGCATCGGTCGCGGGCGCGATAATGCACCCGATGTTCTACGTCCGCCGCGGCGAGGTCCCGCATAAGCGCCATACCCAGTTCCGCAGGGACGACGGGGGCCTGTACGCCGAGGAGCTGTTCGGTGTCGAGGGCTTCTCCGGCCGCGCCAGCCTGCTCTACCACCACACGCCGCCGACGCAGACGCACGCCATCGAGAAGGTGCGCGACGTCGTCATCGAGCAGAGCGCCGACGAGGCGAGCGGACCCCATCGGCATCGGCTGGTCAACACGAAGGACCTGGAGCCCGCCGGCGACGGCGTCACCGGACGCGTGCCCCTCTTCTACAACTCGGACGTCACCTTCGGGGTGGCGCTCCCATCGGAGCCGATGGAGCGCTACTACCGCAACGGCGAGGCCGACGAGATGTACTTCGTCCACGAAGGCACCGGCAGCGCTGGAGACCAACTTCGGACCGATCGACTACGGGCCGGGCGACTATCTCGTGATCCCCATCGGGACGACGTTCCGGCTCCGACCGGCGGAAGGTTCGGCGCAGCGGATGCTGTGGGTGGAGAGCCCGTCGAGCATCGTGCCGCCGAAGCGCTACCGCAACGACTTCGGGCAGCTGCTCGAGCACTCACCGTATTGCGAGCGCGACATCCGCCCACCGGCGGAGATGCCGCCGAGCCTGGAGGGCGGCGACTTCGTGATCGAGGTGAAGACCCGCGGCAAGGTCACCGCCTACCACTACAAGCATCACCCGTTCGACCTGGTGGGCTGGGACGGGCATCTGTGGCCGTTCGCCTTCAATATCGGCGACTTCGAGCCGATCACCGGGCGCGTCCACCAGCCGCCGCCGGTGCACCTCACCTTCCAGCCGCGCAACTACGTCATCTGCAGCTTCGTGCCGCGCAAGTTCGACTATCACCCGCTGGCGATTCCGGCGCCGTACAACCACAGCAACATCAACAGCGACGAGGTCATCTACTACGTCGCCGGCAACTTCATGAGCCGCCGCGGCGTCGACATCAGCTCCTTCACCATCCATCCGGCCGGGATCCCCCACGGTCCGCATCCGGGCAGCGTCGAGGCGAGCATCGGCAAGGAGGCGACGGAGGAGCTGGCTGTGATGATCGACACCTTCCATCCGCTGCATCTCACGAAGCAGGCATCGTCGCTGGAGGACGATCGCTATCCGTTCTCGTGGATCCCGCCCGAGGACGGCGGCGAGCACGCTCGGGAGCTCTCCGAGCGTGGACCGGAGGCGTTCCCCGACTGAGCGGACAGGTCGCCAGGCGCCTCCTGCCAGATGCTCACCATGTGCGCACGAGGCGCGTCCAGAGTCCTGGTTGTGTCAAATGCTCGTCGAGTGCGCATGCCTGAGCGTGGACCGTCAAATTGCCGGTGCGGATCCGGCGACTGTGCGCACCCCGTGCGCATGTGGCAGCTGCCTGTGCCTCACTGCGCGAGAGACTCGTCGTCTCGCGAGTGGATGAGCGCCGTCGACGCCTCGGCGGTAGCATTGGTCGTGCAGGAGGAACCGACATGACCGACGCGACCGCCGTCCCCATCAACCTCTTCGAGAACGATCGCGAGCTGATGGTGGTTGCGCCGATGCCCGGCGTGTCGCCCGAGGACATCAGCATCGACGTGACCGATGACGGCCAGCTGACGGTGCGTTCCGCCCAGCACGGCGAGGGGCAGGAGCGGATCAGCTACCTCGTGCGGGAGTGGTCATACGGCCCGTACGAACGGACGATCGAGCTGCCCTGCGCCGTCGACGCGCGGCGCGCGAACGTGACGTACGGCAACGGCGTCCTCTCGATCAGCTTCCCGAAGGCCGACGCGACCAACGCCGGTCGGGTGCTGGTCCAGCGGACCGGCCACACCCGCGGCATGATCGCCGGCCACGCGGGTACCCGGGGCGGCTCCGAGCTGGCATAGAGCAGGGTGATCCTCTACTTCCTGCGGCACGGCAAGGCCAGCTCGCCGCAGCACGGCAACGACGAGGCGCGCGAGCTGACCAAGGGCGGCCGCAAGCGACTTCGCGCTGCGGCCCCACTGTGGCGTCGACTCAACCTGCGGCCGGACGTCGTGATCACCTCGCCCCTCGTCCGCGCGCGCCAGACGGCCGAGATCCTGTGCGATGCCCTCGGCGGTGAGCCGGTCGTCGACGACCTGCTGCGACCGGGTGCGTCGTGGGGCCAGCTGGCGCGCGCGATGGCCCAGCATCCCGATGCCCGCCGCGTCATGTTCGTCGGCCACGAGCCGGATCTCTCGTCCGCGATCGTGCAGCTGACCGGCGCGGCATCGGTTCGCATGCGCGCCGGCGGCGTGGCGTGCCTCGAGTTCTACGGCGTCCCCGAGCCGGGCGGCGGCGAGATCGCCTGGCTGCTCGACCCCGACCTGTACGCCGATGAAGACCAGGGAGACTGAGCATGCCCGAATCCGTCGCCACCACCCGCAGCTTCGACGAGCCGGATGAGCTCCGCGAGTTCCCGCTCGGGCGCTTCGAGCTCGTCCAGATCGGTGGCATGACCGTCGGTCGCGCCGAGTACGCGCCGGGGTGGCGGTGGTCGGAGCACGTGGGCGCCGCGATAGGCCAGGCCATCTGCGAGGTGGCACACCTCGGCTTCGTGGTCTCCGGTCGCAACCTGATCGAGATGACGGACGGCCGTCGCATCGAGATCGGTCCCGGCGACCTGTTCGAGATCGGACCGGGACATGACTCGGTCGTGATCGGCGAGGAGCCGTACGTGAGCATCCACTTCCTCGGCGCGGACCGAGTACGCGACGAAGTAGGCTTCTTCCCCCATGGCGGACGTCGAGCTTCACACACTCCTGCTGTGCGATTACGCGCTCACGGCGCAGGATGGCAAGATCAGCGCGATCGGCGTCTTCAGCCAGATCAACGTCGCCCGGCTGCCGGCGACCCATGGCCGGTGCTTCATCGTGGCCATCCTCGAGGCCACGCCCGGCGCCCACGAGCTGACGTTCCAGGTGATCAGCCCGACGGGCAAGGCCACCCTCCAGCAGGCACCGCGGCTGCGGATCGAGGTCCCGCCCAATGCCACCACCGCCAATATCGTGGCCGACCTGAAGGGGATGCGCATCGAGGAGATCGGCCGCTACCGGATCGAGGTCCGCTCCGGCGACCAGATCCTCGGCAGCAGCCCGTTCCTGGTCAACCTGATCCTGCGCCAGACGCCCGGCAACGCCTGAGCCGGGCCCCGCGCGGACCTCACGCGACCGCAACCGCCAACGTTTCCCGGTCATGAGCAACGAGATGGAGCGCGCCTTCTACGCGTCAGACCCCAGCTGGGACGGCCGGTTCGTCGCCGCCGTGCGCACGACCGGCATCTTCTGCCGGCCGTCGTGCCGGGTCCGCAAGCCGTTGCCGAAGAACGTCGAGTACCTTTCCGACGCCGCCGCCGCGCGTGCGGCCGGATACCGGGCGTGCCTGCGATGCCAGCCCGAGTACGGCTCGACCGTCACGCTTAGAGCAATCGGACACCCCGATCGGCCCGATGCTGGCCGGCGCGACGGACGAGGCGATCGTCCTGTGCGACTTCGCGAACCGCCCGATGATCGGCGCGCAGCTCGCGGCGGTGCGCCGCCGTATCGGCCCGACGCGGGAGGGCAGCTCGCCATTGCTCGAGCGGCTCGAGTCGCAGCTGCAGGAGTTCTTCGCGGGCACACGCCACGACTTCGACCTGCCGATCGACATCCCCGGCAGCGCATTCCAGGAGCGTGTCTGGGCCGAGCTCCGGCGGATCCCGTATGGCGAGACGATCAGCTACCGCCAGCTGGCGGAGCGCGTCGGCGCCGGCTCGGCCTATCGCGCGGTGGGTCGCGCCAACGGTTCGAACCGAGTGGCCGTCGTGGTTCCGTGCCACCGCGTCATCGCCGCCGGCGGCGGGCTGGGAGGCTATGGCGGCGGGCTCGCCGCGAAGCAGCGGCTGCTCGAGCTGGAGGGACGGCGAACGGTCAGCGGGTAGCGGCGATGACCTCGCTGCCGAACCGTTCGATCGCGTCGCTGTCGGCGACGTCAGGGAGCACGATGAAGACGCCCTGCGACCCGGCATCGGCCAGTGCATCGGCCCGTTCGAGGATCGTCTCGGCATCGGCGATCGGTCCGGCCTGTCCCGGCAGCGCCTTGAGATCCAGCCCGCAGAAGCGCTCGATCTCGTCGTAGTCGCGCCCCTCCGCCTCGCAATGGCGGCGAAGGACGTCGAGCTTGTGGCGCATCACCGATGGATCCGACGTCGTCTGATGCGTGGCATCGCCGTACTTGGCGACCAGCTTGAGCGTCTTCCGCTCACCACCGCCGCCGATCAGGATCGGTGGATGCGGCTGCTGCACCGGTGGCGGGCTGTCCATCTGCTCGGTGAGGCGCGTGTGCGTGCCGGTGAATGGCCCCGTCTCGCCGCTCCATACGCGGTGTGCGATCTGCAGCAGGTCCTCGAGCATCTCGAAGCGTTCCTTGATCGGCGGGAAGCGGACGCCGAAGGCCCCGTGCTCACGCTCGTTCCAGGCCGCCCCGACGCCGAAATAGGACCGCCCGCCGGAGAGCACGTCGAGCGTGGATGCCTGCTTGACCAGCACGGCCGGGTAGCGATACGTGACGCCGGTGACAAGCGTCCCGAGCTTGATCCGTTCGGTTGCCGCCGCCAGGAACGCGAGTGTGAGCCAGCCCTCCAGCAGCGGCGCCTGCCAGCGGCGGAGCTGGATGAAGTGATCCCAGACCCAGATCGAGTGGAACCCGGCCTGCTCGGCGCGCCGGCCGATATCGGCAAGGTGGCGGCCCATGTCGGCCGGGCCGCCGGACCAGTCGAACTGGTTGATTTCGAGGCCGTATTTCACGCTGCGCTCCTGCGGGGACTCGGATTATCGGCGTTGCGGAGGTGGAGGCCAAATGCGGCCTGGCTCAGCCACGAATGCCGACCGACGCGATGCCGCCCATCAGCTTGTTCTGGCTGAAGGCGTAGACGATCAGCGGCGGCAGCATGGCGACCAGCGTCGCGGCCATGACGATGTTCCACTCGGTCCCGACTGTCGTCACCTCGCGCGCCAGCGCCAGCGGGACGGTGAACCAGTTCGGGTCGTCCAGGTAGAGCAGCGGGCCGAAGAAGTCGTTCCACACTCCGAGGAAGGTGAAGACGGCCACCACCACCAGCGCCGGGATCGTCAGCGGCACGATGATCTTCCAGTAGACGGTCCAGAATCCGGCGCCGTCGATCCGCGCCGCCTCATCGAGGTCCTTCGGGATGGTGCGCATGTATTGCCGCAGCAGAAAGATGAAGAACGGGTTGCCGGTGAAGGCCGGCACGATCAGGGGCAGATAGCCGGCCGGGAAGCCATCGACCGTCCCATACCAGCCGATGTTGAAGAAGAGCAGGAACTGGGGGATCAGGAGGACCGGCGCCGGAAGCAGCATCGTGGCCAGCACGATCGCGAAGAGCACGTTCTTGCCTCGGAACTCGAGCCGGGCGAACGCGTACGCGATGAGCGAATTGGAGAGGACGGCGCCGACGATGTTCAGCGAGGCCAGCAGCAGGCTGTTGAGTGCGAACCGGCCATAGGGCTCATTCGGCTGGGTCAGCGCATCAACGAACGTCCCGATGTTGAAATACTCGGTCGGGAACCACTCCGTGGGAAGCGTGAAGACCGGAACGTTGTCTGGCTTCAGCGCCGCGGTGAGCATCCAGCCCAGCGGCAGCACGATGAACGCCGTGAGGGCCAGCAGGCAGGCATAGACGAACGCCACGTGCAGCGCGCGCCGTGAGGTGAGCCTGGCCACCATGGTCGGCCGATCGGGCGCTCGCGTCGAAGTCCCGTTCACGATCCCGTGCCTCATGCCTGGTAGAAGACGAAGCGCTTCTCGAGCTTGAAGGTCAGCCAGACCAGCAGCAGGCCGATGACGGTGAGGATCCAGGCCAGCGCCGCGGCGTAGCCCATCTGCCCCTCGACGAACCCTCGGCGGTAGAGCAGCAGCATGTAGAACAGCAGCGAGTCGGCCGGCCCTGCCCCACCGCCGGCTCCCGAGATGACGATGACCGGGCCGATGATGACGAGGGCCGCAGTCAGCTCCCCGATGAAGAGGAAGAAGATGGTCGGCGAGAGCAGCGGCAGCGTGATGTGGCGGAACTTCTGCCATGGGCCGGCGCCGTCCATACCGGCCGCCTCGTAGAGGTCGGGCGGGATGTTCTGGAGCCCGGCAAGGTAGATGATCGCGTTGGTTCCGACGCCCCACAGTCCCATGATCGCGACGCCCCACAGAGCGAAGTCCGGGTCCTGGAACCAATTCGGCGGATCCTCGATCCCGATGCTGCGCAGGAACTGGTTGACTGCGCCCGAGGTCGCTGTTGAGCAGCGTGAACCAGAGAACGGCGATCGCGACGCCGGAGAGCACGGCCGGGACATACAGGATGGTGCGGAAGAAACCCATTCCCGGCACCTTCTGGTTCAGCAGCAGGGCGGCACGCCAGGCCCGAGATCAGGAACAGCGGCACGGCGATCACGATCCAGGTCAGCGTGACCTGGAGCGCCTTGTAGAAGCTGCGATCGTCGGTGAAGGCGCGCAGCGTAGTTGTCGAGGCCGATGAACTGGCCCGGGCGAAGCAGCTGCTCGTCAGTGAAGCTGAGCCAGACGGCCCAGCCGAGCGGGATCAGCAGGAAGAAGACGAACCCGGCGATCCAGGGCGCGAGGAAGAGGTATGCAGCCCGCTCCTCGGCCCGAGAGCCCGGCCGGCCGCGGGCGCGGCGCGCCGAGCGCGGCCGCGACGCCCGCCTCGCTCAGCCGCTCTCCGGGCGCGCCCTGGTCGCCGAGCTGCATCGACATCGGTCAGTCCCTCGCTGTCGACGCTACTCGCTCGGCTCGGCGGAGGCCTCCGCCTGCTCCTCCTCGACCTGGTCCTCGAACTGCGGCTCGGTCGAAGGTGTCCCATCGCTCCCAGACCTCATCGAGCTCGCTCCTGGGCGGACGCGGCCATGCTCGTCGAGGATCGCCTGGGCGTCCGTCTGGCCCTCGATCGTCAGCAGTCGCATCACCTCCACCGGATCCCAGGCCTCGACGCCGGGCGGTGCAAATGGCAACGGACGGGCGTTCGCCAGGACGGCCAGGAAGTCCTGCTTGATCGGGTCATCGTCACCGTAGCCTGCGTCCTCGGCCACGACCGTCGAGAGCGGCGGGTCCGGAGTCTCCGCCATCTGGATCTCCTGCGCGTCAGTCGCGATGAACTCCAGGAATGCGAGCGCATCCTCCGGGTGCGCGCTCTCCGCGAAGGTGCCCCAGGGAGCTGTCCAGGTGTCGACGAAGTCGTCCTGGCCCTCGACCACGAAGAACGGCGTCATGCCGAAGTCGATCTCCGCCTCCTGGTAGGTCGGGACGGCGGTGAAGTCACTCCAGGTCATCGCGATCTGGCCCTGCGCGAAGAGATCGGACTCGGCGATCGTGTCGAGGACGCTCGAGCTTGGCGCCAGCCCGTCGTTGATGAGGCCCGCGCCGATCTCGAATGCCTCGGCCAGCTCCGGCGCGTTCATGTTGCCCTCGGCCGTTCGGCCGTCCTCTCCGAAGATCGGGTAGAAGCCGAACGCGATGTCGGCGGGCATCGAGCAGCCGTAGACGTTCGTTGCCGGATCGTCGTTCGGCTGAGCGAGCTGGCGACAGATGTCGGCGTATTCCTGGAAGGTCATCGACTCATCGGGCGAGGGATGGGACACACCGGCCGCATCGAAGATCGCCTTGTTGTAGACGAGCACGTTTCCGCCCAGGAAGGTGCCGATGCCGAAGATGCCGTTGGCGGGATCGTTCTCGAGTGCGCCGCGCGACATGCCGCCCAGGTTGAAGTCGTCGACGCTGACGCCCCACTCGGCGAAGCTTGTCGGTCAGCTCGACGGCGTATCCAGCCTTCATCCAGTCGTCGCTCTCGATGATGGCGACATCGGGCGGGTTGCCCGCAACAAGCGCGGTGTTGACCTTGGTGACGTACTCCTCCTCGGGGTAGACGACGATCTCCACGTCCTTGCCCGCGTGCGACTCCTCGAAGGCGGTCTCCATTGCGCGAATCGCGACCTCGTCATCTCCCTGCGGAAACATCCACACGCTGATTCCGTTCGACGTCGGCGCCGTCGGCGCCACGGCCGAAGCAGCCGGAGAGCAGCAACCGCGGAGGCAAGCAGCACGGTCAGATGGAGGAGTCGGCCCCTGGTTCGCATCGTTGCCTCCTGTGATCTCAATGTGACGCTCCGTTCGGTCCGCCGGCCACCGCTTCGGCGGCGGTCGAGTGGGTGCTCGGCGCCTCGGCCCCGCGCAGGCGCGGGAAGAGGCTGGTTGCGATGTCGCGGACCGACGACCATCGCTCCCTCGGCGGCAGCGCCGGTCATCAGGTCGGTGAAGCCGAGCGACCGATACCGCGCGACAAATTCGACATAGGCGGTCGTGACTCTCGAGCGGCTCGGATCCAACCCACACCGAACGTCGGACGGTGGTCGGGTCGCGCCCGGCCGATCGGCACGCAGCATCGAACGCCGTCACTCGCTCAGCGAGGTCCGAGGGCACCCCCTCCGTGGCCGTGCCATCGATGGTCGGGAAGGTGTCCCAGATGTCGGCGTATCGCGCCGCGAGGCGCAGCATCCGGGGTCGGTGCGCGGCGATCAGAATCGGGGATCCGCGGTCGCTGGATCGGCAGCGGGAGGGCCAAGTGCGCCCGTCGAGTCGGTAGAAGCGGCCTTCGTGGCTCGCGGCTCACCGTGGCCAAGGCGATCGAGGACCTCGAGCGCCTCTTCGAGCCGATCGACACGCTCGGGCGCTTCCGGAAATTCCAGGCCGAAACGGTGGTGCTCCTCGGGATACCAGCCGGTCCCGATCCCCAGGATCAGGCGTCCGCCGCTGATGTGATCGACGGTGGCCGCCTGCTTCGCCAGCAGCGACGGATGACGGAAGGTGTTGCTGCTCACCAGCACGCCGAGACGAATGCGCGTTGTCAGGGCCGCGAGCGCCGCGAGCGACGTCCATGCCTCGAAGATGGAGCGGTCGCAGGGGTGGGTCAGTCGGCATGAGGTGGTCGACCAGCCAGGCGTGGTCGAAGCCGAGCTCGTCGGCCAGGACGAATCGCTCGACCAGCTCGGGCCAGGACAGGCCAACCTGGCCGATGAAGAGGCCGAAGCGGGTCTCGGGCCGAGCGGTGGCGATCACTGCTCGATCACCACCTTCCCCGTGTCACCGGCAAGGAAGCAGGCGATAGCCTCCTCGAGCTCGCCGATCCCGAAGGCGATGGGTGATGATCTGCCCGAGATAGGCTCGATTGCTCTCGCAACAGCCCAAGGTTGCCGGAAAGCGCTTCGTAGCGGAAATACTCGCTTCCCATCACTGCTCGCTCTGGACCGATCAGGTCGCGGCTCACGGACAGCCTGAGCCCCTCCCCGTGCCCAACACAGACGAGCACGCCACGGCGGCCGAGGCCGTCGAGCATTGCGCGGCGTGCTGCCTCGCTGCCGGCCGTGTCGATCGCCACATCCGCGCCGTCCGCCAGCCCGGCTCCGCGCAACGCGTCGGCCGGCTCACGGCGTCGGAGGTCGACCGGCGTCGCGCCGAGCCGTGCCGCGAGCTCAAGCCGGTAGGGATGAAGATCGGTGACGAGGATCGGCACGTCCGGCCCGAGAAGGAGGCGCGCCATCGCGACCATGCCGAGGCCGACCGGGCCGGCTCCGACGACCAGCGACCGACGCGATGTCGTCACGCACGGCCATCGCGCGGGCGAGCGCGTGCGAGGTGGTCCCCATCACGTCGAGCAGGAGGGTCGCCTCGGCGGGATCGAGCTCGGGCCCGGTGGCGAAGAAATTGGTCTCGTGAACGAGCTCGAACTGGCCGAGGCCCACCGTCGTGGGTGAAGCCCATGTCGGCCCGCTTCGCGAGGCACTGGTTCGTCGCGCCAGCCAGACATGAGCGGCATTCGCCGCAGTAGTCCATCAGGAACACCACGCCCGGCGTCCCGACCGGGGTCGACGTTCCCGGCCCTGCCGCCATGACATCGCCCGCCGTCTCGTGCCCCGGCGTGACGGCCGACCCGTCATGCAGCTGCGCGCGGTCAGTACCGCACAGGGCGTTGGCCCGTACCCGCAACAGCAGCTCGCCCATTCCGGGATCACGGACCGGACGCTCGTGGCTCCCGATTCGACCGTCGCCCAGGAAATGCGGCACACGCTGAACGCGCACTCCCACGGCGCCGGCCGGCATCTCAGTTCGTCCTGTCGTACGTGAGCGCCACCTGAAGCGTGTCGCCGGGCTGCTGGAGCGCCGCGAAGCCACGGGCCGCCTCCTCGACCGGCAAGGTGAGCCGCGGAAGCCCGCCGAGCACGACCTGTCCGGAGAGCCCCATGCCGATCGTCCCCGATCGCAATGTGCGCCACGTCTGGCCGGGATGGACGTTGCCGATCTGGCCGCAGACGACCCGGATCCCGTTGTGGTGGAACTCGTCACCAAGGACGAGGCCGGACGCTTCGCCCTGGTAGAAGCCCACCGCAACCACGGCCCCTCGACGCCGCACGACGCGGATCGCCTCGTGGAGCGCCCGGGTCGAGCCGGTGCACTCCCAGGCCACCGGAATGCCTTCGGCGCCGTGACGTCGCTTGAGGTTCGCGGACACGTCATGGGTGGTCGACGCGTCGACCGTTTCGAGACCGAGCGAGGCCGCAATCGCGAGGCGCGCGGGCAGCCGGTCGACGACGTGGACCGGCTCCGCTCCGGTTGCCCGCACCATCTGGGCGGTCAGCAGGCCGACCACGCCGGCGCCGAACACGACGGCCGGCCTGCCGGCGTGCTCGCCCTCCCCGTAGGCCGTTGCGTTGGCGCAGATGGGTCCCATCTGCGCGACATCCACCCCGTCGTCCCAGGTCAGCCCGTCGGGGAGTCGCTGAGCCAGCGCCGATTCGGCGGGAAGTGACGTGAACTCGGTATGGCGCCAGCTGCCGAAGACACGCGTGCCAACGGCCACGCCAGGTGCGCGGCTCTCCATGACCTCGCCGGCAGCGCGATATCCGATCACCAGGGGGTAAGCCATCGACGCCGTGCCCGCCTCGAAGAGCCGCAGCTCCTCGTTCCAGCGCTTGTGGAGATAGACGTTCGTCGCGCCCTTCCCGTAGAAGGTCATTTCGGTGCCCGAGCTGATCGCCGACTGCACCGTGCGGATCCGGACATGTCCGTCGGCCAGGGGTGCCGGGTCGTAGGCGACGCATTCGACCTCTCCGGTCTCGGTCAGCTGCACCGTCCGGCCGCCGATCTCGCCGCGCTCGATCGGACCGCGGAGCGCCTCCGGAACGGCTTGCACGTGCGTCACGCGAGGGTCGCCGTGCCCGCGCGCTCGAGATGACCGCGCAGGAAGGCGACGGCAGAGGGCAGAACGAGCTCCGGATCGCCGGACAGGTTGCATTCCATGGACGCCCACCCGTCGTATCCCAGGCGGTGGAGGCCGTCGAAGACGCTGGCGAAATCGAGGTGGCCCTGGCCCGGGCTCGAGCCGTTGCGAGTCCGCCAGGTGGACGTAGGCGAGCATCTCCCCGGCTTCGACCAGGGCGGCGCCCATGTCCGGCTCTTCGATGTTCATGTGGAACACGTCGCCCATCGCCCGCACGCTCGCGCTCTCCATCGAGCGCGCCCATCGAACGGCGTCGGCGACCGTGACCGACACACTGTTCTCGTAGCGGTTGATCCCCTCGACCACCAGGGTGCCGCCAACGCGCTCGGCATGGTCCGTCGCCTCGCGAAGACCGTCGAGCCAGAGCCGCTCGTCCTCCTCGGGGAGCGGCCAGTACCACAGTTGGGCAGCTTGTTGGTGCGCCCGTAGATCGGGACCACGATCAGCGGCGCACCGAGCTGCGCCCCGAGCTCGAGGAGCCGCTTGACGTCCTCGAGGCATGCCCGGATCTGCTCCGGGTCTGGATCGATGAACCAGCCTCGGTGGCCGGAGCACATGGCGCTGACCGGCACGCCGTCGCGCACGGCCTCCTCGGCGGCCTCGATCATCGGGAAGTGCGAGAGCTCGATCCCGTCGAAGCCGTAGCGAAGCGCGCTCTCACGCTTCTCACGCAGCGAGCTGCCGGGAACGAGTCGGGACTGGATCGCCAGTTTCACCATCGGCCTACGCCCACCACATCGCTCCGGCGGGCTCCGCGCAGGATCGCCTGGTTGAGGGTGCCGATCGCCCGGGTCAGGCCCTCATCGATCGAGGCAAGGCTGTCCTCGTGCTCGATCGAGAGCACATGGTCGTAGCCGACCACCCGGAGAGCGCTCACGAAGCGCTTCCAGAAGAGCACGTCGTGGCCATCACCGACACTTCGGAAGACCCATGATCTGTTGGCGATGTCGTCGTATCGCTCGAGATCCAGGACGCCATTTCGGGCCACGTTGTAGGCGTCGAGCGCCGTGTCCTTGGCATGGACGTGATAGATCGCGCCGGCAAGATCCCTGATGGCGGCGATCGGGTCGATCCCCTGCCAGAAGAGGTGCGAAGGGTCCAGGTTCGCTCCAATCACCTCGCCGACCTCGGCCCGCAGCCGCAGCAGGGTCTTCGGGTTGTAGACGACAAAGCCTGGATGCATCTCGAAGCCGAGGCGCACCCCATGCTCCGAGGCGAAGGCACCGGCCGAGCGCCAATAGGGAAGCACGACGTCATCCCACTGCCAGGCGACGATCTCGCTGAACTCGGGCGGCCAGGCGCAGGTCACCCAGTTCGGCTGCGAGGCGTTCGGCCCGTCGCCCGGGCATCCTGAGAAAAGGTTCACGACGCCCACCCCGAGCTCGCCGGCGAGCCGCACCGTGTCGCGGAAGACGGCATCGTCGTGAGCCGCCCGATCGGCGTCCGGGTGAATCGGATTGCCGTGGCACGAGAGCGCACTGATCACGAGGTCGCGAGACGAGAACGCTTCGGTGAATTGGCGGCGGGCATCCTCGTCCATGAGGAGCTCACCCGGCTTGCAGCGCGCATCCCCCGGGTAGTTGCCCGCGCCGATCTCTACCGCCTGCAGGCCGAGCTCAACGACGCGATCGAGCATCGGTGCCAGCTCCAGGCTGCCGAATACCGGGTCGAAGACCCCGAGCTTCATGAAACCTCCACTGCCGATGGTTGCTGATTCAGCACTTCGTCGGCCCGTCTGGCTCCGGTCCTCCGGCCATGCCGGCGACGACCCGGCTCGTCCGCGTGCGATCGTACTTCTATCGTCAATGGACAGAAGGGCATCTCGATCTATTCAAGAGCGGTAACGGAAGCGGTCAGAATGCGAGCCTCACCGAGGAGGACGGATGCAACGTACAGCCCTGATCACCGGTGGTGCCGGCACGCTGGGGCGGGAGCTGGCACCGCTGTTGGCCGGCGAAGGCTGGAAGGTTCGGAGCGCCGATGTCCGCGTCGTCTCGCAGGAGAACGTGGAGTTCATGCGGACGGACCTTCGCCGCCCCGACGAAGTCCGCCGGGCCATGGACGGCGTCGATGCCGTCGTCCATGCAGCGGCCTGGCACGGCATGCACCTCCGTGACCATCCACGCCGCGACTTCTGGGAGCTGAACGTCGACGGGACCTTCAACGTCCTCGATGCCGCGGTCGACGCCGGTGTCGCGTCACTCGTCCTGTCAAGCACGATGGGCGTCTACGGGTCCTCGTCCCACCCCGTCGGACGACGAGCCTGCCGTGCGCGTCCATGAGGCGCTGCCGCTGCGGCCCGGCGACATCTACGGGCAGTCGAAGGTCATGGCGGAACGCCTGGTCGCCTATTTCACCCGGACGCATCACCTTCGTGCGGTCGCGCTCCGCTACGGCATGTTCGTGCCCGAGCCATTCGGCCACTACGGAGTCCGCATGCTCTACGGCGGCGTCGACGCCCGCGACGTGGCGTCGGCCAACCTGGCTGCTCTTCGGCACCTCGAGTCGCCGAGGGAGTTCGCGGCGTACAACGTCTTCTCTTCGCTGCCGTTCGACGCCGGCGACCTCGAGGAGCTACGGACACGGCCCTTGGCTGTGGTCGAACGGCACTGGCCAGATGCTCCTCGCCTGCTCGCCGCAATCGGGGCGAAGCCGTGGGGACCCATCAACACGGTCTATGACAGCGGGCGAGCCGGTCGCGAGATTGGATGGCGGCCTCGCTTCGGCTTCGCCGAGTTCGTCGCTGGCCTGAAGCGGGGCGCCAGCTCGGCGGAAGAGCTCGATCCCGATCAGTCGACGCCCGACCGCGGGTGACCGGCGACCCAATGCGCCGGGCGGTTCAGCTCGATGGGGAGTGGCACTTCGTTCGCGATCCCGCGGCGCGAACGAAACGCCGAAGGGCTCCCTGCCGGTGAGCCTGTTTCCGTGCCCGGATGCTGGGAAGCGCAGATCCGAGAGCCATTCGGCATCGTGCATGCCTGGTACTGGCGAGACATCGAGGTTCCGCAGGATTGGGGCGAGGACGGCGAGGTGGTGGTCGCCTTCGGTGCGGTCATGTATCGGTGTGACGTCTGGCTCAACGGCTCGCAGGTCGGCGTTCATGAGGGCGGCTACACCCGATTCGAGATTCCACTTCCCGACCTGCGTCGTGACGCTCCCAACCGAATCGCCCTGCTCGTCACAAACCCGATGAACGCGATCGATGCATACCCGGCGCACTCCGACGAGCGGTTGTCGCGGGCCGAGGCGAGGGTCCCCGAGCTCCCGATCCGCGAGATCCCACACGGCAAGCAGACGTGGTACGCGAGCCAGAGCGGACCCTGGCGCTCGGTCAGCCTGGAGTGGAGACCGCACCATCGCCTCGAACGCATCCGAGCCGCCGCCGACTGGGCCTCCGGAGCTGTCGTCGCCCAAACCCCGACGACTGGCGGAACGGACGGGCAGGTGGAGCTCACCGTGCTCGACCCGTCGGGAAGCGAGGTCGCCAGGGCTCTCGTCGCAGCCGGGCCGCTCGCCGCCGCCGAGCTCAACGTGCCGGAGCGCCTCCCGTGGGATCTCGAGACGCCGGCCCTCTATCGCCTGGTCGCGCGACTGCGGGTCGCGGGTCGGGTGGTCGATGAGGTCGAGACGCGCTTCGGCTTCCGCGAGATTCGGACGGAAGACGGTCGGATCGTGCTGAATGGTCGTCCCATCCTCTTGCGCGGTGCCCTCGACCAGGACCTGTATGCCGGCACGATCTCCACGCCACCGAGCAGGGAGCTGCTGGACCGTCAGCTGGCGTTGGCGCGCGAGATGGGCCTCAACCTTCTGCGCTGTCACATCAAGGTGCCGGATCCGGCATACCTGGACGCCGCAGACGAGGCCGGCATGCTGCTGTGGTGCGAGCTTCCGAGCTGGCTGACCCTCACGCCCGCATCTGCAGCGAGGGCCGAAACGCTGATGTCGGAGATGGTCGAGGCCATCGGGGATCACCCGTCCGTCGTGATCTGGACCATCGTCAACGAGGACTGGGGCACCGATCTGCGCCACTCGGCCCGCGACCGCCGATGGCTGCGCCGCATGGTCAGTCGCCTGCGGACGATGGATCCGGCACGCCTGGTGGTCGACAACTCGGCATGCCCGGCGCCAGGAGGGCCGAACTTCCACCTCGACACCGATCTGGCCGACTTCCATCGGTACGCGGCCATGCCTGACGCCGCTCCGCGCTGGCGCGAGCAAATGGCGGAGCTCGCCGAGCGGCCGGCCTGGCTCTGGAGCCCGCATGGGGATGCGGTGCGCCGGGGGGACGAGCCGGTCGTGGTCAGTGAATTCGGGAAGTTGGGCACTGCCCCACCCGGATCGCCTGCGTGACGCGTGGTGGACGGAGACCGGCGATGGGGTCGCGCGTCCCGCTGGAGCGGCCGAACGCTTCCGAGCACAACGCCTCAACCGCATCTGGCCCGACCTCGAGGCTCTCACGACGGGCACACGGCGCCTCCAGGTGGAGGCGCTCCGCTACCAGGTCGGCGAGATGCGGCGTCACCGTTGGCATTGCCGGATTTGTTGTGACGGAGTTCACCGATGCGTACTGGGAGGCAAATGGCCTGCTCGACGTCGAACGGCGACCGAAGCCGTTCCACGCTGATCTGGCGCAGTTCCTTGGTGCCGGCGATGCTCATCGTCGACCTGCCGCGTCACGACCTGTGGTCGGGAGAGCAGGTCACGGCCCGAATCTCACTCTCATCCGAAAGCTCGGGGGCCGGGGGGGTGCTCCGCTGGCGACTCGGCTCATCAACCGGATCGATCGAGGTGGGCTCGTGGCCGGACGCCACGGTGTCGGAGCTGGCAGCGCTCCAGGTCCAGGTCCCCATGGTCGGCGAAACCATCGACGTTGACTTCGACGTCGAGCTCACGGGGCTCGACGGCTCAAGGATTGCGACATCGGCCCTCTCCTGTGCGATCGTGCCGGACAAGGCTCGCCGGGCGGTGCCCCGCCGTCTCGAAGTTCACGATCCCTTTGGGCTGTGGGACATTGCTGCCTGCCTGGCCGCCGACGGCCACGACGTCGACGGCGCGGCGCGGACCGACCTGATCGTCGCCACCCGCCTCGATGCCGATACGCTCGACGCCGCCGGGCGCGGCGCCCATGTGCTGCTGCTTGCCCGCTCGCTGGATGCGTTGGCTCCCGAGCTGGCACTCGATCGGCCCGCGCGACTGCAGCCGCGATGGCCGGACGCGTCCATGCCCAAGACCGACCTGACGTGGAGCGGTGACTGGATCGGCGCGTTCTCCTGGATCAGCCCGGACGTGGCACCGAGCCTCCGTCCTTTCGGGGCCCCGCTCGACTTCACCCATGCCGAGGTTCTGCCAGACCACGTCCTGACGGGTTACGACCCGGCCGAGCACGCGGACGAGGTCACCGCCGGGATGTTCGTCGGGCTGGGTGCACGCGCCCGTCGCGCTCGCGTGGTCCTTTCCACAGGGAGAGGGCCGGTTGACGCTCACCACCCTCCACGTCGCTCCAGAAACCGGACCGGTGGCGACGGTCCTGCGGACCGCGCTGCTGGAGCTCGCATCAGCCGATCATTGAGATTGCCGCCCGAATTCGTGGACAGGTGGAGCGCAAGTGGAGTAGGTTCCTCGACACTGTTTCGGCTCACAGGAGGGGCTCATGCGACTTCGATTTGGTACGGCTGTCCTCGGTCTCGACGCTTGTCATGGCGGCGTGCGGTGGGGATGGGACCCCGTCGGGGTCTGGCGATGGAGGCGACGGCGGTGGAGACGGCGCTCTCACCTTCTGGACGGTCGAGGACAACGTCGATCGTGTCGAGGGTCAGCAGGCGATCATCGATCGCTTCACCGAGGAGACCGGCATCGAGGTCGACCTGGTTGCCATCGGCGAGGGCGATCTGACGACGCAGATCACATCGGCCGTGGCGGGTGGCACCCTCCCCGATGTGCTTGGCGCCCTTTCGCTCGGCTTCACGCATTCGCTCGCGGCCGACGGGCTGGTCAACTTCGACGCCAACGCGGCGGTCGTCGATGCGCTCGGACGGGATACGTTCTCCTCGAGCGCCCTCGACCTGGTCACCACCGACGACGGGCTTGCAGGCGTCCCGAGCGACAGCTGGGCGCAGCTGCTGGTCTATCGCAAGGACCTGTTCGAGGCGGCGGGCCTCGAGCCCCCCACGACATTCGACACGATCCTCGCCGCCGCCGAGGAGCTGAACACCGGCGATCAGGCGGGCATCGTGCTTGCCACCGGCAATGACCTCGCGTTCGTCCAGCAGACGTTCGAGTACTTCGCGGTCGCGAACGGCTGCGACGTGATCGACGCCGACGGCAACGTGGCCATCACCTCGCCGCAGTGCGTCGAGACGTTCGACTTCTACACGAACCTGGTCAACAACGGATCGGTCGAGGGCGCACAGGACGCCGATACGACCCGCGCGGCCTACTTCGCGGGCGAGGCGGCGATGATCGTCTGGTCCTCGTTCCTCCTGGACGAGCTGGCCGGCCTGCGCGATGACGCGCTGCCGACCTGCGACGAATGCACCGACGACCCGCTCTTCCTGGCAGAGAACAGCGGCGTGGTGACCGCCATCAGCGGACCGAGCGCCGACGAGCCCTCGCAGTTCGGCGAGATGGTCTCCTTCGTGATCAGCGAGGACGCGGACACGGAGGCTGCGCAGCAGTTCGTCGAGTTCATGATGAGCGACGCCTACGTCGACTGGCTCGCGCTGGCGCCCGAAGGCAAGTTCCCGACGCGGCTCGGTACCGCCGAGAATCCGACGGAATATGCCGATGCGTGGGGCGGCCTGGAGGCCGGCGTCGACCGCAAGACACCGCTCGGCGAGGTCTACGACGACGCGACCATCGAGGCGCTCACGTCCAGCTCGGACACCATGAAGCGGTGGGCCTTCAGCCAGGGCCAGGGCGGGCTCGCCGGAGCGCTGCTCACCGAGGTCCCCGTGCCGAACGCGCTGCTGCTTGCGCTCGACGGGACGATGACGCCGGAGGAGGCCGCCGCGGAGGCGCAGGCCGCCGTGGAGGAGATCGCGGGCGCGCTGGAGTAGCGTCCGAGTGGAGCGGATATCGCGCCGATGACCGCGACCAAGGCGAAGGCGGGCGGCGAGCAAACGGGGCCCACCCTGCGGCAGCAGGAGAGCCGGGCGGGCCTCGCCCTCCTCTCGCCGACCTTCGTCGTCGTGATGGCCGTGGTGGTCGTCCCGATCCTGTGGACGATCTTCATCGCGTTCCGCGAGCTCCGGCTCCGCGACCTGCGTGAGGTCGGCTTCTTCGGCGCCGGCTTCACGCTCGAGAACTTCGTCGGCGTGTTCACGTCCCGAGGCTTCTTCGACGCCCTCCTCACCACGCTGATCTACAGCGTTGTCGGGACGACCCTCGCCATCGGCCTCGGCCTGGCCGCCGCCCTGATCGTCCGCGCGCCCTTCCGCGGACGGACGCTGGTCCGGGCTTCCATGCTTCTGCCGTACGTCTCGCCGGTCGTCGCCGTGGCGTTCGTCTGGTCGGTGATGCTCGATCCGAATCTCGGCGTCGTGAACGCCTTCGGCGAGGACGTCCTGGGCTGGGAACGCGCCATCCCGTTCCTCAGCCAGCGCTCGGCCGACGTGACGATCTTCGGCATCTCGCTCGGACTGCCGGTCGCGCTGCTCAGCGTCATCGCCTTCCAGGCGTGGCGCTATTTCCCGTTCGCCTTCCTCTTCATCCTGGCGCGTCTTCAGGCGGTGCCGGCCGATCTCGACGAGGCCGGAAAGGTCGACGGCGCGTCGCCGCTGCAGCGCTTCCGGTACATCCTGCTGCCACAACTGTCGAACGTCATCGCCCTGCTCGCCGTCCTGCGGTTCATCTGGACGTTCAACGAGTTCGACGACATCTACCTCCTGACCGGGGGAGGCGCCGGCACCGAGGTGGTCTCGATCGGCATCTACAACCGCCTCACCGGCCGCGGCGATATCGGAGCCGCGGCTGCCTTCTCCCTGGTCCTCGCCGGTCTGCTCGCAGTCTTCCTGTTCCTCTACTTCCGATTCTTCGCCAAGAACGCGGAGACGTCGGCATGACCAAGGCTGCCGAAGTAGGCACCGCCGTGGAGGCAGCCGCTCGCGAGTCGAGCCGGCGACCGTGGACGCGCGATCGGACGGAGTCGACGGTCATCACGGTCGTGAAATGGGTCGGCGTCGTGTTCTTCGTCGTCATCACGGTCTTTCCGTTCCTCTACATGCTCCTTCTCTCGGTTCGACCGATCGCCGACCTTGCCCGAGATCCGGGCGCGCTGCTCGTGCCCTTCGAGCGCCTGACCTTCGGCACCTACGACGAGGTGCTGCGCAGCGTCGAGCAGGGCGGACAGGGTTTTCTCAGCTTCCTGCGCAACAGCGCGATCATTGCCACGGTCGCCGTGATCGCCTCACTCCTGCTCGCGATCCCGGGCGCATATGCGATCAGCAGGCTCGAGTTCTTCGGCCGACGTCAGGTCAGTGCGGTGTTCCTGGCGGTGTACCTGTTCCCCGCCATCCTGCTCGCGATCCCGCTCTTCGTCCTCTTCACGCGCATCGGACTGCGCGGATCGCTGCTGGGCCTGATCATCGTGTACGCCTCGCAGACGGTCCCCGTCACGATCCATATGCTGCGCACGTACTTCAACTCGATCCCGGAGAGCCTGGAGGAGTCGGCGGCCCTCGAGGGCGCGAACCGCTTCCAGGTGATGCGCCACATCAGCATCCCGCTGGCAATGCCGGCGATCATGTCGACCGGCCTCTTCGTCTTCATGATCGCCTGGAACGAGTTCCTGTTCGCGCTCCTCTTCCTCGTGGACAAGCGAGAGAACTGGACGGTTTCGCTCGGCCTCTCGCAGCTCGCGAACAGCACCATCGAGGTGCCGACCACCGTGGTCATGGCCGGCGCCGTGATCCTCACCGTCCCGGTCATCATCGTGTTCTTCCTGACCGAGCGGCTGCTCGTCGAGGGGCTGACGGCCGGCGCCGAGAAGGGCTGACCGCGCGGCGTGCATGACCCGCTCGATCTCCGCGATGTCCTGGCGGACGAGCTCGATCAGCGGAGGCAGTCCGGGTACGAGGTCGAGGGCGTGGCCGACGGCGTGGCTGCGGCGCTGCGCAACGCGGAGGGCCGCGCCGATCCGTCACTCGTCACGCAACTGCGGCGGCTGAGCGAAACCGGGCGGGCGGCCGACTGGCCTTTCGTCGAGATCGAGGCAGCCGCGGACCTCATCGGCGCGCTTGGTTCGCGACCAGTGGCTCGCCGAGCAGTTCCGCCATCCGACCTGCGCGACCGCCTCCTTGGCGCCTGGCTCGGGCGATGCGCCGGCTGCCTGCTGGGCAAGCCCGTCGAAGGCTGGACGGCCGAGGAGGTGCGCCGATATCTGGAGGAGGCCGATGCATGGCCGCTCGACGGATACATTCCGGCCCTGGCACCGCACCCGGTTCACTCGCCACCGATGAAGCCCTCGTGGCCCGAGGCGACACGAGGCGCCATCTCCGGGATGGCACGCGACGACGACCTCGACTACACGGTCGTGGGCCTCCTTCTGCTCGAGCGAACGGCCCGCGAGCCGACCGCGGAAGACGTGGGGGGCGAGTGGTTGGCTCGCCTGCCAATGGGTCAGATGTTCACCGCCGAGCGTGCGGCGTATCGCAACCTCGTGCTTGGGCTCGTCCCCCCGCAGACCGCCTGGAATCGCAACCCGTACCGCGAGTGGATCGGCGCCCTCATCAGGGCCGACGCATACGCGTACGCCTCACCCGGGGACCCGCTGCGGGCGGCCGAGCTGGCCGCGCGTGATGCCTCGGTATCGCACGTTGGGAACGGGATTGCCGCCGCAATGTGGGCCGCCGCGGTGATCAGCCTCGCCCTGGCTGGCGTGCCGCCGGCGGAATCCGTGCCTGAGGCGGCCAGGGTCGTACCTCCCGGCTCTCGGCTTGACCTCGCACTGCGTCAGGCGATCGCCCTGCACGGGGCGGGTACCGACTGGGAGGTTGCTCGCCGGCAGATCGTGGCGACAAACGCTCACTACGGGTGGGTTCATGCCATTCCGAATTCGGCGATCATCGCGTCCGCCCTGCTGTGGGGCGGTGGCGACTTCGAACGCTCCGTGACGCTCGCCGTCAGCGCGGGGTGCGACACGGACTCGAATGGCGCCACGGTCGGATCGGCGACGGGAGCTCTCGTCGGAGCTGGGGAGCTGCCGAGCAGCTGGATCGATCCGCTGCAGGACCAGCTGCGGACATCGGTTGCCGGCATGGGCAGCGTGTCGATCTCGAGTCTCGCCGAGCGAACGTTCCGCCTCGCGACGAGGGTGTAGTCAGCGCTCGGCGCGCCAGGCCACCAGCACGCCGACGTCGTCGTACTTCCAGACCACGTCGACCGCGGCGAACCCCGCCGCGACCAGCCAGGACAGGTGCTCCGCCGTCGTGTCCGGATGGTCATGCTCGGCCTCGTGCGAGTCGGGCTCATCCGGCAGCTGGTAGAGCTCGCTGAGCCGGTCCACCGCAGGGCGGAAATAGTCGGCGATGACGAAGATGCCGCCCGGCTCGATGTGCTCCCAGATTCGGCTGAACAGGTGTCGCTTCTCATCCGCGCGCAGGTGGTGGACCGCCAGCACGCTCGAGATGGCGTCGTACGAGCCGTCGATCTCGGGGGCGACGATGTCGCTCGTTCGCAGCTGGACACGATCCTCGAGCCCCTCGAGGCGCTGACGGGCACGTTCGAGCATCTCGGCCGAGACGTCCAGGCCGGTTGCGGTCGAGTCCGGGAATGACTCGATGACGCGCAGCAGGGTATAGCCGGTGCCGGCGCCCAGGTCGAGGAATCGACGCGGGGGCCGCAGGGCGAGGAGCGCGAGGAGCGTCTCGTGGATCTCCTCGTAGCGAGGGACCATCTCGCGGATCTGGGCGTCATAGCGCGGCGCCCACTCGTCGAAGTGCTGCCCGACCGTCCTCGGCTCAGCCATATCGACCGCGGTCGTGACGCACTATCCCTCCATCCGCTCGCCGCGGATGTCCGTCCCCATGGCGTGGAAGCCGCCGTCGACGTGGATCATCTCGCCCGACGTCATGCGGGCCCAGTCACTCATCAGGAAGCAGACCATCTGGCCGACGGGGGTGGCATCGGTCAGCGACCAATCGAGCGGCGAGCGGTCCAGCCAACCGCCGGAGATCTGGTCGAAGCCCGGGATGCTCTTTCCGGCCATGGTCCGGATCGGGCCGGCGGAGACCGTGTTGACGCGGACGCCGTCCGGGCCGAGGTCCCTGGCCAGGTAGCGGGTGATCGCCTCCAGCCCGGCCTTCGCCACGCCCATCCAGTCGTAGATCGGCCAGGCGAACCGGCCGTCGAACGTGAGCGACACGAGCGATCCGCCGCCGCGCTCCCTGGCCGCCGCCAGCGGCTCACGCAGCCCCACGCCGAGCGCCTTGAGCGAGTAGGCCGAGGTCTGGAAGGCGGTCGCCACGCTCTCCCACGGCGTGTTCACGAAGTTGCCGCCGAGCGCATCGGACGGCGCGAAGCCGATGGCGTGGACGACCCCGTCGACGTATCCCCATCGGCTCATCAGCTCCGTGGACACGGCGTCGATGTGCGACTCGTCGTTGATGTCGAGCTCGAGGACGTCGGGCGCGCCGGCCGGCAGCTTTTTCGCCACCCGCTCGGTCAGGCGGCGCGCGCGGCCGAACGAGGTGAGCACGATCTCGGCCCCCGCCTCCTGCGCCACCTTGGCGACGGCGAACGCGATGCTGTCGTCGGTGAGGACGCCGGTGACGAGCAGCTTCTTGCCTTCGAGGAGCATGCGGGCGGAGCCTCCTGTGCGGATGGGACCGATGCGCGCCGCGGGCGCGACAGGCTCAAGATTACGCCATGAGGCGCATCGGTCTAGGATCGTTGGACCGATGATGGTTCGCCTCTACGACTACGACGTGCCCGCCGCCGACGCTGAGGCCGGCGTTCCGAGCCTGCGGCCGCTGCTGGAGACGCTCGGCGAGGCGGAGCGCCGCGCGATCCTGACCGGGCTCTTCAAGCCCGAACGGATGCCGGGAACGATGGAGCGCCTGACGACGCTCGTCGAGGATCTCGACGTCAGCTTCGAGAACGCGCTGATCACGCTCGACAACGGCGCGCGGTCGCGGCGTTTCGTCGCGATCGACGAGGCGAAGGCGATCCTCGATCGCTGGCTGCCCGAGTCGACGGTGGCGGGCGTGCGCGAGTGGGACGTCGCGCGCCTGCTCGAGCCATACGGCGACGGCAGCTTCCACGGCAAGCTGCTCAAGCGCACGCGCAAGCAGCTGCGCTCCGTCTCGAGCCGCGAGGCACTGACCGTGCCGTTCCTCTTCCGGCGAAGCTGGTCGTGAGCCGCTCTCCGCGACGCCGCCGCGGACGCCCCTACCAGCCGCTCCCCGCGCGACGATCCAGCGCCTGGATCGCGCGGCTGCTCGTGGTCGCGGTCGCCCTCCTGCTGATCGTGGGCTCGCTCGCCCTTCTCGCCGGGAACCGCTGACTCAGAGCGTCTCCTCCATCAGCGTTCGCACGTGGAGCAGCAGCTTGACGAGCTCCGGCGCCGCGGCCAGCAGGTCCAGGTCGTCGGGCTGGACATGGTCGAACAGCCGGAACTCGGTGTGCGCCGCGAGCAGTCCGCTCGGCCCAAGCGCCGATGCGAGCGCCCGCGACTCGACGAAGGGAACGTGATGGTCCGCTGTCTCGTGCATCAGGTGGACGTCGGCGCGAATGCCGTCGAGGTGGCGGACGGGCGAGATGGCATCGATGAAGGCGAGCGCACTGGCGGGCAGCGCGGCGATCGCGGCCTCGGCCTCCTCCAGTGAGGACGCGGCCAGCAGGTCGTGGACCGATCGCGCCGCGTCCGTCCCGAGCGACGCGCGGAGGGAGGCATCCGGAGCGGGCCGCTCGGCCGCCAGGATCGGCTCACTGAACGCTTCGTCGAGGACTCGCCGATCGCGCTCGTCGTCGACCTGGTCGAGCAGGAAGCGCAGGTAGACCTCGCGCGCCAGCGGGTGTCGGTATCCACGGCACCGCTGAGCCGTCGGCGGCTCGATAGGCGTGGGCGGAGACGGCCGCCAGGTACGTTGAGGCATCGGCGAACGCGCCGAAGGCATTCACGTATCGAACCTGGGTATTGATCCGCGGATCGCCGGCCGCCAGCAGTGCGAGCGAGCCGCCGACGCTGAAGCCGACGATGCCGACTCGCGACGGATCGACCTCCGGCCGGGCCGCCAGCAGCTGGAAGGCGCGAACCACCCCGTCGATCTCGCCCACCTCCAGGCGACCCTCGAGCAGCGTCCGTGAGTCGGGCACCAGGACCGCCACCCCGGTCCGGGCCAGGCCATCGGCGACGCGCTCGATCGACGGGTGATTGCGCCCGAGGTTGTTGACGCCGAAGACGAGGAGCATGGCGCCCGCCGGACGGTCTGCGCTCGCCCACGCCGGCAGCCACAGCTCGGCGAGGTCGGGGTCCGCGCCCGGCTCGGCCGTTCGGTAGGGCAGGCTCGTGCGCCTGGGCGCCTCGCTGAACAGGTTCAGCGGCTTGGGGCCGGCATCGAGCAGGTTCGGGAGCAGGACGGCGGTCTGGATCGCGACCCGGGTCGGCTCCCAGGCCACCAGGACGACGGCAAGGACGAGCAGCACCAGGCCGATCCGTCGCAGGCGGCGCATCGGCACATCCTACGCAACGCCGCGCTCGCGCACCCCTTTGCCATCCTTGCTGGCTGACCGCCGCATCACTTCATGCTCGAGCTGCAGCCGGAGCCGATAGAGGATGTTCCACTCTTCAAGGTTGAGGCTGGCGATGTCGATCCGCGACTGCACCTCGTCAAGCTCCGCGCGCATGACCGCGACGTCGCCGTTTGCCGTCTCGTGGATCCGCTGCAGATCGTCCTCGAAGCCCTGCGCCTCCTCGTTCCAGGTCAGGTACATGTTGTGGAACGCGAGCTCGCGCTCGAAGGCGGCACGAACGCGGTAGGCATCCTCCTTCGGTCCCTGGATCGACACGTTGGTCGCGAACGCGAAGATCTCGAGACCGCCGGTCCGGAGGTGCATCGGCTCGCCGCGCACGACGGCGCCGAGCAGATGGCGCGAGGCGAATCCCAGGGTCCGCAGGGGCCATGACCTGGGGCCTGTCGCCTCGGCGACCGCCACGTCGTCCAGCCCGATGGCGGCCAGGGCACCCCGAACAGCATCGAGGAGGTCGTCGTCTTCGCTCCCTTCGCGCATGACGAGCGGGACCTGGATGAGCTTCCGCTTCTGGCGCCAGCGCTGGAACAGCAGGATCGGCGTGAAGGCCACCATCTGTAGCACCGATAGGCCAAGCATGACGGTCGCCGGATAGCTGACCGGGATCATGCCCA
The DNA here is from genome assembly GCA_963789435.1 of uncultured Chloroflexia bacterium. GTDB lineage: Bacteria > Chloroflexota > Limnocylindria > QHBO01 > QHBO01 > JACDBZ01. Next base: position 263,837 of record CAWBKO010000007.1, read on the forward strand.
GCCAGGTGCCGACGTTCCGATCCTCGTGGAACTGGGAGTAGACCGTCGCGGCAGCGATGAGCGGCGGGGTGAGCACGACCGCCGCCACGAGGACCAGGTACGTGACCGCCTCGACGTCGAAGTTCTCCTCGATGACGCCGGCCGCCTCAAGCATGGCCCCGCCAAAGATGGGGATGGCGAAGCCGGCCACCAAGATCACCCAGCCGGCGGCCACCAGGCTGACCACCGAAAGAACGCGTCCTTGTCGGCCGGGCACCTGGCCGAAGTAGATGGCGGTCGCCCAGCCAAGCGCGAACGACGCCGACTTGCTCAGTGCCTGCCAGGCAAGGATCAGGACGAAGGGAAGGAATGGCACGCCCGCTGGTCAAGCAATCGATGTGCCGCGGGCTGTGCGGCGAACGTCAGCCGAGGTTGAGCGGCCGGACCGTCATCGCCTCGGCGACCCTGCCCTCCCACTCTTCGCGCGGTGCATCGCAGAAGAGCTCGATCTCGTTGCCGTCCGGGTCGGCGGTATAGAGGCTGCGCGTGACGCCGTGATCGGCCGTGCCTCGCAGCAGGCCGCGTTCCGCCAGCAGGGCGTGCGCCTTCTTGACGGCCTCCAGATCGGCGAGCTGGATGGCCACGTGGTACAGGCCCACGGAGTTCGGCACGGCCGATGGTGCGGAGTCTCCGACGCGGAGGAGCGCCAGGTCGTGGTGACTGTCGCCGGTGGCGGTCAGGAAGATCATCACGTTGCTCATCTCGCTGGACACGCGGAAGCCAAGCAGGTCGCGGTAGAAGGCGAGCGATCGATCCAGGTCTCGCACCTTGAGCACGACGTGACCGATCCCCAGGGGCTGGATCATGGGCCGATGCTACTCCAGGGCGCTACGACCCCGCCTAGGGGAGTCCGAGCTTGGCGCGGCAGGCCGGCCAGGGGGCGTAGCCGCGGACGGCGCGTAGCCGCTCGGCCACGATGATCTGCTCGTCGCGGGTCGCCTGGTGCGGGTACGCGGCGAACTCGGCGCCGCCGTAATGCTGCCAGGTGCCGAGGCTGAACTGGAGCCCGCCGTAATACCCGTTGCCGGAGTTGATGGCCCAGTTCCCGCCCGACTCGCATCGCGCCAGGTCGTCCCACACGCTGTCGCCGGCGTAGGTCACGACTCGCTGAGGAGCGGGCGGGGCGGCGGCGCTGTGGAGGGTCGCCTCCATCGGTGCGGCGGCGGGGGTCGGCACCGCGCTCGGATGGAGCTCCTCGGCCGCGCCGGGCCTGGCGGACTCGGAGCTCGCGCTCGCCTGGCGGGCGCTCAGCCCGCCACGGTCGAGGTCGATCGGCGGCGCCTCGCCGACGGGAAGCAGGGTGTCGGCGATCTCAGCCGGGAGGGACGTGGCGGACCGGGCCGCCAGCGGCGCGAGCAGGGCGACGCCGGCAAGGCTGATGGCGGCGAGGAGGAGGATTCGGCGCAGCACGGCGGCGGGCGTCAGCCGCCCAGCTGAATCGTGATGGTCACGACGCCCGCGCTTCGGGACCGATCGGTGACCGCCGCCCAGGCTTCGGGTGAGAGATCGGCCACCTTCTGCGAGGCGGTCCCCCAGTAGCAGTCGCAGTAGTCGACGACCGGAAGCGACACGCAGCGGTCGGCGCAAACGGTCACCGTTCGTATTGACGGCGGTGCGTCGTAGTGGCCGCCGAGGGCGCCCGGCAGGGCGACGACGGCAAGTCCGCGGTATCCGAGCGAGCAGCAGTACCAGGTGGCGCTGCCGGTCACCGTGTCGCCGGTTCGCGCGACTGCGGCACGCGGCGCCGCGATGCGCGAAGGCGCCGAGACCGAGTTGAGGGTGGCCTGCATCGGAGCGGCGGCCGGCGTCGGAAGGGCGGGCGAGGCGATCTGTTCGGTGCCGGAAGCTGGGACCTCGACCGCGAGCGCCAGGCGGTAGACGGAGGTGCGATCTGCGAGCGACCCGCGCGCGAGATCGCCACGCGGTGTTGAGAGCGCGGCGAGCAGCGGGGCGGCGGCGCGGGTGGCGTCAGGCACGGCGGAGCGCGCGGTCAGCGGCGCAAGCAGCGCGATCCCAACAGCGCTCAGAACGGTCAGCACGGCGACACGCCGCAGGAGGTCCGGCAATAGAATTCATCCATATACGTGGTCCACCGGCACGCTCCCTGCGAAGCAGGAGTCATGCCGGCACAGCGGTCACCGTAGCATCCGATCCCCCGAGTGTCGAGCGTGAGAGGTACCTATGCCCCGTAGGAAGAAGGAGCCCGACCGCCGTCGTGGCGCGGTCGTGGTTCGCCGCCAGACCCGGTCCGACCAGGGCACGGAGGACCAGAAGCTCCTTCGCTCGCGGCAGCCTGTTGCCGGCTTCCAGGAGACCGACACCTGGCGAACGCTGCGCATCATGGGTGAGTTCGTCGAGGGATTCGATGCGCTGGCCGAGGTTGGTCCGGCGGTCAGCATCTTCGGCTCCGCCCGCGTCGGCCGCCGCAACCGCTACTACGGCGCGGCGAGGCGCCTGGCTGCTGCGCTGGCCAAGCAGGGATTCGCGATCATCACCGGCGGCGGCCCGGGGATCATGGAGGCGGCGAATCGCGGGGCGAAGGAGGGCGGCGGCCTGTCCATCGGCGCCAACATCGAGCTGCCATTCGAGCAGGGACTGAACGAGTACGTCGATCTCGGGATGGAGTTCCGCTACTTCTTCGTGCGCAAGGTCATGTTCGTCAAGTACGCGGTCGGGTTCGTCATCTTTCCCGGCGGCTTCGGGACCCTCGACGAGCTGTTCGAGTCGCTGACCCTCATCCAGACCGGCAAGGTCGAGCACTTCCCCGTCGTCCTGTACGGCAAGGACTACTGGGAGGGCATGATGCAGTGGATCCGCGACAAGCCGCTGTACGAGGAGAAGATCAGCCCCGAGGACCTGGATCTCCTCACGATCACCGACGACATCGACGAGGCCTGCGAGGCGATCATCCGCCACCACAGCTCACGCGAGCAGGGGCGCAAGGAGACCGCCAGCCAGGCTGCCACGAAGACGGCGGTCGAGCAGGCCGCATCCGGGCGGGGCCACTAACGGGAGCCGGGGCCGGCCGCCTGCAGGCTCTCCGTCAGTAATCGAGCTCGCTCACGGCCCAGATCCGCTCGAGGACGTAGTGGCCGTCGCCCTCCGGGTCGGTGAGGCTGGCGCGGGCGGACTCGACCATGACGTACGGATGCGCCCGGACGTTGACGAGGGTCGTGCCGCGGAACGTCATGTCGAGGATGATGCCCTCCTGTGTCTCCTGCCACCAGGGCTGGCCGTACATGTAGTTGCCCGGACCCGCATTCACGACCCTGACCCCGTCTGGACCCTCGCCGAAGAACATGCCGCCCGAGAGGTGCAGGCCGCCGGCGACGATCTGGTCGCACCCGGCTGCGTCCATCCAGACGACGGCGTCCTGCTGGCTCGCGAACAGGTCGGGGTGGTACTCGTCACCGCCCCACCACTGCGGATTGCAGATGACCACGTCGGCGCCGCCGGCACGTGCGATGCCCACGGCCGCGTCGACGTTCTCCTGCGTGAGCCACGCGACGCCCGGTACGCCCGGCGCGGCATGGACCGGCCCGGTGACCTCGTTCCAGGAGACGAACGCCACCTTCAGGCCGGCGACCTCGACGTAGGCCGGCTCGAGGGCCTCGTCGAGGTCCATGCCGATGCCGGTATGCGGGAATCCGTACTCGTCCAGCAGCTGGATCGTCGAGCTGATGCCGCCGGGGCCCCGATCGCTCTGGTGATCTGCCGCGAGATAGACAGCGTCGATGCCAAGCAGGTCCCTCCACCTTGTCAGGACCGCCTCCGGCACGGCCAGGCTGGGCGGACCGGTCTGGGTCGGCGCCCAGGCCTCGTCGGTGAGGATCGGGCACTTGTGATCGGCGAGGGCGACGTCGGCGCGCCTGCTGATGCTTGCGGTGACCCCATCGTTGCCGGTCTCGATCGACTGGACGATCGGAAATGCCGAGATGCCGGCCGGCGGGTTCGGGTTGATGAATGGCTCCCCCGCATACGTCGCCGTCCCGCCGTTGAAGGGCCAGTCCCAGCCCTTGCCCAGGGTCACGGCATGATGGGCGGCCAGACGATCGGCGCAGAGGCTCCCGATCGAGGTCAGGTTCCAGATCTGCGAGGCGTCGTATGCGGTCCAGGCCGGGTCGAGCGCTTCGGGACCGTCCGCCGGCGCCGAGCCCATGACCGGGTACGGCAGTGCCCGGGCCTCAGGGTCGCCGAACAGGTCCGGCCCGAAGAGCCCGAACGGCCCCTCGCCCGCGATCGAGAGGACCTTCGTCGCCGGCTCGACGAGGCCCGGCGGCAGGAGTGCCACGAGCGTCTGATCGGCCTGGAGGTCCGCGACGACCTGGTCCGCCGCGACGCAGGGCGCAGTCGCCGTGAGATTCGGCTGGTTGACCGTGACACCGCACGGCACCACGAGCTGGCCGCCGCTGGCGAGCGTCCCGAGCTCGTCGAGAGTGATCGTCGCCTTGAGATTCGTGATGCCGGTAACGACGGCGAGCGGGAAGCTGACATGCGGAATCGGAGTGGCCGCGGAGTGGGAGTCGGGGTGGGCGGCGGCGTCGGCCTCGGCGAGGACGGCACGAGGCTGGGGCTCGCACTCGCGCATCCGACGAGCGTCGTCACCACCGCGACGGCGACTCCGCGGACCGCCGGAAGTTTCACGGCGTCAAGCGGACTCGGCGGCGCGCTTCACCTGCTCGTTCTGTATCGTTCGCCTAGAACAGGCCGTCGGGACCACACCTCCATCTCCGCACCCCCCCCCCCCCCCCCCTGCCAGCCTAAGGGAGTGGTGGCGGGCCCGACCGGATTCGAACCGGCGATCTCCAGCGTGACAGGCTGGCATGTTTGGCCACTACACCACGGGCCCGCGGAAGCGACGGTGGCGGAGCATAGCATAGCCCGCCGGGGCCTTCAGGAGGCCGAGCCGGACCCCAGCTCGCGCGCCAGGCGGACCGCCACGAGCGCGTAGCCGATTGCGCGAGGCACGTGGCCGCCGCGGCGCCCGCGAGGAGCGGCAACGCCTGTCCCGGCTAACGCAGCGCGCTGGAGATGGCTGCGGCCGCGAGCCCGACGAAGGCGGCCGCCAGGACCGCTGCCAGCAGGGCGCCGGCGCTGGCCGCCCAGCGCCGTCCTTCGCGCAGGCCCGCGACGACGAACAGGTGCGCGGTGCCCGTCGCGACGAAGGTCAGGGCCAGGGCGGTCAAGGCGCCGCCGACCGCGTCGGCGTCGATGGCGAGCGGTGGCAGCATCGACACGAGCTGCTGGATGCCGACCGCCGCGAGCGCGAAGGCGCCGGCGCCCGCCAGCAGGAAGGCGACGGCGCCGATGACGAGGACCGTGCGCGCCACGCGCGATCGCCCCGCGGTCAGCGACGCGGGCGAAGCAGGAGGATCGCGGCGACGCCGAACACGACCGTTGCCGCCGTGAGCGCGATGGCGAGCACGACGTCCGGGGGCGGGTTCGCCATCACCAGCAGCGCACCGCCGGCAGCAAGCGCCGCGGCGACCCCGGATACGATCCCCGTCAGCAGCCGGGAGCGACGGGCGTCGGCGAAGACCGCGAGACCCTCCGGCGGTGAGGGCCCCGCCCAGGACCAGGATCGCGACGCCGAGCAGCGCCGGCGCGAGGCTGAGCGAGCCGGCGTTCGGCGGCGGGTCGCCGCCGTATCGGGAGCCGATCGTCAGCGCCATGGCGATGATGCCGACCCCGGTGATCACGAGGGCGACGCCGCCAACGATGACGCCGACGGTCGCGGCGGCCGTCGCCTCACCGAGGTGGGCGGGCGCAAGGGTGTGGTGTCCACGTCCGCGGGCTCCGGCGGCGGATGCGGCGCGAAGCGGTCGTCTGCTGGTCATCGGCGACGGATTGTACGCGGTGCGCCGGTTACCGTGCATTCCGGCCGTATACTCCGGCCGGATGCCCTACGAGCTGCCGCCGGATCCGAGCACGGAGCGCCGCACCCGTGTCACACGGTGGGCGAGCTTCGTATTCGCCGCGTTGCTCGTCGCCCTCGTCGCCTACCTCGGTTACGTCGGCTACGAGGGCTCGCGCCAGCTGACGGACCCTCCCGACCCCACGAGCGACTGCCGGACGCCGGCCACCATGGGGTGGCCGTACGAGGCGATCAACTACGACATCGCAACCGATGCCGAGCTTGCGACGGAGGCCGAATCCGGAGGATTGCTCGCGGCAGGGAGCCCCCGCCGGAGACGCTGTCACCGTGGGCGCTGTCGAGCTGGCGGGCTGGTACGTGCCCGCGGCAAACGGGATCGGCGCCGACGGGACCGACGATCGATCCTGGCCCACGGCTGGAGAAGCAACAAGAGCAACATGCTCGACCGCGCCGCCATCCTGCATGACAGCTACAACCTGCTCCTCTTCGACTTCCGCAATCACGGCCAGAGCTCGGACGCCGCGACGACGCAGGGGGTGCGCGAGGCGCAGGATCTGCGCGCGATGGTCGACTGGCTGGAGCAGGCGAAGGGACCGGACCAGATCGTGCGTCTTCGGGGTCTCGATGGGCGGGGCGAGCGCGCTGGCCGAGGCCGACCGGGACGAGCGCGTCGACGCGGTCATCGTCGAGTCGACCCACGCGGCGCTGGCCAACGCCGCCCAGGCGCGGCTCGATGCCAGCGGCTATCCGCTCTCGATGCCGGGAAGCTGGGCGATCCTGCTCGGCACCCTGATCCGCACCGGCGAGGACGTCTCGGCGGTCGACCCGGTCCAGACCGTCGAGCGCCTGGATGACCGGCCGCTCCTGCTGATCCACGCGGGGAGTGACGGGTCGATCGGCCCCGACGACGCCGAGGCGATGCTGGCGGCAGCCGAGGCGGCAGGCTCGCCGACGGAGCTGGATGTGTGCCCCGGCGCCGCCCATGCCGAGTCGCTGGACACATGCCCGGAGGACTTTCGCCGGCTGGGTGCTAGGCTTCCTCGAGCGCGTCCTGGCACCGGCCAGCTGAGGCGCAGCGACCCGCTCACGACCGATGCCGCCGTCGCGGCGGCGTGCACCTGAGGTACGGATCCATGACCCAGCCCCTCCGATGTCGACGCGCGCTTCGACCGCACCATCGACCGCTGGTTCCGCGACCAGCTCACGATGAAGCCGGAGTACGCGACGTTCTTCGGCATCCATGATCACGATGGCGAGCTCTCGTCGGGGGGCCGGGACGCCGTCGACGAAGAGGTGGCCTTCTACCGCCGCACGATCGACGAGCTGTCCGCCTTCGATCCGGGCGAGCTGAGCGCCGAGCGCGCCCTCGACCGTGACCTGGCGATCCACCAGGCACGCCTCGGGCTCTACTGGCAGACCGAGTACCGGCCGTGGGCCGGCTCATCCGGCGGCGCCGGCTCACATCGGCGAGGCCCTCTTCCCGCTGTTCACGCGAGACTTCGCGCCGCTCCGCGATCGGCTCGACAGCATCGCCAGCCGTCTCGACGCCGCGCCGCGGTTCCTGGCCGAGACGCGCGAGCGTGTCACCGAGCCGGTGAAGCTCTGGACCGAGATCGACCTCGAGTCCACCGAGCACATGCCGTCCTTCCTCGACACGATCCTGGCCGCCGCTCGAACGGAGTCCGGCGATGCAGCGATCGCCGACCGGCTGTCGGCATCGGTCGATGTCGCCAAGGCCGCCCTGGCCGAGCACGCGCGACTGGCTGCGCAGCGACGTGCTTCCGCGGGCGACGGCCGACTGGAAGGCCGGACCCGAGCGCTTCGAGGAGATGGTCCGCCTCCGCGAGCTCGAGGCGAACGGCGACGAGATCCTGGCCGTCGGTGAGGAGCTGCTCGTCTCCGAGAAGGCGGCGCGCGATGCGCTCGCGTCGGAGATCGATCCGACTGCGTCACTTTCGGGCGTCGCCGACATCGTGAAGGACGATCACGCCGCCACCTTCGTCGAGTCGCTGTGCCGAGTACCGCGAGGCGATGGATCGGGCACGCGCATTCGTGGTTGAGCACGGTATCGCGACGCCGCCCGAGGAGGATCACCTCAACGTCATCGAGACGCCGATCGTTCATCCGCCATCTCATCCCATTCGCCGCCTACTACGAGCCGGCGAAGTTCGACGCCGCGCCCGGTCGGGACCTACATCGTCACGCCGCCCTCGTCGCCGGAGATGATGCGGGAGCACAACCGGGCCTCGATCAACAACACGTCCGTCCACGAGGCGTACCCCGGTCACCACCTCCAGCTGAGCGCGGCGATCACCAATCCGAGCCTGGTGCGCCTGTTCTCCGGCGCGCCCGAGTTCAGCGAGGGCTGGGCGTTCTACTGCGAGCGGATGATGAAGGAGCGACGGGTTCGACGACACGCCGAAGGGCTGGTACATCGTGCACACCGATGCCATCTGGCGTTCGACCCGCATCATCCTCGACGTCCAGCTCCATCGCGGGATCATCGGCTTCGACGACGCTGTCGAGCGCCTGGTCGCCGAGACCGGCTTCGAGCGTCCCGGCCGCGCTGGCCGAGGTCAAGCGGTACACCTCGACGCCGACCTACCAGCTCAGCTACCTGTTCGGACGGCACATGATCGAGAAGCTCAAGGCCGAGGTCCAGGCAGCGCGAGGGGACGGGCTTCGACGTTCGGCGATTCCACGACACGCTGCTCTACGGCGGGACCATGCCGGTCAGCTATGCCCGTCGCCTGTTCGAGGGGAAGCGACCGATGAAGGGCCTGCGCGGGCTGCTGGTCGGACTCACCTGCTCGCTCGCGCTGGTCGCATGCGGCAGCCGATCCGACACCCACCCCGGGCCCGGCCTGCCCAACCGATCCGCCGACATCGGTCTCCGCCCCGGCCACGCTGGAAGGCGCCGAGCTTGCCACCGTGAAGGTCGGCGGAGCGGTCGAGGGCGAGTTCGCGATCGAGCTCTACGTTGACCAGGCGCCGATCGCGACGGCCAAGCTTCGTCGCGCTGGCCCGCTGCGGGTTCTACGACGGCATCACCTTCCATCGGGTCATCAGCCGGCTTCGTCATCCAGGCCGGCGACCCGCAGACGAAGGAGAACCGGGGCGACTTCGACGGGGCTCGGACGGGGCGGTCCCGGCTACGAGTTCGAGATCGAGCCACCGGCCGAGGGCCTGCGCTACGACCCATACGTGGTCGCCATGGCCAACAACAGGCGCACCAACGGCAGCCAGTTCTTCATCGACCTCGTCGACCTCGACCAGGCGCTGCGATCGGTCGGCGTCTACACGATCTTCGGCAAGGTGATCGGCGGCACCGACGTCGTCGACGCCATCGCCGCAGTTCCCGTCAACGACCCGGATCTCGGCCTTCCGCTCACGCCCGTGATCATCGAGTCGATCACGATCTCGGCCGCCGCCGAGGCCTCGCAATCGCCCGGCGAGTAGCTCCAGCCACTTTACTTTGTAAAGGAATCTAAACCTCCGAAACCCTTGTCTAAAGAGAACAGGCGGTCTATCCTTTTCGTGCTGTTCGCACAGCGATTCACTACTGATCGCAAGGCCATGGGTAGGTTAGGGTTAGGGTAGTGCGGGAAACCGTGCGTGAAAGATGCCCTTGTGATTAGCGAATCCGGCAGCAATGAAGGCCCCCGCTTCGGCGGGGGCCTTCGACTATCTGCGGGCTAGAGGTCAAGCCATCACAGCACGGGCACCATGATCAAGATGGCGCCAATGAGGGTCCAGAAGGTCGGCCAGAAGATGTGCCGTCACGCTGGGCAACCGGAGAATCATCATCGGCCTCGTTGATGATCGGTTCGGGTACGATGGAACTCGCGACCGGACCGGAACCGGTCCCCATCCCCAGACACGCGCCTGTAGCTCAGTGGATAGAGCGTCGGCCTCCGGAGCCGAAGGTCGCAGGTTCGAATCCTGTCGGGCGCGCCATCCCTACCACTTGTCCCGATAGGCCTCGAGACAGTCGGCAAGCTCTCGCGGTCGACTCAACGCGGGGCGGTGGCCGCCCTCGATTTCGTCGGGCGTGATCCCGAGGCGGTCGATGACGACCCGGCGCAGCCAGCTGGCCGGAAAGAGACGGTCGTCCCGACACAGCAGGAATCTTGTCGGTACATCCGGCCACGCCTTCAGCGGCCACGGCTCCCTGCCCGGGGTGCCCGATTGGGCACGTCCGCGGCTCATCGCCTCTGCGGCCAGCTCAGGCGGCACATCGTGGTAGAAGACTGCGAGCGGGCCGGAATCGTCGAGCTCCGCCTGCTTCCATGCGGTGTTGGCGAACATCTCCTCGGCCGTCTCGCCGGGCACCGGCACCATCCCCGCCACGAGCACGAGCAGCCTCGCGGGGAGTCGGTCGCAGACGATCGGCGCGACGTAGCCGCCGAACGATTGGGCAACGACGATGAGATTGGCCCGTTCGCCGACCGCGTCGATGACCACGTCGGCGTAGTCCGTCAGCCCAGCGGAGTCATCCTCGATCGGAAGATCCGGCGCCACCGTGTCATGGCCACGCCCGCGCAGCTCCGTCTCGAGCAGGTTCCAGTACCAGCCCACGTCGCCTGCGCCGTGGATGAACACATAGGTGGCCGTGGTCATGGCCTCTCGCGGTCGCTGGTCGTACATCGATTCGACCTCAGCCTATCCGCAGGGTGCGCGTGGCATCATCGCCCGATGCAGGAGATGAGCGCCGCCACGGAGCTGCGCCGGAGGGACCGGCTGGCGCGCGAGGCCGAGGAGGCCAGCCTCAGCCCGGCGGCGACGCGCTCGTCGGGCTCGCGCGGACGAGCTCGGCCGGAGGAGCCGGACGAGTTCCGGACGGCCTTCGAGCGCGACCGCGATCGGATCATCCACTCCAAGGCGTTCCGCCGGCTGAAGCACAAGACGCAGGTCTTTCTCAACCCCGAGGGCGACCACTTCGTCACCCGCCTGACCCACACCATGCAGGTCACCCAGGTGGCGCGCTCGCTTGCGGCCGCGCTCAGCCTGAACGAGCCGCTGGCGGAGGCGATCGCCCTCGGCCACGACGTCGGCCATTCGCCCTTCGGCCACACCGGCGAGGACGCCCTCTCGCCGTACTTCGCGCCCGATGGCTGGCATCACGCCGCGCAGAGCGTCCGCATCTTCGAGGTCCTGGAGGACGCCAACCTGACCTGGGAGGTGCGCGACGGGATCCGAGCCCATTCGTGGAAGATCGATCCGCCGCCGGCCACGCCGGAGGCCTTCTGCGTCAGGTTCGCCGATCGGATCGCCTACCTCGCGCACGATGCGCTCGACGCCCTGCGCGCCGGCACCCTGCGTCCCGATGCCTTTCCGCCCTCGGTGCTCGAGCGCTTCGGCGAGCCGGGCAGGGAATGGGTCAGCTCGATGATCAACGCCGTCATCGACGAGTCGCTGCGCACCGGGGCGGTCCGCATGGACGACGCGACGCTCGGCGTCATGAACCAGCTGCGCGACTTCATGTTCGAGCACGTCTACGAGTCGGTCGAGCAGATCCGCCAGCAGCGTCGCGCCATCGCGATCATCCGCGACCTGATGGACTGGCACCTCGAGCACCCCGACGAGATCCCGGCCAGCTATCGCCAGGTCGAGGCGACGCTCGTCGTGCAGGCGGCCGACTACATCGCCGGCATGACGGACCGATTCGCGCTGGCCACGCATGACCGCCTCTTCCGCCCGATGCTCAGCCTCCTAGCGGAAGATGCGGAGCGCCGCTGGCCGCACCTCGAAGGTGACCGGCGTGACGCCGATGCTGACCCCGTCGGCGTGGGCCGGCAGCGCCCGTCGCGTGCCCTCGATCGTCACGCGCCTGGCGCGGTATTGCCTGATGCGCGGCTCCCGCCGCGACTGGCGCCGAGCGACCGCGAGGAAGTAGCGGATCACCTCCAGCCGGCTCATCCCGGCGAAGACGGCCACGTCGAGGAGCCCATCGGTCGGATCGGCCTGGGCGAGACCGCGAAACCGGCGCCATGATACGGACCGTTGCTGACGGTGACGGCCGGGCTCCCGGTCCGGTAGCGCCGTGTCGTCGAGCGTGATGCGCATCGGCGTCTTGCGCAGCCGCATGCCGCGCAGTCAGCGCGCGGACGGCACGCCACCAGCCGCGGCGCTCGGCAACCTCGACCGCCAGGAAGCCGATGGCGTCGACGCCGACACCGGCCGCCTCGAAGAACGGACGGCCTTCGCTCGCCGGCGACCCAGCCCGCGTCCATCTGGCCGGATCGGCCGGCACCGATGACGTCGAGCGCAGCGTCCAGCGTGGCCGGGATCCCGAAGCCGCGCGCCATGTTGTTGAAGCTGCCCATGGCCAGGATGCCGAGCGTCGCGTCCGGATGGTGGATCAACGACGCCGCCACCCGGGAGACCGTCCCGTCGCCGCCGGCCACCACCACGTCGCTGCCGTCGTCGGCGGCGATTCGGGCGAGCGCGCCCGCATCGTCATCCTCCCCCAGGACGTGGAGGCGGACGTCGAGCCCCCGCTCGCGGAGCGACGCCGCGAGCGCATCCGGCTGGAGCCGCTCCGGGTCGTCGTCAAGGCCGGGACCGGAGCCCGGCTTGCCTCCGGCAACCGGGTTCACCAGGAGCAGGATGGGCCGCCGCGTCACTCCGTGCCCCGTTGATACGCCTGGAACGTGCCGTCGCCGCATTCGAGAACGATGCGCTGCGGCAGCAGCTCCGCGCTCGAGGCCGGGGCGAAGCCCGGTTCCACGTAGACCTCCCACCGCGCCAGCCCGAACGACGTGCTGCCGGCGGGCTCGAGCGGCCCCGCGACGCTCGTCCAGCGCCGGCTCGGCGGTCGCCGATCCGACCGGCTCATAGTTCGCCGGCTGGTACGGCAGCAGGTTCGGACACTCCGCCGGTGCCCCCGCGCGCAGGATGCCGAAGATGCCGACGCGCGACGAAGACGGCGGCGGCCAGCGCCCCGCAGCCGATTGCGCGGCGGTTCACGAACGCACGATCCCGAACCGGTCGAACTCGCCGCTCACCGGACCGCGACGCGCGTCGACCGACTCGACCCGCGCCCCCGACGGCCCCTCGTTCAGCAGGCGTTCCAGCTCGGCAAGCGCGGATGCCGGCCCCTCCGCCACCACCTCGACCGACCGCTCATCGTTGCCGTTCATGACCCAGCCGACGAGGCCAAGCCCGTCGGCATGCCGCCGGACCCACCATCGGAAGCCGACCCCCTGCACGCGGCCCGTGACGCGGGCCGTCAACCGCTCCTCGCTCACCGATCCCGCGGCTGCGGCAGCAGCGGCCAGGCGAGCATCGCGGCCTCGAGCGCGAGCTTCGGCGACGCGGCCTCGCGCAGCCCATCGTCGATTCGCTCGAGCAGCGCCGCCATCCGGACCAGCTTCGCCGGACCGATGCGTTCGGCGAGCGACGCCAGCTCCGGCGCGAGCTCGCGGCTCGGCGCCAGCCCGGCGCGCCCGACCGCCGCCACGATGAGGTCGCGGGTCAGGGACAGCCAGACCTCGACGAGCATGGCGGCAGCCCCACGCTGCGCCGATGCCGGCGTTCGGGCCTGCCCGTCGTCACCCGCCTCCTCGACGACGGGCGGATTGAGGCGCACCGTCTCGTCCAGGAGGTCGCGGACAGATCCGAAACGGTCGGCGCGCCCGCGCTCCAGCAGGGAGAGGAGCTCCGTCTGGACGCGCGACCGCCACGTCGAGGAGGGGCGTGTCGTCGGCGAAGGAGAGCGCCCTTCCGGTCAGGCCGCCGCGAGATGCGGGCGAGGACGTCGGCCTGATCGGCCGGCAGCCGCCGGGTGTCCATCAGGAAGGAGGCCAGCTCCTCGCGCGGGACCGCGCCGATCCGGATCGGCTGGCAGCGCGATCGAATCGTGGGGAGCAACGCGCCCGGTTCGTCGGCCACCAGGATGAAGACGTGCCGGTCCGTCGGCTCCTCGAGCGCCTTCAGGAGCGCGTTCTGGATCTGCTCGTTGGCGCGGTCGGCGTGCTCGATCAGGACGACCCGCCGCGCTGCGGCGATCGGCGCACCGGCCGCATCCAGCAGCCATCGCCGCGCGACGGCGACAATGCTCTCACCGGAGGCACGCTGCTCGCGCCAGGCATCCGGCGACCCGATCACGAGGTCGGGATGCGACCGTGCCCGTGCCGCTCGGCACCCGCGGCACGCATTGCAGGGTCGTCGATCGGTGGCGGCATCGTCGCAGAAGTGGAGCGCCAGCAGATCGTCGACGAAGGCGCCCTTGCCGGAGCCGGCGGGTCCGTGAACCAGCAACGTGCGGCCGGCGCGGCCGTGTTCGACCGCCTGCTGCGCCATGCGTCGCGCGACCGCTTGCCCGAGGCTCAGAAAGCCCGGCGGCGGCGAGGTCTCGATCACCGGTCGGAGTATAGGTTCGGCGCTCCGGGGCATCGACGCGAGCGTGGCCGACTCGTAAGGCCGGTGGCATACTTCGTGCACCCAACAGCGGCCGTACACAGGGAGGTTAACCATGCCGACTGGCCCGGCACCAACGGCCGACGATATCGCCGAAACGATCCGATCACTCATTGACCGCGTCTCGGACGCGAAGCTCAGCCAGGAGATGGCACGGCGCGGCCAGGAGGTGGCGGGAATCGTCGCCGAGCGCGGCGCCGATGTCGGCGACCGCGCGTCCGAAGCCTGGCGGGACACCCGACCGCTCCGGCGCGAGGCGGCCAAGCGCGCCGCCCGGGCGAGCCGCGACGCCGCGCGCTGGTCCGATCGGACCTGGCGCTCGTCGCTTCGCCCGATGCTGAAGGACTTCTGGAAGCGGCGCACGGTTGCCATCGCCGCGGCCGGCGCCGCGGTGCCGGCGGCCCAGGAGCTGGTCGATACCGCAGCCATCCGATTGGGGTTGCGCGAACAGGAGGAGCAGCGCCATTGGGGTGCCTTCTTCCTCGGCCTGCTCATCGGCGCGGCAGCAGGTGCGATCGCCGCTCTCCTCACGACGCCGAAGCGCGGCGAGGAAATGCGCCGTGAGCTCGCGGTGAAGGCGGACGAGGTTCGCAACGAGATCGCGGCGCGCGCCAAGGACGCGGAGTGGGTACCGATCTTCCAGAGCGACCAGCCCACGAACGGCCACGGCACGGAGGCGTTCGGGGACCCAACCGGCAGCGTGCAGGAGGCGGCTGCCACGGGTGGCGCCGCTGGGGAAGAGGCCGCCACCGAGACGGCCGAGGCGATCAATGAGGCATACGACACGGTCGACCGCGAGACGCAGTCGTAGCCTGACCAACGGAAGAGGGCCGGCCCATGCGGGCCGGCCCTCTCTGTATGCCTGGTCGGTGGTGCTGGGTCAGTCTGCCGCGCCGCGCGGCTTTCGGGCCGTCCGGAAGCGACCCCAGATGCCCTGGGGTTCCCCGTCACCTTCCTGGGCGCCATTCGCCCCATCGGCAGTCGCGGTCCCTTCGCCCTGGCTGCGCGGCGAGCGGCGGCGGGCGGGCTTGGGAGCCTCGTCCGTGGCGGCCCCTTCGGCCACCGGCGTCGCGTCCCGGCCGGTGCGGGTCGAGGTCGAGCGGCGACGGGCGGGCTTGGGAGCCTCGTCCGTGGCGCCCTCTTCGGCGGCCGGCGTCGCGTCCCGGCGTGTGCGTGTCGAGGTCGAGCGGCGACGGGCGGGCTTCGGAGCCTCGTCCGTGGCGCCCTCTTCGGCCACCGGCGCCGCGTCCCCGCGGCTGCGGGTCGAGGTCGAGCGGCGACGGGCGGGCTTGGGAGCCTCGTCCGTGGCGCCCTCTTCGGCCACCGGCGTCTCGAGGCCAACGTTGTCGGCAGCGCTCAACCCGAGCTCGGCCAGGGTGGCTGCATCGGCGTCCTCGAAGGTGTACTCGCGCTCGGCGGCGCTGCCATCGAGCTGGCTGAGGTCGTCGAACTCCTCCCAGCCGATCTCCTCGGCACCCGACTCGGCTGCCGGAGCCGTCTCGTCATCTCGTCGCGTGCGGCCACGCCCGCGACCACCGCGGCGACGCCGGCGGCGGCGTGCCTCGGGATCGGCGTCGGTTGCGCCCTCGACGGAGGCTGCGACGGGCACGGCCCGCTCCTCGGTCGGTGCGGCCGCCGCCGAGGCGGCAGCCGGACGGCGGGTCGTGCTCGTGCGGGTCGTGCTCGTGCGGGCACGCCGGCCCGCCTCGGTCCCACCACCACCCTTGAGGGCGGCGAGGGCCGCGGCGGCAACGGTCGGCGATGCCTCCCGGAAACCGAACTCCGGTGTGACCTCCTTGGCCGGCATCTCGGGCGCGCTCATGCCGGTCTCCCGGATCACGCGTCCCTCCTTCCGGCTGATGGAGGCGACCTTCATGATGTCCATGAACTCGTCGGCAACGGCGATGAGGTCGGACGACGTGTTCGGCTTGAAGCTGATCACCTCGCAGCGGACGCCCTTGTCCTGGAGCGCCTTGATGGCCGGCGCGAAGTCTCCGTCGCCGGACACGATCACGGCAATGTCCATTCGATCGGCCAGGCGGAACAGGTCCACCACCAGCTCGATGTCCAGGTTGGCCTTCATTCGGCCATCGCCGAACTTGCGGATGTCCTTGACGACCGGCTTGTAGCCGTTCTTGCCAAGGAAGTCGATGAACTTCCGCTGGTTCTCGTTCTCCGGGTCAAGCCCGGTATATGCGTAGGCGCGAATCAGGTCGCGCCCCTTGGTGGCGTGCTTGAGGAGGGCGACGTAGTCGACGTCGACATCCTGGCCTCGAGCCGCGTAGTACATGTTGGCGACGTCAACAAACATCGCAACGTTCTTGCTCACGATTGAGCTCTTCTCCTGTTGTGTCTGATATGGCCGGCGCGGGTGATTGGTGGCTCAGCCGATCGTTCGACCGAGCGTTCGACCGCGGCTCGCGAACCCCAGCCGCTTCCAGAGCGGCGGTTCTGCGGACGCCAGCGGTTCGGAAACCTCCACGCGCGTGCAGCCCTTATTTCTTGCCGAAGTAGCGAGGTGCTCGACGATTGCGTCGGCGACCTTCCGCCGTTCGGCGGCGTCCAGCGTCGGTGCCTGCGTGATTCCCAGCTCGTCGACGATGCCGACGAAGGGACCTGACCGTACCGATGGCCTGATGGCGAGGACTCCCACGCCCACCACTCGTCGCTCGAGCTCGGCAACGACGACCGTCGCGGAGGGAACGAAGAGCAGGTTACGCAGGTAGTCGACGTCCTCGCGCGGGTCTCCCTCTCCACCCTCGCGCGCAAGAATGCGTGCGGCGGCATCGAGATCAGTGAGACGGGCGCTGCGGACGTGTACCTCCACGTAGGCCTCATCGGGAAGCGGTTCGCAGACAAGCGATCTGCGGGACGACCCGGTCGAGGATACCACGAACCCGGCTGAACCCCCGAACGAGCGGGGCAGTACCCTTCGATGAAGTGGGCAAACTATTGCGCCACACGATCAGGCGCCGGTATGATGCCGCGCACCTTTGATACGCCGGGCCCGCCTGCGCGCGGATCTCACCCGAGCACACCAGTGGAGGAAGTTAACCGGATGCAGAAGTACATGCGATGGAGCGGACTGCTCGTCGTGCTGATGCTCGTCCTCGCCGCCTGCCAGGCTGATACCGGCGGCAGCACCGAGCCCAGCGCGGAAGGAAGCACGCCCGCCAGCAGCGGCACGGGCGGTACCGCCGACTGCGACGCAGACGAGTTCGGTTGCGTCGAGATCGCCGAGGGCGATCCGATCATCATCGGCACCGAGCTCGTGATCACCGGCGCAAACGAGTCGCTCGGACTCGACAGCCAGTACGGCGCCGAAGTTGCTCGGACCATGCGCCCTGAGATCGCGGGCCACGAAGTCGAATTCAACCACCAGGATGACGGCTGTTCGGCCGAGGGCGGCACCGCCGCTGCTCGCGCGCTCGTCTCCGAAGAGAACATCGCCGCCGTCATCGGCACCAGCTGCTCGAGCGCCGGCATCCCGTCGGCCGAGATCCTGAGCGCCGAGGGCGTCATGCTGGTCTCGCCGTCGAACACCGCTCCGTCGCTGACCGCGCCGGAGACCCATCGAGCCGTTCTACGCGCGCACCGCGCATAACGACTCCATCCAGGGCCTGGCCATGGCGACCTTCGTCTGCGAGGTCCTGGGTCTGACCACGGCCGCAACCATCGACGACGGCTCACCGTACGCCGATCAGCTCGCGGCCGTCTTCGCCGCATCATTCCCGTCGGAGTGCGACGGAACGATCACGGCGGAAGAGGCCGTCACCGTCGGCGACACCGACTTCTCCGGCGTCCTGGAGAACATCGCCGCCGACTCGCCGGAGTTCCTCTACTTCCCGATCTTCGTGGCCGAGGGTGCACTGATCACCCAGCAGGCGCGTGAGACCGCGGGACTGGAGGACACGATCCTGGCCGGTGCCGACGGCATCTTGACGCCGGACTGGCTCAGCGCCGCCGGCGACGCCGCCGAGGGCGTCGTGCTTTCGGGCCCGGACCTCGCGTTCTCCGGTGACTTCTACGCCGACGAGTTCCTGCCGGCGTACACCGAGGTGTCCGGCGAGGACGCGCCGATCAGCGTCTTCCACGCTCACGCGTTCGACGCCTACAACCTGCTCGCCGATGCGATCGAGGCGGTGGCGTTCGACGATGGCGGGACGACGTACATCCCGCGCACCGCGCTGCGGGATGCATTCTTCGCGACCTAGGGCTACGAGGGCGTGACCGGTACGCTGACCTGCGATGAGAACGGCGACTGCGCCGACGCGAAGATCAGCGTCAGCGAGGTCCAGGAAGTCGACGGCGAACTGAAGTTCGTCCGCATCTGGCCGGAGGAGTAGCGCGCTACCCTTCGAATCGGAGCCTGAAGGTGCGGGTGAGTCGGTACTCCGGCTCACCCGCATCGCTTACGGAGACAGCACCCAACGAGGAAGCTGAGATGCCAGCCCGCCGAGCCCGGCTGAACCTCGTCAACATCTTCCTGTGGGTCTTTGGTGGAGCCATCCTGGCGCTTGCCGCCTGGGGCGCGTTCCTGACCCTCTCCCAGGGGCGCATCCAGCCCAGCGCGTGGCAGAGCCTCATCGTGGCGGGCGTCGCACTCGGCAGCGTCTACGCCCTGATCGCCCTCGGCTACACGCTCGTCTACGGCATCCTCTTCATGATCAACTTCGCCCATGGCGAAGTGTTCATGTGGGGCGCGTTCACCGCCTTCTTCGCGGCCAGCGCCCTCAACGACGCGGGCATGATCGACGCCAGCCCGGTGCTCGCCTTCATCCTCGTGCTGCTGACGGCAATGCTCGTCAGCATGCTCGTGGCCGTCCTGCTCGAACGCGTCGCCTACCGGCCGCTGCGGGGCGCACCGCGCCTCGTCCCGCTGATCACGGCCATCGGCGCGTCGCTCTTCCTGCAGTACACCGCCCGCGGCTTCTACGGCTCGGGCGTGCGCGCCTATCCGGGCTTCGGGCTGTTCGGCGGAACGGTCGAAATCGGGCCGATCCGGATCGACACTCGTCGAGCTCGTGGTGATCCTGGCGGCGCTCGGCCTCATGTTCGCGCTCTACTTCTTCATCAACCGCACGCGCACCGGCCGCGCGATGCGCGCCGTCAGCGAGGACAAGGACGTCGCCGCGATGATGGGGATCAACGTCGATCGCATCATCGTCACGACCTTCGCCATCGGCGGCCTGCTGGCCGGCGCGGCCGGCATCCTCTACACGCTGCTCTTCAACCAGGTCCACTTCTTCATGGGCTTCCTGCCCGGCATCAAGGCCTTCACCGCGGCCGTGCTGGGCGGCATCGGCAACATCATCGGCGCGGCGCTCGGCGGGCTGATCCTCGGCATCCTCGAGCAGGTCGGGCCGAACCTCCTGCTCACCGGCTACGGGATCCCATCGGCCAACCAGCTCCAGGACGTCATCGCCTTCACCGTGCTGGTGCTCGTCCTGATCTTCCGGCCATCGGGCCTGCTCGGCCGAAAGGAGAACGTGTGATGGATCCGCTCGTTGCGGCGCGCGCTCCTCATCGGCGCCTCTCGGCGGCCTCGCCGGCATCCACGTCGGCCTGGTTGGCATGGTCGACACGTTCCAGGGACGGGACACCATCGCCGATGTGATCACCCTCGGCTCGATGCTGCCGATCCTGATCCTGCTGCTGGTTGGCTGGCGCGCCGCATCGCCGATCGCGCTCGGCGGAGCTGACGCCGACCGGCGCGCGGACCTGCATGCTCGGGCGCCGCGGGCGGTGCGACCGGCGGCCTCATCCTCGCCGCACTGGCGCTCGCGATCACGGCCGTCAACGTGCGCTGGATCCTCGTCAACGCGACGCCCGGGCTGGCGGAGATCCTCCAGTTCGGGCAGGGACCGCTCGTCGGATCGTTGATCCTCATCGTCGGCGGGGGCGGCGCTCGGGCTCGCCGGCGCATCGCTTCACGTGCTGCCCGTCGCCGATCGCGCGCTCGCTCGCGGTCGCGTTCGTCGTCACCCTCGGCGGCGTCGCTGCTGGAGCCGTTCCTCGGTCCGGTGCTGCGGAACCTCAGCCTGGACGTGCTGGAGGACGTCTTCTTCGCGAGCGGCGGCCTGACGCCCGATCGGCGCCGTCATCGTCTTCGGCCTGACCGCGGCCGGCGTCTACGCATGGGCGACCCGCGGCGAGCGCGCGCGCGAGCGGGTCGCGGCGATGCCGGCCGACCGTCGCCGGAACGCCAAGCTGATCTGGTACGGCGTCCTCTTCCTGCTGCTGCTGGCCCTGCCGCAGCTCGTCGGCCAGCGGCTCTCCGAGGTGGTCGGCACCGTCGGCCTCTACGTCCTGCTGGGCCTGGGCCTCAACATCGTGGTCGGCTTCGCCGGCCTGCTCGACCTTGGCTACGTGGCGTTCTACGCGGTCGGCGCCTACACGACCGCCGTCCTGACCTCGCCGGGCTCGCCGGCATTCAGCCCCGAGCTTCCGTTCTGGGGCGCCCTGCCGTTCGTGATCATCGCGGCCGCACTGATCGGCCTCATGGTCGGCACGCCGGTCCTCCGCCTGCGCGGCGACTACCTGGCCATCGTGACGCTTGGGTTCGGCGAGATCGCCCGCACGGTCTTCCTGTCCGCCTGGGCGCAGCCCGTGGTCGGCGGCGCGCAGGGGATCCTGTCCATCCCGCCGCCGCTCCCATTCGAGCGCGACCCGCAGTCGATCTACTACCCGATCCTGCTCTTCTGCATCATCGCCGCCGTCGCCGCGACGAGCCTGGCCTCGTCGCGCGTCGGTCGCGCCTGGAACGCGATGCGCGAGGACGAGTCGGTGGCGGAGGCGACCGGCGTGAACACGACGGTCTACAAGCTCCTGGCGTTCATGCTGGGCGCCGCCTTCGGCTGCCTGTCCGGCGCGCTCTTCGCGGCCAAGATCGGCGTCGTCTTCCCGCAGAGCTTCGACATCCTGGTCAGCATCAACGCGCTGGCGCTGATCATCCTGGGCGGCATGGGCAACATCGCCGGGCGTCGTGGTCGGCGCCATCGTGCTGGTCGGCCTGCCGGAGCTGCTTCGCGAGTTCGCCGAGTACCGGCTCCTCATCTACGGCGCCGTGCTGGTGGCGATGATGCTGCTGCGTCCGGAAGGGCCTCCTCCCCAGCCGCCAGCGCCAGGCGGAGCTGCATGAGCGGGAGAGCGATGAGGATCAGTACGCGGAGACGACGGGAGAGGAGACGGGCCGCCCGGTGGTGACGATATGACCGAGACCGCGACGCCGTCGACACCACCGCCGAGTCCGGCCCGCTCCTGCACGCGGAGAAGGTCACCATGCGGTTCGGCGGGCTGATCGCCAACCGCGACGTCGACTTCACGATCCCGCGCGGGTCGATCGTGTCGCTCATCGGCCCCAACGGCGCCGGCAAGACGACCTTCTTCAACCAGCTGACCGGCATGCTGACGCCCGACCTCCGGCGACATCGTGTTCGACGGCGCGTCGCTGGTCGGCCGCTCGCCGCACGAGATCGTGGAGCTGGGAATCGGCCGGACGTTCCAGAACATCCGGCTGTTCGGCGCCATGACGGTGCTCGCCAACGTGATGGTCGGGCGCCACACGCGGATGAAGGCGAGCTGGTGGGCGTCGCTGCTCAAGCTGCCGGCGGTGCGCGCCGAGGAGGAGGCGACGCGACAGCGGGCGCGCGAGCTGCTCAAGATGGTCGGCCTGCACCGCCGCTACGAGGACGACTGGGCCAGGAACCTGCCCTACGGCGACCAGCGCCGCCTCGAGCTGGCGCGTGCCCTCGCCAGCGACCCGAAGCTGCTCCTCCTCGACGAGCCGACCGCGGGCATGAACCCCGGCGAGACGCAGCAGATGACGGGGCTCATCAAGCGGCTCCGCGACGAGCTCGACCTGACCGTCCTGCTCATCGAGCACGACATGAAGGTGGTGATGGGCATCAGCGAGCGGATCACGGTCCTCGACTACGGCGAGAAGCTGGCGGAGGGCACGCCGGAGGAGATCCGGGCCAACCCGGCGGTCATCGAGGCCTACCTCGGCAAGCAGGCGACGAGCGCATGACCGACGACCGATCCGACCGCGCCCGCCGCGGTCGAGTCGCCGCGCCGCAGGATCAGTGCCGGCGCCGGCGCATCGCGGCGACACGCTGCTCGAGCTCGACGACCTCCACGTCTACTACGGCAACATCGAGGCGCTCAAGGGGGTGTCGCTGACGGTCAACCGCGGCGAGATCGTGACCCTCATCGGCTCGAACGGGGCCGGCAAGAGCACGACGCTGCGCGCGATCAGCGGCACGCACAAGCCGCGCACCGGCACCGTCAAGCTGGCCGGGCAGGAGATCCAGCACCTGCCGGCGCACGAGATCGTGACCTTCGGGATCGCCCATTCGCCGGAGGGCCGCAAGGTCTTCAGCCGCATGACGGTCTACGAGAACCTCCAGATGGGGGCCTTCAGCCGTCGCGGCCAGAAGATCGACGACGACGTCGCCCGCGTCTTCGACCTCTTCCCGCGGCTCCGCGAGCGACGCTCGCAGAAGGCCGGGACCATGTCGGGCGGCGAGCAGCAGATGCTGGCCATGGGTCGCGCCCTGATGGCGCGCCCGACGATCCTGCTGCTGGACGAGCCATCGATGGGCCTCTCGCCGATCCTGACCGAGCAGATCTTCAAGATCATCGCGGAGATCAACGGCCAGGGGACGACGGTGCTGCTCGTCGAGCAGAATGCGCTGATGGCCCTCAACGCGGCGCACCGCGGCTACGTCATCCAGACCGGCAAGATCATCCTGGCCGACACCGCGGCCAACCTCGCCGCCAACGAGCAGGTTCGCCAGGCCTACCTCGGCGAGATCTGAGCCGATGGCGGACGACCCCCGGCCGCCGCGCCGCTCGCCCGGCGACTATCGGCCCGACCTGCGGCCCGATGCTGATCCTCGGCGGCCTGCTGGTCGCGGTGGTCGTCGCGTGGCTCATTCTCTCGCCGCTGATCCTGCCGCCGGCCTGACGGTCCGAATCAGTAGCCGGCGCGGGCGCCGAACCCCGTACCCGCGCCGTACAGCACCAGGGCCACCCCCACCGCCGCCAGCGCAAGGCCGGGCGACTGCTGCGGCAGCGGAATGTAGCCGACCGACCACAGCTCCCAGCCCCGGTAGAGGAGGGCCGCGCCGCCAACCAGGCCGAGGATGAGGTACACCGCCGGCGCGTCGAGGATGAAGCCCCACCGGCCGCGCATGTAGCCGATGTCGAGCAGCACGAGCGCTGCGATCGGCAGCGCCGAAGATGATGATGCCCGGTCCCTCGAGCCCGATCCCCTCCTGCGCCGGCACCTGCACGCCGGCGACCGTGTCGCCGCCGGCACGCCACCACGGCAGGAAGCCGGAGCCGATCATGGCCAGGCTGCCGAGCAGGATGAGGATCCGGAACCGGCCGCGCACCCCCGTCCATGAGCGCTAGCCCTCCGGCGGCGCGCCGCCGTAGACGGACGGCTTGAGCACACCGATGTACGGCAGGTTGCGGTAGCGCTCCTCGTAGTCGAGCCCGTAGCCGATGACGAACCGGTCCGGGATCGTGAAGCCGCGGTAGTCGATCGAGATCTCGGCCAGGCGACGCGCGGGCTTGTCGAGCAGGCAGCAGATCTTGATCGAGGCCGGGCTTCCGCTCGGCGAGATAGCGCAGCAGGTAGTTCAGGGTGAGGCCGGTGTCGATGATGTCCTCGACGACGATCACGTCACGGCCCTCGATCGGCTTGGAGAGGTCCTTCAGGATGCGGACCGATCCCGAGGTCTCGGTCCCGGCGTAGCTGGAGACCTCCATCAGGTCGATGCTGGCCGGCAGGTCCATGGCGCGCATGAGGTCGGCCAGGAAGACGAGCGAGCCCTTGAGGACGCTGACCAGCACCGGGTCGCGGCCGGCGTAGTCGGCGGAGAGCTGTGCCCCCAGCTCCGCCACCCGGCCACCGATCGCATCGGCGTCGATCAGGATCTCCTCCACGTCGGCGTGGAGGCTCATCGTGCCCCGTTGCCGGCGCCGGTCAGGGAGTTCGCGCCGTTCGCGGCGGCGACATCGGTCAGGAAGTCGAGCCGGCCGTACTTGAGCATGAGCGCCCGGAAGTCACGAGCGTAGAAGAGCTTCACGCGTACCTCGGGATAGAGCTGCCGCATCCAGCGCAGCTTGCGGTTCTTCTTGCGCACGAGCGACTGCTTCAGCGTGGTCAGCTCGACGTAGAGGTCGATCTCCGGCAGGTAGAAATCGGGCGCGAACGACTCGATGACCACGCCGTCGGCGTTCCAGGAGATGGGGAAGACGTCGGGTTCGTATCGCCACGGGACACCGTAGTAGTCGAAGATCCTCGCCAGCTCCGCCTCGCTGTCGTGTGCGAAACGGGGTGGCGAGGTCGAGATCATGTGAGCCGCCACCTGACCTCGATCGTAGCCTGCTGCGGGGGACCGGACGCCATCGGTTCCGAGTATATCCGCGCGGGTTATCCACAGTTCGGGCTCGATCCGCGCGAACGGTGGATAACATCGGTTGTGATCCACAGCCGGCGGCTGGTAGGGTGGAGATCCTGCTTCTGCGGATGACCGAGTACGGTAACCGCGGATGATTCGGGGCCGATGCGAGAGCCGGCCGCGACGCCGATCATCCGTGGGGAAGACCGAAAGGCCATCCGGAGGAGCATCTTCGTTGTCCGACGCCGTCGCGGCTCGCCGCGCGCTCGAGGATCTGCTCGAGACCGATGCGCCCGCCCTGCGGGCGACGCCTCCCCCCGGCTTCGCCGATGCCGCCGAACGGTACGTCGAGCTTCTGCTCGAGGCGAACGCACGGGTCAACCTGACCCGCATCGTCGCGCCCGCCGAGGTGGCTCGCCTTCACCTGCTCGACGCGCTGAGCGTGCTGCCCCTGCTGGACTGCGCTGGCTCCGCGGCGTGCGCTCGACCTCGGCTCCGGCGGCGGCGTCCCCGGCATCGTGCTGGCCATCGCCCGTCCCGACGATCTCGTGGACGCTGGTCGACTCGGTCGGCAGGAAGGCCGATGCGATGCGCGGCTTCGTCGACGCATTGGGACTCCGCAACGTGGCCGTTATCGCGGAACGCGCGGAGGTCCTCGGCCGGGATCGGGCGTACCGCGATCAGGTCGACCTGGTCGCCGCCCGTGCCTGCGCCCCGCTGCCCGTCCTGGTCGAATACGCGCTTCCGCTGCTTCGCGTCGGCGGCGCCCTGGTGGCATGGAAGGCAGCCATGGCGGCGGATGAGCTCCGAGCGGGACATGCGGCGGCGGCCGAGCTGGAGGGGGACCTGACGATTCGACCGACCGGCGTCCCGACCCTGGGTGACCATCAGTTCGTGGCTATTCGCAAGGTCGGCATGACACCGGATCGATATCCGCGCCGGCCCGGCCAGGCGGTGAAGCGCCCCCTCGGCTGAACCGGCCGTTTGCGTTACGGCACAACTAACGACGACCCTGCGGTTCCGAGCGACCCGAAATTGCCCTGAGCCGCAAACCACGGGCCTGGCATACCCGGATCTGGCCGCTGCTTCGTCGTTACGTGCGCTGGGGCGCAAATCCCACGGCCGCCGCCGGCGCCGCGAGCGTCGGTATACTCCCCCTTCGCATGCGTATCGCTGTCCTGTCGGACATTCACGCCAACCTGGCCGCCCTCGAGGCGGTGCGTGCGGACCTCACCGACGTCGACCAGGTCTGGGTGCTCGGCGACATCGTGGGCTACGGGCCGCAGCCGAACGAGGTCATCGCCGTCCTCCAGGAGATGGGCGCGCGCAGCGTGATGGGCAATCACGACGGCGCCGCGATCGGGATCGTCGACCCGGCGTACTTCAATCCGGATGCCCGTGCCGCCATCGAGTGGACGGCCGGCGCGCTCGACGACAACGCCCGCTCGTACCTGGCGGCGCTGCCTGAGGTCCGGCGCGACGGCGAGCTGACCGCCGTGCACGGTTCGCCGCGCGACCCGATCTGGGAGTACGTCGCCAGCCGCTCGATCGCGGAGGCCAACTTCGACTCCTTCGAGACGCAGCTCTGCCTGTTCGGGCATACCCATCTGCCGATCGCCTACCGCCTGGTCGACGGCTCGGTCGAGGCGGTCCCCGGCCTGCCGGACGACGTCGTGGACGTCGGCACCGATCGCGCGCTGCTCAATCCCGGGAGCGTCGGCCAGCCGCGAGATGGCCTTCCCGACGCGGCCTACGCGATCCTCGAGCTGGGCGACGGGAACGGCGGGAGCAGCATGTCCTTCCATCGCGTCGGCTACGAGATCGACAGGACGCAACGCCTGATGCAGGACGCCGGCCTCCCTGCTCGCCTCGTGGAGCGCCTGCGCTACGGGCGCTGACCCCATCGGCGCGCGAGAGCCTTCACGCGGTCGAACGAGCGCCGTAGGATAGCGAGGCATGGACTTCTTCCGGCGCAGCGACAAGCGCCCGACCACGTTCGAGCACGCACGGATCCTTGTCCCCGTGCTGGGCGACGAGGCGGTCGACGGGCCCGCGCTCAAGGTCGCCGCCGTATTGCTCGGTGGGCGGGAGGGGGTCGAGGCCTCCCTGCTGCACGTCATCGAGGTTCCCTTCGATCGGACGCTCGACACTGAGGACGAGGCCGGCAGTGGCCAGGGCGGACGAGATCGTGTCCGGCGCAAAGGCGACCCTGACCGCCCTGGGCATCCCGACGCGTCCTCTCACGGTCCAGGCGCGCGCCGCCGGCCCGGCGATCGTCGACGACGCGAACGAGATCGGCGTGGACCTCATCGTGATGGGGCTTCGCTACAAGAAGCGATTCGGGGGACAATGGGACGCGGGACGCACCGTCCCCTACGTCATGCGCAACTCGACCGCAGCCGTCTGGTGTCTGCGGGCCGAGACGAAGGAGCTGGCACAGACACCATGAGGGTCATCATCGTCGGCTGCGGCCGGGTCGGGGCACGGGTCGCGGCCGAGCTCGACAGCCGCGGCGAGAACGTCACCGTCATCGACCACAACCCCCGCGCCTTCAGCCGGCTGCCGCCCACCTTCAAGGGCGAGACCGCGCGCGGCAACGGGACCGATGAGGACGTCGTCCGCTCCGCCGGTGGCGAGCAGGCCGACATCTTCATGGCGCTCACCGAGGGCGACAACCGCAACGCCCTCGCGGCGCAGCTCGCCAAGCACACCTTCGAGGTGCCGCGAGTGATCGCGAAAATCAACGACCCCCTGCGTGGCGAGGCCTATCGGGCGGTCGGCGTCGAGACCATCTGCCGAACGATCATCCTGGGCGACGCGCTCGTGGTCGCGGCCATCGAGGGGGCCGAGGCGACGAACGGGTTCGTCGAGCCAGCAACCGCCGAGCCCCGCCGCAAGGCCCCGCCCTCCGGCTCGGCCGCGGACAAGCAGGTCCAGGCGGCGATGGACGCTGCAGAGGACGTGACCGCCGACGCGAACATCGTCCAGCCCGGCGACGGGCGCGACGGAGGCTTTTGAGCATGTACGTCGTGGTCATCGGCGGAGGCAACGTGGGCTACTACCTGACCAAGGAGCTGCTCGCCGCCGGTCATGAGGTGGTGGTGATCGAGGAGGACCAGACCCGGGCCCGCCAGATCGCCGACGAGCTCGGCAGCATCGTCGTGGCAAATGACGGCTGCGAAGGTCGCTATCAGGCCGAGGCCGGGATGGCTCGCGCCGACGTGATGGCGGCGGTAACCGGCGACGACGCGGTGAACCTGGCCGCCTGCCAGATTGCCAAGATGCGCTTCAACGTGCCGCGCTCCATCGCGCGCATCAACGACCCGAAGAACGAGAAGCTGTTCCGCCAGCTGGCCATCGACGAGGTCGTCAGCCCGACCCGCTCGATCCTGGGCGTCATTGAGCACGAGATTCCGATCCACGACCTGCTCCACCTCGCCGAGCTCGAAGGCGGCGGCGTGCAGATCGTCGAGGCCCAGCTGGATTCGGACTCTCCGGTGATCGGCCGTGAGCTGCGCGAGCTGAGCCTGCCGGAGGGCAGCACCATCGCCGTCCTGATCCGCGACGAGCGTGCCCATGCCCCGCGACCGGACACCAAGCTCCGCAGCGGCGACAAGCTGCTCGCCGTGACCTCGCCCGACAGCGAGGCCGAGCTGCGAAGCCTGCTCATCGGCGAGTGACGGCGCCCGATCCCGGGCGCGTCCTGCGGTCGGCCCTCGTGGCCTGGGGGCTCGGGCACCTGGCGATCGGCCGGCGCCGCACCGGACTCGTGCTGCTGGCCGCGGAGCTCCTGTCCGTCCTGGTCGTCGCCTGGCTGACGATCGGCCTCGCCGACACCAGCGCGTACCTGGTCCCGTTCACCGCGGGCGTCGCATTCATCTTGACGTGGACCTGGCAGGCGGTCGACGCTTACCGATCTGCTCACGCGCTCCAGGCCGCTCGGCAGCCCACTCCCGAGCGCTCAGCCGCCGCCGCCATCGGCTGGATGAGCGTCCCCCTGCTGCTGTGGGGAACCGGCTTCTGGCTGATCGGCGCCCATACCGCCACGCCCGCATCGGTGCTCGATCGGTTCGTGACCGAATGGAGCGCGGAAGACCTCGGCTCGGATTGGCCGCCGGACGTTCGAGCGGAGGCATCCGTCGCCGCGGCCGGTCTCGGCAGCGGTCCCGACCGGTTCAACGGCGTGCGCATCCAGATCGTCAGCGAGGTGGACCGTCGGGCCGTCGCCGTCGCCGAGGCGACACACTACGAGCGGCGCGCGTCACGCTTCCTGTGGATCTTCCCGGGCAGCGAGCTGGTCCCCGTGGCCGACGAGCAGGTGCTCACGTTCGAGCTCGAGGCCGTCCCCGTCGAGCTGCCCGGCGGCGGTGACGTCGGAGCCGTGCGGTGGGAGCTGGTCGCCGCGACCGCGGACTCCTGACGCGGCCCGCGCGGGGCGCTCGCTGTCACAACCCTTGACAACACTATTGTCAGGGTTTATGTTCACGCTGCGCACCCACGACGTGAATGGATGCGTCGAGTTGACCGTCCATTTCCAGCGTGGAGAGGCACGAGAGCATTTCTGGCATGAACCGTCCGCGGAGCGCAACAGCGTCACCGACCGGCATCCCGCGCCGAGACGCTCTCACCCGCCCGCGATACATCATCAGCATCGCCGCGGAGCTGGCGAGCTGCCATCCGCGAACGCTGCGCATCTACGAGGAGGAGGGACTCCTCAGCCCGCAGCGGCGTAACAACCTCCGTCTCTACAGTGAGGCGGACATCCAGCGCGTTCGTATCATTCGTTTCCTGACGCGCCGACAGCGAGTGAACCTCGCCGGCGTTCGGGTCATCCTCCAGCTCGAGGCCATGGGCAAGATCCGGGTCTACGATCTGTTCGATGCTGACGATGTCGATCGATTCGCCGAAGACCACGACGAGCCACAGCTCGTCGAAACGTCGGCCGAAGGAGCAGAACCCAGTGGCAAGTGACGAGACCCAGAACATTCCCGACGCCGCCGCGGACGAGGAGAACGGAGCCAGCCTGGAGCGCGTCCAGGTGCTGCCGCTCGTCGCGCTGCGCGATACGGTCATCTTCCCCGAGATGATCGTGCCGCTCCAGGTCGGCCGCGACCGCAGCGTCAAGGCGCTCGACCGCGCCGTGCGCACCTCGCAGCCGGTGGCGCTCGTCACCCAGCGCTCGAGTGACCAGGAGGAGATCAACGGCGTCGACGAGCTCTACCCCGTCGGCACCCTGGCGAAGATCGCCCAGGTGATCCGCCTCCAGGACGGCACCATCCGCGCGATCGTCCAGGGCCAGCGACGCATCCGGCTGCTCGACCTGCTCCAGACCGAGCCGCTATCTCGAGGCGCGCGTCGAGATCCTCGACGACGTCACCGAGAAGACGCTCGAGGTCGAGGCGCTGATGGCGTCGATCCATGCCCAGATCGAGCAGTACGTGAACAGCGGTGCGGCCGTGCCGCCGGAGGTGGCAGTCGCCGCCCGCAACATCAGCGACGGCGGCCTGCTGGCCGACATGACGGCCTACAGCCCGGACATGACGACCGAGCAGCGCCAGGAGCTGCTCGAGACGGTCGACGTGGCCGATCGGCTGCGCCTGGCCAGCCAGTTCCTCGCCAAGCAGATCGAGGTGCTGGAGCTCAAGGGCAGGATCCAGAGCGAGGTCAAGTCCGAGATGGACAAGACCCAGCGCGAGTACATCCTGCGCGAGCAGATGAAGGCCATCCAGAAGGAGCTCGGCGAGGACGATCCCGCCGTGGCCGAGGCGAGCGAGCTGCGCGAGAAGGTCGAGCAGTCCGCGATGCCCGACGACGTCAAGGAGCGGGCGCTCAAGGAGGTCGACCGTCTCGGCCGCATCCCGAGCGCCTCGCCGGAGCAGGGCGTCATCCGCACCTACGTCGACTGGCTCGTCAGCCTGCCGTGGGGCATCGACACCGATGACAACCTCGACCTCGAGGACGCCGAGAAGATCCTCAACGAGGACCACTGGGGCCTGGAGAAGCCGAAGGAGCGCATCGTCGAGTACATGGCGGTGCGCAAGCTGGCGGAGAAGATCCGCAGCCCCATCCTGCTCTTCGTCGGACCGCCCGGCGTCGGCAAGACGAGCCTCGGCAAGAGCATCGCGCGGGCGATGGGCCGCAAGTTCGTGCGGATGAGCCTCGGCGGCATCCACGACGAGGCGGAGATCCGTGGCCATCGGCGCACCTACATCGGCGCGCTGCCGGGCCGCGTGATCCAGAACATCAAGACGGCGGGTTCGGCGAACCCGGTGTTCATGCTCGACGAGATCGACAAGGTCGGCATGGACTTCCGCGGCGATCCCTCCAGCGCGTTGCTCGAGGTGCTCGACCCTGAGCAGAACAACACCTTCCAGGACAACTACCTCGAGGTGCCGTTCGACCTGAGCAAGGTGCTCTTCATCGCGACGGCCAACATGCTCGACACCATCCCGGCCGCACTGCGCGACCGGATGGAGGTCATCCAGCTGCCCGGCTACACCCAGCTGGAGCGCGTCCGGATCGCGGAGCGCTTCCTGGTGCCGAAGCAGCTCGAGAACCACGGCCTGACGGCCGAGAACCTGGTCTTCGAGGAGGCCGCGCTGGTGCGCCTGATCCAGGCGTTCACCCGCGAGGCTGGCGTCCGTAACCTCGAGCGCGAGATCGCCAACGTGGCGCGCAAGGTCGCGCGCCGCGTGGCGAGCGATCCGAAGACGAAGGTCGTCGTCAAGGCAGAGGATCTCGAGGAGTACCTCGGGCCGGGACGGTTCGAGTACGGGGAGCTCGAGGCCGAGGACCAGATCGGCATGGTGACCGGGCTCGTCGTCAGCGACGCCGGTGGAGACATCGTGCAGGTCGAGGCGACGCGCATGGACGGCAAGGACGACTTCCTGCTGACCGGCCAGCTCGGCGACGTGATGAAGGAGTCGGCGCGCGCCGGGATGAGCTACATCCGGGCGCGCCAGAAGGAGCTCGGAATCGATCCGGGCGTCTTCGAGAAGTCGACCGTCCACATCCACGTGCCGGCGGGCGCGACGCCGAAGGACGGCCCGAGCGCCGGCGTCACGATGGCGACGGCGATGGCCAGCCTGCTCACGAGCAAGCCGGTCCGCCGGGACCTGGCCATGACGGGCGAGATCACGCTGCGCGGCCGGGTCCTGCCCATCGGCGGCCTGAAGTCGAAGCTGCTCGCCGCGCATCTCGCCGGCGTCAAGACGGTCCTCATCCCGAAGCGCAACGAGAAGGATCTCGTCGACGTGCCGGACGAGGTGCGTCAGCAGCTCCGGATCGTGCCGGTCGAGAACATGGACCAGGTGCTGGCCGAGGCGCTCATCGAGGCGCCCCGGTCGGCCGCCCGGATCAAGGCGGAGCGGGACGAGCGCCAGCAGCGCGTCACGCGCCGGCCGCGACGGGCGCGCAAGCCTGCGACGGAGGCGCCGATCGCCGCGACCGGCGACGCGCCGGCCGACCAGCCCCCGGCGGGCCAGCCGGCCTGATCGGTCCGGATGGAGTACAAGGACTATTACGCGATCCTCGGCGTTCCGAAATCGGCCACACAGGCCGAGATCAAGAAGGCCTATCGCAAGCTGGCCCGCGAGCTCCATCCGGATACGAACAAGGACCCTGACGCCGAGAAGCGCTTCAAGGAGGCGAACGAGGCACAGGCCGTCCTGACCGATCCGGAGAAGCGCAAGCAGTACGACGAGCTGGGCGAGAACTGGCAGGCCTATCAGCAGGCCGGCTACGGATCGGGCGGGGCCACCGATTGGGGCGGCTTCGGCGGCGCGCCCGGCGGGACGCGCTGGTCGTATCGCACCTCGTCGGCGGAGGACCTCGGCGGATTCAGCGACTTCTTCCGCCAGTTCTTCGGCGGCGCGGGTGGCGGCTCGAGCTCGTTCGGCGGCGGTGGTGCCACGGGCGGCTTCGAGTACGTCGACCTCTCCGACCTGGCCGGCGGACGCACGCGCGCCCGCGCCGATCCCATCGGCGCAGGCGACCGCGGAGGTCACCCTGGCCGAGGTGGCCACCGGCGCCGAGCGGATGGTCAACGTCAACGGCAAGCGACTGCACGTGAAGATCCCCGCCGGCGTCAGCGATGGCTCGAAAGTCAAGCTGAGCGGCGCGGTCGACGGCGGCGACCTCGTCATCAACGTTCGCGTCAAGCCCGATCCGCGCTTCGAGCGCCACGGCGCGGACCTCGCACGTCGAGCTTCCGCTCACGCTGGCGGAGGCGCTCCTCGGCGGCGAGGTGCCGGTGCCGACGCCCACCGGCAGCGTGAAGCTCCGCATTCGGCCGAACACCCAGAACGGCCAGGAGATCCGCGTCAAGGGACGCGGCCTGCCGAAGCGCGGCTCGTCTCAGAAGGGAGACCTGATCGTGACGACCCGCGTCGTGCTGCCCAAGCTCGACGACGAGGCCCGCAAGCAGCTCGAGCCGATTCTCTCCGCCATTCCGCAGCCGGATCCGCGGCAGAAGCTGAGCTAGACCGATGCGAACCGATCGATTCACCCAGACGCGCCACCGAGGCGATCGTCAGCGCGCAGCAGCTCGCCGAGTCGGAAGGCCACGCCCAGCTCGAGGTCGCCCACCTGCTCCTCGTCCTCGCCGAGCAGCCCGACGGCGTCGTGCCGGCGGTGCTCAACCGCATCGGCGTGCAGCCCGGCGACCGTCGCCGACGGCCTGCGGCAGGAGCTCGCCAAGCTGCCGAAGGTGTCGGGCGACACGCAGCTCCAGCTCTCGAGCGAGGCGCGTCGCGTCCTGACCGATGCCCACGCCGTCGCCGAGCGGATGCGGGACGAGTACGTCTCCACCGAGCACCTGCTCCTCGCCGCGATCGAGGCCGGCGACTCGTCAGCGGCGCGGATCATGCAGCAGGCCGGGGTGACGCCGGCATCCGTCCTGGAGGCGCTCACCCAGATCCGAGGGAGCCATCGCGTGACGAACGAGAACCCCGAGGCGACCTACGAGGCGCTGGAGAAGTACGGCCGCGACCTGACCGAGGCCGCCCGCAAGGGCAAGCTCGACCCGGTCATCGGCCGCGACGAGGAGATCCGCCGCGTCATCCAGGTGCTCAGCCGCCGCACGAAGAACAACCCGGTGCTGATCGGCGAGCCGGGCGTCGGCAAGACCGCCATCGTCGAGGGCCTGGCGCAGCGCATCGTGCGCGGCGACGTGCCCGACGGCCTGCGCGACAAGCGAGTCGTGGCGCTCGACATGGGCGCGCTCATCGCCGGCGCGAAGTACCGCGGCGAGTTCGAGGAGCGGCTGAAGGCGGTCCTCAAGGAGGTCACCGACTCCGACGGGCAGATCATCCTGTTCATCGACGAGCTGCACACCGTCGTCGGCGCCGGCGCCGCCGAGGGCGCCATGGACGCCTCCAACCTGCTGAAGCCGATGCTCGCGCGCGGCGAGCTGCACTGCATCGGCGCGACGACGCTCGACGAGTACCGCAAGCACATCGAGAAGGACGCCGCGCTCGAGCGCCGCTTCCAGCCGGTCGATGGTCGACCAGCCGAGCGTCGAGGACACGATCAGCATCCTGCGCGGGCTGCGCGAGCGCTACGAGGTCCACCACGGCGTCCGCATCACCGACTCGGCGCTCGTCGCCGCCGCCGTGCTCAGCAACCGCTACATCACCGAGCGCTTCCTGCCGGACAAGGCCATCGACCTCGTCGACGAGGCCGCCTGCCGCCTGCGCATGGAGATGGACTCGATGCCGGCCGAGCTCGACGAGATCGAGCGGCGGCGCATGCAGCTCGAGATCGAGCGCGAGGCGCTGCGCAAGGAGAAGGACGACGCCTCGAAGGCGCGGCTCGAGGCGCTCGAGCGCGAGCTTGCCGACCTGCGCGAGCGCGGCGACGCGATGAAGTCGCAGTGGGAGCGCGAGAAGGAGATCGTCCAGGCCATCCGCGCCACTCGCGAGGAGCAGGAGCGGCTCGGCCCCGAGATCGAGGAGGCCGACGCGCGCGCAGGACTACCAGCGCGCCTCGGAGCTCCAGTACGGGAAGGCTCGCGAGCTGGAGACAGCGCCTCGCCGAGCTGGAGGAGCAGCTGCGCGAGCTGAAGTCGACCGGCACCGTGCTGCTCAAGGAGGAGGTCGACGCCGACGACATCGCCGAGGTCGTCGCGCGCTGGACCGGCATCCCGGTCTCGCGCCTGCTGGAGGGCGAGACGGAGAAGCTGCTCCACATGGAGGAGCGGCTGCACGCGCGGCTCATCGGCCAGGACGAGGCGGTTCGGGCCGTGTCCGACGCCATCCGCCGCGCGCGCGCCGGGCTCAAGGACCCGAAGCGGCCGATCGGCTCGTTCATCTTCCTCGGCCCGACCGGCGTCGGAAAGACCGAGCTGGCCCGCGCCCTCGCCGAGTTCCTGTTCGACGACGAGCAGGCGATGGTCCGCATCGACATGAGCGAGTACATGGAGAAGCACTCGATCTCGCGCCTGGTCGGCGCGCCGCCCGGCTACGTCGGCTACGAGGAGGGCGGCCAGCTGACCGAGGCCGTCCGCC
The DNA here is from genome assembly GCA_963789435.1 of uncultured Chloroflexia bacterium. GTDB lineage: Bacteria > Chloroflexota > Limnocylindria > QHBO01 > QHBO01 > JACDBZ01. The sequence continues at coordinate 299,089 of CAWBKO010000007.1, forward strand.
GCCGGCCGTACCAGGTCGTGCTGTTCGACGAGATCGAGAAGGCCCACCCCGACGTGTTCAACGTCCTGCTCCAGCTCCTCGACGACGGCCGCCTGACCGACTCGCAGGGCCGGACGGTCGACTTCAAGAACACCGTCATCATCATGACCAGCAACATCGGCTCGACAGCGCTGATCGAGGCCGGCGAGGCCGGGCCCGATGCGTTCGAGGGCGCCGCCGAGAAGCGTTCGCCGCCAGCTGCGCGACCACTTCCGGCCCGAGTTCCTCAACCGCGTCGACGAGATCATCGTCTTCCGGCCGCTGGACGAGGCGCAGCTGCGCGAGATCGTCGGCCTGCTGGTGAAGAACGTCGAGCGCCGTGTCGAGGAGCGGGCATCATGCCTGGAGGTGACCGATGCCGCGCTCACGCTGCTCGCGCGCGAGGGCTACGACCCGGTCTACGGCGCGCGGCCCGCTGCGGCGCGCCATCCAGCGCCACCTCGAGAACCCGCTCGCGCCGGCGCATCTTGGCCGGCGAGTTCAGCCCCGGCGAGACAGTCAGGATCGACGTGAGCCCGGAGGGCGGAGCTGACCTTCAACGGCTCGGCCGAGCCGGCTCCTGCGCCGCGAACGACGTCCGCGCCCGGCGCGTCCCCCTCGACCGTCCATTGAGGTGGCGAGGCGCACCGCCGGGGTTGAGAGCTGGCGGCGCAGACGGTAGCCTAGGCGTCCACGCGACCCAAGGGGTTGATCCCTCTCAGCACCGGAGAAGGAGAGTTTCGTCACGTGATTCCCACCATCCGCCATCGGCGGCCGTTTGCCTTCGTTGCCGCGTTCCTCCTGCTCGTCGCAGTCGTCGCGCCTGCGCGATCGCGAAGAACCCGAAGACGACCGATATCCAGATCCTCGCGCTCAATGACTTCCACGGCCAGCTCGAGGTCGTCGACCCCGTCGTCAGCTCGGCCGGCCGCATCGGCTCCCTGCAGGGGACTCGGCCGAATCAGACCTGCATTCCGGGCGGGACGCCGAACTGCATCCCCGCCGGCGGCGGCGAGTACCTCGCCACCCACGTCCGCGACCTGCGCGCGACGAACCCGAAGGGCACCGTCTTCGTGACGGCCGGCGACAACATCGGCGCGACGCCGCTCCTGTCGGCCCTCTTCCATGACGAGCCGACCATCGAGGCGCTCGACCTGATGGGGCTCGACTTCGCCGAGCGTCGGCAACCACGAGTTCGACGAGGGCACCGCCGAGCTTCTGCGCATGCAGAACGGCGGCTGCCATCCGGTCGACGGCTGCGCCGACGGCGACGGCTTCAAGGGCGCCGATTTCGAATACCTCGCCGCCAACGTCACCTACACGGAGACCGGCGAGACGATCTTCCCGCCGTATGCGATCAAGAAGTTCCCGGGCGGCGCGAAGGTCGCCTTCATCGGCATGACGCTCGAGGGCACGCCCCTCATCGTCTCGCCGGACGGCATCCAGGACATCGCGTTCCATGACGAGACCGAGACGGTCAACGCGCTGGTTGGCGAGCTGAAGGACCAGGGCATCGAGGCAATCGTCGTCCTGCTCCACGAGGGTGGCAGCGTCCCGGCGTCCGGACAACGGCGCGGGCAACGTCGGCGCCATCAACAGCTGCGTCGATGCGACCGGCCCGATCGTCGACATGGTTCCGAACTTCGATGACGAGATCGACATCGTCATCACCGGTCACACGAACTGGGCGGTCAACTGCCTCATCGACGGCAAGGTCGTGACCGGCGCCGCCGCGCAGGGCCGGCTCGTGACCGACATCGACGCCCAGATCGACCGCAGGACCGGCGACTTCGTCCCGGGCTCCATCGTGGCCAACAACACGATCGTCACCCAGGACGTCGCGAAGGCGAAGGACATCACGAAGCTCATCGCGAAGTACAACGTCTTCGCCGGACCTGTCGCCGCGGTGATCGTCGGTAACGTCACGGCTCCCATGGATCGCGCGGTGACGACGCCGGGCGGCGAATCGACGCTCGGCCGACTGATCGCCGACGCTCAGCTCGCTTCCTCGCAAGCGGCAGGCGACGGTGGCGTCGGTGGCCTTCATGAACCCCGGTGGCATCCGGGGGAACCTCGACGCTGGTGACGTCACCCACGGCGAGGCGTTCGGCGTGCAGCCGTTCAGCAACATCGTGACGACGATGACGCTGACCGGAGCGCAGATCGAGACGATGCTCGAGCAGCAGTTCACCGTGAACACCGGCTCGGCCGGCTGGCACGCTGCGCGCCCAGAACACGATCCTGCTGCCGTCGACCGGGCTTCACCTACACGTGGGACGGGGCCGGCCCGGCCGGCGATCGCGTCGATCCGGACACGATGATGCTCAACGACGAGCCCATCGATCCCGCCGCGACATATCGGGTCGTCGTGAACAACTTCCTCGCCACCGGCGGGGACGACTTCCCGATCCTCAACTCGGGCACCGAGCGGGTGACCGGGGATGATGATCTCGTCGCCCTCGAGGCCTATCTGGCGGACCACAACCCGTACACGCCGGTCGACCTGGCCACGGAGTTCCAGATCACGCGGATCAACTAGTCCGCAGTCTCACGCGTGGCATCGAAAGGGCCGGCCTCCGGGCCGGCCCTTCGTCATGCCCTTCTAGACCAGCGCGAGCCGGTCGAGCGGGAAGGGCGGCATCGCCAGCGGCTTCACGGCCAGCCGGACGAGGAGCAGCGGCGAGTCATCGGCCGCCGATCGGTTGGCGTGCAGCACCCCGCATCCGGTGCAGCGGTGGATGAGCACCCACTCGCCCTTGCCACGGACGGTAATCGCGATCGGCTCCATGCCGGAGCCGCACTCGTCGAGCATGGCGCGGTCGCCCGGCCGGTCGTCGACGTGACGCGACCAGAGGCAGGTCGGACAGTGGTTGCGGTGCTGGGTGCCCGGGGCGTCGGACAGCACGTCGCTTCGGCAGTTGACGCAACGGAAGGAGCTGGGTTCTGCGCGCGGCCGATGCCGCACGCGGCGTGGATCACGGTGCTGGCGCAAAGGGTGGACTCCTGGGTCGAACGAATGGGAGGGACGCATCGGTGTGCGCGTCGCGTTCGGCCTCAGGTATGACGAAGGCCGCCCCGGCGGGCGGCCCATCTGGCGAGCGGCGGTTGAAAAACCAGCTGCTGCTAGCCGACGAGCTCCATCCGGAGACGCGACGCGCGAAGAACCGTCCCTGCGGTCTCTGAGCATGTCGTCCTCCTCGTGGCTGTGGTCGGCGCGCCCATGCGCGCCATCGGTGTCGGACTGTACGCCCAGGCCATCCTGCCCGTCAACATGTGGGACCCGCCAGGTGACGCCGATGTCCGCATGACGCGCCGCTAGAGCTCACGGTGAAGCTCAAAGAGCTTCGCCGATAAGCCGCCGCCAACAAGGCATGGCGCTTGCGAAGCCTGGCCGTTGCGAAGCAACGGACAGCGACACGGAGGGCGCATGTTCTGGAAGCGGAAGGTTGCCGCGGATCGGGAGGTGGCGGCCGCCGAGGATCTGGCGGCGGTTCGCATCTTCAGCTCGATAGCGCTGATCGACGGATGGGTCGAGCTTGACGGCCGGCGGCTGAGCGACGTGCTGAACGTCCAAGACCTGCTCAGCGTGGCGAGCACTCCCAGCCGGCCTGGAGACAACGAGTGGATGGCGATGAAACGCGCTGACATGCTGCTCCTCGTGCCACCGCCGCAGATCGCCGACTTGCGTCTTCGCCGCCACCGGGTTAAGCGCAACATCCTGGTACTCAGCGGACACTATGTGGTCCGCGGCTTGGTACACATGATGCCCGGTATCCAACTCGACCACTTCCTCGCCCGCAGCGGCCAGCACTTCCTGCCGCTGACCGACGCGTGGGTGACGAGCACTGCGTGGCCCGAGGTCGACGAGCGGCACCCTGCCCTGCTGGTGAACGTGCGCAGTACGGCCCAATCTCTCAAGATCGAGGTGCTCGCATAGCTGGGCCAGTGGGTAGCCCAGGCCGGTGTCGGGTTCGATGAAATAACGACCCCGGTCGGGTCACCCTGGGGGAACAGAGTCTTGACTCGGTCAGTCGTCCGATTTCGACTTCAGGACCTTGTCCGCCTTGCGGTTGATTCGGTCGAACTCGTCCTTTGTCAGGTTGCCGTCCTTGCGCTGCTTGCGAGACAGCCGCTTGGCGCTGATCGCATGGCCCTTATCGGGGACGGGGTAGTTCCCGGTCTCCTTTTTGGCGTCGGCGGAGCGGGCCTTCTCCGGGAGACCGAATTCCTTGGCGGGTAGCTTGGCTCGCTGCTTCGCGCTCAGCTTGGCGATTGCCGTGCCTCCATTCGCACGCCTAGGGTGACTCCGGATTGATCGCCGCGCTCGCGACGCGCTTCGCGACGGCTGAGGCTGGAACCAGCCGCCGCCGCCCGATCTTGACGCTCGCCAGCCTGCCTGAGCTGAGCTCTCGATACAGGGTCGAGCGGGCAATGCCCAGCGCTTCCGCAGCTTCATCGACGCTCATGAGGCGATTCCTGGTGCGTTGCCCGGGCTGAGCGCGAAGCCGCCTCCGCGCACTGATCGCATCGGCCAGGGCGGTGACCGCCACAGCTTGTTCCAGGTTGCTCACGGTGCGACATCCTATCTGCCGTGTCGACCTCTCGGTCAAATCGGGGACTATGTTGACCCCCTTCACGCGATGCTACGACTGACACTGGACCAGAAGGGATCGCTGGCTGATGGGATTCGCACCTCGAGACATCTTCATGTTCAAGGTGCTCGGTATCGTGGCGCTGGTGCTAATTGGCGCATACCTTGCGATGGTGTTCTGGCTCTCTCAGTCCGGATTCATGAGTGAAGGCGGGGGCTTCGGTGCCGCAGCAGGCGTAGAGAACCTGACCGGACGTGAGCTGACGCTTGAGGCGCTTGTCGACGGCGATGAGTGGACCCCGCTCCCAGGGCTCGTGTCCGCCAACCGATACGAACGTTGGACGATTTCCGCCGCGGGTTGGTATGGCGAAGGTGACCTGATCGGCCGCGACGGATGCACATACGTGCCGCTTCGGGCGGTCGACACCGAAGGTCACGTGGTCGCTCGACATCCGCAGCCCCTCTGCGACGGCGAAACGTGGGTGATCAAGCTGACGAACGAGCCAACCTCGTCCGAGCGCTCATCAGAGCCTTCGCCCACCCTTCGCGTCGGCCTGGCAAGCCCGAGACCGTCGAACGACTCCTACGAGGACGAGGCGGCGGCCGCCATCAGGGAGCTGACAGGCTCGGACTGCCAGGTGGCTGGGACAGGCGACTTCGGGTCGATCGATGTGACGGCATACGCCGATGCGATCGCCGAGCTGCCTGATCGCACCGGGTGGCTGGACGAGCCATTCCTCTGGGTCGGATCGGTAGAAGGGCTCGTCGCCGCGCGCGAAGCGACCCTAGTTGGCCAAGCGACGCGCGGCACATGGATAGTGTTCACCGATGACGCCGGAGAGCCGCGAGCGGAATCGTACTGGGCATTCCCGAATGCGGCCGGGGACGTGATCTGGTTCCTGAAGGACAGCGTTGCTGCCGGTCCCTGTCCGTCCGACGGATGACCAAGGCCGAGGAAGGCGTACCCAGGACGAAGCGGAGATGAGCTCAGCGCCCTGATACGATCCCGGGTATCCTTGCTGTGCTGCGTGATGGCAGCAGGGTGGGGTGCCGGGCCTGTACCGTTGGCGCCAAGGTGGAGACTGCTTTCGAGCGGTCTCTTTGTGTTTGCTTGCTGGCTGAGGGACGTGCATGGAGACCCCAGAATCGATCGCCCTCGCGACGCCCATCTCCGAGGCCGACCAGTTGCTGACCATGGAGCCCGTGGTGGTCGATGTTGCGGATAGCCTTCACCGCATCGCGGAACAGGCGGTCCAGAACACGGCATGTCGGGTCATCGCCGTGACGGACAACGACCAGCGCCTGGTGGGCGTCATTCCGGTCCGGGCGCTGGTCAACGACATCTTCCTCAAGATCGTGCCGGAGGAGTTCCTCGCGGAGATCACCGACTACGAGGCAGTCCTCACCTACGCCAAGCACCTGGGCGCCCGCACCGCGCGTGATGTGATGCAGGGGCCCGTCTCCGTGCTCCGCGACGAGACGGTGCGCGACGCGTTCGAGCGCATGCACGGATCGAAGCTCAACGGGCTGCCGATCACGGACGCCGGAGGGCTCGTGACCGGCTATGTCGACCAGCTCGAACTGCTCATCGTGTGGGTGCACGCATCCGGACGACGGACCCTGCTCGAGCCGGAACAACACCGTTGACGCCCGAGGTGATGGTCGGCCTTGTCGTGTTCGTGGCCACCTATGCGCTGATCGCCACCGAACGGGTGCACAAGACCATCGCCGCCATGGCCGGTGGGGTGGCGATGGTCCTCCTCGGGGTGGTGACCCAGGAGGAGGCGTTCGAGCACGTCGACTTCAACGTCATCTTTCTGCTGGCGGGGATGATGATCCTGGCCGGCATCATTCGCAAGACCGGGGTCTTCGGCTGGCTGGCGGTGCGGGCGGCCCGCTTCGCGGGCGGCGACGCGTACCGGATTCTGGTTGTGGTCTCGATCATCACGGCCGTTGCCTCCGCCTTCCTCGACAACGTGACCACCGTGGTGCTGGTCGGACCGATCACCCTGTTCCTGGCCGCCCGGCTGGGCGTCAGCCCGTTACCGTTCATCGTGGCCGAAATCCTGGCCTCCAACATCGGCGGCGCCTCTACCCTCATTGGGGATCCGCCGAACTTGCTGATCGGCAGCGCGGCCGACCTCGACTTCGTGGCCTTCCTGTTCAACATGGCGCCACTGGCCGCCATCATCCTGGCCCTCTTCCTCATCAGCGCCCGCTGGCTCTTCCGCGATTACCTCCACATCGACGCTGCGATGCGCGACGCGCTGTTCGCGCTCGACGAGCGCGAGATGATCTCGGACCCGGTCCTGCTGCGGCGCTCGCTGTATGTCCTGGGCGGGACGCTGGTCGGCTTCCTGCTGCACGGTCCGCTCGGTTACGAGCCGGCCACCATCGCGCTGACCGGAGCGCTGGTCCTCATGGTGGTGGCGCGGGAGGAGCCGCACGAGGTCCTGCGCGAGGTCGAGTGGCCGACGCTGTTCTTCTTCATCGGCCTGTTCATGCTCGTCGCCGGCGTGATCGAGATCGGGCTGGTCGAGGCCGTCGCCTCGGCCATCGTGACCGTCACGGGTGGGGCGCTGGCGCCCATGGCGGTCCTGCTGCTGTGGGGATCTGCGTTTCTGTCAGGACTCATCGATAACATCCCATACACCGCCACCATGATCCCGGTGGTCGCCCAGCTCGAGTGAGGGGAGCGACACGAACGTCCTGTGGTGGGCGCTCGCCATCGGCGCCGACTTCGGTGGCAACGCGACGATCATCGGCGCCTCGGCGAACGTGATCCTGGCCAGCCTGGCCGAGCGCGAAGGACACCCGGTCAGCTTCGGCACCTATTTGCGCTATGGGCTGCCGGTCACCGTCGGCAGCATCGTGATCGCCACCGGCTACGTCTGGCTGCGCTACCTGCTGTGATGTCGACGCAGATGCCAACCATCGACTGATGGAGCACGCCGGCGAGATCCTCACCCAGCTTTTCGTGCTGCTGCTCGCCGCCAAGCTGGGCGACGAGGTCTTCAAGCGCCTCGGCCAGCCGACCGTCATCGGCGAGATCCTGGGCGGCGTGCTGGTCGGTCCCCCGGTACTGGGCCTGTACCAGGTCAACGCCGAGACGACACTCTTCGCCGAGATCGGGGTGGTGCTGCTCCTCTTCCAGGTCGGGGTCGAGACCCGACTGCACGAGCTCCTGCGCGTCGGGCTCTCGGCATTGCTGGTCGGCGCCATGGGGGTCGCGCTGCCGTTCGCAGCCGGGCTGGGCCTGGCCGCCCTCATCGGTGAGCCGATCGGGGTGGCCATCTTCCTGGCGGCCGCGCTGACCGCCACCAGCGTCGGGATCACCGCCGGGTGCTCGGCGACCTGAAGGCGCTCGGGACGACCAGCGGACGCGTCATCCTGGGCGCGGCCGTCATTGACGACGTGCTGGCCATGCTTATCCTGGCCTTCGCCTCCGGCATCGCGGCAGGCACGCTCAGTGCTGGCGGCATCGCCCAGCTGGTCGTGCTGGCCGTCGCCTTCATCGGCGTGGTGCTCCTGGGCGGTACGCGACTCCTCGAGCGGCGCCGATCCCTGCTGACGGATCCGCAGTTCGCCCAGACCCCGTTTCTGCCAGGCATGATCGTGATGCTCGGGCTCGCGGCGCTCGCCGCGAGCATCGGCCTGGCGGCCATCATTGGCGCCTTCCTGGCCGGGATGGTCGTTGGCGAGTCGAGCGAGAAGCACGCGCTGGAAGTCGAGGTGGCGCCGGTGGCCGCCTTCTTCACCCCATTCTTCTTTGGCTCCATCGGCGCGCAGCTGGACCTGGCGCGGCCTCGCCGACGCGAGTGTTCTGCTCCTACTTGGCGTGGTCACCGCGCTGGCAGTCGGCCAGCAAGTTTGTTGGCGCCTTCGCCGGCGCATGGCGCCTGGGGGCGAGCTCGCGCCATGCTCATTGGACTGGGGCATGGTGCCGCGGGGCGAGGTGGGGATCGTGGTTGCCGGACTGGGTCTGAGCGCCGGTGCGATCGACTCGCAGCTCTACACCGTCGTCGTGGGAATGGCGATTCTGACCACACTGGTGGTTCCGCCATTGCTGCCCTCGCTCGTGCGACGGGCTGCCGCGAGCGAGGAACCGCCGCCGTGATCCCGGCAAGCGGACCTCGAGGAGTTATCGGTGCTTTCGGCGACGGCCGGCGGGGGTCGGCTTGGCCCGCTCGCGCTCGGTGCGGCGCGGCGGCGGGACGTATCGGCGGCGGCGGATCTCGTCGTTGGCGGCCGCGATCCGCGGCGGGAACCGGACGAAGACCGCGTGTGCCGCAAGGCCCATCCCGGTCAAGCACGATGATCAGCTGCAGGACGAGCGGCACGCCGATGACGACGAGCAGCGGGATGACTCCCCAGGTCACGATGATCGGCCAGAAGATCCACTCGTGGAGGGCCAGCAGCTCCGGATAGCGTCGGTAGCGGCGCTGCGCCAGGTTGTAGACCAGGACCGCGCCGAGGGCGATCAGGAGGCCGGCCACCCACATCAGGGTGAAGAGGTCGGGGAAGTTCGCCGGCGTGAAGGGATCGGTCAACAGGTTCATCGGCCGCGGAGTCTATCACGCCCTATAATCGGCATCCCCGAAGCACCCCGCCCGCACCACGAGGACGTCGATTGCGCGCCCTGCTCTCCGTCAGCGATCGTGAAGGCATCGTCGAGCTCGCCAAAGGCCTGACCGATGCCGGCGCCGAGCTCTTCGCCACCGATGGCACCCGCGCCCACCTCACCGATGCCGGCATCGAGGGCATTCGGCCCGTCGCCGAGCTGACCGAGACGAACGAGATCCTGGGCGGCCGCGTCAAGACGCTCCACCCCAAGATCTTCGCCGCCCTCCTGGCGCGCCGCGACCAGCCCGATCACCTCGCCCAGCTGGCCGAGCAGGGCATCGAGCAGATCGACATGGTGGTCGTCAACCTCTATCCCTTCGCGCAGACGGTGCAGCAGCCGAACACGACGCCTGGACCAGGCGCTCGAGCAGATCGACATCGGCGGCGTGGCGCTGCTCCGGGCCGCGGCGAAGAACTTCCCGGGCGTCGCCGCGGTCAGCTCGCCGACGCAGTACGCATCGATCCTGCGCGACGTGAAGACGCTCGGCAGCGTCAGCGCCGAGACCCGCCAGAAGCTGGCCGGTGAGGCGTTCGCCACCACCGCCGCCTACGACGCGCAGATCGCGAGCTACCTGAACGTGACCACCGGCACCGTCTTCCCCAGCCGGCTGACCATGGTCGTCGAGAAGAAGGCGGACCTGCGCTACGGCGAGAACCCGCACCAGCTCGGCGCCTTCTACACCGATTCGGCCCACGCCGGCGGCAGCATCAGCAGCGCGCACCAGATCGCCGGCAAGGACCTCTCCTTCAACAACCTGCTCGACCTGGACGCGGCGTGGAGCATCGCAGCGACTTCAAGACCCCGGCGGTGACCATCGTCAAGCACGGCAACCCGTGCGGGCTGGCCAGCGTGGTCGACCTGGCCGAGGCGTTCCGGCTGGCCCTCGAGGGGGACAGCGTCAGCGCCTACGGCGGGGTGATCGGCGCCAATCGGGCCATCGACGAGGCGGCGGCGCGCGCGATCCGTCCCGGCTTCTTCGAGGCGATCGTGGCCCCCGGTTACACGCCTGAGGCGCTCGAGATCCTGCGCACGAAGCGCGGCTTCGAGATCGTCGAGATCCCGCCGGCCGAGAACGAGGCTGACGAGCTGGGGATCGGCAAGTTCGACTTCAAGCGCATCGGCGGCGGGCTCCTGGTCCAGACATTCGACGAGATGGAGGAGGACCGCGACAAGCTCCAGCCGGTCACCCAGCGACGCCCCACCCTGGACGAGCTGACCGACCTGCTCTTCGCGTGGCGCGCCGTGCGGCACGTGAAGTCGAACGCGGTGGTGCTGGCCAAGAAGCACGCCATGGTCGGGATGGGCGCCGGCCAGCCGTCGCGGGTCGTCAGCGTCGAGGTCGCGCTGCGCAAGGCCGGCGAGCGAGCGCCGCTCTCGGTCATGGCCTCAGACGCCTACTTCCCGTTCCCGGACGGGATCCAGATCGCCGCCCAGGCCGGGGTGACGGCCATCATCCAGCCCGGCGGCAGCATCCGCGACGAGATGGCCATCGAGGTCGCCGATCGCCACCACATGGCCATGGTCTTCACCGGCCGCCGTCACTTCAAGCACTGAGGCGCCGATGGACAAGATCGTCATCGCCGATGCCATCCGCGCCACCGAGGCGGGCGCAATCGCCGCCGCGCGGCTCATGGGCCGCGGCGACCGGGACGGGGCGGACCAGGCGGCCGTCACCGCCATGCGCAAGGCGATGGACGACTCCGACATCAGCGGCACGATCGTCATCGGCGAGGGAGAGCGCGACGAGGCGCCGATGCTCTACATCGGCGAGCAGGTCGGCAACCCGGATGCCGCCACCCTGGTCGACATCGCGGTCGATCCGCTGGAGGGCACGAACCTGGTGGCCACCGGGTCCGCCAACGCGACGGCCGTGCTGGCCGCCGCGGAGCCGGGCGGCCTCATGCACGCGCCGGACACCTACCTCGAGAAGCTGATCGTCGGGCCGATGGTCGCCGGCCACGTGAACATCAACGACCCGGTCTCGCAGACGCTGGGGACGATCGCCGAACGCCTGAGCCGCAACGTGTGGGACCTGACGATCGTGATCCTGGATCGTCCGCGGCACGAGAAGCTGATCGCGGAGGTCCGAGTCGGCCGGCGCGCGGATCAAGCTCATCAGCGACGGGGACCTGACGGCCGCCATCAGCGTCGCCGTCTCCGGCACCGGCGTGCATGCGGTGATGGGCACCGGCGGCGCGCCGGAGGGCGTGCTCTCAGCGGCCGCCCTCAAGTGCCTTGGCGGCGAGATCCAGGCCAAGTTCCGGTGGCGCAGCGACGAGGAGCGAGAGCGCGCGCGGAAGATGGGCGTGGACGTCGACGACACCGAGCGGGTCTACTCCACCAACGACCTGGCATCGGGCAACAACGTCGTCTTCACCGCCACCGGCGTGACCGATGGCGAGCTCCTGCGCGGCGTCCGCTTCTTCGGCGGCGGCGCGCGCACCCACTCGCTGATGATGAGCTACGCCGGCGGGCTCGTCCGCTTCATCGACACCGTCCACATGTGGGACCCGGGCAACCCGCCGAAGGTGCGGCTCTAGCCCGATCCGGACGTTCCGGCGCGATGACTGAACACCTTGGCCACCCGCGGTGTCTATTCCGCTGATGGCAGAGTTGAGAGCTTGAACACCGGGATGGACGAGGTCGTCCGCCAGGCCCGAGACGGGCGTGCGGACGCGTTCGAGTCGCTCGTCGAGCGCCACGGACCCGAGATGTACCGGCTGGCGGCCGCCATCGTGGGTCCCGAGGACGCTCGCGACGTGGCGCAGGAGTCCTTCGTGGCCGCGTGGCGGGATCTCCCGAAGCTGCGCCAGGTGGAGCGCTTCGAGGTCTGGCTGCGTCGCATCGTCATCAATCGGTCGCGCAACGCGCTGCGATCGCGCGGGCGCCGCCCCACGCAGCGCCTGGAGGCCATGACGGTCGGCGAGACCGCCTCGCCCCATCCCGGATTTCCGCGACGCCATTCATTCCCGGGATGCGCTCGACGCCGCGTTCGAGGGACTGAGCGCCGACCACCGCGCCGCGGTGGTCCTCCACTACGGCGCCGAGCTCTCGATCCGCGAGACCGCCGAAGTCCATGGGCGTGGCCATCGGCACCGCCAAATCACGACTGAACGCAGCACTTGGCCGGATGAGAGCGGCCATGGAGGCCGACCGATGAACGAGAACGACGTGACAGGACCGGGAGGTTCGTGGGTACGTGCGCAACCGCATGGCGGCTGACATGCCGCCGGAATTCACAAGGGATGTCATGAACGACGTACATCGAACGACCCAGCGGCGGCGCGGATTCGCGTGGCCGATCCTGACCGGCCTCGCCACCGTCGCCGCGGCAGTGGCCGTGGTGGTCATCGGTCTGGGCCTCATCAATCAGCCGAACGGCATCGGCTCCGAGCCGTCGCCGTCGCCTCGCAGAGCGCCTCGCCGGAGGCGACACAGAGCCCGACGCCCGAGGCATCTGCCTCAGAGCAGCCGGCCCCGTCCGCAACCGTCGAGCCGACGACCGGGGACGGCGAATTCGGACCGATCCACTCTATGGATCCCGAGACTGCCTTCGAGAACGGACAGAGCTGCGAGGTTGCCGGCGCCATCACGACGGTCGGCACGGACACCGACATCGGCTGGACGATGTCGTTCCCCGAGGGCTGGCATACGAACGACGACACCGACACGCGATCGGCCTGCACGCTGTTTGCTTCCGAGCCGTTCGAGGTGGCGGCTGACGGGACCTACCCGCAGTCGGTTGAGATCGGCGCGGAACCTGCCGCCGGGCGGCGACTTCAGCACCTCGAAGGATCGCCGGCACCGAGTAGTTCACCGTGGACGGTGTCGCGGCCGTGCGCTACGAGATCGCGGGGTCGTCGGAGGGCGGGTTCGCGAGTCGCGATCCGGACGTCTTCTGGGTCATCGCGATCGCGGCAACCTGCCCGCCGAGGGCAACGACCAGCCGTATCTCATGATCGCGACGGGCTCCTCAGACCCGGACGAGCTCGCCATGCTGGACCGACATCCTCGACCGGATGGTGGCCACGCTCGACATCAGCGAGTAGGGTCCAACGGCGAGTATCGCGGGGGCATCGGCGCTCTACGACTCAGGTCGGCGAACTTAGGATCCGGCATCACCCCGCCGTGATCAGGACCGTGTTGCCGTCCGGGTCGTCGACCATGCACATGTAGGCGTCGAAGTCGGTCAGGAACGGGGCCCGGCGCCCACGGTGACCGACCCTGGTCAGCTCCGCGAACAGGGCATCGACCGCCTGATTGCCCTCGACGAAGAACTCGAGCATGACCCGCGATGAACCGCTCGGCGTCTCGCGCTCGCGGTCGTACTTCTGGAAGGTCGTGGTCCAGATGATCGTGCGCCCGTCGCCGATGTCGAGCCCGATGTCGGTCTTCTCATCGGCATCGGCCGGGAACTCCATGCCGAGCCGGCGGTAGAAGGCCAGCGACCGCGCCAGGTCCTCGACCAGGAGCACGATCATCGTGAAGCGTGGCTTCGCCATGCGGCAGCCTCCCTGTGGATGCGCTGTGGACCACCGGCAATCGGAGGTCCGAATTGGTGGACAAAGGGGATGGTGCCACCTCCGGACCTGAGCCCTACAGTAGCCGTGGCGCCAACGGAGGTGCCGCTCGATCCGTCACCGGAATTGACACCGGAGAAAGCACTCGACTCGGCACTCGACCAGCTACTCGACCTGCGGCCGGTAACGTCCCAGGCACGGGGGTAGACGCGGGACCAAGCACGGGACTTTCCACTGGACCATTCACCGGAGCGGACGCGGGAGTTCCTCCGTAGGCGCTTTTTCGTTGCCCGCTGCGGGCGACGGACGAATAGGGGCGACCGGCGCAAACCCTCGGGACAGAGGTGCGTTGGTCGCCCCGTTTGGGTCGCGAATCGACTTGTCAGGCTCGGACGGCCTCGACTTCGTACGCCTCAATCATTCGATCAGCCGAGAGAAGCACCAGGCCTTCGACCTGAGCCTGGGCGACGAGCATTCGATCGAATGGATCGCGATGGTGCTTCGGTAGAGCGCCGGCTCGAATGGCGTGCTCGAACGTAATCGGCAGCTCGGTCACGTCACGTCGGTGGCGCGGATCCATGAGCCACGCCTCGGGAGACGCGGGCAACCTGAGGCGCCCGGCGGCATGCTTCGTGGCGATCTCCCACGCGCTGACGGCCGACACGTTCAACTCTGTGGCCGGATCCTCGACGATGGTCCGAGCCTCGTTCCGCAGGCGTTCGGGTTCGCCCCACATCCAGAGCCACACATGGGTGTCCAGCAGGACCCTCATTGTTCCCATTCGTCCAGCCAGGCATCCGGCATCGGTTCATCAAAGTCGGGAGAAATCCAGATCTGGCCGCGCTCCAACCCGAGCTCGCGCTTGGCCGGTGGGCTTGCGGGCACTAGACGCGCGATTGGCCGCCCCGCTCGAGCGATGGTGACCTCTCCGCCGTTCTCCACCTCGACGAGCAATCGTGAGAGGTGCGTCTTCGCCTCGTGAACGTTGACCGTCTTCTTCGCCATCAGCGTCAGATTAGTCTAGTCTGAATGACTAAGTCAACTGCTCGCGAAGAGGCACCTCTAACCCGACCCGCTCGGGATGCGCCCGGGAAGCATCCAGTAGATGGCCAGTCCGAAGAAGATCGCCATGCTGATGAACGGGTTGACGAGGGCGAGCAGCGTCCCCACCAGGTACGCGAGCGGGCCGGTCATGAACCCGAGGCTGGCGCTCAACCCGCGACCGCCCGCGACCGCGGCGACCAGCCCTCGACGGTAGGCGTACCACCACAGGACGTTGAACATCAGCGCGATCACCACGCTCACCGCGCCGTAGATCAGCACGGCCGTCGTCCGCCCCTCGGGATCCAGGATGTGCTGGGCGACCAGTGCGGTCGGGTACGGGACGAAGGCGACCGGCAGCAGGAAGATGACGTTCAGGAACAGGAAGGTCGGCGTCGTGCGGCGGACGATCGTGAACATCTGGTGGTGGCTGACCCACATGACACCGATGGTCAGGAAGCTGATGACGTAGGCGGCGAACGACGGCCACTGCGCCAGGATCGCCGCGCCGAGCTCCTCCCCGTCCTCGGGAACGTGGATCTCGAGGACCAGCAGGGTAATCGCGATGGCGAAGACCCCATCGGCGAACGTCTCGAGCCGGCTCGTCTCCTTCGCCGCTTCGGTCGCGCTCGAGGTTGGGGCCGTCATGCGTCCACGATAGCGGCCGGGAGGCATCCGGGGTCGACGCCCGCTTGCGGCGGTTAGCATTCGGGTGACCCGGCTGGTTGGTCTTCCAGTGGCGCAAGGGCCGCTGCGTGGCGCGGCTCGCTACGATGCTCGCGTAAAGGACTAAGCAGGGAGGCCGAATGGCTGGCAAGCGGGTTTGGCTTATCACAGGCGCCGGGCGCGGCATGGGAGTCGACTTCGTCAGGGCCGTGCTAGACGCCGGAGACGCCGTCGTGGCCACCGGCCGCAACACCCACGCAGTGCGCACAGCAGTCGGCGTGGCCGAGGACCTGTTGGTGGCCCAGCTCGACGTCACCAGCCCGCAGGGCGCCGAGGCCGCTGTCAAGGCCGCTACAGACCGATTCGGACGGATCGACGTGCTGGTCAATAACGCCGGCGTCTTCTATGGCGGCTACTTCGAAGAGCTGACGCCCGCACAGATTGAGAACCAGCTGGCAACAGGGCTGATGGGCCCGATGAACGTCACCCGCGCCGTCCTGCCAGTGATGCGCAAGCAGCGCTCCGGGCACATCATCTCGATCTCGTCAGGGGCGGGCCTCTCCGGCTTCGAGTTCAACTCCGCTTACGCCGCCGCAAAGTTCGGACTGGAGGGCTGGATGGAGTCGCTGCAGCCTGAACTCGCCCCCTTCGGGATTCACACCACCGTGGTCAACCCAGGGTTCTTCCAGACCGATCTCCTCACGCGGGAATCGACCACCTTCGCAACGCCGTCCATCGCGGACTATGCCGACCGTCACGCGGAGCGGGTGCAGTGGTACGAGGCCATGCACGGCCAGCAGGCCGGCGACCCCGCCAAGTTGGCGCGCGCCCTCGTCGAGATCGCGAGTCAGGAACAGCCGCCGCGCCGCTTCCTCGGCGGCGCCGATGCCGTTTCCATCGCTGAGCAGAAGGCGAAGGACCTGCAGGAGCAGGCGGACGCCTTCCGCGAGCTGTCGACTTCACTCGCGCGAGACGACGCCTAGAGTCGTCAAGCCTTGGCCGCTGATCCCGAGTGAGTATCCGCCCATGTGCCTGCCGTCCCGGGACCACCGGGGTTCGCGATGGGTGAAAGATAACAGTGGCGCAAGCGCCACTGGTCAGGGCGCGACCTCCAGAGGTGTGGTTGGTCGTTCGTCCTCGGGACTCGGAATGAAGTCGTAGCTTGAAGGGTCGCTCATGTCGATCGGATTCTCGTATGCGCTCTCGCCGCCGACGAAGAAGTCGTAGATGCCCTCGCTCAAGACGACCTTGTGGATCACGGTACCGCAATAGCCCAAGACGCCGTCGAGCGGGTTTTCCGCCCGCTGCCGCTCGTCCGAATCGCACCCGCCGAGCATCTCATCGTCAACGCTGAGCAATGCAGGTGGACCATCCGCGCCACTCGATGCGGTTTCGACAAGCATGACGATGCCGAGGTCGTCATCGACCTCGACGGAGCCGGAGGGAGTACCCGTCCCGCAGGGCACGGCCAATGAGGCCACAGCAACCCCGTCTCCGTCACCGACCCCGACTGCCAGGCCGACGCAGTCGCCCACGCCATCACCGCGTCCGCCGAGGCAAGTGCCGCTGGGTAGCGATGACACGTGCAGCACTTGGACTGCCGCTGACCACGACGTGCAGACCATGACGCTACGGCACCTCAGCGACGTACGTTCCAGCAAGCGCGACCAGCTCAACAACAGCGTCTCGAGGGCGTGCATTGACGCACCGGATGCGGGTTTGGGGGAAGTCATCAGGCTCAACGAGGTTGGCCTGCTCACGCCAGATCCGACCGCTACGCCTGAGCCGACGCCGAAACCAACCGCGGAACCTACCGCTGTCCCGACTCCGAAGCCTACCGCTGCGCCGACACCTGCTCCGACGTCGGTCGCAGACCAGAATGCTGCGCGCATGGCGAGAGACTATCTCGCCTACACGGCCTTCTCGCGGCAAGGCCTGATCGACCAGCTCGTCTTCGAGGGCTTCGCGGCTGACGTCGCCGCTGTGGCGGTGGACTCGCTCAACGTGGACTGGTTCGAGCAGGCCGCCCTGATGGCGAGCAACTACCTCGAATACTCGGCGTTCTCGCGCCAAGGGCTGATCGACCAGCTCGTCTTCGAGGGCTTCTCGGTCGAGCAAGCCGTCTACGGCGTCACATCGGTGGGTCTGTGAGTAGCGTGCGGCTGATGGAAAGAGTCAGAACCGCAAGCGCCCAGTAGGCGGCGCCCGCAAGACGACCGCGAGTCCGGCGTCGAAAGGATGCTCTCCGAGTTTGCGTGAGCAACTGGGAGAAACTTGACACTGGGGTAGCGGCAGTGGGTCGCATGACGGCCATACTTCGGTCGTGACGTCGGCCCAGGAGAACGTTTTCGGCGGTGCTCCGCGACGGGTTCGGCGGCTGAGCCCGCAACACCGCTACCCGGACGGGCGGACCCTGGATTGGGTCGCGCGCGCCGTTGGGCCTGGGGCGCGCGTCAGGGGCGGCCGCCGGCTCATGGGCGGCATCACGTCGTCCATCCACCGACTGGCCGTCGAGACGCGCCTGGGCACGCGAACCCAGGTGGTCCTGAGGCGATGGACAGTTGGCGCGTGGGACGCGACCGCCGACGCACCGCAGCTCGTCGAGCGCGAAGGCCAGGTGCTCCGCGGTCTCGAGTCGACCGACATCCCGGCGCCGCGGGTGCTCGCAGTCGACCCGACCGGTGAGTCGACTGGTGTGCCGGCCCTGCTGATGACGCGTGTCCCGGGCCGGGTTGACCTGACGCCCACCGACCCGAAGGCCTGGCTTCGGCAGATGGCGAGCATGGCGGTGCGCATCCACGAGCTGGACGTCGATGCTGAGCCGTATGCGTGGAAGGAGCGGGAGGTGCCCATCCCGCCGTGGACGACCCGGCCAGCCGACTGGCGCGCCGCCGCGGACCTGGTTCGCGGCCCGGCGCCCGCGCACGAGAGTCGGTTCGCACATGGTGACTACCAGCACTTCAACTTCCTCTGGCAGCGAGGGCGCCTGACGGGCATCGTGGACTGGGTGGCAGCGTGCCGCGGTGCGGCCGACGTGGATGTCGGCCACTGCCGGCTGAACCTCGCCATCCTCTACTCGGCGGAGCTGGCGGCCGACTTTCTTGCGGCCTACGAAGCCGATGCCGGCCGCCGCGTCGATCCCTATTGGGACATCAGGTGTGCGACGGCGCCCGCGTTCGAAGACTGGGCGGAGTTCATCCCGATCCAGGTCGGCCGCCGAGCTCCGTTCGACGGCGGAGGGATGCACCGTCGCATCGAGGACCTCCTTGCCGCCGCGTTGCGAAGGACGTAAGGGCGGAGGCGACCGTAGCGGCACGTCGTGTGCAACGCTGAGCGCATGAATCCACGCCTTCGGAACGGGCTGTTGGCCGGGGCGATCGCGCTCGTGGTCTATCTGCTGATCACGATGGTGCTGTTCCGCTAACCCTTGACCGCGCTCCTAGCTGCGGGACTGCGGGTCCGCCCAATCGGGTCCGCCGACGCGCAGGACCTCCTGGTCGGCGACGGTGGCCAGCAGGTCGACGACCGAGACCTCGACGCGCAGGTCGGAGCAGTTGCGCCAGGGAAGCAGGCCCGGATCCAGCTCCGCGACCGGCTCGAGCGCGAAGCGGCGCTCATGGAAGCGCGGGTGCGGAACGATCAGGCTGTGCTCGGGATCGGTAACGCATCGGCCGTCGAAGACTGAGGATGTCGAGGTCGATGACCCGGGGACCCCATCGGCGAGTGTCCGGATCCCGGCCGAGCGCCAGCTCCAGGCGCTTCAGCTCGGCGAGCAGGTCGAGGGGTGAGAGATCGGTCTCCAGCTCCAGCGCGGCATTCAGGAATCGAGGCTGATCGACCGAATCGCGCGGTGCGCTGTCGTAGAGGGAGGAGACGCGTGAGACAAGGCCGATACCCCGAAGCTCCGCCACGGCCGCGCGAAATGCAACGGCCGGCTCCCCGAGATTTCCACCGAGACCGATGAAGGCGCGCACGTGATCCGCACTCTATCCCATTCGCGATGTTTGCTGGCGTGGGAGCATCTCCATGATCTCCGGTCACGGTCCGGCAAACGGTTCACCTAGACCGGCGGTCCGACGAACGCTGGGGCTATTCACATAGCTCAGGCGCTATCGGTTCATCGGACGAGATGCCGAGCCAAAATTGGATAATGCGGTGACGACTGACACCGCCGAGGCGAGCATTGAAGTCAAAATATACTGGACTTGGGACAGATTGACTCTGTCTGGTGCTTGACTTTCAGGGGGCTTACCCCTACAGTACGCCCACGGCCCAGTACCTTGGTACCAGGCCAACTCGTGGGAAGCATTGAGCCGTTAGCTGAATTTGGGCACTTGGGCTAACGGGGAGCAGCTAGTGCAACCGACCGTTCCGTCACGGAGTGTGTCGGTTGTCCATTAGACCCGTATCGGAAGAGGGCACCTTCTGATGAGAGCAAAGAGCTAGTTCGAGGCTGGTAGAGATGAATCGCGCAGCTGTCATGAGCGGACTCCGGCGCATGGTTGCGCTGGTTGCAACGCTTGGAGCGCTGGCCATGCTGGCGATGGCCGGAGGAGCATCCTTCCGCGGTCTCTAGGCCATCGCATGCTAGGATCGAGATCACGGAACCTGAAGGTTTAGTGACACCCGGTTGAGCACGCAGCTTCGCCTCTACATCATTACCACGGCAGCCGCTGCGGGCATCTTGCTCGCAGCGGCTTTCGCTGTTCTGGCCGATCCGCCCGGCGATCGGCGGAGCCGCGGGCATTGCGTTCTGGTGCATTCTCACCTTCCTGGCCAGTGCCCTTCCCGTGCGCTTGCCGAAAGGCCTCCGCGTAACGGTTGCCTTCGCGCCCGCGACGGCCGCAATGCTCTTGGGTGGACCCGCCGCAGCCGGCCTCGTCGCGGTGATTGGAACCATCGATGTGCGAGAACTCCGTGGTCAAGTCCCCTGGTACGGGGTGCTCAATGACCACGCATGCTTCGCGATTGCGGCGACAGTGTCTGGCATCTCGCTGGAGGTTCTGCTGTCAGTAGCGGAACCGTCAGCGCTGTCGGTCGGCGCTTCTCTCGGCGGCTTCGCGTCATTCATCGTCGCCTCCGGCCTGTACTTCGTCATCAATAGCGTCCTTGGAATCACGGTCGTCCACCTCCGATCAGGAGTCCCGTTTCGGACCGTGTGGGCCCAGGACATCGGGGGAATCGCCGTCAGCCTGATCGCCTTGGCGCCCCTTGGATGGCTGATGGCCCAGGTGTTCCAGCTTCCCGAGGGCATCGGCTGGTGGGCGACGCCGCTCTTCGTAGTTCCGCTGTTCTCCACGAGGCTGGCCTACGCCCGATACGTCGAGACGAGGGAGCTGTTCGAGCAGACCATCGAGGCGCTCTCGAAGGCGGTCGACGCGCGGGACAACTACACCCGAAACCACTCGAGCCGGGTGAGCCACATCGCCGAGGCCATGGCTCGGGTCATGCGCCTGCCGGAGTCGGAGATCGAGATCCTGACCTGGGCCGGGCTGCTGCACGACATCGGCAAGATCGGCATCCGCGACAACATCCTCCTCAAGGAGGGACCGCTCGACAAGAGCGAGCGGATCCTGATGAACCAGCATCCGACCATCGGTGCGGAGATCGTGGCGCCGGCATCCCAGCTGAGCCGGGAGGCGCCGCTCATCAAGGCGCACCACGAGTGGTTCAACGGCTCCGGCTACCCCGACGGCATGGAGGCGCTCGACATCCCGCTCGGCTCGCGCATCCTCACCATCGCCGATGCGTACGAGGCGATGACCAGCTCCCGCCCCTATCGGAAGATCCCGCTGACCCACGAGCAGGCCGTCGACCAGCTCGAGAAGTTCACCGGCATCCAGTTCGATCCGGAGATCGTGCCGGTCCTCCTCGGTCTCGATCGCAGCATCCTGGATCGGCCACCGGATCGGCCGGACGAGCTGCCGACCATGCTGCGCCTCCCGCACCCGGCCGACGACGTGCGGCGAGACCGCCGCGCCGGCGATCAGAAGCCAGACAGCCCGTCATCGGAGCCAAACGCGAGGCCCGCCGCCCTGGCCTCGGACGATGTTTCTTAGCGCGATCCTCCTTGCGCTGATCGTCGGCGCGCTGGCGGGGGGCTCGTTCCCGCGGCTGGGCGAGCTGAAGCTGCGCTGGACCTGGCTGCTGGCGGCGGCGCTGGGCCTGCGGCTGCTGGTGCTGGCTGGGCCAGGAGACCGGCTTCGCCGACGTAGTCCCGCCGGGCTGGCTCTACGTGGGCGCCTACCTGCTCATCTTCGTGTGGCTGTGGGGCAACTGGCGCGTGCCCGGGCTCCAGATCGCGTCGGTGGGGATCGGCGCCAACATGGTGGCCGTCCTCATCAACGGCGGGCAGATGCCCATCTGGTCGGCCGCCTTCTTCTCGGCCGGCTTCACCGAGGCGGACATCCTCAACGACCCGTTCCACTTCCTCCTTCGGACCGATACGGTCGCCGGCTTCGTCGGCTCCGGCGGGCTGTTCGGCGACGTCGTCCCGATCCCGATCCCGTACATCCGCGACGTGGTGAGCATCGGCGACGTGCTGCTGGCGCTCGGCATCTTCTGGGCGATCGTGTACTCCATGACGCGAGCCGGCGCTCCGTCGCGCGGCGCGCGTGGCGCTGGGCCAGTCCCCGATGCGCCAATCCACGGCGGGCACCTTCCAGGCCGGCGTCGCCTACGGGGGCGCCTCCTCGATTCCCGCCGACGCCGAAGCGCGGCTCCCGCCCGGCGAGTGGGCGCCGCGGCGCGCAGTCGCCGTACCTGCGCCTGGTCCGCAACCGCAACTTCTCGCTGCTGTGGACCGGCCAGCTCATCTCGATGCTCGGCGATCGGATCCACGTCATCGCGCTGGGGGCGCTGGTCGCCGGCCGCGGGACGGCGCTCGAGGTCGGCCTGACCTTCGCGGCCACCGCGGTGCCAAGCGTGCTGCTCGGGCCTTTGGCCGGGGTGCTCGTGGACCGATGGGACCGCCGCCGCACGATGATCGCCTGCGACGTGGTGCGTGCCGGGCTGGTGCTCACCGTGCCGTTCGCCTTCGAGATCCATATCGGCCTCGTCTACCTGGCCGCGTTCCTCATCGCGACGGTGACGCTCCTCTTCCGGCCCGCGAAGACGGCCGTCGTGCCGGCCATGGTGGACGAGCAGGACCTGGTGGCGGCCAACTCGGCGATGTCGGTGCCGGAGACGGCGGCCGACCTGATCGGCTTCCCGGTGGCGGGCCTGATCGTCACCGCCCTCAGCTCGGTCATCGGCGCGGCGTTCGTGCTGGATGCCGGAACCTACGTCGTCTCGGCGGTGCTGATCGCGGCGATGGTGCTGCCGCGGCAGGTGGCGCCGCCGAGCGAGCGGCTCTCGCTGGGGAACGTGTGGCGGGAGATGCGCGAGGGCTTCGTCTTCCTGTGGGCCGAGCCCGTGCTGCTCTCGAACACGCTGCTCTCGACCATGGCCCAGGTGGCGGTCGGAGCCGAGATCGTGGTCAGCCTCCTGTACGCCAAGGGCGTCGTGGACCGCGGTCCGGTGAGCTTCGAGCAGATGTACGCGCTGCTCCTGACCGCCATCGCGGTCGGCAGCGTGATCGCCGGGATCCTCGTCGGCGCCATCGGCGATCGGCTGCCGAAGGGGCGGCTCGTCATCGCCGGCTTCATCGGCATGGGACTGTCCCTGGTGGCTGCCGGACTGACGACCGATCCGCTGCTGGCCATCATCGCCTTCTTCTTCACCGGCGCCACCAACATGCTCTTCATCATCCCGACGGTGACCCTCTTCCAGCAGCGGACCCCGCAGCGGCTGATGGGCCGCGTGGTCTCCAGCCGCCAGGCGCTGGTGTTCGGTTCGATCGCGGCGTCGATGGGCCTCTCCGGTTGGCTGGCGGGGATCATCGGCCCGGCCGAGGTCCTCATGCTGAGCGGCGGCATCTGCGCGGCGGCGGGCTTCATCGGCATTGCCGTGCCACCCATGCGCAACGCCCGTTGAACGGGCGATCTGCTACCCTTCGCGCGCCGTGGGACTGATTCTCGACCTCGCGGTCACGGCGCTCGCGCTGCTGGTCGTCGGCTCGCTGGCTCTTCTCGCCTGGACGATCGGCGTCGGCGCCGTGCGAGAGGCGCAACACGGGCGACGGCGCGTGGCGGACCTGCGCCGCGACGTGGCGGACGTGGAGACTCATCTCCGATCCAGCGCAGCGGAGGCCAGCGCGACCCTCGCCCAGCTGGCGGCGCGCATCTCATCACCGAAACCTGGAGACGGACCACACGCATGACGAGCCAGACACCGCGCTCCGAACCCGGCCGCAATGAGCCCGGCTATCGAGGCGCGCTGCCGACGCGGCAGGATCGCCTGGCGCGCACCTGGATCCTGACCGTCATCGCCATCTTCGTCCTCATCTTCGTCCTCGCCGTGCTCGGCATTCCGTCGCGCTTCATCCCGGAGCCGACGCCCATTCCGCTGCCATCTACGCCGGTCTCCTCCGGTTCCGTGGAGCCGTCGGCATCAGGCTCGGCCTCGGCTTCTCCATCGGCGTCCGCATCCGCATCGGCATCGGCGTCTGCGTCCGCCTCTCCGAGTGCCTCACCCAGCGGCGAGTAGAGGCCTCGCACGTCATGGCCGTCCCAACTCTGTGCCTCTCGTGCGGCCGCAATACCGAACCGGGCACTCCCCTGTTCGTGGGGCGGCGGCGTCTCGAGGACGGCAGTTACCTCTGCGATGACTGTGCACGCGCCGGGAAGGAACCAGGGGAGTCGGGGTCGGTTCCGATCACGATGCCGAACGCCAACTTCCCGAACACCCACTGACTGCCGCGGACGTCCCTGCGCGCGCACGTGACGGCCACTGATTGGCCGATACGTACCTCAGCGGGCAAACGCGCCAGGGGATCGCCCTCTGTTGTACGGAATGCGGACAGGTGCCATACTCCGCGGGCGCAATTCAACTCCCGGGCCATGGGCAATCCACGTGATGGGCGGAGGTCACGATTGGCCGATTCGAAGCGATCGGTGCTCGTCGTCGATGACGAGGCCGATATCCGCACCCTGCTCAAGGATCTCCTGAGCGAAGAGGGGTACGCCGTCAAGCTCGCGAAGAGCGGCGCGGAGGCGATGGAGCAGATCGCCAAGGACCTGCCGGACCTCGTGATGATGGACGTCAAGCTCCCCGACCAGGACGGGATCGTCGTGCTGCGGCAGCTCAAGCGCGAGCATCCCGAGCTCGAGGTCATCGTGATGACCGCCTTCGGTGGCTCGTCGACGGCCATCAAGGCCATGGAGCATGGCGCCTACGACTACGTCACCAAGCCGTTCGACATCGACGACCTGCTCGCCACTCTGAAACGCGTCTTCGAGCACGCCGACATGTCCTCGGAGGTGAGCGCCCTCCGGCTGGAGCTCGGCAAGCGCGAGGCCGAGCGCGAGCGCATCGTCGGCAGCAGCAAGCCGATGCTCGAGGTCTTCAAGCTCATCGGCAAGGTGGCTCCCTCGGACGCCACCGTCCTCATCACCGGCGAGTCCGGCACCGGCAAGGAGCTGATCGCCGAGGCGCTGCATCGGGCAAGCAAGCGCAACCCGCATCCGTTGATCAAGGTCAGCTGCGCGGCGCTGCCGGAGACGCTGCTCGAGACCGAGCTGTTCGGCCACGAGAAGGGCTCGTTCACCGGCGCGATGACGATGCGCAAGGGCCGCTTCGAGACCGCCAACAAGGGCACCATCTTCCTCGACGAGATCGGCGAGATGACGCCGGGCACCCAGACCAAGCTGCTCCGCATCCTCCAGGAGCGCGAGTTCGAGCGCATCGGCTCGAACGTGCCGATCAAGATCGACATCCGGGTGATCACGGCGACGAACCGGAACCTGGCGGAGCAGGTCGACATCGGCAAGTTCCGCGAGGACCTCTACTACCGGCTGAACGTGATCCACATCCACATGCCGCCGCTGCGCGATCGCAAGGAGGACATCCCCCTTCTCGTGGAGCACTTCCTGGTGAAGTACCGCCACTCGCCCGGCGCCATCCCCACCACCATCAGCGAAGAGGCGATCCAGAAGCTGGTGGCGTACGACTGGCCCGGCAACGTGCGTGAGCTCGAGAACGCGATCGAGCGCGCCGTCGTCCTGTCGCGCGGCAACCCCATCACCAGTCGAGCACCTGCCGTTCGGGGAAGGCACCGAGAAGCTCGACCAGATGCGCCCGGCAAAGCGCCGATCGCGATCCGAGGACGACGCGGACGAGCGCAACGGCGACGGGCCGCATTCCGACGGCGACGATGGGCTGGCGAATGGCGGCGCCTTCAAGGAACGCGTCGCGGCGCTGGAACGGCAGCTGATCCAGGAGGCCCTCGATCGCGCCGACGGCAACCGGACGAAGGCGGCCGATGAGCTCGGGATCTATCGGCGACTCCTCTACGCCAAGATCAAGGAGTACGGCCTGGGCGAATGAGCGAGCCGAAGGGCCGGACCGCGGCGTTCACCGCGACGGCCGAGGCGCGGCCGCAGGGCGGGATCGCGATCAGGCTTCCGCTGGATCCCGCTGAGATCTGGGGAGAGCGGGACCGGTACTACGTCACCGGCACGATCGAGCGCTACGCCATGCGCGGCGTCGTCGCCGACCGGGACGGGGAGCCGTACCTCGAGCTCGGTCCAGCATGGTGTCGCGACCCTCGCGTCGGGCCTGGAGCGTCCCTCCGCATCAGCCTCAGTCCGGAGGGACCGCAGATCTGGACGCTGGCGAGCGACTTCGCCGAGGCACTGACCGCGGAGCCGAAGGCCCGGCGCTTCTTCGAGTCACTGGCGACGTTCTATCGGAAGGCCTGGATGAAATGGGTCGAGGGCGCGAAGCGGCCGGAAGCGCGCGCGAAGCGCATCGCCGAAACCGTCGCGGCGCTCACGGCGGGACAACGCGAGCGATAGCGCTCCGCTGCAACGCCGATGGGCAGCTGTGCGTCTCCGCCACGACAACCCCAACCCATCCGAGGTGACTCCATGGCCCGCCCGGCCCGGCTTGTCCCGCACCTGCTCATCCCGGTTGCGCTCATCCTCCTTGCCAGGTCGCCCGTCGTCGCCCAGGAGCTGGGCGCCACGACCGGCGAGGTCACGTTCCGCGTCACCCTCTCCGGCCCAGTCGACACGAAGGATGCATTCGTCGTCTACGTGCGATGCGACGACGAGCGCTGCGACGAGACGGCGGCGGCGGCCTATCCAGAGGGTCATCCCGTTGTCGCGTGCGGCATCGGTCTCGCCGATGCACCGGTGTGCTCGGCGACGACGTACGAGTGGACGTGGGACCTCGCGACCGGCCCCCTCGAGTACGACTTCCTCCGCACCCGGGACGTCATGGGCGAACAGGAGGACCTGCTCCAGCACAGCGGATCGTGGGAGATTCACACCGGCAGTCAGGTGATCTCGCTGGGGTACGTCTATCCGGGAGGCATGCTGCCCAACACGGCATTACCGACCCCCTGAGGCCGATACCCGTGCGACTCCTGCTCGTCGCCGTCCTGCTGGTCATCGGAGGCTGCGCCGATGCGCTCGTGCCGCCAGAGGTTGGCGACACATGGCAGATCGACGCGGTCGACCAATCCGGCACCTTCGGCTCCATCACGGTCGAGCGAGGCGAGGTCATTCGCCTACCGCCCGGCACCAACGCTGAAGCCTTCGCTCCGGGGTCCAGCCGCGGCGTCCTTGTGCACATGACCTACGAGCCGGCGCGGCCGTCCGACGCCGGCTACGGCTCCATCGATTGGGATGGCCACGTTGCAGAGCCCGGGCAGCCGCGCATCATGGGCCTCGTCCATGGCGTGGATTGGCCAGTGTTTGGGACGCTGCCCAATCAGCTGCCGGGCTCTGAAGGCACCATCGAAGGCTGGATGGTCATACCGGTGTCAGAGGCGGAACTGGGTCAGCCAATCACTCTCGTCTACCAGCCGATCATCGCCAGTGCCGGCAACGGCGAACGGAACCCCGTTGCGGTGAGCGAGATCGTCGTCTACGCGCCGTAACCCGCTGTATCGGCGGCCGGGGGTGCCGGTGGTATCCTTCTTGCCCTTCCGACCCCCATCGAAACCAACATACGAAGGGACGCTATCGCCCATGTTCAGCCGCGTGCGAATCGCGATCAGGTTCTTCTTCGTCGGGCTGGCCGTCGGCGTGCTCCTCGCCCCCCGAAAGGGTGAAGAGACGCGCCGCCTGGTGCGGGAGAGGGCCGATCGAATCATCAATGACGTGCTCGATGCCGCCACCCTCGGCACAGTGGACACCAGTGCCCGCGCGACGGATGACGTCGAGGCCGACGCCGACGCGCCGACCTCCACCCGGAGCGCCAATGGGGGCCGATCGCGCACCAAGGCAGCCAGCACCAGCGCACCGGCCGGCTGACCTGATCTGACCGATGCGCTGGCCGCGCCTCCCGCGGCCGCGCAGCTCGGGCGACGATCCCGCCCACGAGCGGGCGCGGATGGTGGCAGAGCAGCTCGAAGCTCGCGGTATCGACGATCCCGAGCTCCTGCGCGCGTTCGCGACGGTCGAGCGCCACAGGTTCGTCGATGGCGATGAGCCGTACGGCGATCACGCGCTTCCCGTGGGATCGGGGCAGACGATCTCCCAGCCGTACGTCGTCGCGATGATGACCGCGGCCGCCCGTCCCGCCCAGGGATGGCGCGGGGCGAACGTCCTGGAGGTCGGGACCGGTTCCGGCTACCAGGCCGCAGTGCTCGCGGAGCTGGGCGCTGACGTGACCACCATCGAGCGCCACGATTCCCTTGCGACCACGGCCCGACAGCATCTCACCGACGCCGGGTACGGCGATCGGGTGGAGGTCGTGGTTGGCGACGGAACGCAGGGCTGGCCGTCGAACGGGCCGTATCGGTCGATCCTGGTGACGGCCGGTGGCCCATCGGTGCCGGGACCGCTGCTCGAGCAGCTCGATCGGTCCGGCGGCCGGCTGGTCATGCCGGTCGGCAACCGCGAGCACCAGTTCCTCACGCTCGTGGTGCGGGATGGAGACACGTTGCGCACGCGGGAGCTCGAATCGGTCGTCTTCGTGCCGCTGATCGGCAAGCACGGGCACCCCGCGGAGTAGCGGTTGGCACAGCGCGTGCAACTCAGCTCCTGAACGCTCACCTCCATATGGGAGAACGCGACATGACCTACGACGACCGTCGCACAGACCCGGTCGATCCGGTCGATCCGGTCGATAACGAGACCCGCGTCGTCGAGCGCGAGACATACGTCGAGCGCGAGCGACCGGTTGCCGAGCCGTACCCGGTACCGGCTGCCGCTGCCCCGGTGAACGTGAACGCGTCGACCTCCCGCGGCTACGCGGAGCCGGCAGGACCCGGCCCGCTCTCCGTCGTGCGCCGCGTGCTGTCGCTGCTGTTCGGCATCCTCGCCGTCATGATCGGGCTGCGGGTCCTGCTGTTGCTCCTGGTTGCCAACCAGACCAACTCCATCGTCGACTTCGTCTACAACGTGACGGAGCCGTTCGTGGCGCCCTTCCGCGGGATCTTCGCCATGGACATGGTCACGCCGGGCGGCGGCAGCGTCTTCGACATCGCTGCGTTGGTGGCGCTCATCGGCTGGCTGCTGATCTACCTGCTGCTGATGGCGATCCTTCGGCTCGGCGACCGTGACCGGGTGAGCGCCGGCTAACTAGCCACTCTCTTTGCGAGCCTCTCCGTTTGCGACGGAGCGCAACCAACGACGACTTTGGGCGATAGTTGGCCGTGGATTTGCGGCGGGACGCAAACCAAGGACCCGGTCAGGGCGACATCCTCCCCTCCCTCGTCGTTAGTTGCGCGGGCGCACAAACCGACGATAAGCCGCCGGTAATGGCTCGTGCGCCAGCATCGGTCTATGGCCAACCGGCAGTCCATCCAGCGCGATGCACTCCGATCCGCCGATTGGATCCTGCGCGAAACCGGCCGTGAGCTTCGAGTCGCGAGGATCATCACCGGGAGGCGGCAGGCGGACGTGGCGGCGATCATCGGAACGTCGATTGCCCATGTCAGCAGGGTCGAGCACGGCCTGATCAAGGGGCTCGGAGTCCCCGCCCTCTCGCGGCATGCAGCAGCCGTCGGACTGAAGCCATACCTGAAGCTCTATCCGGCAATCAGCCGTCCGATGGACCACGCACAGCTCATGCTGTTCGCTCGATTCCGCGCGAGGCTGGGCGTTCCTTGGCACGTTGTTGTCGAGGCGCCCATGCCCATATCCGGCGACCTCCGGGCGGCCGACGCACTGATCTCGATCCCCGGCTTCCGCTGCATGGTTGAGGTCATCACGCGGCTTGCCGACTTCCAGGCGCAGCTGCGAGCGGCGAAACTCAAGCAGCGTGATCTTGGTGCGGATCGGCTGGTCTTCGTCGTCGCGGGGACAAAGGCAAATCGGCGCACCGTGCGGGAGTTGGGCACGGCCGTGGTCGATGCCTTTCCGATCCAGACCAAGGCCGCGCTATTCGAGACTCGGCGCAGGCGTAGATCCAGGAGCCGATGCGCTCATCCTCATGTGAACCGGCCGTTTGCGGTGCGGCGCAACTAACGACGAAGTTGGGCATCGATCCGTCGCGCATTTGCCACCGGCCGCAAATCCCGCTCCGGAAATGCGACGCATCAGCCGTTCCCTGGTCGTTAGTTGCGGTGGGGCGCAAATGCGCGCGTTAGAGCGGAGGCAGTTCGAGGGCTCCACGCTGGGCAGGACGCCGCGCCGCTCCGACCGGCTCGGGTCGCAGGATCGCTCCGGCAACTCCGGCACGGGCGAGCTCTTCGTCGTAGACGACCTCGATCCGCTTCACCTGGGCGTCGATGCTGAACCGCTCCGCAACCGTGCGGTAGCCCGCCTCGCCGATCCGTTCGCGAAGGGCGGCGTCGGCCAGCAATGAGCCAATCGCGGCCGCCAGCGCGGCGGGATCGGCGGGAGGAACGAGCAGGCCGTCGACCCCGTCAGTGATGATCTCGGGGACCCCACCGACGGCCGACGCGACCACGGGGCGGCGCCGGGCCATGGCTTCGAGGATCGAGATTCCCTGCGCCTCGCGGAGGGATGGCAGCACGGCAACGGTGAGGTCGGCCGTCAGCGCGGAGACGTCGTCACGCCGCCCCGTGAACACGATTCGGTCGGAGACGGCACGTCCAAGGGACGCCGCCTGGGCACGCAGCGCATCGGCTTCGGAGCCTTCGCCGACGATCGCGAGCCAGGCGTCGGGTGCGGTCTCGAGGATCATCGGCATCGCCTCGATCAGGAACCGATGGCCCTTCTCCGGCTCGAGACGCGCGACCACGCCGATCAGCGGCGCCTCCCGCGGAATGCCGAACTCGTCGCGCATCCGGCAGGCCGGCACGGGGGTCGCGAACCGCTCGAGATCGACGCCATTCGGGATCGACCGCGAAGCGCGCACCTCCACGTCCCTCGCCGCGCACCTTGCGCTCGATGCTCGTGGACGGAACGATCAGCCGATCCATCCGCGGCGTCAGCGAGGCGAGCAGCGCGATGTCCTCGGGCGAGCGAACGCGCGAGGAGTGGACGGTGGCCATGATCACCGGCGTGCCGGCGGCGATGGCCGCGCGAGTCCCGATCACCTCGGCGCGGAACATGTGGGCGTGGACGAGGTCGATCTCGTTGTGGCGCAGCCAGCCGGCGAGCTCGCGCACGGCGACCTCGTCATCGGTCGCGTCCAGGACGTCCACGGGCAGGCCGAGCGCCCGGAGGCGCTGGACGGCGGAGCCGGCGGAGAGGGAGAGGGCGCGCACGTCGTATCGGCTGCGGTCGAGGCGCAGCAGGAGCCCGGTGTAGCTCTCCTGGGCGCCGCCGTTGCCGCCGGTCGCCAGCAGCTGGAGGATCCGGGGTCGCGGATGGCTTCGGGACCGATGGATCCGCCGATGGCGGGTGTACGCCGCGCCGGCGATGGCGCCCTCGTGGTCGGGCACGCCCGCCCGCAGCGGTCGACGTGAGTTCACCCGCTCGATGCTAGGGGGGGGCGCTCTGTTCGTCAAAGCGGCGCCGGTCGGCGGCCGAGTCCTCAGGGGCTCTTGATGGTCACGATGTTGGACGCCGTGCTCTCTCCGACCCCGTTGACCGCCGTGACGATGTAGGCGTACCACGTCTTCGGGGCGAGGGCGGTATCGGTGTACGCCAGCGCGGAGGCCGGTACGGTGAACGTCCTGGACCCGCCGGACCCGTCGGTCCGGTAGATCCGATAGCTCACCAGCGCGGAGCCGCCGGTAGATGACGGTGCGACCCAGGTGAGCTTGAAGCCCTCGGCCACCTTCGCGACCTTCAAGGTGCGAGGCGGCGATGGCGTGGTCGCCGGCGTGGCGCTCACCTCGTTCGACCTGGCGCCGGCCCCCGCGGTATTGACGGCGGCGACCTGGAACCAGTACGTCGTGCCGTTGGCGAGGCCCGTGTTCCGGTAGGTCAGGACGTTCCCGACGGTCGCCACCTTGACGGCCGATCCGGATGACGTCCCGCGGTAGATCTCGTAGCTGGTGACGGCAGCGCCGCCATCGACGGCCGGCGCCGTCCAGCTCAGGGTCACCGATCCGTTTCCGCGGGTGGCCGTCAGGGACGGGGCCGATGGCGGCACAACTGGCGGGGGCTCAGGAACGGTGGCACTGGCGGGGTTCGAGTGGGCGCCCGGACCCGCGGAATTGAACGCGGCAACCTCGTAGTACCAGGTGTCGCCGGGCGCCACGCCGGTGTCCGAGTAGCCGGTCACCAGCCCGACGCTGGCATACGGCGCCAGGTCATCCTGCGCCGGCCCGCGGTAGATCTCGTAACCAGTGAGCGACGCGCCGCCGTCGTCGGCGGGCACGGTCCAGGTGAGCTCAATGGAGGATTCGGTCGCGCCCGCGGACAGGGTCGGGGCCGATGGCGGTTCAGGATCGGGCGGAGGCGTGGCCGGGACCGTGGCGCTGACCTCGTTCGAGGGTGGGCCGCTGCCCTCGGCGTTCGTCGCAACGACCCGGTAGTGCCAGGTCTCGCCCGTCGCGACGGCAGTATCCGAATAGTCCTGCACTGCCGCTCCCACGGCGATGAGCGACGTCCAGTCGATGTCCGCGTCACCGCGCCGGAAGAGCTCGTATCCGGTGATCGGCGACCCACCATCGTCCGCCGGCACGGTCCAGGACAGGTCGATGGACGTGGTCGTCGCGACCGCCGCCAGGGTCGGGGCGGACGGCGGCTCCGGATTGGTCACTGCAGCCGCCGCCTGCGCGGCACGCAGGGCGTGGCCCATCGGCTCCGGGATGCCATCCGGGTCGTCGCGCCAGGTGCCCTGACCGCCGCAGCCGGCTGTGCCGTCAGCGTCAGCCGCCTGGCCGTTCGGGCACTCGCCGGAGCTGAGCAGGATGTCGCGGGCCGCGTCCGGCGTCAGCCCAGGAGCGGCAGCGGCCATGAGCGC
>CAWBKO010000008.1:0-97054 GCA_963789435.1 uncultured Chloroflexia bacterium
CCGCGCCATGCGACTCGCCCGCTTCCGCGACCACTGGGACTTCGACCTCGACGCGCCGATGCGCCTTCGGAGGTGCGTGGATGCCGGCGATGTGCCCGGCACCCCCGATGACGGTAGCGGCAACAGCGCCCGGATCACCGAGGTCGTATCCGCGATCCTCGAGCGTGGAATCGTGCCGATCTGCATCGGCGGTGACGACTCGGTACCGATCCCTATCCTGCGCGCCTTCGAGGGACGCGGGCCCATCACCGTGCTGCAGGTCGACGCGCACCTCGACTTCCGCGACGAGGTGCAGGGCGTCCGCGAGGGGTACTCCTCACCGATGCGCCGCGCGTCGGAGATGGGGCATGTCGAGCGCATCGTCCACGTCGGCCTGCGCGGTGTCGGCTCGGCGCGCGCCGTCGACGTGGAGGACTCGCGCGCGGCCGGCAACCTGCTCATCACCGCCCGCCAGCTCCGCGAGCGGGGCGTCGCGTGGGTCCTGGAGGGCATCGCCGCCGCTCAATCCGTCTTCCTGTCCTTCGACTGCGACGGGCTCGACCCGTCGGTGTTTCCCGCCGTCTCGGCGCCCGCGCCCGGCGGCCTGAGCTACGTCGAGGCGGCCGATCTGCTGGCCGGCATCGGCCCGCGGCTGGCCGGTGCCGCGTTCACCGAGTACACCCCGGAGACAGACCTGAACGAGATCTCGGCTCTCACGCTGGGCCGGCTTCTGCTTCGGCTGGTCGGCGACCGGTCAAGCCCTCCGTCGCTGTCACAATCCGTTTGACGGCACCCACCGGCAGGCCTAGCATTCCGGCACCCAACGCTGCATTCGCCCAGGGCCCAAGCGCTGCCCGGGTGATGGAGACGCCTATCGCCCAGAGCCGGATCGAGAAGCCCGATCGACCGGCCGCCACGATGCGGTCGTATGCCCAATTGCCCGAGCGGAGGTGTCCTATTTCGTGGTACGACGATTACTCTTACTGATCAGCGTGGCGTCGCTCGTGTCCCCGATGGCTGCGAATGCGCAGGACCCGTCGGTCGAGGCATTCGAGCGCTCGCCACTCCAGGGCGCGGTTGACCCGGTGGTCCAGCCGAACGGCATCGACGACGCGCGCCTCGTCTCGGTCATGGTCGAGCTCAAGGGCGAACCAGTCGCCGTGGTCCAGGCCAAGGCCCGGGGCCGCGAGCTCTCACGCGCCGAGAAGGACGCGATCAAGGCCGACCTCAAGGCTCGCCAGGACGCAATCAAGTCCGATATCGCCGCTCGGGGCGGTCGCGTGCTGAGCCAGCTGCAGTCCGCCTACAACGGGATGCGGGTCCAGATTCGCCGGGCGGATGCCGCGGCGCTTGCGACGCTCCCGAACGTGGTGGCGGTGCGCGGCCTGCAGGTCCAGACGATCGAGAACGCCGTGGCGGTGCCGTATATCGGCGCACCGCAGGTCTGGCAGAACCTCGGCTACAAGGGTGACAACATCAAGGTCGCGGTCATCGACACCGGCATCGACTACACGCACGCCAACTTCGGCGGGCCGGGCACGGCCGCGGCCTACACCCAGGCGGACCGCAAGGACACGAAGCCCGCCAGCCCCGCGCTCTTCGGGCCGAACGCGCCCAAGGTCAAGGGCGGCTTCGACTTCGTCGGCGACGCCTACGACGCCAGCTCGGACGACCCGGCAGCCCCGAGTCCGCACCCGGATCCGAATCCGCTCGACTGCAACGGCCACGGCTCGCACGTCGCCGGCACGGCGGCCGGCTTCGGCGTCAAGGCCGACGGGACCACCTACACCGGTGCCTACAACTCGACCACCCACGGCGACGCGTTCCGGATCGGTCCGGGCGTCGCGCCGCAGGCCGACCTCTACGCCCTGCGCGTGTTCGGCTGCGAGGGCTCGACCGACGTCACCGTCGACGCCATCGACTGGGCCGTCGACAACGACATGGACGTCATCAACATGTCGCTCGGCTCACCGTTCGGGCGGGCCGACGATCCCTCGGCCGTGGCCTCGACCAACGCCGCCAACGCCGGCGTCATCGTGGTCGCCTCGGCCGGCAACGCGAGCCCATCGCAGTACATCACCGGCGCACCCGCCGCCGGCACCGGCGCCATCAGCGTGGCCGCGGTCGACAGCACCGAGTCGTTCCCCGGCGTGTCCCTGAACATCGGCTCGGGAGCACCGATCGTCGCGATCAACGCGAACGGGGCGACGGTGCCGAACGGGACCAGCCTGGGGATCGTCGTCCTCAAGGACGATCCGGCAACGACGGCTGGGAACGAGGCGCTCGGATGCAGCGTCGCGGCCTACCAGAAGGCCGGCGCCGCCGGCAAGCTGGCGGTCAGCCTTCGCGGCACCTGCGCGCGCGTCGCGCGTGCGATCTTCGGCCAGCAGGCCGGCGCCGCAGCGGTCGCCATGATCAACACCGATGCGGGCTATCCGCCGTTCGAGGGGCCGATCACGTCGAACCCCGACACCGGCGAACCCTTCACGGTCACCATCCCGTTCCTCGGCATCCGTGGCGTCCTCGGCGCAGCGGCGACCGATGATCCGGACGGCTCGTCGCGGCAACCAGTGCCACGCTCAGCAACACGACCATCGCCAATCCCGGGTTCCGCGGATTCGCGAGCTTCAGCTCGGGCGGCCCGCGCAACGGCGACAGCTGGCTCAAGCCCGACGTCACGGCGCCCGGCGTGAGCATCCAGTCGACGGCCTCGGGCACCGGCAACCAGGGCACGCGCATCTCCGGCACCTCGATGGCGTCGCCGATGGTGGCGGGAGTGGCGGCGCTGACGCGCCAGGCGCATCCGACGTGGAGCGTCGAGCAGATCAAGGCGGCCATCGTCAACACCGGCGATCCGGCGAAGGTGGCTTCCTACCGCACCAGTCGGGGCGGCACCGGTCTCGTCCAGCCGCTCGGCGCGACGACGACCCAGGTGGTTGCCGTCGGCGACCCGGGGACGGCGAGCCTGAACTTCGGGTTCTCCGAGCTGGCGGCGAACTACAGCAACACGAAGGCCGTGACGCTCTACAACCGGAGCGGCACCAACCGCACCTACGCGGTCAGCACCGCCAATGGCGCCGGGTCGCCGGCGACCGTCGGGCTGAACCCGACATCGGTGACCGTGCCGGCCAACGGCATCGGCCACGGTGAACGTCACGCTGAGCGTGCCGGCCGCGACGGCGGGCAACTCGGCCGCGTTCCGCGAGGTCGCGGGCAACGTGGTCTTCACATCGGCCGGGCAGCCGACGCTGCGCGTTCCGTACTACCTGGTGCCACGGGCCCTGTCGGCCGTGTCAGCCACGTTCGACAAGCCACTCGATCCGACCAAGTCCGGAAAGGCCAACGTGAACCTCGCCAACGCGACGGGGGTCATCGGCGGTGACGCCGACTTCTACGCTTGGGGCCTCGCGGACGCGGACGACGTCAACGAGGCGGCGCTCGGCGGTGCCGGCTATGACCTTCGCTCCGTCGGCGTCCAGTCGTTCGACTTCGGGGGCGGGGAGCAGCTGATCGTGTTCGCGGTGAACGCCCACGATCGGTTCTCGAACCCGGCGGTGAACGAGTACGACGTGTACCTCGACACCGACCAGGACGGGACCGATGACTATCTCGTCGTCGGGATCGACTTCGGCGCTCTCACGACCGGTACGTTCGACGGCCGGCTCGGGAGCTTCGTGATCGACCTCGCGACGGGGACCGCCACGATCAACTTCCTGGCGACGCGGCCGACCGACAGCAGCACCGTGCTGCTGCCATTCCTCGCCAGCCAGACCGACATCAGCACGTCACAGCCTCGCTTCACCTACACGGCCGGCAGCTTCTCGGTCGAGGGGCCGGGCTCCGACGTGATGCCGGGATCGGCGGAGTACAACGCGTACACGTCGGCCATCAGCCAGGGCGGCTTCGCAAGCGTCGCACCTGGCGGTACGGCCAGCGTGCCGATCGAGATCAACAAGGCCGAGTGGGCGCAGACGCCCACCAAGGGCGTGATGGTCGTGGTGACCGACAACGCCGCCGGTGCCGCAGAGGCCCGACTGCTGCCGGTGGTGGGCCAGTAGCGCAACCCACGCTCCGTCAGCATCAACCAGAAGCCCCCGCCGGTCCGCCGGCGGGGGCTTCTGTGCAACGTCGCGGACTGCCGCGGGGCTACGCCTCGCACAGGCGAACGTCGGTGCCGCTCCCGACCCGGTAGTCGAATTGCTCGTCGTCGACCTCCAGCACGACCTGGAAGCCATCGACGAGCGCCTGCGTGTACAGCTGGCCCGGCTGCGGGCAGCCGAGCGAGCCGTCGTTCCAGGTCTTCGCCACGGCGCTGACGACGGTCGGATCGACGACGGGCTCGCCCAGGCGTCGCTCCAGGTCGTCGATGATCGCCGCCCATGCCGCTTCGGGCAGACCCTCGGGTGCACCCGCCCCCGCGGCGTCGCTCGGCGACGGCGTGACGGTCTCGAACGGCGGTCGGCTGGCCGCGGCTTCCGTGGGGCTCGCGGACGGCGCGCCGGCGGGCGCCGCGCACGCGGCGAGCAGCAGGAGAGCGGCCAGCGGCCGCGGCGCGGCGCGGGGTGGTCATCATCGGCATCCAGACGACATCAGGCCTGCGACGGTTCCATCGGCTCGTAGCCCCTGCAGGCCAGAACGGGCAGTGCCGGATAGCGCGGGAAGCCCGGATCGGTCTCCGACAGGCGGCAACGCCAGAAGATGCTGCCGCGAGCGCTTTCGATGCGATGGGCATGACGGCACGTGCCGCACAGGCCGGGCCGGCTCACCGAGACGGATGCGGGCAGGCTGCTTTCACGTCCCATTGACGTCAGGTTGCCACGCGCGTCAGGCCATCGAGGGATCCGGCTCGTCGCGCGGAGCGCCGACCGGTGGCTGATCGGCACCGGGCGCCCGCTGCCCCGGCTCGTCCGGGGTGTCGATCGGCTGCGGGTCATCGTCGTCGGACGGCGGTGGCGGAATCTCGTCGTTTGGTGGCTGCTGAATCGTCATGGTCGAGCGGGCTTGCATGGCGCGTGCCCGCGGTCAGAACCAGCCCTTGCGGCGGAAGAAGAGGACGGCGGCGATGATGGCGACCGTCATCAGCGCCAACGCCATGGGATAGCCGAGCGGCCAGCTCAGCTCGGGCATGTGGTCGAAGTTCATGCCGTAGATGCCGGCGATGAGGGTGGGCACCATCAGGACCACGGTGAGCGCGGTGAGCCGCTTCATGATCGCGTTCAGGCTGTTGCTGGCGACGGTCAGCCGCGTGTCGAGCACGGCGGCGAGCAGGTCGCGATACACGTCCAGCTGGTCGATCACGCGCACGAGGTGGTCGTAGAGGTCCTGGTAGTACGGCACCGTGGCG
Organism: uncultured Chloroflexia bacterium; assembly: GCA_963789435.1. Classification (GTDB taxonomy): domain Bacteria; phylum Chloroflexota; class Limnocylindria; order QHBO01; family QHBO01; genus JACDBZ01. The sequence continues at coordinate 5,324 of CAWBKO010000008.1, forward strand.
GGCTCGATGACCTCGAGGTCCCGACGCAGCAGCTGGTTCGCGACGTCTCGCGTCGGTCGCGAGGATGCGCCGCAGGTCGAGCAGGCGGCGCTTGACCTGCAGCACCTCGCGCAGGCTGCCGCGGATCGGCGTCGCCCTCGAGCACCCGGTCCTCGAGGTCGCTGATGCGGTCGGAGAGCCGGTCGATCTCGGGGAAGTAGCTGTCGACGACGGCGTCGAGCACCGCATACAGCAGCTCGCCGACGCCGCCGCCGCCGAGCCCTGCTCCCCGCCGCGAACTGCTGCCGAAGGCCGTCCAGCAGCGGCGTCGGATCCCAGCTGACGGTCACCAGCCAGCCGGGGCCGATGAAGATGTGGATCTCGGACAGCCCGGCTCGGCCTCGGTCACCTCGTAGGCCACGATCACGTGCTGGTCCTCGTAGGCGTCGAGCTTGGGGCGCTGGCCCCGCTTCTGGACGTCCTCCACCACCAGCGGATGGAGGTTGAACTCGCGTCGCAGGATCTCGATCGTGTCGGCGTCGGGCGAGCGGGCGCTGACCCAGACGAGGGTGCCCTCGATCGCGCACAGCTGGTCGATCTCGTCGAGCCGTTCGCGGGCCCAGCTCCTCGACCCGCCCATCGGGATGGCGGACGAGCGCGGTCATGGCGGGCGGATCCGTCATCGGGCATGGCGTGCGCAGTGTAGTGCCGCGCGTTGTCCCTGCCGGCAAATGTGCTAAAGTGACGTACCACGTTATTTGCAGCCGATGGAGATCCCGATGGGATGGCTACCCGAACCGGTCGAACGCCTGCTGGCGGTGGCGCTGGTGGGGGAGCTGACGGTCGTCGGCCGCGGCGGCCGCCCGATCACGCACCCGCTCATTCCGCTCTACCACGACGGAAAGATCTACCTCCACTCGTCGACCCTCTTCAGCAAGAAGCTCGAGCACATCAAGCGCGACCCGCGCGTCGCCCTCTCGCTCAGCGACCCGATCGCCACCAAGGGCAATCCGGACCGAGCGACGATCCAGGGAACGGCGCGCCTGATCGAGGATGACCCGCACTCCGACTGGGAGCGGCTCATCCTCGGGCTCTGGCGCCAGAAGGAGCCGTCGATCGACGATTTCCTCAAGGTGCGCGTCGCGCTGCCGCTCTTCTTCGAGCGCGCGGTCATCGAGATCACGCCGGAGCGCTGCCTCTACTGGGCCGACGGCCGGACCGATCGCGCCGCGGTCGAGAGCCGCGCACCGCGCGACGAGGCCGCGTGATGGCAGCGCAGGCTCCGCTGCGTTCCGGCTCGGTGCCGGCGCATGCCCCGACGCCGGCCGACCTCGAGCGCCTGGCCGGCTATCCGCACCTCCTCGTCAGCTGGGTGGCCGACGATGGCTATCCCGATCAGCGTCGCCACCACCTTCGAGACCGATGCGGCCGCCGGCACGATCGTCCTGGCCGCGCCGGCGATGGCCATCCCCACCGACCGCGAGATCGGGCTGCTCGGCAGCCACATTCATCCCATCCCGGGCGGCTACGACGAGCGCCGCTACCTGCAGGTCTGGGGTCGCGCCGGCGAGCCGCGCGACGGTCGCATCGGCGTTGCGCCCAGCCGCGTCTGGGGCTGGGACGAGACGGAGACGCCGTTCTTCGAATACTCCGAGCGATCCGTGCCGCAGTCGCGTCGCTACCTCGAGCTGCTCTCGAAGGAGAAGGGCCGCACCATTCGCCCCCGGCTCAGCCCGTTCTGGCTGGCGCTGCGGACGACGCGCCTCCCCTTCCTGTCGGCGACCGCCGTGCCGGTGCTGCTCGGGATCGCGGTCGCGGCGAGCCATGGCGCGTTCACCTGGTGGGTCGGCACTGCTGACCCTCATCGGCGGCTCGTTCGCGCACCTGGCCATCAACGTCACCAACGACATCTTCGACACCCTCTCCGGCGCCGATGAGGCGAACACCACGCCGACCCAGTTCTCGGGCGGGTCGCGCGTGGCGGTCTACGACCTCGTCACCATCCGCGGCCTCTCGTGGCTGGCGCTGGCACTCTTCGGCGCCGCCACCGCCATCGGCCTCGTGCTCGTGGCGTTACCGGACACGTGGCGCTGGTCTGGATCGGCGTCGCCGGCATCGCGGTGGGCGTCGCCTACACGGCGCCGCCGTTGAAGCTCGTCTATCGCGGCCTCGGCGAGATCGCCGTCGCGCATCGGCTTCGGCCCGATCATGCTGCTCGGCGCGTACGTCGCGCAGACGGGGCTGCTGGCTCGGGAACCGCTCGTGCTGTCGCTGGTGCCGGGGATCCTGATCTCCCTGATCCTGTTCGTGAACGAGATCCCGGACCGCCGCTCCGACGCGGAGGCCGGGAAGCGAACCCTGCCCGGTACGGCTGGCTCCCAACGTGATCCGGACCGGGTACCTCGTCGCCGCCCTGGCGGCCTTCGCCGTCATCGTGGCGGGCGTGGTGGGCGGGCTGCTGCCGTGGCCGACCCTGATCGCACTGGCGGCGGTGCCGATCGTCCTGCGGGTCCACCGAGGGCTCGAGGTCCACTACGACAGCCCGTACGCGCTGATGGCGGTCATGGGCGCCAACGTGAACCTCAACCTCGCGGTTGGCGGGCTGCTCCTGGCCGCCTACGTCGCGACCATCGTGGCGATGCAGCTGGCCTGAGCGCCACCCGGGTCAGCGCGCCGACCGCGACCAGCGCGGCGACGCGATCTCGCTCGGCGAGGCGCGCGAACAGGAAGATGGCGTCCACCAGCTCCGATCGCACGTGGAGCGCCGGCACGGTCTCCCGCACGGTGTGCACCATGCCGATCTCGCCGCTCGTCCAACCTCCGCCGATCGTGACCGGCGCCGGCGCCGGACCGCCACCGTCTGCCAACGGCTGGGCGGTGAGCAGGTTGCCACTTGGCCCGCGACGGACGAGGAGCAGCACGCCGGCCGGCTCGGCCAGCCTGGCCTCGATTCGGCCCGATACGGCCGCCATAGGCGCTCGGGATGCGTTCGCCCGGTGAGAGCGGGTTCGCGAGCACATCGATGTCGACCGCCGGCCGGAAGATCGGATAGCCCACGCGGGCGCCGATGAACAGGATCGCGGCAAGGAGGATCGGCACGATTGCGAGCGGCCAGGGCACGGAGCGCGGCGGCACCGGGGTGGCGTCGAGGGTCAGGACCCGGTCAGGCACGATTCGTGGCGGGGTGCCGGCGACCGTGGCCTCGATCGGCAGCTCCTCCTCGACGCTGACGCCGCGAGCCTGGAGGGTGCCGGTGACGCTCGCACTGTCCTGCGGCTCGAGTCGCCGCCGAGCTCTCGACGACCACGGCCCGCAGGGGGTTCGCCGCGTCGATGAGGAGTCCGTAGATGCCGTCCTCGCCCGGTGGGCGATTCCCGCAACGGGGAGATGCGGCCGCTGCAGTCGCACCCAGCCGTCCGGGTGCTCGACGGTCCCGTCGAAGATCTGCTGGACCTGCACGTCCTCTGGCTGTGCCTCGAAGAACGGCAGCAGCACGGGGATGGCGGCGAGCACGACGAGCACGACCGCCAGGCCCGGTGCGAGCATCGTGCTCGCCCTGCTTGGCCTGGTTCCGCCGGAGATGCGCCTGGTCTGCCAGGCCACCCAGCCGCAGACGGCGAGCAAGCGCCCCATGGAGCCCATGATGCCTGCCCCAACGAGCGACCGCCACCCGAAAACGGCTCGCCGGTCTAGTTGACCGAGACGACCTCGACGGCATCGAAGATCGGTCCCAGCTGGCAGATCGACCGCATCTCCCTGGCCAGACGGCCCCGGACGGTGATCGTCTCGCCGCCGGTCGCCACGACCTCCCCATCCGGATTTGCCAGGCGCAGCGGCGCCGCCTGAACGCGCCAGCCCTCGGGGTAGCTGACCTCGTAGCGAGTGCCGTCGGCGGCCTGGAGGTACGTACATCCGCCCTCCACCGTGTCGGCGCCGAGGATGCCCGTGATCGTGTCGCCGCGGCCGGGGGCCGGCGACGGGGTCGGGGACGGCGTCGCGGTCGGGTTGGGCGACGGTTGCGGGCGGTCGCTGTGCGAGGGCGACGTCTCCGGCGTCACGCCAGCCGGACCGTTCGACGCGCAGGCCGCCAGCACCAGCATCGCGGCGGCCGTCAGCAGGGTGGTGCGCATGCGGTTTCCTCGTGAGGCGGTTCGAGGGTCACGGGAGGCAAACGCCAGGCAGGAGAGTCGGGTTCCGTGCGCGCTCGAGCCTAGCGTGTGACGCAGCCGGATGCTGCGTGCGAGAGAACGGGGCCGGGCGACTGCCCGGCCCCGTGGAGTTTCGGAGGAGCGCTCGACTCAGAGAGGCGGCGCTCCGGACTTCTTCGGCTTGCCGGCCACCTGGACGGCCGCGCTGTCGGCCTTTCCTCCAAACGACGCCGAGATGGTCGTCTTGCCACCGCCCACCGCGGTCGCGAGGCCAGAGGCGTTGATGGTGACCACGTCCTGGTCAGCGGACGACCACGTGGCGCGATCCGTCACGTCGATGGTGCCGCCGCCGGAGAGATGGGCCCTGGCCGTGAACTGCTGCGTCGCGGCCTTGGCCTTGAGCTTCGCGCTCGATGGTGTGACGTCGAGCGATGTGACGGTGTTCCCGTCCACCTCGAGGTCGAAGCTCGTCACTACTGACTTCGCATACGGATCGTCCGTGATGTGCGAGACATGGTTCGTGTACGTGCCGGTGAGGGCGTCCTCGTGCACGGTCACGTCATAGCCAACGGTGATGGGATCGAAGGTCGGCCCCTCGTAGTCCAGGCAGAAGCTTCCGCTCGGGCTCGCACTGACTACCCCGGCCGGATCGCCGGCGCCGAGGATCGCGGTCGCCCGGTCGCCCGAGATGCTCTCGGTACCGATGGTGGCCACGCCCGGCAGGGCACCAACGGTGCCGTAGTCGAACGTCATCTCCGGCCGCGAGTCATCGACCGAGTTGTAGATCCATGCCTGGAACTTCCCGACGGATGGGCCGATGGTCGCATCGCCCGTGAACTCGAACGGATCGTCCCACTGCACGACGGCGACGCCGGGTGCCGAGGCGAGCCGCATGCCGCGGCCATCCGCCACCGAAAGCTCGAGGTCCGACCACAGCGGCGCCATGACGCCGTTCGGCGGAGCCGCGTTCGGGATGGCCTGTGCCTCCCACGGCGCACCGCCGTAGCCGCCGGTGACGGTGACGAGTCCGTCCTCAGCCACAACAAGGTTGGGGAACTCCTCCCCGTAGTGCTCGAACGGCCCGACCGAGCTGAAGGCGCTCGACGGCTACCGTGTCCCCGTCGAGCTGAGGGGAAGGGGATTCCGACCGTCGCCGAGATCGAGGAAGCCGGACCATGCCGCGCATTGCTCGCTGGTGGCCGGCGTCGACGAGACGTATGAGCTCTCCTTCCCGACCCGGCTCGGCACCGCGACTTCCCAGGTGATGGTCTGGCCATCGACCACTCCGTCACCGGTCACGGAGGCCGGATCGATCGTGAGCCCGTCAGGGACGGTGTCCACGATCGTGTAGACGAGATCGGTCGGCGTCACGTTCGGCTGGACGGTGATCTCGTACGACGACCGTGTCGCCGAGTGTCGCCTCGCTGGCCGATGCCGTCTTGGCGACGTCATCAGCGGCGCGACGGAGGGTCACCGGGATGGACCCGATGTCGCCCGGCGAGCCCGGCGAAGAGCCGAGGACGATGGTTCCGTAGTAGCGGTCACCAGCCACCATTTCCGGGATGTCCCAATGGAACCGGATGTCGTAGGGCTCACCTGCGGCAACCGGGCCCTCGGGGCCGTCCACGCCGGCGTTGCCGACGTCATCCGCCGGTACCGCGGCGGTCGCCAGGGTGTACGCATCGGGCTGGGCGGTCGAGCCCGCCCAGTTCTGGATGAGGACCCACCATGTCCCGGCGGCCGGGTCGGGGACCTCGCAGTGCTCGATGGCCGTTGCCGTCGTCGACGTGCAGACCTCGGTGGCGAGGCTGGGAGTGGTACCGGTCCCGACGAACATGTCGAGGTCGGGCATCTCGGTGTCGAACGTCTCGGCCACGAGGCGCGTGCTCCCCTCGGGTACCTCCACGAGGTGGACGGCGACCTGGTTGAGATTGTCGTAGGGGTCACCGCGCGTCGGGTCCTGCGAGAGGGAGCCGACGGTCTGGTCCGCCCGCACCATGCCGCCTACCGAGGCGGTGAAGTCGGTGAGCGCGATCGACTCGATCCCGGTGATGAGTTGCGACCCGGCGTTGCGCCGCGTCTCGATGTCGGCCGACCCCGGCAGGATCCCGGATGTGGGGACGACCGCCACCGGCATCGTCACCGCCGGCACGGAGGCGTTGCTCGGCGTGAGCGTCACCCGGCCGAAGAGCGTCGCGCCCGGCGCGGCGCCCGTCACGTTGGCGGAAACCGAGATGGCCATGCTGTCCCCGGGCGACACCGTCGCCGGCGTCAGGCCGACGCTCAGCGTCATGCCGGCGTCGGACGTGGCCGAAGCGGTCCAGGTCACGCCCGATGGAACCGGCGCACCGGCATTGACCGGGACGGTTGCCGTGCGCTGCCATGAGCAGGTGCCAAGGCACTGCCCATCGGCGAAGGAGGGGAGATTCAGGGTCTTGGGGTCGCCGCCCTCGGCCGGGTTGACGGCCTCGTAGTTGGCGGGCGTCTCGTCGAAGAGCAGCCCGGCCATGATGGCCCTGGCGACATTGATGCGGCCCGAGCCCTGAGCGTACGGGGTCGCGGGCGTTCCGTCGTGGTTGAGGAGCGTGGTCTGCGCCGTCGTCATCAGCGCGGACTGCATCTGTGCGGGTGTCCAATCCGGGCGTGCCTGCGTCATCAGGGCACCGGCGCCCGCAGCGTGCGGGCTGGCCATCGAGGTCCCCGAGATGAAGCCGTGCACGTCGGCGGTGTATGAGTCGGCGCTGTGGGCCGCCAGGATGTCCACGCCCGGAGCGGTGACGCTCGGGACGATCACGTCCACGGCGCGGTTGGGGCCGCGAGACGAGAAGCTGGCCATGATGTCGCCACGCGCGTCGTCGATGGTGAACGTCGTGCCGGCAATGGTCGCGACGTGGCCGGATCCCGTGGCCAGCCAGGACTTCAGAGCCTGACCGTCATCGAAGGCGATGAAGACGCCGGGCAGGTCGTACTCGTCGCCGAGCAGCGAGTCCCCGTGGGTCGCGTCGTTGACGAGCACGAAACCGATCGCGCCCTGGGCGGCGACGTTTGTTGACTTCTCAACGCGGCCGCTCGCGCCGCCGCGATCGCAGATGACGATCTTTCCGGTGAACGCAGCCGCGTTGCCGGTCGCGTCCTCGCAGAACGGATCACCGACCGTGCCGGCGTACGTGAGTGGAGTCGGCGTGGCGAGCGCGCCGGTCACCGACTTTCCGGGGATGTCCGGCAGCGTCGTCGCATCGGCTCGGGTGAGGCCGGTCAGGGCGTTGCCGTTGTGCCGGTTGTGCGTGCTCGCTCCAACCGACAGGATCCACGGCGCATCCGCCGGTGAGCCGGTGGTCGCGAAGCCGGGGCCGGCGTTGCCGTTCGAGGTTGCGACGAAGATGCCCGCGGCCCGGGCGTTCAGGAAGCCGACGGTATCGAAGTCGCTCCACAGCGCCGACGGAGCGTCGGATCCGATCGAGTAGTTGATGGCGTCGACCTCATCGGCGATCGCCTGGTCGATGGCCGCCGTCAGCCCGGAGAGCGTGCAGCAGCCGAGGTACGAGATGACGTTGGCGTGCGGGGCGACCCCCGAGATGTCGAACGGCGGGGTGACGAAGCCTGCGGCGGTTGTCACGACGACGTCGTTGACGACGTTTCCGCCCGAGGTGGAGGACGTGTGGGAGCCGTGTCCGTCGTAGTCGACCGCCGTGTCATTGGCGGCTCCGAAGACATAGGCGCCGATGAGCTTGTCGTTGCACACGAAGTTTGGATCGAACTGCGCGGTGTTCGCCGGGTCGCAGGCACCGAGGTAGTTGCCGGCGCCAAGCGGGTTGGTGTGGTCGTACCCGTCGTCGCCGACATCGGCGAAGGAGCTGTTGCCCGGGCTGATGCCGGTGTCGATGGTGCCGATCACGATGCCTTCGCCCTTGACGTTCTCGGGCAGGCCAAGCTCGGCCATCCCATTCCAGACTGCATCGGCACCGATCCATGACGGGCCGGAATCAGTCTGGATCTCGCGCTCCTGGTCGAGCGAGATCGATGCGACCGCGGGATCAGCCGCGATCTGGACAGCCTCCTCGGGCGTCAGGATCGCCGCGAGGCCATTGACGGCGAACTGGTAGGTGAAGGGAACCTCGACGGTGCGCCCGACCGTGCGCTCCAGGCGCTGGACGAACTCGACCTGCGCCTGCTCGAGATGACCGACGTACGCGCGGGTCGCCGGGCTGTCCGACTCGAGCTGCGCGCCTGGCTCCGGCGCTGTCGGCGCCAGGCCCGGCTTGTCGCCGGCGTAGGTCGGCACGGCGGCGTCCTGCAGGCGAATGAGGTAGGTGCGGGGCTCGGTTCCCGTGCCCAGGCTGAGCTTGAACCCGCGCTCGGGTCCATCCAGCGAAGTGACCTCGACGGGTTCGAGATCGTCGCCTCGCGACCCGTCCGGTGCCTTCGCATCGGGTGCGCGGTCCTGTGAGACCTGGCTATCCAGCGTCCTCGCTCCCACGGGGGCGACGCTCGTCGCGAGCAGCGCGGCGGCAGCCAGCATCGTAAGGAACCTTCTCGCCACGGGGGAACCCTCCTCCTCAGGGGCGAGCCAACCGTCCGAGTCATATGGGCAGGCACGGCGCTCGGGGGGCTCGCCATGGACCGCGTACGCTACAACCACGGCCGGGGTGGCGGAGCCCAAAAACGCGTCAATCGGTGCGGGGACGCACCGATTGTCAGTCGCCGTTTTGTCAGTCGCAGGTAGAGTCAGCGCGTGGACGACCGCTGGCGAACGATCATCGAGCCCTTCCGGATCAAGAGCGTCGAGCCGATCCGGCTCACCACCGTCGAGGAGCGTGAGGCGAGGCTGCGCGACGCCGGCTACAACCTGTTCAACCTCCACGCCGCCGACGTCCTCATCGACCTCCTGACCGACTCGGGCACCGGCGCCATGAGCGCCGAGCAGTGGGCCGGCATCCAGCGCGGCGACGAGTCGTACGCCGGGTCACCGTCCTGGTTTCGATTCCTCGAAGCCGTCAACGAGCTGTGGCCCTTCCGCCACGTGATCCCGACCCACCAGGGTCGAGCGGCCGAGAAGATCCTGTTCAGCGTCATCGGCGGGCCCGGCAAGGTGATCCCGTCGAACACCCACTTCGACACCACCCGCGCCAACGTCGAATTCACCGGCGCCGATGCGGTCGACTGCGTCATCCCCGAGGGACGCGAGCCGGCCACCCTCCACCCGTTCAAGGGCAACATGGACACCGATGCGCTCGATGCCCTGATCCGCGAGCGCGGCGTGGAGAATGTCCCGGTCGTCTTCGTGACGGTCACCAACAACTCCGGCGGCGGCCAGCCCGTGAGCCTCGCGAACCTGCGAGCCGTGCGTGAGGTGTGCGACCGATACGGGCTGCCGCTCTTCCTCGATGCGTGCCGCTTCGCCGAGAACGCGTGGTTCATCAAGGAGCGCGAGGACGGATACGCCGACATGGCGGTGCCCGACATCGTGCGGCAGATGGCCGCATTGGCCGACGGCATGACGATGTCGGGCAAGAAGGACGCGCTGGCCAACATCGGCGGCTGGCTCGCTCTGAACGACGACCGCTGGGCCGAGCAGTGCCGCAACCTGCTGATCCTCACCGAGGGCTTCCCGACCTACGGGGGCCTGGCCGGGCGTGACCTCGAGGCGATGGCCGCGGGCCTGCGCGAGGTCGTGGACGAGGACTACCTGCGCTACCGGATCCGCTCGACGGCCTACCTCGGCGAGGCGCTGGTCGAGGCCGGCGTCCCCTGCGTACGGCCCATCGGCGGGCACGCGGTCTACATCGACGCCGCGGCGCTCCTGCCGCACATCCCGCCACTCGAGTACCCCGGACAGGCGCTTGCCTGCGCGCTGTATCGCGAGGGCGGCATCCGTGGCTGCGAGATCGGGAGCGTCATGTTCGGGCTCCACCCCGACGGATCGGAGTCCCCCGCGGCGATGGAGCTCGTGCGGCTCGCCATTCCGCGCCGGGTGTACACCCAGTCGCACGTCGACTACGTGATCGAGGTCATCCGCTGGGTCGCCGAGCGCTCGACCGAGCTGCGCGGCTTGCGGATCGTCGAGCAGCCGTCGTCACTGCGCCACTTCACCGCCCGCTTCGAGCCGATCCAGTAGGCACCCAGTGAACCTGCGGACCGCCGTCCTCGTCTCGACGATCCTCGGTTCGGCCATCGTCTTCCTCGACGGGACGATCGTGAACGTCGCGCTCGACACGATCGGCCGGGAGCTGCCGTCTACCTTCGTTGCCCGCCTCGAGGGGCTGACCTACGTCAACAGCGCCTACTTCGTCGTCCTCTCGGCCCTCCTCATCCTGGCCGGGGCGCTCAACGACTTCTATGGGCGGCGCCGGATGTTCCGGATCGGCCTCGCCGGCTTTGGCATCGCGTCCGTCGCCTGCGGGCTCGCGCCGACCATGGAGTTCCTCATCGCGGCGCGCATCGTCCAGGCAGCCTTCGGGGCCGTGCTGGTCCCGGGCAGCCTCTCGATCATCACCGCCGCCTTCGAGGGCGAAGCGCGCGGCCGCGCCATCGGCCTCTGGGCATCGGGCACCTCGGCCACGTCGATCGTCGGTCCGCTGCTCGGCGGCTTCCTGGTGCAGGCCGTGAGCTGGCGCGCCGCGTTCCTCGTGAACGTGCCGCTCATCCTCATCGCCCTCTGGGCAAGCGCCGATGTGCCGGAGAGCCGCGACACCGAGGCGCGCGGCGACTTCGACTGGCTCGGAGCGGCCGTCATCGCCGTCGGCGTCGGCGGGCTGGCGTTCGGTGCCACCCGCGGCGGGCAGGAGGGCTGGCAGGACCCGATCGCATGGGCCGCCCTCGGCATCGGCGCGCTGGGCACGCTGGCGGTGCCGATCCTGATGCTGACGCGCCCGCGTCCGCTCGTGCCGCCGAGCCTGTTCGCGTCCCGGAACTTCACGGTCGTCAACCTGTCGACCTTCGTGATCTACGGCGCGCTGTACGTGACCCTCGCCTTCCTGCCGGTCTTCCTGCAGGGGACGCTCGGCTACACGCCGCTGGCGGCCGGAGCGGTGAGCATTCCCACCGCGCTGCTGCTGACGTTCCTCTCGACCCCGGCCGGGCAGCTCTCGGCACGGTTCGGGCCTCGGCTGTTCATGACCGTCGGGCCGGTGCTGATGGCGATCGGGCTCACCTGGCTGGCCCGCATCCCGGCCGACTCGCAGCCGTGGCGCGCCGATCTCGCGGATCCGGCGACGCTGATCCCGCCCGCCTCGACGTTCACCGACGTGGTGCTCGGGACGCTTGTCTTCGGCGTCGGGATCAGCATGCTGGTGGCGCCTCTGACCACCGCACTGATGAGCTCGGTCCCGGTGCGGAACGCGGGCCTGGGCTCCGCGATCAACAACGCGGTCAGCCGGGTCGGCTCGCCGCTCGTCAGCGCGGTCCTCTTCATCGCCATCACCGCAACCTTCTACCCGACGCTCGCGGAGCTGGTGCCCGGCCTCGACGTGAACGACCCGGAGGTCCGCCGCGAGATCCAGCCGCTGACGACCCCGCCATCCGGAACCGATCCGGCCATGGCGGATGCCGCGCGGCGGGCCTCGACCGATGCGTTCCACCTCGCGATGCTCGTTTCTGCCGGGCTCCTCGTGGCCGGCGCCGCCACCAACGCGGTCGGCATCCGCAACCCCTCGCGGGACGCGCGGGCCGGGTCGCCGGGGGCGGCAGTCGCCGGCTGAGGCCGGGTCACCGGCTCAGAAGACTCGGGGGCACCACGGCGCGCGATCGGTTCGGAAGAGGGCGTCGGCGCGGCCGATGCCGCCGGGCGACTGCTCCGACACGCGAGCCGCCTCCGCAAGCTGGGCGAAGCTGAAGGCGCCGAGGTAGGCGGCCGCCACGTCGGTCACGTCGCACGCGATGTCCGGCGCATCGGTCGTTGGCTCGACCAGCGGGAGGCCGGCCTCGACGGTCAGCGACCAGCGGCCATCATTCCAGGGGCAGAACTCGTCGGTGACCTCCAGGACCAGCCGGCCGTCGCCCCGATAGCGCCGCGCGGCGAGCGAGCCGGAGATATCGACGATCCGCAGCCACAGCGCGTCGCCGATCGTCAGCTCGAGCTTGCGGGGCTCGGCGACGGCCAGCTGGATCGGGTCATCGACGGGCACGTTCCAGGACTCGACCCGCTTCATGAGGTCGATGTCGGCCAGGTAGCGCCACAGGTCGAGGTGGGCCGCCGGGGTGGTGGCGATCAGGTCGAGGACGGAGACCTCGTTCGCCTCGCCCTCCCGGATCGCGTAGCGCGCGTAGCCGTCGACGGTGCCACCGACGTCGTGGAGGACGTGGAACGGGTCGCCGCGGCCGCGCCGCCACTGCTCGGGGAAGTGAAAGACCTCGGCATTCCAGAACTCGGGCGAGTGCGTGTAGAAGCCCGGGCGCGTCAAGCGTGCGGCGTCGTACACCGGCGGAAAGGCGACCCGGGCCTCCGCCTCGGACACGAGCCGGATCTGGCCGCTGAAGGCGTGCGGCAGGCGGAAGGCGTTGCGGTGGCGCTCGACGCGCAGGCTGGCCTTGAGGGTGGCGAGCCCGTATCCGAAGCGCTGGTAGATGCTGCCCTCGGATGCCCACAGGATGGCGAGCGGCTCGCCACGTCGATGCACGTCGTCCAGCTGGAGTCGCATCATGCGGCGCAGGACGCCCCTGCGCCGGTGCGTCGGGTGGACCCCGACGGCCGAAACGCCCGCGGCAGGCAGCATGCCGCCCGGAACGGTCAGCTCGACGCTGAGCGCCGCCGCGTTCCCGACGATCCGATCGCCGTCGTAGGCGGCAATCGCGCGGTCGAACTCGAGCACCGACTCCCACAGGGGAGCTGACTCATCGGTCAGGTGCTCCGCGAAGGCGGTCGCGATCGAGTCGAGGAAGGCACGGCGGTCACCGTCGAAGGGCCGGACGTCGATCTCCACGCCGGGGATTATGGCGCGGGTCGTGCTCTATCATCCGCCCGATGTTGCCCATCGCCGATGAGAACGAGCGCGGCCACGGGCCGGCCGTGATCAGCCTCGCCTTCATCGGGCTCAACATCGCTGTCTTCCTGCTCCTCCAGGCGGCGGGCGGACCGAGCGGCGAGGCGTTCACGTACGGCTACAGCGCGGTCCCGTTCGAGATCACGCACGGGGTCGACCTGGTCGGGCCGTCGGAGGTCACCGATCGGCGGCGAGACCGTCCAGATCCCGCAGGAGCCGGGACCGTACCCGATCCTGGCTGACCCTGCTGACGAGCATGTTCATGCACGGCGGCTGGCTCCACCTCGCCGGCAACATGCTCTTCCTCTGGATCTTCGGCGACAACGTCGAGCATCGGATCGGGCACATCCCGTACCTGGCCTTCTACCTCGTGGCGGGGGTCATCGCGAGCCTCGCCCAGATCGTGGTGAGCCCGGACTCGACCATTCCAACCCTGGGCGCCTCCGGCGCAATCTCCGGCGTGCTGGGGGCGTACCTGGTCATGTTCCCCACCAATCGCGTCACCGTGCTCTTCCTCCGTTTCCCGATGCAGGTGCCGGCCATCGTCGCCATCGGCCTGTGGGCGGTCTTCCAGTTCATCAGCGGCATCGGCGCGCTCGGGGCGGAAGAGGCTGGGGGCGGAGTTGCGTACATGGCGCACATCGGCGGCTTCGTGGCCGGGGTGGTGGCGGGACTCGTGTTCCGGGCCATCTTCAGCGAGCCGCGTCGTCCACGGGGCACGCCGGCCTCGGCCTACGGATGAGCCCTGCCGATGAGGCGGCCGGGCTGTTCGGCCCGGACTCGATCTCGTGGCGGATCGATTCCGAGCTCGTGGTCCTCGCCGGCGGCTCCTGCGCTCTGCTGATGCAGGCCGCACACCCGATGGTCGCGGCCGGCGTCGTCGAGCACTCGACCTTTGCCACCGACCCGTTCGGCCGGCTGATGCGCACGCTCGAGAGCAGCTTCGACGTTGTCTTCGGCAGTCGCACGACCGCCGAGGCCGCGATCCGGCGGGTGAACGCCATCCACCGGTCGGTGCGGGGCCGGATGCCGGACGGGATCTCCACGTACAGCGCGCTCGACCCGGTCGCCCTGCTCTGGGTCCACGCGACGCTGGTCGACACCGCCCTGCGCGTCTATGGGCGATTCGTCGCTCCGCTGTCGGCCGCGGACGAGCAGGCTTACCACGAGGAGTGCGGGCGGGTCGCCTTCATGCTCGGCGTGCCCGACGAGCTGTTGCCGGCTCGGATCGACGAGCTGCGCGCATGGATGAGCGACCGCATGGCGGACGGCACGATCCGCGTGACGCCCGAGGCGCGACGCATCGCCGAGACGGTGCTCTACCCGATCCGGGTGCTGCCACGGCTGGCGTTTGACGCGGCGCATCTCATCTCGTTGTCGACCCTTCCCGCGGTGCTGCGACGGCAGTACGGCATCGGCTGGTCGCCCGCCCGTGAGCGCGGCGTCAAGCGGATTGCGGTAGCCAGTCGGCGCACCCTGCCGCGGCTGCCGTCGACGCTGCGCCACGCGCCGCAGGCCCGTGCCGCCCTCCGCCGCGTGGATCAGGAGGTCGGCTCGACCCGATAGCTGCGCCGCGTCCCGACGCGCCGGAAGCCGAGGCGCTCGAGGTTGGCCGCCGACGCGCTCGCGTCGAGGGCCGACGCACCGACGAGGTCCGCCCCCAACCGGCGCGCGTGAGCCGCGCGATGCGCGATCAGTGCGCGCTGGATGCCCTGGCCGCGGTGCGAGGGGAGGACCGAGCCGGCGCGCAGCCAGCCGAGCTGGTGGTGCAGGTGCAGGCTCCCGGCACCGACCGGCCGCCCGTCGACCTCGGCGACGAAGCGATGGTGGTGCGCCACGAGCGCGAGGTGACCTTCCAGGTCTCGCCACGCGATGGCGACCGCCTCGGGAAAGTCGCTGGCGGCGACGATGACATCGGCCCAGGGGCCGACCTCGGTGCGCGGCAGCTCGCGAATATCGACGCCGTCCGTCACGTCGATCTCATCGGGCGCGTCGATCGCGTACCGGGCGAGCGTCGAGTCGACGATCGCGTCGGGCCAGGGCGGTTCGTCGGCCAGGACCCATCCGGTGACCCGGTTCGTCGTGAAGTGCGCCACCGCGCGGTCGACCAGGTTCGGCAGGTGCGCGAACCCGAGCGCCGTGTTGAAGGCCGGTCCGGGAAGCGTCGCGGATGCGGCCGCGGCAATCTCGCCGTCATCCAGCAGGTCGACCCCGTGGCCCGCGGCGATCGCGGCAGCCCAGAACGCGAGCGCGCTCTCTCGCTCGGCCTGGTCGAGGCGGTCCGCCACCTCGAACATCGCCGCGTCATCGCCCAGCGGCGGCTCGAGCCGGATCGGGTCGCCCGCGCGAACGACGCCCTCGCGGAGCACGCGGGCGTACATCCTGCTGTCGGCAGGGTGCACCTTCTTCGAGAGCCGTCCGAAGCGCAGGTCGGTGAACGAGTGCCGGATCGTGCGGCACGGGTTCGTTGGCTGCGAGATCTCGAGCACCACTTCGTCGCCGATGGCCAGCCGCGTCCCGGGCGGCAGCAGGGACACGTCGAAGCCCTCGGTGGTCAGGTTCTCGCCCGTCGTGCCGGGCCCGATCGGGTTGCCCTCGGCGGCGACGCGCCGGATCGCCTCGATCCCCAGGATCGCGACGGCGCGATGCGGGCCGCCATGCACCGTGTCGCTTGCCTGGCGGTCACCCTCGACGCCGAATGGCCGTGATCCGGGCGGCGTCGACGGGCAGCTTCGGAACGCCGCCTTCCGAGACGTTCACCTGCAGCAGCCTGCCCTCACCCATGGTGACGGATGCTACCGCCACGCGACGGATCCGCGTAGAGCCCGCTCACGGAACGCGGCGACTATCATGGCGGCGCCCGCTCGCCCGGCCCCCGATGAGCGGTGAGAGGAACCCGATTTGACCCGATTCGCCAAGCTGGCGGTTGCCGCTGCGGTCGCGACCTTTGCCCTGATCGCCGTGGGCGGACTCGTGCGCGCCACCGACTCGGGGCTCGGCTGTCCGGATTGGCCGCTCTGCTTCGGCGACTGGCTGCCGCCCGCGGACCTCCACGCCTGGATCGAGCACACCCATCGGCTGACCGCCGCGGTCTTCGTCGGACCGCTGGTCGGCGCCGTGGCTCTCATCACCGTGTTCAGCCAACGCCGCCGCGACAGGCCGATGCTCGTCGCCGCGGTGGTGGCAGGCATCCTCGTCATCGCGCAGTCCCTGCTCGGCGCGGCGGTCGTCCTCCAGGGCCTGGCGGCCGAGCTGGTCACGGCCCACCTCGGAATGGCCCTCACCGTCTTTGCGGCGGTGATCTTCATCGCCGAACGGGCCTCCCACGGACCGATGCCGGCCGCGCACGCGCGACCGGGCCTGACTCGCCTGGTCGGGCTCACCGCGCTGGCCATCTTCGCCCAGATGCTGCTGGGCTCATGGGTGACCGGCCATCACGCCGGGCTCGCGTTCACCGACTTCCCGCTCATGAACGGATCGATGCTGCCCGCCGTCGCCGGCAGCGAGCAGGCCGTTCACCTGGCGCATCGGGCCCTCAGCCTCGTCGTGGCCGGGCTCGTCGTGTGGAGCGCGCTCGTCGTCCGTCGCTCGACCGACGCCCGCCTGCCGCGCGCGCTGGTGCTCTGGATGGTGGTCCTCATCGTCCTGCAGATCGCGCTCGGCGCCCTGAACGTGGTCTCGCGTCTCTCCGCGCTGTTCGTGGTGCCGCACCTCGCGGTTGGTGCGGCCCTCTGGGGCGCATCGGTCTGGCTCTGGCTGAGCGCTCGCCGGCTGCGGCCGTCGGAGGTCCGCGCTCCCCTCCCTCGCCCGCGACAGGGAGCCCGGACCGACCGACACGGTTCGCGCCTACATCGCGCTGACCAAGCCGCGGATCATCGAGCTGCTGCTGGTCACCACCGTGCCGACCATGGTGCTCGCGCAACGCGGCATCCCGTCGATCTGGCTGATGGCCGCGGTGGTCATCGGAGGCACCCTCGCCGCCGGCGGCGCGAACGCCATCAACATGTACGTCGACCGCGACATCGACGACCTCATGCGACGCACCCGGCATCGCCCGTTGCCGCGTCATGCGGTCCATCCGACCGGAGCGCTGCTGTTCGGCGTGGCGTTGAGCGCGCTGTCGTTCGCGTGGCTGACGCTCACCGTCAACCTGCTGAGCGCGCTGCTGGCGACGAGCGCGATCGCGTTCTACGTCTTCGTGTACACGATGTGGCTGAAGCGCACGACGCCGCAGAACATCGTGATCGGCGGAGCGGCCGGCTGCGTGCCGGTGCTGGTGGCCTGGGCCGCCGTGACCGGCGAGGTCGGATTGCCGGCGCTCGTGCTGTTCGCGGTGGTCTTCTACTGGACTCCGCCGCACTTCTGGGCGCTCGCGCTGCGTTACCGCGGCGACTACGCCGCCGCCAACGTGCCGATGCTGCCGGTCGTGCGCGGAGAGGTCGAGACCGCGCGCCAGATCGTGCTCTACACGATCCTGCTGATCGCCGTCAGCCTGCTCCTGCTGCCGGCGGCGGGCATGGGCTGGCTCTACCTCGTGGCCGCCGTGGTGCTCGGCGGGCTCTTCCTGGTCCAGGCGCTCCGGCTGCGGTCCGACGCGGCCGGATGGGCGCGCCGCCATCAGCCTGTTCCGCTACTCGATCACCTATCTCACCCTGCTCTTCGCGGCCGTGGCCGCGGACGCCCTGCTCCGGTTCCCCCTGGCCTGACCGCCTAGTGCTCCCTGGCCGCCCGTTCCGCGGCCAGGCGTCGGTCGAGCCGATCGGTGCGCCGATCCTCGTGGCGCATCCACAGGACCACAGTGACCATCATCGCGGTCAGGAAGCAGAGGTCGCCGACGACCCACATGATCACGCCGCCCAGCGCCTGGTCGTCGAGCGGCGATGGGCCCCAGTCGCGCAGGTTCGTCACGTAGTGCGAATAGAGCACGGTCGGCGCGGACATCAGGGCAACGCCGAGGAACGAGTTCTGGGGCATGGCCAGGAACAGGTAGAGCAGGCGAACCGGGTGCGGCATGCCGCCACGGCGACGGGTCGGCACCGACGACCGGCCACCAGAAGAGGAGGGCCGCCGCCAGGAAGGTGGCGTGCTGGAAGTAATGGAGCGCCTGGTTCTCGAGCGCCTGGTCGTAGAGCACGCTGAAGTGCCAGCCCCAGTTCACCGCCGCGAAGAGGACCCAGGCGACCACCGGGAACGAGAGGACGTGCACCACCCGGCTGTGCAGCACCGTCAGCAGCCACCGCCGAGCTGAGGGTCGGGCAACGCGCAGGGTCAACGTGATCGGCGCTCCTGCCAGCAGCAGGGGCGCGGCGACGAGCTCGAGGAGCATGTGCTGGACCATGTGCACGCTGAAGAGGCTGCCCTCGTAGGCTTCGATCGGCGACAGGAGCGCGATGCCAAGCGCGGCGAGGCCGGCGAAGAACAGCCAGGTCCGATACGGCGCCTGCCGGTTGGCCGGATGCGCGCGATTGACCTGCCGCGTCGCCCACAGGTACGCGGCCCCGGTCCCGAGGATTGCGAGCAGTGGGAGCGGGTCGAGCGACCAGCGCAGCAGGATGGCGGGGAAGGTCGGCGCGGGCGCCGTGGCGCCGTGCGCGAGCACTGCGCCGGGCAGCGCGAGGGCGGCGAACGGGACGACCAGGGCGGCGGCGCGGCGCATCGGTCTCATTCTCGCCGCTATTCCATGGAACCGCGCGCCATCGTCCGGCGTCAATGCGGCCATGAAACGCTTCCTGCCGGGCCTGTTCGTCGTGCTCATCGTCCTCACTGCCTGCGCCGCGTCCGGGGGGTCGTCGGGCGAGCCGCCCGGCAGCACGAGCCCACCGAGCTCGGGCGGGACGGGCGACATCGAACATCCGACCGGCAGCGAGGCGATCCTGGTGGTCGATTCGTCGGGCGGATTCGTTCCCGTTCAGTTCATGGCAACGCGCCTGCCGAGCTTCGTCATGCTGGGCGACGGGCGGGTCATCATGCAGGGCGCGCAGACGCTCGAGTTCCCCGGTCCGGCGTATCCGCCGCTCATCGAGCGCACGCTGACCGAGAAGGGGATCCAGGCGGTCCTCCAGGGAGTCGAGGACACGAACCTGTTCACCTCCGACCTCGAGCTGAACGGTGCCCAGGCCGTCGTCGCCGACGCCGCCAACACGGTCTTCATCCTCAACGCCGGCGGCCAGGAGGTCACGGTCAGCATCTACGGACTCGGCGCGCTGCTCCCCGACATGGAGGCGCCACAGGGGATCAGCTCCGCCGAGATCGACGCACATCGTGTCCTGGGCCAGCTCAATGACGGCCTCATGACGCTCGACAGCTGGCTGCCGGCGGACGCGTGGGAGGCCGAGGGTTGGCAGCCATACGAGCCAGAGGCATTCCGGCTCTACGTCCGCGACGTGAGCGGCGAGCCGGTGGAGGGTGGCGACCTGCCGGAGCAGGTGCGCGAGTGGCCGACCGACGACGATCCCGGCCGCGTTCGGCGCCGAGGAGACCTTCTTCGGAGACGGGACGCGCTGCGGGGTCGTCGGACGGCGAGCTGGGCGCGACCTGGCTGGAGGAGCTGGCCGCGGCGAACCAGATGACGCTCTGGACCGATGACGGCGACCGACGCTTCAGCGTCATGGCTCGCCCGGTCCTGCCCTACGAGGATCCCGCCTGTCCGGAGATCGCCGGCGGCGCCTGAGCGCCCGACCGAGCCGCGAGGGGAGGCCGTCGATGCGGGTCGCACCGCGTCGGCGGCCATCGCTACAATGGGCGCCGTGCCGCCGTCAGCCCGCCTGAGCGTGCGTGCCTGATCCCACCGCGCCCACACGTGTCGGTTGAACCAGGAGCCTCGAGACCATCTGATGCAACGAATGGTGGCCCGATCTCGGTTGCGGACAGATCCTCCGCACCGGAGCGCCGCTGCTGCTCATCGGCCTGCTGGCGGGCTGCATGCTCCCGCCCACCCGGTGACCGAGGTCGGCAAGGACGTCTTCAACCTCTACGTCGTCGTCCTGATCCTGGCCGCGATCGTGTTCGTGGGAGTCGAGGGGTTCATCCTCTACGCCATCGTCCGCTATCGACGCCAGCCCGGCGACGACACGCTCCCGGAGCAGCTCCACGGCAACACGACGGTGGAGATCATCTGGACCATCATTCCGACCGTGATCGTGTTCATCCTGTTCGGGGTGAGCATGGTGAGCCTGGCGGAGGTCGAGGCACGCTCCGATCACCCCGGCGCCGTCATCCAGGTCGATGGCTTCCAGTGGAACTGGACCTTCCGCTACCAGGACGGGCCGGTCGTGGACTCGGAGGGCGGCGAGCCTCCGGTGCTGCGCGTCCCGGTCGGCGAGCCGGTACGCCTCGTGCTCAACTCGCTCGACGTGAACCATGCCTTCTACGTCCCGCAGTTCCTCATCAAGCGCGACCTGATCGACCTCGGGGAGAACGGTCGCGACAACGAGCTCGAGTTCACGATCACCGACGCGGGCACCTACGCCGGCCAATGCGCCGAGTTCTGCGGCACGAACCACGCGGACATGAAGTTCGTGGTCGAGGCGATGTCGCGAGCCGACTACGACGCCTGGCTCGAGGGCGTCGCATCGGGCGAGTCGCCCCCGCCGGCCAGCGGTGGCGAGTGCTCGACCACGATCGAGATCAAGGCGAAGGACATCGCCTTCGACATCGACTCGTTCGAGGTCCCGGCCGACACCGACTTCTGCATCAACTTCGAGAACCAGGAAGACATCCCGCACAACGTCGCCATCTACGATGGCGGCGAGGCGCTCTTCACGGGCGATCCGATGAATGAGGCCGGCAGCATCACCTACCAGGTGCCTGCCCTGCCGGCCGGCGACTATCGGTTCCTCTGCGACTTCCACCCGCAGGTGATGGTGGGCGACGTGACGGTCACGCAGTAGCTTCGGAGCGAGAGAGAAGGCATGGCAACCACCACCCTCGAACCGCGAGCCAGCACCTATCGACGCTCATGGGTGCTCGACTGGCTGACCACCGTCGATCACAAGAAGATCGGGATCCTGTACATCGTCAACAGCTTCATCTTCTTCTTTGCCGCCGGAATCCTTGCCCTCGTCATCCGCAGCGAGCTGGCCGTTCCCGGGCTCCAGTTCCTCGACCACGACACGTACAACCAGGCCTTCACGATGCACGGGACGATCATGCTGTTCCTGTTCATCATTCCGGCGCTGTCGGGCTTCGCCAACTACATCGTGCCGCTCCAGCTCGGCGCCCCGGACATGGCCTTCCCGCGGATCAACGCGCTGAGCTTCTGGCTGCTGCCTCTCGGCGGCGGCCTGATCTTCTCGGGCTACCTCTTCGGCGGGGCGGCCGCCGAGGGCTGGACCGGCTACTCGCCGCTGACCGCCGACCAGTATTCGCCGGGCGTGGGCACCGACCTGTGGATCATCGGCCTGACGCTGGTCGGCACCGCCTCGATCCTGGGCGCCGTCAACTTCATCGCCACCATCTTCAAGATGCGCGCGCCCGGGATGACCCTGTTCCGGATGCCCATCTTCGTGTGGACCGTCCTCGTCACCGCCGTGCTCATCCTGCTGGCCACCCCGGTCCTCGCGGCGGGCCTGATCGCCCTCTTCATCGATCGCAACTACGGCGGATCGTTCTTCGACCCGAGCGTCGGCGGCAACCCGATCCTGTGGCAGCACATCTTCTGGTTCTTCGGCCACCCGGAGGTGTACATCGTCATCCTGCCGGCAATGGGCGTGGTGAGCGAGATCCTGCCGGTCTTCAGCCGCAAGCCGCTGTTCGGGTATCGGGCCTTCGTCTTCGCGACGATCGCCATCGGCCTGCTGAGCTGGACCGTCTGGGCCCACCACATGTTCACGACCGGGTCGGTGCTGCTGCCGTTCTTCAGCTTCATGACCGCCCTCATCGGGATTCCGACCGGCATCAAGATGTTCAACTGGCTCGCCACGCTGTGGCGCGGCAAGCTGATCCTCAGCACACCGATGCTGTTCGCGCTGGGCTTCCTGTCGATGTTCCTCATCGGCGGCATCAGCGGGGTCATGCTGGCCTCGCCGCCGATCGACTTCCACGTGCAGGACACCTACTTCGTGGTGGCCCACCTGCACTACGTCTTCTTCGGTGGGTCGGTGTTCGGCGTCTTCGCCGCAACCTACTACTGGTTCCCGAAGATGACCGGGCGCAAGCTCAACGAGCCGCTCGGCAAGGTCCACTTCTGGCTCCACTTCATCGGCTTCAACCTCGCCTTCTTCCCGATGCACCAGCTCGGGCTGTCGGGCATGCCGCGACGCGTCGCCGACTACAGCCCGGACGCGGGCTGGACGATCCTCAATATCGATCTCGACGGTCGGCGCCTTCATGATCGCGGCCAGCATCATCCCGTTCCTGATCAACGTGATCGCTGCCTTCATCAACGGCGAGCCCGCCGGCGATGACCCGTGGGAGGGCAACACCCTGGAGTGGGCGACGACCTCGCCGCCGCCGCCATACAACTTCGACCGGCTGCCCCCGATCCACTCGGAGCGTCCGCTCTTCTTCCTGACCCACGGCCACGGCCATGCCGCCGAGCGTCCGTCCGACCTCGAGGAGAGCGCCGAGGACGATGTCGAGCGCCGAGGGGGCGCCGTATGACCGCCCGCACGATGCAGGCGCACCCCGCCGGCGAGCACGAGGCCGACGTCGCCATTCAGCACGGCGCGTCGGGCATCCCGACCCCGCTGCTCGGCATGCTGCTCTTCATCGCCAGCGAGGTGATGTTCTTCGGCGGGCTGTTCGCCACCTACTTCAACGCGCGCGCCACGGCGCCCGGGGTGTGGGGGCCGCCGGAGGGGGCGCACGAGCTCGACCTGCCGCTGGCCGGAGCGCTGACCGCCATCCTCGTCGCCTCGAGCTTCACGATGCAGTTCGGCGTCTGGGCCATCCGCCGCGGCGACGCCGGCAAGATGCGGATGTGGACGGGCATCACGCTGGTGCTCGGCGTCCTCTTCCTGATGGGCCAGATCTACGACTACAGCACGCTCGGCTTCGGCATCGCGGACGGCGTGTTCGGCACCACCTTCTACACGCTCACCGGCTTCCACGGCGCCCACGTCTTCGGCGGCACGGTCGGCCTCACGATCATCCTGGCGCGCAGCCGCGCGGGGGCAGTTCAGCGCTCGGAACCACGTCGCCGTCGAGGCGGTCAGCATGTACTGGCACTTCGTCGACGTCGTGTGGATCGCCGTCTTCTCGACGATCTACCTGCTGCGTTAGGGAGCCGCGCATCATGCCCGATACCGCCATCGGCTTCGTCCTCCTCGGGGTCGGCATCCTCGTCGTCCTGGGCGTCGTGTTCGCCGTCTCGTCGCGCGGCGGTGGGCGCGCGCGACCGCGGGAAAGCCGCCCCGTGGCGTGCACATGCCCGGGCCAAGCTACCTGCCGGTCGTGATCTCCGCTGGCGTCGCGCTCATCGGGGCGGGACTCGCGTTCCGCGGCGACGGTCAGCTGGCGAACCCGTTCCTGGCGATCCCCGGGGTGCTCCTCTTCGTGTCGGTCGCCGTTGCGTGGGTGCGGGCGGCGAACCACGAGTGGCGCGAGGCCGAGCACGGCTCGCACGACGACGGATCCGCGCACTGAGCGGCCGATGACCGCAGCCGCGGCGCCGGAGCGTGGGCTGGACCTTCGGCGCCTCGGATCTCCGTATCTCGTCGCCGCCGGGGTCCTGCCGCTGCTCCTCGCCGTTGGCTCGGCGCATACCTCCTGTCGCGGACGCCCGCCGACTCACCGACCGCCATCGGCAACCCGGCGCCCGACTTCGCCGTGGCGGACCTCGACGGCAACCCGATCCGCCTTGCCGACCTTCGCGGCCGGCCGGTGGTCGTCAACTTCTGGGCGAGCTGGTGCGGGCCGTGCGTCGAGGAGTTCCCGCTGCTGCGCGAGGCGGCCGAACGACCATGCCGGCGGATGGGCTGGTCGTGATCGGGATCGTGTGGGACGATCGCTCGGAGGCGGCGCGCGACTTCATGGCGCGGAACGGCGCGACGTGGGCGGCGGCGATGGATCCGGGCCAGCAGGTGTCGCCGGGACTATGGCATCCTCGGGCCGCCGGAGACCTACTTCATCGGCCGGGATGGGATCATCAGGGCGCGACAGATCGGACAGATCTCGGCGGCCTCGCTCGACGAGAAGCTGGCCGCCATCATCGAGGAGTGAGCATGGAGAGCAACCTTCCCGCGACGCGCGACGAGACGCCGGCACCGACCCCGCTGAGCGCCGGCGCCGGTCGGGCGCGCCGGCCACTGAGCGTGGCGTTCCTGCCCCTCGCGCTGATCGTCTTCGTTCGTCCTCGCCCTCGACCATCGCCGCCTGGACCTTCCTGGCCGCCGCCTGAGCCGCGCCGTGAAGCGCGATCAGGCGAGGGGCCTGCGATCGAGCCGGCCGGAACCCTGGTGACCGTCGTGAAGCTGCCGGTGGCGGCCCGGACGAGGCCGCCGAGCGAGCCGTACACGCGGACGACGTCCGCCGCGAGCAGCGTCAGGATGGCGACCTCGACCGCCTTGGCCACCCAGCCCAGGTGAAGTACGGGCCGATGACGAGGTAGGCGCCGATCGTGACGCGCCGTGAATGCCGGCCAGGCCGACGCGCGGCAGCCAGCTGAAGCGCGCGACGAGCGGGTGGGGGATCGTGCCGGCGGCAGGGCCACCGCCAGCACGGCGTAGCCGATGGCGTTCAGCGTGAAGAGCACGCCGCCCAGGCTGAGATGGATGTAGGCGGTGGTGAGGGTCAGCTCGACGGTGGCGGCGGTCAGGGCAAGCGCGGCCCAGCGGGAGCGGGACGGAGTCGTGGCAGGCATCGGTCTGCCTCCGAGAATTATCTGCTACTCAACATGAGCAAGTATTGCATCGGATACATGCGCCGCGCAAGTAGCAAATGTCCCGGTTCGGCCGGGACGATGGCGCCCCTCAGGCCGGCAGACCGGGGCTCGCCCGCGCTCCCGGTGGACAGGCTGCCCGGGGCCGGGTATCGGCGCTCGACGTAGTCGTCGAGGATGGCGAGGAAGCGCGGCACGATGTCGTCGCCGCGCAGGGTCTCCGTCTTCTCGCCGTCGACGAAGACCGGCGCCACCGGCTCCTCGAAGGTGCCCGGCAGCGAGATGCCGATGTCGGCGTGCTTCGACTCGCCGGGCCCGTTCACGACGCAGCCCATGACGGCCACCCGCAGCTCCTCGACGCCCGGATGGGCCTCGCGCCAGCGCGGCATCTGCTCGACGAGGTAGGCCTGGATGTCGCGCGCCATCTCCTGGAAGAAGGTGGAGGTGGTGCGGCCGCAGCCGGGGCAGGCGCTGACCTGGGGCAGGAAGGAGCGCAGGCCCATCGACTGGAGCACCTGCTGGGCGACCTGCACCTCGGTCGGTGCGATCGCCGCCCGGATCGGGCGTCAGGCTGACGCGGATCGTGTCGCCGATCCCGCGCTGGAGCAGGATGGCCAGGCCGGCGGTCGAGGTGATGATGCCCTTGGCCCCCATCCCGGCCTCGGTCAGCCCGAGGTGGAGCGGGTAGTCGCACCGATCCGCCAGGCGCGCGTAGACCTCGACGAGGTCCTGCACGCCGGACACCTTGGCCGACAGGATGATCCGGTCGCGCGCGAGGCCGGCCTCCTCCGCGAGCCGCGCCGAGCGGAGCGCCGACTCGATCATCGCCTCGATCATCACCTCGCGGCTGTCGGCCGGCTCCGGCGAGCAGCGCGTTGGCATCCATCATCTCGGTCAGCAGCTGCTGGTCGAGCGAGCCCCAGTTGACGCCGATGCGCACCGGCTTCTCGTTCGCGATCGCGACCTCGATGATCTGCGCGAACTGCTCGTCCCGACGCTTCGTGCCGACGTTGCCGGGGTTGATGCGGTACTTCGCGAGCGCCGCCGCCGCCTCGGGGTACTTCGTCAGCAGCAGGTGGCCGTTGTAGTGGAAGTCGCCGATGAGGGGGACGTCGACCCCGAGCCGGTCGAGCTTGCCGCGGATGACGGGAACCGCCTCGGCCGCCGCGTCGTTGTTGACCGTGATGCGCACCAGCTCCGAGCCGGCATGGGCGAGCTGCGCCACCTGGATGGCGGTGGCGTCCGCATCGGCCGTGTCGGTGTTGGTCATCGACTGCACCACGACCGGGTGCGCCGACCCGACCGGGATGCCGCCGACCATGACGGTCAGGGTCGGGCGGCGGACGGATGGCGTGTCATGGACGGTCAATGGTAGAACGCACTCCCGGAATCGGCACGCGGCGTGCAACCGGGCGCGGGATGATCACGGCGCGGGGTATGACACCGATGCCTGAGGCGTCGAAGGGTCTGGATCGTCGAGGACGAGCCGGCCGCGGCGGACGCTGGCAGCTGAGCTGTGCGAGGCGAGCGGTGCCTCCGCCTCGGTGTTCCGGCGCCCGACGACATTCCTCGCCGCACTGCGCACGTCCGCGGCCGCCGACCGCCGTCGTCCTCGACTGGCGGCTCGAGCGCGAGCTGAGCGCCGCGCTCTTCCTGGCGACCCGCCACCGCCATCCGCACCTGCCCGTCATCTACTGGACCGGCAGCACCCTCGGCGCATTGCCGGCGATGATCTTCGAGGACCGCTGGGCGATGATCGTCGACAAGGCGGCGGGCAGCGCGTCCTTCGAGGACGCTCTGGCCTGGGCGCTGGCGCCGGCCGACGCCGGAGCAGCCCGAGGACTCGACCGTCCGCTAGTCGTGCCGGGCGATGACCAGGGCGGCGTTCATGCCGCCGAAGCCGAACGAGGTCGAGACCGCGGCGTCGACGCGCGCCGGGGTTGCGCTCCGCAGCAGCTGCAGGTCGATCGACGGATCGGGCACCTCCAGGTTGCAGGTTCCCGGCAGGATCTCGCGGTCGAGCGCCATGGCGGTGATGGCCGCCTCGAACGCGCCGGACGCCCCGAGCGCATGCCCGTACAGGCCCTTCGTGCCCGACACCGGAATGCGGTCGGCCAGGTCCCCGAAGGCGGCGCGGATCGCCCGCGCCTCGGCGGGCTCGTTGAGCGGCGTGCTCGACCCATGCGCGTTCACGTAGCCGATGCGCTCCGGCTCGATTCGCGCATCTGCCAGCGCGGCTCGGATGGCGCGCGCCGCGTCGCGTCCGTCGGGCCGCGGCGCGGTCATGTGGTACGCGTCGTTGCTGGCGCCGAACCCGACGATCTCGGCCACGATCCGCGCGCCGCGCCGCAGGGCCGACGCCGCGCTCCTCGAGCGCCAGCACCGCGGCACCCTCGCCCATCACGAAGCCGTCGCGGTCGCGATCGAAGGGACGCGAGGCGCGGGACGGCTCGTCGTTGCGCTGCGAGAGGACGCGGATCATGGCGAAGGCGCCGAAGGTGAGCGGCGCGAGCGGCGCCTCGGCCCCACCCGCCAGCGCGGCGTCGACCGTTCCGTCGCGGATGGCGCCGAACGCCTGGCCGATCGCCACCGCGCCCGACGCGCAGGAGTTCGCGTTGCCGACCGTCGGACCGGTCAGGCCGAGGTCGAGCGCCACGTTGCTCGCGCCGGCGCCGCCGAAGACGGCGAGGGCGAGGGTGGGCGCCACGCCGCGCACGCCGCGCGCGACGAAGCCGGCATGCTGCTCCTCGCCGAAGGCGACGCCGCCGAGCGCCGAGCCGATCCAGACGCCGGTGGTCGCACCGCCGTGCGCCGCGTCGAGCCCGGCGTCCTCGAACGCCATGCGCGAGGCCGCCACCGAGAGCGCGCTGAAGCGGTCGAGACGCCGCGCGCGCCGGGCGTCGAGGTGGTCGGCCGGATCGAAGTCGTCGACCTGGGCGGCGATCCGCGACGGAAAGGGGCTGGCGTCGAAGCGGTCGATGGCGCGGACCGCCGACCGGTCGGCCAGGACGCCGTCCCACAGCCCGTCGGCGCCGCTGCCGATCGGCGTGATGGCCCCGATGCCGGTGATGACCACGCGGCGGCGGCGTCATCGGTCGGCGGCCTCGGCAAGCATGCCGGATGCGGCGCAGGGTGCGACCCGGCGATGGCCTCGATGAACTGCGGGCCGATGACGCGCCGGGCGGCGAAGTCGCCGATGATCGGCCATCCGAGCTCGAGCCGGTGCTCGATGCTCACCTCGGTCCCGCCCTCGACCGGCTCGAAGCGCCAGGCGACCCACATCCCCTTCGTCACGCCGCCGGTGTGCACGAACTCGATGGTCCGCTCGTCACGCAGCGGGCGCTGGACCGCCTCCCAGCTGACGGGGATCGCGCCGCGCCGGGCGCCCATCGCGAAGCGGCGCTCGCCGTCCGGATCCGCGCACGCGTCGGACGTATCGGTAGTGGGGCAGGATCTGCGGCCAGCGCTCGACCTCCGCGGCGAGCGGAAAGATGCGCTCCCACGGGGCTCGCATCAGGAGGTGGATCGTGCTCTTCACGGTGCCAGCACCTCGACCAGCGCGCGCGGGTGAGAGCGCGTCGGTCGCCGGCCGGCAGTCGCCCAGCGCCGAGCCGAGTCGCAGCGCGGCTCTCGGGCGGGACTCCAGCCGGCGGACGACGTACTCGAGCAGCGGCGGCGCCGCCAGGAATCCCTGGACCAGCCAGCTCAGCGCGACCTTGGCCGCGAATGCCCGGCGGCGCTCTGCCCGATAGGCGCGCTGCGACGTCGCCGCCGGCCAGGATCGCGTCGGCGGCGGCCCGCGCCGAGCGAAGGGCGCGGTGGATGCCCTCGCCGGTGAACGGGTCCACGAAGCCGGCCGCATCGCCGACCAGCAACCAGCCCGGCCCGGCAGGTGCCGACACTCGGTGACCGATCGGCGCCGCCCCGCGAATCGGCGTGAGGCGCGCGCTGCCAGCGAGGCGACGAGCGACCGACGGCAGGCCGGCGATGGCCGCCTCGAAGCGACGGCGCGCGGAACCCCGGCCCCGGTCCATCGGAAGCGCCATCCCGACGTTGAGCTCGCCGCCGGGCGTCGGCGCCAGCCCCACGTAGTAGCCCGGGCCCACGTGCATTTCGCCGTGCTCGGTCAGGTCGCCGGTGCCGGAGTAATGCGCCACCAGCCCGATGCGCCTGGGGAACCGCACACCGCGATCTGCGCCGACCAGGCGGCTGACGCTCGAGCGCGTACCGTCGGCGCCGACGGTCCAGCCGGCCATCGACGACCTCGTCGCGCCCCGTGACGGTATCGCGCAGCCTGGCCCCGCGGACACGGCCGCCATCGGTCACGAGCCCGACCAGGCGGGTCCGCTGGCGCAGCTCTGCTCCGGCTCCCGCCGCGTGATCCGCCAGCATCGCGTCGAAGGTGCGCCGGTCGAGTCCCCAGGCGTCACGCGGGCCGCGGGCGTCGGCGTACCTGATCGGCATGGTGCGGCCGCCGGCATGCAGGTCCATGCCTCGCAGCCGAACGGCAGCATCGGTCCAGCCGGCCGTAACGCCGAGTCGGGCGAGCTCCTCGGCGATCCGCGGGCTCGCGTATTCGGCACACGCCTTCGGCCGCGGATGCTCCGCGGCCTCGACCAGCAGGACCGACGCGCCGTCCCGGGCGAGCGCCGCGGCCAGCGCGGAGCCCGCCGGGCCAGCGCCGGCGATGAGCACGTCGACGGAGGTCATGGTCAGGCCGCCGGTGTTGCCGTCGTGACGACCCGCGGCAGCCAGCCCGGCGAGCGCCAGCCGACCGCGAGGCCGGCCTGGCCGATGAGGTCGTCCAGCTCGTCGAGGGTGTAGGCACGCCGCGCCGAGGCGAGTCCGTCGTTGCGCGTCACGCGGCTGCCGCCGAGCGCGACGACGCTGACCGCGGTCGCCAGCAGGGGCAGGATTCCGCGGCGAAGGTCGTTGATGACGACGCCGTGCCTCGCAACGCGCCCGAGCTCGCGCAGGACGGTGACGACCTCGGCCGGCGCGAGGTGGTGGATCAGCAGCGAGCAGTGGCTGACGTCGAAGCTGCCGTCCTCGAACGGGAGCGACCGGGCGTCGCCCTCGACCACGTCGACCCGCGGCTCGGCGGCGGTCGCGCGGCGGGCGATGATCAGCACCTCCGGATTCGGGTCGAGCGCCGTCGTGGCCCATCCCTGCTGCTGCGAAGGCGATCGGCATGTCGGCCTGCCCCGTGCCGGCGTCGAGGATGCGGGCATTCGTCCGCCCGTCGAGCAGCCGTCTGACGCCGTCGATACTCGTCGCCGTGCCGCCGGGAAGGCGGTTGAGGCGGGCCAGGTCGGCGAGGTTGCGCTCGACCTCGGGCAGTGACAGGCGACCCGCCGTCGAGCAGCTCGGAGGCATCCGCCCGCAGGCCGAGCGGCAGGCTCCGTCGAGCGCGACGGAGGACGGTCAGCACGACTCGGCTCGATTCACAGGAGTCACCACCGTTCGGATGATAGGCGCTGATTGGCTGCTCTTCGGATACGGCCGCGGTGACGCAGGAACTGGGCCGCGTGAGTCTCGCTGCCGCGCCGCGCGTTACACTTGGATCGAGATGACCGCCACCGTTCCGCCTGCCACCGGCAGCTCCGACGACCCCTCCGACACCACCAATCGGAAGGTCGTCATCATCGGCTCAGGCCCGGCCGGGCTGACCGCCGCCATCTATGCCGCGCGGGCAAACCTCGAGCCGCTCGTGATCGCCGGCAACGTGCCGATGGGTCAGCTGATGATCACGTCCGACGTGGAGAACTATCCCGGCTTCCCGCAGGGCATCCAGGGCCCGGAGCTGATGCAGGTGTTCCGCGAGCAGGCCGAGCGCTTCGGCGCCACGCTGGTGGAGCGGGACGCGACCAAGGTCGACTTCAGCGAGCGGCCGTTCCGGATCTGGGTCGGCGAGGTCGAGTACCGCGCCGATGCCGTCATCGTTGCCACCGGCGCATCGGCGCTGTGGCTGGGCCTGCCCTCCGAGGAGGCGTTTCGCGGTCGCGGCGTGAGCGCGTGCGCGACCTGCGACGGGTTCTTCTTCCGCGGCCGCGACGTCGCGGTGGTCGGCGGCGGCGACACCGCGCTCGAGGAGGCGACCTTCCTCACCCGCTTTGCCGACAAGGTCACCATGCTCGTGCGGCGCGGCGAGTTCCGTGGCAGCAAGATCATGCAGGACAGGGCGACGGCGCACCCGCAGATCGAGATCCTGTTCAACAAGGAGGTCGCCGAGGTCAAGGGCGACATGACGGTGAACGCCCTCACCGTGCGCGACACGGTCAGCGGCGAAACCTCGGAGCTTCCCGTGCAGGGGATGTTCGTCGCCATCGGTTACAAGCCGAACACCGAGTTGTTCGAGGGCCAGCTCAAGATCGGTCCCGGCGGCTATCTCGAGATCGTGGGCGAGACCGGATCCGGCGTCGAGGGCGTCTTCGTGGCCGGCGACGTCCACGACCATCACTACCGCCAGGCGGTGACTGCGGCGGGGGACGGCTGCAAGGCGGCCATCGACGCCGAGCGCTGGCTCGCGTCGGTCGGCGAAATCGAGACCTCTACCGCCACGAACTGGTAGGGCGAAGCGTGCTTCGACGCTGGTTCCGGCGCCACTTCGGTGCACGAGAGCCGGCGACCACGAGGAGCAGGGCAGTATCAAGGCCGAGGCCGGACCGCCACCGGACCGATGCGATCGTCGCGACCGACCGGGCGAAGTACGGGCGTCGCATCGCCGACTCGCCGATCGAGCGGGACCTGGGGCGCGACCGCGACCGCTCCTGATACTCCCCGGTCGCCGGAGACCGCGTCGCCGCGCGCGTCAGCGCGTCAGTTGAGAGCGCCGAACTGTCACTAAACTGGTGGTCAAACCCCACCACCTCGCCAGGAGACCCTTTGCCGATGGCTGCTCGCGCGCCGCGTCCGGAGGACCTGTACGACCTTCGGGTCCCGATCCAGCTCGACGTCTCGCCCGACGGTCGCCACGTGGCGTTCGCCGTCAAGTCGGTGGCGCCGGGCAAGGACGGCTACCGCACGTCGCTGTGGGTGGCGCCCGCGGCTGGCGCGTCGCCGGCCCGTCAGCTGACGGTGGGATCAAGGTCCGACACAACGCCGCGCTGGAGCCCCGACGGCCGGACGCTCGCCTTTCTGTCCGACCGTGGCGCCGTCCTGCAGGCCGGAGGCGGTGGTGCCAAGCCCGGAGCGGCCGAAGCTCCGAAGGAGGGCGGAACCCAGGTGTGGCTGCTGCCATTCGCCGACGGCGGGGAAGCGCGACAGCTCACCGATCTGCCGAAGGACGTCTCCGCGATCTCGTGGTCGCCGGACGGGAGACGCCTGTGCGTCGGCAGCGGCGCGACCTCGACGCAGCCCGAAAAGAAGCCCGAGCGCCGTCCGGAGGACCCGCCACCGCCCGACACGCGGCTGATCGACACCCTCGCGTACCAGTTCAACGGCACCGGATTCATCCATGACCGGTTCCAGCGGCTGTGGCTCGTCGACCCGAGCTCGGGGGATGCCGAGCTGCTCACCAGCGGCGACCATCACGACCTCGACCCGCGCTGGTCTCCGGACGGGAAGCGGATTGCGTTCGTCTCAGACCGTCATCGCGATCCGGACCTGGCGTGGCGCACCGACATCTACCTGGTCGAGGTCGCCAGCAGGCGGGTGAGGCAACTCTCCCCCGGTCGCGGCCGCCAGAGCTGGGGAGCTCCGGCGTGGTCTCCCGACGGCAGGTGGGTGGCGGCCATCGGCAACCGCGACTGGAAGCGCGGCCAGCTCGAGCAGGCATCGGTCTGGCGCTTCCGGGTGCGCGATGGCCACGCGGAGGACCTCATCGCCGGCTCCGACCTCGAGGCCGCGGCCGCGATGAACAGCGATCTGTTCGGCGGCGGCGAGGCGAAGCTGCACTGGATGGCGGACGGCCGCTGGGTCGTCTTCGCGGCTCCGGTCGACGGCAGCTTCGAGCTGTGGCGAGTGGAGGTCGACGGCGGACGGGTCGAGCGGCTGACCCGGGGCCGGCACTTCCTTGGACGCCTCTCCGCGGCACCATTGCCGCGCGGCGGCCTGCGCGTCGCGGCGGTCCGCACCAGCGGCACCGAGGTGCCCGACGTCGTCGTCGGCGACGTCCCGGCCGGCCGTCTCGGCCCGCGCGACCAGGTCGACCTGCGACGCGTCAGCGACCTGATGGGCGGTGCCTGGGGCGACATCGCGCTGGTCGCGCCGGTCGAGCGCTGGCACGAGGTCGATGGGCGCCGCATCCAGGGCTGGTTCCTCCAGGCGGCACAAGGGTCGAAGGGGAATCCGGCTCCCGTCGTGCTCGAGATCCACGGCGGACCGGGCACCCTCTACGGCTGGTCGCTGATCTGGGAGTGGCAGCTGCTCGTTGCCGGCGGGATCAGCGTCTACGCCTGCAACCCCCGCGGCTCGCAGGGCTACGGGCGCGACTTCCTGACCGCCAACGTGGCCGACTGGGGCGACGGACCGATGAGCGACTGCATGGCCGGCCTGGACGCACTCGTGGCCGACGGCCTGGCCGATCCCGATCGGATGGGCGTGACCGGTGGCTCCTACGGCGGCTACCTCACGAGCTGGATCGTCGGCCACACCGATCGGTTCAAGGCGGCGGTCACCTGCCGAAGCGTCAACGACATGGTCAGCCAGATGCTGTCGGGCGACATCGGCGGCCCGACCTTCGGGCTCTACGAGTACGGCGTGCACCCGTGGGAGGACTGGGACCTCTACCGGCGGCACTCGCCGCTGACGTATGCCACCAGCGTGACGACGCCACTCCTGATCCAGCACAGCGAGAACGACCTGCGCTGCACCATCACCCAGGCCGAGGAGCTCTTCGCCGTCCTTCGCTCGCTTCGCCGGACGGTGCGCCTGATGCGGGTGCCGGAGGAGTCCCACGAGCTGACTCGCTCGGGGACGCCGTTCCGGCGCGTCGACAATGCGCGGCTCATCGACGAGTGGTTCCGCCACTTCCTGGTCGAGGGCAGGACACGGCTCCCGAAGGTCGATCCGAAGCGGGGATAGCGTCCCTATACTCGCGCCCATGCCCACCGACCTCGAGACGGCGATCGCTACCGGGTACGGCTTCGAAGGACCGGCGATCACGTTCGGCGCCGCCATGCAGGACGAGCAGGCCCTTCCCGCCGCCCAGGTGCGCGTTCCGCTCGCGATGATGAATCGCCACGGACTGGTGGCCGGCGCCACCGGCACCGGCAAGACGAAGACGCTCCAGGTGCTCGCCGAACAGCTGAGTGACGCGGGCGTCCCGGTCTTCATCAGCGACATCAAGGGCGACATCAGTGGGCTCGCCGCGTCGGCGGTGCTCAACGAGAAGCTGACGGCCCGGGCGCAGGCCATCGGCATGGACGGCTACGCGCCGAAGGCGTTCCCGGTCGAGTTCTTCACCCTGGACCGCGACGGCAAGGGCGTCCGCCTGCGCGCATCGGTCTCCAGTTTCGGACCGATCCTGCTGGCCAAGGTGCTGGACCTCAACGAGACCCAGCAGTCCGTCCTGGCGATGACGTTCAAGTACGCCGACGACAAGCAGCTGCCGCTCATCAACCTCGCCGACCTCCGCGCCCTGCTGAACCACCTCAACTCTGACGAGGGCAAGGCCGAGATGGCCGAGTACGGCGGCGTGGCCACGGCCACCGCCGGCGTCATCATCCGCAAGATCGTCGAGCTCGAGCAGCAGGAGGCCGATGCGTTCTTCGGCTCGCCCGAGTTCGAGGTCGAGCACTTCCTGCGCCTCGACGGCGACGGTCGGGGCATCGTCAGCATCCTCGAGCTGGCGGACATGCAGGATCGGCCTGCCCTGTTCAGCACGTTCATGATGTGGCTGCTCGCCAACCTGTACGAGTCGCTGCCCGAGGTGGGCGACGTCGACAAGCCGAAGCTTGTCTTCTTCTTCGACGAGGCCCACCTCCTGTTCCGCGACGCCAACAAGACGTTCATGGGGCAGATCGAGCTGGTGGCGCGGCTGATCCGCTCGAAGGGCGTCGGCGTCTTCTTCGTTACTCATGCGCCGACGGACGTGCCGTCCGAGGTGCTCGGCCAGCTCGGCAACCGGGTGCAGCACGCGCTGCGTGCGTTCACGCCGGACGACCTCGAGACGGTGCGCGCCACCGCCGACACGTTCCCGACCAGCGAGTTCTACGACCTCAGCGAAGAGCTGACCAAGCTCGGCATCGGCGAGGCGATCGTCTCGGCACTGGATCCGAAGGGCAGACCGATGCCGGCGGCACGCACCATGATGCGCCCGCCCACGTCGCTCATGGCGCAGGTCGAGCCTGCCGTCTTCGACGCGGTCGTCTCCGCGTCGGCCATCGCGCCGACCTACGCGACCGACACCGATCCGGAGTCCGCCAAGGAGATGCTGGCCGCGCGGATGAAGCGGGCGACCGAGGATGCGACGGAGAGCATGGAGGGCGTCGAGGATCCCGAGTCGCCCGGCGAGCGCAGGATGCGCCCGACGAGCGCCCCGGAGAAGGGCGTCGACTGGGGCAAGGTCGCGACCGAGGGTGGGCGCGTCGTGCGCTCCGGTACCTTCAACACGATCCTGCGCGCCGTCTTCGGCATCCTGACCGGCGGCCGCCGCCGCTGACGTGACACCCGGCGTAGACTCGTCTCCTGGCCGGCCCGCCCTCGCCGGGCCATCAGTGCGACCGACGGCCGGGCCGGGAGACGACGGAGGTGTCGCATGCATGCGTTCATCGTCAAGCTCGAGAACACCCCGGGCAGCCTTGCCGATCTCGCCGAGGCGCTCGGCCAGCAGGGCATCAACATCACCGGCGCGACCGGGATCGGCTGGGACGCAACCGGGGCGGTGGCGCTGATCACCGCCGATGAAGCCGGTACGCGCGCATTGCTCGATCAGCGCGGTACGGAGTACCGAGAAGCGGAGCTGGTCTCGGCGGGGATCGAGGACCGCCAACCAGGTTCCCTGGGCGCGGCCGCGCGGCGGCTGGCCGAGAAGGGCATCAACGTCGAAGCGATGATGGCCACCGGCATGTCGGGCTCCCAGGTCACCGTGGCCTTCGCGGTCGACGACGCATCGGCCGCTCGCGAGGCGCTCGGCGATCTCGCCGCGGTGGGCAACCGGCCGGTCTAGCGAGGGCCCAACGCCTCGCGGGCGACGTCGGGCACATCGGTCACGAAGCCCCAGAGACCACAGGCGGCCAGGTGCTTCATCCGTTCCGGGTCGTTCACGACGTAGCAGCCGATCTCGCGTCCGAAGGCCGTCGCCTGGGCCATCAGGGGGAGGGGATCGATGCCGATGTCGCCCTCCCACGGAAAGACGCCGGTGTGCCCGTGCTCGGTGGCCCAGACCAGGGCGGGCTCGACCGGCTGGGTCGGCACGAGCAGGTAGCCGGTCTTGATCTCGCGATCGAGCTCACGGACGCGCTCGATCGCATGCTCGTCGAAGCTGATCGCCGCCAGCCGGCCGCTTGCCCGAACCGGATGGTCACGCACGGCCTCGACCAGGGCGTCGGCGGCGGCGCGGGCCTTGATCTCCACCACCAGGCCGACCGTTTCGGGCAGCCAGGCGAGCACCTCGGGCAGCGTCGGCACGGTCAGCCCGCGACCTCGGAACGGGTGGTCGCGGTTCGGTCCGGGAAACTCGGCGCCGGCATCGGCCTCGCGGATCTCGTCCATCGTCTGGCTGACCACCGACCCCGTGCGATCGGTCGTCCGGTCGAGCGTGTCGTCGTGGATGACCGCCAGCTGGCCGTCCGCGGTGAGGTGGACGTCGAGCTCGATTGCATCGGCGCCGGCCTCCACGCCAAGCCGGAAAGCCTCCATCGTGTTCTCCGGCGCCTGGGCCGAGGCTCCCCGGTGCGCGACCACGAACGTCATCGGTTGCTTCCCTCCAGCAGCGCGTCGACCGCGGCATCCTCGTTCTCCGGCTCGCCCTCCGGCACGTCGCGCAGGATCCAGATCCCCACCAGCAGCAACACGAAGAGCGACGCGATCGCCACACGGTACGCGTCGCGATCCAGGCTGGCGAGCAGGCTCGCCACGATGATGCCGTAGACGAGCGGGCCGACGACGGCGCTGAACTTCCCGACCAGGCCGTAGAGGCCGAACATCTCGCCGACCCGGTCGGGCGGCGTCAGGCGCAGGAGCATGAGCCGATCGACCACGCCGACGCCGCCGAGCCCGGCACCCAGCAGCGCGCCGGCGACCAGGAAGGGGATCGGGGCGATGAAGGCGGTGATGATCACCAGTCCGACCGCCCATGTCGCCAGCACCGCGAAGAGCGTGCGGCGCGGGCCCCAGCGA
Organism: uncultured Chloroflexia bacterium; assembly: GCA_963789435.1. Lineage (GTDB taxonomy): Bacteria > Chloroflexota > Limnocylindria > QHBO01 > QHBO01 > JACDBZ01. The sequence continues at coordinate 42,529 of CAWBKO010000008.1, forward strand.
TCGGCGAGGACTCCCCAGCCGACCGATGCGATGACGGCCACCACGGTGAGGATCAGCAGGACCTGGAGCGCCTGGCCCTCGGTGAAGCCAACGGCATTGACCGCGAACGCGCTCATCACCACGATCGCGGTGTTCACCGGGTCCGAGTAGAAGAAGCGCGCGACGATGAAGCGCAGCAGCCCCGGCGTCTCGCGGGCGTGCCGCAGCGTCTCGCCGAGCTGGCCCAACGACCGAACGGCGTCGGCCGCCCGGAACCGGGTGCCGGCACGGGAAGGCTCGCGCACGACAAGGAACAGCGGGCCGGCGAAGACGAGGAACAGGCCAGCGACCAATGCGAAGGTGGATGGAGTCGCGGAGCCTTCGGCATCGGTGCTGATGCCCGCCAGGAGCAGGACGCCGACCAGGAGCGTTCCGCAGTAGCCGAGCGCCACGCCGATGCCGGAGAGGCGGCCGCGCGCGATCGGCCTTGCCACGTCCGGCAGGAGCGCGTCGTAGTAGATGAGCGCCGCCTGGTAGGCGAAGTTGGCGATCGCGAACGCAACGAGCCCGAGCCGGATGTCGACCAGGCCGATGGCGAGCGTCCCGATGAGGCACAGGGCCGTGAAGACGGCGAGGAACGGCTTGCGACGGCCCACCCGGTCGCTCATCGCGCCGAGGACGGGGGAGACGATCGCGTTCGCCAGCACCGAGACGCTGACGGCGACGGTGAACCAGAACGTGCCGGGTCCCTCGCCGAGGAACCGGATGGTCCACAGGCTCATCGCGAAGCTGACGATCGCGAAGCTGAAGATCGTGTTCGCGAAGTCGTACAGGGCCCAGGCCAGGGCCTCGATCGAGCTTCCCGAGCGCGTCAGGGCGCCGAGCCCGCGCCACCACGTCGCCGGGGCGAGGGCGGTCAACGGCTCGAAGCGGCGCTGGTCACGCGGCGGATCATACCGGCCGCAGCTGCTTGCTGAGCCGGCGGGTTGGCCTGGGCGGCAATTACCGGCAACTCACGACTGCCTCCTTCGCGCTGCTTTGCCGCCCCCGCAATGAGCAGCAAGGCAGGCGCCCGTTTCGCGCGCAACGTGGCCGTTAGTTACCGCGTGCGCACACCCATCCGCCAGAGGTCAGCGCCGCAGCGTGCGGCCGACGAGCGCGATGACGGAGCGTTGCACCAGGTCGGGATCGAACCGATCGCCCATCTCCGCCTGGTGGGCGATGACGCCGTCCATGAGCATGGTGGTGGCGAGGCTCAGCTCCTCGACGTCCACGTCCGGCTCGAGCTCGCCCCGCGCGATCCCCTCGCGCAGGAACATGGCCGCGAAGGCGCGGATCTGATCGCATCGGCGCCGGAGCATGTCGCGCAGCGCCGGCTTGATGTCCGCCTCCGCCCATCCGGTGGTGACGATCGCGCCCCAGTGCTCCGTGTCGAGGCTCTCCACGAAATAGCCGACCGCCCGGCCCAGCCGCTCGCGGGCATCGGTGATCTGGCTGATCTGCACGGCCAGCTCGTCGAGCTGGGCCTGGGTCACCGACTCGCACATCGCCAGGTAGAGCTCTTCCTTGCTCTCGAAGTAGCGATACAGGAGGCCGACGCTGACGTCTGCCTCGGCGGCGATGGCGGGCATGGTGGTCCCGCGATAGCCCCCCGCGAGCATGGCGCGATGCGCGCCCTCGAGGATGCGTTCGCGCATCTCGGACGCGTGGGCGGCGCTGGTTCGTGGCATCTCTGCGGTCGTCCCTTCTGATGAATTGACATTCATTTTAGGGTTGACGAGACGAATCTGGCAAGTGTAGAGTGCCGTCACAGCATGATGAACGAGGATTCAGTCGGATGCGCAGGCCGCTGATCGTTGGCGGTCTCCTGGCCGCCATCGCCGGACTCCTGCTGGCGATGCGCGGCGGGCGCGGAGCCACCGACCTGCCCGAGAGCTTCCCGAGCGCATTGCCACCGGCCAATCGTGCCGTCGAGGATCGGATCGGGCACAACGGGATCTTCGCCGCGCTGGGGCGAGCGACCTATCGGTGGCGGCGCTGGTTGCCGTTCGCGGGGCTCGCCCTCGTCATCGGTCTCAACGTGTGGGCCGCCAATGCGGGTGGCCGCCTGAGCCAGGGTGGCTGGCAGGTTCCCGGCTCCGAGGGCGCGCGCGCGGAGGCGCTCTTCGCCGACCGGTTCGGCGAGCAGGCGACCAGCATGATCGTCATCTTCACCGACCCCGACGGCGCGGCCGACTCGGCCGACTTCCAGACGACCGTGGCCGACAGCGTGGCGCCTCTCGCGGACGAGCCGAACGTCGACGAGATCCTCACGTACGCCGACGTTGGCGACCCCTCGTTCCTGAGCCGTGACGGCACGATGACCTTCGCCCTCATCCGCCTCAACCAGGACCTCGAGGATGCCGTCCAGGACGCGGAGCACCTCGCCAGCCTGGTCGACGCTCCGGAGGGTGTCGACACGGTCGTGACGGGCGTTCCGGTCATCCAGCAGGAGTTCAACGAGGCAATCGAGAAGGATCTCGTCCAGGCCGAGCTGATCAGCCTGCCGATCGCGATGCTGATCCTGCTCGCGGTGTTCGGCACGGTCGTCGGCGCGGTGCTGCCGATCGTCATCGCCGCGCTCGCCCTGCCGAGCTCGATGGCGGTCATCGGCCTGCTCGCCGGCGTCACCGAGATGAGCATCTTCGTCACGAACGTGGCGACCATGATCGGGCTGGCGCTCTCGATCGACTACTCACTCTTCACGGTGAGCCGGTTCCGGGAGGAGCTCCGACATCGCTCCGTCGCCGACGCCGTGGAGCACACCATGGCGACGGTCGGCAAGGCGGTCGCCATCAGCGGCGTCGCTGTCGCCATCGGCCTCTCGAGCCTGACCGTCTTCGAGTCACCATCCCTGCGCAGCATGGGCATCGGTGGCGTGGTCACCGTCCTGTCGACCCTCATCTTCGGCCTCACCGTCCTGCCGGCCGTGCTCGGGATGCTCGGACCTCGCGTGAACCGTCTGCGCGTGCCGCTCCCGCGCTCCCTCCGCCTCGTCGAGGACGACCCGGCCGCCGCGGACGCGCGACAGGGCCACGGCCTGTGGGGTCGCATCGCCCTGGCAGTCATGCGCCGGCCGGTCCTCATCGCCACGCCCGTGCTGATCCTGCTCATCGTCGCCGGACTGCCCTTCTTCGGGATCCAGCTCTCCACCGGCGGCAACCTCGACGACCTGCCACCATCGCCGAGCGTGGACGGCTTCCGCGTCCTTGCCGACGAGTTCCCCGGCGGCGACGCCGACCCGATCGAGGTCGCCGTCCTGGCGGAGGAACCATTCCTCACCGATGGCGCGCTACCTCCCGCCTGGGTCGAGGAGCTCCGGGCATACGTCGCCGAGCTGAACGGCCTGGATCGGGTGACCGAGGTCACGAGCGTCCTCGAACCGCCGGCCGGCATGGACGAGGCCTCCTACCTGCAGCTGGTCTCGGTGCCCGAGGACCAGCGCCCGCCCGAGGCGGCGGGGATCGCGACCTGGATCGAGCAGTGGGTCGCCGACGACGTCACCCGCGTGAACGTCTTCAGCTCGACGCTGCCCGACTCGGCCGAGGCCCGCGCGCTCATCGATGACGTCCGGGCGCTCCCGGTGCCCGACGGCGCCTCGGACACCCTCACCGCCGGCCTCTCGTCGCGATCGCGCGACTTCATGGCCAGCTTCACCCACTCGGTGCCGTTCGCGCTCGCGATCGTCATCGGCGTGACCGCCATCGTCCTGTTCCTGACGTTCGGCTCGATCCTGCTGCCGATCAAGGCCGTGCTCATGAGCCTGCTGAGCATCACGGCGAGCTTCGGTGCGCTGGTCTGGATCTTCCAGGACGGGCACCTGTCCGGGCTGCTCAACTTCGACCCCTCCGGCACGATCATCGCCTCGACGCCGATCCTGATGTTCGCGATCCTCTTCGGCCTGTCGATGGACTACGAGGTGTTCCTGCTCTCGCGGATCCGCGAGCGGTACCTGGCAACCGGCGACAACACGCGCGCGGTGGCCGAAGGGATCGGGATCACGGGCGGCATCATCACCGGGGCCGCACTGATCATGGTGGCGGTCTTCGGGGCCTTCGCCCTCAGCTCGGTGGCACTCGTCAAGTCGCTCGGCTTCAGCATGGCGCTGGCCGTCCTCATCGACGCGACCCTCGTCCGCGGCGTGCTCGTGCCGGCCTTCATGCGCATCATGGGATCGGCCAACTGGTGGGCGCCGCGGTGGGTCCAGCGCGGGGTCGCGCGCATCGGCCTCTACGAGGGCGCACCGGAGCCCGCCCGGGCCTGACCTCGGTCGCGCTACTCTCCGTGGGTGAACCGCGAGCGTCTCTCCAGCCTCACCGTCCGATGGCGCGCCCGTCGCGAGGCGCGCCGCTCCGAGGATCGCCCAGCGGCCGACCCGGCGCGTGAGGCGCTGGCGGCTCGAGCCTTCCCGTTCCGATCGGTGAGCGCCGAGGCGTATGTCGCCGAGCACGGCGCCGACATGACCGGGTTCACCTACGACGAGGAGCACTACGGCGACCCCGACCTCGACGCCTGGCTCCTCGAGGTCGGCCGCCTGCTGCGGATGCGCCGATGACGGCACCCGGCTGGGCCCGCTCGCTGGTGGCGTCCGTTTGCGCCGATGCCGGCATCACGCAGCCACGACTGTCATGGCGCCATCGCGCGGGGGAGCACTCGACGGGCGTGACGCAGCGTCACGACGGCATCGTCGCGGTCCGCGCGGGGTCCGACGAGCTCGACCAGCGGCTGACGCTCCTCCACGAGCTGGCCCACTGGCTCTCGCCGCCTCCCCGACGTGCCCGGCGGGCGATCCACCACGGACGCGCGTTCTACGAGGTCGCCTTCGAGCTCTATCGCCGCCATGGCCTGACCGATGCCGATGCGCTGCGCCTCGAATCCGCCCGCTACCGCAGCTCGCTGCGCCACGCGGTTGCGCTGGGAGTGCCCGGCGCGGCGGCCGCGCTGGCCGAGCATCGCTCCACCATCCGCGCGCGGCCGCGTCGTCGATGGCGCGTCCTCGTGCCGGAGCACCGTGTCCAGCTCGAGCGCGACGGCCGCTGGACGGTGTGTGCCACCTGCCGCCAACGAGTGGTCGGCGTCAACCTGGCGCGCATCCGCCGGGCCCGGCGGCCCGTGCGGCACGTCCTGATGACGGCCTCAGCCTAGGGCGGCGACCGGTGCGCGTTGGCGGGCACGCGCGGCAGCTTCGCCAAGGCTGCGGACCGCCTCCGGGGTCCGCGGGAACACGTGCGCGATGAGGTGGCTGATGCCCAGCGCCGCGTATCCGGCCAGCGCATCGGCGACCTCGTCGAGGCTGCCGCGGATCGCCCGCTCGGGTGCATCGGCCTCTGCACCGTCGAAGGCGACGAAGATCCCGGCAGTGAGCTCGAGCGTGGCCGGATCGCGACCCACGGCATCCAGGGCGGCATGCAGGTTCGTGAGACGCTCGCGCAGCTCGTGAGCCTCGTCGGGATGGCCGTACCAGGCGCCATTCCACTGGTCCGCGTACCGCGCGACGAGCTTGAGCATCCGCGGTTGCTTGCCGGCGATCAGGATCGGTGGGCCGCCCTCGCGGATCGGGCGTGGGCGCAGCTCGGCGTCGACGGCCCGGTGATACCGGCCTTCGAACGTCACGCGACCCTCGCGCAGCAAGGGCACCAGGACCTGCAATCCCTCGTCGAAGCGCGAGACGCGATGGTCGAACGGGTAGCCGAATGCGTCGAACTCGGGCCGGTGCCAGCCGCACCCCAGGCCGAGGATGAGCCGTCCACCGCTCACCTCGTCGAGCTCGGCGGCCATCTTTGCGGTGAGGGCCGGGTTGCGGAACGGGAGCGCGAGCACGAGCGGCCCGATCTCGACGCGTGAGGTCACCGCCGCGACGGCCGTGAGGACCGTCCAGCATTCATGGATGCCGGTCGTCTCGCCCCCATCCCGAAAGATGACGTGGTCGGCGCCCCACACCGAGTCGAGGCCTCCGTCCTCGGCGGCAATCCCCAGCGCGCGCAGGTCCGCGAATCCGTTGGTCTCGTCGTCAGCCAGCGGCAGCATCAATCCGATCTTCATGTCGTCAATGCTAGCGGCGAGCGTGCCAGCTGCTCCTCTACCGTAGGGATCGTGAGCGAGACACTGCCCCTCGAGGGCATTCGGGTGATCGACGCCAGCCGGGTGCTGGCGGGGCCGTTCGCGACCATGCTGCTCGCCGACCTCGGCGCCGACGTCATCAAGCTCGAGCCGCCGGACGGCGACGAGTCGCGCACGTGGGGACCGCCGTGGTGGGGCGATCCTGCGGATCGCCGCAGCGCGTATTTCGCATCGGTCAACCGCAACAAGCGCAGCGTCGTGGTCGACCTTCGGACCGATGCCGGCCGCGCAATCCTCGACCGCCTGCTCGCCACGGCCGATCTGCTCGTGCACAACTACCGGCCCGCCACCGCGACCCGACTGGGCCTCGAGACGGACGCTGTCCGCGCCCGGCACCCTGACCTGATCGTGGCCATGGTCGGCGGCTTTCCCGGCGCCGATGCCGATCGTCCCGCCTACGACCTGCTGGCGCAGGCGGTGAGCGGCCTGATGTCGATCACCGGCGACCCGGACGGTCCGCCGACCAAGACGGGCGTGGCGCTGCTGGATCTGCTCGCCGGTCTCGAGTGCGCCGTCGGGGCGCTGGCCGCATTGCACGGCCGCGGCCGAGCCGGCTCCGTGCAGGTGAACCTGGTCGAGGCCGGCGTGAGTGGGCTCATCAACGTCCTCGGCAACCACCTCGCGTCCGGCCAGGAGCCGGGTCGGCACGGCAATGCGCATCCCAACATCGCGCCGTACGAGTCGTTCGAGGCGCGTGACGGCCACCTCGTGATCGCCGTCGGCAACGACGCTCAGTTTCGGCGGCTCCTCGACGTCCTTGGCCTCGACGACGCCGATGGTCGCTTCGCGACCAACTCCATGCGCATCGCGGTGCGGCCCGCCCTGGCTGCGTGGCTCGGCGAGCGAATCGCCACCTGGGATCGCGCGGCACTGGTGGACGCGCTGGCCAGCGCCGACGTCCCGGCCGGGCCGGTCAACGGCGTCGGCGAGGCGCTGGCGGCGATGGGGAGGAGGTGGACGACGAGGATCGACGGCATCGATCTCGCTCCCAGCCCGATCCGCGTCGACGGCCTTCAGCTCCCCGTCCGGCTCGCACCGCCTCTGCTCGGTCAGCACACCAAGACCGTACTCGCGGAGATTGACGGCCGCGAGTGACGCGTCCGACGGCAGGAATCACTGAATTGCTCCGCAGCGCAACTAACGACAAGGATGGCCCCGAATCGGCCTCTCTCAGATCCGTCGTTTGCGCCCCATGATCGTTTCGCGGCCATGTTGGCCGCACCTTCGTCGTTAGTTGCTGCCCAGCGCAAACGCGACTCCGCATCCGCGCTCGCTATGCCAGCAGGTAGGGCGCCTGGGCTTCGACAACATGGTGGCGTCGAGATCGGCCTCGACGGGTCCTGACCTACACCACCTCGATGCCGATGCGGTGGACGACGTTGTTCCCGTAGCCGCCCTCGTTCCAGACCGGCGACTCCGGCTGGCGGTCTCCGTCCGCGTCGGTCGCGCGCACCGCGAGCGTGTGGCTGCCGGCCCTCGGCGGAGTCCAGTCGAATCTCCAGGTCGACGGACCGGTGCCGTCAACGGGCTCGCCGAGCTCTGCCGGCGACCAGCCGGCGCCCGCCTCGATCTCAACGCTGGTGATCGGCTGCGTGCCGGACCAGGCGATGCCGCGCAGCACGATCGGCTCGCGAGGGAGCCGCTGACCATCGGCCGGGGAGGTGATGAGCGATCGCACTCTGATCGCGCCGACCGGCGAGCCATCGGGCAGTTCGCGGTCGCCTCGATATCGATACTTGCTCGGAAAGTGGCCGACGAACGGGTTGTCGACCGCCGTGATACGCGTCAGCCACTTCACCGATCGCATGCCGTAGTGGCCGGGCACCACCAGCCGCACCGGGAAGCCGTGCTCGGGCGCGAGCCGCTCACCGTTCATCGTCCAGGCGAGGATCGGATCGGGGCCGGCGGCCGTGGCGAGATCCAGGTTGAACTCGTAGGCGATGTGGCCATCGGGCTCGACGATCCCACGGTCGGCGCCGGTGAACACGAGCTCGACCGCCGCGGGGGACAGGCCGCTCGCCGCCAGGACGTCAGCGAGTCGGGCGCCGCCGAAGCGGGCCGTGCCGACCGCGCCGAGCCCCCACGGGGTGCCGGGTGGGGCTGGCGACATCAACGACCGTCCGTTGCCGGCGCACTCGAGCGTGACGGTTCGCTCGAGGCTGGGCAATGAGCCCAGCTCATCGAGCGTCCAGGTGCGTGGGCGGTCGACGGCGCCTGCAACGTCGAGCCGCCAGGACTCCGCATCGAGCTCGGGCACGGCGAAGTTGCACCGGACATAGAAGCGGTCGTTGGCGACGATCCCACCTTCGAGGTCGGAGAGCGGTGCCTCGGCGTTCGGCGGGTGATCAGTGAGCCGAATCATGGCCGTGTCAGCGGTCGCATCGGCTCCGAGGATACGCATACTGCGTGTCGTGGCGATTCGAATCGGTGCTGTGCTCGCCCTGCTCGGGGTGGCTGCCCTGCTGGCGTATCTCCTGCTGCGTCCGCCGGTGGAAGCGACCTCGGCGTCGGACCCCGACGTCACGATCGAGTGTTCGGCCGCGACCGGCGTATCGGGCGAGACGTGCCGGGCATGGGGCGACGAGGTCCTGGCTACCGGTGCGCCGTCGACGACGTTCGAGATGGATGACCTGGCACGGCTGGTGATCGACCGTCCGGCGTGGGGCTTCAGCCCGACTTGCGAGGTGGACTACTTCATCAGCCGAGACGCCGAGAACCGGGCATGGCACGAAGCAATCGCGTGCGTCGACAATGGATGAAGTGGAGCGGGAGACGGGGATCGAACCCGCGACATGCAGCTTGGAAGGCTGCCGCTCTGCCAACTGAGCTACTCCCGCAACGAATCGGACAGTACCACGGTGAGCCACAGCGCCCAATTTGGCGGTTCGGCATTCCGGCAATACCGGGGATGCCGTCGATGCGGTTGCCGTCGGCGTTGTGGTAGGCGAGGACCGCGAGGACCGCGAGGACCGCGAACGGTGCGCCTCGTCCTCAGTCGGCAGTCCGAGTTTGGCCACGGACACCCGCGATGTGGGTCTCAACCGTTCTATCGGGATTCCCTGATTCAGAGGAACGCGTGGCCCGAGCATCGCCGACCGGTACCAAAGTTTGGCCGGAAAGGTCTTCGGTCGGGTGGCGGCAGGCAGCCCAGCACGGTTCGATGAGGAGAAGTGACGAACCAACGTAACCCATGAGTCCCACGCGGCCGGAGGACGGGCGCTCGCGCCCGTGGCGCCGCCCGGCGCTAGCGGTCCTTCTTTTCTGGGCGCTGGTTGTTGGACTTGGGGTATCACAAACGGTCCACGCTGCGACCCGGACCTGGACGGGCCTTGGGCTCACCACTAACTGGTCAGACACCAGCAACTGGTCGGGCAATTTAGTTCCAGGTGCAGCCGACGTCGCCACGTTCGATGCAACGAGCAGCAAGAACGCGACGCTTAATGCGGTCGTCAATGTGGCGGGCATCTCCATCGGCGCCGGCTACGCGGGGACAATCACGCAAGGCCCGGGAATTGCGGTGACAATCGGCGCATCGGGGTTCGGCCAGGCGGGAGGGACCTTTGCCGGAGGGACCGCCGCCGTCACCGTCAACGGCCCGTTCGCGCTAACAGCGGGAACCTTTGCAGCCACATCCGGGACTCTTTCGGTGTCGGGCAACTTCACCGACGTCGGCGGGGTGTTCAACGCCGGCGGGGGCACGACGTCGTTTGGCGGGGGAGCGGCCACGCTCACCGTCTCGACACCGGATACGTTCAACAACCTGACCTTTGCAGCTGGCACCAAAACCGTTGCCGCCGGCACCACGCTCACGGTCAGCGGATCCACCACCCTCACCGCGGGCGCGCTCAACGGGACGGGCACCCTGGCCGCTCAGGGAGCCATCAGCCAGGCCTCGACCTACACCGGCGGCACCGCCACCCTGCTCATCAATGGTGCCGGCGCCCAGACGTTCACCGGCGCCGCGACGACCGCCGCCGGGGCGCTGCCCCTCGTCGTGATCAACAAGCCGGCTGGCACGCTCACTCTGGCCGGCACGATCCGCACGGCGAACAACTGGACGTATACCGGCGGCACGCTCGACCCCGGCAGCTCCACGCTCGTCTTCGCGGGCGGCACGGTGAGCGGCTGCCACAGCCTCAACGCCGTCGACTTCCGGGCGACGACGACCGTTGCCGCCGGGCACCACGCTGACGGTCAGCGGATCCACCACCCTCACCGCGGGCGCGCTCAACGGGACCGGCACCCTGGCCGCCAGGGGCGCCATCAGCCAGGCCTCGACCTACGCCGGCGGCACCGCCACGCTGCTCATCAATGGTGCCGGCGCCCAGACGTTCACCGGCGCCGCGACCACGGCCGCCGGCGCCCTGCCCCTCCTCGTGATCAACAAGCCGGCTCGGGCACGCTGAGCCTGGCCGGCACGATCCGCACGGCGAACAACTGGACGTATACCGGCGGCACGGTCGACCCCGGCAGCTCCACGCTGGTCTTCGCGGGCGGCACGGTGAGCGGCGCCATACCCTCACCACCTTCGACTTCCGGGCGACGACGACCATTGCCGCCGGCACCACGCTGACGGTCAGCGGGTCCACCGCCCTCACCGCGGGCGCGCTCAACGGGACCGGCACCCTGGCCGCCCAGGGCGCCATCAGCCAGGCCTCGACCTTCGCCGGCGGCACCGCCATCCTGCTGATCAACGGGCGGCGCCCAGACCTTCACCGGCGCCGCCACCACCGCCGCCGGGGCGCTGCCCCTCCTCGTGATCGACAAGCCGGCTGGCACGCTCACTCTGGCCGGCACGATCCGCACGGCGAACAACTGGACGTACACCGGCGGCACGCGTCGACCCCGGCAGCTCCACGCTCGTCTTCGCCGGCGGCACGGTGAGCGGCAGCCATACCCTCGGCATCTCGAGCTCCGGGACCGTGACCATCGGGGCGGGACCACGCAACGCTTGGCAGCAGCTTCACGAGCCAAGCGTGGTAACGGCACGCTGGACGGTGACGGTGCATCGTCCAGGCTAGCGCCCTCACCGCGGGCAGCCTCAACGGGACCGGCACCCTTGGCCGCCAGGGCGACATCAGCCAGGCCTCGACCTATCGCCGGCGGCACCGCCACCCTGCTGATCGACGGTCCGGCGCCCAGACCTTCACCGGCGCCGCGACGACCGCCGCCGGCGCGCTGCCCCTCGTCGTGATCAACAAGCCAGCGGCACGCTCACCCTGGCCGGCACGATCCGCACGGCGACAACTGGACGTACACCGGCGGCACGGTCGACCCGGGCAGCTCCACGCTCGTCTTCGCCGGGGGCACGGTGAGCGGCAGCCATACCCTGCCAACGCCGTCGACTCCGCGGCGACGACGACCATTGCCGCCGGGCACCACGCTCACGGTGAGCGGATCGCACCACCCTCACCGCCGGCGCGCTCAACGGGACCGGCACCCTGGCCGCCCAGGGCAGCCATCAGCCAGGCCTCGACCTTCGACCGGCGGCACCGCCACCCTGCTGATCAACGGTGCCGGCGCCCAGACCTTCACCGGCGCCGCCACGACCGCCGCCGGCGCCCTGCCCCTCCTCGTGATCAACAAGCCGGCTGGCACGCTGACCCTGGCCGGCACGATCCGCACGGCGAACAACTGGACGTACACCGGCGGCACGCTCGACCCCGGCAGCTCCACGCTCGTCTTCGCCGGCGGCACGGTGAGCGGCAGCCATACCCTCAACGCCGTCGACTTCCGGGCGACGACGACCGTCGCCGCCGGCACCACGCTCACGGTCAGCGGATCCACCACCCTCACCGCGGGCGCGCTCAACGGGACGGGCACCCTGGCCGCTCAGGGAGCCATCAGCCAGGCCTCGACCTTCGCCGGCGGCACCGCCACCCTGCTGATCGACGGTGCCGGCGCCCAGACGTTCACCGGCGCCGCGACGACCGCCGCCGGGGCGCTGCCCCTCGTCGTGATCAACAAGCCGGCTGGCACGCTCACCCTGGCCGGCACGATCCGCACGGCGAACAACTGGACGTATACCGGCGGCACGCTCGACCCGGGCAGCTCCACGCTCGTCTTCGCGGGGGGCACGGTGAGCGGCAGCCATACCCTCAACGCCGTCGACTTCCGGGCGACGACGACCGTTGCCGCCGGGCACCACGCTCACGGTCAGCGGATCCACCACCCTCACCGCGGGCGCGCTCAACGGGACGGGCACCCTGGCCGCTCAGGGAGCCATCAGCCAGGCCTCGACCTACACCGGCGGCACCGCCACCCTGCTGATCAATGGTGCCGGCGCCCAGACGTTCACCGGCGCCGCGACGACCGCCGCCGGCGGCGCTGCCCCTCGTCGTGATCAACAAGCCGGCTGGCACGCTCACTCTGGCCGGCACGATCCGCACGGCGAACAACTGGACGTATACCGCGCGGCACGCTCGACCCCGGCAGCTCCACGCTCGTCTTCGCGGGGGGCACGGTGAATGCGGCTGGGATGTCCTTCTACGACGTCACGACCAACGGAGGGACGACGACGCTCGGCGCCGGCATGGTGGTCGCGCACGACCTGACGGTCTCCGCCGGCACCTTCACGACATCGGCCTCGAACTACGGACTGACGCTCGGCGGGAGCCTGACGGTCGGCGGCACCTTCCGCGAGAATGGCAGCGCCGTCGTGATCAAGGGCAACGTGACAAACAACGGGACCGATCGTCCCGGGGACGAGCACGGTGACCCTCAATGGAGCGGCCAGCCAGTCGATCGGAGGCACCGTCGCGACGCCCGCCTTCAACCTCGTCGTGAACAATCCGCTCGGGGTGACGCTCTCGGCGAACCTCAACGTGACCGGAACCCTGACGCTCACGTCCGGCCAGCTCAGCCTCGGTGCCCACCTGCTGACGATCAGCAATGCGATCGCTGGAGCGTCGAGCAACCTGGTCGCGGGCGCTACGTCATCGCTCACGTGACCGGGGTAGGCGCCGGGATCTCCCTACCCAGCAGCGTCTCGCAGCTCAGCGCCTTGACGCTCAACAACCCGAGCGGACTGGCCACGCAGGCCGATCTCACGATCGGGGCAACGCTCACTCTGACCACCGGACGCCTTGACGCGGGCGCCAACACGGTCGTGGTGGGTGCGGGTGGGACTGTGGTCAGGACCGGCGGCTGGGTGGTCGGCAGACTCCAGAAGCACGCGGCCGTCGGGTCCGGTGTCGGCCTGACCTTCGAGATCGGTGACGCCACACGCTTCGCGCCGGTCGACATCGCGTTCGGGACGGTCACGCACTTCGGGCGAGCTGACGGCGAGCACAACGCCCGGCGATCATCCGGACATCGCCAACTCGGGCCTCGCGGTCAACCGCAGCGTGAACCGGTATTGGACGGTGACCAACACCGGCATCGTCTTCGACACGTACGCCGCGAGGTTCACGTTCGTGGCCGGCGACCTCGATCCCGGTGCGGATCCGACCGTCTTCATCGTGGCGAAGCGGGGTGGCACCACCTGGACGCGGCCAGCCGTTGGGACACGAACGGCGTTGAGCACGCAAGCTACCGGGATGACTTCCTTCAGCGATTTCGCGGTTGGGGAGCCGACCGCCGACCTGGGGGTCACCGTCGGCGACGGGCTCAGCAGCGTCACCGCCGGCGACGGCCTGACCCACGGCTACCTGATCACGGTCACCAACGGCGGCCCGTCCGACGCCAGCGCGGTGAGCCTCACCGACACCTGGCCGACCGGCTTCAGCCAGGGCGCCATCAGCCCGTCCCAGGGCACCTGCACGCCCGATCGGGGCCGGGCCCGACTTCGGCTGCGACCTCGGCACGATCCCGGCCGGCGGGAGCGCCACGGTCAGCGTCGCCTACACCGTCCCGGCCTCCACCGCCGGCGGCCCGCAGACCGAGACCGTCAGCGTCACCAGCACGGTCATCGACCCGGTCCGCCGCCGACAACAGCGCAACCGATACGACGACCGTCGTCGAGACCGCCGTCCTGGTGGTGACCAAGGACGACGGCCTGGCCAGCGTCGTCGGCCGGCACGCGCCGGCCACGCCTACACGATCACCGTCACCAACGCCGGGCCCTCCGACGCCGACGACCTGGTCCTCGACGACAGCGTGCCCGGCGGCCCTCAGCGCCGGCAGCCCGAGCGCCGACCTCGGCGGGCGACTGCACCGGCTCGCCCGGCAACGGCGATCCACTGCAGCCCTGCCGGCCAGCCTGGCGCCCGGCGCGACCTGGACGATCAGCGTGCCCTATGCCGTCGCCGCCAGCGTCGCCGCCCAGACCGTCAGCAACACCGCCATCGCCACGAGCGACGAGAACCCGGGCGGCTAACAGCGCGTCGACGCGACCGACGTGACCACCTCCGCCGACCTGGGGGTCACCGTCAGCGACGGGCTCAGCAGCGTCACCGCCGGCGACGGCGTGGCTCACGGTTACCTCATCACGGTCAGCAACGCCGGTCCCTCCGACGCGAGCGGGGTGACCCTCACCGACACCTGGCCGACCGGCTTCAGCCAGGGCGCGCTCAGCCCCTCCCAGGGCACCTGCGCCCCGATCGGCGCCGGGCCTGACTTCGGCTGCAGCCTGGGCACGATCCCGGCCGGCGGCAGCGCCACCCTCAGCGTGGCCTACACCGTCCCGGCCAGCACCGACGGCGGACCGCAGACCGAGACCGTCAGCGTCACGAGCTCGGTGGTCGACCCAGCCGCCGCCGACAACAGCGCCACCGACACGACGACCGTGGTCGAGAGCGCCGCTCCTCGTGGTGACCAAGGACGACGGCCTGGCCAGCGTGGCGGCCGGCACCGCCGGCCTTGCCTACACGGTCACGGTCACCAACGGGGGGCCCTCCGACGCCGACAACCTCGTCGTCGACGACTCCGTGCCCGCCGCCCTGAGCGCCGGCACCCCGAGCGCCGACCTGTCGGGTGACTGCACCGGCTCGCTCGGTAACACCGATCCACTGCGCCCTGCCGGCCAGCCTGGCGCCCGGGGCGACCTGGACCATCAGCGTGCCCTACGGCGTCGGCTCGGGCATCGCCGCCCAGACGGTCACCAATACCGCCACCGCCACCAGCGACGAGAACCCAGGTGGCGTGTCGGCGGTCGACGCGACCGACGTGACCGCCTCCGCCGACCTGGGGGTCACCGTCAGCGACGGGCTCAGCAGCGTCACTGCCGGCGACGGCGTGGCTCACGGTTACCTCATCACGGTCAGCAACGCCGGTCCCTCCGACGCGAGCGGGGTGACCCTCACCGACACCTGGCCGACCGGCTTCAGCCAGGGTGCGCTCAGCCCCTCCCAGGGCACCTGCGCCCCGATCGGCGCCGGGCCTGACTTCGGCTGCAGCCTGGGCACCATCCCGGCCGGCGGCAGCGCCACCCTCAGCGTGGCCTACACCGTCCTGGCCAGCACCGACGGCGGACCGCAGACCGAGGCCGTCAGCGTCACGAGCTCGGTGGTCGACCCAGCCGCCGCCGACAACAGCGCCACCGACACGACGACCGTGGTCGAGAGCGGACCCACGCCGACCCCGAAGCCAACGCCGACTGCGGTCTCGACGCCGCCCTCATCGCCTACCCGCTCCACAGCATCGGGCAGCTTGCCTGACACAGCCATCACTGCCCCGACGCTCGGTGGCCTGGGCGATCTCATCCTTGACCTGACGATCCCCATGCTGGTGGGCTCCGCTGCGCTGTTCGTCGTCGTTGGCTGGGCGCGACGGACGCAGATGAGCAGGTTGCCGTCGGTGACGAGAGATGTTGACGAGACCCGGTAAACCGCGAAACATAGTCGGGACTTCGACCCGCCTCTAGATCGTCGCATCGCCTGACGGCTGCGTGTCCCTCCAAGCAGACATTTCGGCCGGGCAGATCCTGTCGGATCACCGCTGCACCCCCCGGCGGCGGATGGCGGGATGCGCCGGATGCCCCGTTCGCGCGCTCGAGGGCCTCCGTCTCGAGGACTGAGGCGTCCGCCAGGGCCGCTACTCGATGTCGATCTTCTCGTGCGGGCGGCTGGGCTTCTCCGCCTCCTGCTCGTCGAGGCGCGTGATCCAGCGGTCGAGGTAGACCCGGGCGGCCATCAGCTGCTCCCGGGTCGGCCACCTTCAGGTGCTTGCGGGCATCCTCCGGGAAAGATGCCGTGCATGGCCGCCCAGAATGCGGTCTCGAACCCGGACCTGCCGCTCTCGTCCGTGCGGGGGACGCGACGCTCGAGATCGGCGAGACGAGCCTCGAGCTCGGCGGTGCGAGCATCGGTGGGAGGTGGCTGGTCGGTCATGGGATGCTCCTTCAGCGTGCCGGAGGGCCAAAGCGAATCTTGAGCGTGCCTTCGTCGAAGCGGGCGCCCTCGGTCGGGGCATCGACGAGGATACGCGGCAGGACCAGCGTCCGCCGCCAGGTGCCGAGGTCGATGACGAGCTCATCGGCATGGCGCGACAGGTTGATCTGCTGCTTGTCCGTGAAGGGAAGGTCGACCGACACCACGAACCCGCCGTTGTCGCGCGAGACCGCGTACGGCTTCCCGCGGTAGAAGAAGGTCGTCGGGTCGTCCGGGCCGTAGAGCGCCGCCGCCAGCTCGCGGAGCAGGTCGATGCCGACCATCTCCCGATCGAAGAACGGCGCCTTCCTGACCGGGATCGGGTGGAACAGCTTGTCGACCAGCGGCCCGTACCGCTGCTGCGCCTCGTACCAGCCGCGGAAGTAGCTGCCGACGTCGTCGGGCAGGACGCGATTGGCGACCACCATGTCGGTCGGGTAGTTGTACAGGTGGAAGTAGGTGAACGAGCGCTGCGCCTCCTTGATCACCACCTGCTCGAGGGTGAGGACGACCCGGACCGAGGTCTTGGCATCGTCGATGAGCAGCCCGTGCATGTACTCCAGGCGGCTGAACAGCTCCTCGCCGGCGCTGAAGACGTCGTCGCTCGGCATCGGCATGCCGACCACGCGCTGGATGATCGGTCCGGTGAGCTTGGTGATCCTGCGGCCGATCGGCTCGACCTTCTCCATCCACCACTTGGCGGCTTCGGGCAGCGAGAGGAGGCGCAGCGTCTCGCCGGTCGGCGCCGCGTCGACGACGACCACGTCGTAGAGGCCGGAGTCGTGGTGATCGGCGATCCAGAGCAGCGACCCGACCTCGTCCATGCCGGGCAGGACCGTCATCTCCTCGGCCATGACCTCGTCCAGCCCTCGCCAGCGCAGGACCGATGCGGCGTACTCCTGGATCCGTCCCCAGTACCGCGCGACGTTGTAGAAGACGTCCGACTCCTGTGCCCACAGGTTCGGCGCGATCTCGAGCGGCACGGGGCCGAGCTCGCGGTCGAACGCGTCGCCGAGGCTGTGGGCGATGTCGGTCGACATCACGATCGTGCGATAGCCGCGATCGGCGCATGCCAGCGCCGTGGCGGCGGCGACGCTTGTCTTGCCGACGCCGCCCTTTCCGGTGTAGACGAGGATGCGGGTCACGCGTGCTCCGGGTGGGGTCTCGGATTCTAATCCGGGGAGGCTCTCAGGTGCCCGCCAGCCGCTCCACGACCGGCACCAGCTCGTCGACCTCGCCGACCATGATCGAGCTGATGCCCAGCTCCTCGCGCAGATGCTCGAACTTCTCCACCAGCGCCTCCACCGATCCGATGAAGATGTGCGGCGACGCCAGCAGCTCGTCAGCGCTGACGGCCACCCCGCTCCGGGCGTGCAGCCGCTCCGACAGCTCCTCGCCCTCGCGCCGCGCGTGATCGGTGACACTGATTCCGGTCATCGATGGGTAGATGTTGAACTCGAGCTGGTCGGCGCGATCGCCGGCCGCCTCTCGTGCCCAGCCGATCTTCTCGGCCGTGGCCGCGACCGTCACCGACGCCGGATCGCCGGCGCCCATCGGCAGGATGCGCGGCGCGAGGCCGACGATCTGCGCCTCGCGCCCGGCGAGCGCCAGGGTCCGGCGACCTCCGCCACCGATCAGGAACGGCGGGTGCGGCCGCTGCGCGGGCTTCGGATGCGCGTCGTGGTCGGTGATCGTGTAGTGGTCGCCGGCGAAGCTGAAGGGCCCATCGGCGAAGCAGCCCTTCAGGACGGCGATCGCCTCCTCGAGGCGCGCCTGGCGGACCGGCGTGGGATCGAACGGAATGCCGATGGCCTCGTACTCGGGCCGATTCCAGCCGGCGCCGATGGCGACGTCCAGGCGCCCGCCCGACAGCACGTCGAGGGTGGCGAGGTCCTGCGCCAGGACGGCCGGGTGGCGCAGGTCGTTGTTCAGCACGAACCCCGCGATGCGCATCCGTTCGGTGGCAGCGGCGATCGTCGCCATGGCGGGTATCGGCGCCAGCTGCGGGATGAGGTGGTCCGGGATGACGAGGGTGTCGATCCCGATGCCCTCCGCCCGGCGCGCGGTCTCGGCGAGCTCGCGACCGGTGGCGATGGTCCGAGCTTCGGCCAGGAATCGGAATGGCTTCACGCCGCTCATTGTGCCCGTCTGGTGGCCGCAAGGTGCCCGAACGCACCAGTGCGGGGGAGCGTGGTGCGGTCAGGTGCGGTCAGGTGCGGTTAGGGCGTCTTGTGGAGGGAAGGCCCGATAGTGTTCCATCCAATGCATGGCAGCCCGGAACCGAGCTCCGAGCCGCTCGTCGGAGCATGACCGGTATCGCACCTTCTCGATCGCGGTCGATCTCATTCGACGCGGCGAGACGGTGCTCACATTAATCGACCCCGCCGCGCGAGGCCGCGATCCCGACGCGTTCACCCAATGGCTGAGCGCCCGGTTGATGATCGCAGAGCTGCCGCGCCTGACGCTCCCCGATTGCGACGACCGTTGCGTCGGTCTCGACCACGATCCCGACGGCTTCGTCGTTCTGAGCGAGATCGCGCTGGACGAGACTGAGCCGCGCGGCCCCTCCTGGTGGGCGGGCTGGAACGAGACGCTCGAGCGGCTGCACCAGGCGACCGGCCTCTGGTACGCGGGTGCTCCCGCCATGCCACTCACGCCGACCGACCGCCGGCTCGCGGCCGGGACGCGGCTGCGTCGGGTCGCGAGCACCGACCCGTTCTGGGTGGCGTACGACGGCGCCCCCCTGGAGACCCTCTTCACGATTCAGGACGGGCACCTCGCCGGCGCCTCGCTCGTCGCGGTGAGCTTCGGCCCGGCACCGTTGCTTCCGTCGCTCGCGGGCGTGCTGGTCGCGCCGGATCATCCACCTGCGCGCGACCCACAGATCGCCATCCGCCTGCTCGCAGCCGGCTGGGCGGCCGTCGAGCGCGGGCTGCCGTTCGAGGAGTAGCCCTTAGGCGGGCTCGGTACGCGCGGGGCCTGCGATCGGCTCCGAGACCTTGCCGTTGCCGCCCTTCTCGGCGGCCGCCCTGAGAGGCCTTCGGCGAGAGGGGAGCCACGATGGGCGCATGATGACGCTCGGCGTGGATCAGGTGCATCAGCGCATTGATCAGCGAGAGGTGGGTGAATGCCTGCGGGAAGTTGCCCATGTGCCGCCCGGTGTGCGGGTCGAGCTCCTCGCCGTACAGGCCAAGCGGGCTCGCGTAGGAGAGCAGCTTCTCGCACAGCCTGCGAGCACGCACGATCTCGCCGATCTCGCACAGGGCAGACACGAGCCAGAACGAGCAGATGGTGAAGCTGCCCTCCTCGCCCGAGAGTCCATCATCGGTCTGGTCGGTCCGGTAGCGCAGGACGAGCCCGTCGTCGGTGAGCTCATCGGCGATGGCGAGGACGGTCTGCCGGATCCGCTCGTCATCGGCAGGCAGGAATCGGACGAGCGGCATGAGCAGGACCGATGCGTCGAGCGCCTCCGTGTCGTAGTGCTGCGTGAAGACGCCGCGGCTGTCGAGCGCGTTGGCGCAGATGTCAGCGTGAATCTCATCCGCCGCGGCCTGCCAGCGCTGCGCCAGGTCATGCGACTCGCGCAGCCGAGCCAGCCGCGCTCCCCGATCGGCCGCCACCCAGCACATCACCTTCGAGGAGGTGAAGTGCTTCGGGTCGCCGCGCACCTCCCAGATGCCGCGGTCCGGCTCGCGCCAGTGCTCGATCGCGGCCTCGACCTGGCGCACCAGGATCGGCCAGATGCGCTCGTCGAGGTGGTCGCGTGACTTCGTGTGCAGATAGACGGAGTCGAGCACGGCGCCCCACATGTCGTGCTGCCGCTGCCCGTAGGCGCCGTTGCCGATGCGAACCGGTCGGGCGCCCTCGTAGCCGCTCAGGTGGGGCAGCTCCTGTTCCTCCAGCACCCGCTCGCCGTCGACGCCGTACATGATCTGGAGCTCGGAGTCGCGCTCGGCGACGTCGGCGATGAACGCGAGGTAGTCGTTCGCCTCCCAGTCGAATCCGAGCGTGTACAGGCCCCACAGCGCGAAGGTCGAGTCGCGGATCCAGCTGTAGCGGTAGTCCCAGTTCCGCTCGCCGCCCGGCGTCTCGGGCAGGGAGGTCGTGGCGGCGGCGACCACCGCGCCGGTCGGTGCGTAGGTAAGTCCCTTGAGCGTGAGCGCGGAGCGCTCGAGGTACGAGCGCCACGGATGGTCGGGGAAGTCACCGCGTGCCAGCCAGTGCTGCCAGTGATGCGCGGTCCAGACCAGGCGCTGATAGGCATCGTCAGTCGTCCGCGGTGCCGCGGCGCCATTCCAGGCCAGCGCGCAGAAGCGCGTCTCTCCCTCCTTGATGAGGGTGCGCGCCATGGCGCGGGGGCCCTCGAATCCCAGGTTCATGTCCGTCGAGAGGACGAGCTCGAGGTCGCTCCCCTCGTCGGCGCAGGCGCCCTGGTGATAGCCGTCCTCGGTGAAGCGCCAGGTGCCGAGGCGCCGCCCGTATTCGAATACGGGCTCGCAGTCCAGGGTGAGCTGCATCTCGCCGTTCACGCATCGGACCATGCGCAGCAGAACGTGGCTGGTGTCGTAGTCAGTCGGTGGGCGGCGCTGGATCTTCGAGCGCTCGCTTTCGTGGCGCCAGGGACCCAGCAGCATCACGTCACGGACGATGATCCAGCCGCCCGGGGAGCCCCAGCTGGTCTCGAGGATCATCGTCCCCGGTAGATAGCGACGTGCGGCCGGCACCTGGATGTCGGACGGGCCGAACCGGAACCCGCCGGCGTCGCGATCGAGGATCGAGCCGAAGACGCTCGGCGAGTCGATGCGTGGCAGGCAGAGCCACTCGACGTTCCCGCTCGGCGCCACCAACGCGGTCGTCTCGCAGTCGGAGAGGAATCCGTATTCGCCGATCGGCGGGAAGGGAGACGCGATGAGGGGATCCGCGTCGGGCGCGGCGTGCCCGGGATCCCGGCCATGTCCGTTCGTCGACATCCTTCACCTCCCGCGTGGGGGCGACAGTCTCACACGTTCGGGCGCCGGGGCCAACCCCTTCAGATATCGGCGTTGAAGGTGTCGCAGGCGCCGCCGGCCTTCTCCTGGAGCCCGACGCTGAACCAGTGCTGGCGCTGCTCGGACGAGCCGTGCGTCCAGGTCTCCGGGTTGACCTGCCCCTGAGTCTGCTCCTGGATCCGATCGTCACCGATCACCATCGCGGCGTTCAATGCCTGCCCGATCTGATCGTCGGTCAACGGTTGGAGGTAGCCGGTGTCGACGGCGTTTCCACCCCACACGCCGGCGTAGCAGTCGGCCTGCAGCTCCGTGCGCACCGCTCCGCCCTCGGCACCGGTGTCGCGCCCCTCGTCGAGTGTGCCGAGCAGGTTCTGCACGTGATGGCCGTATTCGTGGGCGATGACGTATTCCTCGGCGAAGGGGCCACCCTCAGCTCCAAAGCGCGTCTCCAGCTCGTCGAAGAAGCCGAGGTCGAGATAGATCGTCTGGTCGAGCGGGCAGTAGAACGGCCCGACCGCGCTCGTGGCCGCGCCGCACTGCGTGCTGACCTGGCCGGTGAAGAGGACCGCCCCGGGCTCGGTGAACTGCTGGCCATCGGCCGTGAAGGCCTCGGTCCAGTAGGCATCGAGGCTGTTCACGGTGCCCACGATCCGGCAATCCTGGCGCTCGTTGGCGTCGGCACCGGTCTGGCATTCGGTCGCGAGCTCGCTCGAGACGGGCCCGGTCTCCGGCTGGCCGCCGGGGCTCAACAGATCGGCGGGATTCCCTCCGAGGAGGATGATCAGCGCGAGGATCACGAGGCTGCCGAGGCCGCCACCGAGTGCGATCCCGCCTCCGCGAACGCGCCCGCCTCGCCGATCCTGGACCTGGCCAGGATCGAGCTCGACATCAGGGCGGAAGGTCATGGCTCGTTTCTCCGTATGGCACGTCACGCGGGCCGCTCTCGCGCCCGAGGCCGGAGTGTAGCGTGCAGCGTGCCAACGGGACTCCGGCAGTACTTCGAGGGTATGGCCGCTCCGGAGCCCGCGGAGCACGATCAGCGAGACATGCGAGCAAACGCCTCGACGCGAGCGCGCTCGATGCTCGGCCTCGCCGTGCATCGCTGGCACGTGCGGCCATTCTGGCTCCGCATCATCAGCGATCGGTACCTCTTGGTCACGGCGTCGCTGGTGCCGATCGTGTGGATCGTGGCCTCCACGACGGCCGACGACGACTTCGTGACCGCGACGGCGCTCGGCCTCGTGGCGGTCGCCGCCCAGCTGCTCCTCGGCTTCCTCGGAGCTCGCCGGCACCTGAAGGGCCGGGCCGACTGGCAGGTCCTTCGCATCCTTCCGACGCTCGCCTTCGTGGCGGTCGCATCGCAGGTCATCGGTGGCGCCTCCCTGCCGCTGATCCCGCTCTTCATTCCGGTCGTGGCGGTCGCGGCGGCAGCCGGGCGCGTGCAGGGCGCGGTGGCGGCGGCCGTCGCCGCGGCCGTCATGCTCGTTCCCGAGCTGGAGCACTTCGGATCACCGAGCGGCGTCGGCCTGCGGGGCATGACCCTGGCCGGCGTGACCGTCGTGGTCGCCGTTGGGACGCGTCGAATCGTTCGCGCGCTGGAGGAAGCCCTGGTCACCACGCGGATGGCGGTCGTGGCCGGCAGGCACCGGGCGCAGCAGATCTCCGCGCTCGAGTCGGTAGGGCGCGTGCTCGCCGCCGGGGCCCCGGCCGCCGAGTCGATCAAGGCGGTGGTGGACGTCATCGTGGAGGGCTTCGGCTACACGCTCGTGTCCGTCTACCTCGGTGACTCCGAGCGGGTCCACCTCGCCGCCTACGGGGGCTACGACGACGCCATCGACTCATTCGACTCCTCGGTGGGAGTTGCCGGCCGCGTGATGCGCACCCACGAGCTCGCCTTCGTGCCCGACATCGCCGCCGATCCCGACTACATCCCCGGCACGCTGACGGCGACGAGCCTGATCTGCGCCCCGCTCTTCGTCGACGGCCGCTTCCTGGGGCTCCTCAACGTGGAGACGAACGGCGGGCGGCGGCTCGACGAGACCGATGGGAGCCTCGTGACGATCATCGCCGCACGCATCGCGAGCGCCGTTGCGCTCGGCCAGGACCGACAGGCCCTCGCCGCCCGCGCCGACCTGTTCCGCGACGTCGATGCCTTCGGGCGTGACGTGACGAGCTCACTGGCGGTCGAGCCACTCGCCGAGATGATGATCGGTGCCATCGCCCGGGTGGTGAGAGCGGACGTCCTGGCCGTGACACTCCTCGACCGAACGGATGGGCGCTACGTCATCCGCGCCGCACGGGGACTACCCGGTGTCGTCGGCCACGAGATCCAGGTTGGTGCTGGCCTGGCGGGCCGCGCCATCCGCGACCGCGCGATCGTCATCGACAACGCGCTCACGCCGGAGCAGTTCCCGCAGTCCATTCAGGATCTGAAGCTGCCGACCTGGAACTACGGCGTCGGCCTGCCGCTCGTCCGCGAGGGCGTGGTGGTCGGTGCCATATCGATCGGGCGGACGACCGGCACGGACGGCTTCACCGATCTCGAGCTCGAGGGCCTCCAGCTGCTGGCCAGCAGCGCCGCGCTGGCCATCGCGAATGCCTTCCTGCATGCCGAGGTCGCCGAGCTTGCCGTGCGCGACCCGCTCACCGGTCTCTACAACCGCCGCCACTTCGACGAGGCGCTCGACCGGGTGCTGGCCGTCCATCGCCGCGAGCGCCTGAGCGGCGGGCGTCCCCTGAGCGCGATCATGTTCGACCTCGACCGGTTCGGCCTCTTCAACAAGGAGCACGGGCACCAGGTGGGTGACGCGGTGCTGAAGGAGTTCGCCGACGTCCTCGCGTCACGGTTCCGCGCCAGCGACCTCGTGGCCCGCATCGGTGGCGAGGAGTTCATCGTCGTCCTCGACGGCGCCGACCGCCAGGCGGCGGTCCGCACCGCGGACGAGGTTCGTGGCCTCCTCGCCGGGCGCAGCGTTCGCGCGGACGACGGGACCGAGCTGCGCGTCACGGTGTCGGCCGGCTGCGCACAGCTGGACGCGGCCGATCCAACGCGCGAATCGCTCCTGCGCACCGCGGACGTCGCCCTCTTCATGGCAAAGCGCGCGGGACGCGACCGCGTCGTCGCCGCCTGACCCGCGGCTCAGCCCGAGAGCCGCTCCGCCAGCCAGCCGATCGCCTCGGGGTAGCGCCAGTCGATGCCCGCGTGGGTGCCGTCGAACAGCTCGAATCGCAGCCGGTCGCCGTCCACGCCGAGCGCCGTGAGCTCGCCGCGGAACGCATCGGCGCCCAGGTCCAGGTAGAAGTCGTCGGCACGACCGGCGTCGATCCAGATGCCGCGCAGATCGCGAAGCGCATCGGCGTGAAGCCGTGCCATGCGGACCGGATCCCAGGCGAGCCAGCGTTCCCAGATCTCGGGAATGAGCCGGCCGGTGAGCGGCTCGAACGGCAGGCGCACGGTGCCGTCCGGATCGGCGGAGTAGCAGGCGGCCATGCACCACACGTTCAGGAGCGCGCCGTCGGTCCGCTTCGAACGGCCGGGGCGTGATCGGAAGTCGGCCCAGAAGGCGTCGTACGAGCCGTCATAGACGTCCCGCAGGGCGCGGGCGGCTTCGCGGAAGTCTGGCGCATAGCAGACCTCGAAGAGCGCATCGCCCGCGTGCGTGACCAGGCCGCCGAACAGGTCCGGGCGCAGCATCGGCGTGACCATGGCGCCGTAGCCGCCGCTGCTCTTGCCGGCCACGCCCCGGTGCGCCGCAGCGGGCAGCGTTCGGTAGCGGGCATCCACGTACGGCACGATCTCGTCGCACAGGTAGGTGTGGTAGCGGCCCGTCCCGGCCGAGTCGATGAACTGCGCGCCGCCCAGGCTGGTCCACGCGTCGACGAAGACGACGATGGCCGGCGCAGCGCCATCGGCGGCGAACCAGGCGTCGATCGCCTCCGGGGTGGTCCGGCTGAAGGCCTTGCGCGCCCGCCACATGTCGACCTGGCCGGTCAGCCCCTGGAGCAGGTAGACGCTCGGATAGCGCCGTCCGGCGTCGTCGTCATAGCCCGGCGGCGTGTACACGTACAGCGGCCGGCGGTGCGGGTCGCCGAGCGGGTTGCCGGTGAGCGCCTGCGAGTCGATCAGCAGCTCGTCGAGCCGGCCCTTCCACGGATGTCCCCACGGCGGCGGCGGCGCTCCACCTAGCTCGTCTCCCCGCGCAGCTCAACCAGCGCGAGGCGGCGAACCGCCAGCGCGAGGGCGGCGACGATGACGATGGCGCCGACGATGATCGCGGTTCCCACCGCCAGCTCTGCGGGGACCGCACCCTCGCCGCCCAGCGCATCGGCCACGGAGAGGACGTGCTGCCGGATCGACACGATCCGCGTGCCGGCGAAGAGCCCGGCCACGACGCCCTCCCAGACGACCACGTAGGCGAGACCGATGACCAGGGCGCGCGACGTCACGAGCGAGAGCGCCAGGAAGACCGCCGTGTATTCGAGCGTGCCGAGCAGCGCCGCGAGGCCGTAGCCGGCACCGAGGTCCGTGTCGCCACCGGTCCCGACGATGCCGGCAACCAGGATGGGCAGCGCGACCAGCAGGGCGCTCACGGCCCAGGCAACGACGAGCTTGACAATCACGATGAGCGGACGGGGCACCGGCTTGGCCAGGAGATACACGATCGTTCCGTCGTCGAGCTCGGAGCCAAGCGCGGCGGTGCCGACGATCACCGTCACCAGCGGCAGGAGTGCCGCCACGCCGAAGTTCGCCAGCAGGCGACCCGTGAAGCGCGCCGCCTCGTCGGCGGCGGGATCGCCGAGGCGGAAGATCACGGCCACCACCACGATGAGAGCGCCGAGCAGTCCCAGCAGCAGGGTCCGGCGCCGATTGAGGAGCGCCCGGAAGGTCAGCGAGGCGAGCGTCATGATCATCGGCGCACCAGGTAGCTGAAGACCGATTCGAGCGACTCGTCGGCGGGACGCAGCTCGAGCAGCGAGACGCCGGCCCGCTGGGCGGCCGGCGCCACCTCGCGGGTCAGCGCGCCGTAGTCGCGGGTGCGGACGCTGAGCACCCCGTCGCGCAGCTCGACCGCCTCCACCTCCGGGTTCGTGAGCAGCTCGCGGGCAAGGCGCCGGTCGTCGCTTGACCGAAGCGTGAAGCGGTGCGGGACGATCGATCATGAGGCGGCGGATACGGCGGAAGTCGCCGGAGGCGGCCAGGCGGCCCGGCCACGACGACGAGGACCCGGTCGGAGAGCCGCTCGACCTCCTCGAGGATGTGGCTCGAGAACAGGATCGTCCGCCCATCGGCCGCCATCCCCCGCAGCAGATCCATCATCGACAGGCGTTGCCGCGGGTCCATGCCGTTGAACGGCTCGTCCAGGATCAGGGTCGGCGGATCATGGACGAGCGCCGCCGCAACCTTGACCCGCTGCCGCATCCCCTTCGAGTAGCCGCCGATCGATCGCCCGGCGGCGTCGCGCAGCTGAACCATGTCGATCGCGCGGTCGGCGGCGGCCTCCGCATCGGTGACCCCCGACAGGCGCGCCGAGGCGAGCACGAACTGGCGACCGGTCAGGAAGCTGTACACCGCCTCGCGCTCGGGCACGAAGCCGATGCTCCGATACACCTCGGGATGGCGCCACGTCGGCGTCCCGTCCAGCTGCACCTCGCCGGCGGACGGAGCCAGGAAGCCCGCCATCATGTGAAGCAGGGTCGTCTTCCCCGCGCCGTTCGGGCCGAGCAGGCCGGTGATGCCGGCCGCGACCTCGAAGGTCACGTCGTTGACCGCCACCACGTTGCCATACCAGCGAGAGACGCCCGTCAGCGAGAGCACGCTCATGCGGTCACCCGCCGATACCGAACGGCAAGGATCGCCAGCGAGACGCCCAGCAGGATGGCGGTCGCCACACCGTAGACGTACAGCGGCACGCCGGCTGCTCCCACCGGCGACTCGGCGACACTGCCGCCGAAGAGCCATTCCCGCGCCCCGTCCAGGATCGCGAGCGGGTTGGTGAACGGCGCGACCCACTCCAGGCCGAGGTCAGGCTGGCCCTGGAACGTGCCGCTGATGACACCGCCGATCAGGAAGACCGCCAGCACCGCTCCCGCTGCGTAGGCGCGCCGCGCGGCAAGCGAGCAGATGGCCAGGCCGAGAGTGGCGAGCACGACCGCGTGCATGACGCCGCTGCCGACGATGCCCGGCAGCGCGCCGATCTCGTCGCCGAGCGCACCGACAAGGTCCTCCGCGGCAAGGACACGTCCGCCGAAGAGCACAAGGACGGGAACCAGGGTGAGGCCGAGCAGCGCGATGCTGAGCGCGGCGAGCTTGGCGAACACGTAGTCGAAGCGGCCGATCGGCCGGCTGAAGTAGAGCGGCAGGACGCGGTGACGGATGTCGTTGACGACCAGCTCGGGCGCCTGCGCCGCCACGAAGATGGGCAGCAGCGCGCCAATGCCCCACAGGTAGTTCTCGTAGCTGTAGAGGTCGACGATGTCACCGACCAGGACGCGGATGGCGACCGCCACCCCGGCCGGCAAGAGCCCCAGCACCAGCGCGCCCCACGGCAGGATCTTCGAACGGCCCGAGCGACCCAGTCCGAAGACGGCACGCAGTCCCGCGCCGATGATGGCGCCAATGGCGCCGCGACGACCGAGGCGGGCCCCGTCGTAGTGCCGGTAGCCGAGGTCGTAGATCGTGCCTGCCGTCTCAGGCGACGAGGTCATCGGTCCCTCCGGCGCGGAACAGGTCCTCGAGCTGGTGCCGGCGGTGCTCGAGTCGCAGGAGCGCCAGCCCGAGCGCCACGGACTCGTCGCGGACGGCGTCGTAGATGCCGAATTCGCTCCCGTCGCCCGATGCGAGGTCGACCACGATCGTCCGCCCATCTGCCCGCGCCGCGATTCCTCGTGTGGCCAGCCGCGCGGCGAGCGGTTCGGCGGGCTCATCGGTCTCGATCAGCAGCTGCCCCGTGCGCTCGGTGAAGCTGGCCAGCGGCGCCGTGCGCAGCAGCCGGCCGGCATCGATGGCCATCAGCCAGGTGGCGACGCGCTCGATCTCTCCGAGCAGATGGCTGGCGACGACGACGGCGATCCCGAACTCGCCCCCGATGCGCTCGATGAGCGCGAGCATCTCATCCCGCCCGGCGGGATCGAGGCCGTTCGTCGGCTCGTCCAGGAAGAGCACCTTCGGGTCGTGGACGAGGGCCTGCGCCAGCTTGACTCGCTGTTTCATGCCGGTCGAATAGCCGCCCATCGGCCGGTAGCGCTCCTCGTAGAGGCCGACGTGGCGCAGGACGTCGGCGGTCCGCTCCCTCGCGGCGCCGGATGGCAACCCCGACACGCGGCCCATGTGCGAGACGAACTCGGTTGCCGAGACGTCCGGCGGCAGGCAGTCGTGCTCGGGCATGTAGCCGACCAGCTCACGAATTCGCGCGCCCTGCGTGGCAGTATCCAGGTCGAGGACGCGTGCGTCGCCCTCGGTTGGCGGCAGCAGGCCGAGCAGGATCTTGATCAGCGTGCTCTTGCCGGCGCCGTTGGCACCCACGAGGCCGATCACGCCCGGCTCGAGGTCCACGGTCAGGCCGTCGAGCGCCGTGACGCCGGGGTAGCGCTTCGTCAGCGCCCGGGTGCTGATGAGGGGCATGCGCCCATCAGTCTAGAGGCGCCGCCATGCCCTCATCCGTCCGCATGCGCCGTTGACCCGTGGGGCGGGTCAAGTGTCGTGGCCGACGAGTCGGCGCTACATGCTCGGCTGGTAGCCGGCCTCGAAGTACTTCGCCGGGTTCTCGTCGAAGTCGAGCTTGCAGCCCCTGCCGCAGAAGTAGTACGTCTCGGCGTTGTACTCGGCGGTCAGCTCCTGGGCCGCGGCGATCTCGCGGTTGACCTCCATGCCGCATACCGGATCGGTGGCCGGCGGGAGCAGGTTGAGCTCGTTCACGTGGATCTCCAATTGGTGCGAGGGGTCATGCGGCGCGGAAGGCACGCAGCCGGAGCGAGTTGGCAACGACGCTGACGCTCGAGAGCGCCATCGCACCCGCCGCGAGGGCCGGGCTCAGCAGAAGCCCTGCCACCGGGTAGAGGAGCCCGGCGGCAACGGGGATGAGGACGATGTTGTAACCGAACGCCCAGCCGAGGTTCTGTCGGATGGCGCGCATCGTGGCGCGCGACAGGCGCACGGCGGTCGCGACCCCACCAAGGTCGTCGCCGACGAGCGTGATGTCGGATGCCTCGAGCGCGACGTCCGCGCCAGTGCCGATCGCGATGCCGAGGTCGGCCTGGGCCAGCGCCGGTGCGTCGTTGATGCCGTCGCCGACCATCGCGACGACCGCGCCGGCCGCCTGGAGCTCCTCGATCCTGGCGGCCTTGTCGGCCGGCAGGACGTCGGCCAGGATTCGATCGGGACCGATGCCCACCTGGTCGCCGATCGCGTCCGCGGTCGCGCGGCGATCGCCGGTGATCATCCAGACGTCGAGCCCGGCGCGCTGGAGCCGCCGCACGGCCTCGGCGGACGCCGGCTTGACCGCGTCGGCGAGTCCGACGAGCCCGATGAGCGCCCCGTCGCGGGCGACGAACACCGGGGAGCCGGCCCCGACGTCGGTCGCTTCGAGATCCGGCACGGCCACGCCCGCGTCGGCCAGGAACGACGGCCGTGCCGGCCAGCACCGTCGTGCCGTCGACCGTGGCGCGGACCCCGCGGCCCGCCGACCGCGTCGAAGGCGGTGGCCTCGACGGCGGGATCCCGGCCGCATCGGCGTGGCGGACGATGGCCTCCGCCAGCGGGTGCTCGCTGCCGCGCTCGGCTGCCGCCACGAGTCGCAGGAGCTCCCGCTCGTCGGTGCCGGGCATCGGCCGCACGACGCGTGACCGAGGGCTCGTCCGCGCGTGATCGTGCCCGTCTTGTCGAGGACGACGGTGGTGATGCGCTGCGCGAGCTCGAGGGCCTCGCCGCCGCGAATCAGGATGCCGGTCTCGGCGCCCTTGCCGGTGCCGACCATGATCGCCGTGGGCGTGGCGAGGCCCATGGCGCACGGGCAGGCGATGATCAGGACCGTGATCGCGCTCGCCAGGGCGTAGGGGAGCCTCGGCTCCGGGCCGAGCAGCAGCCAGCCCGCGAACGTCGCGCGCCGCGATGCCGATGACCGCCGGCACGAACCAGCCGGTGACCCGATCGGCGACGCGCTGGATCGGCGCCTTCGAGCCCTGCGCTCGCTCGACGAGCGTGACGATCTGGGACAGGGTCGTGTCCCGGCCGATCCGCTCCGCGCGCATGACGAACGAGCCACTGGCGTTGATCGTGGCGCCGATCGCGTGGTCTCCGACGGCCTTGTCGACCGGCATCGACTCCCCGGTCAGCATCGACTCGTCCACCGACGAGCTGCCGTCGATCAGGACCCCGTCGACCGGGACCCGATCGCCGGGTCGTACGCGCACGAGATCTCCGACCACCACCTCGTCCACCGGCACCTCACGCTCGCCGCCGGGGCGCAGCACGCGCGCGGTGTCCGGCCGCAGCTGCATGAGCGCCTTCAACGCGCCGGCCGCCCGGCCCTTGGCGCGAGCCTCGAGCCAGCGTCCGAGGAGGATCAGCCCGATGATGACGGCAGCGGAGTCGAAGTAGGTCTCGTGACCGAGGCCGGCGGCCATCACCTGGTCGGGCAGCAGCGTGACGAACACCGAGTACCCGTAGGCAGCCAGCGTTCCCATCGCCACGAGCGTGTTCATGTTCGCCTCGCCGTGACGGGCTCCGCGCCAGGCGGCCACCAGGAAACGCCGGCCGAACACGAACTGGACGATGGTGGCCGGTACCAGGAACCAGCGATTGATCTCGACCATCGGCCAGGGCGGACCCCCGGGAGCGAACATGATCGCCATCATCGTCACGCCGACTCCGAGCGAGATGATCGCCCCGGTCAGCAGCTCGCGGCGTTCGTCGGCACGCTCGGACGCATCGGCATCGGCCGCCTGGGACGCGTCCCCGGCCGCGGCGTTGCGACCGACGTCGTAGCCCGCGGAATGGATGGCCGAAACGACGCCGGCGCGGTCGATCACGGCGGGGTCGAAGCGGACGGTGGCGCGCTCGGTGGCGAGATTGACATTCGCCTCGGTCACGCCATCGGCGCGGCTGAGGTAGCGCTCGATGCGGTTCACGCAGCTCGCGCAGGTCATGCCAACCACGGGCAGCGAGAGCTCGGTCATGGGTTCGGTGGATGGCGCGGTCATCGATCCCAGCATACTACAGGGGAGTATCCAGCGGGGGAGGTCGAGGGCCCGCGCGGCACGCGAATCCGCGGGTCGGCACGGGCCTTGCACGCTCCAACCGCAGACATACGCGTTATCTGGATGCACAGCTTGGCGTCGACACCCACGAGGAGGTGGATCTCCACCCACACCCGGCGAACCCAATCCGCCCTCCGGTCCTCTTCGTGGTGGACGATGACTCCCACTCGCTCGAGCTGCTGTGCGACATCGCCCGGGAGGCCGGCTGGTTGGCCAAGGGATTCACGAACATCTCGGGCCTTCGGCGCTCACTCGACACGGGAAGACCCACGTTGCTCATCCTGGATGACGACCTTCCGGACGGCCGCGGCGGCGACCTCGCCCGCGAGCTCCACGACGATGATGGCATGGCAGACGTCCCGATCCTGGTATGCACGGCCGCGCATCCGATGCGGCAGGCCGAGATCGGCGCGTGGGCGCCGGTCGTCTCGAAGCCCTTCGACGTTGCCCAGGTCGAGGCGTTCCTTGCTGCGGCTCATCGGCGGCAGCCCGGATCCGATCGCTACGGGCAGCAGGCAGGCTAGGCTGGGCGCGTGCGCGCCCTGATCCTCACCAACGAGTTCCCACCCGCGATCTACGGCGGTGCCGGCGTCCACGTCGACGAGCTCACGCGACACCTCCGGGCGCTGATCGACCTCGACGTTCGCACGTTCGGTGCGGGGGCCGATACCGAGCTCGGCTGGCGCGTCCAGGGCTATCCGCCCGCCCACGACCTGTCGCACACCGATGAGCGCCTGCGGCCGATGCTGGCCGCGCTCTCGCGCGATCTCGCCATGGTCGCCGATCCGGTCGAGGCCGACGTCGTCCACGCACACACCTGGTACACGCACTTCGCCGGACTGCTCGCGCGCCTCTCCTACGGCATCCCCCTCGTGGTCACGGTGCACTCCCTCGAGCCGTTGCGCCCGTGGAAGCGGGAGCAGCTCGGTGGCGGCTACGACGTGAGCAGCTGGATCGAGCGAATGGCGCTCGAGACGGCCGACGCGGTGGTCGCCGTCAGCCACGAGACGCGCCTGGACGTGCTGCGGCTCTTCGACGTCCCCGCGGATCGCGTGCACGTCATCCACAACGGGATCGACGCCGGCTTCTACCACCCCGACCCGGACACGACGGCGCTCGAGCGTCACGGGGTGGATCCCGCGGTGCCGTACGTCCTCTTCGTTGGCCGCATCACCCGCCAGAAGGGGATCGTTCATCTCGTTCGGGCCATCCGCCACCTCGACCCGGGCATCGGCGTCGTGCTCTGCGCCGGCCAGCCCGATACGCCGGAGATCGCCGCCGAGATGGAGCGCGGCGTCGCCGCCGCGCGGGCGGAGCGACCGAACGTGGTCTGGATCGGCGAGATGGTCAGCCGCGAAGAGGCTCGCCAGCTCTACTCGCATGCCGCGGTGTTCTGCTGCCCATCGGTCTACGAGCCGTTCGGGATCATCAACCTGGAGGCCGCCGCCTGCGAGACGCCCGTGGTCGCCTCTGCGGTCGGCGGCATTCCCGAGGTGGTGGTCGACGGTGAGACGGGCCTCCTGGTGCCGGTCGACCTCCGACCGGATGACCCGATGTCGCCGGTCGATCCGGACCGCTTCGAGCTGAACCTGGCGGGCGCCATCAATGCGCTCATGGCCGACGCCGCCACGCGCGAGGTCATGGGGCGCGCCGCACGACGTCGAGCCGTCGAGCGATTCAGCTGGGCGAGGATCGCCGCGGAGACGGTGGACCTGTATCGGTCCGTGGCGGCCGTCCGGGGCTAGTCACGGGCGTTGCACGCCAACTGGATTGGCCTTATGACCGCCGAACCGGGGCCGTGAGCTGATGTTGGCGCTCTGTCGGTCATAGGGCCAACTGGAATGGCCATCCGACCGGGGAACAGGCCCTCGGCGGTCGCAGGGCCAACTGGATTGGCCATCGGGCCGGGAAGGGACACCCGCCAGGGGTCGACTAGGCGGGCTGGACCCGTGAGGTCAGGGCGAGCGTGTTGCCCTCGCCGTCGTCGAAGAAGGTCATCCATTCCTCGACGCCCGTCGCGTCGTCGGTGTAGATCACGTGCGGGGCGCCGGTGAACTTGACGCCGTGCGAGGCGAGCTGCTCCTGGGCGGCATGGATGTCATCCACCAGGAAGTAGAGGACCGAGCTCGGCCGCCAGTCCGCCTCGTCCTTGCGGTGCAGGTACAGACGGGTGCCGTCGGCGTCGAAGAAGGCGAGGTCGCCGAACGTGAAGACGTGCGGCAGGCCGAGGGTCTCGCCGTAGAAGCGCTCCGCCCGGGCGACGTCGCGGATCATGAGCGAGATCTGCGCGATGGCTCCAAGCCGGACGCTGGTCGATGAGGCGGTCATGGTGGAAGCGCTCCTCCTTCGGGCGAGCTGCGTGCTGTTGGGGATGCCCGGCCAGTGCCGGAGCTGTCGCGCACCGACCCCGAGCTTTCCGCTGATGTTGGCCAGGTGGTACTTGACGGCGTCGACGCTCGTGCCACGGCGCCGGGCGATCTCCGCGCGGCCGATGCCGTGCCGCACCAGGTCGAGCACCCGCCACTCGGCGGGGGTCAGAAGGTCCGGGTGGGGTGGCCTGCCGCGGCCGCGCATCGGGCTCATTCGAGCCAGCGTAGCGGGTTGCGACGCGAATTTCCCTACCCGCGAAGGCGGGGGCTATGACCCCGAGGCAGACCTGCCGGGGAGCCGGTAGGATGGCCCGATGACAGCCCCCAGCCCGGCCCGGCCGGATCCCTCCGCGCCCGGCGGCGCGCCGCCGATCATCGTCGTGCGCGACTTGCGCAAGCGCTACGGCTCGCTCACGGCGGTCGACGGTGTGAGCTTCGACGTCGCGGAGGGCGAGGTCTTCGGCATCCTCGGGCCGAACGGTGCCGGCAAGACGACCACGCTCGAGATGATCGAGGGCATGCGTCCGATCGACGAGGGCAGCGCCGTGATCGACGGGATCGACGTGGCGCGCGATCCCCGCGAGGTGAAGCGGCGGATCGGGATCCAGCTGCAGGCATCGGCCTTCTTCGACGAGCTGACCCTGGTCGAGCTGATCGACCTGTTCGGTCGCCTCTACGGGCGTGCGGTCGACCCGATGAAGCTGCTTGCCGAGGTGGAGCTGACCGACAAGGCACGCAGCCAGGTGCGAACGCTGTCCGGCGGCCAGAAGCAGCGATTCAGCATCGCATCGGCGCTCGTGAACGATCCGCGAGTCCTGTTCCTCGACGAGCCGACCACCGGCCTGGATCCGCAGGCGCGGCGCCACCTGTGGGCGCTGGTCCGGACGCTGCGCGATCGGGGTCACACGGTCGTGCTGACCACCCACTACATGGAGGAGGCGGAGGAGCTCTGCGACCGCGTCGCGATCATGGACGGCGGCAGGATCGTCGCGCTCGACCCGCCGCAAACCCTGGTCGATCAGCTCCTCGGCCGCGGCTTCACCAAGACCCGCGTCGAGCGCTTGGCCAACCTGGAGGACGTCTTCATCGATCTCACCGGCCACGACCTCCGAGAGGAAGACTGAGCAGTGGGTGCGCAGATCGGCCTGTGGTGGGCCCTCTTCATGGCCAGCGTGAAGATGTTCGTCCGCAACCGGACGGCGCTCTTCTTCAGCCTCTTCCTGCCCCTGATCATCATGCTGATCTTCGGCGTCCTCAACTTCGAGGGGACGACGACCATTGAGCTCGGCGTCGTCGACGAGGCGGGCACCGATGGCGAGCGCGGCCCTCATCGACGGCCTCCGCGAGTACGACTACATCGAGCTCACGACGGGGGACCGAGCGTCCGAGCTCGCCGCCCTCGAGGCCGGCGACCGCGGGTTCGTGCTCGTCATCCCGTCGGGATTCGAGCCCTCGCTCGGCGACGAAACGGGGCTGGTGGCCTACGCGTCGACGTCGGATCCGAGCCAGGCACAGGTCGGCCAGGGACTGCTCCAGCAGGCGGTCGGCGGCGCATTGGCGGCCGCGTCCGGCCAACCCGTCCCCGCCGGCGGCGGATTCAGCGCCCCGGTGACATTCGAGTCGGTCGAGTCGCGCGACCTCGGCTACATCGACTTCCTGGTGCCCGGCATCGTCGGCATGACCGTCATGCAGCTCGGGCTGTTCGGCGTCGCCTTCGGGTTCGTCCAGCTGAAGCGCACCGGCGCCCTGCGGCGCCTGTTCGCCACCCCGACCTCGCCCGCCTACTTCCTGTCGGCACAGGTGGCGAGCCGGCTGGTGCTCGGCTACGTGCAGGTCGCCATCCTCATCGGCATCGGCATCTGGTTCGGGCTGCAGATGTTCGGCTCGTGGCTGGTGCTGGCGGTGATCATCGGGCTCGCGCTGCTGATCTTCCTGGCGGTCGGCTTCGCCGTCGCGGGCTGGGCCAAGAACGAGGACCAGGCGGCGCCGGTCGCAAACCTCATCAGCCTGCCGATGCTCTTCCTGTCGGGCGTCTTCTTCCCGCGTGACGCGATGCCGGAGTTCCTGCGCAACGTCACCCAGTTCATGCCGCTCACCTACGTGAACGAGGCCCTGCGCGGGGTGATGAACGAGGGGGCCGGCCTGACCGATCTCGGCCCGCAGCTGCTCGGCATGGGCGTGTGGGCGGTCATCACGTTCCTGATCGCCGTGCGTCTCTTCAAGTGGGAGTGAGCGTCGCCCGCTCGGCAGCGCGCGGCCGATAATGGGCCGATGCACGCCCATCCGGCACCGATCAGCCGTCGGAGGCTGCTCCAGCTGGGGGCCGCCGCGTCGGCCGTCGGGCTCGCCGCCTGCGCCACGCCCGTCCCGAGCCTGACTCCCGGACCCTCCGCAAGCTTCACCCCGCCGGCCACCGATCCTCCGGCGCCGTCGTCGACCCCGCAGCCGACCGCCAGCCCGACTCCGGCGCCCGTCGCCGGACGCGTCCTGTATCGCGATGGCGCGCTGGCGGACGGCAGGTCAGCCACGCTCCAGCGCAACGTCAGCATCCTGGTCGACGCCGGCCGGATCGCCTGGATCCGCCCGACCGGCGGCGAAGAGGACGCCAGCGGCGCGACCGTCATCGACAGCGCGGGTGCGACCTTCGTGCCGGGCATGGTCGACTGCCACAGCCACGTCACGGGCCCGGGCGGCGCGAACTGGATCGAGCGCTTCAACGATCCGCCCGAGGCGCTGCTTGCCGCCGCCGAGCACAACGGTCGCATCGGCCTGGCCGCCGGCGTGCGCTGGATGCGCGACGTCGGCTCGCCGATCGGGGTCGACCCGGAGGATGGTCGCGAACGGGCGCTGGCCATCGGCGTCCGTGACCGATGGGTCGGTCGCCTCGACCGACCGTACCTGCGCGCGGCCGGGAGCTGGCTGTTCGCGACCGGCGTGGCCCCGATGAACGGGGCGATCGAGGCCGCCAACGCGGACGAGCTGGTCGCCGCGGCCCTCGGCCAGCTGGATGCCGGCGCCGACCTCGTGAAGCTCTACATGGACGGGCCGGACGTCAACGTCTCGCCGTGGACGGCGAACGAGGTCGCTCGCGTGACCGAGGCGGTCCACGGACGAGGTGCCCGGGTGGCAGCCCATTCGGGGCGGCTGAACGGGGCGCGCGAGGCGGTGCTGGGAGGGGTCGATTCGATCGAGCATGGATTCGACCTCGACGCGGCGGTTGCGGCCGAGATGGCGGGACGGGGCACGACCCTCGTCAGCACGCTGGCGGTCATGCGCTCGTGGCTGAGCTTCGGCGACACGACCACGATGGAGCGCTTCGCCGGGGAGGGCGGCCGTGCCACCATCCAGGCGCGGCTGGAGCAGGGGGAGGCATCGGTGCGCACCGCGCGCGACGCCGGGGTGGCCATCGCCACCGGCAGCGACTTCGGCGGGGGATCGCTGCGCGCCAACCAGCTGGCGTGGGAGGTCACCAGCCTGGTGGCGGCCGGCCTCGAGCCGGTCGACGCGCTGGCAGCGGCCACCTGGCGCGGCGGCGAGCTCATCGGCGAGGAGGGGGCCGGGGTCATCCGCGAGGGGGGACCGGCCGACTTCTTCCTCCTCCACGGCGACCCGCTGTCGGATCCGGAAGCGCTGTGGCGGGTGTGGCGCACGGCCTGGCAGGCCTGACGGGAGCGTCGCGCGCGATCCTCGCTCGCTCGGCCGATGGCCTCACGTGGGAATCGGCCATCTGACCGATGAGTTCTCGCGACCTGTGCGGTCTCATTGGCACAGACCGAACGCGAAACGTACTCAGGAGGACGCCCCGATGGCCATCACGATGTCGCTCGCCAGCGCGGTCGACGCCGAACCAGCCCTGATCGGCGCCCTCACGCCCGGGTTGCCACGGTCCCGACCACGCGCTCCGTTCCCAGCCTCGACGCCGCGTTGCGCGACATCCGACGGTGTCGGCGGAACGGTCACGTCGGAGACGAGGACGGTGCCGGGCATTGGCTCCTGGGCCTTCATCGCCGACGCGGGCGGCGTCGAGATCGTCCTCTGGGAAACCGCGTTCACGATCGGGTAGAGCTGGACACAGGAAGAGGAGCCTGTCCGCCTGGACAGGCTCCTCGTGTCGGTGCTTCGGAAGGCTTCAGTCCGTGAGCCTCAGGCGATCGAGCTCGCCGTTCGCAGCACCGGGACCGCGGCCTTCTCGGGCCGGGTTGCCCACACCAGGCCAGCGCCGGTGAGGAGGAACGTTCCGCCCAACCCTGCGATCAGTGCGGCCAGTGCGAGGCCGAGCTGGAGAGCAGAGGAGGTGACGGTGCCGACACCGAGCTCGCCGATGAGGGCATGGGCCACGCCGGTCCAGGCCTGTGCGCGGACCGCCGCGTCGATCGGGCTCGATCGGTCGAAGTCGGCCCAGTAGCGGCCGGCAACGTCGATCTCGTACGGGGTACCTGCGGTGTACACGGTGCCGTCTGGAGCCGTGATAGTCCTCGTCGAGGATGACCGTCTGCGTCCCGTGGAGCGTGTGGTAGGACACGGTGGCCATCTGGTACATGTACTCACTGCCGGTGTTGACCACCGGATCGGCGGGATCGAGCTCGCTGGTGACGACGGGGTAGCCCCAGTCATCGGTCAGCATGGCCATGATGCCCTGTGCACCCTCGACCTCACCACCGTCGACGAGCTGGCCGTCTTCGTTGTACGAGAGCTCGACGCCCTGCGCCGCGCTGAATGCCTTGAGAGACGCCTGTCCCTCCTGGACCTTCATGAATGCAAAGCCACCGGCCACGACGAATGCGAGTCCGATGATTCCGAGGACGATTCCGAGCCCTCTCAATCGATTGATCATGGTTCCTTACCTCCCGGTTGTTCGAAGAGTGTGTTGATGCCTGTAGACACCATCGATCGCGGCGAGATCGGGGCGTAGGGCCTGAAGGACCCATCTGGCGGCCAGGCGGCCCGTCCGCGAGGGGCCGTTTGTCACATTCAAACGTGGTACAGGCGTCTCGCCTCGCTGGCGAGCACGTCTCGGAAGTCCGGATGGGCGATCCCGATCAGCGCCGCGGCCCGCTCGCGCACGCTGCGTCCGAACAGCTCAGCCACGCCGTATTCGGTGACCACGGTACGGACGTGCGCGCGGCTGGTGACGACGCCGGCTCCCTCGGCCAGGACGTGGGCGATCCGCGAGACAGTGCCGCCGGCCGCGGTCGAAGGCAGGGCGATGATCGCCCGGCCCTCCGGCGCCAGCGCCGCACCGCGCATAAAGTCCATCTGGCCGCCAACACCGGAGTAGAACCGCGTTCCGATCGAGTCCGCGCTGACCTGGCCGGTCAGATCGATCGAGAGTGCCGAGTTGATTGCCACCATCCGCCGAAACCGCCGGATGACCGAGGTGTCGTTCGTGTAGTCGACCGGCCGCATCTCGATCATGGGGTTGTCATCCACGAAGTCGTACAGGCGCCGGCTGCCCATGAGGAACGCGGTCACGATCTTGCCGCGATTGATCTCCTTCGCGGCGCCGGTGATCGCGCCCGCCTCGACGAGGTCGAGGACGGCATCGGTGAAGAGCTCGGTGTGGATGCCGAGGTCCCTCTTGCCGCGCAGGGCCAGGCCGACCGCGGCCGGGATCGAGCCGATCCCCATCTGGAGCGTGGCGCGATCGGGTACGAGCTCCGCAACGTGCTCGCCGATGGCCCGTTCGACATCGCCGATCGCCGGCTCATAGTGTTCCGGAGGGGGCAGATCGACCTCGACGCCGAGGTCGATCTCGTCAACGTGAATGAAGGAGTCCCCGAGCGTTCGCGGCATCGACCGGTTCAGCTGGGCGATGACCGTCGTCGCCGCGCGCGTTGCGCTCAATGCCGCGTCGACACTGGTGCCGAGCGAGCAGTACCCGCTCGCATCCGGGACCGAGACGTTGATGAGGACCGCGTCGAGCGGAAGGATGCGCCGGCTGAACAGCTCGGGCACGTCCGACAGGAAGATCGGGACGTAGTCGGCGCGTCCGTCATTCACGGCCTCACGGGCGTTGGCACCGATGAACAGCGCCCGGTGACGGAAGCTGGCGGCCAGCTCCGGCGCCAGGTGTGGCGCGGGCCCCTCCAGGTGAAAGTGGATGAGCCCCACGTCGCGCAGCTCGTCTGCACGCCCCACCAGCGCCTCGAGGAGGGCCGATGGCGTGGCGGCGCCGCCGTGGACGAACACCTGCGCGCCGGATCGAATGCCGGCGACGGCCTCGTCGGCGGTCACGATCCGCATGCTCACAGCAGCTCGGTGATCAGCTCCGCCGATGACGCGTCCGGTCCGACCGAGCAGCTGCGCTCGGGCCGGCGATCGTGCTCGGAGCCTTCGAGGAAGTGGCAGGCAAGGCAACGGGCGGTCGATGTGCGGGTTCCGAGGGGGCAGACGACAACGTCGTCCACGACCGCCCGCGCGGCTCCCATGCACACGATCCAATCGGGACGGATCTCCGAGGTTGATGCAGTCATGTCGCAATCCTCGGTCGCCGAGGTCCGGCGCGGGAAGGGCCCGATGGCCCCCTTGCGTTGGCCCCTTCGGCCCTGCCGGCTTGCCGCTGACGACGCTCCAATAGGGAGGCCAGCGCGCCGGGCCTTCCGTTCGCGCACGAAATCAATGGAGCATCGATGAACCGCAGCCTTCTCTACTTCGCGGCCTTTACCGGCATGGGGACCGTCTTCGTGGCCACCCTGCTGGTGGCTGCGCTCGTGCTCGGCGCCACCAACGATGGCGGCGTCGCCGCGCCGGGATCGGCCCAGCCCAGCCCGTCCGCGGCAGCCGAGGGTCCGGCGGGCGAGATCACCATCACCGCCTTCGACCTCGGCTTCGAGCCGTCGATGGTGGACGTCGCGGAGCCGGGTACGTACACGGTCACCTTCGTGAACGACGGCGGCGTCCCGCATGACGTCACCTTCGCCGACGGGACGAAGATCGCGGCCGAGCCGCACGCGACCGCAACCGGCGAGGTGATCGTCCCGGCTGATGGCATCACCTTCATCTGCTCGGTCCCGGGCCACTCCGACGCCGGCATGACCGGCGAGGTGATGGTCGCGATGGCGAGCGCTTCGGGCGAGCCCGTCCCATCGCATGGCGATGAACGCACTGCCGAGGAGATGCGCGACAGCGACGCAGCGATCACGGCCCAGTTCCCGGCCGAGACCGAGGGCCGCGGCAACCAGGTCCTGGAGCCGGAGATCCTCGACGACGGCACGCTGCAGTGGGAGCTGACCGCGTCCGTCATCCAATGGGAGACCGAGCCGGGCACGTTCGTCGAGGCGTACGCCTACAACGGCATGGTGCCGGGGCCGCAGCTCCGAGCGGAGGTTGGCGACAGGATCCGGATCATCCTTCACAACGAGCTGCCCGAGCCGACCACGATCCATTCGCATGGCCTGCTCGTTCCACCCGACATGGATGGCGTGCCGGTCATCAGCCAGCCGGCCGTCATGCCAGGCGAGTCGTTCACGTACGAGTACACGCTGCGCAACGCCGGTTCTCACATGTACCACAGCCATTTCATGGCCGAGACGCAGGTGCCGATGGGCCTGCTCGGCGCCTTCGTGGTGACCGATCCGAACGCCACCGATGAGCCGGAGTCGGACATCGACTACGCGATGATCCTGAACGACGGACCGCTCGGCTTCACGATCAATGGCAAGGGTTTCCCGGCCACCGAGCCGATCGTCGCGCAGCAGGGCCAGAGGGTTCGGATCCGCTACATGAACGAGGGGTTGCAGATCCACCCGATGCACCTGCACGGGATGCCACAGCTGGTCGTTGCGAAGGATGGCTACACGCTGCCGACGCCCCACCTGGAGGACACCGTCCTCGTGGCGCCGGGGGAGCGCATCGACGTGCTCGTCGACGCCACCGAGCTCGGCACGTGGGCATTCCACTGCCACATCCTCACCCACGCCGAAGGCCCCGACGGCATGTTCGGCATGGTGACTGCGCATGGTCGTGACGGAGTGACCAGGGACGGCGCGCGAGGCGTGCCAGAGGGATTCGTGCGCCTGGTCGCCTCGAGGCGCCTGACCACCCACCCGGACCGTGTCGCTGCCCTCCTGGGCGATGGCGGCAGCCCATGGGCCGACGGGCGGGTTGCGTATCCGGACGGCGGTGACCTGCGCAGATTCGCGATCGACCTCCGCGTGCGCGTCGGCGGCGAGACCGCCGCCGTCACCAGCCCGGGCAAGTCGGCCTACATTGACCTCGGGTGGCCACGACGCACGGCCGGCGGCTGGGAGGTGGAGATCAGCTGGCTGGCGTCGACCGCCGCGCCGCTCTTCCCGGTCTTCTCGGGCTGGCTGACCATAGGCACCGAGGAGCTGCGCATCGATGGCCTCTATGCCCCACCCGGCGGCACGGTTGGCTTCATCGCCGATCGGATCCTGTTGCACGCTGCCGCGAACGGCACGGCCCGGTGGGTCCTCAGCGAGATCGATCGCGCCGCGCTTGGCGCCGCCGCCTAGGTCCCGGCCGGGGGCTCCCCGAGGTGGCGCTTGGCGACGAGGGCCGCGGCCTGGGTGCGACGCTGAAGATTCAGCTTCGACAGGATGCTGCTGACGTAGTTCTTGACCGTCTTGTCGGACAGGAAGATCTCGATCGCGATCTCCTTGTTCGTCTTTCCTTCCGCAACCAGGAGCAGGATGCGGCGCTCCTGCGCCGTCAGCTCCGCGAGCTCGTCGGTGGCGCCCCCACCGGCGGCGGCTCGCACGCGTTGGAGCACCCGCTCGGTGACTGCCGGGTCGAGCAGCGAGTCACCGCGTCCGACCGACTCGATCGCACTGACGAGGTCGCGGCCGCGGACCTGCTTGAGCAGGTAGCCAGAGGCGCCCGCGATGATGGCCGACAGCACGGCCTCCTCGTCGGGATAGCTGGTCAGCATCACGACACGCGTCTCGGGCCGGGCAGCGCGGATCTCGCGGCATGCCTCGATCCCGGAGCCATCCGGCATGCGGACGTCCATGATCACGACGTCCGGCTCGAAGCGTGCGGCTTCGGCAATGGCCTCGGCGACCGTCCCGGCCTGCGCGATCACCTCGAAGCCGGCACGCCGGTCGAGCAGTGCGACGAGACCCTGGCGGACCACCTCGTGGTCGTCCACCACGAG
Source organism: uncultured Chloroflexia bacterium (assembly GCA_963789435.1). GTDB lineage: Bacteria > Chloroflexota > Limnocylindria > QHBO01 > QHBO01 > JACDBZ01. The sequence goes on from CAWBKO010000008.1 coordinate 85,700, forward strand.
CAGTCGCAGCGGGCGCGGGTCGGCCGTATCTGTCACGCGTCACTCTCCTCGGATGCGGCCGCGTCACGCGGCAGCGAGATGATGATACGGGTGCCGGTCTCCGGATCGCTGCTCACCTCGAACCTGCCACCCAGTCCCTCGACCCGAGCACGCATGTTGGCGAGGCCATGGTGCCCCCCTTCGGCAGCGCGTCCGGCGTCGAAGCCATGGCCGTCATCCGAGAGCTCAAGCCGCAGCTCGCGAGGTGTGGCGGCGAGGTCGACGCTGGCACGTGTGGCGGATGCATGGCGTGCGATGTTGCTGAGCGCCTCGCGCGTCACGGCCAACAGCTCGGCGACGACCTCGATGGGCATGTCACTGGTCGCGGCCGCGTCGTCGGGGACGGAGACCGAGACCTCCATGGCGCCGTTCCGGCGAAGCTCGGTAGCCAGGTGCCCGAGGCCGTCGGTCAGGCTGCCGGACTCGAGGAGCGCCGGGCGCAGGCCGAAGATGAAGTTGCGGATGTCGCGGATGACGGCATGCAGCGCGTCGATCGCCTCGTCGACCCTGCGCGCGGCTTCGGCAGGCTCCTCGCCGATGAGCTCGGGAACATCGTCGAGCGCAAGCGTCTGGGCGTAGATGGCCTGGATGACACTGTCGTGGAGATCCCGGCTGATCCGGTCGCGCTCGTCCACGATCGCCAGGCGGCCCACCTGGTCATGCAACCGGGCATTCTCGATTGCGATGCCGGCATGCAGGGCGAACATCTCGACCAGCGCCTGGTCCTCTTCGCTGAACTCGACCGCCCCCAGCTTGTTGGTCAGGTACAGGCGGCCGACCGTCGAGCCACCGATGGTGATCGGCATGCCGAGGAACGACTCCATCTCCGGATGGTTCGGCGGGAAGCCATAGCGCTCCGGATGGTTGCCGATGCTCGGGATCCGGTACGTCTGGTTCTCGCGGATGATGAGCCCGAGCAGCCCTCGGCCATGCGGCAGGTCGCCGATGCGTGCCCGGTCCTCGTCGCTGATGCCGCTCGTGATGAAGCGTTCGATGGCTCCCTGGGCATCCACGATGCCGATGGCCGCGTATTGCGCTGCGGCGAGGTCGCGCACGTGGTCGGTGATGAGCTGCAGCACACGGTCGAGGTCGAGCACGCCACTGATGCCGCGAACCGCCTGGTCGAGGGCGTTGAGCTGGCTCGTCGCGCGCTCGGCCTGGGCGCGAACGCGGGCCGCCAGGAACCCGCGCTCCAGCGCGTGCGCCATCGCCGTCGCCTGTTCGGGATCCCCGCTGATCCGGGCGAGGCCGATCGGGTGATCGTCGCCAGGCACGCGCAGCGCGATCTCGGCGCCGGTCGTACTGCCGTCGAGGTCGAGATCGAGGTCCGTCAGCGGCGGCGCGTTGACGCGCAACCGCGCGACGCTGAGACCCATCTCCTGCGCCACGAGCTCCAGCACGCGCCCCAGCTCATCGCGCCGCGCAGCCGTGGGCTCCGTCTGCCAGGCGTCGATCGCCTCAAGCAACGGAGGCAGAACGAGCGTCCGATGAGATTGGGCTGCGGAGATTGGCGCTTCAGACGGCTCCATCGGCGCAAGGCTAGCCGGTGGCACGCGTGGCGACCAGAATCATGCCGTCAGATGGCAGGAATTGGGCGGATCCTCAAGGACCGATAGACTGGACCACGCCGTGACGACTTCATCCCTTCCACGTGCCGATGACGCCCTCGCGCCGTTCAGCGAGCCGACCCGCACCTGGTTCCGCGAGGCCTTCGCCGAGCCGACGCGTGCACAGGAGCTGGGCTGGCGCGCGATCAGCGCCGGCAGCCACGCGCTGATCCACGCCCCCACCGGCAGCGGCAAGACCCTGGCCGCGTTCCTGTGGTGCCTCGATCGGCTGATGACCGAAGCGCCGCCGTCCGGCAAGACGGTGCGCGTCCTCTACATCAGCCCGCTCAAGGCGCTCGCCTACGACGTCGAGCGCAACCTGCGCGCGCCATTGGCCGGCATTCGTCGCACCGCCGAACGGTTGGGACTGCCGGTGCCGGAGATCAGCGTCGCCAGCCGGACCGGCGACACGCCGGCCGACGCGCGCCGGCAGCTCACCCGGAACCCACCCGACATCCTGGTCACCACGCCGGAGTCGCTCTATCTGCTGCTGACCAGCCAGGCGCGCGAGATGCTGCGCGGCGTCGAGCACGTGATCGTGGACGAGGTGCATGCGATCGCCGCCACCAAGCGCGGCTCGCACCTGGCGCTCAGCCTCGAGCGCCTGAGCCATCTCGCCGATGCCGAACCGCAGCGGATCGGCCTGTCGGCCACCCAGCGACCGCTCGAGGCGATCGGCGCGTTCCTCGCCGGCGTGGGCCGCGAGGTCCAGATCGTCGACGCCGGGGCGCGGAAGGAGCTCGACCTCGAGGTGATCGTGCCGGTGCCCGACATGGCGCGCATGGGCGAGGCGATCGAGGTCGACGAGGCGCCCGGCGGTCCGGCCGCCGGACCGGAGGCACGGCACTCGATCTGGCCGTCGATCCATCCGCGGCTGCTCGAGCTGATCCGGGCGCATCGGTCGACGCTGATCTTCGTCAACTCGCGCCGGCTGGCGGAGCGGCTGGCAGCCCGGCTCAACGAGCTGGCCGGTGAGGAGCTCGTTCGCGCCCACCACGGCAGCGTGGCGCGCGAGCAGCGGCTCGAGATCGAGGAGCAGCTCAAGGCGGGCAAGCTGCCGGCGCTGGTGGCGACCAGCAGCCTCGAGCTCGGAATCGACATGGGCGCCATCGACCTCGTCGTCCAGATCGAGTCACCGCCGTCGGTCGCGTCGGGCATGCAGCGCATCGGTCGCGCCGGCCACCAGGTCGGCGAGCCGTCGACCGGCAAGATCTTCCCCAAGTTCCGCGGCGACCTGGTCGAGGCGGCGGTGGTCGTCGAGCGCATGAAGGCGGCGGCGATCGAGGAGACCCGGATCCCGCGCAACCCGCTCGACGTGCTCGCCCAGCAGATCGTCGCCATCTGCGCGCACGACCGCTGGACGGTGGACGACCTGCATCGGCTGGTGACCCGGGCCGAGAGCTTCCGCGACCTGTCGCGCGAGCAGCTCACCGGCGTGCTCGACATGCTGTCCGGCCGCTACCCGTCCGACGAGTTCGCCGACCTCAAGCCGCGGGTCGTCTGGGACCGCCAGACCGATGAGGTTGCCTCGCGCAACGACGCGCGGGTGGTGGCGATCACCTCCGGCGGCACCATCCCGGACCGCGGCCTGTACGGCGTCTTCCTGCCCGGCGACGACGGCGGTCGCGGTGGCCGGCGGGTCGGCGAGATGGACGAGGAGATGGTCTACGAGTCGCGGGTCGGGGAGACCTTCCTGCTCGGCGCCTCGACGTGGCGCATCGAGGAGATCCTGCCGGACCGGGTGATCGTGACGCCCGCGCCGGGCGAGCCGGGCAAGATGCCGTTCTGGCACGGCGACGCGGTCGGGCGGCCGATCGAGCTCGGCCGGGCGATCGGCGCCTTCCTGCGCGAGCTCGAGCCGATGAAGCCCAGCGCGGCGATGGCCCGGCTGCGCGACTCGCACGCCCTCGACGAGCTGGCGGCCCGCAACCTGCTCGACTACCTGGCCGAGCAGCGAGACGTGACCGGCGTGCTGCCGACCGATCGCACGATCGTGGTCGAGCGCTTCCGCGACGAGCTCGGCGACTGGCGGGTGGCGCTGCTCACGCCGTTCGGCGGCCGCGTCCACGCGCCGTGGTCGATGGCCATCGAGGCGCGGCTGCGCGAGCACCACGGCGTCGACGTGCAGGCGATGTGGTCCGACGACGGGATCGCGGTGCGCCTGCCGGAGGGCATCGAGACCGATGGCTCGACGATCGAGTCGGCGCTCCTGCTCGATCCCGACGAGATCGAGGAGCTGCTGACGGCCGAGCTCGGCGGCTCGGCGCTCTTCGCCGCCCGCTTCCGCGAGAACGCGGCGCGCGCGCTGCTGCTGCCGCGCCGCCGCCCGGGCCAGCGCACGCCGCTGTGGATGCAGCGCCAGAAGTCGGCCGACCTGCTCTCGGTCGCCAGCCGCTACGGCTCCTTCCCGATCATCCTCGAGACCTACCGCGAGGTGCTGCGCGACGTCTTCGACATGCCGGCGCTGGTCGAGCTGCTCGGCGCGATCCGCGCGCGCCGCATCCGGGTCGTGAGCGTCGAGTCGCGCTCCGCCTCGCCGTTCGCCTCCTCGCTCCTGTTCGACTACGTCGGCTCCTTCATGTACGAGGGCGACGCGCCGCTCGGCGAGCGCCGCGCGCAGGCGCTGGCCCTCGACCGCGACCTGCTGGCCGAGCTGCTCGGCACCGAGGAGCTGCGCGAGCTGCATCGACCCCGAGGCGGTCGCCGACCTGGAGCTCGAGCTGCAGGGCCTGGCCGGATCGCGCCGGGCACGCACGCGTCGACGGCGTGGCCGATCTGCTGCGCCGGGTCGGCGACCTGCGGACCGACGAGGTCGCTGCGCGCGGTGCGGACGGCCTCGACGCCGCTGCGCGCTCTGCGCGAGCTCGAGGCATCCCGCGCGGGCGGTGCGCGTGCGCGATCGGCGGCGAGGAGCGCTGGATCGCGATCGAGGACGTGGCGCGCTACCGCGACGCGGTCGGCGCCAGCCCGCCGCCCGGCGTGGCGGAGACCTGGCTCGCCGCCGTGGACGAGCCGCTCGACGCGCTGCTGATGCGCTGGGCGCGCAGCCACACGCCGTTCACCGCCGACGCCCCGGCCGCGCGCTGGGGGATCGCCCGCGGCACGGTCGAGGAGCGCCTGCGGGCGCTGGCCGCGACGGGATCCCTGCTCGAGGGCGCGTTCCGGCCCGGCGGCGCGGCCCACGAGTTCACCGACCCGGATGTCCTGCGCCAGCTGCGCCGCCGCTCGCTTGCCCGCCTGCGCCGCGAGGTGGAGCCGGTCGAGCCGGAGGTGTTCGCGCGCTTCCTCCCGGCGTGGCACGGCGTCGGCGCGACGGCCGGCGGCCTCGGCCGGCTCATCGAGGTGGTCGCCCAGCTCGAGGGCGTGCCGATGCCGGCCTCGGTCCTCGAGCGCGACGTCCTGCGCGCCCGCGTGGCCGGCTACACGCCGCGGCTGCTCGACGAGCTCGGCGCCGCCGGCGAGGTGGTCTGGATCGGGCGCGGGTCGCTCGGGCGGGACGACGGCAGGATCGCGCTCTACCGCCGCGACCACGTCGAGCTGCTCGCCAGCGCCGGGGCGGCGGACGATCGGCCGTCGGAGCCGATCCACGACGCCATCCGCGCGCACCTCCAGCGCCGCGGCGCGTCGTTCTTCCCGCAGCTGCGCGCGGCCGTCGGCGAGGCCCGCACCGACGACGAGCTGCTCGACGCGATGTGGGACCTCGTCTGGGCCGGCGAGGTCACGAACGACACGTTCGCCGCGCTGCGCGCGCTCTCGCTGCCGCGCTCGCGATCGAAGGCCACGCCGCGGCCGGGGCGGCTGTCGCGCTCGGGCCCGCCGCGCGCCGCCGGTCGATGGTCGCTGGTCGCCGACCTGGTCGGCGAGGATCGGTCGCCCACCGAGCGCGGCCGCGCCCTGGCCACCACGCTCCTCGAGCGGCATGGCGTCGTCACCCGCGAGGCCGTCGCGGCCGAGGGGATCGCCGGCGGCTACGCGTCGGTCTACCCGGTGCTGCGGGCGATGGAGGAGGCCGGCCGCGCCCGGCGCGGCTACTTCGTCGCCGGCCTCGGCGCCGCGCAGTTCGCGTTGCCCGGCGCGGTCGACCGCCTCAGGGCGGTCCGCGACGATGGCCCCGACGCCGTGTCACGTGCTGGCCGCGACCGACCCGGCGCAGCCCTACGGCGCGGCGCTGGCCTGGCCGCGCGGCGACGGTGACGAGCGGCTCCCGCTGCAGCGCGCGGCCGGCGCGTACGTCGTGCTGGTGGACGGCCACGCGGTGCTCTATCTCGAGCGCGGCGGTCGCGGGCTGCTCACGCTTCCGGCGGCCTCCGATCGGGAGCTCGGGTCACGTGCCGTTGAGGCGCTCGCCGGGCCTCGTCGCGCCAGATGGTCCCCTGCGCGAGCTGCGCTTGGAGCGGGTCGATCGCGCCCCGGTCGGCGAGTCGCCGCTGGCCGATGCGCTGCGCGGCCGGCTTCCGTCCCGGCTACCGCGGCTTCATCCTGCGCCGGACCTGGCGGCAGTTCCGGGACAACCCGAAGCTCCGGGCACAGAAAGTGTCCCGAAGGAACCACGGGACCCGTTGATGCAATCTCTGGATCCACGGACTCCTCCGGGACAAGAACTACGATAGCCGGCCCCCGGCCGCCGCGACAAGCCCCCTTCTCCACGAAATTTCCCGCGAGATCCGCGCAGTTATCCACCGCCGATCCACAGCGGCGGCGCCTATTCGCCGACGAGGAACGGAAGCAGGTAGTGCTGTGAGTTGCCGGTCAGGCCGAGGGTCAGCGCGGTGACGGTGAAGGCGACGAAGGCCGACACGACGAGCCAGTCGAGGGTGCCGAATCGCAGCTGACGATGCCAGGTGCGGCGGCCCGACACCGAAGGCGCGCAGGTCCATGGCATCGATCGTGTCCTCCGCGCCGGCGATCGAGCCGACGGTGACCGGCACGAAGATCGGCGCCATCCGACGAAGGCGGCTGATCGGCCCGCCCTTGCGAGCCGTCGGGTCATAGCCGCGGACCCGCTGCGCGTCGATGGTCTCCGTGAACTCCGCCGCAAGCGTGGGGATGAAGCGGATGGTCAGGTCGATCATGACCGCGATCCGATCGCCCAGGCCGAGCCGCCGCAGCGCCACGCCCAGGTCGCCCGGCGCGATCGCGAACGCGACGGGAAAGCTGACCGCCGCGATGCACGCGAAGCGCAGGATCTGGCTGGCCATGAGGCTGATCCCCTCGGCACTGATCTCCGCGCCGAATGGCGGGATCGTGACGAGCACGTGCGTGTCGACGTCGGCGAAGTTGCCGGTGCGACCGCCGCTGATCAGCGTGTTGAAGAGCGAGAAGACGAAGATGACCACGAGCAGGTACGCCCACTGGAAGCGCACCGCTCTCCACGGGATGCCGGCCGTCAGGTAGTAGCCGAGCACCAGCGACCAGGACAACGGCCAGGTGCCGTGCGTCCCGAAGCTGGATGACGCCGACCACGAAGAGGGCCGCGGCAAGGATGAGAACGCGGGGGTCCCGGCGAGCGAGCCAGGACCCCCGCCCGAGGTAGGGGAACGCGGCGCGCATCGGTCAGGCGGCCGCGACTGCGACGTCAGCGGCCGAGCTGCTCGCGGAGCGGCTCCCACGCGAAGACGAGGATCGGCGTCACGATGGCCGCCGCGATCGAGTTCGACAGGATGACCGGGAAGTACTCGGTCGTCAGGATGGTGTTGAAGCTCATCTCGGGCGTCACGATCAGCCCGAGGAAGATCACGATGAACCCGATCACCGTGGCCAGCACGCCGGCGACCGCCGCCCACAGCGCCCGCGAGCCGGTGGACGTCGCACGCCCGGCGAAGCAGACGCCGAACACGCCGGCGAGCAGGCCGGCGACGCCGTTCGCCAGGCTCCAGTGCCATGACGTGAACGCGCCGTAGCCCGAGAGGAAGTCGCCGACGATATTGCCGATCAGCCCGGTCAGGAAGCCGACCACCGGCCCGAACGCGAAGCCGAAGAACGTCAGCAGGCCATAGTGCGGCCGGACGCTGACCTCCTGCGTGCCCGGGCAGGACGAAGCCGAATGAGATGAAGTTGAAGACCGCGTAGAGCGCCGCGCCGATGGCGGCATACACGATCACCCGAGTGGTGATGGACCAGGTCCCATCCGACTGGTCCATCGTCATGGTCGTCATGAAGTAGCCCTCTCCTCCGATATGTTGCTGCCCCCATCAATCCCCGATGCGCCGGCGACCCAATCCGCGAGCTGCTCCGTCCCCATGAAGCGGCCGGTCCGGCCACCCCACCGCGCGTTCGCCTCCATCAGTGACGTGAATCGCAGGTTGCAGGAGAGCCATCGCTCCCGATCGGCGATGACCTCCAGCGGCGATCCATCGGCCACGATGCGGCCTTCGCGCAGGAGCAGGATGCGGTCGGCGTACGTGAGCGCCAGGTCGGCGTCGTGCGTGACGAAATAGACGCTCTCCAGTCCGGCGATCCGTTCGCACCTCCGTCATGAATGCCGTCGCGCTGCGATGGTCCTGTCCGGCCGACGGCTCGTCAAGTACCAAAGTTCGCGGTTCGAGCGCGAGCGCCACTGCCAGCGCGAGCCGCTTCTGCTGCCCGAACGAGAGGGTCAGCGGTGGCCGATCGAGGATGTCGGCCTCCTCGTCGAGGCTCGACGCGGCGGAGCGCGTCGGCGATCAGCGCGTCGAAGCCGGCCTCGTCGCGTCCGAGGTTGCGAGGTCCGAAGATCAGCTCCTCGCGCACGTTGCGCGCGAACAGCATCTGCGACGGGTTCTGGAACACGTAGCCGAAGGTGCCGACCAGGTCGGCGACGCTGCGGCCCTCGATCGACGAGCCGTCGACGAGCACGTCGCCCGCCGTGCGCGGCACGAGCCCGATCGCCGTCTTGAACAGGGTGGTCTTCCCGGAGCCGTTCGGCCCGAGCACGGCCACGGTCTCGCGTCGACCCAGGCCGGCTGCTCACGTCGTGCAGCACCGTGCGCCCGTCGTAGGCGGCCTCGACGCCGCGCCATTCGAGGCGCGGCGCCTCGTCCGTGCCGGCGCCTGCGCCGCCCGCGGCTCGTGGGCGCCGGCCGCGGCACGCGCGCGCTCGCGAGCCCGCGCCAGCGCGACGTCGAAGGGAAGCTTCACGCTGGCGGGATCGGCGACACGCGAAGAAGCCGTCGAGCCCGCCGAGGTAGCGGACGGAGCCCTCGTCGAGGTAGAGCACGCGGTCCGGCGCCGGCGTGCAGCGCGTCCTCGACCCGATGCTCGACGATGACGACGGCGGTGCCGGCATCCGCGAGGCTGCGAACAGGCTGAGCAGCCGCTGCGCGGCCACCGGGTCGAGGTTGGCGAGCGGCTCGTCCAGGACGACGAGGCGCGGCGTCGAGCATGAGCGTGCCCGCGATGGCGACCTGCTGGGACTCCCCGCCGGACAGCTGGTCGGTGGTCCGTGCGGCGAGGTGCTCGATCTCGGCTCGGGCGATCACGGTCGTCGAGCGTCTCGTTGATCTCGGCCGGCGGGACGCCGAGGTTCTCCGGGTCCGAACGCCAGCTCGCCGCGCACCGTCGAGGCCACCAGCTGCTTGCGGGGATCCTGGAGCACGGTGCCGACCAGCCGGGCCAGGTCGCGCAGCCGCAGCTCGGTGGTCGAGCGACCGTCGACGCGCACGCTCCCGGTCAGCTCGCCCCGATACGAGTGCGGGATCAGGCCGTTGAGGGCGCGGATCAGGGTGCTCTTGCCGCAGCCCGACGGGCCGGCGACGAGCAGCACCTCGCCGGGCTCGATGCGCAGCGAGATGTCGCGGATGGCCGGCTCGGTGGCGCGTCGGTAGCGGAAGGTGAGGTCGTCGACCTCGATCGAGCGACGGCCTCGGCCATCGGCTCAGGCGGGCTCGATGCGGACGGGTCGCATCGTGCGCCAGGCCGAGCCGCTCCGCCGCCGAGCCCTGGTTGACGCCGATGCGCCAGGCCCGGCGTAGTCGGCGTCCTCGTAGAGGAGCGGGTGCGCCGGCTGCCACGGCGCCGAAGGTCGGCTGCCAGGGGACCTCGAAGACGGTCCGCCGCCGATGCGCACGTTGAAGCGATCGCCCGGCTCGAGCCGGCCGCGCAGCGCGGCCAGGTCCGCGGGCTGCCCGGCCAGGCGGCAGTTGCCGAATGAGTCGACGAACAGGACGCTCGTGTCGAGGCCGCCGTCTCGAGCCGTGGCCGTCGGCAGCTCGAGCCGAACCAGGTCGATGGGTCGAGGGCCGGGCCGACCTCGTCGATCGGCGTGCCGGCCGCGAGGTGGGCCGCCACCGGCGCGAAGATGTCGCGGCCGTGGAACGTGTGCGAGACCGCTCGCGCCACAGCGCGCGGTTCTCGAGGCTGTGCGCCGCCACGATCCCACCCAGCGCGCTCGGCGGCCGGAACCAGCAGGCCATTGTCGGGGCCGACCAGGCGATCGCCGCGCGCCACCTGCAGCGCGATCGCGCCGGCGCTCGGTGCCGACGCCGGGGTCGACGACGGCCAGGTGGACGCCGACCGGGAGGTAGCGGCAGCGACGACCAGAGCAGGAATGCGCCGTCGCGGATGCCGAACTGGCGGCTGCTGTGGGTCAGGTCGTTGATGCGCGCGTCGGGCAGGATCGACCAGATCACGCCGCGGCAGACCGCCGGCGCGGTGTCGGTGCCGAAGTCGGACAGGAAGGACAGGTACGGGCCGGCCACGCTCAGGCCCGGGTGATGCGCACCGGCCGGTCCGGGCCGATGCCGAGCCGCGCGGCGAGGCTCCCCTGGTTGTCGGCCATCGCGAGGTTGCCCAGCGAGTCGACGTAGACGAGCGATGCGCCGACCGGAACGGTGCCGAACGTCGTCCCGTAGCGGGTCTCCTCGCGCGCGGCCGCCCTCGAACTGCTGCGGCCAGCCGCGCGCCATCGTCGAGCGTCGCCGAACGCGGCCTCCAGGTCGGTCCCGCCCGCCGGCCAGCCGGATGTTGCCGAAGCTGTCGACGTAGGTCACGACCGTCTCGATCGCGCCGTCCGCGACGCGCGGCCTCGGGCTCCGGCAGGCGAACGAGCGATTCGACCGGGATCTCGCGGGCCGACCGCGTCGAACTCGGCGTCGCCGGCGGCGAGGTGCGCCGCCACCGGGCGAGAAGATGTCGCGCCCGTGGAAGGTGGAGGTCGTGACCGGCAGCCAGAGGCTCGGTTGGTCAGCTCGCGAGCGCCACGCGATCCGCCGAGCGCATCGGCGGCCGGCGGCAGCAGCCCGTTGTCGGGCCCGATCAGCACGTCGCCGCGCGCGGCGAGGATGGCGATCGGCCGCCGCGCGGTGCCGACTCCGGGGTCGACGACGCCGACGTGGACGCCGACCGGCACGTAGGGGAGCGCGAAGCGCAGCAGGAAGGCGCCGTCGCGGATGGCGTACTTCCGGATGTCGTGTCCGACGTCGATGATCTGGGCGTCGCGGCAGATCGACGAGCATGACGCCGCGGCAGGCGGCGGTCGGCGCCGTTCAGGCCGAAGTCGGTCAGGAAGCTGATGATCGGGCGCTCGGTCGGCGTCATGCGCGCATCCTAGCGGCGATCAGGCGAGCGCCACCGTCTGGCGGTGCTTGGCGACGACGGCGTCCATCTTCAGGTCGGATCGGATTCGACCCGCGAAGGCCTCGGCCGCGTCCGGGTCGCCATGGACGATGAAGACCGTCTTCGGCCTGCCATCGGCGGCGAAGTGGCCGAGCCAGCCTCGAGCTCGTGCTGATCA
>CAWBKO010000009.1:0-411799 GCA_963789435.1 uncultured Chloroflexia bacterium
GTGGTGTTGCCGTTTCTTGGTTCAGGTCGTTGCTGCCGACCTCGGCCGTGCCGGAGGCGTCGACGCTGGTGACGTTGCCCTCGAAGATCGGGTCGTCCCCGGTGGTCAGGTCGATGGCCGGGTCGACGGTGTCCTTGAGCGCGGTCTCGGCGGTGTCGCTGGCGCTGTTGCCGGCGCCGTCGGTGGCGCTGGCTTCGTAGGTGACGGTGCCGTCGGCCAGCGAGCTGGCATCGAAGGTCACCGACCAGTCACCGAACGCGTCGGCGGTGGTGGTCTCGGTCAGGGTGATGACGCCGTCGGTCAGGGTGACCTCGACGGTGGCGCCGACCTCGGCCGTGCCGGAGGCGTCGACGCTGGTGACGTTGCCCTCGAAGATCGGGTCGTCCCAGGTGGTCAGGTCGATGGCCGGGTCGACGGTGTCCTTGAGCCAGGTGCTCGGCGGTGTCGCTGGCGCTGTTGCCGGCGCCGTCGGTGGCGCTGGCTTCGTAGGTGACGGTGCCGTCGGCCAGCGAGCTGGCATCGAAGGTCACCGACCAGTCACCGAACGCGTCGGCGGTGGTGGTCTCGGTCAGGGTGATGACGCCGTCGGTCAGGGTGACCTCGACGGTGGCGCCGACCTCGGCCGTGCCGGAGGCGTCGACGCTGGTGACGTTGCCCTCGAAGATCGGGTCGTCCCAGGTGGTCAGGTCGATGGCCGGGTCGACGGTGTCCTTGAGCGCGGTCTCGGCGGTGTCGCTGGCGCTGTTGCCGGCGCCGTCGGTGGCGCTGGCTTCGTAGGTGACGGTGCCGTCGGCCAGCGAGCTGGCATCGAAGGTCACCGACCAGTCACCGAACGCGTCGGCGGTGGTGGTCTCGGTCAGGGTGATGACGCCGTCGGTCAGGGTGACCTCGACGGTGGCGCCGACCTCGGCCGTGCCGGAGGCGTCGACGCTGGTGACGTTGCCCTCGAAGATCGGGTCGTCCCAGGTGGTCAGGTCGATGGCCGGGTCGACGGTGTCCTTGAGCGCGGTCTCGGCGGTGTCGCTGGCGCTGTTGCCGGCGCCGTCGGTGGCGCTGGCTTCGTAGGTGACGGTGCCGTCGGCCAGCGAGCTGGCATCGAAGGTCACCGACCAGTCACCGAACGCGTCGGCGGTGGTGGTCTCGGTCAGGGTGATGACGCCGTCGGTCAGGGTGACCTCGACGGTGGCGCCGACCTCGGCCGTGCCGGAGGCGTCGACGCTGGTGACGTTGCCCTCGAAGATCGGGTCGTCCCAGGTGGTCAGGTCGATGGCCGGGTCGACGGTGTCCTTGAGCGCGGTCTCGGCGGTGTCGCTGGCGCTGTTGCCGGCGCCGTCGGTGGCGCTGGCTTCGTAGGTGACGGTGCCGTCGGCCAGCGAGCTGGCATCGAAGGTCACCGACCAGGGGTCACCGAACGCGTCGGCGGTGGTGGTCTCGGTCAGGGTGATGACGCCGTCGGTCAGGGTGACCTCGACGGTGGCGCCGGCCTCGGCCGTGCCGGCGGCGTCGACGCTGGTGACGTTGTCTTCGAGATCGGGTCGTCCCAGGTGGTCAGGTCGATGGCCGGGTCGACGGTGTCCTTGAGCGCGGTCTCGGCGGTCGTCGCTGGCGCTGTTGCCGGCGCCGTCGGTGGCACTGGCTTCGTAGGTGACGGTGCCGTCGGCCAGGTGCTGGCATCGAAGGTCACCGACCAGCTGCGGCGAGCGTCGGCGGTGGTGTTCTCGGTCAGGGTGGTGACGCCGTCGGTCAGGGTGACCTCGACGGTGGCGCCGGCCTCGGCCGTGCCGGAGGCGTCGACGCTGGTGACGTTGCCCTCGAAGATCGGGTCGTCCCAGGCGGTCAGGTCGATGGCCGGGTCGACGGTGTCCTTGAGCGCGGTCTCGGCGTGTCGGTGGCGCTGTTGCCGGCGCCGTCGGTGGCGCTGGCCTCGTAGGTGACGGTGCCGTCGGCCAGGCGCTGGCGTCGAAGGTCACCGACCAGTCACCGAACGCGTCGGCGGTGGTGGTCTGGGTCAGGGTGGTGACGCCGTCGGTCAGGGTGACCTCGACGGTGGCGCCGGCCTCGGCCGTGCCGGAGGCGTCGACGCTGGTGACGTTGCCCTCGAAGATCGGGTCGTCCCAGGCGGTCAGGTCGTGGCCGGGTCGACGGTGTCATGAGCGCGGTCTCAGACGGTGTCGACTGGCGCCGTGTTGCCGGCCGCGTCGGTGGCCTGGGCGGTCTAGATGTGGTCGCCGCACGCCGAGGGTCGGGCTGGTGAGGACCAGTCGCCGAACCGTTGGCGGTCGCGCTGCCGACCTGGGTACGCGTCGGCAACAGCTCGACCGTGCTGTCGGCCTCGGCCGTGCCGGAGAAGGTCGGGTCGTGTCGCTGGTCAGGTTGTCGGTGCTGGAGGACCCGTGTCGCTGGCGGCGTCCAGGTCCGGTGCGCGGCGACGGGCCGGGTCGACGGTGTCGTTGAGGGCGGCCACGGCGGTCGCTGGCCGTGTTGCCGGCGGCGTCGGTGGCCTTGGCGGTCAGGCGTGCGGGCCGTCGGCCAGCGGAGCTGGCGTCGATGGTCACGGCCGCCCGAGCCGTCGGCGGTAGTGGCTCGGCCAGGGTCGAGCGCCGTCAGAGCAGGTCGACCGCGCTGTGCCTCGGCCTCGGCCGTGCCGGAGAGGGTCGGTCGACGCTGGTCAGGTTGTCGCTGCGGAGGCACCGCTGTCGCTGGCGGCGTCCAGGTCCGGCTCGATGGCCGGGTCGACGGTGTCCTTGAGCGCGGTCTCGGCGGTCGTCGCTGGCGCTGTTGCCGGCGCCGTCGGTGGCGCTGGCCTCGTAGGTGACGGTGCCGTCGGCCAGGAGCTGGCATCGAAGGTCACCGACCAGCTGCCACCGAACGCGTCGGCGGTGGTGGTCTGGGTCAGGGTGGTGAGGCCGTAGGTCAGGGTGACCTCGACGGCGGCGCCGGCCTCGGCCGCTCGCCGGAGGCGTCGACGCTGGTGACGTTGCCCTCGAAGATCGGGTCGTCCCAGGCGGTCAGGTCGATGGCCGGGTCGACGGTGTCCTTGAGCGCGGTCTCGGCGGTGTCGGTGGCGCTGTTGCCGGCGCCGTCGGTGGCCTGGCCTCGTAGGTGACGGTGCCGTCGGCCAGGCGAGCTGGCATCGAAGGTCACCGACCAGCTGCCCGAACGCGTCGGCGGTGGTCGGTCTGGGTCAGGGTGGTGAGGCCGTCGGTCAGGGTGACCTCGACGGCGGCGCCGGCCTCGGCCGTGCCGGAGGCGTCGACGCTGGTGACGTTGCCCTCGAAGATCGGGTCATCCCAAGCGGTCAGGTCGATGGCCGGGTCGACGGTGTCGATGGTCACGTCCAGACCGGTGACTCGGCACTGGTGTTGCCGGCGGCGTCGGTTGCCGGCGCGGTGTAGATGTAGGTCGCGTCAGGGGACGGCCGGGTCGGTCAAGCGTCCAGGATGCTGAACATGGTGGCGGCCCGCTGGCGACCACACTGCCGTCGCGGAGGAGCTCGACGAAGCGAATGGCTCGGCCGTCCGCTGAAGGTCGGGCTCGTATCGCTGGTCAGGTCGTCGCTGTCGCTGGCACCCAGTCTCTGTGGCGTCGAAGTTGGGCGCCTCACACTAGGAGCCACCGTGTCGTAGGTCCAGGCCAGGGTGTTGGACAGGGTGTTGCCGTTGCCAGCGGTATCGATGGCGCTGGCGGCCGGGACTTCACGCTGACCGCGCCGTTGGCGGTGGCGGTAACGGTGAAGGTGTAGGTGTCGGGGTCAACCGTGGTGAAGGCCGAAACGGTGCCGTTGCTGACCGACACGTCGGTGGCGGTGAAGCCGGTGACGGTCTCGCTGAACTGGGCGGTGACCGAGTGAGCGGCGACGTTGGTCGAAGCCGCTGCGCCGCCGGACAGGGCGACGCCGGGAGCGGTGCGGTCGATGGCGTAGACCTGGCCGGTGAAGTTGCCGTTGCCGGCGCCGGTGCCGCCCAGCTTGTTGCCGGCGGTGTCGGCGATCGAGTCGTCGTCGACCAGGTTGAGGCCGAGGTGCCGTCGCCGGTGCCGGTGCTGGCGGTGACGGTGTAGGTCGTGCCGCTGCCGGTGACGCCGGTGATGGCCGGCGTGCCGCCCAGGCCGCCGTTGACGAGCGTGAAGTCGGCGGCTCGACGCCGGTGACGTCTCGCTGAACGTGACCGTCCAGCTGACGCTCGGCGGCGTTGGTCGGGCTGGCGCCGGCGCGGTTGATCGAGACACGGTCGGGGCGGTGCGTGTCGATGGTGTAGACCTGGCCGGTGAAGCGTTGCGACGCCGGTGTTGCCGTTGCCGGCGGCGTCGGATCGAGTCGTCGTCGGCCTTGACGCTCACGGTGACCGTGCCGTCGCCGGTCGTGCCGGTGACGGTGAAGGTGTAGGTGTCGCCGGTCCACGCCGGTGACGGCCGCGGCGTGCCGCCGAGCTCGCTGACCAGAGCGAAGTCGGCTGTCGTCGACGCCGGTGACGGTCTCGCTGAACTGGACGGTGAAGTTGACGGCGAGGCGTTCGTCGGATCGGCGCTGGCGCGGCCGACCGATCGACCGTGGGGCGGTCCGGTCGATGGTGTAGACCTGGCCGGTGAAGTTGCCGTTGCCGGCGCCGGTGCCGCCCAGCTGTTGCCGGCGGCGTCGGCGATGGAGTCGTCGTCGACCAGGTTGAGGCCGAGCGTGCCGTTGCCGGTGCCGGTGGTGGCGGTGACGGTGTAGGTCGTGCCGCTGCCGGTGACGCCGGTGATCGCCAGGCGCCGCTGACCGCTGTTGACGAGCGTGAAGTCGGCGGCGTCGACGCCGGTGACGGTCTCGCTGAAGGTGACCGTGCAGCTGACGCTGGCGAGCGTTGGTCGGGCTGGCGTCGGCGCGGTTGATCGAACGACGGTCGGCGCGGTCGTGTCGATAGTGTAGACCTGGCCGGTGAATGTTCGACGCCGGTGTTGCCGTTGCCCGCGGGGTCGTGCGCGCCGCGCGGCCGGGACCGTCGACGGTGACCGTGCCGTCGGCGGTCATGCCGGTGACGGTGAAGGTGTAGGCCGTGACGGTGCCCGCTGGTGATGGCCGCGCTCGTGCCGCCGGCCGCCCGACGTGAAGTCGGCGGCGGTGAAGCCGGTGACGGTCTCGCTGAACGTGACCGTGAAGTTGATCGGCGACGGCGTTGGTCGGGTCGGCGCTGGCCGGCCGCCTGATCGACGGTGACCGTCGGCGACGGTCTTGTCGATGTGTAGACCTGGCCGGTGAAGTTGCCGTTGCCGGCGCCGGTGCCGCCGAGCTTGTTGCCGGCGGCGTCGGCTGATCGAGTCGTCGTCGACCAGGTTCAGCCCGAGCGTGCCGTTGCCGGTGCCGGTGGTGACGGTGACGGTGTAGGTGTCGCCGCTGCCGGTGACGCCGGTGATCGGACGCGCCGCCGCCCGCCGGTCGTCGACCAGCGTGAAGTCGGCAGCGTCGACGCCGGTGACGCGTCTCGCTGAACTGACCGTCCAGCTGACGCTGGCGGCGTTGGTCGGGCTGGCGACCGCGCGGGTGATCGAGGTCACGGTCGGCGCCGTGTTGTCGCTCACGTCGTCATTCAGAATCGTCGCAGTGGCGACATTCGGACTCCCGATGTTCATCCCACTCCCCCCGGACGGAGATGGGTTGGACAGCGTGACCGTGAACGTTTGGTTCGGATTGAGAGGTTGCGTCCCCGCAGATCGTGACCGAAATTGTCTTGGGCTCGTTACCGCCGCCGGATGCCGTGAATGTCAGGGTCCCGCTAGCCGAAATGTAGTCTTCAGCACCGTCGCATGTCCCCGTGCCCGCGATCGCGGGATTCGCGCCGCTTGGTGCCGTCGCATACGAAACGGTGCCTGTTCCGGAGCCATTGGTCTCCACGTTAAACGTCAGCAAAGCCGAGCCCGAATTGCCCTCGGTCACCGTCTGCGATGCGGCTGTGAAGGAGACGGTCTTGGCCGCAGCGACATACGGCCCGACGAGCGGGCCGCCGTCGCCGACCGGCGCGGCGCCGGCAGGCTGGATCGAATCGGTCGAGGCATCGGCCATGGCGCGGGCCAGGTTGAGGCGGCCGTTGCCGGTCTCACCGGGGATTGCCGGCCGGATCGGCGTTGCGCGCGAGGCGCGAGACGATGACGCCGTTCGAGAGGGCAGGCTCGTTGGCCTGCAGGAGAGCCGCGGCTCCGGCAACCTCGGCGGCAGCAGCCGAGGTGCCGGAGATGGTCGCGACGCTCCCCCAGCGTTGGTAGTTGCGATGTCGACGCCCGGAGCCGCCATGAAGGCGGCCGGGCCGTAGTTCGCACCGGCCGCGAGGGCGTCGACGGAATCAGTCGAGGTGACGCCGATGACGCCGCGGTCACCGGCGGGGAAGGTGGCGGTGCCCGAGCCGTCGTTGCCGGTGGCGGCAACGAGGACGGCGCCGGAGGCCCAGGCGTAGTCGATCGCCGCCTGGAGGGCGGGCGAGTAGCCGGGGTTGCTGAAGGACATGAGGATGACGTCGGCGCCCGCATCGGCGGCGTACACGACGCCGGCGATGATGTCGCTGTCCTGTCCGGTGCCATCGGCGCCGAGGACGGTGACGGGCAGCACGGAGACGCCCGCGTAGGCGGTGCCGGCGATGCCGGTGCCGTTATCGGTCTCGGCCGCCACGATGCCGGCCATCCAGGTGCCATGGCCGTTCGGGTCGCTCAGGCCATTCGACCCATCCAGGACCGAGGTGCCGGGTAGGACGACACCATCAAGGTCCGGATGGGTGGCGTCGACGCCCGTATCGAGGACGGCGACGGTAGACGTGCCGGCAATGCCGACGGTGCCGTACAGCTGGTCCCAGCCGATCTTCGGCAGCGACCACTGATCGGCGTAGGAGGTGTCGGAGGGGGCGGCCTCGACGGCGCGGGTGCGGTCGAGATCGACGCGCGCGACCTCGGCGAATGCGTTGAGCGCCGACGAGCTCGTCGAAGTAGCCGGCCTCGTGGAGGAGAACGCTGCGCATGCTGAGCTGCGGGATGGCGCTCTCGTCGGTGACGTTCGCGCTCGCGAGGATCTCGAGCTGGCGGGCGTCATCGGTGCCGGAGGCGAAGGTGACCAGGTAGGGGCGCGTGCCGGGGGTCTGATCGGGCTCCGAGGGGGCAGGAGTCGGATCGGGCTCGGGGGAGGCACTCGCGTGAGGATCTGAGGGAATGGGAGTCGGGTCGGGGGCAGCGGTCGGATCGGGCTCCGAGGGGGCAGGAGTCGGATCCGGCTCGGATGGTGCCGGTGTGACCTCAGGCGTCGGCTCTGTCGATGGCTCGGGCGCGACCGATTCGGTCGGCGACGGCTCCGGGGTCGGGTCTTCGGCGAACGTCGCCGTGGGTCCGAAGATATAGGTGACGAAGACCAGGAGCTGGAGCAGTACGAGCACGGGTCGACTGGCTCGACGGTGGGCGACCGGCAACATGATTCCCTCTATTCCCCTCAGGCACGACGCGGGCACAAAACGCCACGCAATCAAATGAGTGCTCGCGCACTGTGGCAAAGGGACCGCCCGAGGGCCATCCGTGGAGGTACGGACCCCGATACGGATTGAAAACTCCGTACCCCGACCCGGGCCGTTGCCTCTACGCAACGGCACGTCCGGATACGGAGCGGCTCGCTCAGTACACCAATCCGTACAACTCCGGATACCGGCGGTGCTGCGAGGCGACATACACTGCGGCGCATGCACATGTCAGAGCGGGACCGGGACGCCTCGGCGGATCTCGTCGAGGAGCCCACGGAGGACGGTCCCGCGCTGCGTGACGCAGCCACCGCCGTCGAGCGGGCTGCCGCCGACGAGGCGCTCGCGAGCGCCGCGCGCGACATGTTCCTTGTCTCGCCGGTACCCGTCATCGATGCCGACGAACGGGTCCTCCCGCACCTGCTCCCGGGCGAGAAATTGCACGGCTTGCGTCGGCGTGCGATCCTACGTGCACCCGGTGATGACCGAGCGCTCGGGTATGGGGGATCTCTGTACCTCACGTCGCGCAGGCTCATTCACCTGGGACAGGTGATCGTGACCGTGCAGCTGACCGATATCGTGGAAGCCTCCCTCGCCGGAGAACGGCTTCTGCTGACGCTTCGGGACGGCGAGGGCCTGACCCTCGACCTCGACCGGCCGCGCCTGCTCCGCGCCGAGATTGCCGCCGTGGCACGTGACCTGCGAGAGACGCGCGTATGAGCGTCCGCCGAGCAAACAACTCACGCCCCGACGCGCCTCCCCCGATAGACGCGTCAGAGGCAAGTGCGGCGCCGAAGGCACCGGCCCGCACGCGAAAGACTCCCGCTCCCACCACCACACAGGCCCCGGTCCTTGCGCCCCGGTCAAGCGGAAGAGGCGGAGGAACGGTACGTGGTCGCGCGCGACGCGTGGATCGCGGCGATGCACGGGGCCAACAGCGGCCGTGCAGCGGACCTCGCCACCCTGGCGATCACCCAGGAGGCCTACGTGCAGGCCATGGCCGATGTCGAGCGCTGGCGCTCCGGCGCCATGGTGGCATTCAAGATCGAGCCCGAGGCCAAGCTGCACGACATCGAGACTGCGGTGGGCCAGGAGATCGCGTGGCGGGGCGTCCGCGAGCGCGCCACCACGCACCTGAAGCATCTCAGCCCGCTCGGCCGGCTCGCCCGTCGCCTGACGGGCCGCGGCGACTGATTCCGGCTCAGCCGCTCCGGTAGCGCTGCGCCGCCTCGGCGCGGTTGCGGACCCCCAGCTTTCGCAGCAGGCTGCTGACGTGGCTCTCCACCGTGCGCGGTGAGATGGCGAGCGCGCCGGCGATCTCCCGATCGGTGAGCCCGTCGGCCAGCAGGCGCAGCACCTCGCTCTCGCGCGCGCTGAGCAGCTGTTCCACCTGGTCGCCCTCCGGCGGTCCGCCGCGGGCGCTGCGCTGGCAGATGCTCCATCACCGTCGCGGCGTGCCCGCGCGACATGGGCAGGTCCCCCTGGCGGATGCCGCGCACGGCGCGCAGCAGCGCCTCGCCGCTGACGTCCTTGGTCAGGTAGCCGTATGCGCCGTGGCGCACCGCGGCGAGCAGGTCGCGCTGATCGGTGGAGACCGTCAGCATCACGATCTTCGTGTCGGGCAGCCGCGGCGCCAGCTCGCGCACGGCCTCGATGCCGCTCAGGCCGGGCAGGTCGATGTCGAGCAGCAGCAGGTCCGGCCGCAGTGAGGGCGCCATTCGGAGCGCATCCTCGGCGTTGGCGGCCTCGCCCACCACCTCGATGTCGGGAGCCTGCAGCGCCTGGCGGATGGCGGATCGGACCAGCGCGTGGTCGTCCACCAGCAGGACCCGCAGCGGCGCCTCAGCTTGCATCGGTGCCCTCCCTTCCCCCGATCGGCATGGCCAGCTCCACGCGGGTCCCATTCTGCGGCTCGGACGTGACCGTCAGCCGTGCGTGAATGATGGCAGCGCGCTGTCGCATGCTCTCCAGACCGAAACCGGACGAGACGCTCTCTGGCCGGAATCCGTGTCCATTATCGGTCACGGTCAGCAGCAGCTCCCCGTTGCTCGTCACGTCCACGCGAACGACCGTGGCGTCGGCGTGCTTGCGGACGTTGGTCATCGCCTCCTGGACGATGCGCAGCAGCTCGGCCTGGGCCCTGGCCCCGATCTCCGGCACCGGTCCGTGGATGGTCAGCTCCGCGCGCAGCGCGAAGCGATCCGCGAAGTCGTCCACGTGGCGCGCCAGCATGTCGATCAGGGGCCCCGTCTCGGAGCTCTGGCGCATGGCGGCCACCGCCTGGCGCGCCTCCGCAAGCGCGTTGTCGATGGCGCTCTCGACCTCGTCACTCAGCTGCTTCGCCTCCGGCGTGAAGCCGGCGATCTGCGCCAGCCGGCTGTGCTTGAGCTTGGCGAACCAGAGGTCCTGCGCCAGTCCGTCGTGGATCTCGCGCGCCAGCCTGGCACGCTCCTCGAGCGCCGCAGTCGCCATCTCCGCGTCGCCGAGGCGGCGCAGCTCGATGTTCGCCTCGCGCAGTGCCCGGAGGTCGTCGCGGCTGTCGAACACGATCCCGAAGAGCAGCACGACGTAGAAGGCGAGCCGCATGAGGTCGCCGGTCGTGATCACCGACGTGTAGCTTCCCGGGTGGATGGCGCTGCTGACCTGGCTGAATGCGGCGATCATCAGCCCGGCGGCCAGCAGCGCCTCGCCGACGCGCCCGTTGCGCCGCCACGACCGATGCGCCAACACGGCGGCGACGGCGAAACCGAGCCCGACGAGCAGCTGGGCGACGACGAGCGACCAGGCCGAGCCGGTCGGCAGGGCAGCCGCCGGGTGGCTGGCCATCTCGGCCAGCGTGGCTGGGTCCAGGAGCGCCGGTAGGCCATCCTGGATCCGCGCCGCGAGCAGGATCAGGAGCGCCACCGTCGCGGCCGGGACGATGAGGAGGAGCGCCGGCCGCCACGCGACATCCGGGGTCGGGCGCAGCGCCACGACCCCGGCGCCGACGAGCAGGGCGGCGGCCGTACCGCGGCCGAGCACCGATGCGATCAGCGGCAGCTGCCCGGGGTCTTCGAGTGACATGCCGAACGCCGCGTCGATACCCGCCACCTGGACGAGCAGGACGATTCCGTTCAGGACGGCGAGCACCGCGAAGGCCGATCCCCGGAAGAGCGCCGCTCCGTCGCCCGCCACGCGACCGCGGGCCCAGTTGAGCGCCGCCACCGCGACCGAGACGAGGGTGGCGGCCGTGATGATCGCGATGTCCAGCCGTTCGTTGACGATGGCCGGCACGACCGGCAGCGTGACCGCGAGGCTGGTGATGGCGGCCAGCACCATCCCGAGGGCGGAAAGCCCGACATCGACGGACCGATGCGTCCGCACGGTCGCTCCTGCCTCGGCGCTCATGTCGTCTCCAGCAGCGCCAGCACCTGGTCGTGCAGCAGCCCGTTCGTCGAGACCGCCTGCGGGCCGGACCACGATTCGCGGCCCTCGAGATCGGTCATCCGGCCGCCCGCCTCGGTGACGATGAGATGCGGTGCCGCCATGTCCCACGGCTTGACGCCGTACTCGAGCATCGCCTCCGCCGAGCCCTGGGCCACCAGCATGTGGCCCCAGAAGTCGCCGAAGCCGCGATCGCGCCAGGACGCGGAGGTCAGACGCCGGAGCCCGTCGCCCAGGCCCGCCGCGTCAAGCCCGCGGAGGGTCGAGAACGTGATCTGGGCATTGGCCAGCGCGTCGACCGGCGAGACGTGGATCGGACGCTCTGTGCCGTCGACGCGGACGGTCGCTCCCCCGCCGCGGGTTGCCCACCAGCGGCGGTGCATGGCGGGCGCCGAGACCACGCCCACCAGGAGCTCACCCTCACGCTCGAAGGCGAGCAGCGTGGCGAACACCTCGATGCCGCGCACGACGTTATGGGTGGCGTCGATGGGATCCATGATCCAGCGGCCATCGCCGGCATCCTCGTCGGTGCCGAACTCCTCGCCGAGGACGGTGTGCGCCGGGAACGCATCGGCGATGCGATCGCGCAGGTGGGTCTCGATCTCGGTGTCGGCCTGCGTCACCAGGGTGCGATCCGGCTTGGCGCTGACGGTCAGCCCGCCGGCGACGTGGCCCAGCGCGATCGCATCGGTCTCATCAAGCACGGCATGGGCGAATTGCAGCAGGGAGTCGCGGTCATCGGCGCTCACCTGACCGCCATGACCTCCACCACTCCCTCGCGGCGGATGACGTCGACCCGAGCCCCGATGCGCTGTCGCTCGATGTGGAGGTTCAGGGTGGCGTCGCCCACCGCGAGGTTGTCGATGCGC
The DNA here is from genome assembly GCA_963789435.1 of uncultured Chloroflexia bacterium. Classification (GTDB taxonomy): domain Bacteria; phylum Chloroflexota; class Limnocylindria; order QHBO01; family QHBO01; genus JACDBZ01. The sequence goes on from CAWBKO010000009.1 coordinate 11,756, forward strand.
AGGTGATCCAGGAAGGCCGGCAGGCTCGCATGGTCGAAGCGAAGGAGCCGGGCGGAGGCGTCGACCTCCATGCCCAGGCAGGCCTGCAGCAGCATGAACACGGCGCCGGCGGCCCAGGCCTGCGGTGAGCAGGCCACCGGGTAGCGCGTCGGTCCCTCCCCCGGGCGGCGGCTGAAGCCGCAGAACAGCTCCGGCAGCCGGGCCAGCTCGAAGTGGCGGCTCGCCTCGAACAGCCCGCTCAGCACGCGCGCCGCGTGGTCGTGGAACCCGGCGCGGCCCAGCCCGAGCGCGGTGATGGCGTTGTCGTGCGGCCAGATGGACCCGTCGTGGTAGGACATCGGGTTGTAGCGGGGCTCGCCCTGCCGCCAATGTGCGGACGCCCCAGCCGGAGAACATCGCATCGCTCAGCAGCTCGTCCGCAACCAGCTTGGCGCGCTCCGGGCTCACGATGCCGCCGAACAGGCAGTGTCCCGGGTTCGAGGTCCGGACGCGGCACAGCCGCTTGTCGCCGTCGAGCGCGATGCCGTAGGTGCCCAGCTCCTCGACCCAGAATGCCTCCTCGAAGCGCTCGCGGAGCGTGAGCGCCTGGGAGCGCAGCTCGGATGCCCGACCGTCGTGGCCGAGGGCATCGGCGAGGTTGGCGGCGCCCAGCCTGGCGGCGTAGACGTAGGCCTGGAGCTCACACAGCGCGATCGGGCCCTCGGCCAGGACGCCGTCGGCGTGGAACACCGCGTCGTTCGAGTCCTTCCAGCCCTGGTGCGCGAGGCCGGTGGGGCTGCGTCGCGCGTACTCGATGAAGCCGTCGCCATCGGGGTCGGCCGGACCGTCGATCCACGCCAGCGCGCGCTCGACGTTCGGCCACAGCTGCTCGATGAAGGCTCGATCCGCCGTCTGCCGGTAGTACGCATCGGCCAGGATGACGAAGAGGGCGGTCGCGTCATGGCTGCCGTAGTAGCGCGCCGAAGGGCACCTCCATCTCGCGCGGCCATCTCGCCGTGACGCACCTCGTGGAGGATCTTGCCGGGCTGCGCGTCGCGCTCGGGCTCGTCCGCCACCGCCTGGTTCGCGGCGAGGTGCCCCAGCACGCCGCGGGCGAGCGCCGGCTGGACCCAGAGCAGCTGGAGCGCGGTGATCAGCCCGTCGCGACCGAAGACGGTGCTGAACCAGGGAATCCCGGCGTACGGATACGGGCCGTGGGCCGTCTCGCTGGTCATCATCACCACGTCGGACAGGCTGCGGCCGACCCAGTCGTTGAAGTCGTCGCTCGAGCTGGTGATGTGGGCCGAGCGTGCGATCCGGCCGCCGAGCTCGCGGGCCGACAGGTCCAGCGCGGTGGCGTAGTCCGATCGGGCGTGAGGGGCGCTCGAACTCGCACGCCACGCGGAACTCGATCGTCGCCGCGCGGCCCGGCTCCAGCTCGACGAGGTAGGTGGCCTCGCGCGCGTCGAGCTCGGCGGGTGCCGGCGTGAACGTGATCCGCGTGTGGCGGCGCAGGCCGTCGAGCCCGTCGTAGCCGAGGATGGCGGAACCCTTGTTGACCCGCGGCGCGCGGAGCGAACCGCGCCGCTCGCGCCGCATGCCGCGCACCTCGAACAGGTCCACGTAGTCGGCCGCGAAGCGCAGGGAGACCGGCAGGGTCACCGGCTCCTCGCCGAAGTTCCGAAGCTCGATGCGCTCGTGGCAGGCGGCCGCCCACAGCACCTTGGTGCGCGAGACGTGGATCGTGCTCGTGCGCAGCATGCGGTCGCCGACCATCACGTCGGGGTTGGTGAGGTCGATCGCCAGGCGTGAGTTGTCGCCGCGGGCGGTCGAGCCAAGCAGCAGCGGGCGCTCCCCGGCGATGCGGAGCCCAAGGGCGGACAGGAATCGCGTCCCGCGGTGGTAGAGCCCCTCCTCGCCCAGGCCGATCGGCCGGATGTCGCCGTACCGATCGAAGACGGCGAAGGAGTCGCCGTGCTTCAGGACGCCGGCGTTCTCGTCCGCCGGCGAGCCGGTGGCGAGGATGTAGTAGCGGCCCTCGATCTCGACGACGGTGCGCGGATCTTCGGGTGGTGACACGAACTCGTCTGGTTGGGTCGCCATCGGCCTCCGGGCTGCGGTCGCGCCCAGCCTACACGCTGGACCCTTCGGCCATCATCGGCACCGCCATCCGCTCCGACCCGCCGCCGATGGCGACCAGGTGCTCGAACAGCGCGATGTAGTCGCGAGCCATTCGGTCCACCGTGAACCGGTCCTCGAAGGACTGGCGGACCGCACGCCGATCGAGCTCGCCGAGCCGCTCCACCGCGTCGACGCGAGCTCATCGAGGTCATCGACGACGAAGCCGTTGACGCCGTCGCGTGATGACCTCCGGCACCGAGCCGGTGCGGTAGGCGATCACCGGCGTCCCGCAGGCCATCGACTCGATCATCACCAGCCCGAACGGCTCCGACCAGTCGATCGGGAAGAGCAGTGCGCTGGCCCGCCCCAGGAAGTCGGCCTTGTCCTCCGGGCCGATCTCGCCGATGAACTCCACGTGCGCGGCCGCCGAGCAGCGGCTCGATCTCGCGCTCGTAGTATTCGCGATCGGCGTCGTCGACCTTGGCGGCGATGCGCAGGTCAGCCCGGTGCGGCGCGCGATCTCGATGGCGCGGTCGGCCCGCTTCTCGGGCGAGATGCGCCCGAGGAACGCGAGGTACTCGCCGGGCTCGTAGCGCGGCTCGAGCACGTCGGGCGGCAGGCCGTGGTGGATGGTCGCGACCCAGTTGGCCTGCGGCAGCGGCGATCGCTGGTCGTTCGAGATCGAGACGACCGGCATGTCGCTGAACTCGGTGTAGACCGGCTGGAGGTCCGGGATGTCGAGCCGGCCGTGGAGCGTCGTGACCTGCGGCACGCCGAGCCGCCGCGACAGCGGGAAATGGAAGTAGTCGAGATGCCAGTGGATCACGTCGAAGCGATGGGCCTGCGCCGCCACCGCCTCCAGCTCGACGACCTGGTGGGCCAGCGGATCGATGACGCCCTCGTCGAGCCGCAGCGCGCGGGGAGCGCACGGGATCAGCTCCGCCGAGGTCTGCGAATCACCGCTGGCGAACAGGGTGACGTCGTGGCCCTGGCGAACGAGCTCCTCGGTCAGGTAGGAGACGACGGCCTCGGTGCCGCCGTATCCCTGTCGGCGGCACGCTCTCGATGAGCGGCGCCACCTGCGCGATGCGCATCGGACTCGGACTCCTCGTGCTTCGTTGAGCGTAGCCGGCACGCACGTCGCGTGCCACGCGGTCAGCGCGCGGAGCCGCTTCAGCGTCTGCCGCAGGGTGACGGCCGCCAGCCCAGGACCGCCACGCCCAGCACCCAGAGCGGCGCGCACGGGCGATGGCGGCGCTGTCGCCACGTTGGGCAGCTCGCCCTGCGGAGGAACAGGGGTCGGTGCGGGAGTGGGCGTTGGCGTCGGCGTCGGGGTGGCCGGCACGCCGACCACGTCGAAGCCGGTGGTCGCGATGCAATGGCCCTTGGAAGAGTCGGAAGCCTCGACCGTCCACAGGCCCTCTTCACCGGCCTGCGGCGTGATGGTCGTCGTGAACGCCCCCGTGCCATCCGCGGTGACGGTCACCGATGAGAGCGGCGTGCCATCCACGGAGTACTCGACGAAGACATCGCCCGGGAAGAAGCCGAATCCCTCGATGAGCACCTCCTCGCCGACGGTCACCACGGTCGCGGACCCGCCGCCGACGGTCGCCTGCAGCGAGCACAACGAACCGGCCGCTACCGGTGTGACGAGCAGACGAGCAGCGCGCCCGTGGCGATGCAAGGAACCGATGGCTCGCCTGTCGATCATGGTCAACCTCCCTTTGCCGCGTCGAGACGACGCCGCAGCTCCTCGTTCACGAGCCGCGCGTCCGCGCGTCCCGCCGTGCGCTTCATCACCTGCCCCACCAGGAATCCGAACAGCTGGACCTTTCCCGACCGATACTCCTCGACCTGCGCGGGGAACTCGGCCAGTACGCCATCGATCTCGCTGCCGATGGTACCCGCGTCGGAGACCTGTCCGAGCCCTTCACGCTCGATGAGCGCGCGCGGCGACTCGCCGCTCTCGAAGGCGGCGGCCAGCACCGTCTTGGCGTTGGTCGACGAGACCCTGCCCGACTCCACCTCGCCGATGAGCTCCGCCAGCCCCTGCGGGCGAAGCGCCACGTGGTCGGCGCGCAGCGCATCGGCGGCGTGCTGGTTCAGCAGCCGGCTGAACTCGCCGGTGATCCAGTTGGCGGCGCTCTTGGGAGCCACCCCCGCCGTCGACCACCGCGTCGAAGTAGGCCGCCAGCGCGACGATCCGAGGTCAGCACGCCGGCGTCGTAGGCGGACAGCCCGAGGTCATCGATGTATCGCGTCCGGCGCTGCGCCGGCAGCTCGGGGAGACGGCCGCGCAGCTCGGCGACCCATGCGTCCGACGGCCGCAGCGGCGGCAGGTCGGGCTCCGGGAAGTAGCGATAGTCGTTCGCCTCCTCCTTCGCTGCGCTGGATGATCGTGCGGCCGTTCTCCTCGTCCCAGCCACGCGTCTCCTGGACGAGCGTCTCGCCCCGATCGAGCGCCTCGGCGTGACGGGCGACCTCGAACTCCATGGCCCGCTCGAGCGATCGGAAGCTGTTGAGGTTCTTGACCTCGACCTTGGTGCCGAAGCTGGTGGCGCCCATCGGCCGCAGGCTGACGTTGCCCTCGATCCGCATGCTGCCCGCCTCCATGTCGGCGTTGCTGGCGCCGATGGCCCGCAGCAGCTCGCGCAGCGTCTCGCCGTAGGCGCGCGCCTGCGCCGGCGACCGGATGTCGGGCTCGGTGACGATCTCCATCAACGGCACGCCCGCGCGGTTGAAGTCGACCACGCTGTACCCGCGACCGGCGTGCTGCATGCGCGCGGTGTCCTCCTCGAGGTGGGCGCGGGTGATCCCGATCGTCACCTCGCCGCCCTCCGCGGCCACCGGCACCAGCAGCCGGCCATTGCTGGTCAGCGGCAGCGCGTACTGGCTGATCTGGTAGCCCTTCGGGAGATCCGGATAGAAGTAGTTCTTCCGCTCGAAGCGGACGGCATCGGTCTCGACGTGACAGCCGAGCGCCAGGCCGGTGAGCATGACGAGCTCGACGGCCCGCCGGTTGATGACCGGCAGCGTGCCCGGCATCCCGAGGCAGATGGGGCAGACGCGCGTGTTTGGCTCGTCCGTCGCCCCCTCGGCCGGAGCGGTCGGGCACGCGCAGAACATCTTGGAATCGGTGCGCAGCTGCGCGTGGACCTCGATCCCGATGACCGTCTCGTAATGCGTGCTCACCACCACGGCCCGATTGTACGCAGTAGGCCGGATGGGTCATGGCCGCGCCGCGGACCCTTGCGTAGGCTCAGAACTCCACTCGCTAAGGTACGCGACGCTCAATGGGGGGCAACACCGTCCCACTCGCCGGGATCGTCCCGACGGCGTTCCGCGATCTTTCGGCCACAACGCGCGCGCTGATCATCGCCGGCTTCGTGGTGCTCGGCGTGCTCATGCTGGCGGCGGTCGCCGCCCCGCCCTCGGAATCGCGCGCCTCTGGATCCGCGCGGAGCTCACCTTCGCGGCGCTGATCGGGTTCATCCTCGGCGTGCTGTCCATTCGTGGCTCGGTCGGGCGCGTTCGGGCCGTCCGCGGCTGGATCACGCTGGGGCTGGGTCTGTGGTTGCTCGCGCGCGCTGCTACGGGACTTCGTGCTGCTGGCCGGCCTCGACGTGAGCCCCGTGCTCACCACCCTGCCATCGATCGGCGTCCTGGCCTGCGGCGGACTTGCCTACGTGGCCGCCCTCAGGGCCAGCTCGGCCGAAGCGAGGAGCTGACCGTCTACCTGGACGGCGCCATCATCTTCTTCGCGACCGCTGCGCTGATCCTGACGACCTCGGCCGAGGCGGCCGATGCGAGCGTGGCGAACGCCATCTACCTCGGGCACGCGATCTTCTTCCTCGGCCTCTCGGGCGCGACGCTCCTGCTCGACCTGACCGTGCGCGCGGAACGGCGCGCCGCGTGGGGCATACCTGATCCTGGTGGGGATGGTCCTGCTCGGGGCCGGGTTCCTCGCTGAAGCCGCCATCTCGACGACGATCTCCCTCCACGAGGCGAGCAGCCTTACGCACCTGCTGGTCGCCCTCGGCGTCGTCAGCGTCGCTGTCGGCACCGCCACCTGGACGGACGTCGTGGACGACGACCCGGGCTACGCCAGGTTCGCCGCCCGGCTGCGCTCGCTGATGCCGATGGGGGCCGTCGGCCTCACGGCGCTCCTGATGGTCGTCCACGTGATTCGGCAGCTCGGCGGCATCGTCGGCGTCGTGAACATCGTGGCCATCGGTCTCGTGCTGCTCACCGTGGCGATCCGGCAGAGCGTGCTGCTCAGCGATCGCGAGGCGGCGATTCGGCGCGAGCTGGAGCTGGGCGGCAAGCTCTCGACCGCCGAAGGCCAATACCAGTCGCTGGTCGAGCGCCAGCCCGGCGTCGTCTACATGGCCGAGCCGGGACCGACCGGACGCTGGCACTTCGTGAGCCCGCAGCTGGAGACGATGCTCGGGTACACCCCGGAGGAATGGATGGCGGACCCCGAGCTCTGGGCGCAGAGCATCCATCCCGACGACCGGGATGCCGTGCTGGTCGCGGACGCAGCGGCCGGCGAGCCCGGAATGCCGAAGCGATTCGAGTACCGCCTGCTGCACGCGAGACGGCCGGGTCATCTGGGTGCTCGACGACTCCACGGTCGACCGATGGGCCCGACGGGGCAGCCCATGCTCCAGGGGCTGCTGATCGACATCACGGCCGCCAAGCTGGCGGAGGAGGCGATGGTCGCCAGCGAGGAGCAGCAGCGCATGATCATCGAGACGGCGAGCTATGCCTTCGTGGCCATCGACGGCGCCGGGATCGTCGCGGACTGGAACAACCAGGCTGAGCAGACCTTCGGATGGCCGCGCGCTGAGGCGATCGGCGTCGAGCTGGCGGAGCTCATCGTCCCGCAGGCGCAGCGTGCCGCCCACCGCGAGGGCCTGCGCCGGTACGCCGCGACCGGCGAGGGACGCATCCTCTCGCGACGCATGGAGCTGGAGGCCATCCATCGCGACGGCCACCAATTCCCGGTGGAGCTCACGATCTGGGCGGCCCAGGGCGGCGGAACGGTCCGCTTCAACGCCCTCATCGACGACATCACGACCCGCAAGGAGCTCGAGGCACAGCTTCGCCACCAGGCGCTCCACGACTCGCTGACCGGGCTCGCCAACCGGGCGCTCTTCACTGATCGGGTGCAGCACGCGCTCGATCGGGCAAGCGGGATGCGCGACTCCTCGCTGGCCGTCCTCTTCCTCGATCTCGACGACTTCAAGACGATCAACGACAGCCTGGGCCACGGCGCGGGCGACGAGCTGCTGGTGGCCGTCGGGCACCGTCTCGGCGGCACCCTGCGGCCGGCCGACACGGCCGCGCGGCTGGGCGGAGACGAGTTCGGCGTCCTGCTCGAGAACGCGGCATCCGAGGCGCCGCAGGCCGTGGCGGGGCGGATGCTCGACGCCTTCGAGCGGCCGTTCACCATCCAGGGCAAGCAGGTCCAGATGCACGCCAGCATCGGGATCGCGCTCGACACCCCGACCTCGACCCCGGAGGAGATGCTTCGCAACGCCGACCTCGCCATGTACGTGGCCAAGCAGCGCGGCAAGGGCCGCTACGAGCTCTTCGAGGAACGCATGCACGCGCAGGCGGTTCGCCGGCTCGAGATGAAGGCCGCGCTCGAGCGGGCGGTCGCCAACGATCTGCTGGAGGTCTACTACCAGCCGATCGTCGAGCTGCACGATGGCACGGTGGTCGGCTTCGAGGCGCTGCTTCGCTGGCGGGACGCGGACGGGCAGTTCCAACCTGTCGCAGAGGTCATCTCGCTCGCCGAGGAGACCGGGCTCATCGTGCCAATCGGCCGCTTCGTCCTGGGCGAGGCCTGCCGGCGGGCGCTCGAATGGATCAGTCCCGCCGGTGAGCCGATGTACGTCGCCGTCAACGTCTCCGCAACGCAGCTGGAAGGGGGCTCGGTCGCGCGCGACGTTCGCGCCGCGCTGCGCCAGAGCGGCCTTGATCCGTCATTGCTCGTCATCGAGATCACCGAGAGCACCCTCATCGACGACAGCCTGGCCGCGGTGCGCGAGCTGCGCCAGCTTCGCAAGCTCGGCATGCGGCTGGCGCTCGACGACTTCGGCACCGGCTACTCGTCGCTCGGTCGCCTGCGGCGGCTTCCGTTCGACATCGTGAAGATCGACCGCAGCTTCGTCTCCCGCATCACCCAGGAGCAGGAGGGCGCGGTGGTGCAGTCGATCCTGGAGATGGCGGCCACGATGGGCCTCGAGGTCGTCGCCGAGGGCATCGAGACGCAGGCACAGCTGCTCGCCCTGCGCGCGCGCGGCTGCGTGATCGGCCAGGGCTTCCACTTCTCCCGCGCTGTCCCGCCGGAGGCGCTGGCATCCATCCTGGCCGTCGGCCGGCTGCCCCTCCCCCGCCGCCGCCTCCAGGTGGTGCCGGCGCAGGGCGCCTGACGGCATGCAGCGCGATCGCCGCGCCTGCTAGGCTGCCGCGCTATGAAGATCGGCGAGTGGGACAACCTCGGGAAAGCGCGTGGGCTCATCCAGCGCCAGCTCGGCGAGCTGGGCTCCGCCGAGTACGCGGCTCATGTCGGCGTCAACCCCGACAACGGTCGGATGCGTGTCTTCGTGGCCACCGACGTCGGGTTACTCGACTACACCTACGCCCCGGTCGGCGCCAACACGAAGGGCGACTGGATCCTGCGCGGACAGGTCCATCGGTGGGGCTCCATCCGTGGCCTCCGCCTCCAGACCGATGCGCAGCTCGACGAGGCCAGCGGTCGGAACCAGGAGGTCTGGCGGTTGGTCGCGGAGGATCCGAAGATCGACCTCATGGCCAACACGGACATGGGCGAAGGGGCGATCGAGGCGCTGCTCGCCTTCGCGCGATCCTGCCTCCAGCACGCGGCCTGACGACCCTCGTTCAGTAGTCGTCCATCGAGTACGGCGTCGAGCTGGCGCTCGGCTGGTCGCTGGTGGTCGTGGTCGTGCTCGGATCGGCTGAGCCCCCCGCGCCGCCGTCGACCGCTTGCCGGCAGCCGCCGAGCAGGAGCGTGGCCATGAGTGCCGCGATCGCGATCCATCGGTGCTTCATGCCGATGGATACGCTCGTGGGTTACTCGGGGATGGCGACCTTCGAGAGGTCTTCCTCCGGCTTCGGCCACTTCGGGTTCATCTGGCGGGCCGCCGCGACCAGGATCTCGGCAGCGGCCAGGTCGCGATACCACTTGTGATCGGCCGGGACGATGAACCACGGCGCCTGGTCGGTCGAGCAGCGCGCCAGCGCATCGGTGTAGGCCGCCCGGTAGTCCTTCCACTTCTCGCGCGCCTCGAGATCGGCCGATGACCACTTCCACTGCTTCTCCGGGTCCGAGAGGCGCTTCAGGAATCGCTCGCGTTGCTCCTCGCGGCTGATGTGCAGGTAGAGCTTCACGATCCGCGTGTCGTTCGCGGCCAGCGTCGCCTCGAAGCCGTTGATCTGGTCGTATCGGTGCTTCCAGACGGACTTCGGAACGAGCTCATTGACGCGCACGACCAGGACGTCCTCGTAGTGCGACCGGTTGAAGACGCCGATGCGTCCCTTGCCGGGCGTGGCCGCGTGGACGCGCCACAGGTAGTCGTGGCGCAGCTCCTCCTCCGTCGGGACGCCGAAGCCCGTGACCCGGGTCCCCTGCGGGTTGAAGGCGCTGATCACCTTCCGGATCAGCCCATCCTTGCCGCCGGCGTCGAGCGCCTGGAGCACGACGAGCAGGGACTGGCCCGCCTCCGCCCACAGGCGCTCCTGGAATTCGGCAAGCTCGTCGCGGAGCTCCTTGAGCCGATCCTCCGCGGCCGCCTTGTCACCATCGAAGCCCGGGGTGGAGGCCGGGTCGATCTTCGCCAGCTTCGGCCGCGAGCCCGGCGCGACGCGGAGCAGATCCGGGATCACGAGATTCGTCATCGATTCGCCGCGGTCAGGTAGATGGTGCCGAACGGCAGCCGGAAGCCGCCGTCGGAGTCGCGCGGCGCCGCAGCCATCAAGTCGTGCGCGAACTGCTCGCGGCGCGCGGGCGACCAGTCGGCGGTCGCGCGCCCCTTCGCGCCCACGCGGAGCCAGGTGCGGAATGCACCCTCGTCGGCCAGGGGAATGACGGTGGTCGGGTCGGCGTCGACCGCGACATCGGCCCAACCGGCATCGCGCGCCCACTGGGCGACGTCCCCTGGCGCCGGGTAGTCATCGCCCCAGGTGATGCCGAAGCGGTCGTAGACGTCGCCGAACATGACGGCCGGGACCACGTCGCCGGGTCCGGGCACCGAGAGCGAGATGCGCCCGCCACGCCCCGTGACCCGACGCCACTCGCTCAGGGCGACGACGCGATCGTCCGCGAAAAGCAGCGAATGCACCGCTGTCAGGACGTCGACCGCGTGCTCGGGCAGCGGGATGGCCGTGAAGTCGGCGTCGATGAACTCGACGTCGGACACCTCGCGGCGGGCGATCTCCAGCATCCCGGGCGCGGCGTCGAGGCCGATGACCCGGCGCCCCCCTCCGCGCGCCAGAGCGGCGGCCGTCCCGGTGCCGGTGCCCACGTCGAGGACGGTCTCCCCGGAGAGCAGGCCGGCGCGACGGACGACCTCGGCGGCCATCGGCGCCAGGGCGGGGGCCATGGTTGCGGCGTAGTCGGTCGCGGTGGCCGAGAAGCCGGCCGCGCCGCCGGCACGCTGGAGCGTCACGCCCGGTGGCGATCGACGAACCGCTCGATGCGGTCCATTGCCTCGACGATCTCCTCGTACGCCGTGGCGTAGCAGACCCGCACGTGGCCCGCGCCGCTCGGCCCGAACGCGGAGCCGGGCACGACACCGACGCGCTCCTCGGCCAGCAGCTGCTCGGCGAATGCGCCGTCATCGAGACCGGTCGCATCGGTCACACGCGGGAAGCAGTAGAAGGCGCCCATCGGCTCGAAGCAGGCCAGGCCGATCTGGTTGAAGCGATCGGTCATGTAGCGGCGGCGGCGGTCGTACTCGGCGCGCATCGACTGCACGTGAGGCTCGCCGCTGCGCAGCGCCTCGATGGCGGCGAACTGGGCCGGGGTCGGGGCGCACATGATCCCGTACTGATGCACCTTCGCGATGCCGCTCATGAGCTCGGCCGGTGCGGCAACGTAGCCGATGCGCCAGCCGGTCATCGCGTAGCTCTTGCTGAAGCCGCCCGAGCAGGACGGTGCGCTCACGCATGGCGGGCAGCGCGCTGAATGCGGTGTGCTCGTGGTCGCCATAGACCAGCCGGTCATAGATCTCGTCGCTGAACACGAGCAGGTCGTGCCGCTCAGCGACTTCGGCGATGGCCTCGAGCTCCGGCCGGTCGAGCACGGCGCCGGTCGGGTTGTTCGGGTAGCCGAGGAAGATCGCCTTGGTGCGGGGCGTGATGGCCCGCTCGATCATCGCGGCCGTGACCCGGAAGTCGGTTGCGCCGGTGGTGCTGACGGCGACGGCGGTGCCGCCGGCGAGCTCGATGCACGGGGCGTACGCGACGAAGCAGGGCTCGTGGTAGATGACCTCGTCGCCGGGATTGAGGGTGGCGCGCAGGCTGGCGTCGACACCCTCGGAGGCGCCGACCGTGATGAGCAGCTCGGTGCGGGGATCGTAGGTGACGCCGTATCGGTCCTCGAGGTTGGCGGCGATCAGCTCCCGGAGCTCCAGCATCCCGCCGTTGGCGGTGTAGTGCGTCTCCCCCGCCTCCAGGCTGGCGATGGCGGCACGGGTGATCGGCTCAGGGGTCGTGAAGTCGGGCTCACCGATGGTGAGGCTGATGACGTCCTTCATCTCGGCCAGCATGTCGAAGAAGCGCCGGATGCCGGACGGCGCCATGGCACGCACGCGGTCGTTCAGGAAGTCGGCGGTGGGTCGGCGGGTTGCAGGGTGGCTCGTCATTCGGCCGACAGTGTACCGAGCCCGCGTGGGTCGCAGGCGGCTCGACCCTTACCGGTTCATGAGAAAGGCGCGAATCAGCTGACGGTTGCAACCGGCATGGTTGGAACGATGGTGGCCGGGACGTGATCGCCGGCGCGCATGGCAAGCCGGAAGATGGGCGCAGGCACGGAATCGTCGATGCGCACGGCCTCCACCACGACGACGTGGAGCCGGCCGGTGATCTCGCGGTTGAGCCATTCCACGCTGGTCAGGTGCTCGTCCTGCGCCCGCGCGCAGACCCAGACGGCCGTCTTTGCGCCGCTGGCCACCAGCTGCCGCATGAGGAGCCCGAACGACTCGTCGCTGCTCGATCCGAGCTCGACGACGACGCGGACCTGTCCGCCGTCCGGATCGGTGGCGACAACCGTGCCGGGCGACGCGGCACCTGCGGGCGCCGGCGTGAGCTTGATGCCGATCAGCGTGCCCAGCTCGCCCAGGTTCGCGCCCAGCCAGGTCGCGAAGTCGGCGGATCGCCACAGCTCCACCGGGTCCGCGCGACGGAGGCGACCGATCGGGAAGCCGGCAGCGGCTTCGGCGACGACCTGCATGGACGGGACGGGCTCGGGGGTCGTGTCCGGCGGCTCGTTCGGCCACGGAACGTCCTCGCGGTGAGTGACCGTGGGATCGGTGGAGACGGACATCGGCGAGTGGCACCTTGCATGAAGAAGGAGGGAGGTTTCCCCCTCCGGCAAGTGTCGTCTCGGCTGCCTGCCATCGCCAGCCGTACGATCATCGGTCACGCGTGGCCCATTCGGCCTCGGAAACGCTACGCTTTTCCCAGTGGAAGAGCTCGGATTCATCCTCCTGCTGCTGGCCGTGGTTGCTGCGGTCACCCTGCTTGCCGCCCGCATCGGCATCCCCTATCCGATTCTGATGGTGGTTGCCGGGCTGGGGATCGGGCTGGTGCCGGGCGTGCCGCGCGTCGAGCTGGATCCGGAGCTCGTCCTTGCGGTCTTCCTTCCGCCGATTCTCTTCTCCGCGGCCTTCTTCCTGTCGCCACGCGAGCTATGGCGCAACGTGCGCCCGATCACCCTCCTGGCGGTTGGCCTCGTCTTCACGACCACGCTCGCCGTCGCCGCGGTGGTGATTGCGGTGGCGCCGCAGATCGGGTGGCCGGTTGCGATCACGCTCGGCGCCATCGTGTCGCCGCCGGATGCCATCGCCGCCACGTCGATCGCCCGCCAGCTCAACCTGCCACGACGGCTGGTCATCATCTTCGAGGGCGAGAGCCTGGTGAACGACGCCACGGCGCTCACCATCTACCGGCTTGCCGTGGTGGTCGCAGTCCCAATCGGCAGCGCCGCGACGTTCAACCTCGGTAGTGCCGCCCTGAGCTTCGTCATCGTCGCGGCGGGCGGCGCGTTGGTCGGGCTGGTCGTGGGCTGGGTCGCATCCTGGCTGCTCTCGCTGATCGAGGATCCGCCGGTCGAGGTGCTCATCAGCCTCCTCGTCCCGTTCACGGCATACCTGCCGGCCGAGCGCCTGGGCGTCTCCGGCGTCCTTGCCACCGTCGCGGCCGGCCTCCTGCTCGGCTTCCGCGCATCGCGCGTCATGCGATCCGACACCCGGCTGCTGGGGACGTCGACGTGGAAGATGGTGATCTTCGTGGTCAACGGGCTGGCCTTCCTCCTCATCGGGCTCCAGCTGCCGACGGTGATCAACGACCTCGAGAGCTATGCGGCTGGTGAGCTCCTCGGCCTCGCCGTTGCGGTCTCGCTGACCGTGGTCGTCGTCAGGCTGGTCTGGGTCTATCCCGCCGCCTATCTCCCTCGGTGGCTCATCCCGTCGGTGGCCCGCCGCGATCCGGCGCCTCCGGCCCGCGTCCCGCTCATCCTCGGCTGGGGCGGCATGCGGGGTGCGGTCTCGTTGTTCGCTGCGCTCGCGCTCCCGCTGTCCCGTTCCCCGACCGCGGCCTCGTCATCTTCCTCACCTTCACGGTGATCCTCGTGACGCTCATCGGGCAGGGCCTGACCCTGCCGTCGCTCATCCGGCTCCTCGGGGTCGTGGACGACGGCACCGTTGAACACGAGGAGACGCACGCACGGGCTGCGGCCACCGCCGCGGCCCTCGTCCGCCTGGAGGAGCTGCGCAGCGAGGTGCCCGGGCACCTTCCCCTCATCGACCAGCTCAAGGAGCGCTACGAGCACCGCGGCGAGCATCTCGTCCACGATGACGGCGACGGGCCGACCCTGAAGGGCCCGAGGACATGACCCCCGAGGAGGTCGAGGAGATGGAGCACGACGAGATCCGCCGATCGGTCATCTCGGCTGAGCGGCTGGCGGTCCTCGACCTCCGCGATCGCGGCGAGATCAGCGACGACGCGCTGCGGGCCGTCGAGCGCGACCTCGACCTCGACGAGCTCCGGCGCGAAGCGTGAAGATGAACGCATGTTGAAGGGCGTCAACCTCGGCAACTGGCTCGTCCTCGAGAAGTGGATGAGCCCGGGGCTCTTCGCCGGCACGTCGGCCGAGGACGAAGTGCATCTCTGGCGCGAGCTGAGCGAGACGGCAAGCCGCGAACGGTTGACGGTCCATCGGGACTCGTGGGTGACGGATCGCGACTTCGTGTACCTCGCGGCGAATGGGATCGAGCTCGTGCGGATTCCCGTTCCGTACTTCATCTTCGGTGACGTTCCGCCCTACATCGGGTGCATCGAGTACCTCGACCGGGCGTTCGCCTGGGCGCAGCGCCACGGGCTCAAGATCCTCATCGACCTGCACACCGTGCCCGGCAGCCAGAACGGGTTCGACAACGGCGGCATCTGCGGCGTGTGCACGTTCCACAAGAAGCCGGAGAACGTCGAGTTCGCCCTATCGGTGCTCGAACGGCTCGCGAGCCGATATCGAGACCATCCAAGCCTGTGGGGTCTCCAGGTGCTCAACGAGCCGATCTCGCAGGAGGTCTGGGACATTGCCGACATCCCGAACCGCTACCCGGCCGTGGATCCCGAGGAGGCCGCGGGATCGGAGCCGGTCCCGACTGAGTTCCTGAAGCAGTTCTATCGGGACGCCTACCAGCGCATTCGCGCGGAGGGGCCCGACGTCACCGTCGTGTTCCACGATGGATTCCGGATCGAGGAGTGGACGGGCTTCTTCACGCTTCCCGACTTCGAGAACGTCGTCCTCGATACCCACCTCTACCTGATGATGTTCACGTGGTCGGGCGGCGATCGCGAGCTCAACGACTACGTCGCCATCGTCGAGGACCGATTCGCCAGCAGCGTGCGCGATGCCGCGCGGGACGTCCCGGTGATGATCGGCGAGTGGTGCCTCGACACCGCGTCGAAGAAGTCGCTCGAGCTGACCGATGACGAGCGGGCCTCCTATTTCCGGACGATCGCCGACGCACAGCTCCGCGCCTGGGAGCCCGCCGTAGCATGGACGTACTGGAGCTACAAGCTCCAGACGGATGATCCCCTGCACGACCCGTGGGACATGGGCCGCGTCATCGAGCTCGGCTGGCTGCCGGCGCTCACCTGACAGAAGGGAACAAGTGATGGACAAGCGCACGCTCGGCAGAAACGGTCCCGAGGTCTCGGCTATCGGGCTCGGTTGCATGAGCATGAGCGGCGGGTACAGCGACAGGCCCGACCGCCGAGAGATGCTCTCGGTGATCCAGGCCGCCGTTGACCGCGGCGTGACGTTCTTCGACACGGCCGAGATCTACGGTCCCTATGCCAACGAGGAGCTCGTCGGTGAGGCGCTCGAGCCGTACCGGGGGGCGGTCGTGATCGCCACCAAGTTCGGATGGGACATCGATCCGGTCGAGCGCAAGGCGAGCGGGCGGGTCTCGAGTAGCCCGGAGGTCATCAAGCGGGTCGTCGAGGGCTCGTTGCAGCGCCTCCGGGTCGATGCGATTGACCTCTACTACCAGCATCGCGTCGACCCTGACGTGCCCATCGAGGATGTCGCGGGCGCCGTGAAGGACCTGATCGGAGCCGGCAAGGTGAAGCACTTCGGTATGTCCGAGGCCGCTGCAGCAACGATCCGTCGGGCGCATGCGGTCCAGCCGCTGACGGCCGTACAGAGCGAGTACTCGGTATGGTGGCGGCGCCCGGAGGAGGAGGTGCTGGCCGTGTGCGAGGAGCTCGGGATCGGGTTCGTGCCGTTCAGCCCGCTCGGCAAGGGCTTCCTCACCGGCACGATCACCCCGTCGACGACCTTCGAAGCCGGCAACGACATCCGCAGCACCATCCCAAGGTTCGAGCCCGAGGCGCTCGAACACAACCGAGCCGTCGTCGACCTGCTCTCGACCATCGCCGAGCAGAAGGGCGCAACGCCGGGGCAGATCGCCCTCGCATGGCTCCTCGCTCAGAAGCCATGGATCGTCCCGATACCCGGAACGCGCAAGCTGCACCGGGTGGAGGAGAACATCGGTGCGGCCGAGATCCGGCTGTCCGCCGAGGAGCTCACCGAGATCGATGGCGCCGCGTCCAGGATCCAGGTGCAGGGTGGCCGCTACAGCGAGGCCACGGAACGGATGACCAACCTCTAGGCGGCAGTCGAGATGGGCCGTCTGTCCAGCGCAGCGGCGGCGAGGAGGCTCAGCGCGATCAGCGGCAGGCAGACGCCGAAGGACCAACGGATTCCGTACTGCTCGGCGACACCTCCAAGGAGCGGCGGCCCGAGCAGGAACGCGACGAAGGAGATCTGCGCCAGAGCAGCGACGTTGATCGCCGAGGACCGGTCGCCTCTCTGCGCGGCAGCCGACATGGCCAGCGGGAAGATGGCGCTGGTGCCCACGCCCATCAAGCCAAATCCGAGCAAGGCAATCCACTCGGTCGTCGCGAAGAAGACCAGGAGGCACCCCAGACCCGAGCAAAGAGAGGAGGGCTCGTGCCACAAGCACCGGGCTGTAGCGCTCGACGAAAGCGTCCGCGAAGAAGCGCGTCACGGCCTGGGTCAGCGCGCCGAGCGCCACGGCGAAACCGGCGAGAAAGGGTGTGACGCGGAACTCGTCGGTCATGTAGATCGCTGACCAATCGGCGCCGGCGCCCTCGAGAATCAAGGCGGACAGCGTGACGGCAACCAGCACCAGGATGGCAAGCGTCGGCGCAGCGAACCGTGGTGCGGCCTCGGTCGAGGTACCCGTGCGGTGCGGCGCGGGGTCGAAGCGCCCGAGGACCAGCACGGTTCCGATCAGGACCAGCGGGATCATCGAGAAGAGGTGGACCTGCGGGCTGACTCCGAGCTCGGCGATGAAGGCTCCCAGCAATCCGGACGAGAAGAAGCCGAAGCTCCAGAATCCGTGTGCCCGATTCATGATGCGGTGGCCGATCTGGTGCTCTGTTCGGTCCGCTTCGAGATTGAGGATGATCTCGATCGCGCCGATGCAGAGCCCGACGGGCAGCAGGAGGAGAAACAGCGCCAGGGCATTTGGTGCCAGCGTCGCGAGGGCATAGAAGAGCGAGACCAGGGGGATGAGCACCAGGATGCGTGCGCCGATAGCCGATCCGCTCGATCACCGCGCTGGCGAAGGTCAGCGAGATGAGCGTCCCGACCGCCGTGCCGATCAGCGACAGACCGAGCGCGCCCTCAGCCACGCCGAGCGCAGCCCTGATGTCGGGCAGGCGCGGGAACAGGCTCCCAAGGCAGAAGGAGTAGACCAGGAACCCTCCGTACACCCGTCGTTGTGGAGGGAGGTCCAGACCGAATCTCATGGCTGCTGGCTCAGTGGAGGACCCAGGCGCGCTCCCCTGCCTCGACCCGGATCGGCAGCCGGTTGGCCGGCCACGGCAGCGGGCAGGTCGCGTACGGGCTGAAGACGCAGGGCGGGTTGTACGCGCGGTTGAAGTCGACGACCACTGATCCGTCGGCATCGGGCGCGCCGGTGTAGAGGAATCGCCCGCCGCCGTACGTCTCGTGGCCGTTTGTCGCATCCCCGAATACGAGCCACAGCTCGCCGGAGTCGCCACCGGGCAGGGCCTGGAGCCGATGCGTCGCGCCATCGAGCTCGAAGACCACGTCGCCGGGTGACTCATCGTCCTCGTCGATGCCGAGCACGTCCGGCACCCGGATCGCGCGACCCGGCGTCGGTTCGAAGCGCGCACGCACGCGCCAGGCGGGGTCGACTGGCCAGTGATCGATCCCCTCGAACTCGCGGCGGGCCGCCGCCTGGGTGTCCCACGTCCGAACGGCCATGCGGCCACCGCGCTCGATGAGGCACAGGCGTAGCGCACCGAGCTCCAGCATCGTGGGTTTGCCCTCATCGTCGCTGACCAATGGCAGGTCCGACACCGGTTCGCCACCGATCGACAGGCCATCGGGCGTGCCATCGGCGCGGACCTCTCCTTCGGCGAGGGTCAGCGTCCCGGCATGGGGCGGGCCCGCGGGCAGCACGATCTCCGCGTCGGGCGCAGTACCGATCCGGTTGACGCCGGGGCGCAGCCAGTCGAGGCCCGCGAGGGTGAGCCACCCGACCTCGCGCCGTAGGGCGGCATAGCGCTGCTTGCGCCACGCCTCCACCGCCGGAGACGTGATTCCGATCGGTCACCGAGCCAGGAAGATGAGCGTGGGGCTGGCTCCCGGACCGATACGCACGTAGGAGGCTGGGCCGCCCTCGACCGGATTCGTCGGGCACGGCCCGCCCGGTCGCGGCTGCACCGTCGAGCGCGACAGCGATCGGTCCCTCGCCGAAGCGCGCCAGGCAGGCGGCCGCGTAGCCCTCGGCGATCGGCTCGGCCAGCACGAGCTCACTGCGATCGAGCGTGATGCGCCAGCAGTGCGCGCCCAGGATCGTGTCATCACCGACCTCGTGCCACGCCGATCCGAAGGCCGGCTCCAGGTCCTGCCTGGCTCGCTCGGCGTCGACGGTTGCCAGGACGAGGCCGCGCGGCGCCTCGGTCCAGTCGTCGACCGGCCGAGGAAAGAGCCCGAAGCGGGCGTCGTCGACCTCCGGGATGTCCAGCATCTGGACGGGCGCCGCGCGCACGCCCCACCAGAGGATGCGCGCCTGCTCGCCGGGCTCGGCGTACAGCCATTGGGGAAAGCTCTGGGCACCCTCTTCGCGCAGGATCCGGTTCAGTCCCGCCTGGTCGGGCGCCGCGATGCGGACGTGGCTGATCTCAGGCATGAATCGCTGCCTTCCGCAGACGCTCGGCGACTCCAGCAATCTCGTCGGGATCGCCGGGCGTCGGTGTCCAGGGGTCGATCCAGTCGTCATTCGGCCAGCGCGGGATCGAATGGACGTGGACGTGGAACACCGTCTGGCCGCCCACCTCGCCGTTGGCAACGAACAGGTCCAGGCCCGGCGGCGCGAGAGCGGTTCGAAGCTGGTCGCAGACCTGGCGGGTCGCGGCCATCAGGTTGGCCGCCTCTTCGAGGCTGAGGTCCCAGATATCGACAGCGTGCCGGCGAGGCACGGTCAGGACGTGACCGGGGTTGACCGGGTTGATGTCGAGGAACGAGACCGTGTGCTCGTCCTCGGCCACCCGCTCGGCAGCTCCGGTGCCATCCACGATCGCGCAGAAGATGCAGTCAGTCATGCGCTGTGGGCGGCCGCAGGTCGCTGATTCCGGCGGCGCGCTCGTACGCATCGGCGACTCGCAGGATGGTGGCCTCGTCGAATGCCCGGCCGATGACCTGGAGCCCGACCGGGAGGCCGTCGGAGAGCCCGCACGGCACGCTGATGCCGGGCAGTCCGGCGATGTTGACCGGCAGGGTGCAGGCGTCGTTCAGGTACATGGCGAGGGGGTCGTCGACCTTTGCGCCGATCCTGAAGGCCACGTTCGGCGAGGTCGGCGCCAGGATGGCGTCGACGGTGCCAAGGACCTCGTCGAACTCGGCCTTGATGAGGGTACGAACCTGCTGCGCCTTGACGTAATACGCATCGTAATAGCCGGCCGACAGCGCGTAGGTGCCGAGCATGATCCGTCGCTTGACCTCGGGGCCGAACCCCGCGCCGCGGGTGTGGGTGTAGTTCTCCCAGATCTCGTCGGCGCCGGCTGAGAGCCCGTAGCGCACGCCGTCGAAGCGAGCGAGATTGGCCGATGCTTCGGCCGGGGCGATGATGTAGTACGTGGCCAGCCCGCGATCCGTCGAGGGCAGGCTGACGTCCACGATCTCCGCCCCAAGCCCACGCAGCGTCTCGACCCCGGCGCGCACGGCCACCTCAACCCCCGGCTCCATCCCGGGCACGAAGTACTCGCGCGGGACGCCGAGGCGCAGGCCCTTGACGTCACCGGTCAGCGCCGCCGCGTAGTCCGGGACCGGCGTGTCGACGCTGGTCGAGTCGCGCGGATCGTGGCCCGCCAGCGCGCCCAGCACGGTCGCCACGTCCCGGACCGAGCGGGCGAACGGCCCGCACTGGTCGAGGCTGGACGCGAAGGCGACCATCCCCCATCGGCTCACCCGCCCGTAGGTCGGCTTCATGCCGACGGTGCCGGTCAACGAGGCCGGCTGGCGGATCGAGCCCCCGGTATCGGTCCCGAGCGCGAAAACGGCCTGGCCCGCCGCCACCGCTGCCGACGAGCCGCCGCTCGAGCCGCCCGGGACGGTCGTCTCGTCCCACGGGTTGCGCACCGGGCCATAGGCGCTGTTCTCGTTGCTCGAGCCCATCGCGAACTCGTCGCAGTTCGTCTTGCCGAGCAGGATCGCTCCGGCCGCCTCCAGCCGCTCCTGGGCCGAGGAGGCGAACGGCGACCGGAACCCGGCGAGGATCCGTGAGCCGGCCGTGGTCGGCAGGCCGCCGGGGAGATCGCGGCCTTCGTCGTCGAGCGCGCGGGTGACGAAGATGTCCTTCAGCGCGTACGGGATGCCGAGCAGCGGCTGGTCCGATCCGTCGCTGCGGGCGAGTGCCTCATCCGCTCGATCGGCGGCGGCGCGAGCCGCATCGGCCTCGATGGCCAGGAAGCTGTTCAGCCGCTCGGCGTCCCGCTCGATGCGGACCAGGCAGGCGTCGGTCGAGCTCGCGCGCGCTGAGCTGGCGGTCGTGGAGCAGCGCGCTCAGCTCGGTGATGGTGCGGTCGGCGATCGGAAGCGTCACCGGCCCCTGGGCCCTGGAGGACGGTCGGCACGCGCAGGAACGGGTCATCGCGCAGCGGCGCATTGGCCAGCGCCGCCTCCCTCGTCAGGCCGGGACGCACCTCGTCCTCGCGCATCACGTTCTCGAGCTGGATGACGGAGGCGGTCGGCCCGACGTGGCTGGTGTCGACCTGCTGCAGCGTCTCGATCGCCTCGAGGATGTTCGACAGCTGCGTCTGCATGCGGTCAACCTCGTCGTCGGTCAGGTGGAGGCGCGCGAGGTGGGCGACGTGCTCGACGTCCTGGCGGGTGATGCTTGCCATGAGCCGATGGTAGCGCGCACGCGCAGCCACGGCAGTGCCGCATCCCATCGGACCAGTGGCGTGGAGCCGTGCTCTCGTGCAGTCGTGCAGTCGGAACATGCCGTGATGAGAACGCTCGCCATCTGGCAGCATTGGTGCCGATGACCACTTCATCTCACCCGATCCCCGGCGGGCGGATCGAATGGTTCTCGCTCGCGGGGGAAGGCGGGGTCCCGCTGGTGGTGCTCGGCGGCGTCGAGACCGGCTTTCGGCCACTGGCCGGCACCCAGCAGGTGCTCGCGCGCCGCTGGGAGGGCCGAACGCAGCGGCGTTCGGTCATGGTCCTCGGCCGCCCGATTCCGGACGATCCCGCCGATGCGGAGCGAATCATGCACCCGCGGGTCATCGCCGACGGGATCGCCACCACGCTTCGCGACCTGGGCCTCGGGCCGGTCGCCATCGAGGCCGAGTCGGGCGGCGGCCGCATCAGCCTCTGGCTCACGGTCGATCATCCCGACCTCGTCGAGCGCCTGGTGCTGGCGGCCGTGTCCTCCGAGACGCCGCCCGACTCCCCCATGGCCGAACGAATGCGCCGATGGATCGCGCTGGCCGAGGCAGGCGACTGGGGCACCTTCTTCGCGATGATGGCGCAGCAGATGAAGGCCGCCACCGAGACCGAATCCGGCACCTTCGGCGCCGCGGCACGCCTCCAGCCGCGGCCGGCGACGCCGGAGCGCTTCATCGGCGAGCTGAAGGCGACGCTCGACCCGAGCTCGTTCGTGACCGATCGGCTTGGCGAGATCGCCGTGCCGGCCCTCATCCTGGCCGGCGAGATGGACCAGGTCGTCCCGCTCGCTTCCACGCAGCTGGTTGCCGAGCGCATCCGCAACGCGCTGCTGGTGACCGATCCCGACTGCGGCCACACCGTCCGAAGCTCGTTCGCCGGCTACGACCGGCTGGTCGAGGAATTCCTGGCGGAGGGTGACCGATGAGCTGGACACCGCCGGCGGTTGGCGCGCGGGCCAGCTGGACGAGGACCTTCACGGCGGCCGACGTCGAGGCGTTCGCCGGCATCAGTGGCGACCGCAACCCGCTCCACTTCGATGCCGCCTTCGCCGAAGGCACGCGCGTCGGGCGCCTCGTGGTGCAGGGCGGCCTGACGACCGGACTCTTCAACGCGCTGGTCGCCATGGAGCTGCCCGGTCCGGGCAGCGTCTTCCTGCACCAGGAATGGGACTACCCCGCACCGGTCTACATCGGCGACACGGTCACCGCCGAGGCCGAGGTCATCGAGGCACGCGCCGACAAGCCGATCACGCGGCTTCGCTGCATCGCGCGCCGCGACGATGGCACGGAGGTGCTCCGAGGCGAGTGCCTCGTCTACACGATGCGACCCGACGTCGCGTGACGTCGTCCGCAGCGACCGAGCCGCGCGGTCGCTGGCCCCAGCTCGCGGTCCTGGCCGCCGCGTTGCTGCTGGCGCTCGTTCCGTGGTTCAGCGCCGCGTCGGTCGCGCCGCTCATCGCCGCCGAGTGGCAGATCACCCGTCTCGAGACCGCGCTGCTGACGGTGGCCGTGCAGCTCGGGTTCGTGGTGGGAGCGCTCATCGTCGCGTTCACGGGAGCGGCCGACGTCATTCCGGCCCGGCGTCTCATCGCAGGTGGTGCGCTGCTGGCGGCAGTCGCGAACGCCGCATTCGCCATCCTCGCCACGGAGCTGGTCACCGCGCTGCCCCTGCGCGCGCTGAGCGGCGCCGGCATCGCCGCCGTGTACCCGGTGGCAATGAAGGTGCTCGCGGGGTGGTTCAGCCGGGGGCGCGGGCTGGCTGTCGGCATCCTGACCGGCGCAATCACCCTCGGCACGGCGGCGCCGCATCTGCTCCGTGCGGGCGGCACGCTGGCCGGCCTCGACTGGCGAGATGGTCGTGCTGGCCGCCACCGTGCCCTGCCTCGCCGCGGCCGCGATCGCCTGGTGGGGCGTCCGCGAGGGTCCGCTGTCGACGCCGGCGGCCCGGCTCAGCCTGCGCATGGCGCGCGCCGCCCTCAGCGAGCGCAGCGTGCAGCTGGCCAACCTCGGCTACCTCGGCCACATGTGGGAGCTCTACGCCATGTGGACCTGGGTGCCGGCCTTCATTGCCGCCAGCCTCGCCATCTCCGGCGAGGTCGATGCCTCCGGGGCCAGCGGCGTCGCCTTCCTGGTCGTGGCGGCGGGCGCCATCGGCTGCGTCGCGGCCGGCGCCCTTGCCGACCGGCTCGGTCGCACCACCCTGACGATCGCGGCCATGGCGCTCTCGGGCTCCAGCGCGATCGCGGCCGGCCTCCTGTTCGGCGCCCCGACCGCCATCCTGCTGGCCGTGCTGGTGGTCTGGGGGATCACCGTCATCGCCGACTCGGCCCAGTTCTCGACCGCCATCAGCGAGCTGGCGCCGCCGGGCACGGCGGGATCGGCGCTCGCGCTGCAGACCGCGGCCGGCTTCCTGCTGACCGGCGTCACGATCGTGGGCGTCGGCCTCCTGGATCCCGGCGACCGCGATGCATGGACGCTCGCCTTCGCCATCCTCGCCGTCGGGCCTCTGGTCGGGATTCTGGCCATGCTCCGGTTACGCCGCCGCCCCGACGCCGTCCGCATGGCCGGCGGGAGGCGCTAGTCGAGCGTTACGGAGAGCAGCATCAGGTGAGCAGCTCGACGGTGACCGGGATGGCTCGGCGCACGGCGTCGGAGACCGGGCAGTGGTCGACGGCCCAGCTCGCGACATCCTCGAGCCGATCGGGGCCGGTCGCCGACATCCTGAATCCAATGCGCATCGAGAGCGGTCCGCCGGGGACCGTCGACTCGAGCCCCAGGATGCCGCGATCGTCGGACTCGCTGTCCACCTCGACCTCGCAGGTGAAGCCCTCGATGCCGAGCTGCGCGGCTCGCATGACGGCCAGCGAGGTCACGCAGGCCGCGACTGCAGCGCGCAGGAACCAGCCGGGGCTGGGTGCGGCGCCGCCCCCGCCCACCGCGCCGGGCATGTCGGTCACGAGCGACTCGCCGTTCGGGCCGTCGACCCGGATGCGCAGCCCCTCCTCGATGCGCGCGGTCGCCAGCGAATCGGTATAGCGCGCCTCGTCGGGGTGCTCGATCAGGTAGGCGCTCGCACTCTCGATCGCGGTCCGGATCGCATCCGTCATTCGCTGGGTCCTCCCTCGAGCAGCCTGCGGAACGCGTCCTCGTCGAGGACTGTCACGCCCAGCTGTTCCGCCTTCGCAAGCTTGCTGCCGGCCTTCTCCCCCGCCACCAGGTAGTCGGTCTTGGCCGATACCGACGAGGCCGCGTGGCCACCGGCGGCACGGATGGCTTCCTCCGCCTCTGATCGGCTCATTTCCGGCAGCGTACCGGTCACGACGAGCGTCTTGCCGCTCAGCGGACCTTCAATGGGTTCGGACGCACCCGGGGCCGGTGCCTCGGCGCTCACGCCGGCGTCGAGCAGGCGGTGAAGCGTGTCACGGGTGTGCTCATCGGCGAAGAAGCGCTCGATAG
Source organism: uncultured Chloroflexia bacterium (assembly GCA_963789435.1). GTDB lineage: Bacteria > Chloroflexota > Limnocylindria > QHBO01 > QHBO01 > JACDBZ01. Next base: position 36,572 of record CAWBKO010000009.1, read on the forward strand.
CCTCGGCAACCACGCCGCCGATCCCGTAGACGGCCGTCAGCTCGTCGACCGACGCGTCCCGCAGCTTGTCGGCGGCGCGCCGTGTCCATGCCTCGTCGGTTTCGCCGTCCGCCCGCGGCAGCTCGCCCGCCAGCCAGGTGGCCAGGTCGATGGCGGTCTGCCAGCCGACGTGACGGATGCCCAGCCCGTTGAGGATGCGGCTCAGCGGACGTCGCCGGGCCGCCTCGATCGCCGCGTGGAGGTTCTCGGCGCTCTTTCGGCCGAGCCGGTCCAGCCCCTCCAGCGTCTCGACGTCGAGCTTGAACACGTCGGCGGGCTCACGCACGAGGTCGCGCTCGGCGAGCTGGAGCATGATCTTGTATCCGAGCCCGTCCACGTCCATCCCGCCCCGCCCCGTGAAGTGGAGCAGGCCGCCGATCCGCTGCGCCGGGCAATAGGGGTTCGGGCAGCGCGTCACCACCTCCCCCTCTTCCCGGACGGCCTCCGTGCCGCACACGGGGCAGCTCGTCGGCATCTCCCAGATCGTCTCGGTGCCGTCGCGAGCGTCCACGACCGCGCTCACGATCTCCGGGATGACGTCGCCGGCTCGTTGGAGGACGACGGTGTCGCCGACGCGCAGATCCTTGCGACGGATCTCGTCGATGTTGTGAAGGGTGGCGTTGCGGACCGTGGTTCCACCGACCACCACGGGCGTGACGTGCGCGACCGGGGTGAGGGCACCGATGCGGCCGACGTAGACCTCGATCTCCTCGAGCTTGGTGGTGACCTGCTCGGCCGGGAACTTGTAGGCGGTCGCCCAGCGCGGTGCCCGCGCCACGAACCCAAGCTCCGCCTGCTCGGCCAGCGAGTCGACCTTGATCACGATCCCATCGGTCTCGTAGTCGAGCTCCTTGCGCTTCTCGGCCCACTCCTCGGTGTAGGCGATCATCGCGTCCGGTCCCTCGACCCGGCGAATGTTCGGATTGACCGGGAAGCCGAGCCGGCCGAGCAGCTCGAGCGACTCGGTGTGGCTCGCCAGGCCGTGCGCCCCAACCAGCTGGTAGGTCCACAGGCTCATGCGGCGAGAGGCGGTGACCGCCGGATCCTTCTGGCGGACGGTGCCGGCCGCCGTATTCCGCGCGTTGGCGTAGAGCGGCTTGCCGTCGCGCTCGAGCTGCTCGTTGAGGGCGGCGAAGGCGCCGCGCGGCATGAACACCTCGCCGCGAACCTCGAGCCGATCCCCCGGCGGATCTCCATGCAGGCGCAGCGGGATGGCGCGCACCGTGCGCAGGTTGGGGGTCACGTCCTCGCCGGTGCTGCCGTCGCCGCGGGTTGCCCCGCGCTCGAAGCGGCGGCCCTCGTAGCGCAGGCTGATCGCCAGCCCGTCGATCTTGAGCTCGCAGACGTAGGCCACCGGCGCGTCGTCCGGCCCGCGTCCCAGTCCCTTGCGAACCCGGGCGTCGAACTCGCGGAGCTCATCGGCGCCGAAGGCGTTGCCGAGGCTGAGCATGGGCGTGTCGTGCCGGACCGATGGGAAGCCGCCCTCCACCGGGGCACCGACACGCTGGGTCGGCGAGTCCTCCGTCACCAGCTCCGGGTTGGCGGCCTCGAGCTCGACGAGCTCCCGGAAGAGCAGGTCGTACGCGCGGTCGCTCATGGTCGGGGCGTCCAGCACGTGGTAGCGGTGGTTCGCGTCGTCGAGCTGGGCCCGCAGCTCGGCCGCGCGGGCGGCGGGGTCGGTGGCGGTCATCGGCTCCGATTCTAGGGGCGATGCGTGTGCGCGGCTGAACGCCTCGCCGCTCTATTTGACCCGTGGGGCGGGTCAAGCGCCCGGCGGATCCTCATCGTCGTCGTCCTCGGCGAACCAGCCGCGCAGGTGGGCGGTGTGCTCACGATAGTGCGCCGGCCCGTCGTAGCCGATCACCTCCGCCACGGTGTCGCCATTGCCGAGTCGGACGTCGAGCAGCGCAGGGTCGAGTGCCGTTAGCGCGGAGACGAGGCTTGCGTAGGCGCGCTCCTCGCGGTCGACGGCGGCGTCCGGCTCCGTCTGCCGCGACTCCTCCAGCAGGCGGGCGTTCATCGCATCGGTCTGGGAGGTGTCGTAGGCGAACTCGTCACCCCGCCCCTCGGTCGCCAGGCGCAGCGCGTCCGTCGCGTGCTCCGCCCAGAACGCCACGTGCACGACCAGGTCGCGGACGCTCCAGTCCTCCACGACGCCGGGGGCCGTCACGAGCTCGACGTCGACCGCCTCGAGGGCGTCCACGAAGGCATCGTGCTCGGCCGCGAGCTCGGCAAGGAGGTCCTGGATGCGGCTCATCGGTCCTCGCTCGTCGACCTCAGGTCCGCGGCGTGCTCCCGATAGTGCTCAGAGCCGTCCTCCCGGATGCCCTGCGCCAGCGTGGCGCCGTCAGGCAGGGACTGGGAGAGCAGCGCCGGGTCGATCCCGGCCACGCGGTCGAGCAATGCCTGCACCGACGCGGCCTCGCGCTTGCGCGCCGTGGCCAGATCGGTCTGACGCGCGACGCGGGCCACCGTCTCGTTGCGCTCGTCGACGGAAGGCTCATCGATGCCCACCTCACTCGCGCGGCCGGTCTCCACGGCGTGGATGACCTCAACCGCGTGCCCCACCCAGTAGCCGAGGTGCGCGACCAGCTCGCGCGCGCTCCAGTCACCGACAAGTGCCGGCGCCGTTTGATCGGCCTCCTCGAAAGCGGCCAGGAATTCGGCACGAGCGACGACCAGGTCCTCAGCCAGCGCGGCGGCATCCTCGGTCATGCGCGTTCCAGTCCGGCATACGCGGCGATCAGGCGCTTCACGCCCTCGCCCACGAAGGCGACCGTGACCTCCTCGTCGCCCTTCACGATCCGGCTGCTGACCACGATCCCGTCGCCGAAGCGGCGGTGCTTCACGCGATCGCCGGCCTTCCACGCCGGGTCCTCCTCGGCGCCGAGCGCGTCCCCCGCCCCGGGCGCGGAGAACGTGCCACTTCCCAGATCGACCGCGCCGGCCCCGGTGTAGTTCGCGGACGCGACCCGCTGGCGGGCGGCGTCGAGCTGGCGGCCGACGGGCCGTGGGGTCGGCGGCGCACTCATGTCGGGCAGCGAGATGGGCCGCAGTGGCTCGTTCACGTGACGGGTGGGCGAGCGGTAGCCGCCGGGCAGCCAGCCGCCCTCGTCATCCGTCCCGCGTGGCCAGTCGCCGCCGCGCCGGAAGGGTGCGGCCGAGCGCTCGGAGGCGAGCAGCTCCTCGGGGAGCTCGGAAAGGAAGCGCGACGCATCGGACTGGGCGCCGACGCCATAGGTTGACCGATGGTGGGCGTGCACCAGGTAGAGCCGATCCTTTGCCCGCGTCATGCCAACGTAGGCAAGTCGCCGCTCCTCCTCGAGCTCGCGCTCGTCCTCGAGCGCACGCCGATGCGGCAGCAGGCCCTCCTCCATGCCGACGATGAAGACGACCGGGAACTCGAGTCCCTTGGCCGCGTGGAGCGTGATCAGGGTCGCCCGGTCGGGCAGCTCGTCGAGCTCGTCCTGATCGCTGACGAGCGCCACCTCCTCGAGGAACCGGGCGAGCCCCTCGGGCGGGGCGATCTCGTCGAACTCGGCCGCGTGATTGCGCAGCTCGGTGACGTTTGCCCATCGCTCCTCGCCGTCGTCGGTGCCGTCCTGGATGGCCGCCTGGAGGCCCGAGCGCTCGAGCGCCGCGTCGAAGATCGCCGAGGGCGGCTCGGTGGCAGCCATGGCGATCAGCCCGCGCATGAGATCGGCGAACACGGCGAGCTGGGCGCGTGCCCGCGGCGCCAGGTTCGGATTCTGGCCGGCCTGCTCGACCGCAGTGAACATGCTGACGTCGCGCGATTCGGCCCACGCGCCGAGCTCCTCGACCGTCTTCGCCCCGATGCCGCGCGCCGGCACGTTGATGATCCGGCCCAGCGCCACGCGATCGGCCTGGTTCCGCGCCAGCCGGACGTAGGCGAGCGCGTCCTTCACCTCGCGTCGCTCGTAGAAGCGGGTGCCGCCCACCAGCTGATACGGGATCCCGAACCGCATGAACGACTCCTCGATCACGCGGCTCTGGGCGTTGATGCGGTAGGCGATGGCGATGTCGCCGTAGCGCAGGGAGCCGTCCTCGTCGTCAGCACGGCTGGTCAGCAGGCGGGTCATCGAGCCGCGGCCGGCGCCGCCGACCAGCTTCTCGACCTGCCGCGCGACGAACTCCGCCTCCTCGTACTCGTTGTAGGCGTCGAACAGCGTGATCTGCGCGCCGGTGCCGCGATCGGTCCACAGCTTCTTGTCCTTGCGGCCCGCATTGCGGCTGACGACCGCGTGGGCTGCGTCCAGGATGGTCTGCGTGGAGCGGTAGTTCTGCTCGAGCTTCACGACCTTGCAGTCGGGGTAGTCCGCCTCGAAGTCGAGGATGTTGCGCAGGTCGGCCCCCCGCCAGGAGTAGATGCTCTGGTCGTCGTCGCCGACCACCGCCAGGTTGCGGTGCTTGGCTGCCAGGTGACGGCAGAGCAGGTACTGAGCGCGGTTGGTGTCCTGGTACTCGTCCACGTTGATCTGCTGCCAGCGCGCCTGGTACTTGGCGAGCACGTCGGGATGCTGCTCGAACAGGAACACGGCGCGCATCAGGAGATCGTCGAAGTCGACGGCGTCGTCCTCGCCGAGCTGACGCTGGTAGGCCTCGTAGACCTTCGCGGCCGTCTCGTCGTAGTAGTTCGCCGCCTGCCGGGTCGCCGTTGCCACGTCCGCGAGCTCATCCTTGCGCTGCCCGATCCAGGCCAGCATGCCGGCCGGGCTGAAGCGCTTCTCGTCGAGGTCCAGCCGACGCAGGATGGCCTTGACCAGCGCGACCTGGTCGGCCCGGTCGTAGATGGTGAAGCTGCGGGTGAGGCCGATGGCGGCGCCGTCGCGCCGCAGGATTCGGGCGCAGATGCTGTGGAAGGTGCCGATCGTCGCTTCGCGCGCCGCCTCTTCGCCGATGAGCCCGGCGATCCGCTCGCGCATCTCACCGGCGGCCTTGTTGGTGAAGGTGACGGCAACGATCTGCCACGGCTTGTAGCTCGTGGCGACGAGGTACGCGACACGGTGAGCGAGCACGCGGGTCTTGCCGCTGCCCGCCCCCGCCAGGATGAGGAGCGGGCCGGACAGGTGGCTGACAGCCTCGCGCTGCGGCTCGTTCAGGCGCGCCAGGATCTCCTTGGCGGTGAGCCGCGGGACGGGTGCGGTGGCGGCGTCGGGCATCAGCCCGATTCTAGGGGCGCCACCCCCGCTACGCAGGCCGCCGGCCCTGGCCGGCGTCTAGCGGTCGCGTCGGCGCACGCGGATCGGCTGCGGTGCGAGGCGGTCTCGTTCGAGCATCAGCCCGACCACGAGCACGATCAGCACGGCTATGACTTCCATGCGGGGTCTCATGCAGGAGGCGTGCCACTCGGGGGTCGGTCGTAGACGGGCTCGATCTGGACCGTCGCATGCTTCTGCGTCGACAGCGACGGCCACTCCGACGCGATGGCGACCGCCTCGTCCATGTTCGCCGCCTCGAGGATCACAAAGCCGCCCAGCAGCTCCTTCGTCTCGACATACGGCCCATCGGTCACCGCGATCCCGTCGCCCTGGCGCCCCGGTCGCAGCGTCTTGACGGTGCGGGGGTAGTCGAGCTCCTCCCCGCCCACCACGTGATCGCTCCACTTCCGGAACCAGTCACGATGGCGCTCGACGTCGGCGGTCTGCTCCTCCCGGGTCGATGCCTCCCACGTGGCAACGTCCTCGGGGTCGACGTAGGTGAACATCACGTAGCGCATGGTCGCTCTCCTGCTTCCGGCACACGGACGGTGCCGCTCGAACCCTACGACGAACCGTCGCGCCGGAGGCTCGACAAAAGCGTCAGATGAACGAGCAGGAAGTCAGAGGACGATGACTGAATTGGGTCTGTCGCTTCGCCGAGGCGATCGTCATCCTCTATCCCGATCATCATCGTGTCGCCCGCCCGTGAGCGACAGGACCTGCAGGGTCAGGACGAACAAGAGGCCGATCATCGCCAGGATGGCCACGTCGCGCAGTTGCGTCTCCAATGGGTACTCCCACGGGCACAACTGAACGGTTTCTCTTGCGGGGCACGCGAAGTAGCGGACCGCAACTCTATCCCCGTTGTCAAGACGCACCACCCCCAGCTTGGCCCACGACGGGCTTCGTCGGGGCTTACCGGGTTACGGAGATGCGGGAGTGAATCTCCACGGCACGGAGGAGCTCGTAGGTTGCGCCGTCGCCGTGCGCTCGTGCGAGAGCATGGACGAGGTCATGCCATGCGCCCTCCTCGGGCTCCTGGAGGTATCGCTGCGCGCGGGTCTGGATCGCGGCCAGCGTCTCGACGAGGAGGGCAGCCCGCGCACCCGTCAGCTCATCAACCGATTCGACGTCATGCGGTTCAAGCATCGTTCCAACCCTTCGGGCCGCGAGTGTGGATAACCCGGTGCGGGTTGTCAACACCCTGTGTTCGGCGTAGCGTAGGAAACGGCCGGGCTCGCCTCTTCTCCCCCAGGAGGCGATCCTGGCCTCTTCCTTCCCCCGATGCCTGATGTGAGCGGGCGAACAGGCTGCCCCGCTCCTATCGACCTCCGAAACGGGGACGCAGGATCTTGATGATTGCGATCGCCGTGTCGAGCGAAGGCGAGCGGCCCTGGGCCAGCCTCGAGATCGTGGAGTGATCAATACCGGTGCGCATGGCCAGGGTCCGCTGGCTGATGCCCCGTTCCGCCATGGTGTCCCGCAGCCAGCCACCAAAGTCCCCATCGGTAATCCGGCTCGGAAGAACGAGATCGTCCACGATTGTTTCCCACCATGTCGTCTGGGCGGTTGCGTCTGCCGTGTCGCACGGGAACATACGCGGACGAGGCACAGTCCTGCCGGTGGCTCTGGGCGGCGGAACGGCGACGGTGGGCACTGTCGCGATTCGTGGCTGCTTCAAGGGCCGTCGGCTTCGTCCTTAGCCAAACCTAACAGCCGCACCTTGCAGGCAACCTTACGCAGCAGAAGAGGCGGGCACCCACGGATGGGTAGCCCGCCTCTCGGCTGGTTTCGCGCTCGATCCGGACGGTGACAACGTACCGCCGGACGCTGATGGACCCTCTAGAAGTCCATTCCCCCGCCGGGCGGCATGCCCGGCATCGCCTTCTCCTTCTCGGGGAGATCGGTGATGGCCGTCTCGGTGGTGAGCAGCAGGCCGGAAACGCTCGCCGCGTTCTCCAGTGCCGATCGGGTCACCTTGGCCGGATCGATGACGCCCCACGCGAACAGGTCGCCGTACTCGCCGCGCTGCGCGTCGTAGCCGTGGCCCGGGGTGAGCTTGCGGACCGCCTCGACGACGACCGAGCCCTCCTGGCCGGCATTGATGGCGATCTGGCGGAGCGGCTCCTCCAGCGCACGGCGCAGGATGTTGACGCCGATCAGCTCGTCGCCGAGCACCTCGACCTTGTCGAGCGCCGGCATCGAGTGGATGAGGACCGAGCCGCCACCGGCGACCATGCCCTCCTCGACACCCGCACGAGCTGCCGAAAGGGCGTCCTCGATGCGGTGCTTCTTCTCCTTGAGCTCGACCTCGGTGGCCGCGCCGACCTTGAGGACGGCGACGCCGCCGGAGAGCTTGGCCAGGCGCTCCTGGAGCTTCTCACGATCGAAGTCGCTGGTGGTGTCCTCGATCTGGGCCTTGATCATGGCGATGCGCGCCTTGATCGCACTCGCGTCGCCCTTGCCCTCGACGATGGTGGTGGTGTCCTTGGTGGACGTCACGCGCCGTGCCTCACCCAGGTCCTCGAGGGTGACGCTGTCGAGCTTGCGGCCGACCTCCTCGCTGATGACGCGAGCGCCGGTCAGCGTGGCGATGTCCTCGAGCATGGCCTTGCGGCGATCGCCGAAGCCGGGGGCCTTGACGGCCAGGACGCTGATCGTCCCCTTCAGCTTGTTCACGACCAGCGTCGCCAGCGCCTCGCCATCGACGTCCTCGGCGATGATCAGGAGCGGCTTGCCGGTGGAGACCGTCTTCTCGAGGGTCGGGAGGATGTCAGCCACCGCGCTGATCTTCTTGTCGGTGACCAGGATGTACGGCTGGTCGAGCGTGGCCTCCATCTTCCCGCCGTCGGTCGAGGTGACCATGTAGGCGGAGAGGTAGCCGCGATCGAGCTGCATGCCCTCGACGAATTCCTTCTCGAGCTTCAGGCCCTGAGACTCCTCGACAGTGACGACGCCGTCCTTGCCGACCTTGTCCATGACCTCGGCGATCATCTGGCCGATCTCGGAGTCGCGGGCGCTGATCGAGGCGATGTGCGCGATGTCGTCGCTGGTCTCGACCGGCTTCGAGAGGCGCTTGATCTCCTCGACGATTGCCGAGACGCCCTTCTCCAGCCCGCGCTTCAGGCCCATCGGGCTGGCGCCGGCGGTGACGTTCTTGAGGCCCTCGGTGATGATGGCCTGTGCCAGGACGATGCTCGTCGTGGTGCCGTCGCCGGCCACGTCGTTCGTCTTGGTGGCGACCTCCTCGAGCAGCTGAGCACCCATGTTCTCGTACGGGTCCTCGAGCTCGATGTCGCGTGCGATGGTCACACCGTCGTTGGTGATCGTCGGTGCGCCGTATTTCTTGTCGAGGAGAGCGTATCGGCCCTTGGGGCCAAGCGTGACCTTGACGGCATCGGCCATCTTGTCGACGCCGCGCTTCAGTGCACGACGCGCCTCTTCCTCGAACAGCAGCTGCTTCGCCACGGTTCTCGTATTCCTCCTAGTGCTTGATGCGCCGCGCGCCGGCGGCGAGATGTGTGTGCGCGTCGCTACTCGACGATCGCCAGGATGTCGCCGTGCTTCAGGATCAGGAGCTCGTCGTCGTCGAGCTTGAACTCGGTGCCGGCGTACTTCTGAAAGAGGACCTTCTGGCCGACCGCGACCTCGATCTCCTCACGTGATCCGTTGTCGAGCGTGCGACCCGGGCCGACGGCCAGGATCGAGCCCTCCTGCGGGCGCTCCTTTGCCGTGTCCGGCAGGACGATGCCGCTCTTGGTCATCTCCTCGCGGGGGGTCGGCTTGACGATCACGTTGCTGCCAAGCGGCTTCAAATTGGTCGCCGTGCTGCTGACCGTGCTGGTCATATGTGCGTAGTGCCTCCTTGCGTGCGCAACCGGTGCATGTGCTGCGATTGAGGTGCCTCCGCGGGAGCGCCAGCGCGGCCGATTCGACCGTGGAACTGGCACTCAACCGACGAGAGTGCTAAGGGGCAAGTTAGCATCCGCGCAAGGGGAATGTCAAGGTCGCCGGACGTGACGATGCCCCGGCGTCAGGCCGGGGCATCGTCGGAAAGAACGTCGCGCGAGGAATCAGGCGCGATGCGTCACCATGAGGGCGCTCGGCACCGGCGCCTCGCCGCCATCGTCGGTGTTGTCGGTGCCGCCGTTGTTGGCCGGCGGCGCAAGGACGAGCACGTAGACGAGCACCGCGATCACGATGATCGCGATGATGATCCCCAGAATGAAACCGGCTCCGCTGCTCCCCGCCGGCTCGCCACCCCCGTCGCCCGGTGTGTTGACGTTGACCTGGCCCATCGCTGGGTCCTCCTCCTTCGTGTGGCGCGGTGGCATGTACCACCGCGACCCGATGTCTGAGCAACCGGCGTGCCAACCCTATGCCGTCGCCCTAACAAGGCATCGATCAGTGGGCGATCAGGCGCTCGTACGCTCGTCGCGCGTCATCGGCCACCGCCTGCGGCTCCATGCCCCGAAGGCGCGCGAGCTGGGCCGCGACGCGGAGCGCGGTGGTCGGCTCGTTGCGGCCGTCGCGGTTCGGCCCGAGGTAGGGCGAATCGGTCTCCACGAGGTAGCTCTCGGCCGGGATTGCGGCCGCAGCGCCTCGCGGCCCGACGGCGCTCTTGAAGCTGACCGGCAGGGCGAAGCTGACGAGGAACCCGCGTCCCGGTGAGGTCCGCCGCCATGGCCGCGTCGCCGGAGAAGGCATGCAGCACTCCCCGAGCATCGCCCGAAGCGCGCCCCGGCCAGCGGCTCAGGGCGGTCGTCACCTCCTCGTGGGCGTCGCGATCGTGAACGAGCACGGGGAGGCCGCGCTCGGCGGCGATCCCCAGCTGTCGCTCGAAGGCGGCGCGCTGCACCTCCGGCGGCGACAGGTTCCGGAAGAAGTCAAGGCCGATCTCCCCCACCGCCACGCATCGCGGGTCGCGGATCAGCGCCTCGAGCTCACGCCACGTGTCCTCGTCGGCCGCGGCGGCGTGGTGGGGATGCAGCCCGACGGCAGCCTGCACGAGCGGCGCATGGCGCTCGGCCAACTCGAGCGCGGCCTCCGACGAGGGCAGGTCCCAGCCGGGCACCAGGATCCGTTCGATGCCGGCCGCCACCGCCCGCTCGAGCACGGCATCGCGGTCCGCGTCAAAGCGCTCGTGCTGGAGATGGCAGTGCGAGTCGATGAGCCCCGACAGCCGCGTGGGGCGATCGCGTCCGCTCAGACCGCCGCCTCCGCCTCGATGCGCGGGAAGATGGGCACGGCCGCTCCGGTCAATGTGGCGCCGCCCGCCCCGCCCCACTCCAGCAGGCCCTCCAGGCCGGGGCCGCCCGCGCCGCGGTCGTCATAGGGCGGTGGGACGCCGAGCTGGTCGTGGATCGCACGCGCTCCGGTGGGTGCCACGGGAGCGAGCAGGTGACCCAGGATGCGGCAGACCTCGCCCATGACCGCCAGCACCTGGCCGACGCGCTCGGTCTCCCCCGCCTTGTTCAGGCTCCACGGCGCCTGGCCCTCCGCGTAGCCGTTGGCCGCGCCGGCGAGGGCCATGATGGCCGCCAGCGCCTCGTCGAGGTGGTACCGGGACATGGCGGCGTGGTAGGTCTCGACGGTGCGCGCGGCGGTCGCGCGAATCTCGTCGTCGGCCGGCTGGGCCGCATCGGTCACCGGCGGAAGCCTGCCGTCGAGGTAGCGCTTGCTCATGCTGACGGTGCGGTTGACGAGGTTGCCGAGGTCGTTGGCGAGATCCGCGTTGTAGCGCCGCACAAGTCCGTCCCAGGTGACGTCGGCGTCGCGATCGAACGGCACCTCGCGCAGGACCACGTAACGAACGCCGTCGATGCCGAAGGTGTCGGCCGCCTGGTCGGGATCCTCGGTGTTTCCGGTCGTCTTGCTCATGCGCTGGCCGCGGTCGAGCATGAAGCCATGGGCGAAGACCTGCTTCGGCAGCGGCAGTCCGGCGCTCATCAGCATCGCCGGCCAGTAGAGGCAGTGGAAGCGGGTGATGTTCTTGCCGATGACGTGCAGGTCGGCGGGCCACCACTTCTCGAACGATGCGGGGTCATCGGGGAAGCCGGCCCCGGTCAGGTAGTTGGTCAGGGCGTCGAACCAGACGTAGATGCGGTGCTTCTCGTCGCCGGGGAAGGGGATGCCCCAGGTCGTCCCCGATCGGCTGATGCTGAAGTCCCGGAGGCCCTCGCGGAGCCAGCCGAGCACCTCGTTGCGGAAGTGCTCCGGCTCGCAGAAGGACGGGTTCTCGGCATACAGCCGCTCCAGCCGCTCCTGGTAGGCGGAGAGGCGGAAGAAGTAGTTGTTCTCCTCGAGCCACTGCGGCTCGAGCGTCGGGTGGTCGGGGCAGCGGCCGTTGACCAGCTGCTGATCGGTCTTGAACTCGTTGCAGCCGGTGCAGTACCAGCCGGAGTAGACGCCCTCGTACACGTCGCCGGCCGCCTGGGCGCGGCGCACCATCTCGACCGATGCGGCCGCGTGGTCCGGATCGGTGGTGCGGATGAACCGATCGAAGCTGATGCCGAACCGCTCGAAGGTCGCCTTCCAGGTGGCCGCCCACGGATCGATCAGCTCGTGGGCGTCGACCCCCCGCTCGCGCGCGTCCCGCTCCACGTTGGCGGAATGCTCGTCCAGTCCGGTCAGGAAGCGCGTCTCGCGGCCGAGCAGCCGCTGGTAGCGGGCGACGGCGTCGGCCCCGATCGCCTCGAACATCGAGTGCAGCGCGGGGCGCTCGCTCGGGTAGAAGATCGCCGTGGTCAGGTAGAAGCGGTCGCTCATCGTGTCGTGCTCAGTGCTCGCGGCCCTTCGGCCAGTACAGCTCCTTGCGCACCTGCTCGGGCTCGAAGCCACGCTCGGTGGCGATCGCCTCAACCGCGCTGACCATCTCGGGATTGCCGCACAGGTACATCGTCGTGTTCTCGGCGGTGAGCCCGTGCTCATCGAGCTGGTCGGCCAGGATGGCCTCGACGCGACCGGTGCAGCCCGTCCAGTCCGGTGAGCCTCCGGGCCGCGAGACCGTGCCCACGTAGCGCAGCGGGAAGCCGCCGCCGTTCGCCAGCTCGGTCAGCTGGGTGCGCCAGGCGAGGTCGTAGTCGTAGCTCACGCCGTGGAGCAGGACGACGTCCCGTGTCTGCCCGCGCCCCCGCAGCGTCTCGATCATGCTGATGAACGGCGCCAGGCCGGTGCCGGACGCGACGAACAGGCAGGTCCGGCCGTCCTCCTGAAGCAGGAACTTGCCCTTGGCGCCCTTGATGTTGATGGCGTCGCCGACCGTCCGCTCCCACAGCAGCGGGGTCAGGCCGCCACCCTCGACGAGACGGATGAAGAACTCGTACTCGGACAGGTCATCGGCCGAGGAGGAGATGCTCATCGGCCGCTGGATCAGCTTGTCGGGTCCCATGAGACCCAGCGTCGCGTACTGGCCGGGCGCGAATGGAAACGGACTCTTCGAGGGCCTGCACGCCGACGATCGCCAGGCCGGGAGCGATCTCTTCCCAGCGGCTCAGGCGCCCGTTGTAGGGATACTCCGCGGTCATCCATCCCTCGATTGCACGCGCCAGCACCATGAGTGGCTGTCGCGGGCGGCCAGTATAGACGCGGCTCGGCTACCATCGGATCGATGGTCACGGTCGGCTCGATCGTTCTCCGTGTCGAGGATCTGCAGCGCCAGGCAGAGTTCTGGGCGGCGGCTCTCGACTACGTGCCTCGTGAGGAGAACGACGACGATTTCGTGCTCATGCGCCCGCGGGACGGCATCGGGCCAAACCTGTCGCTCGACCTGCATCGGTCGGAGCTGACGGTGCCTCCGCGCATCCACCTCGACCTGTACACCGATGATCAGGCCGGTGAGGTCAGCCGCCTGCTCGCGCTGGGCGCCACCGAGGTGCGCTGGGACAAGCGACCGCCGGACGCCGACTACGTGATCCTCGCCGATCCCGAGGGCAACCGATTCTGCGTGGTCGACATCACGACGTAGCCATCGGGCGCGCGAACCAGAGCAGGTAATCGCCGTCGAGGCCGCGTGGCGGCTCGTCCCACAGCAGTGTCGTCACGCCCAATAGCGGGATGTGCTGGTCGATGGCGGTGGCCATGTCGCTTGCCAGCGGCGTCACGCTGCCGTCGATGGCGATGACGTTGCCGACATTGACCACCAGCTGGCCACCCGGCCGAAGCAGCGTGGCCACCTGGCCGAAGACCGAGCCGATCTCGCCCAGGTAGACGGCGTAGTCGCCGTCATCGCTCGCATAGCCGGTGAGCGGGTTCTGCGGATGATCCGCTGCCGGCATGTATGGGGGCGAGGTCAGCACGAGATCCACCGGCTGGTCCACCAGCCGCGACAGCTCCCGGGCATCTCCCAGGATCAGCTGCGCGGCGGCGCCAGCTCGGCGTCGAGCGATCTCGAGGTGCTCCGGAAGGAGCTCGATGCCGATGGCCCGCCGTCCCATTCGTTCGGCGACCGCCACGGTCGTGCCGTATCCGGCGAACGGATCGAGGACGAGGTCTCCCGGCTGGCTCGCGTAACCGATCACGGACGCTGCCAGTGCCTCGGTGAAGTGGATGTCGTCGGCCGTGCCCTCGGGTCGCTCGGCGACGAGGTCCGCGGCACGCAGGACAAGAGGCCCGGTCACCCTGACCGTTACCGCTCAGGCTCGGGCAGGACCGGGTAATCGGGGATCGGATAGATGCCGACCACGAACCCATAGGCGGTGGTTCCCGATCGTGGAATGCGGTCGAACTCCTGGACCAGCGCCATGGCCGCATCCCAGAACTCGGCGGCTCGCTCGGGCGGAATCCGGGCGTGGCGGATGTACGACCACAGCCGTTGAGCCTGATACGCCTGCTGGGACTCCTGTACTGCCGTCTCGAGGTCATTCAGGTCCAACGGCATGCCCTCGTCGCGAGGGCCCGCGCCAACCCCGACATAGAACATGCGCGCCGTACGCCCGAAATACCGCTCCTCGATGGCTCGGACCCGGCGGGTGCGTACCACGCGAACCAGGCCGGCATCGCGAAGGACGTTCACGTGATGTGCGACCGTGCTCTTCGGCCGACCGACGGCCGATGCAATCTCGCTCACGCTGGCCGCCCGCTCATGCAGCAGACCCAGGATGGTTGTCCGAAATCGGCTCCCGATCGCCCGGACCTGCACGGAGGACGTAAGCGCCATCGTGTCATCGAGGTCGTAATCGGGCACTGACTTGCTTGCCATGGCCAATCAGACTAACATCTCCGATTGATCCAGAAAACTGGATCGATAGTTAAATCCAGAAGGGAGATGGAGAGATTGACCGAGATCGTGTTGTTCCACCACGTTCAGGGTCTCACCCCGGGGATCGATGCCTTCGCCGATGAGCTGCGTGCTGCCGGTCACACCGTGCACACGCCCGACCTATTCGACGGCCGCACCTTCCCCACCCTCGATGAGGGCATGGCCCACGCCAAGACGGTGGGATTCGACGCCATCCTCGACCGCGGGGTCAGCGAAGCGGAGGCATTCGGGGCCGACGTCGTCTATGCCGGCTTTTCGATGGGTGTCATGCCCGCCCAGAAGCTCGCGCAGACCCGGGCGGGTGCTCGCGGGGCGCTGTTGATCGACGCCTGTCTCCCGGTGACCGAATTCGGTGACCGTTGGCCGGCGGGCGTCCCGGTCCAGGTGCACGGCATGGATGCGGACCCGGAGTTCACCGGAGGGGGTGATCGTGATGCGGCCCAGGCCCTGGTCGACTCCACGGAACAGGCAGAGCTGTTCCTCTATCCCGGCGACGTCCATCTGTTCGCGGACTCGTCACTGCCCTCCTACGACCGGCAGGCGACGGAGCTCATGACCGGTCGCATCCTCGACTTCCTGTCCGCCCTGGAGAAGCGACCTGTCCTTCAGCGGGAGCCCGCACGTGGGTAGCCGTCCTGGTGACATCCGGGCCTCGTGGCTTGGCTAGGGCTCAATCCGGCGGCGCGTGCCTCTGTCCGTCCAACGACGCACTGGTGCCGCGCCGAGACTGCGCACGGACATGAGTGAGTCGCGCATCTCCTCTTGCCAACGGACCGCGTCGCGGCGCTCTTCCCGGTGCCGCATCACGATGGCGTATTCGAGGGTGGCGGCCACCAGGGCGGAAAGGCTCAGTGCGTCCACGAAGTCAGGCATCGCCGAACCATACTCCTGAGCGCTAGGAGCGATCGTCCTTCGGTAGACCAGTGTCGCGACGGGCAGCGGCGGCGGCCCGCATCTTTGAAGCGGCGGAACGCTTCGTGGCCGCGTCTTCTCGAGAGGTTGACGCCAGCGCCCGCATCGCGCGGGTGGCGAGCCGGCTGGCCGACGACGCCAGGCGCATCACCCGTGACGTCCTGGCTTCGTAGGCGTCTTCCACTTCCCCACCGGGGGACAGCCGACCGTCGGCACGCGACTGCTCTCCGTATGCCACCAGTTGATCGTGATCGGCGTCGATCGCGTCGCGGTCGGCGGCATTCTGGTCGGCATCCGCTGCCAGTTGGTCAGCATCTGCCGCGGCCTGGTCGGCGTCCGCGGCAGCCTGGTCGTCTGCGCTCGCATGCGTGGGCATGTCACCAATGTGCGGGCGACACTCGGCGGAGTCATGACGACCTCGTCATCCTTCCCCTGCCGCCGATCCGCGACACAGACGAAGCCGCCGGCATCCTCACGCCCCGTCCGACCGTTGCGACCAGTCGGACGGGCATTGGCGAGGCTTCCGGCGGCTCATGGGCGATGCTTAGCGAGCGCCGATTTGCCGCATATCCGGCGCCCGCGGTAAACCTTATCGGCTGATCAGACCGGACCGCTCCCCGTGCGGCTGCGACCCATGATCATGCTGCCAACCACGACCAGGACGACGGCACCGATGACGGCCGTCACCAGGGTGCTGAGATCGAAGACCCCGTCCATCGGGTCATTTCCTGTCACCAGGCCGACAACCCAGCCGCCCAAAAGGGCACCGACAAGACCAAGCACGATGTGCCCGATAACGCCCAGGCCCTCGTCACCCTTGACGAGGAGTCCGGCGAGCCATCCGGCAATCGCGCCCACAACGAGCCATGCGAGCCATTCCACAGTCCTACCTCCTATGTGTACGCACAGCGGGCGTTGCCGCCCGCTGCGGTCGAGGGAGTCGACTCACTCGCACTTTGCAATCCTTGGGCCAACCAACGGCAGGGCCCAATGATTTCCGTCCAATGCGGGCGGGTGCCGGCGGCGCGTGGGCGTGCTCAGGCCGATTCCGCTGCCCGCTTCATGCCTTCAGCTTCGAGGTTCATGTAGCGGTTGGTTAACCCTTTGTAGAACAGGAGCATGATCGGGATGAGCAAGCCGCGCATGTCGAGTGTCAGCGTGAGACGTGCCCGGCCCTCTCCCAGCGTTTCGACGCGATGTCCGGCGACGGTGGTGGTGCCGCTCTCCTTCTGCGTCCACTCGAAGTAGGACGGCGCATCCCAGACCGTGATGTCCCAGGTGCCCTCGGGTAGCTTCGGCTGCTTGAGCCGCACGCGGCTGCCTTTGGTGATCGGCGCCGGCGTCAGGAGCTCGACGGTGTCGACCGTCTCGATGCGCTGCGGCCAGGCCTCGAGGTCGCTGAGCACGTCCCAGACGCGCTGCTGCGATGCGTCTATCTCGATGGACTTCTCAAAGCGCATGTCGGGCGGTCTGCTCAGACGGAACCAGAGCGTTGGACATGGGTGCAGTCTAGCCGCGACGCCAGACCCTCAAGACGCAACGGGGGACCATCGCCTCCCTGCGCAGCGTGCACCAGCAGCTCCTCCGGTCGAGGCTGGTCGCACAATGGTGGCATGCCGATCATTCGCGTTGGGCTTGTATCCGTCCTCGCCCTGCTTAGCCTATCCGCCTGCGTGGCGCCCGGCTGCTACGAACCGGCGGGCGCAGCCATTCGCCCACCGTTGGTGCTGCCACTGGACGGACATGCGCTCGGGCAGTGCCAATCATCGATCAGGATCGACGGGCTTGAGTGGGTCCAGAGCAACAACACCTACGATCTGGACGGTGCGGACCTGGAGCCCATCGGCGAGGCGGATGAGACCAGCCACAACACGCCGGCCCTGGCAGGACCGACGATCTACGAGATCGCCGGTGTCGACTCGGACGAGGCGATCGCCATGGAGCGGTGGGATGGCCAGTTCATCGTGTTCCTGAGCCTGGAAGGCAGCCTCGTCGTCCCGCCGGAACTGTGCCGGACGCTGCCTCCCCAGGACTCAGAGGGGTGCGAGTAAGTCTCGCGCCCGACCTCTTCACGGAACGAACGGCTCGGGCGACGGGCCCGGGGGACGACCCGCCGCCCGATGTGTCACATGGCGACGACGGCCTCCAGGTCATTGTCGGCCGTTGCGCCGTTCGCGGCCGGAACGCCGTCCGGGGCATCGGCGACAGCCTGGGCCTCCTGGGCGTACTCCTTCTTCGAGCGGCCGGACAGCATCTCGAGCGAGGCGACGACCACCTCGGTCTTCCAATGCCGCTTTCCGGCATCGTCGTCCCACTGACGCGTCTGGAGCCGCCCGTCGACGTCGACCAGCTGGCCCTTCGACAGGAACTGGCCGCAGATCTCGGCCAGGCGATCCCACGCCACGCAGGCGTGATATTCGGTCCGCTCCCCGTTCGCGCCGCGGTACTCGTTCGTCGCGACCGAGAAGGTGGCGACATGCTTCCCGGATGGCAGCGATCGAAGCTCCGGGTCCCGGGTAAGACGGCCGACGAGCATCACCTTGTTCATACCGATGGCTCCTTCCATCAACAGCGCACCGGGGGCGAGGTCGGCCGCTTGATGAGGAAGGCTACGGACGGGCGATTACTGAGCGAGTACCAGCCGCTTACCGCTCACGCGCCGCGTCGCGAACCTGGCCGCCGTCGCGGGTAGAGGTGGTCGATCCCCGGCGTGCGCAGCGAGACCTTGGCGACGGGTGGCAGCTGGCGTTTGAACTCCATCTGCGCGACCCGACGCGCCACCCAGCCAACCAGGTCGGGATCCAGGCCGGCCGCCACGCAGCGATCGACCGTCCAGCGCCGGTCGACCAGAGCGAAGAGCGTCCGGTCGAGGAGGTCGTACGAGCGCCCCAGCTCGCCCTCGTCGGTCTGCCCGGGCCACAGGTCGGCCGACGGCGGCTTTGCCAGGATCTCCTCGGGCACCCCCAGGTGAGTGGCGACCCCGCGCAGCTGCGTCTTGTACAGGTCGCCGATCGGCGCGAAGGCGGCCGCCATGTCGCCGAACAGGGTGCCGTAGCCCAGCAGCGCCTCGGTCTTGTTGCTGGTGCCCGCCACGAGCGCGTCGAACGCGGCCGAGCGGTCGTAGACGACGATCATCCGTTGACGGGCCATCACGTTCCCACGCCGCACGTTGAGGACGTCGCCTGCGGCCGGCTCTTCGGGCTGATCGATCGTGGCCAGCATCGGATCCACCATGGGGGTGATGTCGACCCGTTCGGTCCGGCAGCCCAGCGCGCTGACGACGCGCAGCGCATCGGTTTCCGAGGACTCGGAGCTGGTCCGATACGGCATGCGCACCGCCAGCAGGTTGTCGGGACCGACCGCGCGAGCGCACAGGAACGCGACAGTCGCGGAGTCGACCCCGCCGGAGAGGCCGATGACGATGCGGTCGAAACCCGTCTGCTCCATCTGGGCGCGGATGAAGCCGATGATGACCTCGGCCGCCTGCGCCGGCTCGATGGCTGGCAGCGGCGGAAGGCCGTCGGGCTCGCTCATGCGTCGTCGGGCGGTGCCGGCAGATCGGCCCGTTCGGCGATGATCCGGTCGATCTCGCGCCCGGTGAGCTCGAGGCGCTCGTCGGCAAGGAGCGGCATCCCGTAGCGCTGCATGCGCACGTCATCGGTGTCGATGGCTCCCACCACCAGGGCCTCATCCCAGAGCGGCGCCTCGACGACCGTCGAGCCGTCGGCGGCCAGGATGCGCGAGCCGCCCCAGAAGGTCAGTCCCTCCTCGTTGCCGACCCGGTTGCAGAAGGCGATCGCCACCGTGCCGAGCAGCGCATAGGTGTCCTGCATCTTGTGCCAGCCGGCGATGGCGGCCATCCCCGCCGCGCTGCCGGGCGCGCGGGACGGGCCGGCGGCGATGTTGACCAGCAGGTCGGCGCCGTCCTGCGCCTGGATCAGCGGCACGCTGGCGTGCCAGAAGTCCTCGCACACCGACAGGCCGATGCGCCCGATGGGCGGACCTGCCTCGTGGGTGCGGACCCGGTCGCCGGGACGGGTGAAGCGACCCTCGTCGAAGAGGCCGTAGGTCGGCAGGTAGACCTTGCGGTGCAGCCCCATCAGCTCCCCGCCGCGCAGCAGCGCGGCGCTGTTCGCGTAGCGATGGTCATCGGTCTCTTCGACGAAGCCGACGACGACCAGCATCTCGGGCGCCTCGTGGCCAAGCTGGAGCAGCCGCGGGTCGTCGGCGCGCATCGAGACCTCCGGCACCAGGTCCTGCAGCAGGTAGCCGGTCAGCGCGAGCTCCGGAAAGACGGTCAGCTGCGCCTCCTCGGCAGAGGCCCGTCGCAGCCAGTCGGCAGCGAGCGCGAGGTTGGCGTCCACCTCGCCGAGCCGCGGGGCAACCTGGGCCAGCGCGATCCGATACTCCATCGCTGCGCAGCGTAGCGCAGCCGCTCAGACGCGGGAGTGCCCGTCCTCGGTCGTCGGGCCGCCGTGATCGAACAGCCCGCCCTCGTCCGCCGGTGGCTGCGGGGTCGGCCCGGCCGCCTCCTCGTCGGTCGTGGCAAAGGCGGTGCTGCGCTGCGCGGCCGTGGCAATGAGCTTCTCGCGCCGGTCTCCGGGGAGCAGCTCCTCGGCGAAGTGGCAGGCGACCTCGTGGTCCCCGCCGAGCGTGCGGAGCTGCGGCCGATCGCTGGCGCAGCGCTCGGGGTTCCCGAGCTGCGTCCGCAGCCAGCAGCGCGTGTGGAATCGACAGCCGGTCGGCGGGTTCACCGGGGACGGCACGTCGCCGAGCAGGATGATCCGGCGCCGCCGCTCGCGCTCCTTCGGGCTCGAGACCGGCACCGCCGAGAGGAGGGCGATCGTGTACGGATGCAGCGGCAGGCGGTAGATCTCCTTCGACTCCGCCAGCTCGGCGATCGAGCCCAGGTACATGACCGCCACCCGGTCGCTGATGTGCTCGACGACGCCCATGTTGTGGGCGATGAACAGGTAGGTCAGGCCGAGCTCGCGCTGCAGGCCGCGGAGCAGATTGAGGACCTGTGCCTGGATGCTGACGTCGAGCGCGCTGACCGGCTCGTCGAGCACGAGCAGGTCCGGCTCGAGGACGAGGGCGCGCGCGATCCCGATCCGCTGCCGCTGGCCGCCACTGAACTCGTGCGGATAGCGGCGGGCGTGGTACGGGGCAAGACCAACCAGCTCCATGATCTTCGCCACCCGATTGCGCCGCTCCGTCGCGTTGGCCAGGCCATGGATACGCAGCCCCTCGCCGATGCTGGCGCCGATCGGCGTCCGCGGGTCGAGCGACGCGAACGGGTCCTGGAAGATGATCTGCATCCGGCGACGGAACGGCTTGAGGTTGCGTCGAGGCAGCGCCGTGATATCGGTGCCGTCGAACAGGACCCTGCCCCCGGTCGGCTCGACCAGCCGCAGGAGCGCGCGGCCGACGGTCGTCTTGCCACAGCCCGACTCGCCGACGAGGCCGAGCGTCTGTCCGCGACGGATCGTGAAGCTGACGTCGTCGACCGCCTTCACGTCGCCGATCTTGCGGCGCAGGATCCCGCCGACCAGCGGGAAGAACTCGCTCAGGTGCTCGACCTGGACGAGCGCGTCGTTACGCCGTGGAGCGGTCACGCGCGCGGCCCATCGGCGTTGAGCGGCCGATCGCGGACGTCGCCGTCGGCGTCGTGGTACATCCAGCAGCGAGCCGCGTGATTGTCCGCGACCAGCCGGAGCTCGGGATGCTGCTGCTCGGCCAGCTCGACGTCGTACTCGACCCGGGAGGTGCAGCGCGGGGCGAAGCGACACGCCTCGGGCAGGTCGATCAGGTTCGGCACCTGGCCGGGGATGACGCTGAGCTCCTCGCGGTCCTCCCCGAGGACGGGCACGGAGCCGATCAGCCCGCGCGTGTACGGATGCCGGGGATCGGCGAACAGGCCGGCGACGTCTCCCTCCTCGACGATCTCGCCGGCGTACATCACCGCCACCCGGTCGCACATCTCGGCGACGACGCCGAGGTCATGGGTGATCAGGATCATCGCGGTGTTCGTCTCGCGCTGGAGCGTCCGGATGACGTCCAGGATCTGCGCCTGGATGGTGACGTCCAGCGCGGTCGTCGGCTCGTCGGCGATCAGCAGCTCCGGCTCGCAGGCGAGCGCCATGGCGATCATCACGCGCTGTGCCATCCCACCCGACAGCTCGTGAGGAAACGCGTCCAGCCGGCGCCGCGGGTCGGGGATGCCGACCATCTCGAGCAGCTCGAGCGCGCGCTCGCGCGCGTCCTTGCGCTTCATCTGCCGATGCAGCTCGAGCATCTCGCCGACCTGCCTGCCCACGTCGTAGACGGGGTTCAGGCTGCTCGTCGGTTGCTGGAAGATCATGCTGACGCGCTCGCCGCGGATCTCGCGCATCTCGCGGTCACGGAGCTTGAGCAGATCCTGCCCGTCGAAGACCACCTCGCCCGCCTCGATCCGTCCCGGTGGCGCGATCAACCGCATGATCGAGAGGCTGGTCACGCTCTTGCCGCAGCCCGACTCCCCCACCAGGCCCATGACCTCGCCGCGGTCGACGTGGAAGTCGATCCCGGTCACGGCACGCACCACGCCGTCGCGGGTATGGAAGCTGGTCTGCAGGCCGCGCACATCGAGCAGGCGGTCGCCGGCCTCGCCGAAGCGCTGCCGGGGCGGACGCACGTCGGTCAGGGTCATCGGTTCAGCCGCGGGTCGAGCGCGTCGCGCACGCCGTCGCCGAGCAGGTTGAAGCCGAGCACGCTGAGAGCCAGCGCGATGCCGGGGAAGATGATGAGGTGCGGCGCGCTGAACATCTGGTTGCGCACGAGGCCGATCATCGAGCCCCACTCCGGCGTCGGCTCCTTGGCGCCGATGCCGAGGAACGACAGCGCGGCGACCTCCAGGATGGCGGTCGCGATGCCGAGCGTGCCCTGCACGATGAGCGGCGTCAGCGCGTTCGGGAAGGATGCGACGCACGAGAATGCCGGTCCCCGACTCCCCGAGGGCGCGCGACGCCGTGACGAAGTCACGCTCGCGCACCGAGAGGACGGAGGCGCGCATGACACGCGCGTAGACCGGAATCGCCACGATGCCGATCGCGAGCATGGCATTGAAGAGCGGATCGTCCAGGAATGGAATCGAGAGCGTCTGGAAGGCGGTCGCCAGGAAGATCGCCAGCACGAGGGCCGGAAACGCGAGGAGGACGTCCATCACCCGCATCAGGCCGTTGTCGAGCCAGCCGCCGAGGTAGCCGGCGATCGAGCCGATGAAGGTTCCGACCAGGATCGCCATCCCCACCGTCACGATCCCGACCTGCAGCGAGACGCGGGCCCCGAAGACCACGCGGCTGAACTCGTCGCGCCCGTTCTGGTCCACGCCCATGATGAACTGCGGCTGCGAATCCGGACAGCCGAGCAGATGGATGCACGGGCCGGTCAGGCGCTCGGCGCCCTCACCACGGATCGGGACTTCCGGGTCGTACGGCGCGATCAGGGGCGCGAAGATGGCCGCGAACAGGATGACGCCCAGGATCGCAAGGCCCGCGATGGCGGAACGCTGGCGCAGGATCTCCCCAAGCGTGTCGCGCCACAGGTTCGTTGGGCGGCGCGCCCGCAGCTCACGCTCCTCGAGCTGTCGCGCGAGGTCGGCTGCCGTCATCGGCTCATCGCAGGCGGATCCGTGGATCCAGGTAGGCGTAGGAGACGTCCACGATCAGGTTGATCACGACGTAGAAGACGGCCGTCACGAGCGTGAGCGCCTGGACCACGATGTAGTCACGGGCGGTGATCGCCTCGAAGAGCGTTCGTCCGATGCCAGGCAGCAGGAAGATCGTCTCGGTCAGCACGGCGCCCGACAGCAGCGCTCCGAGCGAGAGGCCGATGACGGTCACCACCGGAAGCAACGCGTTGCGGAAGGCATGGCGGCTGGTGACGATCCGATTGCTGGCGCCCTTGGCGCGAGCCGTCCGGACATAGTCGAGGCCCAGGACGTCGAGCATGCTCGAGCGCGTCATGCGCGCGATGACCGCCATCGGGATGGTCCCCAGCGCGATCATCGGCAGGATCATGTGCTTCAAGCGCATCGAGGAAGACTCCCCACTGACCGCTGATCAGCGATGCGGTGACCTTCATCCCCGACAGGAAGTCGAGGACGGCTCGCGGGAAGCCGGTCAAGTCGGGCATGCCCCAGCTTTGGGCGAGCGGCACGAACCCGATTCCTGCGGAGAGCTGGCCCGACGGCGGCAACGCGAGCGGCGAACCGCGCAGGCCGACGGCAAAGAAGTAGGCAAGCAGCAGGCCGAGGACGAAGACCGGGATCGAGACGCCGAGGTTGGCCAGCACCATGGTCCCGACGTCGACCGGCGAGTTGCGCCGCGTCGCCGACAGCCTGCCCAGCGTCACGCCGACGATCGTCGCGAATGCCAGGGCGAACAGCGTCAGCTCCAGCGTGACCGGCAGTCGTTCGATCAGGATCTCGCTGACCGGCCGGCCCTGTCGCAGCGAGACGCCGAGATCACCGGTGGCCAGCTGGCCGAGATAGGCGACGAACTGGATCGGAATCGGCTGATCCAGGCCGTATCGCTGCACGAAGTCGTTGCAGATCGCCTCGGTCGCTCGCTCGCCGAGCGCGGCGATGCACGGGTCGCCGGGCAGCAGCCGTGCGAGCGCGAACACCAGGAAGATGATCCCGAGCAGGACCGGGATGGCCAGCAGCACCCTGCGCAGGACGAACTGGAGCATTGCTGCCCAATCTTACGGAGTTGACGAAAGGGGCGCCGCCATTGGCGACGCCCCTTTCCGATATCGGTCGGCTACTCCGCCGGCAGCGGCGGGTTCAGGAACCCACCCCACAGGGCCGAGAAGTAGTCGAACGTGCTGGTGCGCCCGACGTGCAGCGGATTCTCGATATCCCACTGCGCGGCGTAGCTCTGGACGACGTCGTTCGCGTCCAGTGTTGCGCCGTCGTGGAACTTCACGCCAGAACGCAGCGTGCAGGTCCATTCGTCGAGCGTGTCGTTCGGGACGCACTCCTCCGCCAGCGACGGGATCGCGGCCGTGCCGCCGACCTCGTAGGCGTAGAGGGCTTCCATGATCTGCTCGCAGACGCGAAGGCTCTCGCCGTCGGTCTCGTCCGCGCAGTACAGGCCACCGGGCTCGCCGTTCTGCATCCAGACGAGCTGATCGTCAGCTCCCGGACCGATGACGGCCATCGACTCGTTGCCAAGCGGCGACGAGTGCGCGCCTTCGACGTCGGCCAGCCAGGCCGTGCCCGATCCACCGTGCGCGATGGGAATCATCGGCACGTGGGTGCGGATCGCGTTGTTCGCCTCGGTGTAGGCGGCCTCCCGATCCGCGTCCTCGACGCTCGATGCGCCGGTGGTCAGCGGGCCGGTGATGTCGTCGAACTTATCTCCGAACTGCGACCGACGCCCCGGACCCGAAGTGGAAGTCCAGGAAGTTCGTCGCGTCGGGGTAGTCGGCGCCCCACCCGAGCAGGTGGATGCCGTCGAGCTCGCCGGCATTTGCCGCGTCGAGGTACGCCGTCGACTCGATCGGCTCGAGGCTGGCGGTTACGCCGAGGTCGGCAAGCTGCGCCTGGATCTCGGTCGCGACCTGCGTCGGCAGCGGCAGGTAGCCACGGACGACGTCACGGAACTGGATGGTGGTCTCGATGTTGAGCGGCTCGAGGATCTCTCGAGCTGCATCCGGGTCGTACTCGTACCACTCGTCACCGGTGCATCCGAACGGGATGGCGCACGGCGTGAAGTGCGACGCAACCTCGGAGCCGGGCGGGTAGTACGAGTCGACGATGGCCTGACGATCGAGGCCCATGGCGATTGCCTGGCGAACCTCTTCGTCATCCCACGGTGGGAACGCATTGTTGAAGCCGACGTAGAAGGTGTTGAGGCCTTCCCGGTCGATGAGCTGCAGGTTCGGGTCGTTCGCGATCGTCTCGAAGTCATCCGGACCCGGGTTGTCGATGCCGTCGACCGTGCCGGACTGGAGCTCGACCAGCCGCTGTGCGGCCTCGGCGCTCCACCGGAAGATCACGGTCGGAGAGATCGGCGCCTCGCCCCAGTAGTCGGGATTGGCGCTCAGGGTGATCTCCGAGCCACGGCTCCAGCTCTCGAGCTTGTAGGGGCCGGTGCCGTTCGGAACCGCGACGATCGAGCCACCCGGAGCATGCTCCTCGAGGTAGGCGCTGTCGTTGATCGCGAACGAGGTGAACGCGACCTTCGACAGGAAGGCGACGTCCGGGTTGCAGAGATCGAACACGACCGTCGTCGCGTCATCGGCTCGAATCTGCTCGATGTTGCCGGTGTACGCGCCGTGCGTATCGTCGGCGGCCGCTCCGCACTCCGCGGGGGCCTCAGGGTACGCCGTGGCCGTGAACGGGCCTTCTGACGTTGGCGGCTCGGAAGCCGGGGCCTCGGATCCCGTGCCCGCCGACTCGCTGGGCCCGGCCTGCTGCCCGCAGGCGGCCAGCACGAGCACGAGCACGGCGAGGACGGAGACCCATCTCCAGGTGCGCATCCACTCTCCTCCAAATGTGATGATCGACGTCGCGGTGTTAGCTCGTCCGCTCCGTGATGACGGCCACCGCCTCCGGCCATCGACGGGCTACTCCTGAAATCAGAAGAATTTCGGGATCAGGGGCTCGATAGTCTCGCACACTCGTGCATGGGTTAGAAGGGCTCGCCGGCAGCGGCCCCATCATCGGAAGCGTCTCCCGCATCGGCGGACGGCGGCCCATCGCCGCCGACGGGATCAACCGGCGAGACTCGGCTCGCCGCCCCACCGAGCGAGAGGAAGGACTCGATCGTCGTCTCCCGGACCGCCGGGACGATCGCCACCGGCGCCGGCGCGGAGCCCGCCATCGACGCACTGACCAGGAAGGCGGCTTCGGCGTCCGACGGCGGCGCGGCCGGCACGTAGACGACCGGAACCTGGGCGTCGCCGCGCGGTCGTGGCATGAGCGCCTGCCGTTCGAACAGCTCGGCGGCGCTGCTGGTCAGCACCTCGGTCTCGGCCGACCCGGCCTCGGGATGGGTGATCGCCACGTGTGTCGAGGTGGCGATGATCCCCGCCAGGGCCATGGCGGTGATGGCGGTCGCCGTCCGCAGGCGCGCGGCGAGCGCACCGGCGCGGTCCGCGGAGGAAGCCGACGAATGCCCTGCTCGGGCTCCTGCGCACGCTCGAGGATGACGCCCCATACCGCGGGGGACGGCGCCGCATGCTCGATCCGCTCGGCGAGCGCGAGCCGCAGCTGCTGCACGAGGGCGCGGTCGAAGCCGACCTCGTCGCGGCAATGGCGGCACTCCGCCAGGTGGTCGAGATGCGGGGCCGAGCTCGGACCGAACTCACCGAAGCGCGCCAGCCACAGGAGCTCGCGGCAGATGCGGCGGCAGCTCATCGTGTCGTGACCCGCGCCGCGACGGTCGAGCCGACTGGCAGGCGGCGCTCGACCGGCAGCCGGACGCGCAGCGCCTTGAGCGCGTAGTGCAGGCGCGACTTCATGGTGCCGACGTTGCAGTCGGCGATCTCGGCGGCCTCGGCCAGCGAGTAGCCGTGGAGGTAGTAGAGGATGATGGCCGTCTGCTGCTTCGGCGGCAGCGCGTCGATCCCGCGCTGGAGGACCTCGAGCACCTCGCGCGATTCCACCACCTGGTCCGGGCGCGCGGCGAGGTCGACGACGAGGTTGGTGATCAGGCTCGTGATCGGCTCGGCCAGGGTCCTGCGGCGGCTCACGCGGCTGTAGCACAGGTTGATCGTCACGCGCTGGAGCCAGGGCAGCGGCGAGCGCGCCTCGTCCAGACGCTCACGCACCCGGTACGCCTTGACGAAGCAGTCCTGGAGGACCTCCTCGGCGAGGAACGGGTCGCGCGTGATGGCGAGCGCCGTCGCGTAGACAGGGCGCTTGAAGGTGTTGAAGAACTCCTCGAACGCGTCGAGGTCGCCGCTCTTCATGCGTTCGACGAGGTTGTCCGGCTGGCTCGGTTCCACTGGCACCTGTGCCGCTCGATCGCCGAGTTGGGGCGTGATGGGGTTTGTCATAGTACGACGCGCCGTCCAGATAGGTTCAGACCGATCCCTGACGCCGATTCATACGGGCGAGGTTGCTTCAAGCGGTCGGCGCCTCAGCTGCCGGCGTCTCCGATGGCTCGACGGGCGCATCGACGTTGCTCACCGAATCGGTAGCGGAGGTCAGGGCGGCGAGCGGCCGCAGCCTCGTCGAGCCGGCCGACCGGGGTCGTGACCGGCGCTCGCTTGACCGCCTCCGGATCGGTCGCGGCCTGCTCAGCGATCTCGCGCATCACCCCGACGAAGTAGTCGAGCGTCTCCAGGCTCTCCGTCTCGGTCGGCTCGACCATGAGCGCCTCCTCGACGATGAGCGGGAAGTAGATGGTCGGCGGGTGGATGCCGTGGTCGAGGATCGCCTTGGCGATGTCGAGGGTCGTCACGCCGTGCTCTCGCTTCTGCCGTCGGCCGCTGAACACGACCTCGTGCTTGCTCAGGCGGTCGTACGGCAGGTCGTAGACGTCGTGGAGGCGCACCCGGAGGTAGTTGGCGGCAAGGACGGCATCCTCGCTGATCGTGCGCAGGCCGGCGTCGCCGTTGCTGCGGATGTAGGTGTAGGCGCGCACAAACATGCCGAAGTTGCCGTAGAGCGAGCGGACCTTGCCGATGCTGCGTGGCCGATCGTCGTCGAGCGCGAATCGAGCGCCCGGCGTCGAGCGTCCCGCCCAGGCGTTCGCCCGTACCTCGTCGGGATCGCCCTCGACCAGGACCGGCATCGGCCGCGGCAGGAAGGGCTCCAGGCGCTCGCTCACGCCCAGCGGGCCGGCGCCCGGACCCCCGCCTCCGTGCGGCGTGCTGAACGTCTTATGCAGGTTGAAATGCATGATGTCGAAGCCGGCCTCGCCAGGGCGGAAGCGGCCGAGGATGGCGTTGAGGTTGGCGCCGTCCATGTATGCGATCGCCCCCGCCTCCTTCACGGCGGCCAGGACCTGGTCGATCTGGTCCTCGAAGATGCCGAGCGTGCTGGGGTTGGTGATCATGAGCGCCGCCACGTCGGGTCCCAGCGCGGCTCGCAGCGCGTCGAGGTCGATCCCGCCGCGCTCGTTGGAGCGGATGGTGACGGTCTGATACCCGGCCATCGTGGCGGTGGCGGGGTTCGTGCCGTGCGCGCTGTCCGGCACGAGCACCTTCGTGCGTTGGTCGCCCTCCCCGTTGGCGCGGTGGTAGGCGCGCGCCATGAGGATGCCGGTCAGCTCGCCGTGCGCGCCGGCGGCCGGCTGGAGGCTGATCGCGCCGAAGCCGCTGACCTCCTTGAGCAGCTCGGCCAGCAGCCACATCAGCTCGAGGCTGCCCTGGCTGAGCTCCGCCGGATCGAGCGGATGAGACTCGGCCAGGCCGGGCAACCCTGCCGCCCACTCGTTGACCTTCGGGTTGTACTTCATCGTGCACGACCCGAGCGGATAGAAGTTCAGGTCGATCGCCTGGTTCAGGTGCGCGAGCCGGTTGAAGTGGCGGAGCATGTCGAGCTCGCTCACCTCCGGCAGGCGTGGCGCCTCCGCGCGCAGCGCCGATGCGGGCAGCTGCGGCTGCTCGGCGCCCGCCTCGCGGGCGGCCTCCGAGGCGTGCGGGAACCGCACGGCCCGTCGCTCCGCTCGAGACCGCTCGAAGATGAGCGGCTCGACCACCGTCAGCTCTTCACCGCCGGCCGCGCCCGAAAACGCGGCCCCGCGGCCCGAGGCGTCGGGGCGACCGGGCGCCTCGACGCTCACCGTGTCTCCTGCAGTGCGGCAGCCAGGCGCGCGATGTCGTCGTCGGTGGTCAGCTCGGTCGCGGCCAGCAGCAGCGTGTCCCGCAACTCCGGCTCGTCACGCTCCAGGACGTGGCCGGCCACGATGCCCCGCTCCGCGAGGGCCGCATGGCGGCGCGCGGCATCGGGCATGCGCAGCGCGACCTCGTTGAGATAGGTCCCGCCGAAGCGTCGCTCGGCAAGGCCGGCCGACTCGAGCGCGCCGGCGAGGTGGCGCGCCTGGGTCGTCGAAAGCTCCGCTACCTCGCGCAGCCCGTTCGGTCCGACGGCGGTCAGGTAGGCGGTCGCGGCCAGGGCCATGAGCGCCTGGTTCGTGCAGATGTTGCTGGCCGCCTTCTCGCGGCGGATGTGCTGCTCGCGCGCCTGGAGCGTCAGGACGTAGCCCTTGCGGCCCTGCACGTCACGCGTCGCTCCCACGAGGCGGCCCGGCATCTGGCGGACCGACGCCATGCGCGCGGCCATCAGCCCCACGTACGGGCCGCCGAAGCTCACCGGAATGCCGAGGGGCTGGCCCTCTGCCGTGACGATGTCGGCCCCGTACGCCCCTGGCGCCTCGAGCAGCGCCAGCGAGGTCGGCTCGACCACGGCGACGAACTGCGCGCCGACCGCGTGCGCGGCATCGGCGAGGTCGCGCATCGGCTCGAGCTGGCCGTAGAAGTTCGGCTGAGCGGCGATGAAGCACGCGACCTCGTCGAGCGCCTCGAGCGCGCCGGGATCGGTGGTCCCGTCGCCGCCCTCGGCCAGGTCGATCGGGACGGTGACGACCTCGATGCCGGGCCCGGAGCAGTAGGTCTCGAGGACGCGGCGGTAATCCGGGTTCACGCCGGCCGAGACGGCGACCCGCGAGCGCCGCGTCAGGCGGCACGCCATGAGCGCCGCCTCGGCGGTGGCGGTGGCGCCGTCGTAGTGGCTGGCGGTCGCGACCTCCATGCCGGTGAGCTCGCAGATGAGCGACTGGAACTCGTAGATGCTCTGGAGCGTGCCCTGGCTGACCTCCGGCTGGTACGGCGTATAGGAGGTGGCGAACTCGGGGCGGCCGATCACCTCCCCGACCACCGACGGGATCAGGTGGCGGTAGACGCCGGCACCGAGGAAGCTGACCTCCGGGATCCGGTTGCGGCCGGCGAGGCGAGCAAGCTCCGCGCGGACTTCCTGCTCTGCCAGGGGAGGCGGGACATCCCACGCTCCGGCGCGGACGGCGACCGGAATGTCCGCGAACAGGTCGTCGACGGACTCGACGCCGACCGCCTCCAGCATCAGCGCGCGGTCGGCCTCGGTGTGAGGCGAGTAGGTCATCGGGTCGCCGCCGTCAGGCGGTCTCGTCCGCGTAGGCCGCCGCGTCCATGAGGACGTCGAGCTCGGCCGTGTCGGCGAGCTCCACCTTCAGGATCCATCCTTCGCCGAAGGGATCGGAGTTGAGCAGCTCGGGAGCGTCCCGCAGCGCCTCGTTCACCTCGACGACCTCGCCCGAGACCGGCGAGAAGAGGTCGCTGACCGCCTTGACGCTCTCCACGACGCCGAACGTCTGGAACTGCTGCAGCGACGTGCCGCCGTCCGGGAGCTCGACGAAGACGATGTCGCCGAGCTCATCGGCCGCGAAGCTGGTGATCCCGATCGTCGCGCGCGAGCCCTCCGTGCGTACCCACTCGTGCTCCTTGGAGTAGCGCAGGTCGTCGGGGTAGGCCATCGGCGGTTCGGTCCTCCTTGGTGGACGGCGCGGGGCGCGGCTCAGCCGGCCTGACGCTTGTAGAACGGCAACTTTACCTGCTCGGCCCGATACGGGCGTTCGCGGACCACGACCTCGAACGCATTGCCGATGCCCGCCAGCTCGGCGGGCACGAGGGCCATCGCGATCTTGGTGCCCAGCGTCGGCGAGAGCGTGCCACTCGTGACGTGGCCGACCGCCGATCCATCGGCGTGCACGGCGTACCCCGCCCGCGGGATGGCGTTCTCGACCATCTGAAGGCCGATGAGCTTGCGCGCCGGCCCCGCCTGCTGGACCGCCTGGAGCGCCGCCCGGCCGATGAAGTCGCCCTTGTCGAGCTTCACGACCCTGCCCAGGTTGACCTCGAAGGGATTCGTCTCCCGGTCGAGCTCGTTGCCGTAGAGCGGCATGCCGGCCTCGAGTCGAAGGGTGTCGCGCGCTCCCAGGCCGCACGGTCGCAGGCCGTGACGCTCCCCCGCGGCGGTCAGCGCCTCCCACAGCTCCGGCGCGCGGCGGGCGTCGCAGAAGAGCTCGAAGCCGTCTTCGCCGGTATAGCCGGTGCGCGCCACCAGGCATTCGATGCCGGCGACGGTGCCCGGGGCCGAGCGGTAGTTGCCGATCGCGGCGAGGTCGAGGTCGGTCAGCTCACCGACCAGCGCCGCGGCGTTCGGTCCCTGGGGCGCCACCAGCCCGACCCGGTCGCTGCGGTCGTCGATCGACGCACCGAAGTCGCCCCTGCCGAGCAGGCTGGTGAGCTGCTCGACCACCGCGGCGCGGTTGGCCGCGTTGCAGACCACCAGGAAGTCGCCGTTCTCGCGCCGGTAGACGATGAGATCGTCCACGATCCCGCCGTCCTCGTTGCAGGCCATCGAGTACTGCGCCTGACCGATCTCGAGCGTGCCCGGGTCGCTCGCCAGGGCGTGCCGCAGGAAGGCGACCGCCTCCTCGCCCGTCACCTCGATCTCGCCCATGTGCGACAGGTCGAAGAGACCGACTGCGCTGCGAACGGTCCGATGCTCCTCGATGATCGACGTGTACTGGACCGGCATCTCGTAGCCCGCGAACGGCACCAACCGCGCGCCGAGCCGCTGGTGGATCTCGTGGAGCGGCGTTCGCCGCAGCTCGCCGGCGGCCACCTCGCTCACGCGGTCGCCTCGGCGTCGGCGACGCCGTCGATCAGCTTGACCGCGCGCTCGACCATCGACCGCTCGGTGGCATGGGTGAGCAGCGCGAGCGCCTCGCCGACGGGCGCCCAGCGCGCCTCGTCGAACTCGCGGTCATGCAGCTCGAGCGCCCCACCGATCGGCCGCATCAGGTAGAAGTGCACGGTCTTGTGAAACCGAGTCGACCCGCGGACGAAGAAGTAGCGGATGGAGCCGATCGGCGCCTCGATCTCGACCTCGAGACCCGTCTCCTCGCGCGTCTCGCGCAGGGCGGTCTCCTCCAGGGTCTCTCCGGAGTCCGGCGTGCCCTTGGCGAGCGCCCACAGCACCGGGGCCCGGCGATGCAGGATGACGATCTCGTGGCCGCCCTCGGAAGAGCGATGAACGACCCCGCCGGCCGACGTCGCGCGCGCGCTGCGCAGGACAGGCACCGCCGCCGCTAGGAGCGGCGGGCGCGCGGCACCCCGAACGGGAGCGCGGGTCGACGCGCGGGGAGGCGCGTCGCGCGGCCGACAGCCGGGAACCGGAAGCGGCTCGTCTGCGAGCGAAGGGCACGCACGGTCGCGATCTGTGACGTGGTGCTGCGCGAGCGGTGGTAGACCGTTCCGGTGGAGGCCAGCCCGAGGCGTGGGCGATGCGCCGAATGGCGGTCGGCCCCGAAATCGATGGTTGGGTGCGCGACGAAGCGGGCCACCAGACTCACTCGCATGGCTGGCATTGTACGCCCCATCGATTCCGACGCAAGCGAATCCGTACATCCCTCATGCGGGACCATCGGCGCCTCGAAGTTCGGCCAGCGCGGCGTCCCGGATCCGGGCGTCGTCGAAGGTCAGCGTGGCCGTGACGCCCGGCCCGCGAAGGCGCAGGGCCGGAGCTCGATGGGTACCGAGGAACGCATCTCCGGCCTCGAGCTGGAGGGCCGCGACGTTCTCGACCGGCCAGATGACCGAGCCGATCGGCCCGTGGAGCACCAGGCGCTCTTCCGAGCCCTGGCCGCGGACCGCCGCCTCCACGTCGCCCCGCACATCTCCGAGCGCCGCTCCCCAGTAGCGCCACCTGGTCCGGGCCACCTCCTCGACGCTCATCCACTCCAGCTGCGCCGGCGTGCCATACAGGCGCACCGGCCCACGGGGCGTCGCCACGTCGCCATGGATGGCGAGGGCGATCGGCGTCAGCCCGGGCGTCCCGGCTCCCGCCGCCGACCGCCGCAGGATCGGCTGGCGGACCAGCGCGCCGATCAGCGCGAATGCGGCGAGCGCGCCGAGCAGGATGGTGGGGATCCACGAGGGCTCCACGAACGGCGTCTCGAACCCGTACGCGATGAGCCGCGAGTCGATGACGCTGACCTCGGGATGCAGCGCCGCCGGATCCCACTCGGCCAGCAGGTTCTGCATGTTGAACGGGTCCTCGGTGATCGTGCCGTCGAGCCGCACCGGCCCGTCGGCAGCCTCGAGCGCCGGAATCCGCTCCTGAGCCCGAACGATGACCGCCTGCTCGGGCGCAGCCGGATCGGCGAACAGGTAGTAGACGCGCTCGACCTGCCTCGACTGCGGGCCGGCGAAGACCTCGACGGTCGTGATGTGCGGCCCGTCGACCAGGAGCCCGTCGAAGGCGATCCAGAAGAGCGACCCGACGCGCCCCTCGACGACGTCGCTGATGGTCGCTGGCTGCGCCACGGGCCGTGCCGCGTATGCCTCGCGCGTGGCACTCCCGGTCGTGAAGGCCAGCGCGGCGAGGGCGAGGCCGACCAGGAGCGCGCCGGGCACGCGCGAGAGCCCGATCCGACCGAGCGGACCGGACAGCAGGCGGTTCAGGAGGTGAGCGGGATAGCCGACGACGGCGAGGACGCGGTACAGCACCGGCGCACCATACCAAGATGCGGCGCGACGCCTACGACGGGGGGTCCGCCACGCCTCGGTAGAGCGCCTCGACCTCGGCAACCCTGCGCTCGACGGCGAATCGCCCGGCATCGGCTCGCGCGCGTTCAGCCATGGCGGAGCGCCGGCCATCGGCCTCGGCCAGGTCAATGATCGCCGCCGCCAGCCGCGGGACGAGCGACTCGGCCGGCCCGTCGGGCACGATGATGCCGTCGACTCCGTCGCGAACCGAGTCGCCGACTCCCGGCCCGTCCACGGCAATGGCGGGCAGCCCGGCACTCAACGCCTCCGCCAGGACCAGGCCCTGGGTCTCGGTCCGCGAGGTGAAGAGGAACAGGTCCGCGCCCGCGATCCGAGCCAGCGCTTCGGGCCGTGGGAGGCCACCCGCCAGGTGCACGCGAGCCGCCAGGTCGGGCCGCGCCGCCCGCGCGCGCAGCGCCGCCTCGGACGGGCCGCCGCCGACCACCAGCAACCGGAGTCTCGGGACGCTCGCCGCGGCGAGTCCCACCGCGTCGAACAGGATCGTCGGGGCTCTTCTCGGGTGCCAGCCGCCCGAGCGACGCGACCACCAGGGCGTCGGACGGCCATCCCTGGTCCGGGCGAGGGTCCACGGCGCGCAGCGCGCGGATGCCGGCCACGTCGACGCCGGTCGGGATCACGTGGACGCGATCCGCGCGGTCCGAGCCGATGCGCGCGCGGATCGTGGCCGCCAGGTCCTCGGAGGGAGCCACGATCGCGGCGCAGGTGCGCCAGAAGCCGCGCAGGTACGCATCGGTCAGGCGGCTGCCGGGGGCCGCCAGCGGGCCAAGGTAGTGGGCGTAATCCGCGAACCGGGTGTGGTGGGTGAAGACGAGCGGCGCATCCGTCGAGCGAGCGAGCCGCCGCGCCAGCAGGCCGGTGACGAACGGCGAGTGCGCGTGGATCACGTCGGGAGCGAAGGCCCGCACCTCGCGCAGGGCTCCCGCCCATGGGATCGGCAACGGCATGCGGTACGCCGGCGGGGCGACCGCCGGCGGCTGGTACGACGGCAGCCACACGTGCCGCGGCGTCGGCCCGGGCGATCCGACCGCCTCGACCTGCGCGCCCGCGCGCGGGCCGCGGCGCGACCACCAGCACCTCGTGGCCGACGGCGCGAAGGCCCCGTGCCAGGGCGTCGACCGAGACCGTCACGCCCGAGAGATACGGCAGGTACGACTCGGTGGTGAGGACGACCCGCATGCGCTCAGGGCCGGTGGAGGGGAATGGTGGGCGATACTGGATTCGAACCAGTGACCTCACGGATGTGAACCGTGCGCTCTAACCGACTGAGCCAATCGCCCCTCGAGGAGGTCGCAGTATAGCGGCGGGCCTCGTGGACCATCAATCGGCGGGCAGGGCGCGGAGGCGGCGTTAGAGGTTCACGGCGACGCGCACGATGGCACCCAGGATCAGCATCGCGATGAGCGGCGACCAGTCGATGCCGCCGGTCGCCGGCAGCACGCGCCGGATGGGCGCCAGGATCGGCTCCGTCACCTGGTAGACGAAGGCAACCAGCCCGCCCCGCCGCCCGTCGGGTTCGTCCAGCTGAGCACCACCCGCGCGATGAGCAGGAACCAGAGCACGGTCGCCAGCAGCCGGATGAAGTTGACGAGCACGAGGGTCATGGTCGGGAGAATAGCAGCGTCTCGTGGCGCGGCCCGAACAGCGCGGTCCCGATCCGGACCAGCGTGGCGCCCTCGGCGGCAGCCGCCTCGGCATCGGCGCTCATGCCCATCGAGAGCTCGGGCAGACCGATGCCGGCCGCCTGCTCGAGCCGGTCCCGCAGCTCCCGAAGGCGAGCGAAGGCGCGCCGCGCCTCCTCGTCCGACGCTCCCATCGGCGCCATGGTCATGAGGCCGATGACTCCGGCCGTCGCAAGCGATGCGGCGCCCGTCCAGCACGGCCTCGGGCGCGAGCCCCGCCTTGGCGTCCTCGCCGGTGACGTTGACCTGGAGGAGGAGCGCCGGCGTCCGGGACTCCTCGAGGGCAAGCTCGCCGATGCGTTGCAGCAGCTCGAACGAGTCGACCGAGTGGATGAACGAGAAGCCGCGCACCGCCCGGCGCGCCTTGTTCGACTGGAGCCGGCCGATGAAGTGCCACTCGGCCTCGGGCACGGCCGCGATCTTGGGCTCCGCCTCCTGGACGCGGCTCTCGCCCAGGCGGGTCAGCCCTGCGTCGAGGGCGGCCCGCGCCACCTCGACCGGCCAGGTCTTGGTGACGGCCACGATTCGCAGCCGCTCGGGGTCGTGCCCGTTGGCCGCAGCCGTGTCGCGGAGCCGGGCATGCAGGCGAGCGTGCCGCTCACGAATGCGGTCCGCGGTCGGCTGCTCGGCGCCCACGATCTCCATGCTGGCCGGGCGGGACGCCCGCATCGGCTCAGTCGTTCTTGCGGCGCAGGAAGCTCGGGATGTCGAGATCGGTCTCGCCGTAGGACGGACGCTCGAGGCTGGGCCGCACCGGCACCGGCTGACGCTCCGACGGCCGGATCTCGGTCGCCTCGCGCTCCGACGGTCGGGCGAATGGCGATTCGGTTCCCATCTGGTCCTCGAGGCTCTGGCGCTGCTCGCGATCGCGCTCGATCTCGGCCAGGATCTCGCGGCTGCGCTCGTCGAGGCTCTGCTCGACGCCGCCGGCCGCCTCGGCCGCGAACTTGTTCTGCTGCTTCGGCTTGCGGGTGGCGTCGAAGCCGGTCGCGATGACGGTCACCTTGACCTCGTCGCGCATCCGGTCGTCGATGACGGTGCCGAAGATGATGTTCGCCTCCGGATCGGCCGCCTCCTTGATCACCTCGGCCGCCTCGTTGACCTCGAACAGGCCCAGGTCGCTGCCGCCGGTGACGTTGAACAGGATGCCGCGCGCGCCGGTGATGTTGACCTCGAGCAGCGGGCTCATGACTGCCGCCCGGGCGGCCTCGACCGCGCGGTTCTCGCCCGTCCCCATGCCGATGCCCATCATCGAGCTGCCCGCCTCGCGCATGATCGTCTTCACGTCGGCGAAGTCGAGGTTGATGAGGCCCGGCACGGTGATCAGGTCGCTGATGCCCTGGACGCCCTGGCGCAGCACGTCGTCAACCACGCGGAACGCGTCGACGATCGAGGTCTTCTTGTCGACCACCTCGCGCAGCCGGTCGTTCGGGATGGTGATGAGGGTGTCGACCTTCTCCTTGAGCAGCTCGGTGTACTGCTCCGCCACCAGCTTGCGGCGCATGCCCTCGAAGCTGAACGGCTTGGTCACCACGCCGACCGTCAACGCTCCGAGATCCTTGGCGATCTCGGCGATGACCGGTGCCGCGCCCGAGCCGGTGCCGCCGCCCATGCCGGCGGTGATGAAGATCATGTCGGCGTCCTTGAGCGCCTCGTAGATCTTCTCCGAGTCCTCCTCGGCGGCGCGCTGTCCCACGTTCGGGTCGGCGCCGGCACCGAGGCCGCGCGTCATCTTGTCGCCGATGCGGATCTTGTGCGGCGCATCGCTCTGGAGGAGCGCCTGCGCATCGGTGTTCACGCTGATGAACTCGACGCCCATCATCTCCGCGCGGATCATCCGGTTGACGGCGTTGCTGCCGCCGCCTCCGACGCCGATGACCTTGATGAGTGCGAAGTTCTCGGAATCGGATCGAAGCGGCATGTCGGGTGGTCCCTCTGCACGGCAGTGTGGCTGGAGTTGTTCAACCCGAGGGCTTCGACGGGTTTGTCCGATTCTAGCGAGGCGGCTCGGGCGCCGTCGGCAGTTTTTCCACATTGCACCGCGGAGTTATCCACAGGTCGCCGATCGGTGGTGGATGACCGCGCCGACTGTCCACGATCCGGCGGTCGTCAGCCGGGGAAGAGGTTCCTGATCCACTCCCCGATGCGCGACAGCGGGTTGATGCCGTTGGTCCCGGCGCCGTAGCCGATCGGCTCGTCGCCGACATGGGTGGCCCCCCACAGCAGCAGCCCGATCGGCGTGCTGAAGGCCGGGTTGCCGATCTGGTCCATCAACCCGCCGACTCCCTGCGGTGAGCCGATGCGGACCGGCATCTCGAGGGTGTCGCGGGCCAGGACCTCGGCGCCGCCGAGCCGTGCCCCGCCGCCGGTCAGGACGGCCCCGGCCGGCAGCATCCCCGCGTGGCCGGAACGCTTGACCTCCTCGCGGATGAGGCTGTAGATCTCGCCCATCCGCGCCTCGATGATCTCGGACAGCTTGCGCCGCTGGATCGTCTGGCCGCCCGACTCGCCAAGGACCGCCACGTTGAGCAGCTCTTCCGGCTCGACCTCGGACATGTTGGCGGTGCCGTGCTTGATCTTGATCTCCTCGGCCAGGTTGAGGCTGGTCCGCAGGCCGATCGCCACGTCATTGGTGACGTTGATGCCGCCGACCGGCAGCACGGCGGTGTGGTACACCGCGCCGTCCGCGAAGATGGCGATGTCGGTCGTGCCGCCGCCGATATCGGCCACCAGCACGCCGAGCTCCTTCTCCGTATCGGTCAGGGTCGCCTCGGCCGCGGCGAGCGAGCTGATCACCATCTCGTCGATCTGGACGCCGGCGGTGATGACGCACTTGCTCAGGTTCTGGACCGATGTCGCCGCGCCGGCGACGATGTGGGTCTCGACCTCGAGCCGCACCGCGCTCATTCCCAGCGGGTCCTTGATGCCCTCCTGGCCGTCGACGATGTAGCCGCGCGGGACCACGTGGAGCATCTCGCGGTTCGAGGGCACCTGGACGGCCCTGGCCGCCTCGGTCGCGCGCGCCACGTCCTCGCGGCTCACCTCGCGCTTGTGTCCGGAGACCGCCACCACGCCGCGCGAGTTCTGGCTGCTGATGTGGCTCCCGCCGACGGCCACGAACGCGGAGCTGATCTTGTAGCCGCTCAGCCGCTCGGCCTTCTCGACGCTCGACGCGATCGAGTTCACGGTCTGGTCGATGTTGGCGACCATCCCCTTCTTCATGCCGGCCGAGGGCGCAATGCCATAGCCGATGACGTTGACGTCACCGGAGCGCCCGACCTCGCCGATGAGGGTCGTGACCTTCGTCGTCCCGGCGTCGATGCCGACCAGGACCGCCTCGCGTTCCAAGCTACCTCCTGCTAGCGGCGCGGCGCCGCGCCGCGTGGATGCCGTCCGAGCCTACAGGAAGTGGCGGCGGATCAGGGCCACGTTCTGGAAGATGCGCAGGCCGAAGGCGAACAGGGCGACCAGGTACAGGTCGATCCCCAGCCGATCGCCAACGAAGGTGAGCGCCACCGCCACCAGGGCGTTGGTGATGAACCCGGACAGGAAGATGCGGTTGTCGTAGTGGGCGTCCAGCTCGGCCCGGATCGCGCCGAGCACCGAGTCGAGGCCGGCAAGAATGGCCACAGCCGAATATCGCGCGAGGTCCGGGCTCACGTTGACGTTGAGCACCAGCCCGAGCGCGATGCCGAGCGCGAGGCCGACAAGCGGAAGCCACATCTGGAAACGCCCCGAAGGAAGGGTCTCGGCAGGTGAGGCGCCGCGTCCCGGCGATCACGTCACCCCTTGGCACGGAAATATACCTTCCCCGGGTTGCGGGCATCCACCCAACCGATGTCGGCCTCGACGCGTGTCGCGAAGAGCGTGCGCACCGCCGTCACCTGTCGCTCGAGGCGCGCGGCGGCATCGCCGGCGGTCTCGTCGGGGTCGGTGCCGTAGACCCCGAAGGCCATCTCCCAGCCCGGCTCCGCGGCGACCAGGCCCAGTCCGAACTCGTCGTCGAGCCGCACGCCGAGCCGCTCGGCGTTGGAGCCGAGCGCCGCCGGATCGAGACTTGCGAGCCGGAGCGCCGTGCGCAGGAGCGCTTCGGGGATCCGATCGCCGGCGCGAATCAGGCGCGACAGCGGCACGCTCGTCGGCGACGCGCGGGAGGGCCGACGCATCGGCATCGAGGGTTGCATCGGGCGCGAGCGCCGCGAACAGCGTGCCGTCCGCCGCGCCGAGCAGCTGCGCGGACGAGGTCTCCCACACGAACGCTAGCCTCACGCTCGACGATGGTGACCTGGAGGCGTCCCGGCAGCGATGCGGTCACGGTTGCCTCGGCGACCGCCGGCAGCTGCTCGAGCCGTTCACGCAACGAGCGCGTATCGACCGCGAGGAGGCTCGTGCCACGCTGCTGCTCGAGGACCCGTTCGAGATCGCGCTGCGTGGTGAACTGCTCTCCCGCCCAGGTGACGTCGGTGACCCGCAGCCACGGGCCGCTCACGAGCGCGACCAGGGCGGCGGCGGCGGCCGCGGCGCCGAGTCCGGCGAGCAGGCGCCGGATCGAGGGCAGCCGTCGGCCGATGCGGCGGCGGAGCGGGATGCCGGGTCGTCGCGCCTGGCGGCCGCGTGGCGTGGCACCGCTTCGAGCCGCCCGCGCTCCGCGGGCCTTCCGCGGCGCGCGGCGTTGCGGCGGTCGGGGCTGCCGCTTGAGCTTCATCGGTCACGCTCCATCGCAAGCTCGATGAGCCGCGCGATCAGCTCATCGAAGCTCACGCCGGCGAGCTCGGCCTGCTTGGGGTACATGCTCGTTGCCGTGAAGCCGGGCAGGGTGTTCATCTCGCTGATGTACGCCTCGTCCGGGGTCACGAGGAAGTCGATCCTCGCCAGGCCGGCGCAGTCGACGGCCCGATAGGCGGTCAGCGAGAGCTCCTTGAGGCGGGCGGCCAGGTCGGCGTCGATGTCGGCACGCGGCTCCACCGATGCGAGGCCGTCGACGTACTTCGCCTCGTAGTCGTAGAACTCGTGCTGGGAGCGCACCTCGCCGGGCTCGAACACGATCGGGTCCTCGTTGCCGAGGACGCCGCACTCGAGCTCGCGCGCCCCCGCGACGTACCGTTCGACGATCACCTTGTTGTCGTAGCGGAATGCCTCATCCATCGCCGCCGGCAGCTCGTCGAGGTCGTGGACGAGCGTCATGCCGACGCTGCTGCCGAGCCGGGCCGGCTTGACGACGGACCGCGGACCGATGCGCTCGGCCACCTCGCGCGCCACGTGCGCCGCGTCAGCCTGCCAGGTCCCGCGGCGAAACCAGGTCGACTCGACGACCGGCAGCCCGTGTCCGCGCATCAGGTCCTTGAAGACCACCTTGTCCATGGCGATGGCACTGGCCAGCACGCCGGCACCGATGTACGGAATGCCGGCCAGCTCGAGGAAGCCCTGCAACGTGCCATCCTCGCCGAAGGGGCCGTGGACGACCAGAAAGGCGACATCGATGGCGTCGGCCAAGGAGCGAACGGCGACCCGCGGCGCAACCCCGTCGCGCTCCGTGGCGACGGGCAGCTGCGGATCCTGGTGGCTGCGCAGGTAGCCCACCTCCTCGGCCGGCGTCATGGCGCCGAGGGTGCCGGCGAGGGACTGCGAGCCGAGCTCGGGCGCCGGCCCGTTCGGCAGCAGCCAGCGGCCGTCACGATCGATGTAGATCAGGTACGGCTCGAACCGGTCCCGGTCGATTGCCCGAAGCACGGCCTCGGCCGATGCGATGCTGACCTCGTGCTCTGCCGATCGGCCACCGGCGAAGATCCCGACGCGGAGGCGCTGCCCGCTCATGCGCCTGCCAGCCTGCTGGTCGCCGTCGCCCAGCGGTCGGCGGCGCCCCAGTCGCCCACGAACTCGATCTCGTAGGCGAGGGCGACCCCGTGGACTTCCGGCCACGGTTGCCCGCACGTGGTCGCCGACCGAGCGCACGTCAGCGGCCGATCCCCCCCGATCGACGACGATGAAGTTCGCGTGCAGGGTGCTGACGTGCGGCGGATCCGATTCGAAAGCCCTTCAGCCCCGCCGCGTCGATCAGCCGCCCCGCATGGTCGCCGGGAGGGTTGCGGAAGACGCTGCCGGCATTCTGGTCGGCGAGCGGCTGGGTCGCCTTCCGCTGCGCCTGGTTGGCGGCGACCCGCGCGGCAATCTCGTCGCGATCGCCGGGCGTCAGCCGGATGCTCGCCCCGAGCACGATCTCGCCGCTCGCCTTGAATCGGGAGTCCCGATATGCGAACGCGCACGCCGCATTCGGCAGGGTGCTGGCGCCGCCCGCCGCGCTCCAGGCGTCGACGCTGACGACGATGTCCTTCATCTCGCCGGAGTGCGCGCCCGCGTTGGCCCAGACGGCCCCGCCCACGCTACCGGGAATGCTGATCCCGAACTCGATGCCGGCCAGCCCGGCGGCCGTGCTGCGCTTGACGACGGTCGCCATGGCAGCGCCGGATGCGGCGTGCACGACCCCGTCGTCGATCGTGAGGGCGTCGGCGCGATTGCGGATGACGAGGCCTCGCACGCCAGCATCCGCCACCACGACGTCACTCCCCTTGCCGATGACACCGGCCGGCACGCCGGCGGCGTTCGCCATCTCGAGCCCAGCGATCAGCTCGGCGACCGTGCGGGCTTCGGTGAGCCGATCCGCGGTGCCGCCGACGCGCAGCGTGGTGAGTGGCCCGAGCGCGACATCGTCCTGGAGCTCGATGCCGCGTTCGGTGGCGAGCTGATCGAGCCGCGCGAGGCGATCGGCGAGCTGCGCGGTTTCGGTCGCGGACGGCACTAGGCAGCCTCCGACGGCGGGGCGGACGCCCGTTCGGCGAGCGCGATCAGCTCGTCGGCAAGGGCGCGGGCTGCATTCGGCAGCGCCAGCCGGCGAGCGGCATCGCCCATCGCACGGCGCCGCTCGTCGTCGAGCAGCCCGCGCGTCTCGAGCAGCAGCCGCTCGGCGGTCAGCTCGGCGTCCGGCAGGTCGATCGCGGCACCCTGCTCGGCCAGGTATCGGGCGTTGTAGCGCTGGTGCGCGCCGGCGTACGGATACGGCACCAGGATCGGATGCCACGCCGGCGGCCGCCACCTCCGCGCAGGTCGACGACCCGGCGCGGCCGACGACCAGGTCGGCGGCGACGAGCGCATCGGCCATGCGATCGGTGAGGAAGGGCTCCGCGGTGTACCGCGATCGGAGCTGCTCGGGGAGAGCCTGGCGCGCGGCGCCGGCATCGGCCATGCCCGCCTCCCCGGCGAGGTGCAGGACGTGCCACTCGGACAGCAGCTCCGGCAGCGCGACCGTGATCGCGGAGTTCATGCGCGCCACCGCCTGCGATCCGCCGAAGGCGACGAGAAGCCGATCGTCCGACCCGAGGCCGAAGGAGCGACGAGCCGCCTCTCGATCGATGCCCTCGAACGACCGGATCGGCGTGCCGGACACGAAGCTGTTACCCGGGAATGCGTCGAGGGTCGGCGGGAAGCTGACCGCCACCCGGGTCGCGAACTTGCCGATGGCTCGCGTCGCTCGGCCAGGCTGTACGTTGCCCTCCCATACCAGCGTCGGAATGCCGCGCGCCCGGGCGGCGAGGACGAGGGGCAGGGCAAGGTACCCGCCGGTGGTGAAGAGCGCCGCGGGCCGCAGCCGGCCGAGCAGCCACCAGGCTTGCGGGACCGATGCCAGCAGCCGCGCCGGATCGAGGACGGTGTGCACGGAGAGCCCCGCCGAGCGCAGCGAGCGCACGACCAGCTGGTGGTAGCGAAGCTGGCCGCGCAGCGGGTCGCTGGCCACGAGCCGGTGCTCGAAGCCGCGCACGCCGCCGATGTAGTCGAGCTCACCGCCGGGCCGTGCGTCGCGGAGTGCCCGTGCGACGGCCAGCGCGGGGTAGATGTGCCCGCCTGTCCCGCCGCCCGATACCGAATACCGCATCGCGTATCGATCCTGTCTGGGAGGTTTCGCGGCTGATCGAGAGGAGGATGCCGACGGCCGCGAGGTTGATGGTCAGCGCCGACCCGCCGGCGCTGATGAACGGAAGCGGGATGCCGGTCACCGGCATGAGCGCGGTGACGACCATCATGTTGACGAGCGCCTGGACGACCAGCCAGGTCGTGATGCCGCACGCCAGCAGCCCGGAGAAGGTGTCCGGCGCGGTGATCGCGATGCGGTAGCCCCAGTAGGCGACGACCAGGAAGAGCGCCACCACCGTCAGGGTTCCGACCAGGCCCCACTCCTCGCCGATGATGGCGAAGATGAAGTCGGTCGACGGGGCCGGCAGGTACAGGAACTTCTGCTTGCTCTCCCCCAGCCCCACGCCGGTGATGCCGCCCAGCGCCAGCGCGTAGAGGGCCTGGACCGCGTTGTAGCCGGCGCCGAGCGGGTCGCGGAAGGGGTCGAGGAAGGTCTCCACCCGCTCCAGCTGGTAGCTCGTGCTGGTCACCATCAGCCAGGCCGCACCGAGCACCGCCGAGCCGATCGCCCCGATATAGAACAGGTTGGCGCCCGCCATGAAGAACACGCTGCCGGCGGCGATGACGTAGACGCCCGCCGTCCCGAGATCGGGCTCCATGGCGATCAGCACGAAGCCCGGCGCGATGAGGAGCGCGAAGGGGACGAGCCCGTTCCAGAGCGTGCCCGCCTCCTTCCCGCGCCGATCCAGCCAGTGCGCGAGGTAGAGGACGACCGCCAGCTTGGCGAACTCCGCCGGCTGGAGCGATCCGACGCCCGGGACCACGATCCAGCGGCGTGAGCCGTTGATCTCCGCGCCGATGCCGGGAATGAGCACGGCGACCAGCAGCGCCAGGGTGATCACGAAGATGGGAATGGCCAGGTAGCGCAGGTGACGGAAGTCGATCCGGCTCGTGACGAGCAGGCCGACCAGACCGATCGCGGC
The DNA here is from genome assembly GCA_963789435.1 of uncultured Chloroflexia bacterium. GTDB lineage: Bacteria > Chloroflexota > Limnocylindria > QHBO01 > QHBO01 > JACDBZ01. The sequence goes on from CAWBKO010000009.1 coordinate 81,171, forward strand.
CCACACGATCTGCTCGAGCCCCTGCGCGGCCGGATCCGCGTCGTTGAAGTACGAGCGCACGCTGGACGCCGAGTACACCATCACGATGCCGATGGCGGTGAGGGCCATGACGGCCAGCAGCAGCGCGTAGGCGGGCTCGTGCCGCTCGCGGCGCACGCCGCCGCGCGCCGTCGTTCGGCGGCCCGTCATCGTCGCCGCGGCAGTGCTCATCGCCCCTCCCCCAGCTCGTCGAATGCGGCACGGAAGGCGTCACCGCGCTCCGCGTAGTCGGTGTACATGTCGAAGCTCGCCGCGGCCGGGGCAAGCAGCACCACGTCGCCCGGTTGCGCGAGGCCGGCCGCTGCCGCCACCGCGGCCGGCATGTCCCGAGCGCGCTCGACGGGAACGCGGTCACCGATCAGCGATGCAAGCTCGTCGGCGGTCTCGCCGATCAGGATCGCGGCGCGTGCGTGCTCGACGATCGCCTCGGCGAAGTCGCCGTAGGCGAGCCCCTTACCCTGGCCACCGCTGATCAGCACGATCGGCGCGTCGAACGCCTCGAGCGCCGACATGGCCGCGACCGGGATGGTTGCCTGCGAGTCGTTGATCCAGCGCACGCCGCCGCGCTCCCCGATCAGCTCGAGCCGATGCGGCACGCCCTCGAAGGCGGCGATCGCCTCGCCGATCGCGAGGGCCGGCACCCCGACCAGGGAGGCCGCGAGGGAGGCGCCGATCACGTTGCTGAGCATGTGGCGGCCGGGAAGCCGCACGTCACCAGCCGGCAGCAGCCGTTCCCCCGCCAGGCGGATCCATCCCTCGTCGTCGAGCCAGGCCTCGGTTCGGCCGCGAGCCGGCTCCTCCCGCCCGTACCACGCCACGCTCGCCGGCGAGAGGCGGTCGCCGAGCGCGCGGCAGCCGGCATCGTCATTGTTGAGGACGACCCGCCCACCCGGCGCGCTGAGCTCGGCGAGACGCGCCTTCACCGCCTGGTAGGCCGCCACGGTCCCGTGGCGGTCAAGGTGGTCCTCACCGATGTTGGTGTAGAGCGCGACGTCCGCACCGCGGCTGATGGTCGGCAGCTGCAGCTCGCTGAGCTCGAGGACCGCCCAGTCGTCGGGACCCAGCTCCGTGGCGCGCTCGATGAGCGGCGTGCCGATGTTGCCGCCGAGCACGCTCGGCACGCCGCCGCGCTCGAGCATGGCCGCGACGAGGGACGCGGTCGTCGTCTTGCCCTTGGTGCCGGTCACGCCCAGGATCCGCGCGCGCGTCAGCCGCAGGAAGAGATCGACCTCGCTGACCAGCTCCGCCCCGCGAGCCTCCGCGGCAATCAGCGCATCACGCAGCCAGCGATCGGTGGTCGGGAAGCGCGGCGAGATGGACGGGCTGGTGACGAGCAGGTCGGCGTGCGCCAGCAGCGCGACCGCGGACGCCTCGTCGACGCCGAGCGCCAGCCGCACCGGGCGGGCACCGAGGGAGGCCACCTCCGCGACGAGCTCGGAGGCGGGCCGCCGATCGTAGGCGACGACCACCGCACCGGCATCGGCGAGGAATCGGCAGGCGGCCACGCCCGACCGTGCGAGACCGAGCACCGCGGTGCGGCGGCCGCGCAGGTCGTCGACGGTCCGGATCGGCGTTCGAGGTGCGGTCATCATCGGTCCGGCTAGAGCCCGCTCACGCCGAGCTGGAAGATGCTCACGCCGAGCAGCCCGGCCAGCGCCGCCACGATCCAGAAGCGGACCGTGATCTTCTCCTCCGCCCAGCCGATGAGCTCGAAGTGGTGGTGGAGCGGCGTCATGCGGAAGATCCTCCGGCCACGCAGCCGGTAGCTGGCGACCTGGATCACGACGCTCATGATCACCGCGAAGAAGACGATCCCGACGATGGCAAGCAGCGGCAGCTGGCCGTTGACGGTGGCGACCACCGCCAGCGTCGCCCCGAGGCTCAACGCTCCGGAGTCGCCCATGATGATCGTCGCCGGGTGCACGTTGAACCAGAGGAACCCCATCAGCGCGCCGATGACGAGGGCGCAGAAGATGGCGAGGTTGCGGTTGCGCGAGCTTCAGCCCCTCGATCTCGACGAGGCTGATCAGCAGGTAGGCGACGAAGCTGAAGATGAGGACGCCGCCGGCGAGGCCGTCGAGCCCATCGGTCAGGTTCACGGCGTTGCTGGTGCCGACGATCACGAACGCGATGAAGGCGATCAGCAGCACGGGCGCGATCTCGAACTGGCCGACGAACGGCACGTTGATGCCGGTCAGGTTGAAGTGGTTCCAGATGTAGAAGGCGGCCAGGATGGCCACGACCGTCTGCCAGACGAGCTTCCAGCGGCCACGCATCCCGATGCCGGTGCGGACGTTCACGAAGTCGTCGATCGCGCCGAGGATGCCGACACCCACCAGCGTCAGCAGCGGGGTCAGGGTGCCGTGGTCCTCGATGCGCAGCGCCATCGCGAGGAAGAGCACCACGCCCACGATGAGCATGCCGCCCATGGTCGGCGTGCCGGCCTTGCCGTAGTGCGACTCCGGGCCCTCGAGGCGAATCTGCTTGCCGAAGCCGAGCCGCTGCAGGAGGGTGATGTAGATCGGCGCCAGCACGACCATGCCGGTGAAGGCGAGCAGCAGCGCGATCACGATCTGGACGTTCGTCATCGTCAGTCGCCACCCGCGCGCAGCAGGTCAACGGCGCGATCGAGCTCGATCCCGCGCGACGCCTTCAGGAGGACGAGGTCGCCGACTCCCGGCGCGAGCTCACGCTCGAGGACGGCTGCCGCCTCGTCGGCGTCGGCCGCGTCGAGCACCGTCCGGGCGCCTGCCGCACGAGCCCCCTCGGCGATCCACCTGCCGCGCTCGCCGACCGCCACCAGCGCATCGGCCGACTGCGGCCGATCGCGCCCCGATCTCGCGGTGCAGGCGCTCCTCGTCCGGCCCCAGCTCGAGCATGTCGCCCAGGACGGCGAGCCGGCGCCGGCCGGCGGCGAGCGGCGTCTCGGCGAGGAAGTCGAGCGCGGCGGCCATGCTGATCGGGGAGGCGTTGTAGGTGTCGTCCACCAGCCGAGCGCCAGATGCCGCCTCCAGCACGCTCATGCGGTGCGGGGCGTGGCTGCCGGAGGCGAGCGCGGCCGCCACCTCGTCGAGCGGCACGCCGAAGCGCTCGGCGACCGCGGCGGCGGCCAGCGCGTGGGGCACGAGGTGCCGGCCGGGCATGGCGCTCGCCACGCGCCGGTCTCCCCACGGCGCGCGAAGCGTGAACTCGGTCCCGTCGAGGCCGCGCGAGACGATCTCCTCCGCGCGGACATCGGCGCGCGGGTCCAGGCCATAGGTCCGCACCTCGGCGGCGGTCATCTCGCGCATTGCCGCGACGCGAGGGTCGTCCGCGTTGAGGACCGCGAGCCCGCCCTTCGGCAGCGCCCGCGGAAGCTCGGCCTTGGCCTGTGCGATCCGCTCGATGCTGCCGGCGCGCTCGAGGTGCGCCGGATGGACGGCCAGCACCACCCCAACCTCCGGCTGGGCGATCTCGGCCAGCCGGGCGATCTCGCCGATGGTGTACATGCTCATCTCGAGAACCGCGACCTCGTGCTCCGGCTCGAGGCGCAGGAGCGTCATCGGCAGCCCGGTCTCCGAGTTGAGGTTGCCCTCATTGCGAAGCGTCCTGAAGCGTGCGCGAGAGCACGTCGGCGGTGATCTCCTTGGCGATCGTCTTGCCGGTCGACCCGGTGATCCCGACCACCCGCACCGCCAGGCGGCGCCGCCACCAGGCGGCAAGCTCCTGCAGGGCGACCAACGGATCGGCGACCAGCACCACGGCCCGATCCAGGTCGGGCGGAAGCTCGACCGGGCGGTCGACGAGGGCCGCGGAGGCGCCCGCGCGAAGGGCGTCGACCACGAAGCGATGCCCGTCGACCCGTTCACCGGCAAGGGCGACGAAGCAGCTGTTGGGAGTCACGTGGCGGGAGTCGACGCTGGCCCCGGTGACGGAAGTGACCGAGGTCGGTCGGTCGAGGCGACCACCGGTGGCGGCCAGCACATCATCGATGGGGATCGTGGAAGGCACGCGTACCACGCTGCGGACTACGGGCGAGTCTAGCAGTCTCATGGCTGGGCGACCGGTGCGGCGGGTCGGTCCGGCGGGATCGCCAGGTAGTCGAGCACCTCGGGCATGAGGTCCGCATACACCCATTCGGGCCGCTCGGGCATGTGCCGTCCACCGGCGCCGGCCGGGCGGTGGATCAGGATGAGGGTCGCCAGCTTCATGTCGCTCGCCGGCAGGAAACCGACGAAGCTCGAGTCGACCCAGCCGGGGATGTAGCGCCAGCTCTCCACCATCTCGCCGTCGGCGTTCTCCACCTCCACCGGCCCGGCGATCTGGGCCGTGCCCGTCTTGCCGGCCACGGTGTAGCCCGGGACCGACGCCCGCTGGGCGATGCCGTTGTCGATCGCGTTCGTCAGGAGCTCGACCATGGTGGCGGCGGTCTCCGGACGCATGATCCGTTCGGCCGGCGGCTGCTCCACGGCGTGGTAGGTGCCGTCCGGATCGGTCCAGCCCTCGACGACGTGCGGCGTGACCAGGTTGCCGCCGTTCGCGAAGGCGGAGTAGCCGGCGACGAGCTGGACGGCGGTCAGGCTGAGGCCCTGTCCGAAGGCGTTCTGGGCGGTGGTCAGGTCCCCCGACGCGTCTTCCGGACGCCACACGACACCGCTCTGCTCGCCGGTCAGCTCGATCCCGGTCGGCGTGCCGAAGCCGAACCGACGGAATGCCTCGTACAGGGCGTCGCCACCCAGTGTCAGTCCCACCTTCGCCGCACCCACGTTGTTCGAGAGCTCGAGGACGTCCTGGACCGTGATCGGCCCGTGACCGTACGGATGGTCGGCACGGTCCGCGTTGTGGATACGGACGTTGCCGACCAGCAGGTTGTTGTCGTCGTCGAAGGTGTCGCGCGTGGTGACGGCGCCGGCGTCGATCGCCGCCGCGATGGTGAACGCCTTCATCACCGACCCCGGCTCGTACATGCGCGAGACGGCCGGGTTGGCGAACAGCTCGCCGTCGGTGGTGGCGAACTTGTTCGCGTCGTAGGCGGGGAAGCTGGCCATGGCCAGGATGGCGCCGGTGTCGGCGTTCATGATGATCCCGGTCGCGCCGGCGGCGCGGTTGATCTCGATATGTGTTCAGCATTGCCTGCTCGAGCAGGTGCTGGACGCCGGTGTCGATGGTGAGCCGCAGGTCGCGTCCATCGACCGGTTCAGTGAGGAGGGTGACCGAATCGGCAATGCGGCGGCCGGCGGTGTCTTCCTGGGCGGTGATCTCTCCGGGGATCCCGGCCAGCATCGCATCCTCGGCCTGCTCCACGCCGTACGACGCGGCGCCGTCGTTGTCGACGAAGCCCAGGACCTGCGCGGCGAGCGTCGTCTCCGAGCCGGCGCCCGCGACCGGGTAGACGCGCTTCGTCTCGGGAAGCAGTCCCACTCCGCGGATGCCGAGCGCCCGGATGCGCTCGGCGACGTCCGCGGAGACGCGGCGCTTCAGGAAGACCCAGGGTCGATCGTTATCGATCCTGGCGCGGACATCGGCGGCCGGCATGTCGAGGGCCGAGGCGAGCAGTGCTGAGGCAAGTCCGGGATCCTCGATCGAGGGCGGCGTGACGAACACCGACTGAACCTCGACCGAAGTGGCAAGCAGCTCCCCGTTGCGGTCGGTGATCTCGCCACGCTCGGCGGGAAGGCTGTGCTGTTCGGCCAGCTGGTTGAGCGCCAGCTCCGCGAGCCATTCGCGTTCGACCACCTGCCACCAGACCAGGCGGACGCCGATCGACGTCGCCAGCAGCGTGACGACGATCAGAAGGACCAAGGCGCGGGCACGACTGTCGGTCCTGGCGAGCATGTTGGTCTCCGGGTACGACGGCCGAATCTCGGCCGCGGGGCTAGGTCAATCGGCCGGTTGGCTGGCGGACGGGGCGAACGTGACCGCCCCGTCCTCGAGTGGTACGAGCCGCAGCTCCTTCCGGGCGCGGTCGGTGATCTCGGCAGGCGATCGAGCCTGACCGATGGCCCAGATCAGCTGCTGCTGCTCTGCGTGGCGCTGCGAGAGCGTCGTCTCCAGCGCATCGATCTCATAGCCGGTCGCCGCGACGCGCGTCGACTGGCTCAGGTAGAAGAGGGCGAGGCCCGCGGCGACCACGATGGCCATGAGCAGCGGACGGACGTCGATCTTCGGAGCGACGCGACGGCCGGCCGAAAAGCGTCGCCCTCGACGAGCCGCCTTCGGGCGTGGCCTCGGGCGCGGACGGCTGCGAGACCCACCGAACCAGGGGCTCGCGACTGGCCTTGCGCCGATGACCGCCATCTGCTCGCTGCTCCTCGCTGCTTGTCTAGGCCGCGGTCGCGCGGTCGCGCGCCGAGACGGTGAAGCTGGTCGGAGCCTCGAAGTCGAGGCCCTCCTCGACCTCGATCGCGGCGACCTGGTCGCTCAACCAGTACTGCTCCTCGCTGACGGCGTGAACCCGCCGCTCGCGGAGATCGCGCTGGCGGGCCGAGTACATCCGGCGCCGGCTGGCCTGGTGGCGAGAACGTCCTTTGCTCATCGGTGACCCTCCTCCTGTGCTCCGCTCACGCGAGCTTCTCGGCGACGCGCAGCTTTGCGCTGCGTGCGCGGCGGTTCCGCCGGACCTCGTCGGGTCCCGCGGTGATGACGCCCTTGGTGACGGCGCGCAGCTGCGCGCGGTGTCCGCACGTGCAGACCGGTGGCAACGGGTCCTCGATGCAGTCCCGGCTCTCGCGCACGACAAACCGCTTCACGATGCGGTCCTCGAGGCTGTGGTAGCTGATGACGGCCAGGCGCCCGCCGGGTCGCAGCGCCGCGAGGGCTCCGGCCAGTCCGGCGGAGAGCACCTCGATCTCGCGATTCACGGCGATGCGCAGCGCCTGGAAGGTGCGCGTTGCCGGGTGGATCCGCCCGGCGTCCGCGCCGCCGGGGCGCGCCGGGGCGGCCGCGGCCACCACGGCAGCAAGATCGGCGGCAGTCACGATGCGACCCTGCGCGCGCGCCGCCACGATCGCCTTCGCGATGCGGCCTGGACGGCGCTCTTCACCAAACGTCGCGAGGATTCCGGCGAGCTCTCGCTCCGAGGAACGGTCGATGAGCTCAAGGGCCGATAGACCAGTGGTTTCATCGAATCTCATGTCCGGCGGCGCATCGGCCGCGAAGCTGAATCCCCGGTCGGGATCGGCGAGCTGATAGCTGCTGAGGCCGAGGTCGAAGAGGACCGCGTCGAGGGGTATCGCGCCGGCCTCAGTGGCAACGTCGTACACCGACTCGAAGTTGGCCTGGCGGAGCGTGACGCGGTCGCCGAAGCGCTCGAGAACGCGTTTCGCCTCCGAGACGGCCGCCCGATCGGCATCGATGCCGAGCAGGCGACCATCCGGAGACGTGGTCTCCAGGAGCCGCTCGGCGTGCCCACCGCCGCCGACCGTGCAATCAGCCACGGAGCTGCCGGCACGGACGGCCAGCGAGGTGAGAACCTCGTCGACCAGCACCGGCAGGTGCCCTTCTCCCATGTGGCGTTACACCTCAACTGTCGGACGGCGGGCCGATCGGCCCGGAGACGCATGAATGGCCGGAGCACCGTCAGATGCCCAGGTCGGCGAGGTGCTCGGCGAGCGCCTCCGGCTCGTCCTCGATCTGCGACCGATACGGTTGCCACCGCGTCGGTGCCCAGATCTCGAGCCGGTTCAGCGCGCCGACCACGACCACCTCGCCAAGGTCGAGGCCGGCGTACTCCCGCAGATAGCTCGGAACGAGGAGCCTCCCCTGCCGATCGAGCTCGACCTCGACCGCTCCCGAGCTCATGAATCGGCCGAACTGTCGAGCGGCCGCGTTCGTCGTCGGCAGGCCCTGGATCTTTGCCGCCAGGTCCTCCCAGGTATCCGCCGGGAAGATCGCCAGGCAACCATCGAGCCAGCGAGCGAGCGTCGCGCCCTGCGCCAGCCTCGCGCGGAACCGAACCGGGACCGCGACGCGGCCTCGGTCGTCCAGCGCGTGCCGGAACTCCCCGGTGAGGAATGAGGCCCGCTCCATTGTGTCTGACGTTCACCACTACTCCCCATATGGCCCCATTTGGAACCACAGGACGCCACTATACAGGGCGGCGCATCCCCGTCAAGGGGTTTTGCACACGTGGATCGAGGGCGAGGCGCGTACCTTCAGCTCAGGACTCGCGGGCATGGGGGCACCCGCGCACGGCGCGAGATGGGCGAGCGAGGCGGGTGCGCAGAGGCTGGGCGGCTCCCCCGGCCACGGCGGTCAGGGAGCGGGTGGTCCCTCGGGCATCTGTTCGAGCATGTTCTCGTCCAGGTAGGCGGACCGCCGGTCGCCATTGCTGTTCAGGAATACGGCGCGGATCCGGAAGTCGCCCGAATCGGGAAGCGGTACGCGTAGCCGGCGAGGTCCCCGTCCTGGGTGAGCCAATACACCGCGCCGTCGTTGCCCTCGACAGGCTCGACTTGCGCAAAGGAGAAGTGATCGAATCTCAATGTTCGTCGATCGGCGACTGAGCCACTCTCGAGCGCATAGATCGTGTAGCTCGCCGGGCCCACCGAGACCTCGTAGAACGCGAACACATCGCCGGCCTCCGGCGTGGGCTCCGGCGTCGGACTCGGGCCGATGGATGGGGATGCTGCCGAGGTCAGCGCTCGGCCCCTGGGATTCCGTTGGCGCCCCGCTCCCCGTGGGCGACGCGCTCGGGCTTGGAAGGTTCGCTATGCCGTCGTCGCGACCCAGGACAAGATAGGCACCCACGCCGCCGGCGACCAGGAGGAGCGCGAGAAGCGCGAGCAGTGGCGTCCGTCGGCGACGCCTGGGCTCATCGGTAGCCGGTAGCGGTGGCGGCGGGAGCGCCCCGGCCCGAGGCCGGCGCAACGCCTCAAGCTCCTCGGTCGGGATGACGAGCACGCCGCGCAGGTAGCGCGGACAGTTGCCGTAGCCGCGCTCCTGGCAGACCCGCGTCTGCTGCTCGGCCGAGATCGACGCCGGATCGCCGAACGCGAAGCAGCGATGATCGTCACTGACGCCCTCGACGTAGCCGGTGCGGTCCGCCTCGAGGCCAAGGAACGGACAGATGTGCTCGGGGCGCTCGGCCAGCCTCGCGAAGAGGGCACGACGTTCCGTCTCGCGCGCCGCCTCGGCAGCCACGGCCTCTTCGCGCTTTCGTCGTCCGAACACGACCTCTCCTCGTTCATGGCCGCGCGGGGCGCGACTCCGTGAGTCTAGCGCGGAGCGTGCTCCGAGCGGCGTCGGACGGTGAGTCGGAGCCGATGGTACGAACGCCCCATTGTTGCCGGGACGCACCCGCGGCTAGCCTGAGAGGCTGGCACACGCACGAGACGACCGAGGCAAACCATGGCAGTCAGTCCGATCGGGGGGAGCGACGACCGCCGGCGCGTCCCGCGTTCCGGTCGCATCCGTCGCTGCTCGGTGCGCCACGTGAGCATCCTCGCCGGCGATCCGCCCTCGGTACAGGTCGACTGCCTGCTCGGCGGCGTCGAGCATCCGCTGCCGCTTGGGACCATGGACGAGGCGCGCCCGATCTGCAACGCGTGCACGGCTCGCTCGGTCTGGCGGGAAGACGAGGACTGATCCCTGGAGGCGGCCTGTAAGCCGAGTTCTGTCCCGGGACCGATTCGCATCGGTTCCATGGACGGCCATCCATCTATGCGACCTACCCGGGAGCTGAGCGAGCCGCCTGCTGCGGCCCGAAGGCCGCCTTGCGCTCCCCTATTCGGTCTTGCTCCGGCTAGAGCTTGCCGCGTTTCACTCCCGCACCCGAAGATGCGGGCATCGTCACTGTGGCGCTGGTCCTCGCCTCACGGCGGACGGGTGTTACCCGCTAGCCTGCTCTGAGGAGCTCGGACTTTCCTCGGGCGCGGCCTTTCGACCGATGCGCCCGCGGCCGTCCAGCCGCCTCCAGGGACCGACAGTGTACCGGATTCGAACATCCGTTCGACCTGGCCATCCCTTTCGGCGCCCTGTTGACCCGCCCCACGGGTCAAGGCGCGGAGGAGCATGGGCTCTGTTGCGATCCACCCGCATTGCGGGTCAGAACGGGGAGGAACTGTCGGCTCTTGGCCGCTCCGTCGCGTGTTGACCCGGCCCACGGGTCAAACACTCCCAAGCGAGGGGCCGGTCCCATGGCGTTCAGACCGGATCCCAGCCGTCGATGGCCACGTTGCTGAGGCGATCGGCGTCCTTGTTCAGCGCGCGTGGCACGTGGCCCACGGTGTAGCCCTCGAAACCGCGCAGCATCTCCATCACCGCGGCGTGGAACGGCTTCAGGTCGGGATGCTTGACGCGATAGATGCCCGAGATCTGGCGCGCCACCAGCTCGGAGTCCATCCGCAGGTCGACGTGCGTGGCGCCGAGACGCAGGGCCTCCTCGAGGGCGAGGCGGACGGCGGACCATTCGGCGACGTTGTTCGTCGCGTGCCCGAGCGGCTCGGCAATCTCAGCGAGCACGGTGCCGTCATCGGCATCGCGCAGGATGGCTCCCGCGCCGGCGGGGCCCGGGTTGCCACGGGCGGCGCCATCGGTGTGGATCAGCAGCCTCAACGAATGCCGGCCCTGCCGATCTCGCCGGTCACCTCGAGGATCGCCCTGGTGATCTTGATGTCTCGCGGGCAGGCCTCGACGCAGTTGAACGTTGTGCGACAGCGCCAGACCCCGTCGGGGTCGGCCATGATCTCCAGCCGCTCCTGCTTCGCGGTGTCGCGCGAGTCGACGATGAACCGGTGCGCGTTGACGATGGCCGCGGGGCCGACGTACGACTGGTCGGACCAGAAGACCGGGCAGCTGGTGGTGCAGGCGGCGCACAGGATGCAGCGGCTGGTGTCCTCGTAACGGTCTCGATCGGCCTGGGACTGGCGACGCTCCCTGCCGTCGGCCGGCACCTGGTCGTTGACGAGGAACGGCATGACCTGCCGATACGACTCCCAGAACGGCTCCATGTCGACGAGCAGGTCCTTGACGACGTCCATGCCGCGGATGGCCTCGACGCTGATCGTGGCTCCGGCGTCCTTGACCAGGTACTCGCATGCAAGCCGGTTCTGCCCGTTGATGAGCATCGCGTCGGAGCCACACACGCCGTGGGCGCAGGAGCGCCGGAAGGTCAGCGTCCCGTCCTGGTACCACTTCACCTGGTGAAGGAGGTCGAGGACGCGATCGGTCGGCTCGGCCTCCACCGCGTACTCCTCCCAGTGCGGCTCGTCATCGACCTCCGGGTTATAGCGCCGGATCCGCAGCGTGACGTCCATCGGTTTCAATACACCCGCGGCTTCGGCTCGAACTTGGTGATCGTCACCGGCTTGTAGCGCAGGCTCATGATGCCCGACTTCGGGTCGCGCGAGGCGAACGTGTGCTTGAGCCAGCTCGTGTCGTCCCGCTCGGGGTAGTCCTCCCGCGCGTGCCCGCCCCGGCTCTCCTTGCGCGCCAGCGCCGACTCGACGGTCGCCTCCGCGCAATCGAGCAGGAAGCCCAGCTCGATCGCGTCGGCCAGGTCGGTGTTGTAGCGACATCCGCGGTCCTCCACCCGGAGGTGCTCTGCGCGCGCGCGCAGCTGCGCCACGGCATCGCGACATTCGACGAGGAGGCGATCCGTGCGGTAGACGCCGCACTTCGAGAACATCACCTCCTGGAGCTCAGAGCGGATGACGGCTGGGCGTTCGCCGTCCGCGCCCGCCAGGAGACCCGAGACACGGGCCTGGACCGATGCCTCAGCATCGCCGTCGGCGATCGGCTCAGGGAGGTCGGCCAGCTCGGCGGCCATCTTCTTCCCTGCCCGGCGGCCGAAGACGAGGATGTCGAGGAGCGAGTTCGTTCCGAGCCGGTTCGCGCCGTGGACGCTGACGCACGCCACCTCCCCGGCCGCATAGAAGCCGGGCATGACGCGGCCGCTCTCGTCGGCCAGGACGCGGCCGTCGATGTCGGTCGGCACGCCGCCCATCGCGTAGTGGGCGGTGGGCTGGATCGGCACGAGGTCGGTCAGCGGCTCGAGGCCGAAGTAGGTCCGGATGAAGCCGCTCATGTCCGGCAGCTTCTTGTTCAGGACCTCCTCGCCGAGGTGGCGGACGTCGAGATGGACGAAGTCCTTGCCGCCGATCCCGCGCCCCTCCGCGATCTCGAGGTAGATCGACCGACTGACGACGTCGCGGCTGGCCAGGTCCTTCATGGTCGGTGCGTAGCGCTCCATGAAGCGCTCGCCACTGTCGTTGAGGAGCACGCCGCCCTCGCCACGCATCGCCTCGCTGAGCAGGAAGCCCAGCTTGTACATGCCCGTGGGGTGAAACTGGAAGAACTCCATGTCCTCCAGCGGCAGCCCGCGCCGATACGGGATCGCCATCCCGTCACCCGTCAGGGTGTGCGCGTTGCTGGTGACCTTGAAGACCTTGCCGTAGCCACCGGTCGCGAACAGCACCGCCTTCGCGCGGAAGGCGTGCAGCTCGCTGGTGGCCAGCTGCAGCGCGATCACGCCGCTCACCGGGCCATCGGGACCCTCGGGCAGCGCCAGGTCGAGCACCTGGTACTCGTCGAAGAAGGCCACCTCGTGCTTGATGCACTGCTGGAAGAGCGTCTGCAGGATGGCATGGCCGGTGCGGTCGGCGGCGAAGCAGCTGCGTCGCACCGGGCCTTCGCCGTAGTTGCGCGTGTGGCCGCCGAACCGCCTCTGGTTGATGAGCCCTTCCTCGGTGCGGTCAAACGGCATGCCGAGGTGCTCGAGGTTGATGATCGTCTCCACGGCGTCGTGGCACATGACCTCCGCCGCGTCCTGGTCGACGAGGTAGTCGCCGCCCTTGACCGTGTCGAACCAGTGCCATTCCCAGTGGTCCTCCTCGGTGTTGCCGAGGGCGGCGCACACTCCGCCCTGGGCGGCGCCGGTGTGCGAGCGGGATGGATACAGCTTGCTGACGACGCCGATGCGCGCCTGCGGGCCGAGGTCCTTCTTCAGCTCGAGGGCCGCGTAGAGTCCCGCGCCGCCGGCGCCGACCACGACCGCGTCCAGCTCGTGGACGCGGGTCGGCGGGATCAGCCCGCGACCGATCGTGGCCAGCGTCATGAGAACGGCCCGACCGGGGGCGCTGTGCCCGGATCGAAGAACGCGATCACGGCCATCCCGAGCACCAGCCAGATCGCGCTGATGGCGATCAGGATGCCGATGAGCAGGCCGCGCGCCGTGCGGTGCACGATGTAGTCGCCGATCACGATCCGCGCGCCGTTCGCGCCGTGGATGAAGGCGAGGACGAGCAGCAGCAGGTCGTAGATTCGCCAGAACGGGCTCCCCCATCGGCTCTGGACGAAAGCGAAGTCGATCTCGCCACCGGTGAGCTCGACCAGCACGTGCATGATGAACATGTGGCCGAGGGCGAGGATGACGAGCGCCAGGCCCGACAGGCGCATGAAGTACCACCAGAACCGTTCGCGCCCGGAGGCCTGCGGCCTTGGACGTGCGGCGTGCGACGGGTTCGTGTAGATGACGCGAGCGCGACGGACGGTGCTCATCGGTTCCTCATCCCCACGGCGCGAATGGTCGGAGCATGATCAGCGCCAGCGGGATCATGCTGACCACCGTGGCGGCAATCACGCCGTAGGTCAGCGGCCGATAGTAGACGGTCAGCGATGGCCAGAAGTCCATGGCGATCACGCGCAGGCCATTGAGCGCGTGATAGACGAGGGCCGCCATCAAGAGGACCTCGCCAAGCCTTGCCGGCAGGTTCTTGAAGATGCCGACCGCCGCGTTGTACACGTCCGGACCGAAGAGCACGGTCGAGGTCTCGACGATGTGCAGGAACAGGTAGATGAGCACGCCCAGCCCGCTCGCGCGGTGGCCGAACCACGCCAGCTGCGCCCACGAGACGCGGTAGCCGAAGAGGTTGATCAAGCCAGCTCACGCACGCGAGCGGCCACCACCTCGCCGAACTCGCGCGTTCCCGCGGTGCCGCCGAGGTCGTAGGTCACCGTCTCGCCCGCCGCGATGACCTCCCGCACCGCCGATTCCACGGCATCGGCTGCCGCCAGCTCGCCGAGGTGACGCAGCATCAGGGCGCCGCTCAGGATGAGGGCGGTCGGGTTGGCCTTGTTCTGGCCGGCGTACTTGGGGGCCGATCCATGCACCGGCTCGAACACGGCAGCCTTCTCGCCGATGTTGGCCCCGGGCGCCACGCCGAGCCCGCCTACCAGCCCGGCAGCGAGGTCGCTGACGATGTCGCCGTACAGGTTGGGCAGGACGAGGACGTCGTACAGCTCGGGCTTCTGCACCAGCTGCATGCACATGTTGTCGACGATGCGGTCCTCGTATTCGATCCGGCCGGCGTACTCGGCCGCGACCTGGCCGCAGCTCTCGAGGAAGAGGCCGTCCGAGAGCTTCATGATGTTCGCCTTGTGGACGGCGGTCACCTTGCGGCGGCCGTTCTTGACGGCGTACTCGAAGGCGTAGCGCGCGATGCGCTGGGATGCCGCGCGGGTGATGATCTTGATGCTCTCCGCCGCATCGGGGCCCGACACGGTGCTCGATCCCGGCGTAGAGATCCTCCGTGTTTTCGCGCACGATGATGAGGTCGACGTTGTCGTAGCGCGTCTCGACGCCCTTCATGGTTCGCGCCGGACGGACGTTGGCATATAGCTCGAGCGCCTGGCGCAGCCCGACGTTCACGGAGCGGAAGCCCGAGCCGACCGGCGTCGTGATCGGCCCCTTGATCGCGATCCCGTTGCGGCGGATCGACTCGACCACGCGGTCCGGGAGCGGCGTGCCCTCGGTGGCGATGGTGGCCTCGCCGGCCTCCTGGACGTCCCAGTCGAAGCCGATCCCGGTCGACTCCAGCACGCCCCGGGTGGCCTCGGCAAGCTCCGGGCCGATCCCATCGCCGGGGATGAGGGTGACGGCATAGCGCACTGGATTCACCTCGCGTGCGGCCGATCAAAGCGTCGGCGTGCGGAGTCGAAGTCTATGTCAGATGCGATCGCGGATGGGATCCGACCAGGTCAGCAACCCACCGCTATTGAGCCGGCGTGCTGACGATCGAGACCAGAACGACTGCACCTACCGCGATGACGATGACCGCCTCCCAGAAAGGCGGAATGCGGTCTCGGCCGAGGACGAGCCGAGCGTACTCGTCCTGGATCGCCTTCAGACGCTCCCAGCGCGAAATCCGCTCGCCGTTGCGCCGCCGGTCCTCCTCGCTCACCAGGGCGTCCCAGTGGTCGACGTAGGCGAGGGTCTCTGGTCGCGCATGCAGGCGCGCTTCGTTCACCTGCGCCTGGGCTGCCTCCAGATCGCCGACATCGAGCTGCTCCGCTGCGGGGTTCAGCCATCCGAAGACCTCGTCCATGCCCTTCCTCGCCGGAGCCGGACCACCCGTTGCCCGAGTCACGAGTCCAGGAAAGAACCAGGCGGCTGCCAGGAGGGTCCATGTGAACGCCGCGATGGCGTACAGCGGTAAGCTCGCCGACCCGACCACCATGGCTGCCGCAGGGACGACACTGAGTACGCCAAGGAGGACGTGCGCCACCCGGCGGGATCGGTGCCAGAGCAGGGCCGGGCGAACGCAATGGAGGTAGAACCATACGGACCCAGCCGCGTAGACCACTGCCAGCACGGTACTGATGACGAGTCTTCCTCCATGCAGTGATCACCTTTCTCACGAGCACTGGAGGACATTGTCCGGTATTGCGGTCACGGCAGGCGACGGTCCGCGACGACACGAACCGTTCAGACGGCCACTCCAGGCAGCTGGTGGCACGGCCTGGCCCGTTACAATCGGCAGCCCGAGCTGCAACCCGCAGAGGAGTCGTGCGCCAGTGAAGCTCCAGGAGTACCGGAGCAAAGAGATCCTCGCGCGCCACGGCGTCCCGCTGACGGCCGGCGAGATCGCGACGACGCCGGAGGAGGCGCGCGCCGCCGCCGAGCGCATCGGCGGGCCGGTGGTGGTCAAGGCGCAGGTGCTGGTCGGCGGACGCGGCAAGGCCGGCGGGGTGAAGCTTGCTTCGACGCCGGACGAGGCCGCCGAGCGAGCACGCGAGATCATCGGTCTCGACATCAAGGGCACCACGGTCAAGACCGTCCTCGTGGCTCCCGCCGCCGACATCGCGCACGAGTACTACCTGGGGCTGATCCTCGACCGCGCGTCCCGGTCGATCGTCGTCATCGCGTCGGCCGACGGCGGCGTCGAGATCGAGGAGACCGCGAAGACGAACCCCGACGCGATCCTGCGGCTCTCGCTGCATCCGCTGATCGGGCTCCAGGAGCACCAGGTGCGGCGCGTCGGGTTCTTCCTCGGCATCCCGGCCGAGCTTCGAAGGACTTCGCGAACGTCATGCGCGGCCTGTTCGACGCATTCATCGGGTCCGACGCCGACCTCGCCGAGATCAACCCGCTGGTGGTCACCGGCGACGGCCGGCTCGAGGCGCTCGACGCCAAGATCGTGCTCGACGACTCGGCGCTGCCGCGCCATCCCGACCTCGAGGCGATGCGCGACCTCAACGAGGAGGAGCCCTCCGAGATCGCGGCGCGCGAGGCCGGCATCAGCTTCATCAAGCTCGACGGCACGATCGGCTGCATGGTCAATGGCGCCGGCCTGGCGATGACCACCATGGACCTCGTCAAGCTCGCGGGCGGTGAGCCGGCGAACTTCCTCGACATCGGCGGCGGAGCGAAGGCCGATCGGGTGGCTGCGGCCTTCAAGATCATCCTCGACGACCCGAACGTGCGGGCCATCCTCATCAACATCTTCGGCGGTATCACCCGCGGCGACGAGGTCGCCCACGGCATCGTCGAGGCGCGGGCGCAGCTGACGCGCGACGTGCCGATGGTCGTCCGCATCGTCGGCACCAACGCCGAGGAGGCGAGGCCGATCCTCGCGGAGGCGAACCTGATCACCGCCGATTCGCTCGACGACGCGGCGGCGAAGGCGGTCGCGGCCGCCGGCGGTGTGACGTGAGCATCCTCGTCAACGGCGAGACGCGGCTCCTCGTCCAGGGCATCACCGGACGCGAGGGAGGGTTCCATTCGGCCGCCATGCTCGACTACGGCACCAACATCGTCGCCGGCGTCACGCCGGGCAAGGGTGGCCAGTCGGCCCTCGACGGACGGGTGCCGGTCTTCGACACCGTCGCCGAGGCGGTCGACCAGACCGGGGCCAACGCGAGCTGCATCTTCGTGCCCGCCGCCTTCGCGCCGGACGCAATGCTCGAGGCCGCCGACGGCGGGCTGTCGCTGGTCGTCTGCATCACCGAGGGCGTGCCGGCCCTCGACATGCTGCGCGTCTACCACGTGCTGAAGGCGAAGGGCGTTCGGCTCGTCGGTCCGAACTGCCCTGGCATGACCAGCGTTGGCGAGGCGAAGGTCGGGATCATTCCCGGCAACATCCACGCGCGCGGGCCGGTCGGGTCTCGTCAGCCGATCCGGAACCCTGACCTACGAGGTCGTGCAGGCCATGACCGACGCCGGCATGGGCCAGACCACCACGGTCGGCATCGGCGGCGACCCGATCATCGGCACCAGCTTCATCGACGTCCTCGACATGTTCAACCAGGACCCCGAGACGGGGGCGATCGTGATGATCGGCGAGATCGGGGGCGAGGAGGAGGAGAAGGCCGCCGCCTTCTGCGCGCGCGAGGTGCGCAAGCCGATGGCGGCCTTCATCGCCGGACGGACCGCGCCGCCCGGCCGGCGCATGGGGCATGCCGGGGCGATCATCTCCGGCGGGGCCGGCACGGCCGAGTCCAAGCGGGTCGCGCTCGAGGAGGCGGGCATCCGCGTCGCCGACTCGCCGAGCCACATCCCGCGGCTGCTCCGCGACGCCGGCGTTCGGTAGCCCGCGACGCGGTGACGAAGAAACGAAGTTCCGACGGGACGGCGCCGCGGCCGCCGTCCGAGCGCCCGAAGGAGCCCGAGGCTCCGCGCGGCGTCGGGCTGTTCCGCCTCGCCGGATGGGGCTGGGGCTTCTCGATCGCGCTCGTCGTGCTGGTCGGCGCCGTCGTGCTGATCGGATACCTGCGAGAGGATCCGGGCCGGAACCCGGCGCCGGCGGCCTATCAAACGGCGGTATGCACCGCCTTCGACGAGCTCAGCGCCGCCACGCAATGCGCTGGAGCGCGGCGTCCAGGCGAGCGCGAGCGAGCGCGCGAACATCGCGGCCGACGTGGAGCGACATGTGGCGGCCGCGGACGAGGCCCTCACCGACCTCCCCGGGTGGGTGCCGGGTCGGTCGCTCGACGAGCTCATCGGCTCGCAGATCATCACCCTCACCAACGGCGCCGCCGCCCTGGCGGAGGGTAACCCCGCCGACCAGGATCTCGAGATCGCGCTCGAGGTCGACCGCCTCGGTCGCGAGCAGCTGACCGACGGCCGCTACGGCTTCGACTGCTCGGCTTGACCGGCCTGCCGGCTCCGAGGAGCTCCCACAGGACGCCGTTGAGCGTGCGCGGGTGGACGAAGGCCACCGTCCCGTGGGCGCCCTGGCGAGGCTCGCGGTCGATGAGCTCGGCCTCCGCGGCGGCCAGGGCCTCGAGCGTCGCCGGAAGGTCATCGGTGACGAAGCAGACGTGATGCACGCCTTCGCCTCGCTCGCCAAGGAACCGGGCGACGCCACTGTCGGCGTCGACCGGCTCGACGAGCTCGAGCCTCGCGGCGGGATCCGGACCCGTGGGCAGGAAGCAGAGCCGCACCCGCTGCGCCGCGAAGACGAACGGATCCTCCTCGGGTGCCAGGTCAAACAGCTCGCGGTAGCGAGCGAGCGACGCCTCGATCGAGCGCACCACGATCGCGATGTGATGGATCGGCCCGACCCGCGCCTCCTGCGTCACGGTCGATGCTCGCCCCACACGCGTCGCATGGCGTTGGCGATCTCGCCGAGCGTCACCGATGCCTCGACGCAGGCCCGGATGCGAGGCAGCACGTTCTCGGTCCCGGCCGCGGCGTGTTCGAGGTCGGCGACGGTGGCGTCGGCCGCCGCCTGGTCCCGGGTCGCACGAAGGGCTCGCGTCCGCTCGACCTGGGTCGCCTCGAGCGCCGGATCGATGCGCTGCGGCTCCGGGGCGAGCTCGACGCCCTCCTCGGCATAGGCGTTGACGCCGACGATGACCCGCTCCCCCGCCTCGACGGCCAGCTGCTGCTCGTAGGCCGCGTCACCGATCCTGTCCTGCTGGTAGCCGTCGGCGAGTGCGGCGAGGGTTCCCCCGCGCTCGTCGATCGCCGAGATCTCCGCCAGCGCCCGCTCCTCGATCTGGTTGGTGAGGGTCTCGACGTAGTACGAGCCGCCGAGCGGATCGACGGTGGACGTGACGCCCGACTCCGAATACAACACCTGTTGCGTCCGCAGGGCCAGGCGGGCCGACGCCGGCGTGGGCAGGCCGAGCGCCTCGTCGAGCGCGTTGGTGTGCAGCGACTGCGCGCCGCCCAGGATCGCCGCCATCGCCTGCACCGAGGTCCGCACGACGTTGACGTCCGGTTGCTGGGCGGTCAGCGTCGATCCGCCCGTCTGGACGTGGAAGCGCATCGCCATCGCCTTCGGGTCGCGGGCACCGAACCGCTCACGAGCGACCCGCGCCCAGACGCGCCGTGCGGCCCGGAACTTGGCCACCTCCTCGAGCAGGTCGTTGTGGGCGGCGAAGAAGAACGAGAGGCGCGGCGCGAACTCATCGAACGCCAGGCCGGCGGCGAGGGCCGCATCGGCGTAGGCGATCGCATTGGCCACGGTGAAGGCGACCTCCTGCACGGCCGTCGAGCCGGCCTCGCGCATGTGATAGCCACTGATGCTGATCGTGTTCCAGGCCGGCAGCTCGGTTCGGCAGTAGGCGAACGTGTCGGTGACCAGGCGCATCGAGGCATCGGGCGGGAAGATGTAGGTCCCCCGCGCGATGTACTCCTTGAGGATGTCGTTCTGGATCGTGCCGCGCAGGCGGCGTGGATCGGTCCCGCGCCGGCGGGCGACCGTCTCGTAGAGGGTCAGCAGGATGGCCGCGGTGGCGTTGATCGTCATCGAGGTCGAGACGACGCCGAGATCGATGCCGTCGAGCAGGGTCTCCATGTCCTCGATCGAGTCGATCGGGACGCCGACGCGCCCACCTCGCCGAGCGCCATCAGGTCGTCCGAGTCGTAGCCGATCTGGGTCGGCAGATCGAAGGCGACCGAGAGTCCGGTCTGGCCGTGGTCCAGGAGGTAGCGGAAGCGCTGGTTCGTCTCCTCGGCCGAGCCGAAGCCCGCGTACTGGCGCATCGTCCACGGTCGGGCGCGATAGCCCTCGGGGTGGATCCCCCGCGTGAACGGAAAGGTCCCCGGAGCGCCGAGCTCGTCGGCCGGATCGAAGCCCGCAAGGTCCTCCGGCCCGTAGACGGTCCGGATCTCGATGCCGGAGGTCGACCGATACGGACGCGCCTCCGGGCGCTCGGGCTCACTCATCGGCCACCGATTGTACGCGCCGTCACTCCAGCCGAAGCAGCGGAGCGCCGGTCGCGACCGTCTCGCCGGCGACTGGACCGATACCTCGATCACCCGCCCGGATCGCGGCGCCCGCACCTCGTTCTGCATCTTCATCGCCTCGACCGTCAGGAGGGGCGTCCCCCATCGCGACCTCGTCACCGACCGACACGGCCACCCCCACGATCAGGCCGGGCAGGGTCGCCTTGACCTCGATGGGACCGGTGTGCGCGGCCGCCGCGGTCTCGGCGTCGGCCAGGATCCGCTCGCGCCAGGAGCGGACCGTCACCGGGATCCGACGGCCACGGATCGTGACGACCCAGTCGCTGCCGGCACCCTCGACCAGGACGGGCGTCGACACTGAGCCGTTGACGAGCCGGGCGATGCCCCGATGGCCGGTCCGCGAGCTCGAGCCGCCAGCCGTCGGCCGGAGCCACACGCTCGCCCTCGACGCGCACCTCGTAGTCGCTCATCGCCGTCGCGCCTCGCGGCGCGCGACCCTGCCCCAGGCCGACCCGCCGTCGATGGCCGGCGGACGGTCGCGGCGCGACCGGGATCGGAGGCCAGGCGGGCCGCGAGCGCCGCCGTCGCCGCCAGCGCCGCGTCGTCGCGTCGCGACGGGGTGATCGAGCCCCCATCGCCCCTCGATGAGGCCCGTGTCGTACTCGCCGCCGACGAAGGCCGCGTCGTCGACGAGCCAGCGGAGGAATCCGGCATCCGTCTGGACGCCGCCGACGACCGTCTCGTCGAGCGCCCGACGCAGCCGATCGATGGCCGACGAGCGGTCCTCGGCATGGACCATCAGCTTGGCGAGCAGCGGGTCGTACTTCGGGACGGAGGTCGGTGTCCGCCTCGATCCCCGCGTCGACGCGGACGCCGGGGCCGGCCGGCATCTGCCAGGCGGTGATCCGTCCGGCGGTGGGCCGGAAGCCGTCGTATGGATTCTCCGCGTAGATGCGGACCTCGATGGCATGGCCGTGGCGCGGTGCGTCGACGATCTCATCGGGAAGCGGCTCCCCCGCCGCGACGCGGATCTGCCAGGCCACCAGGTCGAGGCCGGTCACCAGCTCGGTGACGCCATGCTCGACCTGCAGCCGCGTGTTCATCTCCAGGAAGTAGTGCTGGCGATCCTCGTCGAGGAGGAACTCGACGGTCGCGGCGTTGTGGAAGTCGACGCCGGCGGCCACGCGACGGGCGCTGTCGAAGAGCGCCTCGCGAGTCGCCGGAGTCGACCGCCGGCGACGGAGACTCCTCGACCAGCTTCTGGTGGCGGCGCTGGACGCTGCAGTCGCGCTCGCCGAGGACCGCCAGCCGGCCGTGGCGGTCGCCGAGCAGCTGGACCTCGACGTGCCGGGCGGGCGCGACCAGGCGCTCGGCGTAGACCGTTCCATCGCCAAATGCCGAGAGCGCTTCCCGGCGAGCCGACAGCCAGGGCATCCCCCACCTCGGCCGCCGGAATCGACGCGGCGCATCCCCCGGCCGCCGCCGCCCGGCGGCGGCCTTCAGCATCAGCGGGATAGCCCGAGCGAGGCCAGCTCGCCCGAGTCGCCCTCCAGGGCGACCGTCGTGCCGGGAACGATCGGAACGCCGGCGGCCTCGGCTCCGCGTCGCGCGGCCAGCTTGTTGCCGAGCGACTCCAGGGTGGCGGGCGGCGGGCCGACGAAGATCAGGCCCGCGGCCTCGACCGCGCGGGCGAAGCCGGCGTTCTCGGAGAGGAAGCCGTAGCCGGGGTGGATGGCCTCCGCACCGCTTCGTCGCGCCGCGTCGATGACGCGTCGATCGACAGGTAGGACTCGGCCGCCGCCGGCGGCCCGATCCGCTCGCTGGCGTCGGCGAGCCGGACATGGAGCGCGTCGACATCTGCGTCGGAGTGGACGGCGATCGGCGAGATGCCCAGCTCGCGGCACGCCCGGATGACGCGGATCGCGATCTCGCCGCGGTTGGCGATCAGGAGCCGGTTGAAGGGAGGCATCGGTCTGTCCGTGCGCAAAGACAGCGTGCCCGCTACAGCGGGATGTTGCCGTGCTTCTTCGGCGGCACCGTCTGGCGCTTGTGCTCGAGCATCGCCAGCGCGCCGGCGATGCGCGTCCGCGTCTCCGACGGGAGGATCACCTCGTCGACATACCCGCGCGCCGCGGCGACGTAGGGGTTGGCAAATCGATCCTCGTACTCGGCGACAAGCCGCGCGCGCTCGGCGGCAGCGTCATCTGCCGCGGAGATCTCGTCGCGGAAGATGATGTTCACGGCGCCCTCGACTCCCATGACGGCGATCTCCGCCGTCGGCCACGCAAAGTTCATGTCACCGCGCACGTGCTTGCTGCTCATGACGTCGTAGGCGCCGCCGTACGCCTTGCGCGTGATGACGGTGACCTTCGGTACCGTCGCCTCGCAGTAGGCGTACAGCAGCTTCGCGCCGTGACGGATGATGCCGCGATGCTCCTGCTCGACGCCGGGCAGGAATCCGGGAACGTCGACCAGCGTGATGAGCGGGATGTTGAAGCAGTCGCAGGTGCGGACGAATCGCGCCGCCTTGTCGGAGGCATCGATGTCGAGCACACCGGCAAGCACCTCCGGCTGCTGCGCGACGATCCCGACCGTCCGACCCTCCACGCGCCCGAGGCCGCAGATGATGTTGCGCGCGAAGCTCGGCATGGACCTCGGTGAACGAGCCGTCATCGACGATGCCGCCGATGACGGTATGCATGTCATAGGACTGCTTCGGCGAGTCGGGCACCACCGCATCGAGCGTCGCGCCGTCGACGCCGGGCTCCGACCACTCGTCGTGACGCGGCGGGAGGTCGACGTTGTTCGGCGGCAGGTAGCCGATCAGCGTGCGTGCCAGCTCGAGCGCCTGCGGCTCTCCCGGGCTGAGAAAGTGCGCGACGCCGCTCGTCTCGTTGTGGATGCGCGCGCCGCCGAGCCCTTCGAAGTCGATCTCTTCATGCGTCACCGTCTTCACCACGTTCGGCCCGGTGACGAACATGTAGCTGGTGCCGTCGACCATGACCACCAGGTCCGTGATCGCCGGCGAGTAGACGGCGCCGCCGGCGCACGGTCCCATGACCAGCGAGATCTGCGGGATGACACCCGAAGCCAGGGTGTTGCGCAGGAAGATGTCCGCGTAGCCGCCAAGACTGGCGACGCCTTCCTGGATGCGCGCGCCCCCGGAGTCGGAGAGTCCGATGATCGGCGCGCCATTCTCGATCGCCAGGTCCATCACCTTGCAGATCTTCTCGGCGTGCGCCTCCGAGAGCGACCCGCCGAAGACGGTGAAGTCCTGGCTGTAGACGAACACCAGCCGCCCGTCGATGCGACCGAAGCCCGGTGATCACACCATCGCCCAGGTAACGCTCCTCGTCGAGGCCGAACTCACTCGCCCGATGCGTCACGAACGCGTCGAGCTCCGTGAAGCTGTCCTCGTCGAGCAGCAGGTCGAGCCGCTCGCGTGCCGAAAGCTTGCCGCGCGCATGCTGCTGCTCGAGCCGCGTCGCTCCCCCGCCCTCGTGCGACTCCTCGCGCAGCGTCCGCAGGTGGTCAAGCTTGTCTGCGGTCGACACGAGGAAGCTCCTTCGCACTGCGTTCGCTGGTGGGCCCGGCAGGAATCGAACCTGCGACCATCCGGTTATGAGCCGGTTGCTCTGACCATTGAGCTACGGGCCCGCAGGAACGATGGTGGACAACTTCGAGTATAGACGGATGTCTTTGCACAACGACAGCCCGTTTTCTCCACGTTGTGGACAACTCGGATGGACCGCGGCGCGCCGCGCGGCCTATCATCGAACGGTCGCGATTTGGCGATGCACCCCGCCCCAACCGCACGAAGGTGACGCGTTGACCAAGGTAATTTCGATCGCAAACCAGAAGGGCGGCGTCGGCAAGACGACCTGCTCCATCAATCTCGGCGGGGCGCTGGCCGAGCGCGGCTACCGCGTGCTCTGCGTCGACATGGATCCCCAGGCGAACCTCACGGTCGGCCTGGGCGTGTCGCTCTCCGACGTCCGTCAGTCGATGGCGGACGTGCTGTCCGAGGATCGGGCATCACTCGACGACATCGTTCGCAACACGCAGACCGATGGCCTGTGGGTCGCGCCTGCGACGCTGGAGCTTGCCTCCACCGAGGTCGAGCTGTTCACCGCCATCGGACGCGAGATGGTCCTGCGCGATGCGCTCGCCGGCTGGGCAGAGCGACAGTTCGACGTGATCATCATCGACTGTCCGCCGACGCTGGGCCTGCTGACCATCAACTCGCTGGTGGCGAGCAACCGGGTCATCATCCCGGTCCAGACGCAGTACTACGCCATCAAGGGACTCACCGCGCTGATCAAGGTGATCAACACCATCAAGATCAAGCTGAATCACGATCTCGAAGTGCTCGGCCTGCTGCCGACCTTCTTCGATGGCCGCACGGTGCTTGCGCGCGAGATGCTCGCGAACCTGCGCGAGCTCGGGGATCATCGCGTCTTCAACACGATGATCAAGCAGACCGTGAAGCTCGGCGAGGCACCCCTCACCGGCAAGCCGGTCACCGAGTACGCCACCGGCTCGGCCGCGGCCCGCGCGTTCCGCGATCTCGCCCAGGAGGTGATCGAACTTGGCTGAGAAGCGGCCCGCCTTCAAGGAGAACATCCATCGCCTCTTCGACGAGGCGCAGCAGACCGACCTGGCGCCCGGCATCGTGTCGCTCATCGAGTCACGTGCGACGCACGCGCAGATCCGCGAGGTGCCCGTCGGCAAGATCCTGCCGAACCCGGCGCAGCCCCGCCTCTCGTACGACGAGGATTCGCTCCTCGAGCTCGCCGACTCGATTCGCGAGCACGGCGTCCTGCAGCCGATCCTCGTGCGCCCGAGCGGCGCGCAATTCGAGCTCATCGCGGGCGAGCGCCGATGGCGTGCATCCCGGATGGCGGAACGCGACACCATCCCGGCCATCGTGGTCGACTTCGACGAGAGCACCGCGCTCGAGGTCAGCATCATCGAGAACCTCCAGCGCGAGGATGTGTCGCCGCTCGAAGAGGCGGCAATGTTCCGCAAGATGACCGACGCGTTCGGCTATTCGGTGCGGCAGCTGGCCCAGAAAGGTCGGCAAGGACAAGGGCTACGTCGAGAATCGGCTCCGGCTCTCGAATGCGCCGGCCGATATTCGCGAGCTCGTGTCATTGCGCAAAGACACGATCAGCCACGCATACGAGCTGATGAAGATCACGCGACGAGCGTCAGCGTCGTCGGCTTGCGAAGCGCATCGTTGCCGGGGAGCTCTCGCTGGCGAAGCTCCGGAAGGTGACCGGCGGCGAGCCGGCCGAGGAAGAACCGACCACCGGCGAGAAGCGGCGACGGCGTGCCAGGACGGTCGCCGGCGAGGCCCAGGCCGCGCAGGCCGCGGACGAAGCGCTGATGGGAGCGCGCTCGAAGCTGGCGGAGGGGGTCGACGACCTCGTCGACATCCTTCGGCGGCCCGAGATGATGGAGCAGATCCCCGAGGTCAACCGGGCGAACTTCGCCAAGCATCTGACCATCACCAAGCTCAAGATCGAGAATGCGATCGCGATCATCCGTTCCGGAGCGCCCCAACGCGACGAGGCCGAGTAGCCGGCTCGCCTGCGGTCAGGGGGTGTAGGACATCACCTCGCGCTGCTCGACGAGGAAGTCGACCAGCTTGGCGCGGGCCTCGGGATCGATGCGGCGGACGCCGGCGATCGCCTTCGGCAGCTCGAAGATCGGGGCGGCCAGGGAGCCGGCCGTGTCGATGCCGACGACGTGATCCGGTCCCCCACCCACCAGGAAGGCACGCTGAAAGCCGCGTGCATCGAGCCCGGTGGCCCGGCAGAAGGCCTCGATCGCCGTCCCGACGCCCATCCGCTTCGCGAAGTCGATGAAGAGGTCGGCCGCCCAGGTGTCCACCTGGGTGTCGTCCTGGGCCACCACCATCTCGCGGTAGCCCTTCTCCTCGATCTCGCTCACGCTTCCTCCTCGGGTTGGGTCCGTCTCGCCGCCGATTCTAGCCGAGCCCGAGGTCGTGACGCGGGAGCCCACGCGGCCATCGGCGGCTGCGCTATTCTCGCGCTCATGATCGACCGAACCGCCGATCCGCGTACCGACGACACCCTCGTCTACGAGCTGGTGCGTATGGAGCGCGGCGCCACCGATCCGGAGGTGGTCGGCCGGGCCACCTTCCACGGCGGTCGCGTGGTTGTCGAGGCGCCCGAGAACGTCAAGGTGGCCGTCGAGGAGCAGCTGTCGCGTGCATTCGTCGACCGCGTCCAGGCGGACGAGCGGCCTCGCGGGTACCGTCGCAGCGGGCGCGGGATCGTGGAGATGCTCGTCCCGGGCATGGCCGAGCACTTCATCGCGCGCCTGCGCGGGCTCTGGCTCAGCTACCCCGACGGCTCGGTCGTCACCGCTCGGCCCGGCGAGGCGATGAGCTCGCTCCCCACCGTCGCCGACCCGTCGGACACCGGTACGCCGGTCAGCGACCCGCGAGTCCGGCGCCGAACCCTGGTGCGGGCCGATCGCCTGCTCGGCACCCGGCCGCTCGTCCGAGCCAATGCCCCCGAGGATGGGCGGCGCCCCGAATCGGAGCTTGCCTTCGGTCCCGTGAGCCGGACGGACTGCGGCTGGATCGTCTGAGACATAGATTTACATAGATTTTCCTAGCGCGCTGAGGCCGGACGCTGTCGGCTGGATCGGCATGATGACGCCATGAAGCTCGTGAAGTACCTCGCCCTCCCCGTGCTGATCATTGCCCTCGGGGCGACCTACTGGTTCCTCTCCTACGACCCGGCCGGCTCGGCGATGCTCGTCATCTTCGGCATCGCCATGGGGCTCATGACCTGGGCCCTGGCACCGACGTTCGGCGACGTCGGCCCGACGGCGCCGGTGGACCCGAACTGGCACGAGCGCGAGTCCTGAGCCGGGGCATGGAAACGCCGGACACTGCGGCTGCCCTGGCGGCAGAGCCGCCAACGCAGTGTCCGGCTCACTGGTACTAACGGGCCATCCCGCGCTCCGTTAGCCTCAACGGATTCCGGTGTCATAGCTGATCTCGACTCGCTCGCCCGGGACCCCTTCCTCGACGGTGACCTCGACGGGAGCGGCCGTCCCCATCAGCCCTTCGACCGGCTGCGGAACCAGCTCGTAGCTGCCCGCTGCCAACGCCACCGAGAAGGTCCCGTCCTCGGCCGAGACGGCGCGAGCGACCTCGTCACCCGACGCGTTACGGACCACGATCTCGGCCTCGGCCACCGGCCGATCCTCGCAGGACGGGTCGGGCGGGTCAGTGACCACGGGACACACCGGCCCTGCCGTGACGATCCCCGTGATCGTCTGGTCGGCAGCCGGCGCCTGGCAGCATGAGAGCAGGAGGGACGCGATCAGAGCGAGCAAAGCGGTGTGCATCGGCGCAAGGACGCCCTCGCCCGGGAGTCCGGTTCCGTCAGCGCAGCACCGAACATCGATCGAGGAAGGTGGCTCCGGCGGTAGGATTCGAACCTACGACCAAGCGGTTAACAGCCGCCCGCTCTACCACTGAGCTACGCCGGAACGCATGCCGGAGCCTCGAGAAGAGGCTCACCGGGACGGCGCGGATGATACCCCTCCGTCCGGAACCCGGTCAAAGACCGATCGGCTACTCGAGGTAGTCCTTGAGCTTGCGGCTGCGGCTGGGATGTCGCAGCTTGCGGAGCGCCTTTGCCTCGATCTGGCGAATCCGCTCGCGGGTCACGTTGAAGTCGCGCCCGACCTCTTCGAGGGTCCGGGAACGGCCATCCTCGAGCCCGAAGCGGAGCTGGAGCACGCGTCGCTCGCGCGGGGTGAGCGAGTCGAGGACGCCCTCCACCTGCTCCTTGAGGAGCTGGTGGCTGGCCGCGTCGGCCGGCGCCACGGAGGCGAGATCGGGGATGAAGTCGCCGAGGTGGCTGTCCTCCTCCTCGCCGATCGGCGTCTCCAGACTGACCGGCTCCTGGGAGACCTTCATGATCTCGCGCACCTTCTCGGGGCTGACGGTCTGCGGCCCATCGGCGACGCGCTCGTCGACCTCGCCCTCGGTTGGCTCGCGCTGGAGCTTGTCACGCAGCTCGCGGATGATCTCGTCGCGGCTCATGCGGCGCGCGATCTCCTCCACGTTCGGCTCGCGGCCGAGCTCCTGGAGCAGCGTGCGGCTGACGCGGATGAGGCGGTTGATCGTCTCCACCATGTGCACCGGGATGCGGATCGTGCGCGCCTGGTCGGCGATGGCGCGCGTGATCGCCTGCCGGATCCACCACGTGGCATACGTGCTGAACTTGAAGCCCTTCTCGTAGTCGAACTTCTCGACTGCCCGGATGAGGCCGATGTTCCCTTCCTGGATGAGGTCCAGGAAGCTCATGCCGCGACCGATGTACTTCTTGGCGATGCTGACCACCAGCCGCAGGTTGGCCTCGGTCAGGCGCTTGCGCGCATCGGTGCTCTGCTCGACCAGGCGGCCGGTCCGCTTCTCGAGCGGCACGTCGATCGGGATGGTGGGGTCGTAGCCCAGGCTGAGCAGGTACTCGGCGTCATGGCCGGAGGTGATGTACTCGCCCACGATCATCTGGGCAGTCTCACGTGCCCACACCTCGAGCTCGATGAGCTCGACGGCGCCCGCGTGGCTGATCGAGCGGAACCGGTAGGTCGATCCGAAGAGCACCGCGTCCTTGAGGCCCTGGCCCGGGTCGGAGGCCAGCACCTTGAGGATCGACTCGGCCTCCATCAGCCGCGTGCGCGCCTCGTCGTCAAGGTTCGGCGCCTTGCGTGCCTTGGCCAGCTTGATCGACGGCACCTCGATGGTCTTGCGCTTGCGCCCGACCCACCAGTCGACGGCGTCGCGCGTGACGCGAGGCGCCTCCTTCGGCAGGTCGAAGGCGCGCATGGCCGCCATGCTGCGGGCCTTGGGCTCGGTGTCGAGGGTCACCCAGGTGAACAGATTGACCAGCGCTCGGGCGGGGTCCTCGACCGCCAGCTCGCCGAGCTCGATCGCCTTGGCCAGGACGACCTCTTCCTCGGCGGTCAGCAGAGCGACCTTGCCGATCTCCTTCAGGTACATGCGCACCGGGTCGTCGATGCCGATGAGGTCGGCGGCGAGGGCCTCGAGGTCCTCCTCCCCCTCCTTCGTCTTCGAGGTCGCCTTGGCGGCGGTGCGCGGGGCAACGACCTCCTCTTCCTCTTCCTCGTCGGGCTCGCCGAGGAGCGTCGGCTGATTCGAGGCATCGAGGATCTCGACGCCCGCCTCTTCGGCCGCGGCGTAGAGCTCCTCGAGAGCGCCCATCTGCGCCTCGGGCTCCGGGATCGCCTGGAGGATCTGGTCGTGGGTGATGAACCCTTCCTCACGGCCGCGTGTCAGCAGGTCCGTGATCGCGGAGCTCTGCCCGCTGTCGCCGCCTGGCGCGTCGCCATTCTTCGAGCCTTTCACCGCGCGCGCCGGTCTCGCCGGAGCGGTTGCCTTCGTCGCCGGCCGTGCGGCGGCCCTGGCGGCAGGCGCCTTCGGCTTCGGCGACGAGGCGCCCTTCGCCGCCGCGGCCTTCACGGGCGCCTTCGCTGCTGGCCTGGCCGCGGGAGCGGCCTTGCCGCCAGCCGCCTTCGACGGCGCGTTCGGCGTTTGTGCAGCCTTCGTTGGCGCTGCCGCCTTCGCGGGCGCCTTCCTCGCCGTCACTTCAGGCTTCGCGGGGGCCGCCTTCGCCGGCGACTTGGCCTTGGGCGTGGCCTTCTCGGCGGGCTTCTCCGCCTTCGCCCGGGTTGGTCGCCGTGGTCGTTGTTGCCACGCTCAGCTCCTCCTCTCGCCGGCCGCCATGGCCGGCTCTTTCATCTCTCTCACCAGCTGCTCGCGTTCTCGCGTCAGCGCCTGGAACCGCTCTTCCAGCTCACGAATGTCATTGGATGTCTCGTCATCGGCGGCCGCTCGGATGAGCGCCTGGAGATCGTCGAGCTGCTCTTCCGCGCGTTGGATGCGCATCCGAACCAGGCAGACGCGCAGCTCCTCTCGGTCGCTCGTCGAGTCGGGCCGTGCTCCGCGCGTCCGGGCGGACGCCAACATGCTGCGCGCCAGGTCGGCGGTTGCCGGATCGAGGCCGGCGACGAACCGCTCGAGGTCCGGCGTCCCCTCCGAGGCCACGGCCGCCCGCCAGGCATCGCCGAGCGCCTGCGCCGATTCGTCACGGAACGGCAGGCGCTCTCCCGCGTCGAGCTCCACGGCGAGCGTCGGGCTCAGCAGCAGCAGCGTCAACGCCTGGCGCTCGAGCGGTGTGAGACGGCTCTCGCCGTTCGCCGCCGACGAATTGTCGACCGCCGGCCGGATCGGGACGGGCCGCTCGGCGCGGGCCAGCTCGTCCCGCAGGATGCGCTCGTCGATCCCGGCCAGCTGCGCGAGCTGCGGCACGTACGAGTCCTGCTCGACCCGATCGGGCAGCCTGCGCAGCAGGTCGAGCATTCGACGGGTGTAGCCACTGCGGCCCTGCGCCTGCCGCATGTCCACCTCGCTGGCCGCGCGCTGCATGAAGTACGGAAGCAGCTCGGCGGCATCGGCCACGGCCTGGCGCCAGCTCTCCGGATCGGTCCTGATCAGCTCGTCCGGGTCCTTGCCTGCCGGAATGCGAATCACCCGCACCTTGCTCACCACCGGGCCAAGCTCCTCGAGCAGCCCGCGCTGCGTCGCGGTCTCCCCGGCCAGGTCGACGTCGTAGGCGAGGGCGACCGCATCGGCATAGCGATTGGCCAGCTCGACCTGGCCCTGCGTCAGCGCGGTCCCCAGGCTGGCGACCACGTTGGCGAAGCCGGCCTGGTGCGCGGCCATCACATCGGTGTACCCCTCGACGATGACGGCAAGCTTCTCGCGCCGGATGGCGCCCTTGGCGAGGTCGATCCCGTAGAGCGTGCGGCTCTTGTCGAAGAGCGCCGTCGCCGGTGAGTTGAGATATTTCGGGCCTTCGGCGCCCGGCATGATCCGCCCGCCCAGGCCGATGGCGCGTCCCGATGCGTCGCGAATCGGGATGATGATGCGGCCGCGGAATCGGTCGTACACGCCGCCGCGAGTGGACGGGCTCGCCAGCCCGGCGCCGATCAGCTCGGCATCGGTGAAGCCTTTGCCGCGCAGGCGCTTCGTCATCGCCTCCCAGGTGTTGGGGGCATAGCCCACCGTGAATTGCTCGAGCGTTGCGTCGGTCAGGCCGCGCTCGGCGAGGTACGCCCGCGCACCCTCCGCCTGGCGCGCCTGGAGCAGAACCTCGCGGTACCACGCAATGGCGGCCTCGAGCGCCTCGCGGAGCCGGCGCTTGTGCCGATCCTCCCGGGCCGTGTGCTCGCTGAGCTCGACGCCCGCCTTCTCGGCAAGGCGAGCCAGCGCCTCGCGGAAGTCCAGCCCATCACGCCGCATCAGGAACGTGAAGATGTCACCGTGCTCGCCGCAGCCGAAGCAATGCCACGTCTCGCGATCGGGCGAGACGATGAAGGATGGCGTCTTCTCGGCGTGGAAGGGGCAGAGGCCCTTGGAGACGGTGCCGGCTCGCTTGAGCGAAACGGTCTCGCCGACGACGTCGGCGACGGGAAGCTTCGATTTGATCTCGGCAACGATGCCTGAGGAGCTGCTGATCTGGCTGACCCTCGCGCGGGCGTCATCCGCGCTTGTCAAGTGGTTTGTCAAGGGTTGCACGGCAATTCTACCACGTTGTCAAGTTTCGGCCAAATCGGAGGCGCCTTCGCTGGCGCTATCGGTCACGCGCTAGACTCCGCACCGGACCACTTCAGACCGCACTACCAGTCGAGGGCCGATGCCGGCATCCGAGAATCGCGCGACGACGTCGATGGGCACGCCGCCCGAGGTCGTGCGCGCCGCCTTCCGCGACCTGCACGGCACGCGGCTACACGGGTTCGCGGTCCTGGTCACCCTGGGCGATCGGGCGCGGGCCGCGCGCCTGACCGGTGATGCGATCGCGGCCGGCATCGCGCGGGCGACGGAGCTGCGCCACCCCGAGCGCGCCGCCGCCTGGCTGCGGCGACGAGTCACCCGCAACGCCGGGCGGATCGGCCGGCCCAGCTCCCGGCGCCCCGCCGACGACGGCCGCCAGGCGCTGGAGGAGCTGGGAGCCGATCCGGCCGCCTTCGCCGGCCTGTCGGCGTTGTCGACCCGTGAGCGGGCCGCGCTCGTTGCCGATTCCATCGAGCGTCTCGACCGGGGCGACGTGGCGACCATCGTGGGCGTCGATGGCGTGCGGCTCGATCGGCTGATCCGGCGCGCGCGCCGCCGCTATGTGGCGATCGTGGCCGAAGCCCTCGACGATGAGGCGGCTGTCAGCGGGCCGACCGCCGCGCACATCCGGGCCATCGCGGCGCGAGCGCTCACATGACAGGCAGCCCGGATCTCCACGAGCTGTTCGCCGAGTGGCTGTCGTCCCGGGAAAACGAAGCGGCCGAGGATCCTCCGCGCGACCTCGCCCTGCACGCCGCCGGTTGCAAGCGTTGCCTTCGCTCGGCCAGTGCCGCCGATACGTTGAGCGCCATCGATGTCGGCGCGGCGGACGCGCCGCCCCTGCGAGTCGATGCTATCGACGAGCGAGGGCCGCTCCTGCGCGTTGCTCGCTACGCGGTGGCCGCGGCCGCACTCGTGCTCCTGGCCGGGTCGGTGGCCATCGGCTCGAGCTGGCTCGGCAGCATCCGTTCAACGGACTCCACGGGCCTGCGCCCGACGCCCGGTGAGGGTGTCCTGGCTGGCGTGCCATCGGCCACCGCCCGGAGCTCAACCCCGACGCCGTCCGCGAGCCCGTCGAGGCCGCCGTCCCCTTCCGCCCTGACAGGTGAAGCGCCGACCGAAGTGCCGGCGGCACCAACCTTCGTCCTTCCGGTGCCCACCGATCAACCGCCTCCGACGCCACCTCCGACCGTGGCGCCGACCGATCGCTCCAAGCGCGACGCCGCCGCCTCCGACCGCGACCGCCACCCCGACGCCGACGTCGAACCCGCAGCGACCCGACACCAACACCGCCGCCGACCCCTCGCCCGACACCGACGCCGGACGACTGTGAGCTCGGAATCGACGATGACGACGACGGGGACGCTCGTCGATCGACTTACCCGGCGGATCTGCGATGACCGGACCGGAGGACGACGACGTAGGCGGTGCCCGTGCGCCAGGTTTCGTGCGGTGCAGAGCGCGGCTGGCCCACTTCTTGCACGTTTGAACCCCTCCCCGACCTCATCACAGGTCACCGGACCGAACACCAAGGAGACGATGCAGGAACCCCAAGTGGACCCCTCGGCGAGCAGCGAAGCCCCATCAGCAACCGAGCCTGACGGCGAGTCATTTCGCGAGGTGTATGGGCCGCGACTCCTTGGCTTCGCGCTCCTGGTGACACTTGGGGATGAGCCGCTGGCCGCAAGACTGGCGGCTGACGCGCTCGCCGCGGACGACGTCCTTTCGGCCGAGCTCAGCCGTCCTGCACGGACGGCGGCGTTGCTTCGGCGAGCCGTCCTCCGGATGGCAACCCATCGACAGGCCGACCTGGAGTTCGACCAGGTGATCCTCGGGATGAACTCTCCCGTGCCGCCCGTGGACGGGCCGGCTGCGCTCGAGTGGCTCGGCGTGGACGCGCGCGCCTTTGCGGCCCTGAGCGTGCTGGACATGCGTCAGCGCGCGGCCATCGTGGCGACCTTCGTCGAGCGGCTCGCGAAGCGCGATGTCGCGACGATCGTGGAACTGGACGGGGCCCGCCTGGAACGGCTGGTGCAGGACGGTCTCCGTCGGGCGATCAGCGCCGGCGCTGCGAGTCAGCCCGACCAGTCCACGCCAGACGGTCCCGTCGTGAGGCGCACGCGCAGGATCGCGGCGCGGACACTCGCATGACGGATCACCATGCGAGGTTCGACGCCTGGCTCGTGGGCGGGGCCTCGGGTGACCCACCCCGCGACCTCGCTCTCCATGCCGTCAGTTGCCAGGCGTGCCTGGGCGCTGCTGCCACAATCGATTCGCTCCGGAGCATCAGGACCAATCGCGCCTCCCTGGCCCCAGTGGTGGCCGCCACGCCGGCCGACGACGGTCGCCGGGCGCGCCTGGCGCGCTATGTTGCCGGGGCCGTCGCTGTGGGAGTCATCGCGATCGCATTGCTGGCGTCGGGGCTGCTGGACTCGTCGCAGCCCGGGGCGGGCGGGGACCAACCGCCGAGGGAAGACACACTCGCTGGCGATCCGGCAGCGAAGCTGCCGTCGTCGCTGAGCGACCCGACAGGTGGTCAGTCCGAGAGGGCGCGACAAACGGCCAAGGCTCCACATCGGGCACGAGCTCGACGGGGGGCGGCTCGACGGCTGGCGGCTAAGTGGCAGCTCGAGGGCGGAACGGGTGGTGGTTCGACGGGCGGTGGTGGTTCGACGGGTGGTGGTTCGACCAGCGGCGGTGGCTCGACGGTGGCGGTGGCTCGACCGGGTGGTGGTGGCTCGACGGGTGGCGGCGGCTCGACGGGTGGCGGTGGCTCGACGGGTGGTGGCACTCCAACCGCGCCGACGCCGGCACCCGCCCCACAGCCACCCAGCACGCCACAGCCGACTAACCCGCCTCCGCCGCCTCCCCCACCCACGTCAACGCCGCCTCCGCCTCCCCGCCAACGCCACCGCCTCCGCCACCAACGCCGCGCCCGACAGAGCCGACGCCGATCATCTTTGTGGATGCCGATGGCGATGGCGTGAATGACGTCGGAATCCAGGTCGACAATTGCCTCGGCCTCTTCAATCCCGGTCAGCAGAACGCTGACGGGGATGCACTCGGCGACGCCTGCGACCCGGACGACGACAACGACGGCATCCCCGACCTGTTGGACCCAACGCCGCGCTGACGCCACGCTGCGGCTGAGCTACTTGTCGCGCGTCTCCGTCGTGGCGAGCGCGGCCTGCGCCGCCGCCAGCCGCGCCACCGGAACCCGGAACGGCGAGCAGCTCACGTAGTTGAGGCCGACCTCGTGGCAGAAGGCGATGCTCTGCGGGTCGCCGCCGTGCTCGCCGCAGATGCCGATCTTCAGGTCCGGCTTGGTCGCCCGACCCTTCTCGACCGCGATCCGCACCAGCTGGCCGATGCCGGCGACGTCGAGCACCTGGAACGGGTTCTCCGGCAGGATCTTGCGGTCGACGTACTGCATGAGGAACTTGCCCTCCGCGTCGTCGCGCGAGTAGCCGAAGGCCATCTGGGTCAGGTCGTTGGTGCCGAAGCTGAAGAACTCGGCGTGCTCGGCGATCTCGTCGGCGGTGAGGGCCCCGCGCGGCACCTCGATCATGGTGCCGAACTTGTAGGTCGACCTGCTGGCCCGACGTCTCGACGATGCGCGCCACCTCGGCCTCGAGGATCGCCCGCGTCTCGCGCAGCTCGTTCACGTGACCGACGAGCGGGAATCATGATCTCGGGCAGCGGGGTCTTGCCCTCGGCGGCGACCCGCGCCGCCCCGGCCAGGATGGCCCGTCCCTGCATCTTGACGATGTCGGGAACCATCAGCCCGAGCCGCACGCCGCGCAGCCCGAGCATCGGGTTCTGCTCGCGCATCGCCTCGACCGCCTGGAGCAGCTCCTCCTTCTCCGCGAGCTCGCGCTCGAGCGCCGGGCGATCGAACGCCTGGACCGATAGGCCCGGCTCCGGCTTGCTGAGGCCGATCTTCCGCATTGCGCGCGCCGCGTCCTTCGTGCCGAAGAGCTTGACCAGCCCCTGCTGCACCAGCCCCGCATCGACGCCGAGCGAGCCATCGCCGGCCAGCTCGAGCGTGGTCCGCAGCCGGGTGACATCGGCGATGAGCTCCTCGTGCGACGGCAGGAACTCGTGGAGGGGCGGGTCGATGAGGCGGATGACCACCGGCAGGCCGTCCATGGCGCGGAAGAGGCCGGCGAAGTCATCGGTCTGGAGCTTCTCGAGCTGTGCGAGTGCGGAGTCGAAGACCTTGACGGACTCGCGCTCATCGGCGGTCCACTCCTTCTGGTCCCGGTGCTTGGCCGCGGTCGCGGCGTGGGCATTGAGGATCATGCTGCGCACCGTCGGCAGCCGGTCCTCCTCGAAGAACATGTGCTCGGTGCGGCAGAGGCCGATGCCCTGGGCGCCGAAGGCGCGCGCGCGCTCGGCGTCGCGCGGATAGTCGGCGTTGGCCCACACCTGGAGGCGTCGCACGCCATCGGCCCAGCCGAGGAGGGTGGCGAGGTCGTGCTCGTCCTCGAAGCGGGCCTCGATCGTCGGCAGCTCGCCGGCGAAGATCTCGCCGGTGGTGCCGTCGATGCTGATGACGTCCCCCTCCTTGACGGTGACCGATCCGGCGCGCATCTCGCGCTTGGCGTAGTCGATCTTCAGCGACTCGGCACCCGCGACGCAGGGCAGGCCCATCGAGCGCGCGACGACGGCCGCGTGCGAGGTCGCGCCGCCGCGCGCCGTCAGCACGCCCTTGGCCGCCAGCATGCCGTGCACGTCGTCCGGGCTGGTCTCGATGCGCACCAGGATGACGGTGTTCCCCGCCTCCTTTGACTCCACGGCGCGGTCGGGATCGAAGATCGCCTGGCCGACGGCGGCGCCGGGGGAGGCGTTGAGCCCCTTGCCGAGCAGCCGGTCCCCCACCTTCGCCTTGGCGGCCTCGTCGAAGCGCGGCAGCAGCAGCTGCACGATCTGGGCGGGATCGACGCGCTGGAGCGCCTCGTCCTTCGTGATCAGGTCCTCGCCGGCCATGTCGACCGCGATCTTCACCGCGGCCGGAGCGGTGCGCTTGCCGGACCGGGTCTGGAGCATGTAGAGCTTGCCCCGCTCGATCGTGAACTCGAGGTCCTGCATGTCGCGGTAGTGGCGCTCGAGGCGCTGGGCGATCTCCTCGAACTGCGCGTAGACCTCGGGCATGTCGTCGCGCATCTGGCTGATCTTGGCCGGCGTCCGCACTCCGGCGACGACGTCCTCGCCCTGCGCGTTCGTCAGGTACTCGCCGTAGAGGGCCTTCTCGCCGGTGTTCGGGTCGCGGGTGAAGGCGACGCCGGTGCCCGAGTCCTCCCCCATGTTGCCGAAGACCATGGTCACGACGTTCACGGCGGTGCCGAGGTCATGCGGGATCTTGTTGAACTCGCGATAGTCGTGGGCGCGCTTGCCGAACCAGGAGTCGAAGACGGCTCGGGTGGCCAGCTCCAGCTGCCGATACGGATCGGTCGGGAAGTCCTCGCCCGTCTTCTTCTTGACGATCTGCGCGA
Organism: uncultured Chloroflexia bacterium; assembly: GCA_963789435.1. Lineage (GTDB taxonomy): Bacteria > Chloroflexota > Limnocylindria > QHBO01 > QHBO01 > JACDBZ01. Next base: position 118,783 of record CAWBKO010000009.1, read on the forward strand.
ACTGCTCGCCGATCTCCCGCAGCTGATCGGCAGTGAGGTCCGTGTCGAGCTTCGCCTTTGCGCGCTGCTTGAGCTTGTCGAACGGCTCGTCGAAGTCCTCGGCCTTCAGGTCGAGCACGATCCGCCCGAACATCGCCACGAACCGACGCCAGGCGTCCCACGCGAAGCGCTCATTGCCCGTGAGCTTGATCAGGCCCTGGACGGTGTCCGGGTTGAGTCCCAGGTTCAGGACGGTGTCCATCATGCCCGGCATGCTGAAGGCGGCCCCCGATCGGACCGAGACGAGGAGTGGGTTCTCCGGGTCGCCGAAGCCCTTGCCGGTCTCCTGCTCGAGCCCCTTCATGTGGGCGACCACATCGTCCCAGAGCCCGTCCGGCAGCTCCTTGCCCGCCTCGTAGTACGCGTTGCACGCCTCGGTGGTGATGGTGAAGCCGGGCGGAACCGGGAGGCCGGCGTTCGTCATCTCGGCCAGGCCCGCTCCCTTGCCGCCGAGGAGCTGGCGCATCGAGGCGTTCCCCTCGCGGAACTGGTAGATCAGCTTGCGTTTCGCTGCGTCAGCCGTCGGAGGTTGTGCGGCGGGGCTTGCGAGCGGTCGTGGCCATGCGGCGTATCGGCTCCTCGTGCGTTCACTCGTGGGGAGCGTCGATTGTAGCCGTCAGAGCCAGCCACGCCAGCGCGCGACGCCGAGGGTGGCGGCGGCCATCGCGGCCATGATGCCGACCACGACCCAGAAGAGGTTCGGGTTGTCGAAGATCCAGACCTTGAAGTTCATGCCCATGACGCCCGCCAGGACCACGGAGGGCAGCAGCACCACCGACGCGAGGGTCAGGACCCGCATGATGTCGTTCGTGCGCTGCGCGGTGCGGGTCATGTGAACGTCGAACGTGCCGATCAGCATCTCGCGCGTGTTGGTGATCGCCTCGCTGGCACGCTCGAGACGGTTCGCCAACCCGGCCAATGCGTCGCGCTCGGCAGGATCCAGGTCCGGCAGAAAGACCGGGCGCGCAGCCCGGCGAAGAATTCGCGGTGCGGGCTCAGGATGCGTCGCACCCGCGCAATGCGGCGCCGCATGTCCACGAGCCGGTCGAGGATGTCGCTCTCGGTCCGCAGGGCGGCGTCGTCCATCTTGTCCACCTCGGTCTCGAGCTCCTCTGCCGCCCTGAAGAACGAATCGACGTGCCAGTCGAGCAGCGACGACGAGGAACTGGACGGGCGTGAGACGGCCGACCGGCCGATCGTCGCGGATCGCATCGCGCTGTTCTTCGAGAAACGGCACCGGCCGCGCGTGATGGGTGATGATCCACTCGTCACCGACGAGGATCTGGACCGAGGTTGGTTCGCCGTCCGCTCCGTCGGCCAGCACCCGGACGACGACCTCGAGCGCGCCCTCGAGGACGGTCGCGTCCGGGCCCTTCGGCCTCTCCTTCAGAGCGGCGACGGCCCGGTCGGTCAGCCCCAATGCCCGACGGATGGTCGCGAGCTCTGCCGAGTCGAGTGACGATGCATCGACCCAGAGGAGCTCTTCCTTGGCGATACGGATCTCGTCCCGGCCCTCGAGCTCGACCGAGTCGTCGCTCCCATCGCTTCGGAAGAGGACGGCTTCGATGCTCACCGAGCAAGCCGTTGCAACCGGCGTGCCGGTCGCGCGGCGCTCATCGGCGCGGTCGCAGCCGGCGGCGCCCTGGCTCGCGGTGGCGAACCTCGAGGAGTGGCCAGAGGTCGTCGACGAGCACGCGATAGTCGCCGCCGACGCGGCGCGCCCGCAGCCGTCCCGTCCGGATCAGGCGACGGACGTGCTCCGGGTGGAAGCCGAGCACGATCGCCGCGGAGCGCGTCGGCAGGTCCAGGGCCGCAAGCTCCACCTCGGCGTCGTCGGGCATGCCCGCGAGCGCCACCGCCATCGCCTTGGTGCGGTCGGCGGTCAGCGCCACCGCATCCGCCTCGCGGTTGCGCATCGCGGCGTCCAGGGCGGCCGTCAGCCGCTCGCGCAGGACGCCAACGCTGATCACCCGACGTGCAGCCAGCCGCGTCGGAAGGCGATCGAGAAGAGCGGACCGAGTCCGGCGACGAGGCGGCCGGCCCATCCCGCGTGCTGGCGGTAGAGCGTGCGCGCCTTGGTGAGCACCCGGTCGCGATCGGCACCGGTCAGCTCATTCGCCAGCGAGCGGAACTCGTCGAACGCCGTCGCATCGTCGTTGCTCAGCCATCGCGCGTCTGCGAGCGCCTCGCGCGCCTCCGGCAGGCCGGCAAGCAGCGCGCGTCGCCGCGCCCGCGGCCTGGAAGGCGCCGCGAGCGTCCCCGGTGCGTGCCAGCGCCTGCGAGAGGGCCAGCTGCGCGGAGCCGTTACGTGGCTCGATCCGCACCGCGCGTCGGGCCGCTTCGACGCCCATCGCCGGCTGGGAGGCGCCCAGTCGCTCCTGCGCCTCGGCAACCGTCCACGCGGTCTGCCGCGGATCGTTGCGGGCCAGGCGACCGAACTCGGCCGCCGCGTCGCCATGGGCGCCGCCGCTCGACAGCACCTGCGCGAGCAGCTCCCGGTAGCGGACCTCGTCGGGATCCAGCCGCACCGCATCCTTCGCGTGCTGCTCGGCCTCGTCGAGCCGCCCGAGCGCGAGGAGGGCGCGGGCGCGGTATTCGTGCGCCGCGTCGTCGCCGGGACGCTCCGCGAGGAGCGCATCGGTGAGCCGCAGCACGAGATCGTCGTCTCCCCGCTCGAGCGCGTCGCGGACCTCGTCGAGCATCAGGCCTCCGGAGGCGCCGCGCGCGGGACGCCCTCCCACGCGGACCGTCCGGCCACGAGGTCCGCGATCCGCTGCGGCAGCAGGTCGAGGGCGACGCGCTCCTGGGTCATCGAGTCCCGTTCGCGGATCGTGGCGGCTCCGTCATCGAGCGTCTCGACGTCGACCGTCACGCAGAACGGCGTCCCGATCTCGTCCTGGCGCCGGTAGAGCTTGCCGATCGATGCCGTGTCGTCGTACATCGCCGTCATGAGCTGCTTCAGATCGGCGGTCAGCGCGCCGCGCCCGCTCGACGAGCTCGGCCGGTTGCGCAGCAGGGGCAGCACCGCCGCCTTGATCGGCGCGAGCCGCGGATGGATCTTGAGCACGATGCGCTTCTCCTTCGCGACCTGCTCCTCCGTGTAGGCGTCGACCAGAACGGTCAGGAAGCGCGGTCGACGCCCATCGCGGGCTCGATCACGTAGGGCACGATGTGCTCGCCGCTCTCCTCGTCGAAGATGGCGAGCCGCTTGCCGCTGCCGGCGGCGTGCGCCTTCAGATCGAAGTCCGTCCGGTCGGCGACGCCCTCCAGCTCGGACCAGCCGATCGGAAACTGGTACTCGATGTCGGTCGTCTGCTTCGAGTAGTGCGACAGCTCATCGGCCGCGTGCGGACGCAGGCGCAGCCGCTCGGCGTCGATACCGAGCACATCCGTCCACCAGCGGTGGCGCGCATCGACCCAGTAGGCGAACCACTCGTCCTCGTCGCGGGGATGGACGAAGAACTCCATCTCCATCTGCTCGAACTCGCGCAGCGCGGAAGATGAAGTTGCCCGGCGTGATCTCGTTGCGGAAGGATCGGCCGATCTGCGCGATCCCAAAGGGCAGCTTGCGCCGCATGGTCGTCACCACGTTCTCGAAGTTGACGAACATGGCCTGCGCCGTCTCCGGGCGCAGGTAGGCGACCGAGGAGCTGTCCTCCACTGGCCCGACGTAGGTCGTGAACATCAGGTTGAACAGGCGCGGCTCGGTCAGCGTGCCGCGCTGGCCGCAGTTCGGGCAGGCGATCTCGGCGGGCGTTGCCGTTCAGGTCGTCGGCGCGGAAGCGGAGCTTGCAGCTGCGGCAGTCGACCATCGGGTCGCTGAAGCCGGCGACGTGGCCGGAGGCCTCCCAGACGCGCGGGTTCATGATGATCGCCGCGTCGATGCCCACGACGTCGTCGCGCTGCTGGACCATGTGCCGCCACCACGCCGCCTTGATGTTGTTCTTCAGCTCGACGCCGAGCGGGCCGTAGTCCCAGAAGCCGCCGATGCCGCCGTAGATCTCGCTGGACGGGAAGACGAAGTCCGCGACGCTTGGAGAGGCTGGCGATGACGTCGAAGTTCGGGTGCTGGCACGGCTTGGCTCGCTCCTGCTGCGACAGATTTGTGGAGGGTGTGAGCTAGCCCATTCCCGACCTCCGGCGCGCCCTGAGTCAGCGTGGCCGGGTGGTGGCGTGCCCGGACCAGCGACTCGCTCCCACCATGAGAATTCGGCATCGGGGCTCGACCGGGCTGTCGTCCGCGAGAATCCGATAGGCATCGGACCGGCGGCCGGCAGCCATCGAGCTCAGCGACGGAAAAGCACCCGAATGATGACGATCAGCACGACGATGCGATCAGGACCGGCACGACGAGCTGGCCAGACTGGCGAGGAGATCGACGCTCATCGACGGAACCGCCGCTTCTCGGGCGGCGACCTCTCGAAGGAAGTCGCGCGATCGAGCTCACGCTCGAGAACGGCCGAGACCGCCGCGTGCAGCACGCGCTCGACCTCGCGCTGCACACCGGCGTCAGGCGCAGGCGCAGGACCCCCACCAGCGCCGAGCGCTGGAGATGCCGAAGCACCTTGAGCGCGTCGCTCGAGATGGCCGAGCGCCGAGCGCGGCGTGGGAGCATTGCGGGCAGATGACCCCACCGCCTGCCGGAGAGAACGCGTTGCCCTCCGGCTCGATCTCGGCGCCGCAGTCCAGGCAGCGCCCCAGCTCGGGCCGGAATCCCATCGCGTCGAGCAGCTGAAGCTCGAACCAGCGAGCGACCACCTCGCGCGTCACCTCTGCCGGCGGGGCGTCGAGCCCGGAGAGCGCCTGCGCCAGGAGCCGGAACGCCTCATGCGAGTCGGCCGCGCCCTCGCAGAAGCGGTCCGCAAGCTCGACGACGTACCACGCCGCGGCCGTCGAGTGCAGGTCGTTGCGCAGCCCGAGGTGCGGGTCCTCGAGCGACGAGGAGGTGACGACATCGAAGGTGCGGCCCACCGCCAGCACCAGCTGGACGTCGCTGAACGGCTCGAGCGCCCCGCCGATGCGCGATCGCGTGCGCCGGACACCCTTGGCGATCACCCGCAGCTTCCCCAACCGCGGCGTGAGCACCGTGAGGACACGATCGGCCTCGCCCAGGTTCATCGAACGCAGCACGATGCCCTCGGTCTTGTAGACGCGCGGGCGTGGGCTCATCGGCTCGGTGAGCAGAACGTGCTACATTCGCGTATCATGATCTCCATGAACAACCACCCGCCCGCTGTCCCGGCGCCATGACACGGCTCGTCGAGGAGGTCGGGTACCCTTCGGGCGTGGACATCAGGACCGAGTTTAGTCAGATTCTCGGCGACATCGAGGCCGAGATGTCGAGCGTGCTCAACGAGCGACAGGGGCACGTGCGGCCGCTCTACGAGATGCTCGCGTACCACCTCGGCGTCGACGGCAGCGGCGCACCGCGCGGCAAGCGGATCCGGCCGCTCCTCGGCGTCCTGGCCTACCAGTCCCTGACGGGCGACTACAAGGCGGCGCTCCCGGGCGCGGCGGCGCTCGAGCTGGGACACAACTTCAGCCTCGTCCACGACGACATCGAGGACTCCGACGCCGAGCGCCACCATCGGCCCACGCTGTGGGCGATCTGGGGCGTCCCGCTCGCGATCAACGCCGGCGACGCGCTCTTCGCGCTCTCGCGCCTCGCCCTCTATCGGCTCATGGACGGCTTCACCGACCACCGCGTGCTGGAGCTCATGAAGGTCTACGACGAGACCTGCCTGGCGCTGTGCGAGGGCCAGTACCTCGACATCGCGTTCGAGCGCCGCTCCGATGTCTCGGTCGACGCCTACATGGACATGATCGGCAAGAAGACGGCAGCGCTGATCGGCGGCTCGGTCCGTGCCGGCGCGATCCTGGCCACCGACGACGACACCATCGCCGACGCCTACCAGGAGTTCGGGTACGCCCTCGGCATGGCCTTCCAGATGGCCGATGACGTGAAGGGCACCTTCTGGACCAAGACCGACTCGGGCAAGACGGAGGCGGGTGACGTCCGCAAGCGGAAGAAGACGCTGCCGGTGGTGTGGGCCATGCAGCAAGCCTCCTCGGAGCCCGATCGCCTGCGCCTCGCCGAGATCTATCGCGACGCCGCGCGCGCTACCGACGGGCGCAGCCCGACGACCGCGGCCGACCCGCCGGTGACCGATGCTGAGGTCGCCGAGGTGCTCGAGATCCTCGAGCGCTGCGGTGCCCGGGAGCACACGCTGGCCGAGTCGAGGCGCTACCGCGACCGATCCCTCGAGCTCCTCGAGCTGCTCCCCTGCCCGCCGCAGCGCAAGACGGACCTCGCCGCGCTCGTCAGGTCGATGATCGCGGCCTAGGTCCGACGCGGGCAGCGCCCACCTCAGGCGGTCGCGGCCGCTCCCTCGTCGCTGTCTCCCTCTTCCGCGCGCTCGTCGGCGCGCAGCGGACGCCACGCCACGACGCGGGCGACGCGACGCGGCTCGGCGGCCTCGACGCGAAGCATGACCCCGTCACGGAACGGGATCTCGGCACCCGGCAGCGGAATGCGCCCGACCCGATGGACGACGAAGCCCCCAACCGTGTCGTAGGCCTCCTCGTCCGGCTCGTCGTCGTCCGAGAGGTCGAACAGGTCGCGCAGGTCGTCCATGCTGACGCGACCGTCGAGCCGGAAGGCAAGCGCGTCCTCGGATTCGATCGTCTCCACCATCGCCTCCTCGGTGTCGTACTCGTCCTGGATCTCGCCGACGATCTCCTCGACGACGTCCTCCATGGTCACCAGGCCGGCGGTGCCGCCGTACTCGTCGACGACGATGGCGATATGGCGCTTGGCGGTCTGCATGTCGTGCAGCAGCTCGTCGACAGCCTTCGACTCGGGCACGTAGACCGGCGCGCGAACCAGCGCCCTGAGATCGATCTGGCCCCTCGCCCGGCCGTTGCTCTTGAGGTACGGCAGGAGGTCCTTGGCGTACAGGATGCCGACGATGTTGTCGAGGCTCTCCTCGAAGACCGGCAGCCGTGAGTGCCCGGCGGCGATGATCATGTCGAGCACCTCGTCGATCGGATCGTCGACGTTGACGGCGCGGATGCCGATGCGGGGCACCATCACCTCGTGGACGCGCTTGTCCCCGAGCTCGATGACCCCATGGATCATCTCCTTCTCGTCCTCCTCGATCTGGCCCTGCTCCGAGCCTGTCTCGACCAGCAGCTTCAGCTCCTCGACCGAGAGGTAGCCGCCCTGGGGCTTCTCGGTGCCGCCCATGAGGCGCACCAGCAGGGCGCTGCTTCGTGAGACGACCCACACGATCGGCGAGAGGAGACGCTCGATGAAGCCGATGGGGCGGGCGACGGCCAGGGCCAGGCGCTCCGGGAAGTTGAGGGCGAGCGTCTTCGGGACCAGCTCGCCGATGATGATCGAGACGAGCGCGATGAGGAGCGTCACCACCACGAAGGCGATGGCATCGGCCGAATCGCTGATGAAGGAGAGGGGCAGCAGCCTGATCAGGCTGGCGAGGCCGGACGAGAATGCCACGGCACCAACGGCGCCGGACAGGAAGCCCAGGAACGTGATGGCGATCTGGATGGTGGCCAGGAATCGCCCGGGATCGTCCACCAGGCGTCGAGCCGTGCGGGCCGATCGATTCCCGTCATCGGCAAGCTGGTCCAGGCGGTAGCGCTTGACCGTGATGAGGGCCATCTCGCTGGCGGCGAAGAAGCCACCGACGAGGATGAGGATGACGACAACCACGAGGTCGAGGACCGGGTTGCCGAAGGTACTGTTACCGTCCATCGGGCGGTGTTATTTCCGCCTCCCTACGGGTTCCGATCCGCCCCCGGACGGGACGGGCGCCTCCCCGACGACGGGGATGCCACCGGCGTCCAGGGTGCCGGCGTCGGGATTGCCGGCATCGGCAGGGGGCTGTGAGCGACGCTTGATCTCGATCGGGCGAGCCGGAACGCCGACCACCTTTTTGCCCGCGGCGACGTCGCGCGTGACGACCGATCCAGCTCCGGTGACGGCGCCCTCACCGATGGTCACCGGCGCGACCATCATGGTGTCGACGCCGATGCTGGCCCGGTCACCGATGACGGTGCGGTGCTTTGCCTCTCCATCGAAGTTGGCCGTCACCGACCCGGCGCCGACGTTGACGTTCTCGCCGACCTCCGCGTCGCCGAGGTAGCTGAAGTGATGCTGCTGCGTTCCCGCTCCAAGGCGACTGTTCTTGACCTCCGCGAAGTTGCCGATCCGGCACCGGGCGCCGATCTCCGATCCCGGTCGCAGGTGCGCGAACGGACCGATCTGCACATCCTCTGCCACGGTCGATTCCTCGACCGCGCTGGCCCAGACCCGCGTGCGCGGCCCGATGCGGCTGGCCCGAACGTGGGCGTTGGGCCCGATCACCGCGTCCTGCGCGATGACGGTGGGCCCCTCGAGGATCGTCCAGGGTTCGATGCGAGCGTCCTGCCCGATCTCGACCGCGGCATCGATCCGGGTCGTCGCGGGATCGACGATGGTGACCCCGTTGCGCATGTGCCCCTCGACGATGCGGCGTGCGCATGCGATCCTCCGCCGCCGCGAGGGCGACGCGGTCGTTGATCCCGATGGTATCGGCGGCGTCGTCGGCCTCGACGATGCGCACCGATCGGCCGTCCCCCACCGCCATGGCGACGACGTCGGTCAGGTACTCCTCGCCGGAGGACGACGGCGTGACCCGGTCGAGCGCGCCGCGCAGCCATCCCGCGTCGAACGCGTAGGTGCCCACGTTGATCTCGCTCACGGCGCGCGTGACCTCGTCGGCGTCGGCCTCCTCCACGATCGATGCCGCTCCGCCGTCGAAGCGCACGACCCGGCCATAGCCGGTGGCGTCGGGGAGGTGGGCGGAGACGAGCACGACGGCAGGGTCACCGACCTCCCGCTCGTCGAGGACGGCGCGGAAGAGGGTCCAGGGCTGGAGCGGCGCGTCGCCCATGGTGACCAGGACGGTCTCCGTCTCGGCCGGAACCAACCGCATGCCGGTCCGCACCGCGTCGGCGGTCCCCATCTGCGGCTCCTGGCGCGCGGTTGCGGCGCGAGCGCCGACGGCCGCCTCGACGGCATCGGCGCCATGGCCGGTGACGACGACCGGGTGGGCGACACCGGCATCGGCCAGCGCATCGAGGACATGGTCGACCAGGGAGCGACCGGCGAGCGGATGCAGCACCTTGGGAAGGCGGGAACGCATGCGAGTCCCCTGGCCGGCGGCCAGGACGATGGCCGCGGGGGCGGTCAGATGTGCAGACACGTTCGAGGATGGTAGAGGCGGCCGAATCGGAGCGTCAACCGGGGCCCACGGTGGCGACCGCCTCGATCTCGACGCGCCCGCCCTTCGGCAGGTCCTTCACCGCGAAGGCGCTGCGTGCCGGAAAGGGCTCCGGTATCCAGCGCACGTAGACCTCGTTGACGGCCGGCCAGTCGGCGATGTCGGCGAGGAAGACGGTCACCTTCACGAGTCGATCGAGCCCGCTGCCGGCGGCATCGAGGACGGCGGCCAGGTTCGCCAGCGCTCGATCGGCCTGGCCGGCGACGTCATCGGCCGCGAACTCGCCGCTCGTCGGGTCGAGGCCGAGCTGGCCGGCGGTGAACACGAGGTCGCCGGTGCGGATCGCCTGGCTGTAGGGGCCTGCGGCTGCCGGGGCGCCGTCGGTGCTGATCGCTTCGCGCACGTCCTCTCACTCCTCCTCGATGATGCGTTCGATGCTAGCGGCTGCGTCCCGCGTTCGGGTCAAGGTTGTGCGGATGCCCTCGTGCCCGCAGGCTGTCGACGATCGCAGCGGCGAGCTCCGGGTCGTCGGTCAGGCTGAAGATCGTCGGGCCGGATCCAGTCAGGCGCGGCTCGCCACCGGCCTTCGACACGGCGGCAAGCAGCCCGCCGAGCTCGGGGCGGAGCCGCAGCGCCGGAGCCAGCAGGTCGTTCGGCCGGCGGCCCCACTCGTCGGGACGCAGCTCGGCGAAGACCGCGGCCGTTGACAGGCCGAACGATGGGTGCGCGAGGACGACGTGGCGTGGCTCGGGAGCGATTGCGGTGATCCGCTCTCCGATGCCACTCACCCGCGCGGCCACGGCGCCGGACGCGAAGAACGGAACGTCGGCGCCGATCCCGGCGAGAGCAACGACGTCCTCGCCGCCGGTCTCATCCGGGAGATCGCGCCAGGCGCGTCCGAGCCGCCACGCGGCCGCGGCGTCCGACGAGCCGCCCCCGAGGCCGGCTGAGACCGGGATCCGCTTCTCGAGCGTGAGCCAGGCAAGGTCCGGCTCCCCGCCGAGCCCGGCGCGCAGGCCTCGCCACGCCAGGTTCTCCTCGCCCAGCGGCAGCGTGTCGGACCCCTCGCCCTCGAGGCGCAGGCCGCTGCCCCCGGGCACGAGGAGGAGCCGATCCGCCAGCTCGAGCAGGACGAGGTCGCTCTCGAGGAGGTGATAGCCGTCCGGCCGGCGACCGACGACCGCGAGGGTCAGGTTGAGCTTGGCCGGGGCATCGAGGCGGAGCGCGGCGCTCACGGCAGCGGCGCGAGCCGGCCGGTCAGGCATGCCCACTCGTCGACGCTCAGCGTCTGCGGCCGCCGCTCCGGGTCCACCCCGCATGCCGCCAGCGCGGCCTCGACGACCTCGCGGTCGACCGCCAGCTCGCGAGTCAGGCCGTTGTGGACCTGCTTGCGACGCTGCCGGAATCCCGCCTGCACGACCCGATAGAACGGTTCACGCCCCTCGCCGGCCTCCACCGCGGGATGCTCGCGGCGGCGGAGGCGCAGGATGGCCGAGTCGACGGCCGGCGCCGGCTCGAAGGCAGCCGCCGGAACGCGCGCGACGACCTCGGCGGTCGCCACGTTCTGCGCGAACACCGACAGGTAGCTCATGCGGCCCGGCGGGGCGGCCACCCGTTCGGCGACCTCGAGCTGGACGAGCAGCACCGTCAGCTCCGGCGGCCGCTCGCCCTCGAGGAACGTATGCAGCAGCGGGCTGGTGATGTGGTACGGGATGTTGGCGACCACCTTGATCGGCATGTCGGGGAAGAACTCGCGCGGATGCAGGGACAGCGCATCGGCCTCGATCAGCTCGAAGCGGTCGACCCCGTAGAGCTCCCGACGCAGGTACTCCGCCAGCCGCGGATCCACCTCGACCGCCATGACCGACGCGCCGGCGGCGAGCAGCCGGCGGGTCAGCACCCCGAGCCCGGGGCCGACCTCCACGACGTTGTCGCCGGGATTGAGCTCGGCGGCGGCCACGATCGCGTCCAGCACCTCGGGATCGGTCAGGAAGTTCTGGCTCAGGCTCTTCCGGGGTCGAAGCCGCTCCGCTCCCATCAGGCGCCGCAGCTGACCCGGCGTCGGCGGCTCGAGCCGCTCCGGCGCGAGCGGGTCGTTCACGCCGCCAGCCAGGGCAGCGCAAGGTTCGGGATCGCCTCGAGCGCGGCGCCGGCGCGATCGCCGGCCGCGAACCGGAACCCGGCGGCCGCCCCGATCATCGCCCCGTTGTCGGTGCACCACGCCGGCGGCGGCACGAGGAGGTCGAGCCCCTCGGTCCGCAGCCGCTGGTCCAGGCTGCGGCGCAGCGCGTCGTTGGCAGCAACGCCGCCACCGAGGGCCACCGCCGCAACGCCGTGGTCACGAGCCGCTGCCAGCGTCTTGGTGGCCAGCGCGTCGACGACCGCCTCCTCGAAGGCCGCGGCGATGCCGTCGACCGGGATCGGCTCGTTCCGTGCGCGATAGCCCTCGACCTCGCGCAGGACGGCCGTCTTCAGGCCGGAGAAGCTGAAGTCGTACGCCCCGGACGTGCGCGCCCGCGGGAAGCGCGTGGACGGCGCCGCATCGCGTGCCGCGGCGCTGATCGCCGGACCTCCGGGATACGGCAGGCCGAGCAGCCGCCCGACCTTGTCGAATGCCTCACCGGCCGCGTCGTCGACCGTCTGGCCGAGCAGGGTATAGCGCCCGTGATCGTGCATGAGCACGAGCTGGGTGTGGCCGCCGCTGACGACCAGGCAGAGCAGGGGGAATTGCGGCTCCGCGGGCAGCGGCGCGGCATCGCCCGCCTCGGCCTCGAACAGCCAGTTCGCATAGATGTGGCCCTCGATATGGTTCACGCCGACCAGGGGCAGATCGTGCGTGACGGCCAGCGCCTTGGCGACGTTCACGCCGACCAGCAGCGAGCCGATCAGGCCGGGACCGCTGGTCACGGCCACCGCGTCGAGATCCTCCCAGCCGGCCCCGGACTGTTCGAAGGCTGCCTCGAGCGTGGGCACGATCCAGCGCAGCTGCTGGCGGGCGGCCACCTCCGGCACGATGCCGCCGGTGGCGGCGTGCAGCGCCACCTGGCTGGCGACCTGGTTCGCCTCGATCCGGCGTCCGCCGACGACCACCGCCACGCCGGTCTCGTCGCACGACGATTCGATCGCCAGGACCCGCGGGCCGCTCATCCGGCCAGTCGCTCGCGCTCGGTCCGCATGATGGACTGCATGGCCGGCTCGGTGAGCTCGGAGGTGGTCATCACCAGCGCGTCCTCGCCATCGTCGGTGTAGTACGCCCGCCGCCGCCCGACAATGTCGAAGCCGAAGGCGCGGTAGAGCGCCTGCGCCACCACGTTCGACTCGCGCACCTCGAGCGTCATGCGTCGGGCACCGACGGCGATCGAGAGCTCGGCGAGGTTCAGCAGCAGCTGGCGGCCGATCGCCTGGCGGCGCCACTCCGGATGGACGCCGAAGGTGGTGATGTGCGCCTCGTCGACCATCATCCAGATGCCGGCAAAGCCGACGACCCGCTCGTCTGATCGCGCCACCAGGTACCGCGCCAGCTGGTTTCCGCGCAGCTCCTGCTCGAACGCATACGCGGGCCACGGGGTCCGGAAGCTGAGCCGCTCGATCTCGTGGACGGCGTCGACGTCCTCGAGGCGCATCGGCTCCACCACGACCCGGATGGTCAGAGCCATCGAACGCGCTCCCCGCTCTCGACCGGGACGCCGCGCGGCGCACGAAGGTAGATCGGCTCCAGCGTCCGAAGGTCGTCACCGGCCGGGTCCGCCGCGATCCGTGCCGCCGCGCGACGCGCGATCGCGATGGCCCCGCGCGGGCGGCGCGCGGCAGCGAGGCCGAAGGCGTTGGCCACCTCTTCGGCCGCCGCGACGGTTGCGGTCACCGGCAGCTCGTCACGGTCGACGATGCGCGGCGCCGCCTGCCCGCGTTCGAGCAGGTATGCCTCCCGTGCGCCCGCTCGCGCGACCGCTGCGACCGCCTCGGAATCGGCGTCGAGCCACGCCTCGAGGCTCGGGACGCCGACGATGGGTATCCGGAGGCCGAACGCGACGCCCTTGGCCAGGGCCATCGCCACCCTGAGCCCGGTGAAGGATCCCGGGCCTGTCCCGACGGCCACGACGGTCGTGTCCCGCACGGGACGCTCCACCCGATCGAGCAGCGCGAGCAGGCGCGGCAGCAGCTCGGCGGATTGTCGCTGCGCGCTGCTCCAGGCGTCTTCGCCGAGCTGCGTGCCGTCAGGCTCGGCCACCGCGAGCGAGAGGTCGGTCGACGCGCCGTCGATCGCGATGATCACGGGGCTCGGAGTGCCTTCGCCGCCAGCTCCTCGTGTTCTGCGCCGAGGGCAGTCCACTTCAGGATGCGGTGCATCGGCGCATCCGGGGGCGTCTCGAGGTGGATCTCGAGCCGTTCCACCGGCAGCCAGCCGTCGAGCCGATCGGCCCACTCGATCACGGTCACCCCGTCGGCGTGACGCTCGTCAAGGAGTCCGGCCGCGGACGCCTCTTCGGGGTCGCCCAGGCGGTAGGCGTCGATGTGGAAGAGCCGCAGGCGGCCGGCATGCTCGTTCATGAGGACGAACGTCGGGCTGTTGACCACGCTCGTGACGCCCATCCCCTCCGCCACCCCCTTCGCCAGCTGTGTCTTGCCCGCGCCGAGCTCACCGGTGAGCGCGAGCACGGTCCCCGCCCGCGCCGACGTGCCGATCCGGCGCCCGATCGCGCGCGTCTCGTCCGCGCCGCCGCTGACAAGCGGGCCAGCCACCGTCGCGGGCGCCGTCGATCGCTCCATGCGGGCAAGTATAGGAATGCGACGCTCAGTCGCTCGTCAGCGGCTCGGTGGCCTCGAGGTTGGCGAGCGGCACGATCGCCGTGTGGCCGTCCTCGAAGCGGACGAGGGCCGCGCGATCGACGATGCCCGACGCGAAGGCGTGCAGGCGATCCAGGATGCGCACCAGCTCACCGCCCTGCCCGGCATGCGGACGCCGATGCGCGATCACCCGTTCCCCGGGGCGCGGCAGGACCCGGCGCAACGGCGGCGGCCCGGCGTCATAGACGTAGAGGCGCGCCGCCTCCCCGAACAGGCTTGCCATCCGGCCCTCGTGCGTCTGGAACCAGGCGAAGAGGCCGGGGTCGAAGCCGACCTTGCCGTATCCCTCGAGCAGGATGACCGCGAAGTCGCCGCGCACGCCGCCCACCTTGCGGCGTCGCAGCTGGGTCGCCTCGAAATCGCGGAGCTCCTTGTCGAGCACCCCACCGAGCACGATGCCCGCAACGCCCATGGCGCGCGCCCGCGTCAGCGTCTCCGCCGATGCGCGTGAGCCCCCTACGATGATCCGTCCCGTGGCTCCGATGTCGATGGCGCTCGCCCGCAGCTCCTCGCCCGGCTCGTGCACCGCGAGGCGGAGCTCACCGTGGACCGCGCTGCCGGTACCGCCCACCCCGGATACCAGCGCTCCGGCCACTCGCAGCTCGATCAGGTCGGCCTCGAGGCTGATGACCTCGCCGCGGACATGGCCGAGGACCGGCTCGCTGCCGGAGAGCGGCGCGATCATCGCGGAGCCGTCATCCAGGTCATAGCCGAGGTAGATGCAGGCCTCCGCGACGCGCACTTGCCTGCCATGGCCGTCGTCCGCAAGGATGGCCCCGGCATCGAGCGTCGCTCCAGGCCGCGCCTGGACGCAGCTCGCTGCGCTCGCGGCCGATCGGCGCAGCGGCAATGCGACCGGCAGGCTTCTTCCGCCGCGCGGCGCACGCCTGGTCGCGAGCACCTCGGCTGGTTCAACGAGATGCCCGATCTCGACCATCGGCGTCGCACCGACCGGGAGGCGGACTCGATGTACGACGCTCATGCGACGCGCTCCGAGCTCGATGCGACTTCACGCATCAGCGAGTCGCGCCATCCCGCGAGGACCTCGCGGCGGTCGTCGCCGCGCTTCGGCAGCGCGATCGGGACGCCGCGCGCGTCCAGCATGAGCCCGACGGCACCGCCAGTCACGTTTGCCTCGATGCGCGGCGAGCGCCGTGCGGCGCCGAGGCTGACGCCGCCGGCGGGCTCGACGATGATCTCCGCCTCCTGGCCGCGCGCGAGCGAGACGACGTGGAGCTGGCCGGTGCGGACCTCGATCGGCGCCTGGGTCGGCCAGCCGGCGCGGTGGACGGTGACGCGCATCGCCACCCGGCCATGCTCCCCGCCGCGGCACACCACGGACGTCCCGAGCGGGGCGACGAGATCGCCGCCGAGCAGCGTGAGCCCCTCGCGAATCTCGTCGTCCGGCAACGAGCCGAGCGGCCCGAGCACCGCAGCGGCATCGACCGCCAGCTGGGTGATGCCGACCGGGCGGACCCCGTCGAGGAGCATGCGGGCCGCCTGGGCGGGATGCGGAGCCGCGGCGATCGTGCGCCCGGCCCCGATCACGAGGTCGAGCGTTCCTGCCACGCCCTCCTCGAGGAGGCCGGCCAGCTGGACGCCGTGCCGCCGCCTGCGTCGCGGAGAGCTCTTCCGGCGTCTGTGGCAGCGTCGAGGGTCGGGCGCGCAGCGTCTGGAGCAGGTCGGCCACCGCCGCCTCCTCGCCGGCGTCGCCGGCCAGCCGCGCGACGCGCGCCGCCGCGCCGGGGGTGAGCACCGCACCGGCCAGGCCGCCCCGAGCGTGCACGCGGCTCGCGACGGTTCCGTCCGGCTCGCCCAGCGCCCGGATCGCGGAGCGGGCGCCGAGGTCGACGCCCAGGATCCGAAGGCCCGTCGCGCCGGCGAGCGCGCCGATCGCCCGCGGGAAGGCGATCGAGGACAGGTGCGTCTCGTCCTCGGGGGTCACCGCATCCCGGAGCAGCTCGACCATCCGCGCGCGCAGCTCCGCCGGCTCCTCGTGACGCGCATCGGGCCGCGCGTTGGCCACCACGGAGACGGCGCCCGGCTCGAAGAGGTCGGTGACCTCGTCTGCCAGCGCTGCCGACCCGGCCCAGACGACCGCGCCGCTCCCCGCGCGCCTTGCCGCCGCCACCAGCGCAGCCGCCTCGAGCGCGCGCGGGCTGCGCGATTCGTCGAATCCGCCGGCGATGAGCCACGCGTCGACCTCGGCGGCCTGAAGGATGGCGAGCCGCTCGGCCAGGGTCCGGCCGTCATCGAAGGTCACGATCTCGACCACGTGCCAGCCGGCGGCCTCCGCGGCGCGCCGGGCGGCGCTCCCCGAGAGCTCACGGCTGACGGCCACGATCGCGAGCCGAGCCGGCCGGCCGGCGGTGTGGCACTCGATCCGGTTGGCGCCGCGGATGAGGTCGTCAAGACCATCGAGCAGGCGCGGGTCCGCCGAGAGCACGAGCTGGTCGACGAGCGCCCGGCGAAGCGCGGCGGCACCCCACGAGGTGGGCTGTGCGGCGTGTGCCACCAGGCGCCATCGACCGCGCACGCGCCCGATCACGCCCGCCTTCGCCCACGCCGAGCCGACGTCAATGAGCAGTGCCATCTCGGCACGCACCAGCATCTCGCTCACGGGACGAGCCCCAGCCAGTCGCCGAGCAGGAAGCCGATGCGATCCACCAGCAGGATCAGGCGCGACAGGATCAGGAATCCCAGCCAGCCGCCGATCCCGCCGATCAGAAGCCAGCGCCCGGCTCCCGCGGCGGCCGTGAGAGCCCGTCCGCGCGGGATGCCGTGCAGGAAGCCGACGAGGACGAGCCCGGTCACGACAACGGCCAGCGCTCCGCCGAGCGTCGCGGCAGCCGAGCCGCCAGGGCGAACGATCGCCGCGTCGATCTGCGGCAGGAGCGTGCCGATCACGGCGCCACCGAGCGCGAAGGCCGCCAGCGCCCCGATCGCGATCGAGACGGGAATCACGGAGATCTGCCGGGGAAGCCACGGCGCGGCCGCCGCGGAGGCGACCAATGCGAGGCCCACCCAGAGCTCCGGCCGGCCGGTGGGGTCGGCGACGATCGGGTCCACCAGCCGTGGCCCGATCACTTCGGTCAGTGCGATCAGCGCGAGGAATCCAGTCGCGAGCCCGGCGAGGAGGTGCTGCGTCCAGCCGAAGGCGCGCCGCTCGCCCAGGAGGGCGCCGAACACGACGAGCGTCACGATGGCCGCCACCCAGGTGGCGACCAGGTCGGCCGCGGAGGTTCCGAAGAAGCCGCTCATCCGGGTTCCCGGGATCGGGCTGCGCGCAGCTCGCCGACGGCCCGCGCGCCAAGAGATTGGCCCAGCACCGCCACGGCGACGAGCATGCCGAGCAGCACCGGCAGCGGTCGCGGCTCGATCGGATCGGTCAGGCGCTCGAGGTTGCCGAGGGCAAGCGTCTCCCGGTAGGCCGCGCCGTCTCGGGGCGTGCCGAGGACCGCCTGGAGCGATCCGGCGCCAAGGTACGGCTGAACCTCCGGAAGCAGGACGGTCGGCGTGACGGCGACGAACGGAGCGTCCCCGATGCGGGGCGCGACCTGCTCGATCCAGCTCCGCGGGCCCAGGTCGTTGCCCCCGATCACGAGCACGGCGTCGAATATGCCGATGCCGCCTACCTCCACTTCCCGCGCAAAGGCATGGTCGCCCTCGTGGGAGACGCGGATGCCACGGGTCAGGTCGACGAGGCCGGCTTCCGCGCCGGGAATGAAGCCGAGGTCGAGCAGACGGGCAGGATTCGCCTCTTCGCGGCCGAGGCGCGCGAGCTCGGCCAACGCAAGCGCACGGCCCTCCACCGTCAGGCTCACGAACGCGAGGCGTCCGTCGCGGGCAAGCAGGTCGGCGAGTAGAGCGCGGACCGTGGGCCGCGTCTCGGCGTACGTGCCGATATCGGCGTCGAAGCCAACCAGGACGCGGGGCTCCTCGCCGAGCGCATCTAGCGTCGCCGTCATCCGTTCGGCGACCTTCGGGTCCGCCGCCGCCAGGCGAAGCCAGCCGACGTCGGGCAGCTGCCACGCGATCGCCAGCGCCAGGACGAGCAGCAGCGGAGCCAGGCGCCAGAGACGTCGGGCGCGCTCACTCATCGGCGGCAGCCATGCCCAGCAGCGTGCGGGCCGCGTAGACCGCCGTAAGCAGACCGACCCCGATCAGCAGGCCGCGAAATACGGCGCCGATCGGTCCGGCGAGCAACCACTCCGCGCCACCGACAGCCCGGATCCGAGGCCCCCGGAGACGGGCACGAGCAGGATCACGGTGACGAGGGCGGCCGCCACGAGCACCGTCCCCTCGCGGCTGCGCGACTGGATCGATCGTCGCGCGGCGGCCAGGGTCGAGATGAAGAGGAGGCCGAAGAGCGACGCGCCGATGGGCACCAGCAGTGCGGCGATGAGCCATTGCACGGCGGGCTCCCCGGTTCCCGCCGAGCCGGGACGGAGGCCCGCGACGAGCATCGCAGCCATGCCACCCAGGACGAGCCCGGCCGCGAGCGGGTCGCCGCGCCGACGCCACAGGTCGGCGATCCGACGGGCGCCCAGCGACCCGACGGCCGCGAGTGCCGCCCCCGCGGCCACCAGGATCGCGGCGTCGATCACGACTCCGGCCAGCTGGTCGACGGCGCTGTTGACGACGAGCAGATCCGCGATCAGCACGAGGCCGACGAGGATCACCAGCGCCGAGAGGGTCGGTCGCCTCACCCGCGTGCGGTCCCCGCAAGGAATTCGCCGAGATCGACGATTCCGGCCAGCGCGAGGATCGAACCGAGCACGATGACGGCAACGGCCAGGCCGATGAGACGGTTCGCCGCCAGCACCATGGTGCGTTCCTCCACGTCCGAACGCAGGTCGGCGCCTGCCTGAAACGGCTCAGGGCCGATGAGGGCCGACCCGCCGCCGAGCAGCAATGACGGAGCCTGCGCGGCCTCCGCGCTGGCGGTGGCCAGCGATCCGGCGCCGGCGCGCAGGCCGTCGAGGTGCAGGAGCGCTTCCTCGCGGAGGCTTCCCAGCGCGAAGGCGGCGGCGGGCCGTGCCCGCGTCGTCATGGCCAGCCCCGCGATCGTCGGCCGTCCCTCGCCGACCATGACGATCCGGGATCGGCCCTGGCGCTCCTGGGTGGCCGTGGATGCATGCGCGGCATCGACCGTGGACGCCGCCATCAGGCCCGCAATAGGGTCGTTCGTGAGCACGCGCAACGGGATGCCGCTGCGGGCCGCGGCGCGGGCGACATGTCCGAGGATGGGAAGCGCGGCAACGGTCTGCAGGCGGCCGAGCGCGTCCGTCGTGCGTGTGATCCCGGCGCCCCCGAGCGAAACCACCGCATCGGTGCCCGACTCGGCAGCCAGCGCCATCGCCCGACCGACTCCGGCAAGGCCGGCGGCGTCCGAGGTAACCCAGCGGCTGACCGGCCTGGCCACGAGCTGGAGCAGCACGAGCACCACGCCCAGCACGGCGAGCGTGGGACCGATCTCGAATCGAAGCGACGATGCGCCGAGGATCTCGCCGATGAAGCTGGCGAGCCGGCCGAGCAGCTCAGCCGGGCTCGGCATGGCGCTCCTCGACATCGTCGAGCTCGTGCATGAGGCGCTGCATGCCGTCGTCGCCGTCGAGCAGCCGGCTCACATCCTCCAGCGGCTCCCCGCCAACGGCGAGCAGCAGCGGGCCGAGCGCCGCACCCGCGTCGGACAGGAGCGGAGCGAGCGGCAGGTGTGCGTCGAGGAGCAGCCGGGCAGGAGCGGCCAGGCCCCGGCGCCGCAGCTCGTCCGCGATCCGTCGCGCGGGATCGCGGCTCACGTCACGTGCGCGCGGCGGGTCGCCAGCGCGGCAGTGACGGCGACCGTCTCTGCTGCATTGGCGGTTGCGATGACGATCGACTCGGGCAGCCGGCGCTCCAGGTCGTCGCCGGTCAGCTCGTCGATCAGCACCTCGGCGGCCTCAGAGGGCGCGAAGACCCCGTGCTCGATGCCGATGAGCGAGACGGCGAGACGGCGCAGCTGGAGCGGCTCCGAGAAGGCCAGCGCGGTGCGGATCGCCGAAGCGAGCTGGTCACGATCCGCAACCCGATCGTGGCCGACGCCGATGGCGTGGATGACGTACCCGGCGGCCAGCGAACCGGCCTGCGTCGCGATGGCGGTTCCGGGGGCGGTCGGTCCCTGGTCGACCGCGTCGCGCTCGATCTGATCGCCTCCGAGGCGCTTCACCGATGCGGCGGCGCCGGCGGTCATGAACAGCGATTCGTTCGCCGGGACGACGAGCGCGTCGACCTCCAGCTCAGCGATCTCCCCCTGCCAGACGTCGATCTCGATGCGTGCCATGCGTGCCTTCGTCCTTGGAGTCGGCGCCGCGGTCACTCGGCTCCGCGATGGAGCCGCGGGAGACGCTCGCGCAGCGCGGTCGTCACTTCGTAATTGATCGTTCGTCGCTCGGCGGCCACCTGGTCGGCGGTGATCCGGGCGCCGTCCTGCTCCCCGATCAGGACGAACTCGTCGCCGTAGGTTACACCATCGATCCCGCCCAGATCGACGGTCAACCCGTCCATGCTGATCGCGCCGACGACTGGCGCGCGCCCGCCATGGACCAGCACCCAGCCGTTGTTGGCGTGCACGCGCGGCCACCCGTCGCCATAGCCGATGCCGAGCGTGGCGATCCGCGTGTCGCGCGTCGCGCGAAAGCGCAGCCCGTAGCCGATCGCCTCGCCGGCGGCGAGGTCGAAGATGCGCAGCGGACGCGCCCGCAAGCTGAGAGCCGGGATGAGGCCGACATCGCGGTCGGCCAGCCAGGCGGGCTGCATGCCGTACAACGCGAGGCCGGGGCGAACCGCATCGGCGAAGGCAAGAGCGCCGGCAAGCAGGCCGCCGCTGGCGCTGACGTGCACGAGTCCGGGGTCGACGCCGGCGGAGCGCATGCCGTCGAGCACGCGGGCAAGGCGGAGCACCTGGACCTCGGTATAGGCGTCGTCCTCGCCCGGCACCGCGAGGTGGCTCATCGTTCCCGCCAGGCGGAGGTGGCGGCTGCGCGCCACGCGGCTGGCCAGCGCGACAGCATCGTCGGGGGATGCGCCCTGCCGGCCGAGTCCCGTGTCCACCTTCAGGTGGACGCCGATGCGCACCCCGTCGCGGCCGCCCGCCGCCTCGAGAAGCTCGATCGTCCGATCGTCGTACACGATCGGCTCCAGCGCGTGCCGGGTGACGATCGACGCCTCGTCGGGGCCGATGCCCCAGAGCAGGACGATCGGGACCTCGACGCCGGCCTCGCGCAGCTCGATCGCCTCGTCGACCGTGGCGATCGCCAGGTGCTCGACGCCCGCAGCGACGAGTGTCCGCGCGACGGCGACGGCTCCATGACCGTACGCGTTCGCCTTGACGACGCCGATCACGCTGGCGCCCGGCGCGGAACGCCTGACCACCTCGAGGTTGGAGCGAATCGCCGCGTGATCGACCTCGACCCAGGCCCGATGCGGGCTGCCCGGGACCGTCATCGGGCGCGGCCGCCGCGCAGCTGCTCGATCGCCTGTGGCAGCAGCGTGGCGAGGTCCCTGGCCATGACGCCGGCCCTTCCGATCCGCTCCTCGGCCAGCAGGCCGGCGGCACCGTGAACCGCCACCCCACAGCCTGCGGCCTCGAACGGCGGCAGGCCCGCCGCAAGGAAGGCGCCGATCACGCCGGCGAGCACGTCGCCCGAGCCCGCGGTCGCCAGCGAAGGGGAGGAGACCTCCGAGCGCAGGAGCTCCCCATCGGGGCCCGCTACGACCGTATTGGCGCCCTTCAGCACCACCACCTGGCCCCAGCGCTGCGCCGCCTCGCGGGCGGCATGCGCGCGAGCGTCATCGTCGTCGGCCGGCGCTGCTTCGGCACGGATCAGGCGGGCGAACTCGCCGGGATGCGGCGTCAGGACCAGCGGCGCGCGCAGCCCCGTCCACCAGCTGCCGCCGTCCGCGAGGGCGTTGAGCCCGTCCGCGTCGATCACGGCCGGCACGCGGATGGCCGCGATCAGGTTGCGAGTGCGTCGCTGGGTCGCCGGCTGACGCCCGAGCCCCGGACCGATGACCACCCCCTCGTACCCGGCCGCATCGGTCGTGACACGGCGCCATCCGCTCGGAGCGATCAGGCCGGGGGCCTCCTCGTCCAGCACCATCCAGGTCAGCTCCGGGACGGCCCCTGCCAGGCGAGCCGCCACCGACTCGGCCACCGCCACGCGCACGACCCCGGCTCCCGCCCGCATGGCACCGAGGGCGGTGAGCATCGCCGCACCCGGATACTCGGTGGAGCCGGCCACGACCAGGAGGCGTCCGAAGTCACCCTTGTGGGCGCGCGCCGGGCGGTCCGGCAGGTGGCCCGCGACCCAGCGCTGGGTCAGTGCCGCCTCATTCATGGCGGCGGTGCGCGACGGCGACGGCTACGGCCATGTGCCGCTCGTGCGAGATGGAGACGCTGACCTCGTCGAGGTTCATCGCCTCCGCCCGCCGCGCGGCTCGCTCGTGGAGGTAGACCTGCGGGGCGCCCGCGCGGTTCGGCAGGATCTCGATCTCGCGCCAGCCGACGCCGCGAACGCCGAGGCCAAGCACCTTGCTGATGGCTTCCTTGGCGGCCCAGCGCCCGGCAATCCGCTCGACCCGACGGCCGCAATAGCGCTGCTCGCGTTCGGTGAGCACACGCAGCCGGAATCGATCCGGAAAGCGGCCAAGCAATGCGTGAATCCGATCGATGTCGATCAGGTCGATACCGATCTCGTGGCGGCTCATCGGTAAGCTGCCGCGCGCTATTCGACGGTAACCGACTTGGCCAGGTTGCGCGGCTGGTCCACGTCCGTGCCGCGCGCCACCGCGATCTCGTAGGCGAGCAGCTGGAGCGGCAGGACGACGATGACGGGGCTGATCGGCTCCGGAACGTCCGGCACGTAGATCACGTCGTGCGCGTAGCGATCGATCTGGTCGTCACCCTCGGTCGCGACGGCAATGACCGGCGCCGAGCGAGCTCGAGCCTCGGCCACGTTGCTCACCACCTTGTCGTAGATCGCCCCCTTGGTCGCGATCGCCACCAGCGGCGTCTGCGGATCCAGCAGCGCGATCGGCCCGTGCTTGAGCTCCCCGGCGGCATAGCCCTCGGCGTGGACGTAGCTGAGCTCCTTGAGCTTCAGTGCACCCTCCATGGCGATCGGAAAGCCGACCCCCCGACCGATGTAGATGAAGTCGCGAACGCCCGCATAGCGCTGGGCGAGCTTCTTGATCTGCGGAGCGAGCTTGAGGGTCTCCGCGGCCTGGCGCGGCAGGCTCCTGAGCGCCTGCCCGAACGTCCGCAGCCGATTCGAGCTGAGCGTGCCTCGCACGCCGGCCAGGTGCAGCGCCAGCATCTGCAGCACCAGCACCTGCGTCACGAAGGCCTTCGTGCTCGCGACGGCGATCTCCGGCCCGGCCTGCAGGTACAGAACGGCGTCCGCCTCCCGGGTGATCGCGCTGCCGACCACGTTCGTGACCACGACGACGGTCGCTCCACGCTCCTCGGCCATCTTCAGCGGCGCCAGCGTGTCGGCGGTCTCTCCCGACTGGCTGACCCCGATCACGAGCGTCCTTGCGTCGATGGGTGGCGGGCTGTAGCGCATCTCCGAGCCGACCTGCATGGTGGCCGGCAGCCCGACCCAGTCCTGGATCAGGTAGGCGGCGACGTGAGCCGCGTAGCTGGCCGTACCGCAGCCGACCACGTAGACGCGCTCGATCTCCCGCAGCTTGGCCTCGATCGCCACCAGCTCGGGCAGCAGCACGTTGCCGGCGCCGTCGACCCGGCCACGGAGGCACTCCTGGATCGCGTGCGGCTGCTCGTAGATCTCCTTGAGGGTGAAGTGTGCGAAGCCGCCCTTCTCGGCGGCGTCGATGTTCCAGTGGATCTCCGTGACCTCGCGCTCCAGCTCGCTCCCGTCGAGCGACGAGATGCGCGTCCCCTCCGGGGTGACCTCGGCGACATCTCCCTCGTGAAGGATGATCACGTTCTTGGTGTGCTCGAGAATGGCCGGCACGTCGCTGGCCAGGAAGCCCTCGCCCTCTCCGAGCCCCACGATGAGCGGGACGTTCATCCGCGCGCCGACGATGCGGTTGGGGTGCTCGGTATGCATGACACCGATGGCGTACGCCCCGCGCACCTCGTTGAGCGCCAGCCGCACCGCGTCGACCAGGTCGCCCGCGTACTTCGTCTCGATCAGGTGCACCAGCACCTCGGTATCGGTCTCCGAGGTGAACCGGTGTCCCTCGGCCACCAGGCGGTCCTTGATCTCGGCGTAGTTCTCGATGATCCCGTTGTGGATGAGGGCGAGCTTGCCGGTGCAGTCGGTGTGCGGGTGCGCGTTCTCGTCGTTTGGCCGGCCGTGGGTGGCCCAGCGGGTGTGGCCGATCCCGGGATGCCCGGCCGGTGCGTCACCGTTCAGGTGCTCGGTCAGGTTGGCGAGCTTGCCGGCCTTCTTCTCGATGAAGACCTCGCCGCCCTCGGTGAGGACGGCGATCCCGGCAGAGTCGTATCCGCGGTACTCGAGGCGCCGCAGGCCCTCGAGCAGGATGGGCGCCGCGTCACGCGGCCCGACGTACCCGACGATGCCGCACATGTGATCTCCTCAGTTCAACCGTTCCTCGGCAAGCGTCGCGAGCTCGCGGGCGATGCGTTCGATCTCAGCGGCGTCGTCGCCCTCGACCATGACCCTGATCTTGGGCTCGGTGCCGGATGGGCGGACGAGAACCCGTCCGCGATCCCCCATCACCGCGGTGGCACGCTCGACGGCGGCAGAGAAGTCCGGGTCGTCCTGCCAGTCGTCTCGGCGGCTGGCACGTGAGTTTATCATCACCTGCGGCAATCTCGGGATAGCGTCGGCCAGCTCCGAGAGCGGCCGGCCCGCGGCGCGCGTCGCCCGCACGAGCTCGATCCCCGTCAGCAGGCCGTCGCCGGTGGACGCACGATCGCGGAAGATGATGTGCCCCGACTGCTCGCCGCCGAGCACAGCATCCTCACGCTCCATCGCCGCAAGCACGTGGCGATCCCCGACCGGCGTCCGGACGATCCTGCCGCCCCGCTGGCGCACGACGCGCTCGAGGCCGCCGTTGGTCATGACCGTCACGACCAGGACGTCGTTGCGGAGCGTACCCTCCGCCAGCCGCGCGAGCGCACAGATCCCCATCACCGCGTCGCCGTCCACCAGCCGCCCGCGCTCGTCAACGGCGATGAGCCGATCGGCGTCGCCATCGAACGCGAGCCCGAGATCGAGACCCGCCGCCGAGATCGTCTCGGCGAGCGTCTCCGGGTGCGTCGAGCCACACCCGTCGTTGATGTTCGTGCCGTCGGGCGCGTCGAAGAGCACGGTCACCTCGGCGCCCAGCGAGCGGAACAGCTCGGGAGCGATGACGCTCGCCGAGCCGTTGGCGCAGTCGATACCGATCCGCAGCCCGGCGAACGCGTCGCCGGCGATCTCGGCCAGGTGACGCTCGTATGCCGCGACCGCTCCTCGATCCGGCCGCGAACGTCCGAGCGCCGAATTCACGACGACGGGGATCTCGGATGGGTCGTCGATGAGCCGATCGAGATCGTCCTCCGCGTCGTCGTCGATCTTGCGCCCGGCGGCGATGACCTTCAGCCCGTTATCGGGAGCGGGGTTGTGGGACGCGGAGACCATGATCGCGGGGGCAGCGGCCTCCCCCGATGCGTGGACGAGACAGGGCGTGGTGACGACGCCGAGGTCGACCACGTCGGCTCCCGCGGACATGATGCCGGCAGCGAGGGTGGCCGTCAGCATCTCGCCCGACCGCCGCGTGTCGCGCCCGAGGAGGATGCTCTCGCCGGCGCGGCCGTATCGATGGCCGACCGCGCGGCCGAGCGCGAGCGCCAGGTCGACCGTGATCTCCGACCCCACCTCACCGCGGATGCCGTCCGTTCCGAAGCGTCCCGCCATCTACGGTGCGGGGGTCGGGGTCGGCGACGCCGGGGCCCGGATGGTCACCGACACGGTGGCGGGGCTGATGCCGAGCAGCTCGACCCCATCCGGGAGTGCACCGAGCGATGCCTCCAGGTCGTAGGTGCCGGGTTCCAGGCCGCTCGCGTCGAGCGTCGGCGTCACGTCGCCGGCCGACAGTCCGGAGAGCGTGCCCCCCGGTCCGCTCAGCGTGACCGTCAGCTGGTCGATCGCCGGCAGGCAGGCATTCTCGCCGGCGCCCTGGCACTGCACGCCGACCACGAAGGTGCGGCTCGACACCGAGGGACCGATCCCGGCCGTCACCGTGACGGCGGAGGAGCCCGTCGCATCGGCGAGCCGCGTGCCCTCCGGCAGCACGAGCTCGGTCTCGAAGTCCTGGTTGCTCGACACGCCGTCGATGCTGAGCGCCTGGGTCAGCACCTCGCTGATGCCGGCGAGCACGTCCGGCAGGCCTCGCAGCGTCACCAGCGACGGCTCAACCGAGAGCGATTCGAGGGCGAAGCCGGGAGCCGGCGTCCCCGAGATGTCGGGGCGCACCGGGACCGACTTGTTGGTCTCGGTCGCGCGGACGTCCACCTGCACGGACACCGTCTTTGGCTCGATCTCGATGCGCCCGGCGTCGACCGGCTGGCCTTCCACGTCGACGGCGACGAGGTCGACCGGCTCGTTGAAGTCGACTTCGGAGGCGCTGATGCTCACGAACGCGACCGCGCGGTCGACCTGCTCGACGATGGAGGCGGGGCCGCGGACCCGCACCTCCTCGTCGCTCAACACCGGTGCGTCGATCTCGAGCCCACTCGGCACGGCGCTCGTCTCGACTGCGACCGGGACGGTGCGCACCTCGATGCGGTCGATCTCGACCCGAACGGTTGCCGGCGAGACCGACAGGACCTCCACATCATCGGTCAAGGCCGAAACGGTCACGTCGAGGACCTGTGGCTCCGGTGCCCGATCCATCTCGTAATCGGCGAGGTCAACGCGTCCGACGAAGGCGTCTGCGGTCACCGATGCCGCGGTGTCGTTCGCGGTCCGATAGGTGACCTCCACGAATCCGAGGTCGCCGCTCAGGACGAAGGAGTCGCGCGGCGCATTGATCTGCTCGACGCGCACCTGGATCGTTCGATCCGAGAAGGATCCCGAGAAGACGAGCCCGGTGTAGAGCACGGTCGCGAGCAGGACCGCGGACAGCTTGAGATGCCAGTTGCGCAGCAGGAACCCCATCTCAGCGCCTCGCTACGGGGCTGTCGGGAGCCGGTGTCACGACGCGCGCATCGGGGTCGATCGGTTCATCACGCTCAGGCTCTGCCTGGCCGACCTGCCAGCGCCCGTCGAGCGAGCGGCGCAGGAATGGCACCGCGCGACGCGGGGCCTGGGGCCGAATCAGGTTGAAGATGCGCCGGCGCAGCTGCTCCTCGGTGAGGTTGCGCTCGATGCGCCCGCGCACGACGAGGCTGATCGAGCCGGTCTCCTCGCTGACCACGACCACGACCGCGTCGGTCTGCTCGCTGATGCCGATCGCGGCGCGGTGCCGGGTGCCGTAGCGCTCCGAATCGAGCACGTTCTGGCTCAGCGGCAGCAGCACGCCGGCCGAGCTGATCTTCTCGCCGGAGATGATCACCGCGCCGTCGTGGAGGGCGGTGCCGCGGTAGAAGATCGTGACCAGCAGCTCGGCGCGCAGATCTGCGTGCACCGGCACGCCCGACTCGGCCGCGAGATCCTGGAGGCCGGTCTCGCGCTCGAGGACGATCAGCGCACCGTGGCGGGATCCGGCCAGGATGCGCGCGGCACGGCTGATCTCGCGCGCGACGCGCTCCGCGCCGGCAACCTCGGTGCTGACGAAGAAGCGGTTGACCGAGCCGATGCGGCCGATCTGCTCGAGGGCTCGCCGCAGCTCGGGCTGGAACACGACGACGACCGCGAAGAGCCCGACCACGGCCGCCGTCTCCATCAGACGCCGCAGCAGATCGAAGTGGAAGAAGATGGCGGCCAGGTAGACGAGGTACAGGATCGACAGGCCGATCACGATCCGAACGGCACGGGTGCCGCGGATCAGGATGAAGAGCCAGTAGATGACGATCGCAACCAGCCCGATGTCGATGATCGACGTCCAGCTGCCACGGAGGTAGGTGTCGAAGAATTCCCGGATCGCGTCGATCACGATTGGCGTATGGCCTGCGGTTCGGTGCGTGCGGAGGGACTCGATGATACCAAAGAGCCCCGGCAATCCGGCCGAGGCTCATGGGTTGAGGACGAGGCGCAGGCCCTCGTTGTTACTAGCGCTTCGTGTACTGCGGCGCCTTGCGTGCACGCTTGAGGCCGAACTTCTTGCGCTCCTTGGCGCGCGGGTCACGCGTCAGCAGACCGGCACCGCGCAGCGCCGCCCTCGCGTTCGGATGAGCGCTGAGCAGGGCTCGCGCAATGCCATGCCGGATCGCGCCGGCCTGGCCTGACACGCCACCACCGGCGACGAGCACGCTGGCCGAGTAGCGACCCTCGGTCTCGGTCACCCGGAACGGAAGCTGAATGGCGCCCTCGGGCGATGCGCCACCGAAGTACTCGGCGGCCGGCTTGCCGTTGACGACGATGCTCCCGTCACCCGGCAGCAGGCGGACGCGAGCGACGGCAGTCTTGCGCCGGCCGGTCCCATAGACGTAGTTCGTGCTCACGGATCGTCCTCTCTTCTACAGCTCGACAGCGGTGGGCTGCTGAGCCTGGTGCGGATGGTCCGCGCCGCTGTACACCTTCAGCTTCTTGAACATCGCCCGGCCGAGGCGATTGCTGGGCAGCATGCCCTTCACCGCGCGCTCGATGACGAGCTCGGGCTTGCGCTCCAGGAGGTTTCCGAGGGTCTCCTCGCGCAGGCCGCCCGGATAGTTCGAGTGGCGGTAATAGGTCTTCTGCCGCAGCTTGTCGCCGGTGACCTTGATCTTGCCGGCATTGAGGACGACCACGTGGTCGCCCGTGTCGAGGTGCGGCGAGTAGGTCGGCTTGTGCTTGCCCTCCAGCAGCGTGGCGACGCGCGTCGCCAGCCGGCCGAGAGTCTGGCCGGTCGCATCGACGACCCACCAGCTGCGCTCGATCTCGCTCGCCTTGACGGCGTAGGTCTTCACGTTTATGAGGTCTCCGGCTTGCCTTGGGTGGTTCGCGCCGCCTTGGTTGGCCGCGCGGATCGTTCGTTCTTCGGTTTCGTGGCTGATGCGTAGATGACCCGCTCGAGGGTGAGGCCCCTGGGCGGTGCGGCGCGCCCGTGAAGGGCGCGGGCCCCGACGTCGAGGACCCGATCCACCGCCTCCGGCGCCAGCCGCCCGCGACCCACCTCCATCAGGAGGGCCACGATGCTGCGCACCATGCGCCGCAGGAAGGCGTTCGCGGTCACGCGGATCTCGAGGAGGTCCCCGTGCCGCACGACGCGGAGCTCGGCGAGATGCCGGACCGTCCGTCCGTGCGCATCGGCACCCATGGCGGCGAAGTCTCGCTCGCCGAGCATGCGCGCCGCTGCCGCCTGCATGGCGGTCGCGTCGAGGGGTTCGTCGATTTCGAGCGTCCGATGTCGGTCGAGCGGATGCCGCACTCCGTTCAGTCCGATCCGATAGCGATAGACGCGCCAGCGCGCCTCCCGCCGCGGATCGAAGCCCGCCTTCGCGGGTCGAAGGGAGCGAACGGTCAGGTCGGGCGGCAGCGCGGCGTTCAGCCGTCGTCGCAGCTCCGGCAGTCCGCCGCCGCGACGAGGGGCTCGTGCGTAGCAGAATGCCGCGACCTGACCGGTGGCATGCACCCCGGCATCGGTTCGCCCGGCGAGGCGAACTCGCGTCCTCTCGCCGATCAGCCTGTTAAGCGCCTTCTCCAGCTCCCCTTGAACGGTCCGAGCATTCGGCTGGACCTGGGAGCCGGCGAAGGCCGTTCCGTCGTACTCGATCACCGCTCGTGCGCATTGCTGCGCGTTGGCGGTCATCGATCCGTTTCGGTCTTGGTGTGTGCCCGTCCTCAGACGAGCTCGATCTGTACCATCGAGGCCGCGTCACCCGGACGCTGCCCCAGCTTGACGATGCGCGTGTATCCCGACGAGCGGTCGGCGTACTTGCCGGCCAGCTCGGTCAGCAGCTTCTCCACGATGAGCGGCTCATGGGGCATCTTCGAGATCAGCTGCCGGCGCGCGTGCAGGTCGCCACGCTTGGCGAGCGTGATGAACCCGTCGATCATGCCACGCACCTCCTTGGCCTTGGCCTCGGTGGTCTTCACCTTCTCGTAGCGGAGGATGGCCACGGCCAGGTTGCCGAGCATCGAGAGACGGTGAGCGTGCGGGCGGCTGAGCTTGCGCCCCGCGACTCGATGCGGCATCGGCTCAGGACTCCCGGTCCAGCTCGGCGGCGGCTGCCTCGTCGAGCTCGGCCGATGCCGGGAGGTCCGACTCGTCGCTGCTCATCGCCGTCGCCTCGGGAGCGATGAAGCCGCGAAGCGCCAGGCGCTCCTTGAGCTCGTCCAGGCTCTTCTGGCCGAAGTTGCGCATCCGCAGGAACTCGTCGTCGCTGAGCGACAGGACCTGGCCGATCTTGGTGATGCTGTTCCGCTTCAGGCTGTTGTAGGCCCGCATGGGGAGATCAAGCTCCTCGATCGGCGCGTCGAGCAGGTTGGCGCTCGGCGCCGCCGGAGCAGTGGCGTCACTGCCCGGGATGGCCGGGCGGCCGATCTCGGCGAAGCGCCCGAACTCGCGCACCAGGATCTGGGCCGCCTGGCTGAGGGCCGCCTGGGCGGTCGTCGTGCCGTCGGTCTCGATCTCGATCGCAAGCTTGTCGTAGTTCGTCATCTGGCCGACGCGGGTCTTCTCGACCTGGTAGTTCACGCGGCGCACCGGGGAGAAGATGGCGTCCACCGGCACCACGCCGATGGGCATCTCCTCGGTGTGCTCCGCGGGGCGATATCCCATGCCGGTCTCGACGGTCAGGTCCATCTCGATCGATCCGGAGTCGGAGTCGAGCGTGAGGAGCACGAGATCGGGATTCACGATCTCGATGTCGGCGGACTCACCGATATCGGCGGCGGTGACCGGCCCGGCGCCACGCTTCACGAGCTTCAGCGTGACGGCGTGACGCGCGAACGAGCGGAGGCGCAGCTTCTTGACGTTCAGGACGATCTGGGTGACGTCTTCCTTGACGTTCTCGATCGTGCTGAACTCGTGGAAGACGCCGTTGATCTGGACGCTGGTGACGGCGGCCCCCTCCAGCGAGCTCAGGAGGACGCGACGCAGGCCGTTGCCGAGCGTCATGCCGTACCCCTCCTGGAGCGGGGTCACCTCGAAGCGGCTCAGGTTGCCCTCCGCGTGCACCTCTTCGATGTGCGGATCGGGAGCCTGTGGCAGCTGTGGGGTTTCAAGTTCGATCATGAGAAGGATCTGACTCCTAGCGCGAGTAGTACTCGACGACGAGCTGCTCGTTGAACTCGAGCGGCATCTGCTCGCGCGCCGGTTCGGAGAGAACGGTGCCCGACAGCTTCGTCGGGTCGACGCTCACCCATTCGGGGATCTGGGCCGCCTTGATCGTTTCGGGGGCGACCTTGAAGTATTCGCGACCGCGACGGCTGTCGCGGACGTCGATCTTGTCGCCGACCTTGACCCCGAAGCTCGGGATATTGGTCGGACGGCCGTTGACGGTGAAATGACCGTGGCTGACGAGCTGGCGCGCCTGCGCGCGGCTCGAGGCGAAGCCCATCCGGTAGACGGTGTTGTCGAGGCGCATCTCGAGCATTCGGAGCAGGTTCTCGCCGGTCATGCCCTTGTGCTGCTCCGCCTTCTCGAAGTAGTTGCGGAACTGGCGCTCGAGCACCGAGTAGCTCTTGCGGACCTTCTGCTTCTCGCGGAGCTGAAGGCCGTATTCGCTCACCTTCCGCCGGCGCATGGTGTTCATGCCGGGCGGCGTGCTGCGGCGCTCGAAGGCGCACTTGCGGCTGTAGCAGCGGCTGCCCTTCAGGAAGAGCTTGAGCCCTTCGCGGCGGCAGATGCGGCAGACCGCGTCGTTGTATCGTGCCATATCGTTCGATCCCCTCTCAGACCCGGCGCCGCTTCGGCGGGCGGCAACCGTTGTGCGGGATCGGCGTGACGTCGGTGATGGCGGTCACCTCGAGGCCGGCAGTCTGGAGGGAGCGGATCGCCTGCTCGCGGCCGCCGCCAGGCCCCTTCACGAAGACCTCGATCTGGCGCATGCCGTTCTCCATGGCGCGCCGCGCGGCCAGCTCGGCCGTCTGCGCAGCCGCGTACGGCGTGCTCTTGCGGGAGCCCTTGAAGCCGACCAGGCCGGCGCTGCCCCAGCTCACGACGTTGCCGGTCGTGTCGGTGATCGTCACGATCGTGTTGTTGAACGTCGACTGGATGTGCGCGTGCCCGACCGGCACGTTCTTCTTCTCGCGCTTCTTGCGTTGAGCGCGCTTACGCTCTGCCATGGAACTCCCGTTTACTTCTTGCGGCGGATGCCGACGGTCTTCTTCACACCGCGGCGCTGCCGGGCATTGGTCTTGGTTCGCTGCCCGCGGACCGGCAGGTTGCGCCGATGGCGAAGCCCTCGGTACGACCCGATCTCCATCAGGCGCTTGATGTTCATGTTGACCTCGCGGCGGAGGTCACCCTCGACCTTGAACTGGCGGTCGATCACCTCGCGCAGGCGATTGACCTCCTCTTCGGTCAGGTCTCGCACGCGCGTGTCCGGGGACACGTTGGCCGCGCCGATGACCTTGGTGGCCGAGGTCGGGCCGATACCGTGGATGTAGGTGAGGCTGACGATCACCCGCTTCTCGCGCGGAATGTCGACGCCGGCAATACGTGCCACGTTCCTCCTAGCCCTGCCGCTGCTTGTGCTTGGGAATGACGCAGATGACCATCACCACGCCGGAGCGCTTGATTACCTTGCAGCGCTCACAACGGGGCTTCACGGACGCAGAAACCTTCATCTCATCCTGTATGTGATGCGACCCCGAGTGAGGTCGTAGGGGGAGAGCTCGACGCGGACGGTGTCACCGGGAAGGATGCGGATGAAGTTCTGGCGCAGCTTCCCGGAGATGTGGGCGAGCACTTCGTGCCCGTTCTCCAGGCGCACCTTGAACATCGCGTTCGGGAGGGGAAGGACGACTTCTCCCTCGACCTCAATGGCATCCTTTTTCGCCAAGCGACACGCACCCTCGTTTCACGTTCAATGAATACATTCGGGATTGACACACGGAAAGGCCGCCGCACAGGGCGACCCACGGAGCGGAGAGTATACAACAAGGCGCTCGACCCGTACAAACGCCGATCATGGGCGCTGGGTGAGGATCTCGGGACCCCGCTCCGTGACCGCGATCGTGTTCTCGAAGTGCGCCGACAGGCTGCCATCGACGGTCCGGACGGTCCAGTTGTCGGCCGCCACCACGACGTCGTCGCCGCCGAGGGTGAACATCGGCTCGATGGCGAAGCACATCCCCGCTTCGATGCGCAGTCCGGTCCCCGGACGGCCGTAGTTGGGGACCTGGGGGTCCTCGTGCATGGACTGCCCGATGCCGTGGCCGACAAAGGGCCGCACGATCCCGTAGCCGTGCTGGTGGGCCACCGACTCGATGGCGTTGCCGACATCGCCGAGACGATTGCCGGGCACCGCGGCGGCGATGCCGGCCTCCATCCCCCGTCGAGTCGCATCAACCAGCACGGTCGCCTCGGGCGGCACCGGGCCGATCGTCCAGGTCCGCGCGCAGTCGGCGTGCCAGCCATCGAGGATGCAGCCGATGTCGATGCTCACCAGGTCGCCGTCCGCCAGGCGGCGATGCGGCGACGGGATGCCGTGAACCACCTCGTCGTTGATGCTGGCGCAGATCGATCCGGGGAACGGCGGGTTGCTGCCGTATCCCTTGAACGACGGGATGGCGCCCGCGTCACGAATCATCCGCTCCGCGATGACGTCGAGGTCGCCGGTGGTCACGCCTGGACGAAGCTCCGCGTGAAGCACGTCGAGAATGCCCGCCAGGATCCGCCCCGCACCGCGCATGCGGTCGATCTCTGACGATCGCTTGAGGGTGACGGCGCCTGTGCTGCGCATGTTCGTGGCCTCAGCTCCCCGCCCGCGCGCCGACGGCCGAGAGGATCGCCTCGGTGACCGCCTCGATCGGCTGCATGCCATCGAGCCGGTGGACGATGCCCGCGCGCTCGTAATGGTCGACCACCTCCAGCATCGGGGGGACCTGCTTCTCGAGCCGGGCACGAACGACCTCGGGCCGATCGTCGTCGCGCTGCCTGAGCTCGGTCCCGTCCCGGTCGCAGCGAGCGGGGACGCGGGGCGGATCCGTGTCCTCGTGATATGGCGTGCCGCACTGCGGGCAGACCCAGCGCCCAGCCACACGGCGGATGAGGGCCTCGGTCGGAACCTCGATGTAGAGCACCGCCCGGATCCGTTCCCCGTTGGCGGCGAGGGTCTCGTCGAGCGCCTTCGCCTGGCCGACCGTGCGTGGGAAGCCGTCGAGGATGGCGCCCGCTCGAGCGGCCGGCCGGGCCAGCTCCTCCATGAACATGGCGATCGTCAGCTCGTCGGGGACGAGCTCGCCGGCCTGCATGTACTCGCGCGCCGACTCGCCGAGCGGCGTACCGGCGGCGAGCGCGGCCCGGAACAGGTTGCCGGATGCGAGGTGCACCAGCCCGAGCTCGCGCGACAGGATCCCTGCCTGCGTGCCCTTGCCGGCGCCGACGGCCCCGACGAGCAGCAGGATCAGCCGATCGGCCCCGCCAGGCTCATCGGTCACCTGATGAAGCCCTCGTAGTGACGCATCATCATCTGCGCCTCGAGCTGCTTCAGCGTCTCAACCACCACGCTCACCATGATCAGGATGCTGGTCCCGCCGAGCTGCAGGTTGCTGGTGCCGGGGATGAACGCGGAGACGATGTACGGCAGCACGGCGATGGATCCCAGGAAGAGCGCACCGCCGAGCGTGATCCGGTTCGTGACGCGGCCGAGGAACTCCTCGGTCGGCTTGCCGGGTCGGATGCCCGGGATGAACCCGCCGTTCTTGCGCAGGTAGTCGGCCGTCTGGTCCGGCCGGAACTGGAACGCGGTGTAGAAGTAGGTGAAGAAGACGACGAGCAGGAAGTAGAGGGTCCCGTAGACCGGGAGGTTGGTCTGCCCGTTCAGGTTGGTGCTGATGAAGGTGGCAGCGTCGCGCACCCAGTCGATCTCGCTGGTCGTGAAGTAGGTCGCGATCTGCGCCGGGAAGAGCAGGATGCTGACGGCGAAGATGATCGGGATGACGCCGGCCATGGTCACCTTCAGCGGCAGGTACTGCGTCTGGCCCTGGTACATGCGGCGGCCGCGCACGCGGCTCGCGTACTGGACCGGGATCCGCCGCTGGCCCTCGTTGATGAAGACGACGGCGGCAACCACCACGATGGCCACGATCACGAACGGGATCAGGCGGGCGAAGGCATCAGGCCCGCTGATGATCGGACCGATCTGCTGCGGGATGCTGCCGACGATGCCGGCGAAGATGATGAAGCTGATGCCGTTGCCGAGCCCTCGCTCGCTGATCAGCTCGCCCAGCCACATCAGCAGGATGGTGCCGGCGGTAAAGCTCAGCAGCAGGCTCATCGTCTCGATGCTGAAGAGCGGGTTGGCGGGAATCACGCCGTTGGCGGAGAGGAGCACGCTGATGCCGTAGCCCTGCGCGAGGGCGAGCGGCACGGTCAGCATGCGCGTGTACTGGTTGAGGCGGTTGCGGCCGTACTCGCCCTCCCGAGACAGCTCCTCGAGCGCCGGGATCACGCCGCGCATCAGCTGCATGATGATGCTGGCGTTGATGTAGGGATTGACCCCCAGGCCGATGACCGATGCGGCCGCCAGGCCGCCTCCCGAGAAGATGTTCAGGATCCCGAGCAGCGGGTTGTTCGTGAACAGGTCCGTCAGGGCCTGCGGATTCACGTTCGGGACCGGAACGTTCGTCAGCGCTCGGAAGATCAGCAGGATCCCGAGCGTGAAGAGGAGCTTGCGCCGGATGTCCGGCGCACGGAAGGCGGTGAGGACCGTATCGATCAAGCCTCGGACTCGCTTTCGGTATCGCTCTCGGCCGCCGCCGTCTCGGCCTCGGCGTCGTCGCCCTGGGTCGGCTTCAGCCTCGACCTCGGCCTCGGGCTCGTCATCCTCGACCGCGACCGGTTCCGCCGGCCCGGTGCCGGCACGGGCCATCGCCGCCCGCCGGCCCTTCGCCTTGCGGCCCTTCGTGCGCTTGGCAGCGGCCTCTTCGGCCTTCGCCTCGGCCTCAGGGTCGACCGGCGCGTTGTCCGGCCAGCTCAGGCGCTGGACGGTGGATCCCGCGGCCGTGAGCTTGTCGAGCGCGGTCTTGCTGAAGGCGTGGGCGTGGATCGTGACCCCCTTCGGGGCGTCGCCGTTGCCGAGGATCTTGACCGGCAGCTTCGTGTCGCGAATCAGCCCGTCGTGCGCGAGCACGTCGGGCGTGACGAGCGTGCCCTTCGCCACATCGGTGAGCTTCACCAGGTTGAGCGCCGCGTAGGCGACCCGGCCGCGGTTACGGAAGCCGTGGAGCTTCGGGGTCCTGATGTGAAGCGGCGTCTGGCCGCCCTCGAACCAGGCCGGGATCCCTCCGCCGGCTCGTGACTTCTGGCCCTTGGTGCCGCGCCCCGCGGTCTTGCCACG
This sequence comes from uncultured Chloroflexia bacterium, assembly GCA_963789435.1. Taxonomy (GTDB): domain Bacteria; phylum Chloroflexota; class Limnocylindria; order QHBO01; family QHBO01; genus JACDBZ01. The sequence goes on from CAWBKO010000009.1 coordinate 155,554, forward strand.
CCCGGATCCATGGCCGCGGCCGACCCGTCGGGACGGCGTCCGTGACCCGGCGGCCGGGTGCAGATCGTGGAGCTTCACTTGGTCTCCCCTTCCTTCGCTGCCTTCGCGGCGGCCGGTTCCTCGACGTGGATGAGGAAGGCGACGCGTCGCAGCATGCCCCGGATGACGGGGGTGTCGGCGACCTGGACGCTCTGGTTGAGCCGATGCAGGCCGAGCGCCCGGATCGTGCCGCGCGCCGCGGCCTTGTGGCCGATCGTCGAGCGGGTCCACGTCACGGTGAGCAGGGGGCCGGTCTTGGCGGCCGGGGTCCGTCTAGCGGCCACGTCCACCTCCCGGGCCGCTGTTCATCGGCTCCCGTCGCTCGGGGATCTCGTGCGGCGTGCGGGCCATCTCCGCGCCACGCTTGCCGAGCAGCTGCTCGGCGGTGCGGCCACGCAGGGCGGCAATTGTATCGGCGGACCGCAGCGCGGCGAGGCACTCGATCGTCGCGCGTACGACGTTGATCGGGTTGGTCGAACCCTGGACCTTGCTGAGCAGGTCGCGGATGCCGGCCGCCTCTACGACGGATCGCACCGAGCCGCCGGAGATGACGCCCGTGCCGGCGCTGGCCGGCTTCAGCATGACCTTCGCGGCCCCGAAGTGGCGGTGCACCTCGTGCGGGATCGTGGAGCCGACCAGCGGCACCTTGATCAGGTGCTTCTTGGCGTCCTCGACGCCCTTGCGGATCGCCTCGGGAACCTCGCCGGCCTTGCCGAGCCCGGCCCCGACGGTGCCGTTGCCGTCACCGACGACCACGACCGCGCTGAAGCTGAATCGGCGACCACCCTGGACCACCTTGGCCACGCGGTTGATCTGGACGACCTTCTCTTCCAGGTTGAGCTTGGACGCATCGATGCGTGCCATATGCAGATCTCCTCGCTACAGGTTGAGGCCGCCCTCGCGGGCGCCCTCGGCGAGCGAGCGGACCCGCCCGTGGTACTGGTAACCGCCGCGGTCCAGCACGACGGCGCTGACGCCGGCCGCCTTCGCCCGCTCGGCGATGGCCTTGCCGACCGAGCGCGCCGTGTCGATCGGGAGTCGACGCGCCGAGATCGGCCTCGCGGCTGGATGCCGCGGCCAGCGTGCGCCCGGTGCTGTCGTCGATCACCTGGGCATAGATGTACTTCGAGCTGCGGAAGACCGACAGGCGCGGACGCGCCTCGCTGCCGGTGATCCGGAGCCGGATGCGCTCGTGGCGCTTGCGGCGCAGTGCGCCGCGTGAAAGGTTCGTCGTCATCGGTCCTAGCCTCCGACCTTGCCGGCCTTGCCGGCCTTGCGGAGGATCTGCTCGCCGGCGTACTTGATGCCCTTGCCCTTGTAGGGCTCCGGCTTGCGCTGCGAGCGGATGTAGGCCGCCGTCTGGCCCACGAGCTCCTTGTCGGCGCCGAACACGCCGAGGCGCGTCGGGGTCTCGACCCGGAACTCGATGCCTGCCGGCGCGTCGACCTCCACGGGATGTGAGTAGCCGAGCGCGAGCACGAGCTTCGTGCCCTGCAGCTGCGCGCGATAGCCCACGCCGCTGATCTCCAGGTTCTTCGTGAAGCCGGTCGTCACGCCGGTGACCATGTTGTTGACGAGGCTGCGCGTCAGGCCGTGCAGCGCGCGGTGGCGCGGCTCGTCCGTCGGTCGCACGATGCGCAGGGTGCCGTCCTCGCGCTCGAGGGTCATCTCCGCGTGCAGCTCGCGCTCGAGCTGGCCCAGCGGGCCCTTGACGCGGATCCGACGTCCTTCCTGCGTGACCTCCACTCCGTCCGGGAGCGGGATCGGCATTCGTCCAATGCGGGACATGCTTCGTTCGCTCCTTTACCAGACGTAGGCGAGGACCTCGCCACCGAGATTCTGCTTCCGGGCATCGGACCCGGTCATGATCCCGTGGGAGGTTGAGAGGATGGCGAGGCCGAGCCCGCCGAGAACCCGAGGGATCTCGGTCTTGCGCGCGTAGACGCGCAGGCCCGGCTTGCTGATGCGCTTGAGGCCGGTGACGACCGGCATGCGGCCCTCGACGTACTTCAGCCGCAGGGTGAGCATCTCCTGGATGCCCTCCGTCTGCGTCTCGTACGTCTCGATGAAGCCCTCCTCGGTCAGGATCCGCGCGATCTCGCGCTTCACCCGTGACGAGGGCATGCTGAGGTCCTTGTGCCGGGCCGCGCTGGCGTTGCGAATGCGCGTCAGCATGTCGGCGATCGGGTCGGTCACGTTCATCGGTTCGTATTGGTCTCCTCGGCGGCGGTTCGCTCCCTGCCCGCGAGTGGGTGGCGCCTGCCGCTGATGGTGGCCGCCTTCATGGCGACCTTGGCGTCGATCGAGCTCCTACCAGCTCGACTTGGTCACGCCCGGCAGCTGGCCCAGCAGGGCGCGCTCCCGGAAGCAGATACGGCACATGGCGAAGCGGCGCATGTAGCCACGCGGCCGGCCGCAGACCTGGCAGCGGTTGTGCTCGCGCACGGGGAAGCGCTGCGGGCGCTTCGACCGGGCGATGCTCGACTTCTTTGCCACGTACTGACTCCTTTAGTTCGCCTGGAACGGCATGCCGAGGAGCTCGAGGAGCTTGCGCCCCTCCTCGTCGGTCTTCGCCGTGGTCACGATGCTGATCTCGAGCCCGCGCAGCCGGTCGATCTTGTCGTAGTCGATCTCGGGGTAGACCAGCTGCTCGCGCAGGCCGAGGCTGAAGTTGCCGCGACCGTCGAAGCTGCGGGTCGGGATGCCGCGGAAGTCGCGAATGCGCGGCAGCGCGAGCGCCATGGTGCGCTCGAGGAAGTCGTACATGCGCTGGCCGCGCAGCGTCACCTTGGCGCCGATCGGCATCCCGGTGCGAAGCCGGAACTGCGCGATCGAGCGCTTGGCGCGCGTCACGATCGGCTTCTGGCCGGTGATCGTCGGTCAGGTCGCCGACCGCCGCGTCGAGCGCCTTGGCGTTCGCGATCGCCTCGCCGAGGCCGATGTTGACCACGATCTTCTCGACGCGCGGGATCTGCATCGGGTTGGCGTAGGTGAACTCGCGCTGCATGGCCGGCACGATCTCGTCGTGGTAGCGCTGGCGCAGCCCGGCGTACTCCGGCTTGCGGTAGGTGCCGTTGGTCGGCGTCCTTCGCGCTCGCGGAGGGCTTGGCGCTGGCGGCCTTCGTCGCCGTCGAGGCGGCGCGGCTGCGTGGCGTCTTCTTGGCTTCCGGGCTCACTTGGTCGTCACCTCGATCTGCTCGCCGCAGCGCTTGCAGACTCGTGTTCGCTGGGCGTGCTCGCCCTGCGCTGATGCTGTGGCCGACCCGCGTCGGGCGGTCGCAGCGCGGGCAGATCACCTGCACGTTGCTGACGTGGAGCGGCACCGGCAGGTCGATGATGCCGGCCTGCTGGGTCCGCGATCGCGAACGCTGGTGGCGCTTCGCCATGTTGATCCCGTTGATCACCACGCCGAAGCCCCGCTTCGTCCGCTGGACCCGGTCGACGGTGCCGCGCTTGCCGCGGTCCTTGCCGGCCAGGACGAGGACGGTGTCGCCTCTTCGCACGTTCATCTAGAGCACCTCCGGCGCGAGCGAGATGATCTTCATGTAGTTCCGCTCGCGCAGCTCGCGAGCCACCGGCCCGAAGATGCGCGTGCCGCGCGGGCTTCCCTGCGGGGTGATCAGGACGGCGGCGTTCTCGTCGAACCGGATGTGGCTGCCGTCGGGCCGGCCGAACTCCTTGGTGGTGCGAACGACCACCGCGCGCACGACCTCGCCCTTCTTGACGGCGGCATTCGGCAGCGCCTGCTTGACGGCGGCGACGATGACGTCGCCGACCTCGGCCGTGTCCGCTCGTCGAGCGACCGATGACCGAGATGCACTCGATGACGCGCGCGCCGGAGTTATCGGCCACGCGCAGCCGGCTGTACTTCTGGATCACGCGGACTCCGTCCCGTCGATCATCTCCTCGTGGGAGCCGCGCGCCACGACCTCCACGACCGTCCAGCGCTTCTCGGCGGAGAGCGGACGGCTCTCCTCGATGCGCACGGTGTCGCCGACCCGCGCGGTGTTCTCCTCGTCGTGCGCCTTGAACTTGCTGGAGAGGCGCACGACCCGCTTGTAGATCGGGTGCCTCCGCAGCCGCTCGACGCTCACCACGACGGTCTTGTCCATCTTGTCGGACACGACGCGTCCGGTCTTGTTTCGTCGCTTGCCCTGCATCAGCTGGCCTTCTCTGCGACAGCCGCCGCATCGGCGGCGTGCTGGCGCTCAGTCATGACGGTGAGGATGCGAGCGATCCGCTTGCGGGTCGCCGGCAGCTTGCTGTAGTTGCTCTCCTGTCGCGTGGCGAGATCGAAGCGGACCTTCCATAGCTCCTGCTTCGCGTCGCGCAGCGCGCCCTCGAGATCCTTGTCGGAGAGAGCCCGAACCTCACTGATGTCCATGCTCCTGGCCCTCCTTGACGACGAACTTCGTGTTGATCGGCAGCTTGTGGCCGGCGAGGCGCATCGCCTCGCGGGCGATCGGCTCCGGGACGCCCGACATCTCGAACATCACCCGGCCCGGCTTCACCACCGCGACCCAGTGGTCGGGGGCGCCCTTGCCGGATCCCATCCGGACCTCGGCGGGCTTCTTGGTGACCGGCTTGTCCGGGAAGACCCGGATCCAGACACGGCCACCGCGCTTGATGTGGTGGGTCATGGCGCGCCGTGCCGCCTCGATCTGGCGGCTGGTCAGCCAGCAGACCTCCTCGGCCATCAGGCCGAAGTCGCCGAAGCTGACCGTGGTGCCGCCCTTGGCCAGGCCGGAGCGGCGGCCGCGCTGCACCTTGCGATGCTTGACCCGCTTTGGCATCAACATGCTCAGGACTCCTTCGCCGCCGGCTCGTCGCCGGCGTGGCTCGGAGCGTCGGGCGCCTCGGACGCCTCGGCGTCGGCCTTCGGTCGTCATCGGCCTGGCCTCGGCTCGGCTGCCGGCGCCCTCCGGTCGCCGGCTCGGGCGTCGTCGCGGCGACGTCGGCCTCCGGCGCGGCCGTCTCCTCGACACCGGCGCCTCGGCGGCCGGAGCCTCGGCGACGACCGGAGCCTCATCGGCCGCGCGTCTCGACGACCGGAGCCTCGCGGCGGGAGCCTGCGCGAGCCGCGCGGCGCGCTTCGGCGCCTCGGCCTCCGGCTCGGCTGCGGCTGCTCCTCGACCACCGCCGTGGCCGCGGACGCCGCACGCGTCGGCGGCCCCGGTGGCCCGGGTGCCCGCCGCGCGCGTCCGTGTGCCGGCGGCGCCGCGGCGCGGTGCGCGCGGCTCGGTGCGGGCGCTGCCCGGGCGCTCGCCGAGCTGCTCCCCGCGGTAGACCCATGCCTTGACGCCGATGCGCCCGTAGGTGGTGTGGGCGTGCACGACGCCGTAGCTGATGTCGGCGCGCAGCGTGCCGAGCGGGATCCGGCCTTCCTTGTCCCACTCGGTGCGGCTCATCTCCGAGCCGCCGAGGCGACCGGAGACCTGGATCTTGACGCCCTTGGCGCCGGCCTTGATCGTGCGCTGGATCGACTGCTTGATCGCCTTGCGGAAGGCGATCCGACGCTCCAGCTGCCCGGCGACGTTCTGCGCCAGCAGCATGCCGTCGAGCTCCGGCTGCAGGATCTCCTTGATCTCGAGCTTGACCTTCTTGTTGGTCAGCTTGCCGACGTTGGTGCGCAGCGCCTCGACGTTCGCGCCGCCCTTGCCGATCACGATCCCGGGCTTGGCGGTGTGCACCGTGACGGTGACGTGGTTGATGCCGCGCTCGATCTCGACCTGGCTGACGCTCGCGTTCGACAGCTGCCTGGCGACCAGCTCCCGGATCCGCATGTCCTCCTGGAGCAGGGTCGCGTAGTCGCGGTCCGCGTACCACTTCGCCAGCCAGGGCTTGATGATGCCGATCCGGAAGCCGTACGGGTGAACCTTGTGACCCATTTACGACTCCTCTCGGTCAGCCACGGCGACGGTGATGTGGCTGGTTCGCTTCAGGATTCCGAATGTCCGTCCCTGCGCCCGGAACCGCCAGCGCTTCAGGGTCGGTCCCTCGTCGGCGACCGCGCTCACCACGCGCAGCTCATCGGCCGACAGGTTGTAGTTGTTCTCCGCATTGGCGGTGGCGCTCTTCAGCACCTTCGCCACGTCCCGCGCCGCCGCGTTCGGCATGAAGCGCAGGATGGCCGCGGCCTCCTCGACCGGCTTCCCGGCGATGAGGTCGGTGATCAGCCGCACCTTGCGCGGGCTGATCCGGATGTACTTGGCCGTCGCGGTCACTCGCATCGATGCACCTACTTCAGCGCCGTGGAGCGGTCGGTGGCCTTGCCGTGGCCGCGGTAGGTGCGCGTCGGCGCGAACTCGCCGAGCCGATGCCCGACCATGTTCTCGGAGACGAAGACCGGCACGTGGCGACGGCCGTCGTGGACGGCGATCGTGTGCCCGATCATCTGCGGGAAGATCACGCTCGCCCGCGACCAGGTCTTCAGCACCTTGCGCTCGCTGCGCTTGTTCATGTCGTCGATGCGGCCGAGCAGGCGCGCGTCGACGAATGGTCCCTTCTTGACGGAACGACTCATCTATCGGCTCCTAACCCCGTCCGTACCGACGGCGGACGATCAGCTTGTTGCTCTGGTTCTTCTTCACGCGGGTGCGCAGGCCCATGGCCGGCTTGCCCCACTTCGTCTTGGGCGGCATGCCGGTCGGCTGCTTGCCCTCGCCACCGCCGTGCGGATGGTCGCGAGGGTTCATCGCCGATCCGCGCACCTCGGGCCGTCGACCCATGTGGCGCGATCGGCCCGCCTTGCCGATCTTCTGGTTCTCGTGGTCCAGGTTGCTCACCTGGCCGATGGTCGCCATGCACTCGATGCGCACCCGGCGCACCTCGTTCGACGGCAGCCGGATGGTGGCGTAGTCGCCCTCCTTGGCGAGCAGCTGGGCGCTGCTGCCGGCGCTGCGCACGATCTGCCCGCCGCGCCCGGCCGCGAGCTCGATGTTGTGGATCTGGGTGCCGAGCGGGATGCGGCTCATCGGCAGCGCATTGCCGATGCGCGCCTCGACGTCGGGGCCCGAGGCGACCCGGTCGCCGACCTTGAGGCCGTGCGGCAGCAGCATGTAGCGCTTGTCGCCATCGGCGTAGTGCAGCAGGCCGATCCGCGCCGATCGGTTCGGGTCGTACTCGACCGTCGCGATCCGCGCGGGAACGCCGTACTTGTCGCGCTTCCAGTCGATCACCCGGTAGGCGCGCTTGTGGCCGCTGCCCTGGTGGCGAACGGTCAGCTTGCCCTGGCTGTTGCGGCCGGCGCGGCGTACGAGCTTCTCGGTGAGCGGCTTGTGCGGCGCGCTGGTGGTGATCTCCTCGAACGTCGAGCGGGTCATCTGGCGCATGCCCGGCGACGTCGGTCGATAGTTGCGAAGTGGCATGGTCAGACGGCCTCGAAGAGTTCGATCTTGTCACCGGCCGCGATCGTCACGATGGCCTTCTTCCAGCCGGGCACGATGCCCAGCGTCTTGCGGCCGCGCCGCTTCTGCTTGGGGCGGACGCTGACGACCCGCACGCTGAGGACGGTCACCTTGAACTCGGCCTCGACGGCTGCCTTGATGAGGAACTTGTTGGAGTCGCGGGCGACCGCGAACGTGTAGTTGTTGCGCTCGGTCTCGAGCGTGCTCTTCTCGCTGATCACCGGCCGCAGGAGCACGTCGTGCAGGCTCGAGGCGGTCATGCGTACACCTCCTGGGCGCGTGTGAGCGCGTCCCGGGTGAAGACGACCGTATCGGCCTCCAGCAGGTCGACCACGTTCAGGCTGTCGGCCAGGATCACGCGCACCTCGCGCAGGTTGCGGGCGGACAGCTCGACGCGCTCGTCGCGCGACGGCAGGACGAGGAGGACCTTGCCCTCCGCCTTCCAGCCGGCCAGGCGGGTCAGCATCGCCTTCGTCCTCGTCTCGTCGAGATCGAAGCCCTCGACCACGCGCACGGCCCCGTCGGCCTGCTTGGCCGAGAGCACGCCGCGCAGCGCGCTGCGTCGCATCTTCGACGGCATCTTCTGCTCGTAGCTGCGCGGGTGCGGTCCGAAGACCACGCCACCGCCGGTCCAGTGCGGTGCCGACTTCGAGCCCTGGCGGGCGCGGCCGGTCCCCTTCTGGCGCCACGGCTTCTTGCCGCCGCCGCGCACCTCGCCACGGGTCTGCGTGTCGGCGCTGCCGATGCGGCGCCCGGCGAGCTGGCGGATGACCGCCTGGTGGATGAGCGATTCGCGAATCGGCGCACGCGAAGAGCGTCTCGGCAAGCTCGACCTTGCCGCCCTCCTTGCCGTCCGCCTTGAGGATCGTCGTCTGTGGCATCGTCACTTCGCCTTCTGCACGAGCAGCAGGCCGTTGCGCGCGCCGGGCACCGCACCCCTGACCAGGATCAGGTTGCGCTCCGGATCGATCTTCACGACCTTGAGCTTCTTGACGGTCACCTGCTCGTTGCCCATGTGACCGGCCATGCTGGGTTCCCTTCCAGACGCGGCCCGGATAGGTGCCGGCGCCGATCGAGCCCGGTGCCCGATGATGATCGGAGCCGTGCGTCTTCGGCCCGCGCTTGAAGTTGTGGCGGGCGATCACGCCGGTGAAGCCGTGGCCCTTGCTGACGCCGGTCACGTCGACCAGCTCCCCCGCCTCGAACAGGTCGACGCCGAGCTGCTGCCCGACCTCGTAGCCGTCCGTCGCGTCGAGGCGCAGCTCGCGCACGTGCTTCGGGCGCTGCAGGTCCTTGTCGAGATGCTTGAACTGGCCGGCCACCGGCTTCGTCGAGCGGCGCGCGACACCGGCGCCGAGCTGGACGGCCGCGTAGCCATCCTTCTCGACGTCACGAAGTCGCGTGACCGTGTTCGGGGTCGCCTCGATGACGCTGACCGGGACGACGCTGCCGTCGTCCGCGAAGATTCGCGTCATTCCCAGCTTCCTACCGATCAATCCTGCCGGCACTATGGTGGTTCCCTCTCAGCTGATGGCGGAAGTTCCTCGGGGCGGCGCTGCCGGCCCCGAAGCGCTTCACATCTTGATCTCGATATCGACGCCGGCCGCCAGCGACAGCCGCATCAGCGCATCGACCGTCTTGGTGGACGGGTCGATGATGTCGATGAGGCGCTTGTGGGTCCGGATCTCGAACTGCTCGCGGCCGTCCTTGTGAACGAACGGGCCGCGAATGACCGTGTACTTCTCGATTCGGGTCGGCAGCGGCACCGGACCCGCGACGTCCGCGCCGGTACGCTGCGCGGTCTCCACGATCTGCTCGGCCGACTGGTCGAGCAGCTTGTGGTCGTACGCCTTGAGTCGGATGCGGATGCGCTGCTTTGCCATAACGGCTAGCCGATGACCTCGGTGATCACGCCTGCGCCGACGGTGTGCCCGCCCTCGCGAATGGCGAAGCGCTGGCCCTGCTCGATCGCGATCGGCGTGATGAGCTCCACGTCGATGTTGACGTTGTCACCGGGCATGATCATCTCGACGCCGGCGGGCATCGCGATCGCGCCGGTCACGTCGGTCGTGCGCAGGTAGAACTGCGGACGGTAGCCGGCGTAGAACGGCGTGTGGCGACCGCCCTCCTCCTTGGAGAGCACGTAGACCTCGGCCTTGAACTTGGTGCCGGGCTTCACGCTGCCCGGCTTGGCGAGCACCTGCCCGCGCTCCAGCTCCTCGCGCTCGATGCCGCGCAGGAGGAGGCCGACGTTGTCACCGGCCATGCCCTGGTCGAGGGTCTTCTTGAACATCTCGACGCCGGTCACGACGAGCGAGCGGCTCTTCTCATGGATGCCCACCAGCTCGACCGACTCGCCGGTGTTGACCACGCCGCGCTCGATGCGGCCGGTGGCCACGGTGCCACGGCCCTTGATGCCGAAGACGTCCTCGATCGGCATCAGGAACGGCTTCTCCGTCTCGCGGGCCGGAGTCGGGATGTAGCTGTCGACGGCGTCCATCAGCTCCTTGATGGACGTGTAGTCCTCGCTCTCCGGGTCGGTGCTGCCGGACTCGAGCGCCTTGAGCGCCGAGCCGCGGATGACGGGGACGTCGTCGCCGGGGAACTCGTACTTGGTGAGGAGCTCGCGCACCTCCATCTCGACGAGGTCGATGAGCATCTCGTCATCGACCTGGTCGACCTTGTTGAGGTACACGACCAGCGACGGGACCTCCACCTGGCGGGCCAGGAGGATGTGCTCGCGGGTCTGGGGCATCGGGCCGTCGGCGGCAGACACGACCAGGATCGCGCCGTCCATCTGGGCGGCGCCGGTGATCATGTTCTTGATGTAGTCCGCGTGTCCCGGGCAGTCGACGTGCGCGTAGTGCCGATTCGCGGTCTGGTACTCGACGTGGCTGATCGCGATCGTGATCCCGCGCTGGCGCTCCTCGGGAGCGTTGTCGATCTGGTCGAAGGCCTTGAAGTCAGCGCCGCCGGACAGCGACAAGAACTTCGTGATCGCTGCGGTCAGTGTCGTCTTGCCGTGGTCGACGTGACCGATCGTGCCGACGTTGACGTGCGGCTTGCTGCGGTCGAACTTCTGCTTGGCCATGGTTGGTTCTTCGATGCTCCTTCGGTGCGCTTCGTTTAGCTCTTCGACTTTGCGATCAGCTCGTTGGCGAGGCTGGTCGGGACTTCTGCATAGCGGCTGAACTCCATCGAGTAGGTGGCACGACCCTGGGTCATGCTCCGCAGCTCGGTGGCGTAGCCGAACATCTCGGCGAGGGGGACGTGGGCCTGGATCATGCGGCTCGTGCTGCGCTCGTCGATCCCGTCGATCTGGCCGCGCTTGCTGTTGAGGTCGCCGATGACGTCGCCCATGAACTCCTCGGGCGTGGTGACCTCGACCTTCATGACCGGCTCGAGGATGACCGGATCGGCCTTGGCGACACCGCTCTTGGCGGCCATGCTGCCGGCGATCTTCATCGCCATCTCGGACGAGTCGACCTCGTGGTACGACCCGTCGATGAGGGTGGCCTTGACGTCGATCACCGGGAACCCGGCGACCACGCCGCCGGCGAGCGCCTCCTTGACGCCCTCCCCGATGGCGCGCCAGTACTCGCGCGGCACCGCGCCACCGACGATCTTCGACTCGTATTCATATCCGGCGCCGCGCTCGAGGGGCTCCAGCGTCAGCACCGCGTGGCCGTACTGGCCCTTGCCGCCCGTCTGGCGCACGAAGCGGCCCTCGGCCTTGGTCGCCTTGCGGATCGCCTCGCGGTAGCTCACCTGTGGCCGGCCGACGTTGGCCTGCACCTTGAACTCGCGCAGCATCCGGTCGACGAGCACCTCGAGGTGGAGCTCGCCCATGCCCGCGATGCGGGTCTGGCTCGACTCCTCGTCGGTGTGCACGCGGAAGGTCGGGTCTTCCTCGGCCAGGCGCCGCAGGGCGATCGCCATCTTGTCCTGGTCGGCCTTGGTCTTCGGCTCGACGGCGAGCTCGATGACCGGCTCCGGGAAGGTGATCGACTCCAGCACGATCGGCTTGTCCTCGGACGACAGCGTGTCGCCGGTGGTCGTGTTCTTGAGGCCGACCGCGGCCGCGATGTCGCCGGCGCCGATCGACTCGATCTCCTCGCGATGGTTGGCGTGCATCTCGAGGATGCGCCCGACCCGCTCCTTCTCGCCCTTCGAGCTGTTGAAGACGTACGAGCCCGTCTTGAGCGTACCGGAGTAGACCCGGAAGAAGGCCAGCTTGCCGACGAACGGGTCGGCCGCGATCTTGAAGGCCAGCGCCGAGAAGGGTTCATTCGGATCCGTGTGTCGAACGACCTCCTCGCCCGTCTTGGGGTCCTTGCCGGTGACCGGCGGGACGTCGAGCGGGCTCGGCAGGAAGTCGATCACCGCGTCAAGCATCGGCTGCACGCCCTTGTTCTTGAGGGCGGAGCCGGTCAGGACCGGGACGATCTTGTAGTCGAGCGTGCCCTTCCGCAGGGCGGCGCGCAGCTGATCGGCACCGATCTCCTCGCCCTCGAGGAACTTGTGCGCGATGTCATCGTCGAGGTCGGCGATCGCCTCGATCATCTTCTCGCGCCACTCGTCGGCCTGGGCCTGGAGCTCGGCGGGGATCTCCCCGACCTCGATCTGGTCGCCGAGGTCGTTGCCGTAGGTGATCGCCTTCATGTTGATGAGGTCGACCACGCCGCGGAACTTGTCCTCGGATCCGATCGGGATCTGGAGCACCACCGCGTTGACGCCGAGGCGGTCCTTGATCATGTCGACAACGCGCCAGAAGTCGGCGCCCGTCCGATCGAGCTTGTTGACGAAGCAGAAGCGCGGGACGTGGTACTTGTCGGCCTGGCGCCAGACCGTCTCGGACTGAGGCTCGACGCCGGCCACGCCGTCGAAGACCACGACCGCACCGTCGAGCACGCGGAGGCTGCGCTCGACCTCGACCGTAAAGTCCACGTGCCCGGGCGTGTCAATCAGGTTGATGCGATGGTCGTTCCAGAAGCAGGTCGTCGCGGCGGCGGTGATGGTGATCCCCCGCTCCTGCTCCTGCTCCATCCAGTCCATGGTCGCGGCGCCCTCGTGGACCTCGCCGAGCTTGTAGATCTTCTTGGTGTAGTAGAGGATCCGCTCGGTCACGGTCGTCTTGCCCGCGTCGATGTGCGCGATGATCCCGATGTTCCGGGTTCGCTGCAGCGAAGCGGGGGCCGTGGCGGTGGACCGCCCTGCGGTCTGTGTCGTCATCGGTCTACCACTTGAAGTGGCTGAAGGCCTTGTTGGCTTCGGCCATGCGGTGGGTGTCCTCGCGTCGCTTGACGGCGGCGCCGATGCCGTTGCTGGCATCCATCAGCTCGCCGGAGAGCTTGTCGGACATGCTCTTGCCGTTCCGCTTGCGCGCCGACTCGATCAGCCAGCGCATGCCGAGGCTGACGCGCCGATCGGCGCGTACCTCGACCGGGATCTGGTAGGTGGAGCCACCGACCCGCTTCGGCTTGACCTCGATCAGCGGCATCGCGTTGCGGAGGGCCTGCTCCAGGACCTCGACGCCGGCGCGGCCGGCCTGGCTCTCGCATCGCGCAAGGGCATCCTCGAGGATGCGGTGCGCGAGGTGGCGCTTGCCACCGTGCATGAGCTTGTTCGTGAACTGGTCGAGCGTCAGCGCGGTGCCGGTCAGCTGCTCTTCGTACTTCGTCTTGCGCGCGATGGTGGGACGTCGGGGCATGGCTAGGACTTCCCGGGCGCCTTCGCGCCGTACTTGCTGCGGCTCTGGCGGCGGTCACGCACGCCGGCCGCATCGAGCGTCCCGCGAATGATGTGGTACTTCACGGCCGGCAGGTCCTTCACGCGCCCGCCACGGACCAGCACCATCGAATGCTCCTGGAGGTTGTGCCCGACGCCGGGAATGTAGGCGGTGACCTCCATCCCGTTGGTCAGCCGCACGCGCGCCACCTTCCGAAGCGCCGAGTTCGGCTTCTTCGGGGTGCGCGTCATGACCTGCAGGCAGACGCCGCGTCGCTGCGGCGCGCCGCGTCCCTCGGACGTGGTCTGCTTGAGGGTGTTCAGCGTGCGGCGCAGGGCCGGAGCCTTGACCTTCTTGATCGACGGCTTTCGACCTTTGCGGACCAGCTGGCTGATCGTTGGCAACGAGAACCTCGCGATGATTGAATGACTGCGATCGCGTCTTCCGATGACGCCCACGGCGATCCGAATCGAATGGCCCCTCGGGTTCATCGAAGGTGCCCGGATTCGGGCACACACGAAGGCGTCCCGCACACGGGACACCGACGACGGAGTATACGGAACAGCCCTCGTGAGTGTCAAACGACGCCACCCTTCAGTGCCGAGTCTCCGCGTGCGTTCCGCGGGCGTATCGGCCACTGATTGGCCGAGCTCTCATCTGGCGGGAGACGCGGCTATGCTTCGGGTCGATTTCCTGGCTGATGCGCCCGTGGGACGCAGGTTCAGCCAATGATTGGCCGATAGGCCCGTCGGATGGGCATGGCATCAGGAAGGGCGGCCACTCGGGCCGCCCTTCGCGGTTGGTCTGAGAGCGAGCCGGCTACTTCTTGGCCGCCCCGGCTGCCTCTTCGGCCTTCTGCTCGTCGGTCAGCGCGTCGAAGACCTGCTCCTCGACCTCGGCCTCGATATCGGGATTGTCGCCCGCGCCCATGAGGTCGGCGACGGTCTCGGCCGCCTCCTCGGCGGCTGCCTCGGCCTCGCTCGGCTCGACCTCACCGTCGCCATCGGCGTCGGGATCACCCGACAGGAAGGCTCGCGCGGCGGCCTCCTCGCGCTGCTGCTCCGCCTCTTCAGGCGAGAGCTGGGCGGCGCGCTCGGCCTGGAGGCGTCGCGCCTCCGCGCCGGTCCCGGCCGGGATCAGCTTGCCGATGATCACGTTCTCCTTGAGGCCGATCAGGTGGTCCTTGGCGCCGTTGATGGCGGCCTCGGTGAGCACCCGGGTCGTCTCCTGGAAGCTGGCGGCGGCCAGGAACGAGCTCGTGTTGAGCGACGCCTTGGTCACGCCGAGCAGCACCGTCTGCGCGGTGGCCGGCTCCCCGCCCTCGGCGAGGATCCGGTTGTTCGTCTCCTCGAACTCGAAGCGGTCGATCAGCTCCGACGGGAGCAGCTCGGTGTCGCCGGCGTTGTCGACGGTCACCTTGCGCAGCATCTGGCGCACGATGATCTCGATGTGCTTGTCGCTGATCGTCACGCCCTGTGACCGATACACCTTCTGGACCTCGCCGACCAGGAAGCGCTGGACCGTGTCCACGCCCTTGATCTGAAGCAGGTCCTTCGGGTTCATCGAGCCCTCGGTGAGCGGATCGCCCGCGAGCACGGTGTCGCCGTCGGCAACGCGCAGGCGCGCCGAGTGCGGCACCGGGTACTCCCGGACGTCGATCTCCTCGGTGTGAAGCGTCAGGGTGTTGCCCTTCTTCGTCACACGGCCGGCGGTCGGCGCCTTGATCTCGACCAGGTCGTCGCCCTCGCCGAGGCGGGCCATCAGCTGGCCCTCGGTCACCTCGTCGCCATTGGCGACCAGGATCTCGTGCTGCGGCGTGAGCTTGAAGGTCGTGTCGTACGCCTCGCGATGCGTGACGCGGACCGCGATCGGCTGGTCGCCGGATGCCGGCGGCACTTCGACCACGCCGTCGATCTCGGTCATCGTCGCCTGGCCCTTCGGGATGCGCGCCTCGAACAGCTCCTCGACGCGCGGCAGGCCCTGCGTGATGTCCTCGCCGGCGACGCCGCCGGTGTGGAACGTCCGCATGGTGAGCTGGGTGCCCGGCTCGCCGATCGACTGGGCCGCGATGATGCCGACCGCCTGCCCGAGCTCGACGAGCTCGCCGGTCGCCAGGTTGCGGCCGTAGCACATGCGGCACACGCCATGGCGTGCCGCGCAGGTGAGCGGTGATCGCACGCTGACGCGGTCGATCCCGGCTGCCTCGATGCGCAGCAGCGCCTCCTCGTTGATCTCGGCGTTGCGCTCGACGAGCACCTCGCCGCTCTTCTCGTCGACGATCTCTAGGGCCGCCATGCGACCGATCAGCCGATCCAGGAACGGCTCCGGGATCTGCGCGGACTCCTCGGCCGTGATCCAGGTGCCGATATCGGCGCTGCAGTCGTCCTCGCGGGTGATGACGTCCTGTGCCACGTCCACCAGGCGCCGGGTGAGATACCCGGAGTCGGCGGTCCGCAGCGCGGTGTCGGCGAGGCCCTTGCGGGCGCCGTGGCTCGAGATGAAGTACTCGAGCACGCTCATCCCCTCACGGAGGTTGGAGCGGATCGGCAGGTCGATGATCCGGCCGGACGGGTCGGCCATCAGGCCGCGCATGCCGGCCAGCTGGTGGATCTGGGTCACCGATCCCCGGGCACCGGAGTTCGTGATCAGCATGATCGAGCCCTGCTCGTCGAGCCCGGTCAGCATCGACTGCGTCACGTCGTCGGTCGCCTTGCGCCAGACCTCGACGGTCTGGGTGTAGCGCTCGTCCTCGGTGATGAAGCCGCGTCGGAACTCACGGTCGATGCCGTCCACGCTGCCCTGCGCAGCGGTGAGCAGCTTGCCCTTGTTCTTCGGCACCGCCAGGTCGTCGATGCCGATCGTGATGCCGGCAGCGGTGGCGTAGCGGAAGCCGACGCCCTTGATGCCGTCGACCAGCGTCGCCGTTGCCCCCGGACCGAGGTCGCGGTAGCAGCGGGCGATGATCTCCTTGAGGCTCTTGCGGTCCATCGCCTTGTTGACGAAGCCGAGCTCGCGCGGCAGGACCTGGTTGAAGATGACGCGCCCGGCGGTCGTCTCGACGACCTCCGCGTGCGACTGGACGGTGCCGTCCTCATCGGCTCCGTCGAAGAGGTCGAGCTCGACCTTGACGGGAGCCTGCACGTGCACCTGCCCGAGCTGGGCGGCCATGATCACTTCATCCACGCTCGAGAAGGCACGCCCGGCGCCCTTCTCGTCGTCGACCTGGACGGTCAGGTAGTAGCAGCCGAGCACCATGTCGTGCGTCGGGCTCACCACCGGCGAGCCGTCCGCCGCGCTGAGCAGGTTGCGGGTCGAGAGCATCAGCTCCTTCGCCTCCTTCTGCGCAGCCGTGCTCAACGGAACGTGGACCGCCATCTGGTCGCCGTCGAAGTCCGCGTTGAACGCGAAGCACACGAGCGGATGGATCTGGATCGCGGAACCCTCGACCAGGACCGGCATGAACGCCTGGATCCCGAGCCGATGGAGGGTGGGCGCCCGGTTCAGCAGGACCGGGTGGTCGGTGATGACCTCCTCCAGCACGTCCCACACCTCGGGACGCACGCGCTCCACGATGCGCTTGGCGCTCTTGATGTTGTGGGCGAAGCCCTTCTCCACCAGCTGCCGCATGACGAACGGCTTGAACAGCTCGAGCGCCATCTTCTTGGGTAGGCCGCACTGGTGCAGCTTGAGCTCCGGGCCGACCACGATGACCGAGCGCCCGGAATAGTCGACGCGCTTGCCGAGCAGGTTCTGGCGGAAGCGGCCCTGCTTGCCCTTCAGCATGTCGGACAGGCTCTTGAGCCGATGGTTGCCCGTTCCCGCGATCGCACGGCCGCGGCGGCCGTTGTCGATCAGCGCGTCGCACGCCTCCTGCAGCATCCGCTTCTCGTTGCGGATGATGATCTCGGGCGCCTCGAGGTCGAGGAGCCGAGACAGGCGGTTGTTGCGGTTGATGACGCGGCGATAGAGGTCGTTGAGGTCGGAGGTCGCGAAGCGGCCACCGTCCAGCTGGACCATCGGTCGCAGGTCGGGGGGAATGACGGGCAGCGTGGAGAGGATCATCCACTCCGGTCGCGCGCCGCTCTTGCGGAAGGCCTCGATCAGGCGCAGCCGCTTGATCGCCTTCTTGCGGCGCTGGCCCGACGTCTGGCGCATCTCCACGTGGAGGGTCTGCGACAGCTCGTCGAGGTCGATCTGCTCGATGATCTTCTTCACCGCCTCGGCGCCCATCCCGGCGTCGAACATGCGTCCGTGCATCTCGGTGAGGTGCCGGAACTCGCTCTCCGTGAGGATCTGCATGACCTTGATGTCGGCCAGCCGGCCGCGCTCGGTGCGCGCCCACAGCCGGGCGTCATCGGTCTCCTGCCGGACCTGCTCCCGCTCCGACGCGGTGGCCTCGTCGATCCCCGAGGTCAGGTCGGCGATGGCGGTGTGGTACTTCTCCTCGGCCGATGCAAGCGCGTCGGCCGTGTCCTTCTCCACCGCCGCGACCTCGCCCTTGACGAGGGCGCGGACCTTGGCAAGGGCGTCCTTGGCGGTGTCGTCGGCGCGGCCGACCACCTCGCCGGTGGCGGCGAAGACGATGTCCTCGGTGAGCTTCTTGCCCGCTTCCTTGACGGAGGCCTCGACCGCCTGGCCGGCGGTGATCAGCTCCTCGGTGCGAGCCTCCTGCTGGCCGGTGAGGCGCTTCTTCTCGGCGCCGTGGGTCGACTCGACCTCGGCACGCTTGTCGGCGATGGCCGCCTCGAGCTCCGCCTTCTTCTCATCCACCACGGCCTGCGCGTTGGCGATCCGCTCCTCGGCCTCCTCGTCGATGCGCTGGGCCGCCTTCTCGCGCTGGGCCTCGTCGACGCGGGTGACGACGTAGAGCGCGAAGTAGAGGATGCGCTCCAGGTTGCGCGGACTGATGTCGAGCAGGATGCCCAGCCGGCTCGGCGTCCCCTTGAAATACCAGATGTGGCTGACCGGGCTGGCCAGCTTGATGTGGCCCATCCGCTCGCGGCGCACCTTCGATCGCGTGACCTCGACGCCACACTTGTCGCAGATGATGCCCTTGTAGCGGATGCGCTTGTACTTGCCGCAGTAGCACTCCCAGTCCTTCGTGGGACCGAAGATGCGCTCGTCGAAGAGACCGTCCTTCTCCGGCTTGAGCGTGCGGTAGTTGATCGTCTCCGGCTTGGTGACCTCGCCGGACGACCAGCCCTTGATCTGCTCCGGCGACGCCAGGCTGATCCGGATCGCATCGAAATTGTTGACTTCCAGCATGAGCGGCTAGGACTCCTGCGGCGATACGCCGCGATTGCGCTCTCGGCCGGGGCGGACCAGACCCCGGCTCAGGATGGACCGATGGGGGGACACGCGCGGCACCGTCCCCGATGCCGCGGTGTGCGAGCTATTCCTCAAAGCCCTGGAGATTGATTCCGCCGAGGTCCGGCAACGGGTAGCTGCCGGTGTCCTCGATGAAGCGGATCTCCTCTTCGTTCTCGTTCAGGATCTCCACCGACAGTCCGAGCGCCTGGAGCTCCTTGATGAGCACCTTGAACGACTCGGGCACGCCGGGCGGCTGGATCTCCTCGCCCTTGACGATCGCCTCGTAGGTCTGCACGCGACCCATGACGTCGTCGGACTTCACGGTGAGGAGCTCCTGGAGGATGTTCGCGGCGCCGTACGCCTCGAGCGCCCATACCTCCATCTCGCCGAAGCGCTGTCCACCGAACTGCGCCTTGCCACCCAGCGGCTGCTGCGTGATCAGGCTGTAGGGTCCGGTCGACCGCGCGTGGATCTTGTCCTCCACCAGGTGGTGGAGCTTGAGCATGTAGATGTAGCCGACCGTCACGCGATGGTCGAACTGCTCGCCGCTGCGGCCGTCGTACAGGACGGTCTTGCCGTCCTCCGCCAGGCCGGCCCGCTTGAGCGCGCCGCGGATGTGCTCCTCGGTCGCACCGTCGAAGACGGGCGTCGCGGCCTTGAGCCCGAGTGCCTGCATCGCCCAGCCGAGATGCGTCTCGAGGATCTGGCCGATGTTCATCCGGCTCGGGACGCCGAGCGGATTCAGGACGATGTCGACCGGCGTGCCGTCCGGCATGAACGGCATGTCCTCGACGGGCAGGATCTTGGCGATGACGCCCTTGTTCCCGTGCCGTCCGGCCATCTTGTCGCCGACGCTGATCTTTCGCTTCTGGGCCACGCTGACCCGGACGAGCCGGTTGACACCCGGGAGGAGCTCGTCGCCGTTGTCGCGGCTGAACTGCCGGACATCGACCACGATGCCGCGCTCGCCGTGGGGCAGGCGCAACGACGAGTCACGCACCTCGCGCGCCTTTTCGCCGAAGATCGCCCGCAGCAGGCGCTCCTCCGCGGTCAGCTCCGTCTCGCCCTTCGGCGTGATCTTGCCGACCAGGATGTCGCCGGGCTTGACCTCGGCGCCCTCGTAGATGATCCCGTCCTCGTCGAGATTTCGCAGGCTCTCCTCGCCCACGTTCGGGATGTCGCGCGTGATCTCCTCGGGACCCAGCTTCGTGTCGCGGGCCTCGATCTCGTGCTTCTCGATGTGGATAGACGTGAACAGGTCGTCCTTGACGAGGCGCTCGCTCAGCACGATGGCGTCCTCGTAGTTGCCGCCCTCCCAGGGGAGGAAGGCAACCAGGATGTTCTGCCCCAGGGCCATCTCGCCGCCCTCGGTGCTGCTGCCATCGGCCAGGAGCTGGTCGGTGGCGACACGATCGCCGACGTCGACGACCGGGCGCTGGTTGATGCAGGTTCCCTGGTTGCTGCGCAGGAACTTCTTGAGCTTGTACACGTCGCGCTCGTCGCCCTCGTCGCGCTCGACCACGATCTGGTCGGCGGTGACGCTGACGACCGTTCCGCCCTGCTTGGCGACCAGGACCCCCTGGGAGTCGAACGCGGCGCGGTACTCGACGCCCGTGCCCACTACCGGGGACTCCGGCTGGAGAAGGGGCACCGACTGCCGCATCATGTTCGAGCCCATCAGGGCGCGGTTGGCGTCGTCGTGCTCCAGGAACGGGATCATCGCGGTCGCGACGCTCACGATCTGCTTGGGGCTGACGTCCATGTAGTCGATCACGTCGACCGACTCCTCGAGGAACTTGTCCTTGTAGCGGACGAGCACGCGCTCCTCGGTGAAGCGGTTCTCATCATCGAGCGCGGCGTTGGCCTGCGCGATGTGGAACTTCTCCTCCTCGGAGGCATCGAGATAGATGATCTCCTCGGTCACGATCGGCCGGATCTGGACCTGGGCCAGCTTGGCTTCCTTGATCTGGGCCCAGAGCTTGTCGTCGATCGTCGTCCCCGACTTCGCGACGGCCTTGCCGCCCTCGGCCAGGACGAGATCCTCGGCGAGGACCTGGCCGAGCGCATCGGCTTGCTTGTCCTTGGCGCCGACGTATCGGCGTACCTTGCGGTACGGCGTCTCGATGAAGCCGTGCTTGTTGATCTTGCCGTAGGTCGCCAGCGAGCCAATGAGCCCGATGTTCGGGCCCTCCGGGGTCTCGATCGGGCACATCCGGCCGTAGTGGCTGGGGTGCACGTCGCGCACATCGAAGCCGGCGCGCTCGCGCGAAAGGCCGCCCGGACCCAGCGCCGAGAGCCGACGCTTGTTCGTCAGCTCGGCGAGCGGGTTCGTCTGATCCATGAACTGGCTCAGCTGGCTGCCGCCGAAGAACTCCTTCATGGCCGCCACCACGGGGCGGATGTTGATGAGCGTGTTCGGGGTGGCCTGGTCGGCATCCGTGATCGTCATCCGCTCCTTGACGACGCGCTCCATGCGGAGCAGGCCGATCCGGAACTGGTTCTGGATCAGCTCGCCGTTGGCGCGGATGCGGCGGTTGCCGAGGTGGTCGATGTCGTCCGGGTCGCCGCGCCCGTTGTTGAGCTCGATCAGCTTGCCGATGATCGCCACGATGTCGTCGCGGGTGATGACCCGGCTGGCACGCGGATTCGGGCTCTCCTCGGCCGGCAGGTCGAACTTGAGCTTGCGGGCGACGTCGCCGAGCGCCTTGTTCAGCTTGTAGCGGCCGACGCGACCGAGGTCGTAGCGGCGGAAGTTGAAGAAGAGGCTGGTGACGAGCGCGCGCGCGTTGTCGACGGTGGGCGGGTCGCCGGGGCGCAGCTTCTTGTAGACCTCGATGAGGGCCTCGTCCTGCGTCTCGGCGGGATCCTTCTCGAGGGTCAGCGCGATATACGGATGCTCGGGGTTGTCATCGGCCGGTCCGAAGATCTTCTCGATCTCGGAGGTCTCGAGCCCGACCGCCCGCAGCAGGGTGGTGACCGGAATCTTGCGCTTGCGGTCGACCTTGACGCTGAGCAGGTCCTTGTTGGAGGTCTCGAACTCGAGCCACGCACCGCGGTTCGGGATGACCTTCGCGGCGTGCAGCATCCGGCCGGTCGCCGGATCTTCGGCGGCGGTGTAATAGACGCCCGGCGAGCGAACGAGCTGGCTCACCACGACGCGCTCGGCGCCGTTGATGATGAAGGTGCCCTGCTCCGTCATCCACGGGAAGTCGCCCATGAAGACGGTCTGGTGCTTGACCTCGTCGGTCTCCTTGATGACGAGGTCGACCTCGACCTTCAGCGGACGCGCGTAGGTAAGGTCGCGGGTGCGGCAGTCTTCCTCGTTGAACTTGGGCTCCTCGAAGTAGTACTCGCGGAAGTGGAGCTCAAGGTTCTTGCCGGTGAAGTCGGTGATCGGGGTGATTTCGTCGAGTAGCTCGCGCAGGCCGGTGGTGACGAACCACTCGAATGAATCGGTCTGCGTCTGGATCAGGTTCGGAAGCGGGAGGACCTCGGGGATGTGCGAGAAATTCTCACGAATCGGAGCCAGCTCAAATCGGCTGGCGGACTCGGCCAAAGCCATTCAGGACTCCTGGAAGAAGGCATGGTGGGGCGCGGACACGCGAACGAGGAGTCTATATCAACGTGAACCGCTTCGTCAACTGAAGCGGTCCGGCGCCTGATCACGCTCAGGATGCGGCCGAAATCTTGCAAGGAGCGACGGCCAACCCGCGCGAGCCTCGCCCGGCGCGGGCCTCTCGTATGCCACCCGTACGCGTTGCGATACAAGATGGACAAACCCGGCCGGCACCCGACCATTCTCGTCGTCGAGGACGATCCCGATCTTCGGCTCGTCCATTCCGAGATCCTCAGCCACGAGGGATACACGGTGCTTGCCGCGTCCGACGGCGTCGAAGCGCTCGAGCTCGTCGAGAACGAGGGTCCCCCGGCGATGGTCCTGCTCGACCTGCGCATGCCGCGCATGAACGGCTGGGATCTCGCCAAGCGACTGCGCCGGCGTCCCGGCTGGCGCGACATTCCCCTCGTCGTGGTGGCGGCGCACTATCGGATCGCGGACGAGGCAGCCGCGATCGGCGCCCGCGCCTGGCTGCACAAGCCGGTCAGCATCGACCTCCTGCTCCGGGTGGTCGGCCAGATCTACGCGGAGAGCACCTACGGAGGAAGCTCATGACCGAGGCGGCAGATCCTTCGCCGGCCAGGCCGATCTCGAGATGGTGCTCCTCCACGCCGCCGATGCGATCACGGTGCAGGCATCCGACGGATCGCTGGTGTTCGCGAACCTGTCAGCGGCCCGCACGCTCGGCTTCGACTCGCCCGAAGCGCTGCTCGCGACGCCCATCCGGGAGGTGATGAGCAACTTCGATCTGCTCGACGAGGACGGCAGCCCGCTCCCCCTCGACCGAGCTCCCCAGCCGGCGCGCGCTCGCCGGGCAGTCGGGTCCGCCGAGCGTCGTCCGCTTCCGCGACGTCGCGACCGGCGACGACCATTGGTCACTCGTGCAGGCAATGCCGATCGTCGACGAGGCGGGGGCCGTCCGGCTCGTGATCAACACCTTCCAGGACGTCAGCCAGCTGAAGCGCAGCGAGCAGCAGCTGCGCCTGCTCGCCGACGCCGGGGCGGTGCTCGGCCGATCGGTCGACTACCAGGAGGCGCTCCAGGAGCTGGCTGATCTGCTGGTCGGCAGCATCGCGGACTGGTGCGTCGTCGACGTCATCGAGCCGAACCAGCCCGTCACGCGCGTCGCGGTTGCCCACTCGGATTCAGCGAAGCTCGGGCTCGCGGAGGAGATCCAGCGCCGCTACCCGACCGACCCGAACGCGCCAGGCGGCGTGCACGACGTCATCCGGACCGGCAACCCGACCGTCGTCACCGAGGTGTCCGAGGAGGCGATGCGGGCGGCCGCGCGGGACGACGAGCACTTCCGGCTGCTCAAGGAGGCCGGCATCGACTCCGCCGTCATCGTCCCGCTCCGCGCCCGCGGCGAGGTCTTCGGCGCATTGACCCTGGTCGGCTCATCCGCCCTGCACCGGTTCACCGACGCGGACCTGCCGCTGATCGAGGAGCTCGCCCGACGAGCGGCGACCGCCGTCGACAATGCCCGGCTGCTGCACGAGGCGAACGAGGCGATCCGGATGCGTGACGACTTCCTCGCCATGGCGTCGCACGACATGCGGACGCCGCTGGCGGTGATCCTGGCGAACCTCCAGCTCGCCCGGCGTCGCCTCGTCGGTCGCGACGCGGAGAGTCCGGAGACGATCCAGAATCTCGACGCCGCCGAGCGCACGACACACAAGCTGACCGGGCTGGTGGGTGAGCTGATGGACATCAGCATCCTGCGCAGCGGCCAGGCGCTGCCATTGAGCCGGGAAACGGTCGACCTGGCGGCCGTGGCCGAGGGCACCGCGGACGAGTACCGGCGGCTCGGCGCGGAATACGAGATCCACACCCGGCTCGAGGAAGGCGTCGTCGGCAACTGGGACGCGACCCGCATCGAACGGGTGCTGCGCAACCTGCTCGACAACGCGCTGAAGTACAGCCCCGACGGCGGGACGGTCGAGGTCGTCGTTCGGTCGGAGGACGGTTGGGCCATCGCCGAGGTCACCGACCATGGCGTCGGGATCCCGGAGGACGAGCTGCCGCTGCTGTTCGAGAAGTTCCATCGCGGCTCGAACACGCGCGACCTTCGCGGGACTGGGCTGGGCCTGGCCGGCTCGCGGGCTGTGGTGCAGCAGCTGGGCGGCACCATCGAGGTCCGGAGCCGCCTCGGCGAAGGGTCGACCTTCGAGCTGCGGCTGCCGCGCGGCGCCGCTTCCGGCAGGTAGCGGACACGGCGACGAGCCGGCCCCGAGGGACCGGCTCGTCGACGCGTGTGGCGGAGTGGGAGCTACTTGACCTCGACGGTCGCGCCGGCCTCGGCCAGCTTCTCCTTGGCCGCTTCGGCCTCCTCCTTGGTGACGCCCTCCTTCACCGCCTTGGGGGCGGCGTCGACGAGGTCCTTCGCCTCCTTGAGGCCGAGGCCGGTGAGCTCGCGCACGGCCTTGATCACGAGGATCTTGTTCGCGCCAACCTCGGTGAGGAGGGCCTCAAACTCGGTCTGCTCCTCGGCCGCAGCCGGGGCGGCGCCGTCGCCACCCGCGGGCGCGCCGGCAGGCAACAGCCACCGGGGCGGCAGCGGTCACGCCGTAGCGCTCCTCGAAAGCCTTGACCAGCTCACTCAGCTCGAGGACGGTCATCGTGTCGATCGCCTCGAGGATCTGGTCCTTGTCCAGGGTCTTGGTCGCCATCGGTATCGGTTCTCCTGTTCTTGCTCGAGGCGGCGGTCAGGCCGCGGACTCTGTCTGTCGCTTCTTGTCGGCCACCGCGCTCAGCACACCCACGAGGTTGCGGAGGTTCGCGGCGAGCACGCCGGCCATGCCGGCGATCGGTGCGGCCATCCCGCCGGCGATCTTGCCGAGCAGGATCTCGCGCGACGGCAGCGTCGCCAGGCGCGCCAGCTGCGACGCGTCGATGGCTGTGCTGCCGAGCATCCCGCCGCGCAGCGAGACGCCGACGCGGGAGTAGGGTCGGAAGGCATCGGCCAGCGCCTTCGCCATGGCCGCCTCGTCGCCGGCGATCGTTGCCAGCGCGGTCGGACCGCTGAGCATCGGCTTGAGGTCGGTGCGGTCCGCCTCGTCGGCGGCGATCTTGAGCAGCCGGTTCTTTGCGATGTGGAGCTGCACGCCGCTCTCTCGCAGCGTCCTCCGCACGGCCTGCATGTCCGAGACCTTCAGGCCACGGTAATCGGCCACGGCGATCGCCGAGCTGTTGCGGAGCAGCTCCGCGAGCTCGGTGACGGCCTGGCGCTTGGTGTCGGTCGGCATCGGTGGTTCCTGGTCTCCTCCGTGGCATGCAAAACGGCGGTCCCGTGCACGCGCGACACGAGAACCGCCGTCGATCAGCAAGTTCGTCTTCGTGCCTGCGCGTGCCGCGGCGTCTCTGCGCCGCCGATTGGTCCGGGGCTCTCACCCGGTACACATCGCGGTCTTCGGCTTCTTCGGTTTATCGAGTGCGCATCTTAGCCGATGCGCCGGGATTCGTCTGTCAGGCGCTCGCCGCGGCCAGTGCCGAGGGGATGTCGATGCGCACGCCGGGACCCATGGTGGGGGCCAGCGTGAGGGTTCGCATATAGGTGCCCTTGGCGCCGGTTGGCTTCGCGCGCTGCACCGCGTCGACGAGCGCCGCAACGTTGGCCGCCAGCTGAGCGGGCGAGAAGCTCGCCTTCCCGACCGGCACGTGCACGATGCCGGCACGGTCGACCTTGTACTCGACGCGTCCGGACTTGATCTCGCCCACGGCCCGCTCGATGTCGAACGTGACGGTGCCCGACTTCGGGTTCGGCATCAGGCCGCGCGGCCCGAGCTTCTTTCCGAGGCGGCCGACGACGCCCATCATGTCCGGCGTGGCGATCGCCACGTCGAACTCGAACCAGCCGTCGTCGATCTTCTTGACGAGGTCGTCGCCACCGACGTCATCGGCGCCGGCGCGCAGCGCCTCCTGGGCCTTCTCGCCCTGCGCGAAGACGATCACCCGGACGGTGCGCCCGGTGCCGTGTGGCAGGACCACCGTGCCGCGGACCAGCTGGTCCGCGTGCCGCGGGTCGACCCCGAGACGGAGATGCAGCTCGACGGTCCCGTCGAAACCGCTGATCGACAGCTTCGGCAGCAGCTCGCACGCCTCGCCGATCTCGTACCGGCGCTCCGGCTCGACCAGCTTGGCGGCCTCGTTGTACTTCTTCCCGTGTCTCGGCATGTCAGGCCACCTCGATGCCCATCGAGCGGGCGGTGCCCTCGATGATCTTCATTGCGTGCTCGACGTCGTTCGCGTTGAGGTCGGGCATCTTCATCTCGGCGATCTCGCGAACCTGGGCTCGCGTGACGCGACCGACCTTCTCCTTGTTCGGGATCGCACTGCCCGCCTCGACGTTGGCAGCCCGCTTGAGCAGCGCCGCGGCCAGTGGGGCCTTCGTGACGAAGGTGAAGCTGCGGTCCTCGAAAACGGTGATCTCGGCCGGGACGACGTAGCCGCGCAGGTCGGCGGTCCGCTCGTTGAAGGCCTTGATGAACTCCATGATGTTGATGCCGTGCTGGCCAAGGGCCGGCCCGACCGGTGGGGCTGCCGTGGCGGCGCCGGCCGGAGCCTGCACCTTGAGCATCGCCCTGATCTTCTTTGCCATCTGAACTCCTCTCGAGGTTCAAGCGGGGCCGATGGGCCCCTCCCTCTGGTGGTGCGGCGGCGCGCCGGGTCTATTCGACCCGGGCCGCCATCGGTTCGTATCGGTCCTAGAGCTTCTCGATCTGGAGGAAGTCGAGCTCGACCGGCGTCTCGCGGCCGAAGATGCTCACGAGCACCTTGACCTTGTTGCGCTCCGGGTTGACCTCGTCGACGGTGCCGATGAACTCGGCGAACGGGCCGTCCTTGACGCGCACGCTCTGGCCCTTGCTGTACTGGACCTTGAACTTCGGCGTCTCGACCCCCATCTGCTTGAGGATCTTCTTGACCTCGTTCTCGTCCAGCGGCAACGGGCGGTTGCCGGACCCGACGAAGCTGGTCACGCCCGGGGTGTTGCGGACCACGTACCAGCTCTCGTCGCTCATCGCCATCTCCACCAGCACGTAGCCGGGGAAGACCTTGCGATTCACGGTCTGGCGCTGGCCGTTGCGAATCTCGATCTCTTCTTCCATCGGGACGAGGACCTGGTAGATCTGATCCTCCACGCCCATCGACTCGATGCGGTGCTCGAGATTGGTCTTGACCTTGTTCTCGTAGCCCGAGTAGGTGTGGATCACGTACCACTGCTTCTTCGAACGGTCCGCATCCGGCATGTCGCCGGGGCGCGGCGCCTCGCGGGAGAGGCGTGCGGCCTCGCGGGCCTCGTTGCGGGTCTCGTTCACTGACGTCGTTTCATCGGCCATCTAGATCACCTGGTCCACGAGCGTGTTGAAGATTCGATCGAGCACGTAGATGTACACGCCAATGGCCACCGAGACCGCCAGGACCAGCAGGGTCAGGCGGATCACGGTCTCGCGAGTTGGCCAGGCGACCTTCTTCAGCTCGGCCCAGCTCTCGACCAGATATCGGCGTAAGCCGGTCAACACGATCGGTTTGTACTTCCTGCTACGGCGTGATGATGTGTGGGGACGTCCCGGTGATGGCAGGGGCGACAGGACTCGAACCTGCAACCGCTGGTTTTGGAGACCAGTGCTCTACCAATTGAGCTACACCCCTCCGGACGCGCGCTACTTCGTCTCCCGGTGCAGCTGATGCTGCCGACAGCGCGGGCAGAACTTGTTCAGCTCCATCCGGCCCGGGTCGTTCCTCTTGTTCTTCCGCGTGCTGTACGTGCGTTCCTTGCAGACGGTGCACGCCAACGCAATCACGGGTCGATTCTCGGCCTTGGCCACTGGTTCTCAATCCTCGTCATCCGCACCGGTGACGGCCACGCTGAAATAGGGCCGGGCAACCAGGGGAAGCCGGATGATTCTACGGCTGATTCGCGTTCAGTGTCAACGAGCGCCATGCCCGCGATGGTCCGGCGTCTACGGCCCGTCATCCTCATCGAGGGCGACGGCGCACGACTCCGCGGGACGATCAGGCCTGCCGCGCCGGCGCCGCACGACGGCCACGATCCTGTCGCGGAAGAGCCAGGGCACGCTGAGCGCTCCGGCAACGGCCGCGTTCACGATCATCGTTTCGGTCGCGGGGTCGCCGCCGCAGATGGCGCAGGCGATGACGGCGAGCATGGCGGCGTTGTACGTCGGAGCCGGAGGACCGTCAATAGGACTGCGATGCGGGCGGGCTCAGCCCGCCGCGTGCTCCTCCTGGTCGCGCCGTCGCAGCACGATCCGGGTGAACGGCAGCCGCACGTCGCTGAAGACCTCGATGCTGACCAGGAATCCGACGAAGATGAGGACCACGCCCAGCAGCTCACCGATGAAGAACGACCAGGTGATGCCGAACCGGTTCAGGCCGCTTGTCCAGCCGGGAATGAAGCCGCCGATCGCGATGAGGATCGTCGCCGGCACCCGCGAGTTCAACGTTCCGGCGCGGAACGCCCGCCACGACGCCGGGATGGACGCCACGAAGTTCACGACAACGGCAACCGCGCGGCCGATGCCACCGATGATCGGGACGTCGGTCGTGACGCGCATGACGCGCGTCTTGGGCATGAAGATGTATGCCGAGTAGATGGCGCCGAAGACGAGCGCGAAGGCACCAACGATGTTGAAGGGCGGGGTCATGATCCGCAGGTCCGGCGGCATCGCCGAGCCGATGGGGATGTTGATGGCGTCGACGGCATAGCCCGGCGCGGCGACCGGGGCTGTGAGCGTCGCCCACGCGACGGCGATCGAGGCGAGCCCGAGGATCGCCGCCGTGACGTGGCCGTTCCAGCGACGCGCGAAGCGAGTCGTCAGTGCGACCGCAATTGCGCTCGCCAACGACACGCCCACCACGAGCAGCACGGCGACGTCGGATGCTGCCGTCCCTTCGCGCGCGTACTTGACCGAGGTCAGGAAGCTGAACAGCGCGGCCAGGGCGAATGAGGCCGCCACGAAATAGCCGAAGCGGGTTCGGTTGAGAAGGTAGACCGTCCCCAGGCCAAGGTACGCGGCGACGCCAAAGGCGCCCACCAGGTACCAGGTTCGATAGAGCGGCTCGTTCCAGCCGAACGCGCTGCCGAGGAACTCCGTGCCGGCGCTGATCCCGTACCACAGCAGGCCGATCGTCCACACCAGCTGATACGGCTGGCGCCGTCGAAGCCACTGATCCGCGACGAGCGCGGCGAACGCGAACGACAGAACCGAGCTCAGGAATGGAAGGACGACGTTCAGGTCCACGAGACCGACCACCTCCGGGAGCCATCACGATCGGGCGCTTCGACGAAGAGTGGAGCCCACGTCCGGGCTCGAACCGGAGACCTCTTCCTTACCAAGGAAGTGCTCTGCCAACTGAGCTACGTGGGCACGCGTCGACGCGTCACCCGCGGTCAGCGGGCGCCTGCAGTTTCGCAGGATGGGCCGATCCTCGACAACCATCGGTCAACCTAGGTAAATCTATGCCTTGAGCGAGGATCTGCCCGCCGGAAGTATTCGAATGTGAAGGATGGTGGGCAGGGAGGGAATCGAACCCCCACAGTCGAAGACGGCTGATCTACAGTCAGCGGAGCTCACCACCTGCTCAACCTGCCCCTGTCTCGGGCGCCGACGCAATGGTGGTCGCCGACGGTGGCCGATCGTATCAGACCGATGCGGTCCCCTCAACCGAGTCGTGCTCAGGGCGCGAACCGCCATACGCGGGCGAACAGCTCACCTGTGGCGGGATTGAAGACCTCGAGCGGCGGTTCAACAACGTCCGCCATGTAGGCCTCCATCAGGTCGGGGGCGAGGAGCGGAGCGTCGTTCCGCATGTAGACCACCAGCCATCGCTCCTCGAAGTCGAGAGCGTTCTGCCGATCCGCGCGCGCGGGACGCCCAAACGTGATCGTCTCGCATCCGGAAGACCACGAGATCAGCGACTCGCTCTCGGACACGACCCCGCACGGAGTCGAGCTCCGCGCGCGGATCTGCTCGCCGACCAGCGCGTATGGGCGGTAGACCGAGTGGGTGATCGTGGCTCGATGGATCGCGCGTTCGATGCCGTCGCTGCGCACCGCAACGACCATCAACGCCGCAATCACCACCGCGACCGGCCGCCAATCGCGCGGCAGGGTCCGTACGAGGCCGGCCACCACGGCGCAGCCGGCCACGATGAAGAGGACCGTGGAGAACAGGAAGTATCGCGGCTCGGCGTGACCGACCCGGCTCACGAGGAGGAGGACCTGGGCGGTGGCGGTCACCACCAGGAATACTGCGCCACGCGTTGACCGACCGAACTCGCCCCGAAGCGCCCCGTCGGCGAACCTGAACCCGAGGGCCCCGACGCCAGCGGCGATCAGGTAGAACCCCAGCACGCCGCCGAGGACCGCTGGAAGGTACGACTGGTAGTCGTCGATCGGCCGAATGCCCCGGCTGTCGGGACCGACGACGGCCCGCGCATCGGCAAGCATGCCGAACGGAGCTCCGGTCGCGACCGTCGAATGGATGAGGTGAAGGATCGTCGCTGCGACAAGGACTGCCGACGCCGCGAGCCCAACCCGCCAGTAGGCCAGCAGCTTGCGCCACCACAGGGCGATGCTGGTGATCGCAAGCGGCGCCATCGCAGCCGTGGATCCGTAGCGCATGAAGAACGCCGCGGCACCCAGCGTCGCCGCGACGATGAGACCTCGACCCGGCCGGGCCCGCAGCTCCAGCTCACGCCACAGCAAGGCCATCGCGCACACCAGGAGAGCTGTGGCGGGAACGTCGGTCAGGAAGGCCGCGCTCTCGAGCTGCACCAACGGATCGGTGTACACGGCGGCTGCGGCAAGGACGCCCGCGACGGGGCCGGCGATCCCGCGAGCGAGCCACCAGGCACCGAGCACCAGTCCCAGTCCCGACAGCAGGCCGATCAGGCGGAGTTGCCACTCCTCGCCTCCCGCGAGCATCGGTACCGTCCCGATGAGGGGGAGGAGGGGTGGCCGAAACTCGGCCCAGCCGCTGCTTGCAATCTCTGGGTGCAGCCACGATCGGGCGCGAACCGCGTAGACGGATTCATCCCAGCCAAGCGGCCCGTCCGCGCCGATCAGCCGTAGAACGACGCGACAGAAGTCGGCGCAGATGAGCGCCAGGAGAAGCAGTTCCAGCAGCCGATAGCCGGAAGCCCCGCTCAGCAGACGCCTAGAACGTCCGAGGCTCGCGTGGATGGGCAGCGGGCCCAGGTGCAGCACCCGCGGATTCTACGTTGGCCTAGACGCGAGATATCGCCAACGATGATGGCGCCGAGCCGATGGAGACCCTATCGCGTGCCCGGCGGCCGGCGCTCCCGCGCGCGACCGGCGATCCTTCGTCAGGGGATGGAGCCGAGGGTGGGAGTCGAACCCACA
This sequence comes from uncultured Chloroflexia bacterium, assembly GCA_963789435.1. Lineage (GTDB taxonomy): Bacteria > Chloroflexota > Limnocylindria > QHBO01 > QHBO01 > JACDBZ01. Next base: position 187,035 of record CAWBKO010000009.1, read on the forward strand.
ACCGCCGGTTTACAAAACCGATGCTCTGCCATTGAGCTACCTCGGCGCCGGGCGATCATAGCCCCGTGGGCGGTCTCAGGCTCCAGGCGCTCGGTACTGCACTGCCTTCGCCTGCTGAAGCGCTTCCAATGTCTCCTCGACCGTCAGCAACACGGTCGTCTCGAAGGAGCTCAACGCGCCGCCGCCACCGATCGCGATCGCCACGGCTGCCATGGAGACATTGTCTGGCGCCTCCCACAGGCTCAGGCCGTCATGCGCGCCGAATGCGTACCAGAACCCGTGGAGCTTTCCGCCGACGGACTCGATGTAGCTCCGCGCCGCGTCGCGACGGTCCTCCGGATTCTCGACCATCCGCGCCCATGTCTCGGGCGTGTAGCTGAAGCGCGACAGATAGAGCGGCATAGGTTCACCTCCATGTGGCGGGCACCCCCACCACCCCAGTTAACCACTTCCGGGGACGCGCGCGTCGGACAACGCCCGCCCGACAGGCAGCGCGCTAGCCCGCCCGCTGGCGCACGACCTCGAAGAGCAGCAGCGCGCCGGCCATCGAGGCGTTGAGGCTCGCCACGCGGCCCGCCATCGGGAAGCTGACCAGTAGATCGCACCGGCGACGCGTGGCACCTGACAGCCCGCTCCCCTCGCTGCCGACCACGATCGCGAGTGGTCCGGTCAGATCGCTGCTCCACGCCGATTCGGGCGCGTCCTGGTCGGCGGCCACCAGGCGGATGCCGGCTGCCTTGAGCTCGTGGATGGCCTCACCGATCGTCGGCAGCCGGCCGATCAGGAGGTGCTCGCTGGCACCGGCGCTGGCCTTGACCGCGGCGGCGCTCAGCGGCGCCGCCCCGCGCTCGGGAAAGACCACGCCGTCCACGCCGGCAGCCTCGGCCGAGCGAAGGAGGGTCCCGAAGTTGGTCGGATCCTGGAGGTGCTCGAGCACAAGGATGAAGGGATCGCTTCCCCGGTCGCGCGCGCGAGCGAGCATCTCGCCGACCTCGGCCCAGCGGCGCTCCGCCACCTCGAGCAGGACACCCTGGTGGCCGTCGAAGCCGGCGATGCGCGTCATCTGGTCCGCGGGCACGCGGTCGATCGGCAGCCTGATGCGCCGCGCCGCATCGGTGATCGCGCGCAGCTCGGGTGCCGGCTTGGCAGTCGCGGACAGGATGAGCCGATGCGCCTCGCGACCCGCCGCCAACGCCTCGGCGACGGGCCGTCGCCCCCCGATCCACTCCGTCATCCCGTCGGCTCGACGGTCGCGACCGCCCAGGCCGCGATTCCTTCCTCGCCGCTGAAGCCGAGCCCATCGGAGGTCGTTCCCTTGATCGACACCGCGTCGGGCTGAACACCCAGCAGGTCCGCGATCCGCGCGGCGAGCTCGTCGCGGCGCGAGGCGACCACGGGGCGCGTCGCGGCAACGACGAGGTCCACCCCGGCGGGGCGCCAGCCATGGTCGCCAAGCGTTGTCACCGCCCTGCCCAGCAGGTCCGCCGAGTCGGCTCCCTCCCACGCCGCCTCGCCGGACGGGAAGAGCGTCCCGACGTCGCCGAGCCGGGCGGCGCCGAGCAGCGCATCGATCAGCGCGTGGAGCGCCGCATCGCCATCGGAGTGGCCGACCGGGCCGCGTGGCTCATCGCCCCATGTCAGCCCACCCAGCCGCATCGGGCGTCCCTCCGCGAGTCGATGGGCGTCGAATCCAACGCCGACCCGCCCGCCGGGTCGCAGCTCGATCGCCGTCAATGCGGCGACGCGTTCCGCAAGGATGGCGCGCATCGGGCCGACGTCGGTGGGCTCGGTGAGCTTGCGGTTGGCAGGATCCCCCGGGACGGTATAGACCGGTACGCCCGCGGCAGCGAGCGCGCCGGCGTCATCGGTGACGGGCCGTCCCCAGGCGTGCGACTCCTCGATCGCGGCGCGGAGCGCACCGAGGCGCGCGGCCTGCGGTGTCTGCGCGGCCGCCACCTCCTCACGTTCGACCGGGGCCACGACTCTGCCGCCCTTGACCCGTTTGAGCGAGTCGACGATCGGCACGACCGGCACGACCGCCCGCTCCGGCCCTTCCGCCGCCGCTGCCACGATCGCCTGGATCAGCTCGGCGCTCACGGCCGGCCGCGCCGCGTCGTGGACCAGGACCAGGGTCCCGTCATCGTGACCCGCCCCGGTCAGTGCCCAGAGACCGGCGATCACCGAGTCGGCACGCGCATCACCACCGGCAACGACGAGGCAGCGATCATCGGCGGCTTCTGGAAGCGCCTCGGCGAATCGGTCAATGCCATCGGGCGGGACCATGACGGCGATCCGGACCAGGCCGGGACTGGCGAGCAGGGCGTCGTAGGCCCAGCGCCACGTGGGACGGCCCCAGAAGTCGGCCCACAGCTTGTCGCTGCCCATTCGCTGGCTGCCTCCAGCGGCGACGAGGATGGCGGCGAACGAGACGGTCGACGACATCGGCCGGGACGCCTCAGCTGGCGTCGGTTCGGGGCTGCGCGAAGATCATCCGCCCGGCCACCGTCTGGAGCACCCGGGTCACCGTGATCGGGATGTCGGTGTTGAGGTAGCGGAGCCCTCCCTCGACCACGATCATCGTCCCGTCGTCCAGGTAGCCGACCCCCTGCCCCGCCTCCTTGCCCTCCTGGATGATGCGCACGCTCATCTCCTCGCCGGGGTGGAGGACCGCCTTGACCGCATTCGCCAGCTCGTTGACGTTGAGCACCCTGATCCCCTGGAGATCGGCGACGCGGTTCAGGTTGTAGTCGTTGGTCAGGATGGCCGCGTTGTGGTCGCGCGCGTAGGCCATGAGCTTGGCGTCGACCTCAACCACCTCCGGGTAGGTGGCCTCGCTGATCTCGACTGTCGAAACCGGGTCCTTCTGAAGAGCCGAGAGCATCTCGAGCCCACGGCGGCCGCGGTTGCGCCGCATGGTGTCGGGCGAGTCGGCGATGCGCTGCAGCTCGTCCAGCACGAAGCGCGGCACCACCAGCGTCCCGAGCACGAACCCGGTTCGGGCGATGTCGACGATTCGGCCATCGATGACGGCGCTCGTATCGACCACCACCCGGTTCGTTGCCCCTCTGCCCCGGGCGCCCGGGAGCAGACCACCGAACGCGCCCAGCAGGACGTCGCGCTTGTACCAGGTGGCAGCCAGCATCAGCGCCGCAAGCAGCAGCGACACGATCGGCGGACCTACCGAGCCGATGACGCCGCCAAGCTGCGAGATCGGCACGCCGATGAGGACCCCCATCAGCAGCCCGACCACGACCGCCGCAACGCCCAGGGCGAACTCACCGGCTCCAGCGTCAGCGAGGGTCTCGACCGCGCGGCGCGCCGGGTAGATGGTGATGTAGGGAATGGCGAGGTACCCGAAGAGCAGCGTGGCCGCCACGAAGGCGGTCAGGAAGGCAGGGCGGTTCGCGTCCTCGATCAGGCTACCGGCACGCTGAAGCAACGCGAGGCCGAGAGCAAAGCCGATGAGGGTACCCAGCAGGGCACCCGCGAAATGAACGATGCGAATCATGTGTTGATCAGTCCGGGATGAATGAGAGGGTGCGTCGCCGGATGAACCAGATAATCGAGTCGAAGACGACGCGTCCGCATCTCGCGGGGCGGCCAAGCCTAGCACGCGACCCCTGGAGCGTCCACGTCGGAGCCCGTGAATCAGCGCTCGAGAGTCGCCTCCAGCGCCTCGCGAATGTCGACCGCCACGACAAGGCCCGCCTCGCGCACCGCCGGCTGCGTACCGCGCGACTGGCCGGTGACGAGGCGGTCGAACCCAAGGCGGGTCGCCTCCAGCAGGCGGCGCTCAGCGCGAACCGCGGCTCTCAGGCGCCCCGACAGTGCGACCTCGCCGGCGAGGACGGTCCCCCGACGAACCGGGCGTTCCCGCAGGCTGGACGCGAGCGCCGTGGCGATCGCGAGGTCGGCCGCCGGCTCATCGATCCGCAGGCCGCCCGCCACGTTGACGTAGACGTCATGGCCGCTGAGGTTCAGTCCGGCATGCCGAGCGAGCACGGCGATCAGCATCAGCACCCGGTTGACGTCGATACCGGTGGTGGCCCGGCGCGGCGAGCCGTAGCTGGCCGCGGCCGACAGCGCCTGGATCTCGACGGCGAGCGGGCGCGTGCCCTCGAGCGCGATCGTCACCGCCGACCCGGCTGTCGGCGTCTCGTCGGACTCGAGGAAGAATCGGCTGGCGTCGTCCACCTCGGCCAGGCCGTCGCCTCGCATCTCGAGTACCCCGACCTCGTCGGTCGAGCCGAACCGGTTCTTCGCCGCGCGCAGCAGACGGGTCGAGCCGAGCCGCTCGCCCTCCAGGTAGATGACGGCATCGACCAGGTGCTCGAGCGTCCGCGGCCCGGCCACCGTCCCCTCCTTCGTCACGTGGCCGACCAGCGCGATGCACGTCTGCCCCGCCTTCGCCACCTCCGCGAGGCGCGCCGCCACCTCGCGCACCTGCCCGACGCTCCCCGCCGGCCCGCTCAGCTCCGGGCTGGTGAGGGTCTGCACGCTGTCGACGACGGCGAGGGCAGGCGACACGCTCTCGATCGCCGCCACCGCACTCTCGAGGTCGGTGGTCGTGGCGAGGTCGAGCCCATCCACCACGCCGCCGATCCGCTCGGCCCGGCCACGCACCTGCGCCGCCGACTCCTCGGCTGTCAGGTACAGGGCGCTCCGTCCACCGGCCGCGATGCGCGCGGCCAGCTGGAGCAGCAGGGTCGACTTCCCGATCCCCGGGTCCCCGCCGATGAGGATGATGGAGCCGGGCACGAATCCCCCTCCGAGCACGCGGTCGACTTCTCCGATGCCGGACGGCAGGCGCGAGGCCTCTGCGCTGGTGATGCTCCCGATCGGCGCCACCGCTGCGCTTCCGGCGATCGCGTGCGTCGCCGAGTGCGTACGGCCGGACCGTGGCGCCGCGATGGTCTCGACGAGGGTGTTCCACGCGCCGCATGCCGGACACTGCCCCGCCCACTTCGGCGAGGCGGCGCCGCACTGCTGGCAGAGGTAGGTGGTCCTGACGGCTGGCACGCTGCTCCGGAGGTGGCGACGGTCATCGGCGCCGATCGTGGCGCGCGACTCCTTACCGGCCCCTTATCGGCGGCTTATCGACCGGCCTTGGCCGGCTGTCGCTTGGCGGTCCCGCCTCGCTCGATCGTCAGCGTCCCGTCGGACCCGACGTCGACGATGACCGTGTCGCCGGCCGCGAAGCTCGCCTGCAGCATCCGCTCGGCCAGCGCATCCTCGATCTGGTTCTGGATCTCGCGCCGCAGCGGCCGTGCGCCGTAGGCCTGGTCGTAGCCCTTGGTGATGATCGCGTCCTTGGCGGCATCGGTCACCACGAGCTCCATCTCCTGCCCGGCGAGCTGCTCCTTGACCCGCGCCAGGAGCAGGTCGACGATCTGGCGGATCTCCTCGCGCGACAGCTGCCGGAAGACGACGGTCGCATCGATGCGGTTCAGGAACTCCGGGCGGAAGGTGTTCTTGAGCTCGCTGAGCACCTTGTCCTTCATGCGGTCGTAGTCGGCCGCCGCAACGGTCGCCTCGCTGCCGCCGGCGCGGAAGCCGATCGACGAGTCCTTCGCGAGCTCGTGCGCGCCGATGTTGCTGGTCATGATGATGACCGTGTTGCGGAAGTCGACGCGGCGACCCTTGGCATCGGTCAGGTGCCCGTCCTCCAGGATCTGGAGGAGGATGTTGAACACCTCGGGATGCGCCTTCTCGATCTCGTCGAGCAGGACGACGCTGTAGCTCTTGCGCCGCACCGCCTCGGTCAGCTGGCCGCCCTCGTCGTAGCCGACGTAGCCGGGCGGGGCGCCGACCAGGCGCGACACGTTGTGGCGCTCCATGAACTCGCTCATGTCGATCTTCACGAGCGCGTCCTCCGAGCCGAACATGAATTCAGCGAGTGCCTTGGCCAGCTCGGTCTTGCCGACACCGGTGGGGCCCATGAAGATGAACGAGCCGATGGGCCGCTTGGGATCCTTCAGCCCGGCACGGGCACGACGGACCGCGCGGCTGATCGTGACGATCGCCTCCTGCTGGCCGATGACCCGGTTGTGGAGCGCGTCCTCCATGTGGAGCAGCCGTTCAGATTCCTCGGCGCTGATGCGGATGACCGGGATCCCGGTCCACATGCTGACGACCTGGGCGATGTCCTCGTCGGTGACGACCGGCGTCTCCTTGCCCTGCTCCTCGTGCCAGGTGGCCTTGAGCTGCTCGACGTGCTCCTTGCCCTGGGCCTCCTCGTCCCGCAGTCGCGCCGCGGCCTCGTAGTCCTGGCCGGCGATCGCCTCGTCCTTGCGGACGGTGACCTCGTCGAGCGCGACCTGGGCCGCCTTGATCTCCGGCGGAGCCGATGCGTTGCGCAGGCGCACGCGCGACCCGGCCTCGTCGATCAGGTCGATGGCCTTGTCGGGCAGCGCGCGATCGGCGACATAGCGGACGCTCAGGTCGACGGCGGCCTTGACGGCCTCGTCGCTGATCTTGACCTTGTGGTGCTCCTCGAACCGCTCGCGGATGCCGAACAGGATGGCGATCGCCTCGTCGACGGTCGGCTCGTCCACCATCACCGGCTGGAAGCGCCGCTCGAGCGCCGAGTCCTTCTCGATGTACTTGCGATACTCGTCGAGCGTGGTGGCGCCGATGCACTGCAGCTCGCCGCGCGCCAGCGGCGGCTTCAGGATGTTTGCGGCGTCGATGGCCCCCTCGGCGGCACCCGCGCCGACCAGGGTGTGCAGCTCGTCGATGAAGAGGACGCTGTCGCTGCTCGCGCGCAGCTCCTCGATGATCTTCTTGAGGCGCTCCTCGAACTCGCCGCGGTACTTCGTGCCGGCAACCAGCGAGCCGATGTCGAGCGTGAGCACTCGCTTGTCCATCAGGGTCTCCGGGACGTCGCCCGCCACGATCCGATGCGCCAGCCCTTCGGCGATGGCCGTCTTGCCGACGCCGGGCTCTCCGATGAGGGCGGGGTTGTTCTTGCGCCGTCGCGACAGGATCTGGATGACCCGCTCGATCTCCTTCTCGCGACCGATCACCGGATCGAGCGCGCCGGAGCGCGCTGCCTCGGTCAGGTTGATGCCGAGCTGGTCGAGGGTCGGCGTCTTGCTCGGCCGCTTGGTCTCCTGGGTCGGGGCGGTGCTGCTCGACTGGCTCAGGACGTGGATCACCTGGTGGCGCACCTTGTCGAGGTTGACGCCCGAGGCTCTCCAGCACGCCGGCGGCGATGCCCTCGCCCTCGCGGACGAGGCCGAGGAGCAGGTGCTCGGTGCCGATGTAGTTGTGGCCCAGCCGGCGCGCCTCGTCGATGGCGAGCTCGATGACCCGCTTCGCGCGCGGCGTCAGCCCGACCTCGCCGACGACCGGTCGGTCGCCGCGGCCGATGATGAACTCGACGGCGGTCCGGACCTTGGAGAGCTCGACGTTCATGTTCTCGAGCACGCGCGCGGCGACGCCCTCGCCCTCGCGAACGAGGCCGAGGAGCAGGTGCTCGGTACCGATGTAGTTGTGGTTGAAGCGCTGCGCCTCATCCTGCGCGAGGGTGAGGACCTTCCGCGCTCGATCGGTGAACTTGTCGAATCGGTCCATGGGTCGCCGGCTCTCGTGATTCGGTCTGGGAATGAGTGTACGGCACCCGTGCCGCGCGCTGCTTCCGGCAGCCCGCTGCGTCGCGGGCCCTGCATGTCAATACGGGGGACGGCGACGTTTCGCTCATCGTTCCCTCGAATGACCGAAGAGCGAGCCCTTCGTTCAGGCCCGCTCCTCGGATCGCGTCGTCGGCCGGCTGGTCCGGCCGCGTCGGTCGGTCAGGCCTTCGCCTTCTCCGATTTCGGCCTTCGCCGCTTCGGCCGGCTCAGGCTCGGCTGCCTCGTCGGAGGCGACCTGGCCGTTCCTCGTCTCCGCGGCCTCGACCGGGACCGCCGCGACGGCTCGTCGGCCTCGGCGCCCGGCTCCGCTGCAGCCGGCTCGTCGGCTGCCGCGGGCTCTTCGGCGGTCGCCGCGGTCGGCTCGTCAGCTGCCGCGGGCTCTTCGGCGGCTCGCGGGCTCGTCGGTCAGCGACCGCTGGCTCGTCGGCTACGGCCGGCTCCTCGGCTGCGGCCGGAGTCAGCTCGTCGGCCTGGGCCGGCTCCTCGGCCGCGGGCTCCTCGGCTGCGGCCGCGGGCGGCTCAGCAGCTGCGGCCGGCGTGGACGTCCGGAACTGCTCGAGCAGGCCCGACTCGGCGAAGGCCGCGGCCATCGTGTTGTCGATCCCGCCCTCCGGCTCGGCCGTGGCGTCCTCGGGCCGGTAGTCGAATCGGTCGCGCCGCTGTGGTGCTGCGCTCCCGCCGCGGGCGCTCCTCGCGTGGCGCCGGGGCGGCACGATCCTCGGCCTGCTTCAGGCTGAGCCCGAGGCGGTGGCGCTCCGAGTCGAGGCTGATGATCCGCAGCTTGACCTGCTGACCCTCCTGGACGACGTCGCCCGGATGGGCCACGCGCTGGTGCGACAGCTCGCTGATATGGATGAGGCCCTCGAGGCCCTCCTCCACGCGCACGAACGCACCGAAGTTGACGAGCTTCGTGACGGTGCCGTCGATGACATCGCCGATCTTGTACTTGGCGACCGACTCCTGCCACGGATCCGGCTGGAGGCGCCGGATCGAGAGGCTGATGCGGCCTCGCTCGTGGTTGATGTCGATGACCTCGGCCTCGACCTCGTCGCCGATCTGGTGGGCGGTCTCCGGGTTGTTGACCTTGTTCCACGAGAGCTCGCTCTTGTGGACGAGGCCGTCGATGCCTCCCAGGTCGACGAAGACGCCGAACGGGGCGATCGATCGCACCACGCCGGTGACGCGCTGGCCGGTCTCGAGGCTGCTGAACAGCTCGTCGCGCTTCTCGCGGCGCTCCTCGTACAGGGCGACCTTCTCCGACAGGATGAGGCGGTTCGCCTTGCGGTTGACCTCGAGGATCTTGAGGCGCAGCGTGCGGCCGACGAACGGCTGGAGCTTCTCCGCGATCTCCTGCGCGGCGTCGCGCGGCTGCTCGTCGCGCGGGCGACGCGGGAAGTCGACGATCTGGCTGATCGGCACGAAGCCACGCACGCCGAGGTCGACGATCAGGCCGCCCTTGTTGTGGTCGATGACGCGGGCTTCGACGATCTCGCCGGCGTCGAAGCGCTCCTGCATCGCGCGCCACTTGCGCTCGAGGCCGGCACGACGGAGCGACAGGACCGCGTGGCCTTCCGGCGATTCGGGCTGGAGCACATAGACGAGGACCTCGTCGCCGACGGTCAGCTCCGGACGGCTCTCGTCGCCGTCGCGCGGACCGCGGCGGTTCATGAGCTCGCGGTTGCTGACGACTCCTTCGCTCTTGCCACCGAAGTCGACCAGGATCTCGTCGGGGTCGATGCGCACGACCGTTCCCTCGACGACGTCGCCGTGCTTGAGACTCTTGACCTCGTTGTCGGGATGGTCGAGCAGCTCGGCCATCGTCATCGACTCGTTCGTCGGAGCGACCGGAGCGGGCTCATCGGCGACGGCCGCGGCCGGCTCGGGCTCGGGCGTGGGCTCGTCGGCGACGGCGGCTGCGGCGGGCTCGTGCGGGACTCACGGCGACAGCGGCGGCGGGCTCATCGGCAGCGGCAGCTCGGGCTCGGGGGCCGGCTCATCGGCCGCGGCAGTTGCGGGCTCGGGCTCGGAGCGGCCGCGGCAGTTGCGAGCTCGGCTCGGGGGCCGGCTCGATCGGCCGCGGCAGTTGCGGGCTGCGGGCTCGGGGTCCGGCTCATCGGCTGCGGCTGCTGCATCGGCGGCGCTTGCTGCGGCGGCGTCTGCGCCTTCCGACCCATCGGCCTGCGCCTCGGTGGCGGGCTCGTCGGCGGCGGTCACCGAGGCCTCCGGCTCAGGATCCTCGGTCGCGCGCGGCGCCTCGTTCGTCTCTTCGGTCAAGTGTTCAATACGCTCCTGTCAGTTAGTCCGTGGCAACAGATGACGCCCTCTCCGCGGAGGGCGTCCATCACCGGTCGATGCTGTCAGGTGCGTCCTGGTGGTCTCAAATGAAACGACTCGGTGCTCCTTTACGCCTGCCGATGAATCGACGCGCTCGCGCGCGACTATGGGGTTGTCTGCCACACGGCCCGGGTAGCATACCATACGGTCAAATGCCCCCCTCTCGCCGTGCCTGAGCTGCCGGATCTGACGGTCGTCGCCGAAGAGCTGGTCCGGCGGGTGGCCACCCGAACCGTGCTCGAGGCATCGGCTCCGACCCCGATTCTCCTGCGCGCGACGCCGGAAGAGGTGTCGGCATTGGCCGGAGCGACCATCGGCGAAACCCGCCGGCGCGGGCAAGTTCCTGCTCATCCCGTTCGAGCGAGCGGACGGTGAGGAACGCATCCTGGCAGCCAACGCAATGCTGGCGGGCCGCTTCTGGCTCGTGCCGACCCGCGAGCGCGTGCGCGCACGCACCGGCCTCCGCCTGCGGCTGGACGACGGTCAGGACCTGCGCTACGTCGACCGCGAGATGCTGGGCAAGCTCTACCTCGTGGCACCCGATCGGCTGGACGACATTCCCGGGCTGGGCCGAGATGGGTCCCGACGCAGACGATCCGGAGCTGACCCTCGAACGGTTTTCGAGAGCGCATTCGACGCCATCCGGGCGAGCTCAAGCCGCTGCTCCGCAACAGCCGATTCGTGGCCGGCATCGGCAATGCCTACAGCGACGAGATCCTGTGGGAGGCGCGCCTGGCGCCATTCCGGCGCCGCAGCACGCTGAAGCCCGACGACATCGACCGCCTCTACCACGCCATGCGCACGGTCCTGGTCGATGCGGTCGAGCGGCTCCGCGTGCTCGTCCCGCCCGACATCCAGACGCAGCACCGGGAGTTCCTCAAGGTGCACCTGCGAGGCGGCGAGCCGTGTCCCGCGATGCGGTCGGGAGCTGCGCCAGATCGGGGGCCGCGAGGCGACGACCTTCTGCCGCGGGTGCCAGCCGCCGCTCTGACGGCGCAGCCGGGTGCTAAGGGAATGACGAGCACCTGGCCGATGATGATCTCGTCGGGGTCGTCGATCCCGTTCGCGGCCTGCAGCGCCGAAACGCTGCTCCCGAAGCGCTGGGCGATGGCCGCGAGCGTGTCGCCCTGCTGCACGACATAGGTCTGCTGCGGTGGCGGGCGGAGGTGGAGGCGCCGCGGTCGGGGCGGCGGTCGGCTCCGGCGTCGGCGTCGGCGTCGGCGTCGGCGATGGGCTCGGAGTCGGCGTCGGGGTCGGGGCGGCGATGGCGCTGCGGTCGGCGTCGCAGTGGCGGCCGGCGAGGCGGTCGGAGCTGGCGTCAGCGGAGCTCGAAGGCGCTGGGCCCGCGCCGCCGAGCCCGTCGCCGACGACGCCGCTGGCTACCGCCACTCCGCCGATGCCGAGCGCCACGCCCGCCGCGCCGATCGCGAGGAGCGGACCGGTCGGCGCGCGGCGCGCGCGGCCGGCGATCCCGCGCCAGGCCGGGTCCGGTGCCAGGACCATCCGCGTCGAAACGAGGCCGTCCACCATTCCGGATCGAGCGGGGCGCAGGCCGCCGTTGCGGGTGGCGTGCGCGAGGTAGCGGTCACATCGCTCGTGGTCGACCGTCAGGCAGACGCGCGCCTGCTGCTGTCGGTCGAGCGCCAGGGGCGGTTCGTCGGCATGGCAGCGATGGCCTGCGTCGACACCATCGATCGCCGACCGCCGATCTCCCTGCAGCCCGAGCAGCGGGCAGACGCGATCCACGTCACGCAGGATACCAACAGCCCCGCCGGTGAAACCGACGGGGCTGACGTATGAAATATCCCGGCGACGACCTATTTTCCCAGGGGGTTGCCCCCCGAGTATCTTCGGCGCTGGAGAGCTTAACTTCCGTGTTCGGGATGGGAACGGGTGGTTCCTCTCCGCTAGCGTCACCGGGATAGATCTTCAAATGTCGACCTTCGCCCCATCAGGGCGCGTCGAAGGATGGAAGCAACGATCGTCGTGGATACGGGCGGCATCGCCGCCCTTCCGAACGCGATCCAGCAGCGTGCTAGTCGCGTGAACTAGGTCAAGCCCTCGACCATTAGTACCTGCTTCGCTCAACGCATTGCTGCGCTTACACGTGCGGCCTATCAAACAGCTAGTCTCGCTGCGGTCTTACCTGGTTAACCCAGTGGGGAACCTCATCTTGAGGCGAGCTTCGCACTTAGATGCTTTCAGTGCTTATCCCAACCGAACATACCTACCCAGCAATGCCATTGGCATGACAACTGGTACAACATTGGTTCGTCCACTCCGGTCCTCTCGTACTAGGAGCAGCTCCTCTCAAGTTCCCTACGCCCACGGCGGATAGAGACCGAACTGTCTCACGACGTTCTGAACCCAGCTCGCGTACCGCTTTAATTGGCGAACAGCCAAACCCTTGGGACGTACTTCCGCCCCAGGATGCGACGAGCCGACATCGAGGTGCCAAACAGGGCCGTCGATATGAACTCTTGGGCCCTATAAGCCTGTTATCCCCGGGGTAGCTTTTATCCGTTGAGTGATACCCCTTCCACTCGGAGGTACCAGATCACTAAGCCCGACTTTCGTCTCTGCTCGACTTGTAGGTCTCGCAGTCAAGCACCCTTATGCCTTTGCACTCTACGGCTGGTTTCCATTCAGCCTGAGGGTACCTTTGGGCGCCTCCGTTACACTTTAGGAGGCGACCGCCCCAGTCAAACTGCCCACCTGACACTGTCCAGCGCCCGGATAACGGGTCGCGGTTAGAGCCGAAATACAACAAGGGTGGTATTTCAACGGTGACTCCACCGAGGCTAGCGCCCCAGCTTCAACGTCTCCCACCTATCCTACACATGCTGAACCTCAGTCCAATATCAAGCTACAGTAAAGCTCCACGGGGTCTTTTTGCCCTGCCGCGGGTAACCTGCATCTTCACAGGTATTTCAATTTCGCCGGATCCCTCGTTGAGACAGCGCCCAGATCGTTACGCCATTCGTGCGGGTCGGAACTTACCCGACAAGGAATTTCGCTACCTTAGTACCGTTATAGTTACGGCAGCCGTTTACCGGGGCTTCAATTCAGAGCTTGCACCCCTCCTCTTAACCTTCCGGCACTGGGCAGGCGTCAGCCCCTATACGTCAGCTTTCGCTTTAGCAGAGACCTGTGTTTTTGCTAAACAGTCGCCTGGGCCGTTTCACTGCGGCCTCGATCAGTCCATCGCACAAGGCGAAGACTGCGAGGCACCCCTTCTCCCGAAGTTACGGGGTCAATTTGCCGAGTTCCTTAACGAGGGTTCTTCCGATCGCCTTGGTATGCTCTACCCGTCTACCTGCGTCGGTTTGCGGTACGGACGCCTTTGATCTCGCTAGACGCTTTTCTTGCAGGATCGGCTCAGTCGAATCAGCTTTCGCCTTTCATTCGCTTCTCGGAGTTAATGAGAGGACGGATTTTCCTGTCCTCTCCCCCTACCAGCTTAGACGCACATAGCCAAAGTGCGCTCAACCTACCGTTCCCGGTCACGCCCTTGCTCCCGCGATCGCTTCTCACCGGCTGCCTCGACAGCAAAGCTGCCTCAGCGCACCGGCGTCCACGACCGTGGCACCTTGCGGTGCAAACGATCTCTGGCGGTATCGGAATATCAACCGATTGTCCATCGCCTACGGCTTTCGCCCTCGGCTTAGGCCCGACTAACCCTGAGCGGATTAACCTTCCTCAGGAAACCTTAGACATACGGCGTGCACGTTTCTCACGTGCATTTCGCTACTCATGCCGGCATTCGCACTTCCGCCCACTCCAGCCGTCCTCACGATCGGCCTTCACTGCTGACGGAACGCTCCCCTACCACTGCACCTGGCCCGAAGGCCTGGCGCAATCCGAAGCTTCGGTATCAGACTTGAGCCCCGTTGGATCTTCGGCGCGGAATCACTTGACCAGTGAGCTATTACGCACTCTTTAAATGATGGCTGCTTCTAAGCCAACATCCTGGTTGTCTAAGCAACTCCACATCCTTCCCCACTTAGTCTGAATTTTGGGACCTTAGCTGTCGGTCTGGACTGTTTTCCTTTTGACCACGAAGCTTAGCCCTCGCAGTCTGACTCCCGGGGTATGGAATCGTGGGATTCGGAGTTTGATTGGGTTTGGTAAGCGGGAAGCCCCCTAGCCCATTCAGTGCTCTACCCCCACGACTGAACCCCCGAGGCTAGCCCTAAAGCTATTTCGGGGAGAACCAGCTATCTCCGAGTTCGATTGGCATTTCACCTCTACCCACAGGTCATCCCCTAGCTTTTCAACGCTAGTGAGTTCGGTCCTCCACGGGACATTACTCCCGCTTCAACCTGCCCATGGGTAGCTCACTCGGTTTCGGGTCTACCCGCTGCGACTGTGACGCCCTGTTCAGACTCGCTTTCGCTACGGCTCCGTCCTTCACGGACTTAACCTTGCCACAGACCGGGTAACTCGCCGGCTCATTCTTCAAAAGGCACGCCATCAGGCTACCCGCCGGCCGAAGCCTGCGGGCAACACCCTCTGACTGCTTGTAAGCACGCGGTTTCAGGTACTGTTTCACTCCCCTCCCGGGGTGCTTTTCACCTTTCCCTCACGGTACTGGTTCGCTATCGGTCGCCAAGAGTATTTAGCCTTAGACGGTGGTCCGCCCGGGTTCCCACATGAAGAGACCTTCCACGTGGTACTCAGGGACACGTCCGGGAGTCGGATCGCTTTCGCTTACGGGGCTATCACCCACTACGGCGGGCCTTTCCAGGCCGCTTCTGCTAGCGAACCGATTTGTAACTCCCTGCGGAAATCGCAGCTCCCGCTGAACGGCCCTACAACACCGCGACTGCAACGGCTGCGACCTATCACGCAGCCACGGTTTGGGCTTCTCCGCTTTCGCTCGCCACTACTAACGGAATGTTCTCTGTTCCTCGAGGTACTTAGATGTTTCAGTTCCCTCGGTGTCCTCGCCACGGTCTATATATTCAACCGTGCGTCCCAGGGCATTACCCCTGGGGGGTTTCCCCATTCGGATATCTCCGGATCAACGCTTGCTCGCAACTCCCCGAAGCATTTCGCTGCCTGCCACGTCCTTCGTCGGCTCTTGGCGCCAAGGCATCCACCGCATGCTCTTAGTAGCTTGACCTACGCGTTCACGCGGCTAGCACGGTGCTGGCCGTCGCAACGATCGCGGTCGCGTCGGAATCTCCTCGACGAAATCGATGCTTCCATTCTTCGATTGATAAGGTCGCGCACTCGCAGAACGAGTGCTCGCCGCGTCGGCTCGTGCGATTGGGCCCGCCGGTCGGCACGATGCCTTCCGGTCGACGCCAGGCGACGAAACGTCACGGCGTCAGCGATTGTGTCCGCTGACCGATGGGCGCCACGAGGTGTCGCGCGCAACCGGTCAGGAGACGAATCAATGTGGGCTTGTCACAACGAACGCGAGGAGGACCAGAGGGGGTCTCCCCGCGAGAGCCGGGTTACTGTATCACCCTGCTCGAGGGCGGTCAACAAAGGGCCGGTGCCGCTGGATCCGCTGCAAAATCGCCGCGCCGAAGCGTCCCCGGCGACGCTCGATTCAGCGCATGTTTCCGTTCTGGCCGATCGCCATCGGGCCCGGCTGCGGCCAGTAGGTCAGGCCGTGCGGGTTGGCGCCGGTCTCGATGGTCGTGATCACCTCGCCGGTGGCGGTGTCGATGACCGACACCGAGCCGTGATAGCGGTTCGAGGCCCACAGCTGGCTGCCGTCGGGGTTGAGCACCATCTCGTCGGGCGAGCCGCCGACGGGCCACGTCTCGACGACGTCGTTGGTGGCCAGGTCCATGACCGAGATGGTGCCGGCCGCGCGGTTGGCCACGTACATCAGCGTCGTGTCGCGGCTGAACTCGATGCCGTGGGTGCCTTCGCCGGTCGGGATGAACTCGAGCAGCTCCCATTCCTCGGCATCGACGACCTGGATGCCGCCCAACCCCTCGTTGGTCACGTAGAAGACGCGTTCCGTCCGGGGATAGCCGCACGTCGCGCGGCAGGCTGCCGATGTCGACCTCGCCGGCCAGTGTCATCTCCACGGTGTCGATGAAGGCGAGGTAGCCGCTGTACTCGGCGCTGATGGCGAGGTAGCGGCCGTCGGCGGTCAGGTCGGCATCGTCGGCGCCGGTCGATGCGGCACCTGCACGTAGTCGATGAGCTCCCAGGTGTCCGGATCGTAGAAGGTGACGCCGTTGTCCGCGATGTCCTCCATCGCGATGTAGTTGGTGACGACCATCGCCTTCTCGCCGTCGAGCGTGTAGTAGAGCGCATACGGAAAGATGCGGCAGCTCGATCGTCTCGATCGGCTGCGAGGTCATCGGGTCGATCGTCGGTCAGCGTGCCGCCGTTCATGTTGGAGACGTACAGGTTCTCGAGGCCCCAGTCGGGGTTGACGTGCTCCGGCGCGTCGCCGACGGCGAACCGATCGATGACCTCGAAGGTCGCCGGGTCGATGACGGTGACGTCGTCCGACTCCTCGTTCGGCACGTACACCCGCTCCGGGACGTCGGCCACCCGCGGATCGAGCTCGCCGCTGACCGTGGCGGCGTACACGCCCCCGACCGGCTCAGGGGTCGGGGTCGGCTCGACGCTGGGCGATGCCGAGGCCGACGCGCTCGAGCTCGGATCGCGGCGCTCGCGCTCGGTGCGCCGGTGCGCTCGCCGAGGGCGACTGGCTCGGCGCCGGCGTCGAGCAGGCCGCCAGGAGAAGAGAACCCGCCAGCAGCACGGTCGCGCATCGGCGAAGGCTCATGCGCAGGCCGAGCCTCAACGCATGTTGCCGTTGTGGCCGAGGCTGATGGTGCCGGGCTGCGGCCAGTAGGTCAGCCCGTGCGGGTTGCCGCCGGTCGCGATGTTGGCCAGCTGCTCGCCCGTCTCGGGGTCGAAGACCGTGACCGTGCCGTGGAAGCGGTTGGAGATCCACAGCTGGCTGCCGTCCGGCGAGACGGTGGCCATGTCCGGCGAGCCGCCGGCCTCCCAGGTGTCGACCACCGTGTTGGTGGCGAGGTCGATCACCGAGATCGTGTTCTCGAGGCGGTTGGTCACGAACAGCCGGCTCGCGTCGCGGCTGAAGGCGAAGGCGTGGGCGCCGTTGGAGGTCGGGATGAAGCCGACCGCCTCCATCGCCTCGCGCGTCGATGACGTCGACCCCGTGCGTGCCCTGGTTGGCGACGTAGAAGACGTCGCCGTTCGGGCCCAAGGCGAATGTCGAGCGGCGACCCACCGACGTCGACCGTGCCAAGGATCTCGAGGGTGGTCGTGTCGATCTTGACGACGGCCCCGGCGCTCTCGGTGGTCACCATCAGGTAGCTGCCATCGGCGGAGAAGTCGAGATGGTTGACGCCCGGCCACGGGACCTGCACGAACTTGATGAGCTCCCAGGTCTCGCGATCGTAGAAGTAGAGGCCGTTGTCGGCGACCATGTCGATGCCGAGGTAGTCGGCCACGATGATCGCCTTCGACCCATCGGGCGTGAAGAACAGCGTTGTAGGGGAACGGGACCTGCATCGTCTCGGTCGACTGCTGCGGTCTCCGGATCGATGACCGTCAGCGTCGCGCCGTTCATGTTGCTGACGTACAGCTTCGAGAAGTCCCAGTCCGGGGAGATGTGCTCCGGCGCGGCGCCGGCCGCGAAGCGGCCGACGATCTCGAAGGTCGCCGGATCGATGACGGCGACGTCGTTCGACCCTTCGTTCGGCACGTACACCCGCGGCGGCAGATTCGCCACGCGCGGATCGAGCACCCCGCTCGCCGGACCGGCATAGATGCCGCCGATCGGCTGGCTCGCTGGGGCTCGGCGCCTCGGTCGGCGACGGGACGGCGCTCGCGCTCTCGGCCGGCGGTTCGCTCGCCGTCGCTGGCGCGCTGCCGGTCGGCGCGACGACCGATGCAGACGCTTCCGGCGACTGGTCAGACGTGGAACAGGCGCCAAGCAAGGCGCCTGCGAGGAGCAGCACGACGGGCGTGCGGCGGCGATTCATTGGCGAGAGTATAGGCAAGAGGACCCCCTGGCGGCGGTGGTGGTGGAGATGAGGGGACTCGAACCCCTGACCCCCTCCTTGCAAAGGAGGTGCTCTCCCAGCTGAGCTACATCCCCACGGGCTCGGCATCGTATCCGGCACCGCGGCACCGGTCAAAGCGGCTCAGCGAAAGACGACGGTCCGGTCGCCGTGCAGCAGGACCCGATGCTCGACGTGCCAGCGCACCGACCTGGCCAGGGCGACGCACTCGACGTCGCGCCCGACCCGTGCCAGCTCCGCCACGCTGTGCGCGTGATCGACGCGCGCGACCTCCTGCTCGATGATCGGCCCCTCGTCGAGCTGCTCGGTCACGTAGTGCGCCGTCGCGCCGATCAGCTTCACGCCGCGCGCGTGCGCCTGCGCGTACGGACGCGCGCCCTTGAACGACGGCAGGAACGAGTGGTGGATGTTGATCGCGCGGCCGGCGAGCGTCGCGGCACGCAGCCGGCCCCAGGACCTGCATGTAGCGCGCGAGCACGACCAGCTCCACGTCGAGGGCGTCCACCAGCTCCATCAGCGCCGCGTCGCGCTCGTCGGCCGGCGCGTCGGCGCCCGGGCAGCACGTGGTACGGAACGCCGTAGCCGGCGGCGAGCGCCTCGAAGTCACGGTAGGTCGACGCGACCGCCACGATCTCGCCGGCGATGGCGCCGGTCTGCCAGCGGTAGAGCAGGTCGTTGAGGCAATGGCCCTCCCGGGAGACGGCCACCAGGATGCGCGGCCGGTGGCTGGCGTCGTGCAGCTCCCAGCGCATGGCGTAGGTCTCGGCCAGCGGGGCGAACGCCCCGCGCCAGGCTCTCGAGCGTCCCGGTCGGCCTCATCGGCGAAGTGGACCCGCATGAAGAAGACCGACTCGTCCGGGATCGCCGAACTGCTGGCTGTCGAGGATGTTGCCGCCGCCCTCCGCGATCGCCCGCGCCACCGCGTAGACGATGCCGCGCCGGTCGGGGCAGGAGAGGGTGAGGATGAGCTCCCGGTCGCTCACGGGCGCGCCTACGGTGGGGTGAGGCGGCGCTTCGGCTCGGGCGGGAGCTCCTGGCCGGCCGGCCAGCTCACCTCGCGCACCACGCAGATCGGGGTCTGCTCGCGCGCCTGGCCGAGCGGGTTGTCGGCGAAGAGACGCTCCACGAAGCGGCGGTCGACGCCGGGACTCGCGCCGAGCACCGCGCAGCCGGCGTCGTTGGCGTCGATGATGGCCACCGGCGCGTCGAGGGCCGCGGCGATCGCTCGCGCGGCGCGCGTCCGGATCCTTGGGCCCCAGCGTCGCCGCCTGGTTGTAGGGCGGGATCGTGTAGCTGGTCGGGCCCGTCGATCGCCTTGGCCTGCGGCCCGGCGACGCGATAGAACACGCCGTGGACGCCGAACGGCCTCGTGACCGCCGACGCGGCCGCGGCGAGCAGGATGCGCGGCGCACCGACCTCGCGGATCGCGAGCTCCATCGTCTCGGCCGATCCGAGCCCGATGCCGTAGCCCGGGCGGGTCACGAAGCGCTCGAGCAGGCGCGCCAGGCGGCCCGGCGCGGATGTCCTTGATCGGGTACGCGCGGCCCTGGGTGATGGCGACCATCCGCTCGCTGACGGCGACCAGGCGCACGTCGTCGCCGAGCGGCCCGACGTAGCGCTTCACGACCGCGGCAGCATCGGGGTCGGCGGCGGTGACCAGGTGGGTGCGCACCGGGTGGCGCGCGTACACGACGCCGCCGAGCGAGGCGTGCAGCGCGCGGCCTTCGTTCGGGGCGTCGAGGACTCCCATCGGGCGCTCGTCGGTCATCGGCGCAGTGGCGGCCGGATCTGAGGACACGCCGCACTCCAAGGTCGAGGGAGGTGAGGTGGTGGGCGTTTCTGGACTCGAACCAGAGACCTCTGCCTTATCAGGGCAGTGCTCTAACCAGCTGAGCTAAACGCCCCTCGGGAGCGCGCATCGTAGCAGCCGCGCGCCGCCGGAACGGCCGGCGTACCCGCCCGGAGTGAAGGGAGGGAGACGTGTTCGACCGGAACGACAACCGCCCGGCGGCTCGCTCGTCAGCTCGACGATGGCGTCCGCGCCGACGACCGGATGGGCGCCGAGCGGCGGGCCAGGAGACTCGACGATCACGCCTGATCGCGGGGTGGCCATTACGGATCATCGGCTTTCGTCGCCGCAATCGTCGGCTGGATGACATCTTGAGCGACTGATTCCCGTCCCACGCGCGTCGGACATCGGTGGCCGAACGTGCGCCCGATCGGAGCACGGGCACCACCGAGGCGCCTGCTTGGCCGAAGGTGCCCCCACGGGTACTGGGCGTCATTGGCCGATACGCCCGGCCCGCGACTCGGCCATGAAGCACCGGAAACGAAGAAGCCGTCCCGAAGGACGGCCTCGCGATGGCTTACGCCGGCTGAAGAGTGACAGGAATCCGCGTTATCAGCGGGAATCAGGTCGAGTGTTCGAGGGCGGTTCAGCTCATTCACCGATGCTCCCTCGAGCATCGGTCCTTTCGGCGAGCTGGCCGATCGACCTGGGATCGGTGGATCCGGCGAACCGGCTCCACGTTTCTCCCTAGAAAGGAGGTGATCCAGCCGCACCTTCCGGTACGGCTACCTTGTTACGACTTCGTCCCAATCACCAATCCCACCTTCGACGGCTGCCTCCTTGCGGTTGGCCCACCGGCTTCGGGTGTTATCGGCTTTCATGACGTGACGGGCGGTGTGTACAAGGCCCGGGAACATATTCACCGCAGTGTGCTGACCTGCGGTTACTAGCAACTCCGGCTTCATGCAGGCGAGTTGCAGCCTGCAATCCGAACTGAGACCGGCTTTGAGGGATTAGCTCCACCTCGCGGTTTGGCAACCCGTTGTACCGGCCATTGTAGCGTGTGTGTAGCCCAGGACATAAGGGCCATGCTGACTTGGCGTCATCCCCACCTTCCTCCGAGTTTCTCTCGGCAGTCTGGCATGAGAGATACAACATGCCACGGGGGTTGCGCTCGTTGCGGGACTTAACCCAACATCTCACGACACGAGCTGACGACAGCCATGCAACACCTGCATGACGGTCCCTTGCGGGAGGACGACGTTTCCGCCGTTTTCCGCCACATGTCAAGTCCTGGTAAGGTTCTTCGCGTTGCGACGAATTAAACCACACGCTCCGCTGCTTGTGCGGGCCCCCGTCAATTCCTTTGAGTTTTAGCCTTGCGGCCGTACTCCCCAGGCGGAACACTTAATGCGTTAGCTACGGCACAGCCGGGGTCGATACCGACTACGCCTAGTGTTCATCGTTTACGGCTAGGACTACCGGGGTATCTAATCCCGTTCGCTCCCCTAGCTTTCGCGCCTCAGCGTCAAGAATGGGCCAGGTAGTCGCCTTCGCCACTGGTGTTCCTCCCGATATCTACGCATTTCACCACTACACCGGGAATTCCACTACCCTCTCCCACCTTCAAGCCGATCAGTTTCCGATGCAGTTTCCCAGTTAAGCCGGGAGATTTCACATCGGACTTGACCAGCCGCCTGCGCGCTCTTTACGCCCAGTAAATCCGGACAACGCTTGCGACCTACGTATTACCGCGGCTGCTGGCACGTAGTTAGCCGTCGCTTATTCCTCAGGTACCGTCTTGGATCTTCCCTGAGAAAAGAGGTTTACGACCCGAGAGCCTTCATCCCTCACGCGGAGTTGCTGCCTCAGACTTTCGTCCATTGGGCAAAATTCCCGACTGCTGCCTCCCGTAGGAGTCTGGGCCGTTCTCAGTCCCAGTCTGGCTGATCATCCTCTCAGACCAGCTACCGATCGTCGCCTTGGTGAGCCGTTACCCCACCAACTAGCTAATCGGACGCAGGCCCCTCCGGAAGCGAATTGCTCCTTTAGACGGCGAATCGAATCGCCGACCACATGCGGTATTAGCCACCCTTTCGGGCAGTTATTCCCCACTTCCGGGTAGGTCACCTACGCGTTACTCAGCCGTCCGCCACTAGGTAACCATCGAGCAAGCCCGATGGCACCTCGTTCGACTTGCATGTCTCATGCACCCCGCCAGCGTTTGTCCTGAGCCAGGATCAAACTCTCCGTACAAAACGAAACCAGTGGTCTTGCCCCAGAGACTTCTCATAGGACTGCTCCACCGGTTAAGAGTTCGACGTTGTCCCGCTGACTCGTGTGGATTCCTGTCACTCTTCAGCTGGTAAGCCACGTTGCCTCATCCGTTCGACACGGGGTCGGCTTCGTTCGATTCGAGTACTCCTGTAAGGGTGAACTCGCGATGGTCTCGCTGCGCGAACCCGATGGGTACGCCGTTCGTGGCACATCGACCGGCTTCGGCCGGCGCGAACTCGGACTATAGAACAGGGAGCCGGCAGACGTCAAGCGAGCTGGAGCGTCAGCGCTCCATCGCGCGGCGGCCCTGGAGCGAGCGGATCAGGGTCACGTCATCGGCGTACTCGAGGTCGCCGCCGACAGGCAGCCCGCGAGCGATGCGCGTGACGCTCGGCACGTGGGCGGCGAGCAGGTCGGCGAGGTACATGGCCGTCGCCTCGCCCTCCAGGTTGGGGTTGGTGGCGAGGATGACCTCCTCGATCGCCGCCTTCGGTGACGCGAGCGAGCAGCTCGCGCGTGCGCAGCCGCTCCGGGCCGATGCCGTCGATCGGGCTGATGGCGCCATGCAGCACGTGGTAGCGGCCGCGGAACTCGCCGGTGCGCTCGATGGCCAGCACGTCGAGCGGCTCCTCGACGACGCAGATGCGTGCCGCGTCGCGTCGGGCGTCGGCGCAGATGTCGCACGGGTCGACGCCGGCCTCGGTGATGTTGCAGCACACGCTGCAGTAGGCGACGTCCTCCTTGATCGAGACGAGCGCGGCCGCCAGCGAGCGCGCGTCGTCGGTCGACGCGCGCAGGACGTGATAGGTGAGGCGCTGGGCGGTCTTCGTCCCGATGCCGGGGAGCTTGCTGAACTCCTCGATCAGGCGGGCGACCGGCGCGATGAGCCCGGCCATCGTCCCTCTAGCCGATGCCGGGCAGGCCCGGCATCCCGGGAATCCCCATCCCGCCGGCGATCTTGCCCATCCGCTCGCGCTCCAGCTCCTTGCTGCGCGCGATCGCCTCGTTGACGGCCGTCATCACGAGGTCCTGGAGCATCTCGACCTCGTCGGGATCGACCGCCGACGGATCGATCTCGACGCTCCGCACCTCCTGCGCGCCGGTGATCACGATCCGCACGGCACCGCCGCCCGGCCGTGGCCTCCAGGGTGGTCTCGGCGAGCTCCTGCTGCGCCTGCGCCATCTGCGCCTGCATCTGTTGCGCCATCTTGGCGATCTGGCCGATGTTCACGAAGGCTGGTCCTCGTTCTGGGTGTGAGAGTGGAGCGGCGTCCGGTCAGCGCACCTCGGGCGCGTCGACGAGCTCGCCGCCGGTGATCTTGAGCACGCCCTCGAGGAGGGCCTGCGCCTCCGGGTCGTCGGGCGTCGCGCCGATCGCCTGCTCGACGGTGAGCGGCTCGAGCTCGAGGTTGGTGGCCACGCACTCGATGGCGAACGGGCCGCCGAACGTCTCCGTCGAGCACGCGCCTCGATCGCCCCCGCGCGCTGCGAGATGAGCGTGCGCATGAAGTCGCGGCCCTCGGGAAAGCCGAGCGTCAGCCTCGCGCCGTCGAGGGCGATCGGCCGGCACTCCTTGAGCAGCGGCTTGATGACCGGGTTCGCCCGATCGACCACCTCGGCCCAGCGAGCGCGGATGTCGGCCACGGCAGCGGAGCGGACGGAGCCGGACGACGGAGCCGGCGCGGCTGGTTCCGGCCTTCGGCTCGGGCGGGGCGACGCTCGGCGGGGTCGGACGGCGGGGATGGCTTCGCGCGGACGGGCTCCCGCGCCGGGGCGGGCGGGCACCGGTGCGGCGCGCTCCGGCTGCGGCGCGACGGCGCGGGTGTGGCGCCCCATCGGCCGCCGGCTCGACGCTGAGCAGCTCGAGCATGAGGCGCGCGCGACCCTCGCGCGCTCCGGCGCCGGCCGCCTCGGCCAGGGTGCGCAGGATGGTCGCCAGGCGGCGAGCGGCCGGCGGATCGGACGCGGAGGCGAGCAGTCGCCGGCGTGCCTCCTCCTCGGCCTGCGCGGCCACCTGCGCCATGTCGCGCCCGGCATCGGCCAGCTCGCTGACGCGATCCAGCGCGCCGGGGGCATCGGCGGCGACGTAGGCGTCGACCAGCGCCGCGACCGTGCTGTCGTCCGCCAGGCCGACGGCCTCGCGAACGTCGGCGGCGGTCAGGCGGGCGGGGGCGAAGGCGAGGACCTGGTCGAGCAGCGACTCGGCGTCGCGCATGCCGCCGTCGGCGAGGCGCGCGATCAGGGCGAGGGCGTCGTCATCGGCCTCGGCGCCCTCAGCGGCGCAGATGCGCGTCAGCTTGCCGACGATGGTCGCATCGGTGATGCGCCGGAAGTCGTGACGCTGGGTGCGGCTGATGATGGTGGCCGGCACCTTGTGCGTGTCGGTGGTGGCCAGGATGAAGACGACGTGGTCCGGCGGCTCCTCGATGAGCTTGAGCAGCGCGTTGAAGGCGTGCGTGCTCAGCATGTGGACCTCGTCGATGATGTAGACCCGCCGGCGCAGCTCCGACGGAGCGGTCAGCGCGCGCATGACGAGGTCGCGGGCGTCCTCCACCAGGCCGTGGCTGGCGGCGTCGATCTCGATCACGTCGAGCGCCCGGCCCTCGCGGATCGAGACGCAGGCGGCGCACGCGTCGCACGGCTCGCCGTCCTCGCCGAGGGCCGTGCAGTTGATCGCCTTGGCCAGGATGCGCGCGGTCGACGTCTTGCCGGTCCCTCGCGGGCCGACGAAGAGGTAGGCATGGGCCAGCCGGTCGCCGGTCACCGCCCGGCGCAGGGTGGTGACGATCGGGTCCTGGCCGACCAGCTCGGCGAATCGCTGCGCGCGGAAGCGCCGATAGAGGGCGCGGCTGGGCGACGTCCGGGGCGGCTTCGGAGACGGTGGGCATCGGCTGGGCTGGGGGCATGATCGGACCCTACCGTACACCGATTCGAGGCGGATGGAGGAGAGGTCGTGCACCCGGCGTCGATCAGCACCAGCTCGCACTCACCCCCGCGTCCGGCTCCAGCCAGGTTCTCCCGCGGCACCCGAAGGCGATCGCTTACCGCTGCTTCCTTCCGGACCTGACGGGGTTCACGGACCTCCGCTGCGCGGGACCCGACTCTCAACGTCGGACGCGGTGGTGGTGGGCGAACGGTGCTGCCCTCGACCGGGAGTTCAGCTCCGCTATAGCGGATTGCGGATACAGGGCACCGCTAGTTCCCCGCCTAGCACGACCGGCCGCGATGGTAGGCCAGGGGTGTGGATCGGTCAATCGAGGTGTGGCGGAGAGGGAGGGATTCGAACCCTCGACGGGTTGCCCCGAACGGCATTTCCAGTGCCGCGCCATAGGCCTCTAGGCGACCTCTCCGCGGAAGGAGGCGTTGGCGGAGAGGGAGGGATTCGAACCCTCGGTGCTATTCGCACACCGCTTTTCGAGAGCGGCACCTTAAACCACTCGGACACCTCTCCGTGCCGGAGTCTAGCGCACTCCCCCGCCCCGGACCACGACCGGCGGTCAGACCGATGCGGAGGCCGGAGAAAGGCGTCGCGCCTCGCTCTCGCGGACGCCGGAGACGACCGAGATCTGGTGCAGCGCGGTGTCGCGCGCCAGGTTGATGACGCCGCCGGCGGCGCCGCGCTCGGGATCCGGCACCGCGAAGACGAGCGCGCGTACCCGAGCCTCGACGAGAGCACCGACGCACATCGCGCATGGCTCGTGGGTCGTGAAGATGGTCGCTTCAGCCAGGCGCCGCGTGCCCAGCTTGCGGGCGGCGGCCTGCACGGTCAGGAGGACCGCGTGGGCGGTCGGATCCTCGCCGAGCGCGACGCGCTGGTGGTCGCGGGCGATCATCGCGTCGTCGATGACGGCGACCGCGCCGACCGGCGTCCTCGCCTTCCTCGGCACCGCGCTTCGCCTCGGCGATCGCCTCGGCCATGTAGAGCTCATAGTTCATCGGTCCGCCTCTCGCTCGGGCGCCACGGAATCGGTGGCCCGGCTATCGCGCGGAGTCTAGCAGAGGCCGGTACGAATCCTGCATTCGCGACCCAGGCGTTCGACCGACCTCGCATAGCCCCGCGAGACCACCCATGAACCTGCTCCGCAACCCCCGGCTGCGATCCGGCACCTCGTTCCTCGCCCTCGCCGGAATCCTCGCCGTCAGCCTGAGCGTCCCGATTCCATCGCTGCCCGACAGCGGCCGCCAGGCGGTCCTGCGCGAGGTCAGCCAGCGCCTCCCCGGCTGGACCGTCGAGCGCCTCGAGCGATCCTGGGAGGGCGCCTACTCCGTGGTCACCGTTGTGCGCCGGGCGAGAGATGGGCTTCCAGTTCGTTCCCGGTCACGGCCTGCCGGTTGGGTCCGCCTGGCTCCAGCCCAACGACTCCGCCGCGCGCGACCGGCTCCGCAACGTATCGGACAACTGGCGCTACCTGGTCTGGTACGGCGATCCGGCGATGATGAACACGCTCTCGTGCCAGGAGGAGATCGCCGGCAGCGAGCAGACCTCGATGGACTCGCACCGGCCCCACGACTGACACGGGCACGGCGTCGGGTTAGATAGCATACGGGCGGTGGAACGCGGCCACCGCGTTCGGCACACCCTCGTACGTCGAGCAGGAGCTGCGTCATCGACCGATCGACCGCCCGTGTCACCGCCGCGTGGACACGCGTCGACACGGTTGCCCTGGTGGCCATCGTGATCGGCGCCGCGCTGATGCGGTTCGTCAGCCTCGGGCGGCCGGTGGAGCTGCGTCTTCGACGAGATCTTCTACGCGCGCGACGCCTGCTGGTACGTGTTCGGGTCCGAGAGCGTGTGTGGCATCAACGACCTCGCGAGCCGGGCCCATCCACCGCTCGGCAAGTGGCTGATCGGCTCCGGCATTGCCGCCTTCGGATACGAGCCGTTCGGA
This sequence comes from uncultured Chloroflexia bacterium, assembly GCA_963789435.1. Taxonomy (GTDB): domain Bacteria; phylum Chloroflexota; class Limnocylindria; order QHBO01; family QHBO01; genus JACDBZ01. Next base: position 213,988 of record CAWBKO010000009.1, read on the forward strand.
TGGCGCGTGGCGGTCGCGGTTGCCGGAACCCTCAGCGTCGCACTCGTCTACCTCCTGGCCTGGCGGCTCCTGCGCGGCGTCGCCGGCGGCCGCGGTGCCACGGTCGGAGCCATTGCCGCCTCCGGGCTGCTGGCGGTCGACTTCCTCCACCTCGTGCACTCGCGGGTCGGCATGCTCGACGCGTTCATCGCGCTGTTCGTCATCGGCGCCGTGACCTTCGTGGTCCTCGACCGGGATCGCGACCGGGAGCGACCGGATCACCCGTGGTGGTGGCGCCTCCCGCTCGGCCGGCCGTGGCTCCTGCTGGCAGGCGGCGTGCCTGGGTGCAGCAACGGCAACGAAGTGGTCGGGCGCCTACGTCGCGCCGGCCGTGATCGGGCTGGTCGTCGCGTGGGCCATCGCCGATCAGCGGCGACGGGCGCCCGGCGCCGGATGGTGGCCGACGTTCACCGCCGCCTTCCGGCGCGAGGCGCTGCCGACGATCGTGCTGCTCGGGATCGTGCCGCTGGTGGTCTACGTCGCCAGCTACACCGGACGCATGCCCGGCGCCATCCTGGCGTTGCCCTGGCAGACCGGGTCGGTCTGGCGCGGCATCTGGGATCACCAGCAGGCGATGCTCGACTTCCACACCACCCTCGGCGGCGATCACCCCTACCAGTCGCCCCCGTGGTCGTGGCCGCTCCTGCGCCGGCCGGTGGCCTACTGGTTCAGTGACGAGGGCGGCACGTATCGCGAGATCCTGGCACTCGGGAACCCGCTGGTCTGGTGGCCGGGGCTGGTGGCGCTGGCGGTGCTCGGGATCGCCTGGTGGCGAGCTCACTGGCCGCTGGATGGGCCCGAGCCGGTCATCCTCGCCGCCGCAGTGGCGACCTATGTGCCCTGGCTGGTGCTCTCCGGCGACCGCAGCCAGACCTTCCTGTGGTATTTCCTGCCGATCGGTCCCCTTCCTGGGGCTCGCGCTCGGCGTCCTCGCCGCATGGGCGTGGCAACGGATGGCCGGACGGGTGGCGGTGGTGGCGTACGCCCTCCTCATCCTGGCCAGCTTCGCGTTCTACGTTCCCGTGCTGACCGCCCTGCCGCTGGACCCGGACGCGTGGCGGATGCGCATCCTGTTCGACGACTGCGAGCGCCCCGACGGCGCAACCCAGCCGCTGCCGGACGACTCGTCGAGCGAGGGCGTGCCGCCCGACGGCTGGTGCTGGATCTGACACGCGGCCGCACCTGAGCGAGGCTTAGCCCAGTCTGGCGATCGCTTCGTCGGTCGATACGACATCGGCGAATTCGCCGTGGAGGCTCGCAAGGGCCGTGCGGTGGATGAGATCAGCCGGGAAGACCTCGCCATCCGGACCTTCTCGGTCGAAGGTGGCGCACGCATCACCGACGAACCAGGTCTCGAATCCGAGGTTGCCCGACATCCGCGCCGTGGTCGATCCACAGTGGTCGGTTGTCAGTGCGGCGATGACCACCGTGGTGGCGCCTGCCGCGCGAAGCCGCTCTTCCAGGTCGGTTCCAATGAACGCGGAGTTGACTTCCTTCGTCACGACCGCCTCATCCGCCAGCGGCATCGCTTCCGGCTTGAACTCGAACCCGGGGTCTCCGTCGTGGAAGAAGTGCCACTCGGGGTCGGGGTCTGGCACGCGATGCCGAACGTGGATGATCGGCGCGTCCGCGGCCCGCCAGGCTGCGAGCAGGCGGGCGACGTTTGCTTCCGCGCCGGGGTTGTTCCGCTTTCCCCAGAAAGGGTCGTCGAATGCATTCTGCACATCGACGATCACCAGCGTCGGCTTCTCGGGCACGTCGAAAACCCTACCCTTGGGGCACTGGCACCGCAATAGTGGCGGTCAGCCGATGCGGATCATCTTCTTGTTCACGAACTCATCGGCGCCGAAACGGCCGAGCTCGCGGCCGGACCCCGAGCGCTTGATGCCGCCGAACGGGAGCTCGGCGCCGTCGGCGAGCACGACGTTCACGAACACCATGCCGGCCTCGACGCCGTCGGCGACGCGGAGCGCCTGCTCCGGGTCCGTGGTGTAGACGTACGAGCCCAGGCCGTACGGGGTGTCGTTGGCGATGCGCACGGCGTCCGCCTCGTCCTTCGCGCGATACACCTGCGCGACCGGTCCGAAGAACTCCTCCTTGGAGGCCGGGTTCTCCGGGGTCACATCGGTCAGCACCGTGGTCTGGAAGAAGGCGCCGTTGCGGTCGCCGCCGTGCACGAGCGTCGCGCCGTGCTCGACCGCGCCCTTGACCTGCCGGTCGAGGCGCTCGGCGGCTTGCAGCGACGAGAGCGGGCCAAGCGCCGAGCCGCGCACCATCGGGTCGGTCGCCTCGATCTCGGCGAGCTTCGCGGTGAATTTCTCGAGGAAGGGCTCGTACAGCTCATCGGCGACGATGAAGCGCTTGGCCGCGTTGCAGGACTGGCCACTGTTGTCGAGCCGGGCGTCGATCGCGTTCTGCACGGTGGCGTCGAGGTCGTCGGTCGAGAGCAGGATGAAGGGGTCCGAGCCGCCGAGCTCGAGCACGACCTTCTTCAGGTGGCGGCCGGCGATCTCGGCGACTGCGGCACCGGCGCGCTCGGAGCCGGTAAGCGAGACGCCCTGCACGCGCGGGTCCGCGATGACCCGCTCGAGCTGGTCGTGCGAGGCGTAGACGTTCACGTAGGCGCCGGCCGGGAAGCCCGCGTCGAGGAAGATCTGCTGCATCGCGGCGGCGGACTCGGGGCACTGCGCGGCGTGCTTGAGCAGGATCGTGTTGCCGATGATCAGGTTCGGGCCGGCGAAGCGGGCGACCTGGTAATACGGGAAGTTCCACGGCATGACGCCGAGCAGCACCCCGAGCGACGAGCGGCGGATGACCGCCGAGCCATCGCCAGCCAGGAGCTGGATCGGCTCGTCCTTCAGGAAGTCCGCCGAGTGGTCGGCGTAGTACCCGTAGATGTCCGCCGCGAAGTCGACCTCGCCGACCGCCTGGCCCATCGGCTTGCCCATCTCGCGCACGATGAGCTGCGCCAGCTCCTTCCGGCGTTCGGTGTGCAGCTCGCCGACGCGGCGGATCAGGGCTGCGCGCTCCTCGACCGTGCTCGACTTCGACCAGGTGCGATGCGCCTCGTCGGCTGCGGCGATCGCGGCCTCGAGCTCGGCGTCGGTGATGGTGTCGTAGGTCTTGACCGTCTCGCCGGTGGCGGGGTTGGTCACGGCATAGACCATCGTGTGGGTCTCCTTTCAATGTCCCCAGCCAGAGCCGGTCAGCCGTAGGTGGCCTGTCACTCGCGCTTCCCGAGGAAGTCACGGGCGAACAGGCATTCGGCGCGGATGCTGAATTGGCGTGCCCGAGAGGACTCGAACCTCCGACCTTTAGGTCCGCAACCTAACGCTCTATCCACTGAGCTACGGGCACCCGTATCGACCACGTGCGGATCGGTGGCGGAGAGGGAGGGATTCGAACCCTCGGAAGAGGTTTACCCCCTTCAACGGTTTAGCAAACCGCCGCACTAGGCCACTATGCGACCTCTCCGTCGGGGCATTCTACGCACGATCCGGGACCGATGCCAGACGTGCCTGCGGTGCAGCTCGGGTGCCGCGCATTTCGTACTCGCGCTCAGCTCCCGAATCCGATCTGGCCAAAGACGCGAGTCTCCGCGATGTTGGGCACGCTGACGACGGTGCGCGCTTCGAACGGGGTCTCGTCGCCGGGAGGCACCTGATCGACGGTGGTGACCGCACCCCCGACGACCGCTCCGGCGGCGTCGTAGTAGACGGCATAGATCGGGATGTTGATCTGCTCGCTCTCGAAGCGTGAGCGAACCAGGCCGGTCGTCGTGGTCCGCCCGGACTCATCGGTCAGGGTCTGGACGCCTTCGTAGTCATAGTGACCAGCCTCAAGGCTCGAGCGCATCTGGCTCGGCAGGCTGTTGAGGTTCGAGATCTGCACCTCCATCGCCGTGGCGGCCCCTGCCTTCGGGGCCTCGCCGGCGACGGCCGTCTCGCTCTCCGGAAGCATCCCGGTGATGGACTGCGTCTCGGTCGTGAGCTCCGTTCCGTCGGCGTCAAGGAAGGTGATGCTCACGTCGACGAACCGAGGCACCCACGTCGCGTTGGGATTCTCGATGACCACCGCATAGCTCACCGAGTCGGTCGCGGGATCGGCCGTGAAGCCCTGCGCTACGACGGTGGGATCAACACGCGCCTCGGGCTCCTGGGTTGGCTCCAGGGTCGGCTCACCCGTTGGCTGAGTCGTTGGCTCCCGGGTGGCCGGTGCTGCGAACGGCTGGCTTGGCCGCGTGTCCGCGCGGCACCCGGCGACCAGCAACAGCACGACGACGATCAGCGGGCGCATGGCACTGGCCGGTCGCTAGAAGAGCTCGATCTCGTAGGTGCTGTCCAGGAAGTTCGGGGAGTAGACGAGGGTGAGCTCCTCGGCCGCCGCCTCCGGCACCTCGAAGGTCACGAAGCCCGCGTAGTAGGTATCCGGCGTGAGGCCATCCTGGAACGACAGGTGCGGCGAGCGACCGGGGGCTGTCTCCGAGTAGCTGTTGCCATCGGCGTCCTCAACCGTGAAGTCCTCCGACGTGAACGACGTCGTGGTGATCGCGTCGATCCGGATGTTGACCGCAACGAACACGTTGCCGGCTGCCGGCTGCTGCGTGTCGTTGCCCGGCCATGGCTCCATTGCCGTGACGGTCACGTACTGCTGATCCTCGACGTTGACCTTGGTGCCGATGCCCGGCGAGGCCGACGGCTCCTCGCTCGGTGACGGCTCCTCCGTTGGCGAGGGCTCCTGGCTGGGGGTCGCGGCCGCGGATGGACTGTCGCTGGGCGCATCGGTTGGACTGGGCGTTGCCGCAGCGGGCGAGCTGCACGCCACAAGCACGAGCGCGATGATGGCGATGACGATGGTCGGGGCAGCGGCGCCTGCGCGCCATGGCGATCGTGGTCCGTTCATGGGGACCTCCTGGGGAGCCACGGTAGCAGGTCGAGGCGCCAAACGGCGTCGCCCGGAACCCGGCCGTCACGCCCGATGTACGATGAACCCTCGCCCCGGACGATCCACCGTCCTCGGCCGTCCATACCCAAGAGAAGTCCCCAGGTCGTTCCGAGATGCCTCCAACCCGCCTGCCGATCATCGGCTCCCCGCTCGCCCAGACGCCCCTCGAGGGCGTGCTTCGGGCTGCGTTGGCCGAGGCCGGGACGCCGCTCGAGATCGAGCGCTGGGAGCGGCGACCGCACCAGCTTGCCGATGCGCTGCGCGAGATCCGCGAGGACGACGCTTTTGCCGGAGCGCTCATCGCCTCTCCGCACAAGGAGAAGGCTCCCCCGCTCTCCGATGCGCTCTCGGACGACGCCCGGCTCAGCGGGGCCGTCAACGTCTTCGTCAGGGTCGACGGGCGCCTGCGCGGCCACAACACCGATGCCGACGGAATCCGGGCCGGTCTCGCCTCGATCCTGCCGCGCGTCAAGGGCAAGTGGCCGCGCAACGCGGTCGTGCTCGGCGCCGGCGGCGGCGCGCGGGCGGTGGTGGCAGTCCTCATCGGCTCCGGCTTTCAGCACATCGCGGTGCTCAACCGACACCTGCATCGCGCCGAGGCGCTGGTCGCTCATTTCTCCCGCACCGCGCGGCACCTGGAGCTTCGCGCACGACCCTGGCACGACGCGATCATCGAGGCGGAGCTGGCGCGAGCCGAGCTGCTGATCAACGCGAGCGGCATCGGCGTCGAGGAGGGCGAGTCGCCGATCCCGGCCGACCTCCTGCCGGCCAACAGGTTCGTGCTCGACCTCGTCCTGAACCGCGCCGCGACGCCCCTGATGGAGCAGGCGAAGGCCGAGGGAGGGACCGTCGCGAACGGCCAGGCCGCCTTCCTGCGGGGCAGCTCGGAGACCGTCAGGCTCTTGACCGGCAGCGCGCCAGGACCCGAGACGCTGCGATCGGCGCTTGCCACCGAGCTCGGCATTCCCGAGGAGGCGCTGGCCGTCGTCGGCGACTGACCTCGGCGGGCCGATCAGAGGGAGGCGAGGGCCAGGGCCACCGCTTCGTCGGTGCCGAGCCGCCGCCCCTCCGCCCAGGCCGCCTCGAGCGTCGGGCCGTCGAGGCGCTCGCGGACCGTGGCGACCGCCGCCTCGTACTCCGCGCGTTCGTACGTGAGCATCGGGGCCTCGGCCGCCTCCCGAATCGCCTCCGCCGCGGCGAGTAGCCTCGCGGCGGCGAGATGATCGTCCTTGCTCAATGAAAGGAACGCGACCGACTCGAGCTGGTTGGCGATCGCGCCCCGATTGCCGGCATGCTGCCACCCATGGAGCGTCTCGCGATACACGGCGACGGCCTCTTCGGTAGCGCCGTTGATGCGCAATGCGTGCGCGAGGTCGCTGCGTGCTACGAGGACCAGCCCACGGTCACCGACCTGCGAATAGCCGTCGATCGCCTGCGCGAACGCTCGACGGGCGTCCGGAAGGCGGCCACCGAAACCATTGACCCGCCCCCGGCTGAGGGCCGAGAAGGCGATCGCCTCCGGATTGCCCGAACGCTCGGCTGCCACCGTCGCCCTGGCCAGCCGAGAAGCGGCCGCCGCGTGGTCGCCGCGCTCGACCTCCCACTGCGAGACGCCGGACTCGACGAACGCGATATAGGACCAGGCGCCGATCCCCTCGGCGAGGCGTATCGATTCCTCGGTCCATTCGAGGACGCCGTCGAACTCGCCGGTGAACATTGTCGTCATCGCCATTCCGGTCAGCGCCTCCCCGAGCGTCAGTGGGTCGCCGACCTGTCGCGCGATCTCGAGGGCCTCCCGCGCCCACGAGAGGCCCACCGAAGCGCTGCCCGCCATCCACGACGCATTGGCGGCGGCGGCCAGCGTGCGCGCTACGAGCAACGACCGCTGCTTGTCCGTCGCCGGATCGGGTGGCCTGATATGTCGGGCCACCTCGGCAGCCCTGCGCAGGTGGTCGAGCCCTTCGGCCAGCGATCGGGTGCGCCAGTAGATCTGCAGCGCCACGCACAAGCGGAGAGCGGCATCCGGGTCCTCGTCGAACGCCCAGTCGATGGCGGCGCGCAGGTTGTCGACATCGACATCGAGCCTGGCGAGCCAGACCGCAAGGTCGCGGCTGATGAGCTCCGGCTCGGCCTCGAGCGCAAGCTGGAGGTAGAAGGCGAGGTGGCGGTTGCGCAGCTCAGTCGTCTCATCGGCGGCGACCAGCCGGTCACGCGCGTACTGTCGAATCGTCTCCAGCAGGTGGTAGCGCGTCGAGCCGCCACGGTCGACCACGACGAGCGAGCGTCCGACCAGGCGACCCAGCGCGTCGAGCGTGTCGAGGGCCGCGTCGCCACCGGGCGCGGCCTCCGCCGGGAGCCGGGTGATCTCGGCCGCCGCCTCGAGCGTGCAGCCTCCGGCGAACACGGAGAGGCGCCGGAGCAGCCGCCGCTCGTCATCGGTCAGCAGGTCCCAGCTCCAGTCGATCAAGCGCCTGGAGGGTCTGCTGGCGCGGCAGCGCCGTCCGCCGGCCGCCGGTGAGCAGGCGGAAGCGATCTCCCAGCCGCATCGCGATCTCCTGCACCGACAGGAGCGGCACGCCGGGCGGCCGCCAGCTCGATGGCCAGCGGGATGCCGTCCAGGCGCCGGCAGATCTCGACGACCGCCGGCGCATCAGCAGGCGTCAGCGCGAATGAGGGCAGCACCGCGGTCGCACGCTCAACGAACAGGCGCACGGCTTCGGCGCCGCGCACCTCCTCGAACGACGCCTCCCGCCCGCCGTGCTCATCCAGCTCGAGCGCCTCATCCGGCAGGTCGAGCGACGGCACCTGGTAGACGTGCTCGCCCGCGACGCCCAGGGCCTCTCGGCTGGTGGCGACGAGCGAGACGCCGGACGCGCTGGCGAGCACGTGCTCGGCAAGCTCGGCGCAGGTGCCGATCAGGTGCTCGCAGTTGTCGAGCAGGAGGAGCAGCGACTTCGTCCGCAGGAAGTCGATGCAGGTGTCCATCAACGGTCGACCGGGATCTTCGCGGATGCCGAGGCCACGCGCGACGGCCTGGACGATCAGCTCGGGATCGCTGATCGGCGCCAGCTCGACCAGCCACACCCCGTCCGCCTGCTCGCCGACCAGCTCCGCGGACGCCTGGAGCATCAGCCGGGTCTTTCCGGTCCCGCCGGTGCCGATGACGGTGACGAGCCGATGCGCCCTGGCCAGCTCCTGGAGCTCGCCCAGCTCGCGCTCGCGGCCGACGAACGACGTCAGCTGGGCGGGGAGGTTGGTGCGGCTGCTGTCGAGGGTTCGTAGGGATGGGAAGTCGTCGTCAAGGCCACTCACGATCAGCTGGAAGATGCGTTCGGGAACGGTGAGGTCCTTGAGCCGATGCGGGCCGAGGTCGCGGACGGTCACGCCCTCGGGCAGGTCGCGGCTGACGAGCGCGTGCGTGGACTCCGAGAGGAGCACCTGGCCTCCGTAGCCGGCGGCCGCGATTCGCGCGGCGCGATGGACGTCGAAGCCGACGTAGCCATCGGCACCGGTGTTGGCCTGTCCGGTGTGCAGGCCCATCCGCACCCGCACCGGATGGCCATCCGGCCATGGCTCGGCGGCGAGGGCGAGCTGGCCCGCCGCGGCGGCGGCGATCGCCTCGGTGGCGCTCGGGAAGGCGACGAAGAAGGAGTCGCCCTCGGTGCCCACCTCGACGCCCGCACCGAACGCGCCGCGGAGCAGCGCCTGGTGCCGCTCGAGCACGGCGCCGTAGCCGGGACCCAGCGCCTGCACGAGTCCGGTGGAGCCCTCGATATCGGTGAACAGGAACGTCACCGTTCCCTGCGGCAGGATTGCCATGACCGCTCCGCTCGGATGCGTAGACTCTCTCGACCGATGTTCTACACCCACGGCTGGGTCCACGTGATCGCCGGCTGCATGTTCTGCGGCAAGACCGACGAGATGCTCCGCCTCCTGCGGCGCTTCTCGATCGCCGGTCGGCGGGTCCTGCTCGTCAAGCCGCGCCTGGATACGCGAACCGATCGCGTGACCGTCGTCTCGCGCTCCGGTGCCCAGCACCACGCCATCACGGTCGACGACTCGTCGCGAGATCGAGGCGGCCGTTGCCGAGGCCGACATCGTCGCCATCGAGGAGGCCCAGTTCTTCGACGAGCGGCTCCCCGAGGTGGTGGAGCGGCTGGCCGAGCTCGGCAAGCAGGTGGTTGCGACTGGGCTCGACCGCGACTTTCGCGGGATCCCCTTCGGCACGATGCCCCGCCTGCTTGCCCTGGCCGACCAGGTCACCAAGCTGACGGCCATCTGCATGGTGTGCGGCGAGCCGGCGACGCGGACGCAGCGGCTGATCGGCGGCCGGCCGGCCGGTGCCGATTCGCCGCTCATCGTCATCGGCGGCATGGGCGACGAGACCTACGAGGCGCGCTGCCGGCTGCACCACGAGGTGCCCGGCGCCGAGGCCTAGGCGAGTCGACCAGTCGCATGCGCCGCGCCTCTATTTTGGCCAATCGACCAGAAATAGCGTTGCCGCGACGCATCGGACCCGGACCAACGACCCAACCGGACCCCACATCAGTTGCCTGAACCTCTGCCAAGCGACCATCAACTCGTACTGGACCTGGCAACAAGTACCCCTGTACTTTCGGACTACGTCTTCTTTCGACATTGGTCCCAGACAACACTCAGGGGTGCTGACAAATGACTCTCCAACGGAACCGAGCGACACGTGCGCTCACCTCACTCGGTCTTGCCCTCACCTTGACGGCGGCCCTCGCAGGCATCGTCGCAGCGCATCACGCGGACGTCACCGCGGCGATGGACTGTGACGGGGTCGTGACATTCACCTCGACGGCCTGGAACGGTCCGTCGAACGCTTCGCGAACGAACCCGGACATTGGCGTCTGGTACTCCGTTGACGGCGGCCCCTTCACGGAGCTGCTCAGCGCGGACTACTACTTCGGGCCCGACCACTTCTCGTTCACCGATACCTCGAGGCTGTGGACGCGGCGTCCGTGACGATCAAGGTCCAGGCCCAGGCGAATTGGGCAAACGGCACCGGGCCGGGTGACTCTCGCCAGGCGACCGCGTTCGCCCCGGAGAATTGCGTGATCGTGGTCGAGCCGACACCGACACCGACGCCGACCCCCTCGCCAACGCCGACAGCCACACCTGTGGTGACGACGCCGACCTCGACGCCGGTGGCTGCGTCCACCCCGCGCGAGCAGACGCTCGGCGGCAATCCGACGCTGCCGGACACCTCAGCCGAAGTCACTGATCAGTCCGGAGCACTGCTCGTCGTCGCGGGCATGCTTCTGCTCTTCGGAGTCGCCCAGCTCGCACGGGAGCGGCGCGCACGCCAGCGTTCGCGCTAGTCCCTGGAACTCTCGGGAGGAAGCCGCGCCATCCGGCGCGGCTTTCCTCGTGCACCGAGACTGATTTCGGCACGTTCCCTGCATTGCCGCCAGCCTCGGTTGAAGGATGCGGGTCTGAGCCCAGGCGGCGAGGATCCGAACGCACCGGCATGTTGCTCGAACGGGGGAAGGAACAATGCATCAGGTGATGATTCGCTGTCCTGTCACCGGGGACCTGGTCCCCACCGGGCTGCAGGCGACCAGCGTGCAGAAGCTGGATCAGGCCGCATACCTGCTGATCGATTGCCTCGAGTGCGGCCAGGATCACGTCTGGGAGCCATCACAGGCCTCGCTCGCCCGGCCGGTCTTGGTGTCGTCCTCGCAGTGGGCGTGGTGAGGGAAGGGGCGAAGCGGCGGAGAGAGCATGACCGACCAAAGCCCAAGCACATCCTGGTGGTGAACGACACGGAAGAGATCCTCGACCTCTTTCGCGACATTCTCGAAGGGATGGGCCATCGCATGACGGCCTGGAGCTTCTCGCCCGATGACCTGGCCAAGGTGACCGAGCTCAAGCCGGATCTGATCATCCTGGATCTGATGATCGGTCCGACCGAGCTCCAGGGCTGGGCGCTCCTGCAGAAGATTCGGATGAGCCCGCCGACGGAGGAGATCCCGGTCGTGGTCTGCACCGCCGCCACGAACTGGGTGCGCGAGCAGGAGGGTTGGCTGGCAGCGAATGGCGTGAAGGTGGTCCTCAAGCCGTTCAAGGTGGCGCACCTCGAACATGCCATCGGGCAGACGCTTGACCTGCCCGATGTCGTGGCATCAGGAGATCTCGTCGAGCAAGAGGATGCCGACTCGAGAAGACGCACAAGGGCGGCCGGGAGTAGCTGGGCACGTCCCTTGCGAAGGGGGCGTGGAAAGGCCGCCGGGGGACGAGTGCGTGGACGATCGCCGAGTGCAGCTCCAGATAGCGGTGGTTCGAGTCACCTACCGCATCGAGCGGAGACGGCGTGACTCGGCGATCATGGAAGCATTCCGCGACCGCGCTCGGGCGATCCTTGACCGGCTCGAGCCCGAGGTACGCGGAAAGCCCGAGCTCCAGGCCAGCCTTACGCAGGCTCGGGGCGAGCTGGACGGTGGCGAGCCGCAGCCCTGAGCCTCCCCATGGGTGGCGGAGGGGGTGGGATTCGAACCCACGGTGGGCTTGCACCCACGGCGGTTTTCAAGACCGCTGCATTCGTCCACTCTGCCACCCCTCCGCGCGGGCATGGTATCGCGTCGCGGATCTGCCGCCGAGGTCATGGCCCGGGAGTCGAGGTCAGGGACCGATGCGCTCGAGCCCGCCGAAGTAAGGGCCCAGCACCTCGGGGATCAGGACGCTGCCGTCCGGTTGCTGATGGGTCTCGAGGAGCGCCGCGACCGTGCGCGGCAGCGCCGAGCGCGGAGCCGTTCAGCGTGTGGACCAGCTCCGGTTTGGCACCTGGCTCCGGGCGATGGCGGATCGCCATGCGTCGCGCCTGGTAGTCGCGGAAGTTGCTGACGCTGCTGACCTCCAGCCAGCGCTCGGCGCCGGGCGCCCAGACCTCCAGGTCGTACTTCTTGGCGTTCACGAAGCCGAGCTCGCGGGTGGCCATCAGCTGGACCGCGATAGGCGAGGCCGAGTCGCTCGCAGGAGTCCTTCCGCGCGCTCGGTCATCAGCTCCAGCTCGGACTCGGACTCCGCCGGGGCGCACGAAGCTCACCATCTCGACCTTGTCGAACTGGTGGACCCGGAGGATGCCGCGCGTGTCGCGGCCGGCGGCACCCGCCTCGCGCCGGAACGACGCCGAGTAGGCCGCATAGCGGAGCGGGAGCGCCTCGGCCTCGAGGATCTCGTCGCGGTGCAGGTTGGTGACCGGCACCTCGGCGGTCGGGATCAGGTACAGGTCGTCGCGCGTGACGACGTACATCTGGTCTTCCTTGTCCGGGATCTGCCCGGTGCCGCGCGCCGATATCGGCGTTGACGAGCACCGGCGGCCAGACCTCGGTCATGCCGTTCTCGCGGGTATGGACGTCCAGGAACCAGCTGATCAGGGCGCGCTGCAGGTTCGACCCGGCACCGAGGTAGACCGGGAGCCCGGAGCCGGTGACCTTGGCGCCGCGCGCGTTGTCGATCAGGCCGAGCTGCTCGGCGATCTCCCAGTGCGGGCGCCGGTCCTCGCGCGGCAGCGGGCTCGCCCCAGGTGCGAACGGTGACGTTCGCCTCCTCCCCGCCGACCGGCACGTCGGGATCGGCCGGGTTCGGGATGCGCAGCATCGCGTCGTCGAGGTCGGCCTGGACGGTGGCCAGCTCGGCGTCGATGGCGGTCGATCCGCTCCGCGACGCGCGTCGAGGCCGCCTTGAGCTGCGGCACCTCGTCGCCGTCCGGATCGGCGCCGGCGCGAATGGCCTCGCCGATGCTGGCGGCTGCCGTCGTTGCGCTCGGCCTTGAGCGCGTCGCCTTCGGCCGAGCAGGTCGCGGCGCCGCTCGTCGAGCTCCAGGGCGCGTTCGACGACGGCGGGATCCTCGCCCTTGTCGGCGGTCGCGCGACGCAGGAGGTCGGGTTCGTCGCGCAGCCGCTGGAGCCCGACGCTCATGCCGTCCACTCCGGCCCGGCCGCCTCGCGCAGGCGCCGGATCACGAAGTCGCGGTCGAGCGCCGCGAGCAGCCACCCGGCGCGCGGCCCGGAGCGGCCGGCCCGAGGAACGCGAGGTAGAGTCGCCGCGAAGGCGCGGCCGGCCGGCAGGCCGAGCGCCTTCGCGGTGGCGAAGATGGCGGCCTGGACCGTTTCGCCGTCCCAGGTCTCCGGCGTCCAGGGCCGGTCGCGAGCTCCTCGAGGTAGGCGCGCTGCGCCGTCGTCGAGGTCCTCGGCGGCCGGCCGGCAGCGCGTCGCGCTGCACCGTCAGGCGCGCGCGCTCCGGCGCGTAGGACGTCAGCCAGGCGCGAGCCGCGGCACGGCGCTCGTCGAGGACCTCGAGCTCGCGCGGCGTCAGCGGCGCGCCCTTCTCGGCCGTCACGCGCTCGAGGACGTCGACCCCGGGGATCTGCTCGAGCAGGGCCAGGTGGCTGAAGGCGGGGCGGTAGGCGGCGGCCTCGGCGGCGACGTCGGCATCGGGGTCGACGAGGCTCATGGCGAAGACGCGCTCGTGGTCGGGGGGCAGCTCGCCGCGCACCTCGCGCCCGGCGGTGGCCGCGGCCAGGCGGTCGGACTCGTCGAACAGGCGCGGGATCGCATCGGTGCCGTCGGGGTCGAACTCGATGGCGGTGTTCGGCTTCGGGCGCAGGAAGAGGAGGCGCAGCTGCTCCGGCGGGATGACCTCGGCGATCTGCGTGCGCCGAGGCGCCGAGGCCCTTGGAGGTCGACATCTTCCTGCCGCCGATGTTGAGGAACTCGTAGGGCACGTTGCGCGGCGGCTCGTTGCCGAACACCTCGCGCGCGATGGCGTCGGAGCGGTCGCGCGAGCCGCCCGCGGTGGAGAGGTCCTTGCCGGCGGGCTCGATGGTGACGCCGAACAGGTCCCACTTCGCGGCCCAGTCGACGTTGTACGGCAGCTTGGCGCGGCCGCCGAAGGGCGAGACGTCGCCGCCGTGGCCGCAGCCGGTCGCCCACGTCACCAGGTCGGCGCGGCACTCGTAGTGGACCCGCTCGCCGTCCCAGCCGGTGACGATGGTGGTGCCGATGCGGCCGCAGTTCTCGCAGATCACGAACAGCGGATGCCAGTCGTCGGGATGGCGGACCTTCGCCACGCGGACGTAGATCTCGCGGATCGTCGCGGCCGCGTCCAGCGCGGTGCGGATGTATCGGTCCATGGCGCCCGAGCCGTAGATCTCGCTCATCCAGTAATAGCGTGTCGGGGCGGATGCCGAGCCCGTCGAAGGTGTCGATGAAGACCTGCGCGAAGTGGCGCGCATACGACGGGTGGCAGTCCCCCGCCGGATCCGGGACGTGCGACAGCGGCACGCCCATGGAGCGCTCGATGGCGTCCGGCGTCAGGAGCGCCTGCGCGTCCATCGGATCGAGGTCGTCGACGCCGTAGCGCAGCTCGACCGGCACCTCGGCGTCGCGGAGGGCGCGGGCAATGGTGTCGACCACCACGGGGCCGCGCAGGCTGCCGACGTGGACGGTGCCCGAGGGGGTCTTCGAGTCGTTGACGACCTGCGGGCCGACTGACGACGCGGCGATCTCGTCAGCCCAGAACACGGTCGTCAGCCGATGCGAACGAGCGGTGTACTCGATCGGGCCGGACGGTGCCTGGACCACCACCTTGTCGCCCTTCTTGCGGCCCATCAGGGCGACGCCGACCGGCGACTCGTTGCTGATCCGGCCGTCGCGCGGTGCCGCCTCGGCCGATCCGACGATGGTGAAGGTCTCCTCGCCGTCGTGTCCCTTGATGACGACCTTCGAGCCGATCCCGACGCTGTCGCCGTTCGCCTTCTCGATGACCGCGGCATTGCGCAGCTGCAGCTCGAGCGTGGCGATGCGGCCCTCCAGGAACGACTGCTCCTGCTTGGCGTCCTCGTACTCGGCGTTCTCGGAGAGGTCGCCGTCGAGCTTCGCCTCGTGGATGCGCGCGGCGACGCGCGGCCGGTCGACGGTGACGAGCTCCTGGAGCTCCGCCTTGAGCTTCGCAGCCCTTCGGCAGTGAGATAGACAGGCTTGGTATTCATGCTGACGCCCCCTCGTCCTCCTGCGGATCCTCTCTCGAGACTCGCCTCATCGTGGGGTTTGACGAGACGAGATTCCGCTGCTCCGATAACAAAAAACGCTCCAGGCCCCGCCTCCCCTGGATGACCAGTGTGGCGGCGTCTCCTGAAGCTGGCCGTACCCCCAATCCAAAGGATGCGGGCCAGGCGTCCCCGGCGGTGCCGATGACCGCGCGATTGTAGGGCCGCCCGATCGTGAAGTCAAGGGTCGTCGCACGAATCGGCGGTCGGCAATCGCGTTGCTGCCACGGCAACATCAGCAGGTTTGCGCTCGCTGAGGGTGTTCATTGGCCGGCTGTTGCCGAGGGTGCAATCAGCCGCCATGCACGAGCGCCAAGTCGGTCGATGCCTCCCGGCAAGATCGACGTCGACCCGGTATTGACGGCACGCTCAGCGCCCCGTGGCGATGACCACGACCGCCGCGAACGCGACCCGGTAGAGGCTGAAGATGGTCAGCGAGCGGCGCGCAGCCAGGCCAGCAGGAAGCCGATGGCCACCAGGCCCGAGACCAGCCGCGACCGCGAAGCCGACCCCCATCGCCAGCCACTCCGTCCCGGTGTGCGACTCGGCCAGCAGCTTGCGGGAGCCGTAGAGCCCGGCGCCCAGCGTGATCGGCGTCGCCAGCAGGAAGCTGAAGCGCGCCGCAGCCTCTCGGGTCATTCCCAGTGCGCGGCCAGCGGTGATTGTGGCGCCCGAGCGGCTGATCCCCGGAAGGAGCGCAAGCGCCTGGCTCAGGCCGATGGCGAGCGCGGTCGAGGCCGTCACGTCGCCCAGCTCGCGTCGCTGGCTGCCGAACCGATCGGCAAGCCAGAGTCCGAGGGCCCCGACCACCAGGAAGCCGGCGATCGCCAGCCGCGCGGCGTCGTTGTCGCCGTGCAGGGCATCCTCGATGAATCCCTCCAGCCCGAAGCCGATGAGGGCCGCGGGAATGGTGGCGACGATGAGCAGCCACGCCATGCGACGGTCGGGGTCATCACCGATGCGGCGCTCGCGAATGCTGGCCAGCCACGCACCGATATAGCGGATCCAGTCCCGCGCGAAGTAGACGAGCAGCGCGACGAGTGTTCCCAGGTGGAGGAAGACGTCGAACGCCAGGCTGCCGACCAGGCCATCGGCCTCCCAGCCGAAGATCCAGGGCGCGAGCTCCAGATGCGCCGATGAGCTGATCGGGATGAACTCGGTCAGGCCCTGGAGGAGCCCGATGAGCGCGGCCTGGATGACGACGTCCAAGGCGTTCCTAGCGGATGAAGAGCGGGGCGAGCACCAGCGTGATCGTGGCGAGCAGCTTGACGAGGACGTGGAGCGACGGGCCGGCGGTGTCCTTGAACGGATCGCCGACGGTGTCGCCGACGACGGCCGCGGCATGGGCGTCCGAGCCCTTGCCGAGCACGTTGCCGTCCGCGTCCTTCAGCTCGCCCGACTCGATGTACTTCTTGGCGTTGTCCCACGCCCCGCCGCCGTTGTTGAGGACGGTGGCGAGCATGACGCCGGAGATGGTGCCGACCATCAGCATGCCGGCAACGGCCTCGTGGCCGAGCAGCAGCCCGACGATGATCGGGGTGGCCACCGCGACGGTGCCCGGCAGGATCATCTGCCGGAGCGCGGCCCGCGTGGTGATGTCGACGACGCGGGCGTAGTCGGGGCGCTGCGTGTAGTCCATGATCCCGGGCATCTCCCGGAACTGGCGGCGGACCTCGACGATGATCGCCTGCGCGGCGGTCCCGACGGCGCGGATCGCGAGGCTGCTGAAGAAGTACACGAGCATGGCGCCGATCAGGGCGGCGATGAAGACGCTGACGTTGGCGAGGTCGACCGACTCGAGCAGCGTCCCCGCCTCCCGCAGCCCGGCATCGATCTGGCGCTGCAGGATCAGGTTCACCTTGTCGATGTACGCGCTGAACAGGAGGAAGGCCGCCAGCGACGCCGAGGCGATCGCGTAGCCCTTGGTGAGCGCCTTGGTGGTGTTGCCGACCGCGTCGAGCCGATCGGTGATCTCGCGGGCCTTCTCGTCGGCATGGCTGAACTGGGCGATGCCGCCGGCGTTGTCGGTGATCGGTCCGAAGGTGTCCATGGCCAGGATGTAGGCCGTCGTCATGAGCATGCCCATCGTCGCCACCGCGGTGCCGAAGATGCCGCCGATGCCGGCCTCCACATCCGGAATCCCGGCCAGGGCCTGCTCGCCGAGGAGGTAGCTGGTGAACAGCGCGATGCCGATGGTGATGGCGGTGACGGCCGTCGTCTCGAAGCCGACCGCCGTGCCGCTGATGATGTTCGTTGCGGGACCGGTCTTGCTGGCCTCGGCGATCTCGCGCACCGGGCGGAACGAGCCGGCGGTGTAGTACTGGGTGATGTAGACGAAGGCGACGCTGGTCGCCAGGCCAACCACGCCGGCACCGAAGAACCAGATCCACGACGGCAGGCCGTTGGCGCCGGTGGTGCCGACCGTCTGCATCATCTGCCAGGTCACGAACGCGAGCGCCGCGACCGACAGGAGCGTGGTGGCCCAGTAGCCGCGGTTGAGGATGTTCATCGGGTTCTCGTCCTCGCGGCCTCGGACGAAGGACATGGCGATGATGGTGGCCAGCAGGCCGAAGCCGCGGACGACGAGCGGGAAGAAGATCCACGCCTCCGGATTCGGCCAACCGAGCTCGGTCGGCGATCCGCCACACGGCGACGCCCAGGATCATGGCGCCGATGTTCTCGGCGGCCGTCGACTCGAAGAGGTCGGCGCCACGACCGGCGCAATCGCCGACGTTGTCGCCGACAAGGTCCGCCACGACCGCCGCGTTGCGCGGGTCATCCTCGGGGATGCCTGCCTCGACCTTGCCGACAAGGTCGGCACCGACGTCGGCCGCCTTGGTGTAGATCCCGCCGCCGAGCTGGGCGAAGAGCGCCACGAAGCTGGCGCCGAAGCCGAAGCCGACGATCAGGAACGGAGCCTGCTCGGGATGCGTGAAGCCGCCGAAGGCGGCGAAGATGCCGAACACCCCGAGGAGGGAGAGGGCCACGACCAGGAAGCCCGAGACGGCGCCGCCGCGCATCGCGACCTGCACCGCTCGCACCAGGCTGTGCTGCGCGGCCGCGGCGGTCCGCAGGTTGGCCTGGACGCTGATGTACATGCCGATGATGCCGGAGGCCATCGAGCACGCAGCGCCGACCAGGAAGGCAATGCCGGTGCGGATGCCGAGCTCGAGACCGAAGATGTCGGTGTCGGCAACCTCGCGACCCTCCACGAGGGCGATGACGGCGCCGATGACGACCGCTCCGCCGAGGGCGAGCAGGCCGATGGTCCGATATTGGCGACGGATGAAGGCGACCGCGCCCTCATAGATCGTGCCGGCGATGTCACGCATCGCGTCGGTGCCGGTATCGGCTCGCAGGACGTCCCACGCGAGGTAGAGGGCGAAGGCGATCGCGGCAAGGCCGGCGAGCGGGATCACCCACAGGATGGGCTGGAACTCCATGGATCCTCCGAGTGCGGCCGACGCCCACGGAACAGCGAAGGCGATTGCGACCGAGGTTGACGCGCACAAAACGCCGGCGGGAGGATCTCGTTCACGTGCCCCGCCAGCGAAGGCGGGCGGATTCTAGCACGGACCGGCGTCCCGGATCGGTCAGGGAAGCCAGCGCGGGCGCCATCCATCGTTGGCCAGGACGTCTCGCGCGTTGCCGCCCAGCTCGACGCGCTCGATCCTCCCCTCTTCCGGATCTGAATCGAGGACGACCACCACCATGGCGTCCTCGCCGGGGGCGAAGGCCGCGGCACCGATCCGCTCGCCGCTGAGAACGGCGGGGACCCTTCCCGGCTCCGCGTCATCGTCGGCGATGCGCAGCGATCCGTCGGCGCGCAGATAGGCGATCCGGCCGTCGCCGGCGACCGCCGCGGCGGTCACGCCATCGCCGAAACCGGTCTCCTGCACCGCGTTTGCCGATCGCCGCAGCACGCCGACGCTGGCGCCCCGTCCCGGTTCCAGTGGCCCGACGGGTGCCGTCAGTGGAACGCCTTCGGACGCTTCGTCGGCCCGCTGGCCGGTCAGCAGCACCGCCGATCCGTCGGGGAGCCAGAGCGGGGGTGCCTGCGCGTCGTACTCGACCCGGGTCACCGCATCGGTCGTCAGCTCCACGATGCCAACGACCCCGGTTGCATCCACGAACGCGAGCGCCTCGCCGTCGGGGGCGTAGCGCGGCGCCCGCACCCATTCCGGCGCCGCTCCCGACTCGTCGGATGCAATCGGTGTCGGTGTCGGTGGTTTCGTCCGCCGGGATCTCGATCCGCTCCGGATCACCGGGGATCGCTCGTTCCCAGATGCCCAAGCCGCTTCCCGTCGTCGCATCGGCGCGGGCGAAGGCGAGCCGCTGGCCGTTCGGCGCGTAGGTCGGGTCGAACTCGAGGAAGCCCTCCTCGGTCAGGACCCGACGGTTCGAGCCGTCGGCATCAACCATCACCAGGCGACGTCCATCGCCGACCACGAAGGAGTTGCCGTCCGGCGACACCGCGTAATCCAGCACGGCGGTCAGCTCCGTCGAGAGCTGATGCGCAGCCGTGCCATCGACGTTCATCGCCCACAGGTTCGGGACGCCGGCCCGATCGGTCAGGAACGTGATCTGGTTGGAGAGCGTCGTGCGCGGAGCGCCGGTGGTGAAGGTCCAGGAGACCGGCTCCGCCAGCCCGCCGCCGGACATGCCGGTGATGCCCGGTGCCAGCACGACCTCGAAGGTCGTGTTCGCCGGCAGCGGACCCGATGGCGTGAAGCGCAGCACGCGGCCGTCTTCTGTATCGGCCGGCTCGTTGCCAAGCTCATCGACCAGGTCGATCGAACCGGCGACGGTCGGCGTCAGCGTGAGCACCTCGTCCGACAGCGAGTCGGGATCGATCGGTCGGTCGAAGAAGACCGCGATCGGCGAGGTCTGGGCGATCCCATCGGTCCCGTCGGACGGCACCAGGAGCGAGAGGTCGAGCCCGGGCGCGAGCGTCGTGAAGCTGAGGCTGGCGGGCGTCTCGAGTGCGACGCCGGAGACGTCGAACGCATCACTGCCGATCTCCACGCGGTACTCGGTCTCCGGCAGCAGGGGCTCGGTCGGCACGATCTCGAGCAGCTGGCCGCTCCACCGAACCTCGTGGGCGAACGAGGGCCGCAGGCGGAGCGCCGCCTCAACGGAAGCCGTATCCATCAGGGTGGAGAAGCGCAGCGCGATCGGCGCCTCGAGCGCGACGTCCGTCGCACCATCGGCCGGCTCCGTCTCGGTGACCTCGGGGGGACCGGTCGTGGAGAAGACGAAAGGCGGCGGCGGATCGGTCATCCGGTTGCCGGCAAGGTCCGCGACGCTTGGCGCGATCGAGACGGTATACGACGTCGCCAGCGAGAGCGGCTCGCTTGGCGTGTAGATCATGACCGTGCCGCTCCAGCTGACGGTGCCCTCGACGGCCGGCTCGATCGAGAGCGCATCGACCGCGCTCGCCTGCTCGACCGGCTCGGTGAAGGTCACCTCGAGGCTTGTGGTCGTCAGCCCGAGGGTGGGCTCGTCCGGCAGCGTCTGGGTCAGCGCCACGTCGACCACGGTCGGCGGGCGGCCGTCGACGGTGCTGGCGAGATAGAGGACGCCTGCGAGGACGACCGCGCCGATGCCGACGACGGCGAGCGATCGCAGGACGACGGAGCGCATGGCGCTGCGACCCCGGTGCCGGTCAGCGATGCCGCAGGCGCGCTGGAAGGATCTGGAGCTCGTCGCGGTATTTCGCGACCGTGCGCCGGGCCAGCGCGATTCCCTCCGCCGCCAGCGCGTCGGCGATCTCCTGGTCCGAGTACGGGTGCGCGGTGTCCTCGGCCTCGATCATCCGCTTGATCTGGTCCTTGATGCCGAGGGAGGCCGTGAAGAAGTGGCTGAACGGGACGACCTCGCCGGTCGGGAGCATCACGTACTTCTCGGCGGTGGCGCGGCTGACCGTCGACTCGTGCATGCCGATCAGCTCGCCGACCTCGGCCCGCGTCAGCGGCACGAGGTGCTGCACGCCGTGGAGCAGGTACTCGTGCTGGCGCTCGACGAGGCACTCGGCGATGCGCTGGACGGTGGCGCGCCGCCGGTTGATGTTGTCGATGAAGAACTTCGCCCGGCCGACGTACTGTCGCACGTGCTCCTTCTCGTCCTCGGTCGTCTCGGCGCTGCGCAGCTTCGAGCTGAGGCTCGAGTAGATCGGCGCGACGCGGAGGCTGAAGCGGCGGGACTCGACCACCTCGACCGACAGCTCGCCGTCGACCCCGCGGATGAGGACGTCGGGGCGGATGATCGGCCGCGACGCGTCCGCGCTGATCGCCGCGGTGAAGGCCGCGGTCGGGTACGGGTTCAGGTTGCCCTTGACGAACTCCCAGACCGCCACGACCTCTCGCTGGGTGGCGCCGACGGCCGCCGCGACCTCGCGGAACCGTCGCTCTCCCAGATCGGCGAGGTGCTCCCCGATCACGACCTCCGCGTGCGCCGGGACCTCCGATCTCATCCTGCTCGCGCAGGTACTCGACCTGGGCGAGCAGGGACTCGGTGATCGATCGCGACCCGATCCCGATCGGCTCGAGGCCCTTCATTGCCGCGAGCACCTGTCGACGTCGGCGGTCGTGGCGCCGGTGGCGGCGGCGATCTCCGCGTCGCTGTCGGTCAGGAACCCGTTCGAGTCGAGCGCGCCGATCACGTGGTCGGCCACCGGATGCAGGTCGTGCGGCAGCAGGGCGTGCAGGTTCCAGGTCAGATGGTCTTCGAGCGTGAAGCCGGCCTCGGCCCGGGCGATCGGATCGAACTCGTCATCCTCGTCGCGCAGCCGGGTCGCTCCGTCGCCGGGCAGGTCGTCGGTGCTGAGGCGGACTTCGTCGCCATCGGCTTCGGTCTTGCGCGGCATGCACTCGGCGCAGTAGTTGCCGCTGACGGGCCGCCCGCAGATCGGGCAGCTCGGCAGCTCCTCCATCTCGAGCGCAGGGTTCTCGTCGAGCTCCTGGGCGATCGCCTCCTGCAGCTCGACCGAGCTCATCTGCAGGATGTAGTTTGCGGCGATCTGCTTCGGGGTCACCTTCGCCTGCATGACCGGCTGAAGCTGCTGGCTGAGCTCGATCGACAATGAAACCTCGCGAACCTGCGGCGTTGATTGGTGGCGAGCCCGGATTATAGGGGTTGACCGCGCCAGGCTCCGTCGGCGCTCAGGTCGCCGGCGCGTTCAGGCGTCGCACGACCGGCGTGCCGCCGCCGAGGGTGATGAGGTTGTAGGCGCCCGGGTCCTGCACGAGCCGGTCGCGATACTCGCGCATCGGCCAGCCGAGAAGGTGGCAGAGCCGGAGCCGATTGACGTGGTTGTGCGCGACCACGATGGCGCACCGGGCGCGGTCGGCCGCGAGCCACTCCTCGACGGCGCCCAGCGCGGCAAAGGCGCGCGCGGCGACGTCCTGCGCCGCTCTCACCGTCGGGGCAGCGTGTGACGAAGGGGTCGGCCTCCCAGGCGGCCCGCAGCTCGGGATCGCGCCGCCGGCACTCCTCGGGGCTGAGGCCATCCCACGCGCCATAGTCGATCTCGATCAGCCCGGCTTCGACCTGGGTCCGGCTCTCCTCGAGCTCGAGCGCCGCCGCGACGGCCGCGGCCGTCTGCCGGCAGCGCAGCGCCGGGCTGCTGAGCAGGCGCATCTCGTCATGCGGCAGCTCCGCGAGCTCCGCTGCCAGCGTCCGCCCCAGCCCTCGCGCCAGCTCGACGCCGGCATCCGGAGAGGGGCAGGTCGCTGCGCTGGCCGAGATTCCGCCCCGCCGCCGAGGCCGCGGTGATCGCGTGGC
This sequence comes from uncultured Chloroflexia bacterium, assembly GCA_963789435.1. Lineage (GTDB taxonomy): Bacteria > Chloroflexota > Limnocylindria > QHBO01 > QHBO01 > JACDBZ01. The sequence goes on from CAWBKO010000009.1 coordinate 236,825, forward strand.
GCACGAGGATGAGGCTGCCCATGAGGTGCCCGAGTCTACCCGGTCGCTTGCGCTATCCTGTGCCCGCCGCCCTCCCCGCACCCAGGCTCGATGACCTACCTCCCCGACGAGACCGACTCCGACGGCGCGCCCGCGAACAGCGAGCGCGCCGGTTCGCGACGCGCCCTGGGCTGCGCGTTCGAGATCGTCGAGACGCTCGTCCTGACGCTGCTGATCTACCTGGTGATCCACAACTTCGTGGCGCAGCCATTCGAGGTCCAGCAGAGCTCGATGTTCCCGACCATCGTCGACGGCGAGTACATCCTGATCGACAAGCTGACCGCCGCGCTTCGGCGGCTACGACTACGGCGACGTCGTCGTCTTCAACCCGCCGTCGGGCTCGGGGCTCGACGTTCAGGGGATCCCCTTCATCAAGCGCATCATCGGGATGCCGGGCGACACCGTGAGCCTGGAGAACGGTCGCGTCTTCGTCACCGCGCCGGGCCAGAGCCCGGTGCCGGATCGAGGAACCCTACGTGGTGACGAGGCCGACGGCTCGACGGCTCCGACCATCTGCCCCCGCCAGGACTGCCCGCACGAGCTGGATCGTCGGCGACGCCGAGTACTTCGTGATGGGCGACAACCGGCCCTCGAGCCAGGACTCGCGCGTCTTCGGGCCGGTCGACGAGGACACCATCCTGGGCCGAGCCTGGCTGCGCTACTTCCCGCTCGAGCGGATCGGGCTGATCGAGCGCCCGGAGTACCCGGCGCTCGGCACGGGACCGCCGCCGAGCGGCCGTGATGCGCGGCTCAGGCTCGAGCCGGCTCCTCGGCCACGATCCAGGCGTCGACCTCCCGGTCGTAGTCGACCAGCGCATCCGCCCCGAACCAGAGCGCCAGCTCCGCCTCCGCCGTTTCCGGCGCGTCGGACGCATGGATCAGGTTGCGCAGCCCGCTGACGCCGAGGTCGCCACGGATCGTGCCCGGCTCGGCCTCGTTCGGCATCGTCTTGCCGACCATCTTGCGAACGACGGCGATGGCATCAGGTCCCTCGAGCGCAATGGCGGCCACCGGACCGGAGGTGATGAAGGCGACCAGCCCGTCGTAGAAATGCTTGCCGGCGTGGACGGCGTAGTGCTCCTCCGCCATCGAGCGCGACACGGCCAACAGGCGCAGGCCCACGACCTTGAGGCCCTTGCGCTCGAAGCGGCCGATGATCTCGCCGATGAGTCCGCGCTGGACGGCATCGGGCTTGGCCAGTACGAGGGTGCGCTGCATGACGAGGGGACTCCTGATGAGGCGGCCGAGTCAGCTCCGGCGGTCGGCGGCGCGGTCGTAGGCCTGGTCCGCCTCGACGCGGCGCCCCGCGGCGCGGAGCAGGTCGCCGTAGAGTAGCAGACGCTCCTCGGTCGGCTGGCCGCCGAGCGTGGGCTCCAGGATCGAGACGCCGTCCCCGGCGAGCGCCGGTCGAGCCGGACGGCGATCGACATCTCGGCGTCGCCGCGGGCAAGGTCGCCGGCAACGTAGGCCACGCGCGCCTCCTCGAGGCGCCCCCGCGCGGCGGCCAGTCGCGCGTCGCCTTCCTCGGCGGTCGGACGTCGGCGGGATCGTCGGTCGCGGGCGGTGCCCAGGGGGGCCGCGGTGGGCGCGCGGGCTGCGGGCGCAGCTCGGCCGGAAGGGGCCACGAGAGCCGCCCGGAGACGCCCGCGCGCAGGTCGTGGGCCTCATCGATCCCGATCGCGGCGACCACCCGCTCCAGCGCACCGATGGCGCGGTCGGGCTCGCCGCGGCCGCCAGCGCCTCCGCCTCGATCAGCGTGACGGTCGGCAGCCGCCGCTGCGGGCTGCCCGGCCGCATGGCCTCCAGTGCGAAGTCGCGCCGCGACGAGGCGGCCCTGGCGCCAGAGGGACTCGGCGAGGAGGGCGCGCAGCGCATCGAGCTCGTCGTCGGCGACCGGCCCTTCGGCCTCGCGGTAGGCGATCCGCGAGCGCAGCGTTCCCTCGGCCAGCGCCGGCTGCCCGGCGTCGAGCTGCGCGCGCGCCAGCGTCAGCTCGTCCGGCAGGAGGTCGATGACGTGGTCGTCGTCGCCGCGTCGAGCTCGGCCGGGGCCTCCTCGGCCGTTCGGCCGGCTCTCGGAAGTGTCGGCGGCTCTGGGCCTGGCGGTCACCGTCGCATCGCTCGCTCGAAGCGGGCGCGCGAGCGGAATGGCCCCAGCACGGCCAGGCGGGCGGCGGTCGGCGCGAGGTAGCGCTGGGCAACGCGCAGCAGGTCGTCGATCGTCACAGCCTCGAGCCGCTCGATGACCTCGTCGACGGTGAGGATGCGGGGAAGGAGTGCCTCCCCGGTGCCGATCCAGCCGGCGACCGCGCCGGAGTCCTCCATGCGCAGCTCCAGCCGCCCGCGGGTGTAGGCCCGGGCGCGGCTCAGCTCGGACGCGGCGACCGGCTCGGAGCAGATCCGATCGAGCTGGTCGAGGATCGCGCGGACGACGCGCTCGGCGTCCTCCGGGTCGAACCCGGCATGGACGCCGAAACTGCCGACGTCCGCATAGGACGCGCTGAAGGTCGAGACGTCATAGACGAGCGAGCGGCGCTCCCGAAGGTCGAGGAAGAGGCGGCTCCCCATGCCGTCGCCGAGGATCGCGCCGAGCAGGTCGAGCGCCCAGCGATCGGGGTCGTCGCGCGCCACCCCGGGCATCCCAAGGCAGAGGTTGCCCTGGCTCAGGCGCCGGTACGAGACGCGCAGAGAGCCGGCGCGGGACGGGGTCGGCGGCGTGACGGCGAGGGTCGCCGGACCCGCGTCGGTCGGGCCGTCGGCCGGGCCGTCCTGCTTCCAGCCGGCGCTGGCCCGCACGACCTCGTCGTGATCGATCGCACCCGCAACGGCAAGCACCATGCCCCGCGTACGGTACGCGGCGCGCCAGTGATCGACGACTGCCACGGTGGGTCGCTCGGCGCACCGAGCCGATGGTGCCCGCGATCTCGCGGCCGAGGGGATGGCCCGCGTAGAGCATCTCGTCGAAGAGCGTGAAGACGTGGTCGGAGGGCGAGTCGACGTACATCCGGATCTCGTCGACGATGACCGGCTTCTCGGAGGTGTGGTCGCGGCGACGCAGCAGCGGCCGCAGGGCAAGCTCGCTGACCGCCTCGAGCGCGACCCCGACGTGCTCTGCCGGCACCTTGGCGCTGTACACGGTGAGCTCTCGATCGGTGCTCGCGTTCACGCTGCCGCCGATGCCCTCGACGAGCTGCGACAGGAGCCCGCATCGGGATGCGCCCGCGTTCCCTTGAAGACGAGATGCTCGAGGAAGTGGCTGAGGCCGGCGTGAGCGTCATCCTCGTGCCGCGAGCCGACCGGCACCAGCAGCACGACGCTCGCCGATCGAGCGCCGGGCAGCGCCTGCGTGACGACCCGAAGGCCGCTGCGCTGGACGGTACGCTCGTGCGGGGCGACGGCGCGCAGCGGTGCGGGTGCCGCGGCGCGGTCACGCGGGGTCCTCGTCCTCGTCCGCGCGCTCACCGTCGGCCGCATCCGCGTCGGCCGACATCAACAGCTCCATCTGGATGAACCGCAGGTCGCGCGCCAGCTCGCCGGCGTTCCGCGGCAGCGGGCGTCCCTCGCTCGCGCCATCGGTGTCGGTGATCTCGGCGAGGCGTTGCGCGCCGCCGCCGCGAACTCGAGCACGATCCGCTCGTTGCCGATGACGAGCGTGTAGACGAGGAGCTGGTCGCTGCTCGTGTCGAACTGGAGGTACTCGAACGAGTCGAGATTGAGGCAGATCGCGAGCGGCGTGAAGTACGAGGCGATCTCGGGGTGGTCGACCACGATCCGCTCGACCCATCCGGTCCCGCTCGACTCGATCCGCCCGCCGCGGTGGTAGGTGTAGCTGACCGTCTGCTTGAGCAGCGGCCGCAGGATGTTGTAGATGTCGCTCTTGCCGGTGACGACCCCGGTGTTGATGTAGAGCTTGGCGCGCGCCTCGGCCATCGACTCGTTCGTGCGGATCGTCGGCGAGTCTAGCACCGGACCACGGGCGTGGCCGTTCTCGCACGACCGGCTGCTACGATACGGCCCGTGAAGCTGCTGGCGGCCGACATCGGCAACACGAACGTCACGATCGGCCTCTTCGAGGACGATCGGCTGGCGCGCTCGTGGCGCACCATCACGCGGGCAAATGCGACGCCCGACGAGGTCGCCGCCACGCTCACCGGCCTGCTGGCGCTCGACGCCCACCGCCTCGACGAGCTCGACGCCGTGGCGCTCGCCAGCGTCGTGCCTCCGCTCACCGAGACCTGGGAGCGCCTGGTCACGGAGCGGATCGGCGTCGAGCCGGCGATCGTCGACGCCGCCTCGCTCGAGGGCACGCTCGGCGATCCACATCGACCGGCCGGCCGAGGCGGGCGCCGACCGGCTCGCCAACGCCCTGGCGGCGCGCGTCGAGTTCGGCGGCCCGGCCATCGTGATCGACCTCGGAACGAGCACGAACTTCGACCTGGTGGATGCCGATGGCGCCTACATCGGCGGGGCGATCGCGCCCGGCATGGGGCTCAGCCTCGAGGCGCTCGTCGGCCGCGCCAGCAAGCTGCCGCGCATCGAGCTGCGGCGGCCGCCATCGGCGATCGGCGCCAACACCGTGCACGCCATGCAGTCCGGTGCGGTGCTCGGCTACATCGGCCTGGTGAGCGGCCTGCTCACCGCCCTGCGCGGCGAGCTCCTGGAGCGCTCCCCAGCCGATAGCCGGGTGAACGTCATCGCCACCGGTGGCTATACCTACCAGCCGTGGCTGCACGAGGTGCCGGGCATCGATGCCGTCGAGCCCGACCTGACGTTGCGCGGCATCCGCTACGCGTGGCAGGCGACGCGCGACCGCGAGCGTGCCAGCGCGCGGAGCGTCGAGCGATGACCGAGGGCCCGGGATCGCTCGCCGGCCGACGCATCGTCGTCGGCGTCTCCGGCAGCATCGCCGCCTACAAGGCGGTCACGCTGGTCCGCCTGCTCCAGGAGTACGGTGCCGTGGTCGACGTGGCCATGACGGCGGCCGCCGGCCGCTTCGTCGGGCCGCTCACGTTCGAGAGCCTCACCCATCGGCCCGTGCTCGACGACGTCTTCGAGCTCGACGCCGATCAGCAGATCGCGCACATCGAGCTTGCCGAGGCCGCCGATGCGATCGTCCTGGCGCCGGCCACCGCAAACCTGCTCGGGGAGCTCGCGGCCGGGTTGGTCGGCGACGCGGTGACCGCCATCGCGTCGGCCAGCCGCGCGCCGGTGATCGTTGCGCCGGCCATGGACGCCGGCATGTGGACCCACCCGGCGACACAGCGAAACGTCGCGCAGCTCCGCGAGTTCGGCTATCTCATCGTCGAGCCGGAGGTCGGCGAGCTGGCATCCGGCCTCACCGGGATCGGACGCCTGGCCGAGCCTTCGAGCATCCTCGAAGCGGTTGAGCGCCTCTTCGCGCGAGCGGGCGATCTCGAGGGGCTGCACGTCGTGGTCAGCGCCGGCGGGACACGCGAGCCACTCGACCCGGTGCGCTTCATCGGCAACCGATCGTCCGGAAAGATGGGTGCGGCGCTCGCCGAGGCGGCGCGCGACCGGGGCGCGAGCGTGACCCTCATCGCCGGCGCCATGAGCGTGACCCCGCCCCGCGGCGTCACCGTGGTTGACGCCACCACCGCACAGGCGATGCGCGAGGCGGTCCTGAGCGCGGCGACCAGTGCCGACATCCTGGTCATGGCTGCCGCCGTTGCCGACTTCGCTCCCGCCCGCGCCAGCCAGCGCAAGATCAAGCGCTCCGGCGAGAACCTCCAGATCGAGCTCGTCCCGAACCCCGACATCGTCGCCGAAGTCGGCGAGATGCCCGACGACGTGCGCCCGTTCCTCATCGGCTTCGCGGCGGAGTCGAACGATCTCGAGGCGAACGCTGCCGCCAAGCTTCGCGACAAGGGCCTCGACCTGATCGTCGGCAACGTGGTGGGTGGACCATTCGACGCCGTCGGCTCCGACGAGAACAAGGTCACCGTCTTCGGCGCCGAGGGAGCGCTGACCGACTGGCCGATGCTTCCCAAGCGCCAGGTCGCCGAGCGGCTGTGGGACCTGATCGGCGACCGATACCGGCGCGCCCGACCGCCGGCCGATGCGGCGACGCCCAGCGGACGACGTCGCCGTCGCTCGTGATCGTCGTCCGTCGAATCGACGAGCTCCACGAAGCGATCCTCGAGCGACGGGTCGCCGGCGACAGCGTCGGCTTCGTGCCGACCATGGGCATGCTCCACGACGGGCAGCTCTCGCTGGTCCGCCGGGCCGGAGCGGAGAACGGGTGCGTCGTCGTCTCGACCTTCGCGAACCTCAACGCGTTCACGACGCTCGACGAGGCATCGCCCGGCCATCGCGACCAGGCGCGTGACCTCGCCCTGCTCGAGCATGCCCAGGCGGCCATCGTCTTCGTTCCCGAGGTGGGCACCCTGTACCCCGCCGACGACACGACCCGAGTGACGGTCGAGGGACTGACTCGCCAGCTCGAGGGGGCCTCGCGACCCGGCCACCTCGACGGGTTGACCACCGTGATGCTGAAGCTGATCCACCTCGTCGGCCCGGCGCGCCTCTACCTCGGCCAGCGCCACGCGCAGCAGGTCGTGGTGGTGCGTCGCATGCTGCGCGACCTGTTCCTGAACGTCGAGCTGGTGATCTGCCCCACCATCCGCGAGGCCGATGGGCTGGCCCTCTCGAGTGCGAATGCGCAGCTCGGCATCGAGGAGCGCCACGCGGCCGCCTGCCTCTACAACGCCCTGACCTCCGCGAAGGAGGCGTACGACGCCGGTGAGCGCTCGGCGGAGGTCCTGCGCTGGCGGATGACCGACGTGCTGTCTCGTGAGCCAAAGGCGCGGATCGACTACGTCAGCGTCGCCGATGCGTCGAGCCTGGCGGAGCTCCAGCGAGTCACCGGGCCGGCACTGGCGCTGATCGCCGTCGGCATCGGCCACACGCGTCTGACCGACAACATGCCGCTCGCCTGGGACGTGGCGTAGCAGGCCTCGAATCGGCCGCCCAAAGGTACTAGTGCCGGGCGCCATCCGCCCCGTATCATGCGCCTCGTCACCCGCGACGGCGGCCGCCCACGGCCGCGCTTCGTTGCTGGGGGCATGGGAGGCCGGCGGGTGCCCACGTCCGGCCTCCCTTCGCGTCCGGCTACAGGCGCGCCAGGAGCCGGTCGACGTCGATCGCTCCTCCCACCAGATCGATGATCGTGCTGATCTTCTCCGTGTCGGTGGCGTGGGTCTTGACCAGGATCTCGTCGACCGCCTGCGCTGTGCGGTACGTGTCGGTTGCCACGAGATAGACGAAGAGATCGGTCGCGCGCAGGTCCGCCAGCAGCGTGTCGGGAGGCCGATACCCGCCGCTCAGGATGATGCCGCTCACCAGCGGCCGCTCCCCGGCCCGGCGGTTCGCCTCGAGCGCGGCGCGCAGCAGGTCGTCGCGGTCGCCCGGCGTGATGAGCAGGGTCCGATCGGCGAGGTGCGCGATGGCGTGCTCCGGCTGCATCGCGCCGATGGCGACGTGCCCGATCGTCCGCTCGGCCTCGCGCGCGCCCGGACAGGACCTCTCCGTCAAGGTGCGTGACGATCAGCTCCAGCGACGGGTTGGCAAGGAACGCCGAGTACGGGATGCAGCCGAGCAGGTCGATGCCGTGCTGGGCGAGGCCGCGCTCGAGCACGTCGGGCAGGTGCGGGTGGGACTCCACGTCGACCTTGTTGACGACCGCCCCGAGCACCCGCACGTCATGGGCGGCGAACAGCGCGTGGTTGAGGACGATCTCGTCGATCGGGCGCCCGACGCCGCCCTCGCGACACGATGATCACCGGCGCGCCGAGCATGGCCGCCACCCGGGCATTCGAGAGGTCGATGACGGCGCCAACGCCGGCATGCCCCGTCCCCTCGATCACGACCACGTCCTTTCCCGCGGCCACGCGGGCGTCGGCGGCGACGACCTGCGCGGCGAGGTCATCGCTGATGCGGCCCATGATGAAATCGGTGGTGAAGTGGCGCGGCAGCGTGACCGGCGACATGTCGTTCAATGCATCGGGGAGGGCGAAGACCTCGCTCATCAGGACGGCGTCCTCATCGGCGCGCGTCCCGTCGATGACCAGGAATCGCTGGCCGACCGGCTTCAGGAAGCCGAGCTGCAGGCCCCGGTCCTGGACGGCGGCCATGAGGCCGAGGCTCGTCGTCGTCTTTCCCCTGTTCTGGCCGGTTGCGGCCAGGAAGATCCGCCGCGCGGGGGCCGCCGGGCGCGGCCATCAGGCCTGGCCGCGCGCCTTCGTTCGTCGCTCGACGAGGTCAACGCCCTCTCGCAGACGGGTCACGAGGTCGGCGTCGATCATGTCGGGCTCGAGGTGCTCGCCGAGCCGCTCGAGCATGTCGGCCGCCACGCTGAACAGCACGTCCGCGTCGGCGATGAAGAACTGGGGCTCGTTGTTGTAGCGGACCAGGGTGAGCCGGCCCTGGAGCGTCAGGCCCGCCTCGGTATGCGACAGCTGGGTCCCGAAGTTGTGGCCCTGGATGCCGTCGGGGTTGTTCAGGAAGTTGAGCGCGTTGTCGATGACCAGCCCGAACCGCGCGCGCCAGCTGACCAGCCGCTCGTGCACGTCCGGCGGCAGGCCCATCTCGCCGAGCTCCTCGAAGACGCCGCGGTCGACGGTGAGCAACCCGACCAGCGTCGAGCCGGCCCGGCCGCCCAGCATCACCTGCAGCGAGCGCTCGAGGGTGAAGACATCAGCATCGAAGCGAGGGCTGGTCGTCACCTCCGCCAGCAGGTCCTCGACGTTGTCGAGCTGGCCGGGATCGGCGAGCGCGTTTGCCAGGTTGTGGATCTCCTCCCGGAACAGAAACCGCTCTTCGTGGTCGAGCATTGGGAGCTTCCTCCTGGCGGGACCGATGGGCCGCGGGCGCCACGCGCGGCGCCCGCATCGGTCCTTGATTGGGTCTAGGGGTAGAGGCCGCGGAGGGTCGTCGCCTCGGCCACGCGCGCCACCGCCACCATGTAGGCGGCCGTCCGCATGTCGACCTCGTGCCGCTCGCTCATGGCGTGAACGGCGGCGAAGGCGCGATCCATGATCTCCTTCAGGCTCTCGTTGATGCGCTCCTCGGTCCAGAAGAAGCTCTGCATGTCCTGCACCCACTCGAAGTAGCTGACCGTCACGCCGCCGGCGTTGCAGAGGATGTCGGGGATGAGGAAGACGCCGCGGTCGTGCAGGATCGCATCCGCCTCGGGGGTGGTCGGCCCGTTGGCCGCCTCGGCGACGATCCTGGCCTTGATGTTCGGCGCGTTGTGCTTGGTGATCTGGTTCTCGAGCGCGGCCGGCACCAGGATGTCGCAATCGATCTCGAGGATCTCGCGGTTCGAGACCTCGTCCGCGCCGGGGAAGCCGACGACCGTGCCGTGCTCCTGCTTCCAGGCGCCGACCTTGGCCGGATCGAGCCCGGCGGGATTGTGGATGCCGCCGGTCGAGTCGCTGACCGCGACGATCCTCGCTCCCTCGTCGGCGAGCAGCGTCGCGGCGATGCTGCCGGCGTTCCCGTAGCCCTGGATCGAGACCCGCGCGCCCTGGAGCGGAATGCCGAGTGCCGTCGACGCCTGCAGCAGCGTGAACACCGCGCCGCGGGCCGTCGCCTCGTTGCGGCCGAGCGAGCCGCCGATCGCGATCGGCTTGCCGGTCACGACGCCGGCGATCGTGTAGCCGTGGTGCATGGAGTAGGTGTCCATGATCCACGCCATCGTCTGGGCGTTGGTGTTGACGTCCGGTGCCGGGATGTCCCGGTCGGGACCGATGAGCGGGCTGATCTCGGTGGTGAACCGGCGCGTCAGTCCCTCGACCTCGCGAATGGAGAGCTTCTTGGGGTCGATGATCACGCCGCCCTTGGCGCCGCCGTACGGGATGTTCACGCAGGCGCACTTCCAGCTCATCCACATGGCCAGCGCGCGCACCTCGTCGAGCGTCACGTCCTGGTGGTAGCGAATGCCGCCCTTGCCCGGCCCGCGGCTGACGTTGTGCTGGACGCGGTGGCCGGTGAAGACCTGGACGTTCCCGTCGTCCATGGTGACCGGGAAGTTGACGGTGAGCTCACGCTGCGGGACGCGCAGAACGCGGCGCATTCCGTCATCGAGATCGAGCTTGTCGGCGGCGTGGTCGAACTGGGACTGGGCGACGGCCCAGATGTTCGGAGCCTCCGCCACCGGGTTCTGGCTGGCCATCAGGTGCGCTGAGTGCCTCCTGTATGCGATCGCGGCTCGGCGCCTCTACGCGCCAGTAGGTTCGAAGGCGGAAGCAGGCCGAGTCGCGGGTGACGGTTGCCGATTCTAGCGTACGTCCCCGCCCGCTACGATCCGTGCGATGACCACGGCCGATGTCCTCGATGCCCCTCCGCCAGCCCTCAGCGCTCGCCATGCCGAGGAAGTCGCGCGCGAGCGGTACGGCCTGGACGCCACCGCCGAGCCGCTCGTCAGCGAGCGAGACCAGAACTTCCGCCTGACCGATGCGTCGGGCGCCGCGTGGGTGCTGAAGGTCTCGAACGCCGCCGAGGACCGCGCCGTGGTCGAGATGGAGGTGGCCGCGGTCGAGCGGATCAGGTCGGTCGATCCCGCCCTGCCCGTGCCGATGGCGCGGCCGGCGCTCGACGGGTCGACCGTCGTCACCGCCGAGGTGGACGGCGCCACGCACCTCGTCCGCCTGCTGCCGCTCCTGCCGGGGCGCACGGCCGCGCCGGCGGAGCTGGATTCCGCGGCCATCGCGCACGTCGGGGAGGTGGTGGGCCGCATCGGTCTGGCGCTGCGAGGGTTCTTCCACCCTGCCGCCGGCCGAACGATCTGGTGGGACCAGAGGCACCTCCCCGAGCTTGCGCGCCGCGTCTCGCTGACGGAGGCGCCTGAGCGGCGCGAGCTGCTTGGCCGCGTCCTGGAGCGCTTCGACCGGCGCGTGGTCCCCGCGCTGCCGACCCTTCGCTCGCAGCTCATCCACAACGACGTGACCCTCGACAACCTGCTCCTCGACGACGATCAGCGTGTCACCGGCATCATCGACTTCGGCGACATGGCGCACACCGCGCTGATCCTCGACGTGCCTGCCACGCTCCAGTCGCTCGTTCGCGACCGCACGGACCTCTTCGAGGTGACCGATGCGTTCCTGGCGGGCTATGCATCGGTCCTGCCGCTCGAGGCCGCGGAGGCGGAGCTGCTCGGCGACCTGCTCGCCGGGCGGATGGCGCAGACGATCCTCATCTCCGCCTGGCGCATGCCGCAGCACCCGGACAACGAGTACATCCGCGGCTGGGCAGGCCCGGCGTGGGAGCTGCTCGAGCAGATGGACGCGATCGGCTTCGACGAGGTGTCGCGGCGGATGGCGGCCATCGCCCGCGCTCCGCTCGCGTCGCCGCACCGCCGACGACCAGCTCCTGGCCCGCCGGCGTCGCGTGCTGGGGACCGCGCTCGAGTCGCTCTCGTATCGGCACCCGCTCCATCTCGTGCGCGGTGACGGCGCGTGGATGGAGGCGGCCGACGGTCGGCGCTACCTCGATGCCTACAACAACGTGCCGGTGGTCGGACACGCCCATCCGCGCGTCGTGGCGGCCATCGCGCGCCAGGCCGCGACGCTCAACACGAACACGCGCTACCTCCACGAGCACGTCGTCGAGCTGGCGGAGCGCCTGGTCGCGACCATGCCCGACGGCCTCGACACGGTCCTGTTCGTCAACTCCGGCTCGGAGGCGAACGACCTCGCCTGGCGCCTGGCCACGACTGTACACCGGAGCCGATGCGGGCCTCGCCACCGCCTGGAGCTACCACGGCGTCACGGCGGCCATCGCCGACATCACGGCCTCCGAGTGGCCCGACGGCGAGCAACCCGCCGGCGTGGAGGTGTTCGACGCGCCCGACACCTACCGGGGCCGATACGCCGATGCGCCGTCCGGTCGGCCGTGCCGAGATGGTCGGCGCGCCGTCGGGCGCCTGGCGCGATCGCGGGCGGCGTCCGGCGGCGCTCTACGTGGACTCGACCTTCACGGCCGACGGCATCTTCGTGCCGGAGCCCGCGATCGTGGCCGCGATCGTGTCGGCCGCGCGCGATGCGGGCGCCCTCTTCGTCGCCGACGAGGTGCAGTCGGGCCACGGCCGGACCGGCGAGCTGTGGGGCTTCTCCCGCTGGGGCGTGACCCCGGACATCGTCACGCTGGGCAAGCCGATGGGCAACGGCCATCCCATCGCCGCGGTCATCACCCGCGCCGAGATCGTCGATCGCTTCGGCGCCAGCACGACCTTCTTCTCGACCTTCGGCGGCAACCCGGTGGCGTGCGCCGCGGCCCTGGCGGTGCTCGACGTGCTCGAGGAGGAAGGGCTGGTCGCGCGCGCGGCGACCGTCGGCGACCGGCTGCGCTCCGAGCTCGCGGCGCTGGCGGTCCGCCATGAGGCCATCGGCGACGTCCGCGGTCGCGGGCTGATGACGGGCGTCGAGCTGGTGACCGATCGCGCCTCGCGCGAGCCCGCGGCCGACCTCGCGAAGCGGGTGAAGGACGAGATGGCCGAGCGCGGCGTGCTGATCGGCACGACCGGCCGGGCCGGCAACATGCTGAAGATCCGTCCCCCGCTGTGCCTCAGCGATGACGAGGCCGCCTCATCGTCACGACGCTCGACGCCGTGCTCAGACTGGGTAGGCGGCCGCCAGTCGCGTGACTCATCAGCGGATATATCACTAAGGATATACCGTGATGCTAGGCCTCAGCTGGCGGCGGCCACGCCGCGCGCAGCTCAGACGGTCTCGACCGCCATGGCCACCGCTCCCCCGCCGCCCAGGCAGAGCGTCGCGAGGCCCTTGCCGCCGCCGCGGCGGCGCAGCTCGTAGAGCAGCGTCGTCAGCACGCGCGCGCCGGATGCGCCGATGGGGTGGCCGAGCGCGATCGCCCCGCCGTTGACGTTCACCTTGTCCCAGTCGAAGCCGAGCTCGTTGCCGTCGGCCAGCACCTGGGCCGCGAAGGCCTCGTTGATCTCGATCAGGTCGAAGTCGCCGATGCTGCCGCCGACCTTCTCGATCAGCCGGCGGACCCCGCTGATCGGCGCCTCGAACAGCCACTCGGGAGCGACGTCCGCCTGCGCGTAGCCGATGATGCGGGCCAGCGGCTGAGCGCCGTTCAGCGCCTCCTCGGAGCCGATGACGACCGCGGCGGCGCCATCGGTGATGCCGGGCGCGTTGCCGGCGGTGACCGTCCCGCCGTCGGGCTGGAAGGCCGGCTTGAGCTTCGCCAGCGCCTCGAGCGTCGAGTCCGAGCGCGGGCCCTCATCGGCGCTGATGACGCGTGTCGCCCTTCTTGCCCGGGACGGTGACCGGCACGATCTCGTCGTCGAAGCGCCCGGCCTCCTGGGCCGCGATCGCGCGCTGGTGCGAGCGCAGGGCGAGCTCGTCCTGTGCCTCGCGGGACACGTCGTGCTTGGCCGCGACCCGCTCGGCGTGCATGCCCATGTGGACGTCGCAGGTCGAGCACCACAGCCCGTCGTGCACGGTCGAATCGACCAGCGTCCCGTTGCCGAGCCGATACCCGGTGCGCGCCTGCGGCAGCAGGTACGGCGCCATGTTCATGCTCTCCATGCCGCCGGCCACGATGAGCTCGGCGTCGCCGGCGCGGATCGCCGCTGCGCCCATCATCACCGCCTTCAGGCCCGAGCCACAGACCTTGTTGATGGTGGTCGCGCTGACGCCCTCGGGCAGGCCGGCCTTGAGCGCCGCCTGGCGCGCCGGAGCCTGGCCGACACCGGCCTGCAGCACCTGGCCCATGATCGCCTCGTCGATGCGCTCCGGCGCGATGCCGGCGCGCTCGACCGCGGCGCGAATGGCGATGGCGCCCAGGTCGGTGGCCGGAGTGGTTGAGAGCCCGCCACCGAACTTGCCGATCGGCGTTCGTGCGGCGGAGAGGATGTACACGTCACGCATGCGTCAATCGTACAGCCGATGGCCCTGCTACTCCGACGACCCCTTCTTCTCGTCGAACAGGTAGGCGATCTTGTCGGCCCAGTTCTCGACGACCACCCGGTTCTTTGTCTTCAGCGACGGCGTCAGCTCGCCGGCCTCCTCCGTCAGCAGCCGCGGCAGCAGCGCGATCCGTCGCGGGCGCTCGTAGACGGCGAAGCCATCCAGCGTGCGCTTGACCTCCGCGTCGAACAGCTTCTCGACCGACGTCTCCTCGATCAGCTGCTCGGGCGGCATCTCTGCCAGCCCGTTTGCCGCGGCCCAGGTGCCGAGCTCGTCGAAGTCGGGGGCGATCAGCGCGCCCGTGTACGGGTGCCGGTCGCCGAGCACGACCGCCTGCGCCACGTAGCGCGATGTCGAGAGTGCCGCCTCCATCGGCGCCGGCGAGATGTTCTTGCCGTTGGCGAGCACGATGATGTTCTTGAGCCGGTCGGTGATCCTGATGCGGCCGATCGGGTCCAGCTCGCCGATGTCGCCGGTGTGGAACCAGCCCTCGGGGTTGATCGCCCGTGCCGTCTCCGCCGCCTGGTTGAGGTAGCCCTGCATCACCTGCGGTCCGCGCACCAGGATCTCACCCGACGACTCGTCGATCATCACCTCCGAGCCCGGCGCCGGCGCGACCCACCGTCCCGAACACGAAGTCGTCGGGCCGGTTGATGCTGACGAAGGGCGACGTCTCGGTGAGCCCGTAACCCTCGAGCACGAGCATGCCCATCCCGTAGAAGAACTCGCCGATCTCCTGCGCCAGGGGTGCCGAGCCGGAGACGAAGTAGCGGACGCGGCCACCGGTGCGCTCACGGATCTTCTTGAAGACCAGCGCATCGGCGACCTTCAGCTGCGCGCGCAGCCAGAGCGAATCCGACGTGCCGGCTAGATGGTTGGCGTACTTCTGCGCGCCAAGCCCCGACGCCCAGTGGAAGATGCGCTGCTTCATCGGCGAGCCCGCCTCGACCGCGGCGAGGACCCGGGCGTAGACGCGCTCGTACAGACGCGGAACGGATCCCATGACGGTCGGCCTGACCTCGACCATGTTGGCGGGGAGCCGCTCGAGGAGCGCCTCGGCGTACACGACCGCCGCACCACGACCCAGCGCCACGACCTCGTCCACGATGCGGCCGTAGACATGGCTGAGGGGAAGGAACGAGAGAAAGACGTCGGTCTCGTAGAAGTCGACGACCTGGTTTGCGGACTCGTAGTTGAAGAGCACGTTGCCGTGGCTGAGCATCGCGCCCTTCGGGTTGCCGGTGGTGCCCGACGTGTGGATCACGGTGGCGAGGTGGTCTCGGTCGACCTTTTCGATGCCCTCGCGCCATGCGCGGCGAACGGCCGGATCGGTGTCCGCCCGGGCGATCACGTCCTCGAGGGTCAGCGTCCCATCGGGGAACTTGCCGCTCGGGTCGAGAGTGATGACGTGCTCGAGCGTGGGGCATTCCGACCGGATCGACGCGATCTTGGCGGCCTGCTGCGCGTTCTCGACGAAGATGGCCCTGGCCCGCACGTTGTTGATCACGAACGCGGCCTGGGCCGGCTCCGACTGCGGGATAGATCGGGCAGGTCACGGCCCCCAGCGCCAATGAGGCGAGATCGGCGATCGTCCACTCCGGTCGTGTGCGAGCGATGATGCCCACCGCGTCGCCGTCGACGATGCCGAGGTCCTTGAGTCCGAGCGACAGCTTCGTCACCCAGTCCCACATCTCGCGGTAGGTACGGCTCGTCCACCCGCCCTCGGAACCCGCTTCGGCGCGCTGTGCCTTGGTGACCTTCCAGCGCATTGCCTCGCGATTGGCGTTGCGTTCCGCCGCTCGCGCGATGAGCGCGACGACGTTCGGCATGCGGTCCGCGGGATCCACGGTCAGCGGCTCGATCTCCGGCGTCCGCATCAGCCGGCCGGCGGTCGTGGTCATCGGTCGTTCGTGCTCCCTGCTCAGCCGTCGCGGCGCATGGCGTCGAGCAGGTGCTGCGCGACGATGAGCCGATGGATCTGGTTGGTTCCCTCGTAGATCTGGGCGCCCTTGGCGTCGCGCATGAGGCGCTCGACGGGGTTGTCGCGCGAGTAGCCCGCGCCACCGTAGATCTGGACCGCGTCGGTTGCGCAACGCATCGCCACGTCGGACGCGTACCACTTCGCCATGCTCGACGGCCCGTTGATCGGCTGACCGGCGTCGCGCATCCTCGCCGCGCGCCAGGTGAGCAGGCGCGCGGCGTCCACGCCGACCGCCATCTCGGCAAGCATCCCCTGCACCATCTCCTGGTCGGCGATGGCGCGGCCGAACTGGCGGCGCTCGAGGGCGTAGCGAGCGGCGAGCTCCAGCGCGTTGCGCGCCAGCCCGGTGCAGGCCGCCGCAATGCCGATCCGGCCAGCGCCGAGCGCCGAGAGCGCGACCTTCAGCCCGTCTCCCTCGACGCCGAGCCGGTTCGCGGCGGGGACACGGGCGTCCTCGAAGACGAGCTCGTGCGCGCTCGTGCCGCGGATGCCCATCTTTCGTTCCTTGGATCCGAGCCGGAACCCGGGGGTATCGGCCTCGACCACGAAGGCCGTGATGCCGGCCTTGCCCTGCGAACGGTCGACCGTGCCGAAGACGACGTAGCGAGCGGCGTCGCCGGCGTTGGTGATCCAGATCTTGGTGCCGCTGAGCAGGTAGTCGTCGCCGTCCCGGCGAGCCGCCAGCGAAAGGGACGCCGCGTCGGAGCCCGCGCCCGGCTCGGTCAGCGCGAAGGCGCCCAGCTCGCGGCCGGCCGTCATCGGTGGCAGGAATCGGCCTTTCTGCTCATCGGTCCCGTTGGTGAAGATGCAGAGCTGGCTGAGGAAGTGGACCGACAGGCTGACCGCCATGCCCATGTCGGCGGCGGCAATCTCCTCGAGCGCGAGGACGCACGCGAAGGTGCCCATGCCGGCCCCGCCAAGCTCCTCGGGATACGGCAGACCGGTCAGGCCGAGCTGGCCGGCGCGCTCGAACAGCGAGCGGTCGTAGCGCTCCTCCTCGTCGCGCTGCGCCGCGCCCGGCGCGACTTCTCGCTGCGCCCAGTCGCGAACCACGTCGCGGACGCTGCGCTCCTCGTCGCTGAGCGCCAAGGGGTCGCGGGTCGGAGCGTGCTCGACTGTCATGGGGCGATCTTCGTCCCCTTCTCGTCGTAGCGGTAGAAGCCTCGGCCTGACTTGCGGCCGAGGTGGCCGGCCGTGACCATCTGGCGCAGCAGGGGCGCCGCCCGGAACTTCGGGTCGCCGAAGCCGCGGTACAGCACGTCCATCACGTTGAGCATCACGTCGTTCCCGATGAAGTCGCTCAGCTCCAGCGGGCCCATCGGGTGATTCAGCCCGAGCCTGGCGCCGGTATCGATGTCCCCGGCGGTGCCGGTCGACTCCATGAGCGCGAAGATCGCCTCGTTGATGAAGGGGCCAAGCATCCGGTTGACGAGGAAGCCGGGCATGTCCTTCGACTCGATGACCGTCTTGCCCAGCTCCTGGGAGAAGGCGCGCGACGCGTCGTAGGTGGCGTCATCGGTCTCAAGGCCGCGGATGATCTCGACCAGCCCCATCACCGGGACCGGCGAGAAGAAGTGGAGGCCGATGAACCGCGCGGGGCGGTCGGTCGCCGTGGCGAGGCCGGTGATGCTGATGCTGCTGGTGTTCGAGGCGAAGATCGCGTCCGGGTCAGCCGCCTGCGTCAGGCGCTGCCAGGTCTCGCGCTTGACCGCCTCGTCCTCGAAGACCGCCTCGATCACGATCTGGTGGCCGGCGGCCGCGTCGGTCCCCTCCGCCGTCGAGATCCGGTCGACGATGGAGCTCGCGGCCGCCTGCTCCAGCTTTCCCTTGTCGACCTGGCGCTTCAGGTTGCCGGCGATGCGTGCCGCGCCCTTCTCGGCGAGCTCCACGGTCTGGTCGGCCAGGGTGACCCGCTTGCCCGCCGCGGCGCTCACCTGCGCGATTCCATGTCCCATCAGGCCGGCGCCGATGACGAAAACGCGGTCGATGCTCATTGCGGCCGAAGGTTACCAGCCGCCATTGGCCCGATGCGTGCCCCCGTTACCTTCTCGCAATTTGCCCGTCACCGGAACCGCGGATCATCGCCGGTCGAGCAGGCGCTCCGCGGCAGTGATGGGGTCCAGCTTGCGGTCCGCCACTGCAGTAAGCGTCTCCTCCCACCGCGATGACTCCGCCGCGCGACCCGCCGCGAGGTCCGCAAGGGCCCGCCGCACCTGGCTGGCCGCTCGCTCGCGGGCCTCGACCGGCGTTCGCGCCTGTGACCGATGAGCCTCGATGGCGTCAGCGAGGGACGCGACCCCGTTCGCGGTGGTGGCAGTTGTCATCAGCACAGGGGGCGGCTTGCGCTCCACGCGGCCGCCTGCCGTCGAGAGCATCGCGCGCAGCTGGCGGGCGGCGCGATCGGCGCCGGGTCGGTCGCCCTTGTTCACGGCGATGATGTCGGCCACCTCGAGCAGCCCGGCCTTAATGGCCTGGATCTCATCCCCCATCTCCGGTACCTCCACCACCACCGTCGTCTCGGCCAGTCGGGCAACCTCCACCTCGGACTGGCCGGCGCCGACAGTTTCGATCACGACGGGGTCGTAGCCGGCGGCGTCGAGGGCCGCCGCGGCGATCCAGGTGGTTGCCGCCAGCCCGCCAAGCTCGCCACGCGAGGCCATCGAGCGCATGAAGACATCTCGGTCGGCGGCGTGGTCCATCATCCGGATGCGGTCTCCCAGGATCGCGCCGCGGGTGTAGGGCGAGGACGGGTCGACGGCGAGGATGCCCACACGACGGCCGCGATTTCGCCACTCCGTGATCAGCGCGTTGACGAGCGTCGACTTCCCGCTGCCGGGCGGCCCGGTGATGCCGACGACGTGAGCGCCGTGCCCCGCGCGGAACAGCTCCGGGAGCAGCGGTCGCACCGATGGGTCCGCATTCTCGATCCGTGTCAGGAGACGCGCGAGCGGCCGTCGCTCGCCGGTAGCGAGGGCAGCGATGTCGTTGCTCATGCCGCGGCCGAATGCCAACTGAGTTGGCCCTGTGACCGGCGGCGATGGCGTCGGCGGTCGTTCGGCCAAGCTGGATGGCGTGATGCCCGCCGAAGGACCGCAATCGGCCCCTGATTGGCCCGGTTCGACCGGTTCGCCGGTCGTAGGGCTATGTGGGTTGGCACCCTGCCGCCGTTCACGCCTGGCGCCGGGCGTTCTCCCGGAAGTAGCGGGCGATCTGGCCGATCGACGTGCCCGGCCCGAAGATCTCCGCCACGCCGGCCTCCTTGAGCTTCGTGACGTCGGCATCGGGGATGATCCCGCCGGCGGCGACCAGGACGTCTGACATGCCGCGGTCGCGCAACAGTTGCACGGTGCGTGGCAGGAGGGCCATGTGCGCGCCGGACAGGATCGAGAGGCCGACGACGTCGACGTCCTCCTGCTCGGCGGCATCGGCGATCATCTCCGGCGTCTGGCGCAGGCCGGTATAGATCACTTCGAATCCCTCGTCGCGGAGCCCACGGGCGAGGACCTTCGCGCCGCGATCGTGGCCGTCGAGGCCCGGCTTGGCGATCAGGATGCGGATGGGCGGATCGGTCATGCCGGCCCGATTCTAGCCACCGGCGCCTCCCCCACTGCCCTGGTTCGCATCCGGCGCGAACCGCACGAGGATGCCCTCGATCGACTGCGCGAGCTCGATGTCGCGGGTGGTGAGGGCCTTCGCGGCGTGGGTGGTCAGCTCGAACGACACGCGGCGGTAGCCGGTGACGTGGATGTCCGGATGATGGTCGGCGGCTTCGGCCGCATCTGCCACCGCATTCACGAGTGCGATGGCCTCGCGGAAGTCGCGAAGCTCGACGGTCAGCCGAATGACCGCGTCCTCGCGCGTCCAGGCAGGCAGCGAGGCAAGCGCATCCGCGAGCTCCGCATCGGTCAAGGGAGTGGCGTACGGCATCGGTCTAGGCGGCGCCGGACGACTTGCCGATGAGACCCATGAACTCGGCACGGGTCCTGGCGTCGCGGCGGAACGTTCCAACCATGCTCGAGGTGACCATCGTCGCCTCCTGCTTCTTCACGCCTCGCATCATCGTGCACAGATGCGTGGCCTCGATGACGCAGCCAACGCCCCTCGGCTCGAGCTTCTCCATGAGGAAGTCGGCCACCTGGACGGTGAGCCGCTCCTGGACCTGCAGGCGCTGCGCGTACATGTCGACGATGCGGGGGATCTTCGACAGGCCGATCACCCGGCCGCGCGGCAGGTAGCCAACGTGTGCCCTGCCGATGAAGGGCAGCAGGTGGTGCTCGCAGAGGCTGAAGAACTCGATGTCGCGGACGACGACCATCTCGTCGTAGTCGACGCTGAAACACGCGCCGTTGATCAGCGCGTCTGGGTCTACGTGGTACCCCGCCGTCAGCTCGTCGTACATGCGTCGCACCCGCTGCGGCGTGCCCGCCAGCCCTTCACGCGCCGGGATCCTCGCCGATCTCCGCCAGCAGGGTCCTGACCGCGTCTTCGAGCGAAGCGTCCGCGTCTGTCATGAGCCGAATCATACGGTGTTGACGATCGATGCCCTGTGCGCGGCACCGGCCGCGGGGTACACTCGGCCCTGCCCATCCGACGCCCAGATGAGAGGAGGTAGCGCGCTGCCATGATCCTCCACCCGGCCTCGCGATCGCGGCGACTGGGCCTTCCCCGGCTGTCCTCCGCCGATCGGCCGGCGGTAGCGCTCGGGCGGCTCCTGGACGACGACTACCACTGGTTCCGCTCGATCGCACCGGGCGGAATTCCGGTCATCGACGCCATCGTCGTCGGGCCCGGCGGCACCTGGACGCTGACCATGGCCGGAGAGCGCGGACGGTTCGCGCGCCGCAACGGGCATTGGTATCGCTGGAATCGTTCCACGGAGTCATGGGTTCCTTGGGATGCCAACCCGATCACAGCGGCGCGGCTGAGCGGCCGCCGGCTGAGCCTCTATCTCGAGCGCGCGGGACTGCCGGCACCCGTCGAGCCGATCCTCGTGCCGCCACCCGACATGGAGGTGCTGCTCGACGCCGCGGACCCGGTGGGGCTCACGGTCGAGCGCGACCTCGACCGGGTCGGCAAGCTCGTGAGCGCCGAAGAACGGCTCAGCCAGGCCCAGGTGGATCGGATCGTGGCGCTGCTCGATCCTCGTCAGCCGCTGCCACGGCTGGCGCAGGCGACACCGAACGGGTGACCTGCGCGTAGACGAGCACGATCACCGCGCCTGCTGTCCAGCCGGCGAGGACATCGGTCGGGTAGTGGACGCCGAGCCAGACGCGCGACAGTCCGACGAGCAGGACCACGACGGCCAGCACGGCCACCACGCCGCGTCGCACGCCGAGCGGCAACGGCGACCGGATGACGAGCACCCCGATCACGCCGTACGCGACCATGCTCAACAGCGAATGCCCGGACGGAAAGCTGAAGCCGCGCTCGATGACCACCGGCTCGAGCAGGTCGGGCCGGTTGCGCGCGATGAAGGTCTTGAACCACTCGTTGCCGAGCGACGCCAGGCCGATCGTCACGGCGCCGAGGAGCCCGTGCAGCCACCGGCCGAACACGATCCCGAGCACGATCGCGAGCATCGCCACCAGGGTGACCGCCCCCGTCGACCCCAGCTCAGTCACCCAGCGCAGCGGCCCCAGCAGCCCGTTGAGCGCCGGAGAGCGCACCGCATCGATCACGGCCGCGTCGAACCCATCGCTGACGCCGCTGGTCACCGCGATCGCAAGCAGAATGATGACGGCGACCCCGCCGATGGCGAGAATCGGCCCCGCCGCGCGGGACAGCATACGGGCCATCAATAGCTGACGAAATCCACGACCGTGACCGCCCACACGCCATACGCGTTGACGGCGATCCCGATGAGGATTGCCGCCCGCGCCTCGACCGAGATCCGGTCGCGGAACACCCAGCCCAGCATGAGCAGCATGATCGGCAGCACGTCCAGGATGAAGCGATAGCCGAACTGTGCGAAGCCCGGCGCGCCGTGGAGGACGTCAGGGATCATCGCGAGAACGATCGCGATCCAGCCGTAGGCGATGAACGGGGTCCGGGAACGTGCCTTGACCAGCCACAGGACGATCGGCATGGTGAGCAGCAGAGAGGCACCGCTCCAGTTGGGCCTGAACCACGGGAAGGCATCCACGAAGTCGAAGCCCCGCATGAACATCACGTGCAGGTGGCGCGGGATGTAGTCGATCGAAAGCAGCCCCTGCGCGTACCACGGCTCATCCAGCACGCCCGGGATCAGCCCGTAGCCGAACTCGAATGGGGAGCCGAAGCGCGCGAGGTTGTAGGCGGCCACGAGGAATGCCGGAACGGCAATCCCGGCCAGCAGTGACAGGCCGGATCGAAGGTCCGCGGGCTCCAACTTGCGCAGGTTCGGCGGAAACGGAAGCCGCAGGTAGAGTGCCAGGAAGAGCGGCAGTGTGAGGCCGACCGGCAGGCGCGAGGCGGCCGCGCAGCCGAGGAACAGGCCGGCCAGGAGCGGCCAACGACGTCGAACCGCCAGCTGCAGCGCCAGCAGGCAGAAGAAGACGGCAACTACCTGGGCGATGAGCCACACCGGTGCCGGTGCCGGCCGCCCACCAGTGCACGCTGCCGATCGCGAATGCCGCGGTGAGCCAGTTGGCCGGGACCACCGCGACCCCCGAGCGCCTGAGAAGTGACCAGACCAGGGCGACGTTCGCGCCACCGAAGAGCGCCGTTGCCACGCCCTGGTCGAATCCCGGCCCGAAGAGCGCCACGAACGGCATGAGCACGATCGCCGGCATCGGCGGGAAGGGCGAGTACCAGCCGCCCTCGGCTCGCGGGACGAGCTCGAGCCAGGGCATCGGCTGATCGATGTACAGACGACCGTGCAGGAAGCCGTCGGCGAGCGGCAGGAAGCTGTCGAGCGTGACGCGCTCCGAGACGGTGAACCAGTAGAGGAGCGCCGCCGCAGCAGCGACGGCGATGAGCCCGCCGAGCCGGCCGCGGATCATCGCCTCGGCAAGCCCACTACCCAGCGGGCGGCCCGGGCGCTCCGCGACCTCCTGGTTCGGTACCATCGGGCTCCCTTCGTTGATCGGTGGCATGGACGACAAGCGCGACCCGGAGCCTGCCGGCGCCCGACCGCCGATCGCGGCGCTCTTCGCCGAGGCGTTCATCCTCTTCCTCGCGCTGCGCATCGGACTATCGCTGCTCGGGGCGTTCGTCGCAACGACCGGCGTCTGGGGACCGTGCCACTTCGAGGAAGCGCTGGTGGGCTGGCAGACCATGCCCGAGCAGCTGCGGGACGGGGTCGCCTTCCCGTTCGCCGGCATCTGGGAGCGCTGGGACGCCTGCTGGTACATGAAGATCGCGACCTACGGCTACGAGCCCGGCGAACGGGCGGTCGCCTTCTTCCCGCTCTTCCCGTCCCTCGTGCGAGCAGTCGGGACGTTCACGACGGTCCCCTACCCCGTGGCCGGGCTGATCGTTTCCGCGGTCGGCTACGTCGCTGCCATGACCGGCCTGCTGCGCCTCGTGAGTGCCAGCCACGGGCTTCGTATCGCACGCTGGAGCATGCGGTACCTGTCGCTCTTCCCGGTGGCCTTCTTCCTGTTCGCGCCGTTCACCGAGGCGACGTTCCTGGCGTCGGCGGTGTGGTGCCTCGTCTTCGCCCGCGACCGTCGCTGGGGGCTGGCGCTCCTCTTCGGCGGCCTCGCCGGCCTGGCCCGCGCCCAGGGAGTGCTCCTTGCCGTGCCGCTGGCCTGGGAGGCGTTCCTCGCGCTGCGCGAGGCGCGGGGCTCCGGCCGGCTTCGGACCTGCCGCGCGTGGGTCGGGGTGGCACTGAGCATTGCCGCCACGCTCGTCCCGGTGGCCGTGTTCCTCGCCTTTGGTGTGGTGGCGCGAGCCCTCACCGGCGAGACGCCATACGACGCGCAGTCACTCTGGGGCGGGACCGATTTTCATCCTCCGTGGGAGGTCGTGGCAGCGGCCGCCACGTGGGCGGTCGAGCATGGGGACGGGATCGAGGCCCTCAACCTGGCCGCCCTGCTCGGATCGGCGGGGCTCCTGCTCGCCGGCATCCGTCGCATGCCCGTGACCTATTCGCTCTATGCGTGGCCGCCGCTGTTGCTGGTCGCGACGCGCATCCAGCCGACGCCGCTGACCTCGACCATGCGCTACGTCCTCGTCCTCTTCCCGGTCTTCGTCGTGGCCGTCCTGCTCACCGAGCGACCGCTGGCTGCGCCAGGTATTTCTGATCGTGTCCACCCTCCTGCTCGGAGCGCTCACCACGATCTTCCTGCAGGGCGATTTCGTGGCTTGACGGTGGCTCCCTATGATGGGGCCGATGCAGGAGACCTCCGGCGCCGTCGTCGCCTTCGAGCACGTGACCAAGCGCTACGGCGGACCGGACGCGTCACCCGCCGTCACCGACCTGACCCTCACCATCCCGGCCGGCGAGGTGTGCGTGCTGGTTGGCCCGTCCGGCTGCGGCAAGACCACGACCATGAAGATGGTGAACCGGCTCATCGAGCCGACCGGCGGCCGGATCACGATCGACGGCGAGGACATCATGTCGCTGCCCGCGGTCGAGCTGCGGCGACGGATCGGATACGTGATCCAGCAGATCGGGCTCTTCCCGCACCTCACCATCGGCGACAACGTGGCGGTCGTTCCGAAGCTCCTGCGCTGGAAGCCATCTCGCGCGCGTGACCGGGTCGACGAGCTGCTGAACCTGGTCGGCCTCGAGCCAGCGGCCTATCGCGACCGCTATCCGAACGAGCTGTCCGGCGGCGAGCGCCAGCGGGTCGGCGTGGCACGCGCCCTCGCGGCCGATCCGCCCGTGATGCTCATGGACGAGCCGTTCGGCGCCGTCGATCCGATCCGTCGCGATCGGCTCCAGAACGAGTTCCTGCGCCTCCAGCAGCAAGTGCGCAAGACGATCATCTTCGTCACCCATGACGTGGACGAGGCGATCAAGATGGGCGACCGGATCGCCATCCTGCAGCGCGGCGGGATCCTGGCCCAGTACGACACGCCGGCCGCCATCCTCGCCAACCCGGCGTCTGAGTTCGTCGAACGCTTCGTCGGGGCCGATCGCGGCCTGAAGCGCCTGTCGCTTGCCCGGGTGCGCGACCTCGACCTGATCGAAGCCGTGCCCGTCCGTGTGGGGGAAGACCGTGCCAATGTCCGCCGCCGTCTCGACCGTGTTGAGGAGCTCGACTACGCGCTGCTGGTCGACGACGAGGAGCGCCCTCTCGGGTGGATCGACCAGGCCGACCTCACCGGCGATGGCCCGATCAACGCGGATGCCGCCACGCCGGGCGCGCCGACCGTCGAGCCGGAAACCACGCTGCGCGACGCGCTCTCGGCACTCCTGGGGTCGAGCGTCCAGCTCGGAGTCGTGGTGGACGACCACGAGCGGGTCATCGGGCTCGTCAGCGTGGATGCCATCGGCGAGCGGCTGCGCGAGCCGGTCCGGTCGGCGAGCGGCTCGGTTCGTCCCGTGGGCGAGCCGGTGGACGGCGCGTCGTGAACCCGGACGAGCCCTTCATCCGCTTCGACTGGATCGTCGACAACCTCGACGAGATCGGCCAGCGCCTCGGCGAGCACGTGCTGATGGTGGTCGCATCGGTGTCGATCGGCTTCGTCGTCAGCTTCGCGCTGGCGCTCATCGCGATCCGTTTCCCGCGCACCTACGGCCCGATCCTCGCCGTCACCGGCACGCTGTACGCGGTGCCGTCGCTTGCCCTGTTCGTGCTCCTGATCCCGATCACCGGGCTCTCCCTCGCGACCGGGATCGTGGCACTCGTGCTCTACACGCTGCTCATCCTGGTGCGGAACATCGTGACTGCCATCGAGGGCGTGCCGCCCGACGTCACCGAGGCGGCCACTGGCATGGGGTACACACCGTCGCAGCGCTTCTGGCGGGTCGAGCTGCCGATCGCCATGCCGGTGGTGATTGCCGGCCTTCGGATCGCCACCGTCACGACCATCGGACTGGTGGCCATCACGACGTTCATCGGTCTCGGTGGGCTCGGCTATCTCATCATCAACTCCGGGACCCGACGCTTCTTCCCGACCTCCATCTACGTCGGCGTCCTCCTCTGCATCGCGCTGGCCGTCCTCGCCGACTTCGGCCTCCAATGGCTCCAGCGCCGCCTGACGCCGTGGGCCCGGGCTCGCGGGGGCTGAGATGGAGCTCTTCGTGGAGGGGATCGCGTGGCTGACCGATCCCGGCAACTGGACCGACCCACGGAACGGCATCTTCCTGCGCCTCTGGGAGCACGTGTCCCTGTCGGTGGTGGCGCTCACCGCGGCCGTCGCCATCGCGCTGCCGGTCGGACTGGTCATCGGGCACACCGGGCGTGGGGCAGGCGTGGTCATCGCGATCGCCAACATCGGGCGGGCGGTTCCGTCGGTGGGCTGGCTGGGCATCGTCTTCGCGCCCCTGCTCGCCCTCTTCGGTCGCGGCGGGATCGGGTTCGCGCCATCGGTGATCGCCCTGACCCTGCTCGCCATTCCGCCGATCGTCACCAACACGTATGCGGGCATGCGGGAGGTCGACCGGGAGATGGTCGAGGCGGGTCGCGGGATGGGCATGCGCGAGTCGGAGATCGTGCGGCTCGTCGAGGTGCCGGTCGCCCTGCCCGTGATCATGGCGGGTGTGCGCTCGTCCGCGGTCCAGGTGGTCGCCACCGCGACGCTGGCGACGATCGTGGGCGGCGGGACACTCGGTGCCTTCATCGTCCAGGGCATCGACGTGCGCGCGCTCGACCGGGTGGTGGGCGCCGCAATCCTGGTGGCACTCCTCGCCATCTTCACCGAGCTGGCATTCGGATTGCTTCAGCGCCGGGCGGTGTCGCCCGGGCTCCGGGCTCGGACGAGCCTGGCTCCGCAGGGGTACACCAAGATCGACATCCCTGCCGTCTGAACGCGTGCGTATCGTCGCGCGTAAGGCTCAGTAGAGGGCGACTGCTAGACTGCGGCCTTCCCACTTCGAAGTCGCCCCGGGCGACACCTGCACATACCCAGAAGGAGAACCCAATGCGGATCCCCCGCACGCTTGCCCTCGGGGCGGCGGTGCTGGCGCTCGTGATGAGCGCTTGCTCGCCGGGAGAGAGCAGCAGCCAATCCAGCGCTGCCAGCGGAAGCCCCGCCGCCGAATCGCCCGAGATCTCGATCGGGTCGGCGGGCTTCCCCGAGGCTGCGCTCGTTGCTGAGATCTATGCCCAGGCCCTCGAGGCCAACGGGTACACCGTCGACCGACATCTCGAGCTCGGCGAGCGCCCGGCCGTGCGTGCCGCGTTCGACGCCGGCGAGATCAACCTCTCCTCGGACTACCTTGGCGGCCTGGCCACCTTCCTCGAGGTCGAGGGTTCGTCGGACCCCGAAGCGGTCTACGCCGACCTGCTGCCCGCCCTCGAGGCACTGGACCAGACGGCGCTCGACTACTCGCCGGGCACCGATGCGGATGGCTTCGTCGTCCGCCAGGAAACGGCCGATGAGCTCGGGCTGGCGACGATGAGCGACCTCGCCGAGGTCGCCGGTGACCTGGTCTGGGGCCTGGCGACCGGCTGCCCGGAGAATCCGGTCTGCGGCCCAGGGCTGCTCGACGTGTACGGGATCGACATCAGCACCCTCGATGTCGAGCCGCTGCCCCCGTGCAGTCCGGAGATCGCGGAGGCCCTCAACAGCAGCGCGATCGACGTCGCACAGGTCTGCACCACGCAGGCCGAGATCGCGAGCTTCAACTTCGTCCTGATGGAGGACGACGGAGCGCTCCAGCCGGCGCAGAACGTCCTTCCCGTGCTGACGCAGGAGCTCGCCGATGCCGGCGGTGATGACATGGCCGCGGTCCTCAACGCGGTCAGCGAGCTGCTGACCACGGAGGAGCTGACGAACCTGAACCTGTCGATCGCCGAGCAGGAGAGCTATGAGGACATCGCCAGCCAGTGGCTGACCGATAACGGCCTGAACTAGGCCGCACCTCCTCCAGACCCCGTCGGGGCGGGCCGGTTCGCCGGTCCGCCCCTTCTCGTGCATGATGACGGGCCGATGAGCCAAGCCACCTCCGCCCATCTCGCACTCGCCGACTGGCGCCGCCAGGTGAGCGCGCTGTACGCGTCACTGCGCGCCGACCACCGCCCTGGACCGATGCGCGCCGTCGCCTACCGCGCCGCACGCGACCGGCTCTTCGGCTCACATCCGTCGTCCGCCATCCCGGAAGCCGAGCGGCGCGACTTCCGCGGCCTGGCCTACTTCCGTCACGACTCGGCGCTCGAGCTGCGGGCGCGTCTCGTGCTGGATCCGGAAGCACCGGCCCTCGACGTGCCGCGTTCCGGCGAGGGCCCGCAGATGCCGTTCGCCCGTATCGGCTGGGTGCGCTTCGCGGTCGACGGGACCCCATGCCGCCTCTCGGTCTTCTGGCTGAACGAGTACGCGGGGGGCATCTTCATCCCGTTCCGGGACGGCACCAGCGGCAGCGAGACCTACGGCGGCGGCCGATACCTCTGGGACTCGGCGAAGGGCGCCGACCTGGGCAGCGAGGGCGACGAGCTCAGCCTCGACTTCAACTACGCGTATCACCCGTCGTGCGTGTACGACCCGATCTGGTCCTGTCCGCTGGCGCCCCAGGAGAACTGGCTGACGGTGCCGATCCCCGCAGGTGAGCGGCTGCCCGAGTCGAAGCCCCGATGACGGCACCGACGGGCGCCGAGCCCCGCCACTGCATCAAATGCGGCCGCGAGGTCGGGCCGGACGAGACGATCTGCGAGGTCTGCAACCGGGCCGGGATGGCCACGCCATCCGCGTCGCAGTACCACGGCACGGTGGTGGTGGCCATCGTCCTGGCAGTCGCGGCGCTCGGCATCGCGGCCAGCCTGTCGTTGCGCGGCGTCGGGCCCTACGGGGCGGAGGTGCTGCGCATTGAGCCGGCGGAGCCGGCAGGCTTCGCGATCACCTATGCCGTCACGAACGAGGGCACGAAGGCGGGGCGCGCCAAGTGCCAGCTGGTGGCGCTCGACGCCGATGGCCAGCAGCTCCGCACCCGCGGCACCGTGACATCGCAGATCGCGGGCGGCGCCAGCGCTGAGCTCGTCGAGACCGTGCCTGGCCTCCAGGAGGAACCGGCCTCGGTGAGCGTCAGCTGTTCGTAGCGCCCACGGGCTCCAGGATCAGGCGGAGCTCGATGAGGCCGGCCTCGAGCGGCGCGTCGCTCACCAGCGCCCACGCTGCGTGCGACAGGTCGACGACGCGCTCGTCATCGGTTCCTGCGTAGCACTCGCACCAGTCGACCACCGGCAATCGAGCGCATCGATCGGCGCACACGGTGACGTGGCCGTTCACTTCGCCCGTGTAGCGTCCGCCCAGGTCGCCGGGCAGCGCCACGGTGGCCTCGCCGATCCAGCCGTCGGTACCGAGATAGTTGCTGCCGGTACCCGCCACTTCGCTGGTCGGCGGCGGCTTCGACGCCGTGTCGGCCTCGATGGTCCGGTGCAGGGGTCGGGACGCCGGCCAGGCGCTCCAGCCGTCGACGGCGTCGTTCGGATCCGGTGCCGCATCCACGAACGTCATGGCTGCGACGCCGGCAGTGGCCACGACCGTGATGGCCGCGGCGATCAACAGGGCAGCAAGCGCCCCGAAACGATTGTTCAACGTATGTTCTCCAGGGGGTTCGCCCGTCGGTGCCTGACGGGGGTGGCGGCTCGCGACGCGGACTCGGTCAACGCGTGCGAATCGCCCGATGCGAACCGGCTGGTCGCAAGAAGGATGCCACCAAGTATGCTGCAGATCATGATTCGATGGGCTCGCGCGCTCCCGAGCGCGCTCGTGCTTCTGGCCCTGACGGCCGCCGCGGCAGTCGCCGCGGGGCCCCCGTTCCCCGATCCGGAGACTGATCGGGCCGTCTACGACGAGGCCGGCGTCCTTCGTCCCGAGGTGGTCGCCGAGCTCGAGAGCCGGATCGACGCCGTCGAGGCATCGACTCGGCGCCGAGATCTACGTCTATACCCAGCTCGATCCCGGCATCAGCGAGGACGAGAACCTCGCCAACGCGGCAGCGCTCATGGATCAGTGGGGCATCGGCCGCTCCGGCTTCGACGACGGTCTGGTCATGATGGTCGGACTGAACGACGATCGCGTCCACGGCAGGGTCAGCCTGTACGGCGGCTCCGGCTTCATCAGCCAGCACATCGACGAGAACGAGCTCACCGGCATCATCGACAGCGAGTTCGTCCCGCGCGCGCAGGAGGGCGACCTCAACGCGGCGACGCTCGACACGATCGAGGCGGTCCAGGAGCAGGTGGCGCCCGACACGATCCCGCTGACGGTCGGGCGCGTGGTGAATGCGGCGCTGGGGATCATCGGCGCACCGTTGGCACTGCTGGTGACCCTCGGCGGGGCATGGTGGAAGTGGCGCCGCGAGGGCGACGATCCTGAGCTGACCGACTCGCCGTCGATCCTGATGGCCGGCCCGCCGGCCGAGATGACCCCACCGCTCGCCACCGTCGTCCGCGCCGGGCGGGCAAACGCACACAGCACGAACACGCTGCTTGCCGAGCTTGCCGGCACCGGCCGCCTGTCGTTCCACAACCTCGACAAGGTGCGCGGCATGCACAGCGACGACGAGCCCGACCCGCTCACCGATCCCGCCATCGAGCTCCGCGTGAACGCCCCCGACGACAATGAGCTGCCGCGGCCGGAGCGCGAGGCATGGGAGGCCGTCAAGTCCCTGGCGGGCGGATCCGACCGGTTGAGCCGCGAGCGGCTGTGGAAGGTCAACTCGGAGATGGGAGCCGTGCGCAGGAGCCTCGAGGAGGAGGCGATGCGCCTCGGCTGGTTCACCCAGCTGCCGTCGAAGGCGATCGGGCGCGCCACCGCGGCCGGTGTCGGTATCGCCGTCCTGGGCGCCGGCGTCATCGGCCTCGGCGTGATCCTGCCGATGAGCGGGGCCGTCCTGTTCGGCGCGGCGCTGCTGCTCGGTGGGGTCGGCACGATCGGCTTCGGGCAGGCGATGAGCCAGCGCTCGACCCAGGGCGCCTACGTGGACGCCATGCTGACGGCGTACCGGAGGACGCTCCAGAAGACCATGGACCAGGCGCGAAGCATGGGCGAGGTGATCCAGCAGCCCGAGATCGCCAAGCTGGCCGACACGCCCGACAAGGCCGTCGTGTGGGGCATGGCGCTCGGGCTGCACGACGAGGTGGCGGCCGTGCTCGCCCGCGGCCTCGAGGAGCAGCGCAAGGCGACCGGCTCACCGGTCGGCGCCTACTACCCGCTCTGGCTCGGTTCGAATTCCGGCTCAGGCTCGGGCTGGTCGGGCGCCTCGGCAGCCGATCTGGCCGGGCGGCGTCAGCGACGGCTCCGGGCAGCATCTTCTCGGGCTCCGCCATCCCCGACATCGGCGGGATGTTCGACGCCCTGGGCAGCGTCGGCTCATCTCCCCCATCGTCTTCGTCGAGCAGCAGTGGCGGCGGCGGGACCGGCGGTGGCGGCAGCTCCGGGGGCGGAGGCGGCTCCGGGTCGTTCTAACGCCATTGGCAGACATTTAAATTTGCGGCTATCGTTGAAACCAATGAGTTTCAACCGTCCGCGCCCCGACCGCCGACCCGATCGTTCCGATCGAGACCGATCAGACCGACCCCCGCAGCGCCGCGGTGACTGGCAGCCGCGCGAGCATGGAGGCGGCGACCGTCCATCAGGGCCGCGGGGTGGGGACCGGCCCCCGTATCAGCCGCGGGGTGGCGACCGGCCGCCGTATCAGCCGCGTGGCGGCGGAGACCGGCCTCCGTATCAGCCGCGGGGCGGCGGCGATCGACCGTTCACGCCGCGGCCACAGTTCGAGCGCGCACCCGATGAGGGCGGCATGTCGATCCGCCTCGATCCGCGGCGCGTCAACGCCCTCAAGCATCTGGCCGGCGAGGCCGGCGTGCGGCCCGGCGATCTCGTCCGTCAGTGGGTCGAGGAGCGGATCGACGGCTCGCGGACCGGCGGCGACGTTGCGACGACCGCTCCCGGCGCCGAGAGCCTGCTCAGCCGCCTCGAGGCGCTCACCGCGCGGGTTGCGGCGCTCGAGTCCATCGGCGCCGGCGCCGCGCCCTCATCCGATCAACCTCCAGCCACGGCGCCCGTCGAGGAGCCGCAGCGCCATCGCGGCACGAAGCGCGCCGCCGCGGCGCCCTCCAGGGGGCGTGTGGCGCTCCACGATGAGATGATCACGATCATCCGCGAGCGTGGGCCGATGCGCGCAGGCGAGCTCGCCGATGCGATCGTCGAACGCGGTCGCTACACGGTGCCGCGCAGCGGCAAGCCGCTCGACGCGAAGACCGTGAGCCAGCGAGTCAGCAATCCGACCTATCGGTCGCGCTTCGTGCGCAGCGAGGGACGCATCGGCCTGGCCGAGGAAGCCTCGGCCGCCAGCTAGGGTCAGTCCTCGAGGACGAACGTCACCAGGATGTTCGTCTGGAACTCGAGCGCGCCATCGCGGTTCACCATCACACGCTGCTCCTTTACCCACGCGCTGCGCACGCCGCGCAGGGTCTTGTTGGCGCGCTCGATCCCTTCTCGGATCGCGTCCTCGAAGCTCGTGGTCGAGGTGCAGGAGAGCTCGGTCACCCGGGCAACGGACATCTTGAAAATCCTCCTTCAGTGATGGGGCGATCTGTGTGAGCCCCGGTTCCATGCATCAGGTCCCGCGCCACCCGGAGACGTTTGCGCGCCCGCGCAACTAACGACGACGTAAGGCCGATTCTCGACAAGGGTTTGCGGCGAGGAGCAAACCACGGACGTATTTCGGGGCGGTCAGCCGTCTGCGTCTCTGTTCCATGCGCTCCAGCGCAAGTCAGGCGGTTCAGCCGGTGCCGTGCGAGGCCGCCCATGCCAGGAGCTCGTCTGCTGCGAGCGTGTTGACGACCATCGGAGCAGTCACCCCGCACAGGAACGCCCGCTCGCAGCCGTTGCCCAGCCAGAACAGCTGTCCGGGCGCGTGGGCATCCGAGTCGATCGAGACCCGACAGCCGGCCTCCACCGCAAGCCGCAAGAGCCGCTTCGGCGGATCCAGGCGCTCGGGCCGCGAGTTGATCTCGATCGCCTTGTCGAATCGTGCGGCGGCGGCAAAGACGAGCTCAGGGTCGAAGGCGGACGGTGGACGGGTTCGCTTCCCGGTCTTCATGCGGCCGGTGCAGTGGCCGAGGATGTCGAGGTTCGGGTTCGCGAGCGCGGTCACCATGCGCACGGTCATTGCGCGCTCCTCGGAGCGCAGTGCCGAATGGACGCTGCCAACGACAACGTCGAGCTGGGCGAGCAGCTCGGGCTCCTGGTCGAGCGAGCCGTCCTCGTTGATGTCGACCTCGATCCCGGTGAGCAGACGAAACGGGCTGAGCTCGGCATTGAGAGCCGCAATCTCCTCGAGCTGGGCGCGCAGGCGCTCCGGCGACAGGCCGTTTGCCACCGTCAGCCGCGGGGAGTGGTCGGTGATGGCGACATAGGCGTGCCCGAGCTCGATGGCGGATTCGGCCATCTCACGGATGCTTGCGCCGCCGTCGGAGGCCTCGGTGTGGACGTGACAGTCGCCGCGCAGCGCCGCGCGCAGCTCCGCGGCGCCCTCTGCCAGCGGCGTCGCGCCGACCGCCTCGAGGCGGCGCAGGTACACCGGCTCCTCACCGCGCAGGCTCTCGAGGATCGTCCGCTCCGTGACCTCGCCGATGCCGGCCAGCTCGCGCAGCGTGCCCGCGGCGGCCCGCTTCGCGAGCTCCCCGGGGTCCAGCCGGCCCAGCGAAGCGGCCGCGCTCCGGAAGGCGCGCACGCGGTAGCCCGGCTCCTGGGCCGCCTCCAGCAGGAAGCCGATCCGCTTCAGGTCGACGATCGGATCACGTGGTTCGGGCATCGAGCGTCAGGGGATGGCCAGGATCCGCGCCGGGTTGTCGATCGTCATCTGTCGGATCTCGCCCTCCCCGACCGCGGCCGTGCGGAGGGTGGGCAGGAAGTGCTGCTGGAGGTAGACGTAGCCGAAGCCGCCGTTGGCCTTGAGCTGGCGGTTGTGACAGACGTCCTGGCTGAGGAGCACCTGATCGGCGAACCCGCGCTCGAGCAGCTCCACGATCGTCTCCACGAGGCGCGGCTCGAGCGCCTCCTCGGTCCCGAACCGGTGGCCGAGGAAGTCGAACTGCAGGTTCGCGCCGGCGGCGATGACCGACAGGTAGTAGTCCAGGTTGTGATACGAGTCGGCGTGACCGATCACGACGCGCGCTGGGTCGACGCCTTCCTCGGTGAAGATGCGCAGCTGCGCCAGGCCGACTGGCGACTGGACGCCATGGGTGGTGATCGCCATTCCGGTCCGCTTCGACGCCCGGGCGGCTGCTCGGTGGACACGCTCCTCGCGGGCGCTGACCCATGGCTTGTCGGTGCCGATCTCGCCGATGATTCCCGGCCGGATACCGCCGGCACCGATGCCGTCCTCCAGCTCGCGGACCATCTCGGCCGCAAGGTCGTCGACGCTGCGCCGGTCGATGAGCGCCTCCGCCGGGTAGTACGCCTCCCGGTACCAGCCGGTGCCCATCACGATGTTCACGCCCGAGGCGCTGGCCAGGCGACGGAGCCGATCGGGATCGCGACCGACGCCCGGCGGCGTGAGGTCCACCAGCGATCCGCCGCCGCGCCGGCGGAATTCCCGGAGCTCCTCGATGATGAGGTCGTCGTCGGGCGTGAGCTCCCAGTAGTCCCATCGGTTCGCGATGTGCCACAGGCTGATGCCGGTGTGCTCGTGTGGGAGCGTGAAGCCGAGCTTCTCGGGCGGGATCGGTCCGGAGACGGTCATGACGCGCGGCGCCATCGGAGCCCTCCTCGCGATGCGGTGACGCGTCGGTCGGTCGATCATCGGCCCGCCGGCGCATCGGTCTGAAATGGGTGCGGTCCATCTTGCCACCGCGGACCATTGACAGGACACCTATGCTTGGTCCCTCGGACTCCGATGTAGCAGGTGACCAACCTCGATGCCGAAGCTCGATCTCCTCAAGGGCACACTGCCGCTCCTCGTCCTGAGCGTCCTGCGCGAGGAGGAGCTGTACGGCTATGAGATCGCCCAGCGCATCCGGGACCGGAGCGGCGACCTGTTCGCCCCGAGCGAGGGCTCGCTGTACCCAACCCTCCATCGGCTCGAACGAGACGGCGCCCTCGCTGCCACCTGGCGCGCGAGCGAGCGCGGTCCGCGCCGCCGCTACTACGCCATCACCCCGTCCGGCGAGGCCCTCTTCGCCGACGCATCACGCGAGTGGGATGCGGTCAGCACCGGTGTCAGCCGCATGGCACGGGCCGCACACCATGGCTGAGGACCCACGCATCCGCTACCTCGGCGAGCTGGATGACTCGCTGCCGATGCCGCTCGAGCGACGCGCCGAGCTGATCGAAGAGATCAACGCCCATCTCGACGATGCCGTTGCCGAGCGCCTCGAGCACGGAGACACGCCGGACGTCGCGGAGATGCACGCACAGACGCGCCTCGGTTCGCCGAGCGATCTCGCGCGAGATCTCGCTCGACCCGAGCAGTCGGCTTGGCGGCTCCTTGCCGCGGTGGGCGCGGGTGTCCGCATGGGCGTCGGCCAATGGATCTACGGCTTCCTGCTCGGCTGGCTGATGTTGCTCCTGGGTGTCTACGCCCTCGCCGCCATCGTGCAGCTGGCCACGCGCCTGTTCGAGCACGGGCTGGACGGTCCAGTTCACCGACCAGGGCTGGAACACGCTGATCACGAGCGGGGCGTTCGGCTTCGGGCTCTACTTCGCCGGACGCGCGGTGCCCCGAACGATGAGCGTGGCCAGCCGCAGGCCCGTCGACGAGCTCCGGCTGTGGGTTGCGACCATCGGCACGGCAGCCACCTTCGTCCTCTTCTTCTTCGTCATCGAGATGCCGCTGAACTGGGCAAGCGCCATCGGGATGGGCGCGGTGCCAGTCGCATTTGGCCTCGGCGTCTATCGGCCGCACCTCCTGCCGGGCCACGTGCGATCGTGGGTCCTCGTCCTCGTCGGCGCGCTCGTGCTCGTCCCGTTGCTGGGCCTGATGGTCGCGGGCGCCGGCACCGGCTCGAGCGGCAGCGTCGGGGAGGCCGGCGGCGAATTGCAGGACCGCGGCCTTGGGATGGTCGGACCATGGTGGGTGGACCCCATGGCCGGCGACGAGCCCGTGCTCTGGAACATCCGGCTCGGCGACCCGCTGGGCTCGGGGGAGCCATACGAATGGGAGCTGAACGGAGACGCGGCGCTCGCCGGGCTGAGCGGCCTCCGCGTGGAAGCCTGGCGTGTCGTGATCGGGACGACCGCGCGACTCGACCCCGGCCACCGCGAGCCATTCGCGACGGCGCCGATGGAGCGAGACGGGCGCACGCTGACCGCATCGCTCGACACCAGCAGCACGCCGGGCACTGATGCCTGGGAGCTCATCGTGACCGGGGTCGGCGACGACGGGACGCGCTACATCCTCGACGCCGGCACGATCCTCAACAGCACGTTCCATGGAACCGCGTGGGACTGGCTGGTCGCGGTCGGCGCGGCGCGATGATACGGAGCCGCTCGGCCGAAACCGGTCTCGCAGTCTTCTCGGTTCTCATGGTCCTGTCGGGCGTCGCCGGCATCGTGGTGGGTGGCACATCGGCATCCGCGGGCTGGTGGCTCGTCGTCGTCGGCAGCGCGCTGTTCGTCGCCGTCACGGTGTACGGCCGCCGCGCTGCGTGACCGCATTGCGCCGCAGGCATCGGCGCAATCTCCGCCGAGGCGCTTGCACGGCGCGCTAGCCTAAGGCCCGATGGCAACCTCCAAACCCGGGACAGGCATGGCGAACGGGATCTGGGCCACGACGCAGGGCGAGCTGGACGCCGCGGCCGAGCGCCTTCACCTCGATCCCGCGATGCACAAGGTCCTCCGCGTGCCGAAGCGTGAGCTGGCGGTCAACTTCCCCGTCACCCACGACGACGGACGGGTCGACGTCTATGCCGGCTACCGCGTCCACCACAACGTCAATCGCGGTCCGGTGTCGGGCGGCGTGCGCTACGTGCCGAACCTCGATCTCGACGAGGTGCGTGCGCTCGCAATGCTCAACACCTGGAAGGCCGCGCTGGTGAAGATCCCGTTCGGCGGCGCGGCCGGCGGCGTCCGCGTCAACCCCCGCCGGCTGAGCGAGAACGAGCGCCAGGGCCTGACACGCCGCTACGCGACCGAGATCAGCGTGCTGCTCGGCCCGGACAGCGACATTCCGTCGCCCGACGTGAACACCGGCTCCCAGACGATGGCCTGGATCATGGACACGCTCTCGATGCATCAGGGCCACACGGTCGCCGCATCGGTGATCGGGAAGCCGTTGGCCATCGGCGGCACGCGCGGGCGTCGGAGTGCCACCGCCCGGGGCGCGCTGCGCTGCATCGCAGCCGCGGCGAAGGCAAGTGATCGCGACCTCACGGGAGCACGCGTCGTCGTCCAGGGCTTCGGACGGGTTGGCATGACCCTGGCGGAGGAGCTGGCGGCTGCCGGGGCATCGATCGTCGGCCTCGGAGACGATCGCGACGCGGTCGGGAACCCCCAGGGCATCGACGTGCCCGCGGCGGTGCGCTGGATGCGCGAGCACGATGCCATTCGCGATCTGCCCGGCGCCGAGCCGATGACCAAGGCGGAGCTGTTTGGCATGGACTGCGACGTCGTTGCGCTTGCCGGACTCCAGGGTGAGATCACGGACGCCAATGCCGATGCGGTCCGCGCTCCGCTGGTTGCCGAGGTCGCGAACGGCGGAACGACGCCGGCCGCGGACCTGATCCTCGCGGATCGAGGCATCGCCGTGATCCCCGACATCATCTGCAGCTCCGGCGGCACCGTCCTCGGCTACTTCGAGTGGGTCCAGGACATGCAGGCCTTCTTCTGGAGCGAGGCGGAGATCACCGACCAGCTGGATCGGATCGTGGACGAGGCGATGGCCGAGGTGCAGGCCATGGCCGCCGCCGAACGCGTTGACCTGCGTGGGGCCGGAATGATGGTGGCCGTCGCGCGTGTCGCCGATGCGACCACCCTCAGGGGACTCTACCCATGATCGGTGGACGGTCCCCGCACGTTCTGGCGCGGATCATGCGACGATACGCATCAGCCGTACCTGTTCTGCACCGTGATTCCGCGGGGCGCCGGCAACCATCACGGAGCACACGATGACGTCCCCCACGTTCGCACCGCCTCGCGACCTCCTCCTTGCGCTGGAACCGGCCGCGGAACGGATGCTGAACCGGCACCTCGAGATGGCCAAGGAGTGGTTCCCCCACGACTTCATCCCCTACTCGATGGGCCGCGACTTCGACAAGGAGCCGTGGACGCCCGATCAGCCCCGCATCAGCGGCGTGGCCCAGATCGCGTTCGAGGTCAACCTTCTGACCGAGGACAACCTGCCGAGCTACCACCGCGAGATCCATCGCATGTTCGGCGCGGGTGACGGCGCCTGGATCAACTGGGTGAACCGATGGACCGCCGAGGAGGGCCGGCACGCCATCGTGCTGCGCGACTACCTCATCGTGACCCGCAACATCGACCCGATCGCGATCGAGCGCGGCCGCATGAACCAGCTGCAGATCGCGTACAACCACAACGACGACGGCAACGTGCTGCGTGGCCTGGCGTACGTCGCGTTCCAGGAGCTGGCGACTCGGATCAGCCACCGCAACACCGGCCGCTACTCGTCCGATCCGGTCGCGGACAAGATCATGACCCGCATCGCTGCCGACGAGAACCTGCACATGGTCTTCTACCGCGACATGCTCTCGGAGGCCATGAAGGTCGACCCGAACGCCGCGGTCCACGCCATCGCCGACGAGATCGCCGACTTCCAGATGCCGGGCGCCGGGATGGTCAATTTCACGCGCAAGGCCGCGCAGATGGCGAAGGCCGGCATCTACGACCTGCGCGTCCATCACGACGAGGTCATCCTGCCGCTGCTCAAGCACTGGGGCGTGTTCGAGCTCACCAACCTGGATCCCTCGGCCGAGGCACGCCGCGACGAGCTCAGCCGATTCATGGCCGATCTGGACGCGTCAGCCTCCCGGTTCGAGGCGAAGCGCGCCGTCAGCCTCGAGCGCGACGCGAACCGCGGGTAACGTTCGTCTGAGACAGGCGCCGGAACAGCCGCACGAGCAGCCACCCGATCAGGAATCGGCGAATCAACGCAAACATGGGTGGCCCCAGTGCACCCCGCGTGCCGTACCCGTCAGGTGCTGCCCTTCATTGGCTTGCGACGGCATCGGTCTTGCCCGCACACTGCCGCCATGAGTGACCCCAAGCGCTGGCGCGAGCACCAGGACCGATGGGCGCGCGAGCGCCTCGAGCCCGCCCTCGAGAAGGGCCAGGAGCGCCGACCTCGATTCATCACCCAGTCGGCCGTCGAGATCGATCGGCTCTACACCCCATCCGACCTGGCCGACCCTGCCAATGACCCCGACGCCGGCCGTCCGCGCTACCGGTTCAGCCCGTCGGACGGCGAGCCGGCGGGCTGGGACGAGATCGACGACCTTGGCCTGCCCGGGGAGCCGCCCTTCACGCGCGGCATCCATCCCACCGGCCACCGCGGCCGGCTCTGGACGATGCGCATGTTCGCCGGCTTCGGCACCGCGGAGGACACCAACGACCGCTTCAAGAAGCTGATCGCGGCGGGTGGCACGGGGCTCTCGATCGCGTACGACATGCCGACCCTGTACGGCTATGACCACGACGACGCGATGGCAGAAGGCGAGTTCGG
This sequence comes from uncultured Chloroflexia bacterium, assembly GCA_963789435.1. Lineage (GTDB taxonomy): Bacteria > Chloroflexota > Limnocylindria > QHBO01 > QHBO01 > JACDBZ01. The sequence goes on from CAWBKO010000009.1 coordinate 276,510, forward strand.
CACCTGCGGGGTGGCGGTCAGCAGCCTGGCCGACATGGAGATCCTGCTCGACGGCCTGCCGGTCGGCGAGATCAGCACCTCGATGACGATCAACTCCCCCGCGGCCATGATCTGGGCGATGTACATCGTGGCCGCCGAGAAGATGGGCGTGCCGCGCGCCCAGCTGACCGGGACGCTCCAGAACGACATCCTCAAGGAGTTCATCGCCCAGAAGGAGTACATCTTCCCGCCGGCGCCGTCCCTCAAGCTGGTCACCGACACCGTCGAGTGGGGCACCCGCGAGCTGCCGCGCTGGAACACGATCAGCATCAGCGGCTATCACATCCGCGAGGCCGGCTCGACCGCGGTCCAGGAGCTCGCGTTCACCGTCGCGGATGGCATCGCCTACGTGGAGGACGCCCTCGCGCGCGGACTGCGATTTGACGACTTCGCTCCCCGCCTCTCCTTCTTCTTCAACAGCCATAACGACTTCTTCGAGGAGATCGCCAAGTTCCGGGCCGCGCGCCGAATCTGGTACAAGCTCTGCCGCGAGCGCTTCGGCGCCGAGAACGAGCGCAGCACCTGGATGCGCTTCCACACCCAGACGGCCGGCGTGTCGCTCACCGCGCAGCAGCCACTCAACAACCTCACCCGGGTCGCGATCCAGGCCCTGGCCGGGGTCCTTGGCGGAACACAGTCGCTCCATACCGATGCGTACGACGAGGCGTGGGCGGTTCCGAGCGAGGATGCCGCGCTGCTCGCCCTGCGCCAGCAGCAGATCCTTGCCGAGGAGTCGGGCGTCGCCAACACCGTCGACCCGCTCGGCGGCTCCTACTTCGTGGAGACCCTCACCAACCAGACGGAGCAGCGCGCGTGGGCCTACATCCGCCAGATCGACGAGATGGGTGGCATGGTTCGCGCCCTCGAGGCCGGCTTCCCGCAGGCTGAGATCGCCGATGCCGCCTACGAGCTGCAGCGCGAGCTCGAGGCGAAGGAGCGCGAGATCATCGGCGTCACGAAGTTCGCCGACCCCAACGAGGAGCTGACCATCCCGCTGCTCGAGATCAGCGAAGTGCAGGAGCGACGGCACCTCGACCGGCTCGCGCGCGTTCGAGCGGAGCGGGACGCATCGGCCCATGCCGCGGCCATGAAACGCCTCGAGGACGAGGCGCGGCAGGGAGACGTCAACCTCATGCCGGCCATCGTCGCGGCCGTCGAGGCATACGCGACCATCGGCGAGATGTGCGGCGTGCTGCGAACCGTGTACGGCGAATACCGGGAGCCGCTCGCCGTCTGAGAGCTCAGCCGCGGGAGCAGCCGGCGTCGGCAGCGGACCTTCACCGGCGGCGGCCGGCGGCGCGCCGTACGTGGCGAACGGAGGGGGCGACGTGGACCGCCGAACCCGGCCGGGACCGTGACCGGCGGCGCAGGGCACGCTCTCCACGCCGCCCCCTCACTGTCCTCCATCATGCACGCCGCCGATTACCAGCCGCTTACTGAGGCCTTACCACCCGGTATCCTCGTGGCGACCGATGAAGCTCCACCTCGTCGACGCAACCTTCGAGCTCTTCCGCGCCTACTACTCGCGGCCACCGCGCCGAGCCCCCGACGGCCGGCCGGTGAACGCGGTGCAGGGCCTGATCGACTCGATGCTCTCGCTCCTCCGCGAGCCCGACGTGACCCACATCGGGGCGGCGACCGACTACGTCATCGAGTCCTGGCGCAACGACCTGTATCCGGGCTACAAGTCGAGCGCCGGGATGGATCCCGCCCTCCTCGCTCAGTTTCGCGACGCCGAGCGAGCGCTCTCCGCACTCGGCATGCCGGTATGGGCGATGGTCGAGGACGAGGCCGATGACGCCATCGCCGCCGCAGTCGAGCGGTTCGGCGGCCCCGAGATCGAGCAGGTCATCATCTGCTCGGTCGACAAGGACCTCGGGCAGCTCGTCGACGGGACGCGCGTCGTCCTTCGCGACCGGATGCGTCGTATCACCTACGACGAGGCCGGGATCATCGGGAAGTTCGGAATCGAACCGGCGAGCATCCCGGACTACCTCGCGCTGGTCGGCGACAGCAGCGACGGCTTCCCGGGCCTGCCCGGCTGGGGGGCAAAGAGCGCGGCGGCCGTGCTTGCCCGCTGGAAGCACCTGGATGCCATTCCGGGCTCCGCGCTCGAGTGGGAGGTTCCGCTGCGGAACGCATCACGGCTGGCTGCCACGCTCGAGCAGGAGCGGGCGAGCGCGATCCTCTTCCGGCGCCTCGCGACCCTCAATCGCGACGCCGACATCGGCGTGACCTCCAGCCTGGACGACCTCGCCTGGCGCGGCGTGCCGCGCGCGCAGTTCGTGGCCCTCTGCGAGGAGCTCGGCTTCGACACCGTGCGTGAGCGGGTGCATCGCTGGGCCGATTAGGGGTCCGAACCCCAGCGGTCGCGAGCGCCGGAACGGCGCTGACCGGTACTTTTGGTGGGGTGCAGTGTAGTTAGCGCGTGGATAGGGTGCTGACTCCATGCACCGATCCCCTCGCGTGGCGACCGTGCTCGCCGCGGTCGTCCTTGCCGCACTCCTTGCGCCCGTCGCGACGCCGCCACCGATCTCCGCGGCAGGCGAGTGCGGCACCTATCGATCCGAGACGGTCCCGCCGTCGACCATTCGCGTCTACCGCACCGCCAGCGGTGCCGTCGACACGGTCGACTTCCGGACGTACCTGAAGAACGTCCTCTCGCGAGAGTGGATCAGCTCGTGGACCACGGAGTCGCTCCGCTCCGGTGCCCTGGCCGTGAAGAACTACGCCTGGTACCAGGTCATCCACTGGCGTGGGTACGAGAACGTCGCCGGCGCGTGTTTCGACGTATTCGACTCGACGCGCGATCAGCACTACGACCCCAGCCGGCCCACCTATCCGGCAATGGCGGCGGCGGTCGACGCGACCTGGGGCACGCTCGCGCACAAGGGTGGGCGGATCTTCCCCACCTACTACAACGCCGGCCAGCCAAACGAGGCATGCGGCGCACGCACCAACGGCTGGCAGATGTTCCAGTGGGGCACACAGGCCTGCGGCCTCGCCGGCAAGAGCGCGGCCCAGATCCTGGCGATCTACTACTCGGGGGTTGCCGTAAGCGCGGCACCACCTCCGGTGATCCCGCCGCCGCCGGCCACCCCCGTGCCAACCCCGGCGCCGACCGCGACACCGAACCCGACGGCGCCGCCGAGCAACCCCGCGAGCGCTGCACCGTCGCCCGCCCCGGTGCCGACGCAACCCCCGCCGCCGCCATCCACGCCGGCACCGACCCATGCACCGCCGCCGATCGCCATGCCCGGCGGCGGCCAGGTCGGCCTCGCGGCGCCACCGCCGCCGCCACCTCCCGACCCTGAGCCAATCGTGGTCGCTGTCAGTGGCTCGAGCATCGAGGTGGCCGCCGCCGGCGCGCCGCGGCGCCCGGTCGCCGCGACCATCGATCTCGCGGCCATGCAGGACCACGCCGTCGTCCGATTCGAGCGGCGCGTGGATGCGACAGCCCGTCGATCGGTCGTGACGGCGCGCGCCACGATGCCGGCGACCCTGCGGCTGCTCGTCATGCGCCTCGTGATCGAGCGAGCGCTGGCGATGCTCCCCACGCGCATCGGCCCCGGGAGCTAACCGCCGGAGGGCAGGTCCAGCAGGCGCGCCGTGATCAGCTCGGCCGCGGCAACGTCCTGGATGGCCAGGCCGACCGACTTGAAGACGGTGATGGCGGCCGGATCGCGCGCGGCGGCCCACGACCGGTCGATGCCGCCGATCTCCACCAGATCCGCGGCGCGGACGAGTCCACGCTCGATCCCGGCAACCACGTCGCCCGCCTCCGCGAGGGCGGCCTCCCGCGCGTCGACGGCCACCACTGAGGCGATGCCGAACAGCTCCGGCGGCAGCTCGATCATGGAGAGGTTGAACGCCCCGATGCCGTTGACGTGCGTCCCCGGGCGAAGCCACGCGGCATCGAACACCGGCTCGCTCGAGGTCGTCGCGCAGCACACGATGTCCGCCTCGCGCACGGCCGCCTGCAGATCAGCTGCGGCGGCGACATCCACGCCGGTGGCATCCGCCATTCGGGCGGCGAAGGCATCCCGGCGCTTGGCGTCGCGCGCGTACACGAGCACTCGACGGATCGGCCGCGCGGCGAGCACCGCCCGGATCTGCCACTCGGCCTGGCCCCCCGCGCCGATGACGGTCAGGGTCTCGGCATCGGTGCGCGCCAGCAGCCGGCTGCCGACGCCTGAAGCGGCGCCGGTGCGCATGGCGGTCACCGCCGCTCCATCGAGCAGCGCCAGCGGTCGCCCGGTTGCCGCGTCGAACCAGATGACGAGGGCGTGGATGGTCGGCAGGCCTCGCTCGGCGTTGTGCGGCATGACCGTGACGAGCTTCACGCTGGCGCCGGCGCCACCCTCACGCACCCCGGGCATCAGGAGGAGCGCGCCATCCGACAGCTCGACGTGCGAGCGCAGCGGCGAGCGATCGCGGCCGGCGGCGACGTCCCGGTACGCTGCCTCGACCGCGTCGAGCAGCTCGGTCATCGGCGCGGCTCCGCGGATCCGGTCGCCGTCGAGGAAGGGAAGGGCGTCGGCGGTCGTCATCGGTGCTGGCGGTAGAGTCTACTGGGAGCGCGGCCCGGCACACCGCTTGCGAGAAGCGCCACCGAAGGAGGATCCATGATCGACAACGTTCGCGACGAGGTCACACGCCGAGCCGACACCGCGCGCAGCGAGCTGGGTGACCTGATGTGGCTGCTGCGCATGGCCGTGTTCGCTGCCGTGGCGGGTGCCGTCTACACCGAGCTGCGAAAGCCGCCTGCGCAACGCACCTGGAACGGCAAGCTGCTCGGTGTGGTGCCGTACGACTTCCGCATCCCTTCCCTGGAGCAGCTCCGCTCCGCCTACTGGAACCCGCGCTCGCCGAAGGTCTTCACGGATCGCCCGTTCGGGGTCGGCTGGGCAATCAACGTCCCCACCGTGCTTCGGCGGCTCGGCGTCCACCGCGGGTTCACGAAGGGGCGGTAGGCCTCCCCCTGGGGCCCCAAATCGTCGGAGGCGTTACCTGCGCTAGCATCGGGACCGATGAACTGGTTCCCGATCCTCCTCGTCACGCACATCGTCCTTGCCGTGGCGCTCCTCCTCCCGACGGTGCTGCTCCCGTTCGTGCTGCGGCGCGGCGACGGCCGGCCGGGGAGGGTGACACGGACCCTGATGGCGATGCAGGGCACCGGCACGCTGATCATCGCGGCCGGGCTGGCGATCACCGGGTCGGCAATGCTCTGGATCCTCGGCCCGGAATTGCTCACCAAGCCCTGGCTGTTGGTCGCGCTCGTGCTCTATGCGATCAATCTGGCGGTGGCCGCGTTCGTGGGACGGCCGAACCTGCGGCGACTGGTCGGGCTCAGCTCCAGCTCCGCAGATGACGCGACGTGGCGCCGCCGTGCGCGTCGCCAGCGATACATCGCGTATGGCATGGCCGGCGTCATCGGCGTCATCGGGCTCCTGATGAGCACGAAACCGGACCTGTGGTGATCCGCTAGAAGCGCGGAATCGGAAGCGGACGGCCCGCCAGCAGGAAGATGCCCGACACGATGATGAACATCGTGATCGCGAAGAAGAGCAACCACTTCAGGACTTCCATGGTCGGACTCCGATACGGTTGGTGAACCGGCAGCAGACTCCCCCATCGGTCGAGCGATTCTATCGGTCCCGTCCAGCATTCCGCGCCGATTCGAGTCCCGCTTTAGAATCCGCAGCGTGACCCTCCGCCTTCACGACGCCCGCCGGGGCGGTCTTCACCCCTTCGCGCCGATCGCCGGCCGCGACCACGTCGGGCTCTACGTCTGTGGCGTGACCCCCTACGACACCGGCCACCTCGGCCACGCCTTCACCTACGTCAGCTTCGACGTCCTGCATCGGTATCTCGAGTACCTCGGCCATGACGTCGTCTACGTCCAGAACCTGACCGATGTCGACGACGACATGCTGCGCAAGGCCCGCGAGACCGGTGAGGACTATCTCGCGCTCGGCAACCGCAACGTCACCACCTTCCTGACCGAGATGGCGGCGCTGAACTGGCTGCCGCCCGACCATCTCCCACGCGCGACGCAGCACGTGCCGCAGATGCTGGAGCTGATCGCGAAGCTGGTGGCGAACGGTCTCGCCTACACCGCCGAGGGCAACGTCTACTTCAGCGTCTCCGCCGATCCGTCCTACGGGCAGCTGTCGAAGCTCACCCGCGACGAGATGCTGCCGGTCGCCAACGAACGCGGCAACGTCCCCGATATGCCGGGCAAGCGCGACCCGCTCGACTTCGTGCTGTGGCAGCGCTCCCTTGCCGACGAACCAGCCTGGGAGTCGCCATACGGTCCCGGCCGGCCGGGATGGCACATCGAGTGCTCGGCGATGTCGATGGCCTACCTCGGCAGCCGCTTCGAGATCCACGGTGGCGGCGCGGACCTGGTCTTCCCCCATCACGAGTCGGAGCTGGCGCAGTCGGAGGGTGCCACCGGCGAGCGGCCGTTCGTCGAGTGGTGGACGCACGCCGGCATGCTGCATCTTCGACGACGAGAAGATGAGCAAGTCGCTGGGCAACCTGGTGCTGGTGCGGGATCTCCTGCGCAGCTACTCCGGTGATGCGATCCGCCACTTCCTCGTCTCGCGCCACTATCGGTCGGAGGTCCACTTCAGCGAGGACGATCTCGCCGCCTCGGCAGATGCCGCTGCCCTCCTGCAGCTCGGCCTCCCTGCGCGCCGAGGAGCTCTCGCCGGCCGATCCGGCGCGTGCCGACAGCGACGGCCTCGCGCCGGCGGTGGCCGAGCATCGCGCGAGGTTCCTGGCCGCCATGGACAACGACCTCGACACGCCGGCTGCCCTCCCCGAGCTCGAGGCGCTCGCTCGGCTCGCGCTCAGCGCCGGCGAGCGCGACCTCGCCGCACAGGCCGGCTGGATGGTCCGCGAGCTCGGAGGCCGCATTCTCGGGCTGCGCCTGGCGCCGGCGCCGGTGGCGGTGCGCAGCACGACGGCGGCATGACCGGGGCCCCTGACGACGACCTGGTCCCGATCAGCGTCCGCCTCGGCGAGGTCGTTCCCCCGGAGGATCCGGAGGACTGGACGCGTCCGCTGACCTGGGTGGCGGCATTCGGCATGCTGGCCGGGCCACTCATCGCGCTGGCATGGTTCGTCGCCGCGCCGCCGGTGGAGGCGAGGGCGGCGCTTCCGGCCACCTATCTCGTTGCCATCGCGCTCACGGCCGGTGGCGCAGCCACCGGAGCGACGCAGGTCGGTGCGGCCAGGGCCGGGACCGCAACGCTTGGGGCAGGGCTGTTCGGCGCGCTGGTCGTCATCATCCTCGGCGTGGTGATGGCCGGCGAGCGCCAGGTGGGCGTCGCATCGCCGAGCCTGTCCCATGCCTTCGTCGCCTCGGTGGCAGGGCTGGCCGGCACGGCCATCGGTGCCGTCGTTGCCGCCGTCGCGGCGCGGCTGCGATCGCGCCTGGTGCGTTTCCTGCCGGCGCTGGCGGCCGGAGCCGCCACGGCGCTCACCGTCGTCGGCCGGCTGCTTCCCGGCTGACGCTCAGGCGGTCGGCGTCCGGCCGGCGTCCTCGACGAGGAGGCAGGCAGCCTCGTGCAGCGGCCCGACGTCGAAGAGCGGCGGATCGACCACCGGGCATCGGTCGAACGCGAACGGACAGCGGGGGTGGAAGCGACAGCCGGACGGGATCCGCGACGGATCGGGGGTCTCGCCGCGCAGGATGACCGGCTTCCGCCGTGTCGACGGATCCGGCACCGGCACCACGGAGAGGAGTGCCTGCGCGTACGGATGGCGCGGATTGGCGAGCACCTCACGGGTCGGACCGAGCTCCACGATGCGGCCGAGGTACATCACCGCGATCCGATCGGCATACGCGGCGACCGTGGACAGGTCGTGGGTGATCATGACGATGCCGATCCCCTCCTTCCGCGCGAGTCCGGAGAGCAGGTTGAGGATCTCGGCCCGGATGCTGACGTCGAGCATGCTGACCGGCTCGTCCGCCACCAGCAGCGAAGGCTCGAGCGCCAGTGCCGCGGCGACCACGACCCGCTGGCGCTGTCCGCCGGAGAGCTCGAAGGGATACCGATGCAGGTAGGCATCGACCGGTGCCATCCCGGCCTGCGTCATCGCGCGCGACACGCGCGTGCGAAGCTCATCGGGCGACTGCGTGACGCGGTGCACGCGCAGTGGCTCGGCCACGATCTCACCGACCGTCATCCGCGGATTGAGCGACTCGTAGGGGTCCTGGAAGACCATCTGGACCCGCCGCCGCAGGCGCCGCAGGCCTCGGCCGGAGAGGCTGCCGACCTCCTCGCCGTCGAGCACCACCCGGCCGCCGGTCGGCGTCAGGAGACCCATGAGCAGGTTGCCGGTCGTCGTCTTGCCGCATCCCGACTCGCCGACGAGCGCGAGCACCTCGCCGGCGCGGAGCTCGAACGAGATCCCATCCACGGCGCGCACCGGTCGTGCCGGCCGGCGACGAAGCCAGTCGCCGAGCGAGCTGCGTCCGGGGAACTCCATTGCCAGATCCTCGACGCTGAGGAGCGCATCGGTCATGGCCGTGACTCCGCCGGGTCGAGAAGGAAGCAGGACGGCGCGGCCGCCCTCGGTCGCGTAGTCGGGCGGCCGCTCGATCGGGCATCGCTCGAACGCGTGCGGGCAGCGCGGTTGCGAACCGGCAGCCGGGCGGCATGGCGTCCAGCCGCGGCGGCGCCCCGGGGATGCCTCGCAGCGGACGATCCGGGTGCGCGAGGTCCGGGAAGGACTGGAGCAGCTGCTGCGTGTAGGGATGCTGCGGCGAGCGGAAGAGGCGCGACGGCGTCGTTCTCCTCGGCCACGCCGCCGCCGTACATGACCACGATCCGATCGCACACCTGCGCAACGACGCCGAGGTCGTGGGTGACGAGGATGATTGCCATTCCGAAGTCGCGGGCGATGCCGCTGAGAAGCTCGAGGATCTGCGCCTGGATCATCACGTCGAGTGCCGTCGTCGGCTCGTCGGCGACGATGACGTCGGGGTCGCACGCCAGCGCCAGCGCGATCATCGCGCGCTGCCGCATGCCGCCGGAGTACGTGTGTGGGTACTCCTTCGCGCGCCGCCTGCCGATCCCGACCCGCTCGAGCAGCTCCTCGGCGCGCCGAGCGCCCTCCTCCCTGCTGGTGCCCGGTGCGTGCAGGCGGACCGCCTCCGAGATCTGGTCGCCCACCGTCCGCACCGGATTCAGCGCGTTCATCGCGCCCTGGAAGACGAGCGACAGGCGGGTCCAGCGGAATGAGCGCAGGGCCGCTGCCGTCCAGGCTCAACAGGTCCTCGCCGTCGAACCACACGCTTCCCGAGACGATGCGGCCGCCGGGCGGCAGCAGGCGCAGGATGCCGAGCACGGTCGTCGTCTTGCCGCAGCCCGACTCGCCCACCAGGCCGAGCGTCTCGCCCCGGTGGAGATCGAAGCTGACGCCGTCGACGGCTCGCAGCGGACCCCCGCGGCGCGTCGAACTCGATCGAAAGGTCCCTGACCCGGAGGATCGGCGCTGCCTCGTCCGCCACGCGCGGCGAGTCGACCTGCGGCACCACGCGGTCGCGCGCCACGTCGGTCCCGGACGCTTCGAGGTGATGCCGCTTCAGGCGAGGATTCAGCGCGTCCTCGAGGGCGGTGCCGAGCAGCGTCGTCGCGAGCACGACCCACACGATCGCCAGCCCGGGCGGGATGAGCGCCCACCAGGCCCCCGCCGACACCGCTCCGCGTTCGAAGGCGAAGTTCAGCATCTGGCCCCAGCTGATGACGGTCGGATCGCCGAGCCCCAGGAAGGCCAGCGTCGACTCGGACAGGATCGCGAGGCTGATGACCAGCACCATGTTGGCGAGCATGAGCGGGAGCACGGCCGGCATGATGTGGCGCCGAAGGATGTGGGCGTCCCCGGCGCCGATGGCCCGGGCACGCATGACGAACTTCCGCTCCCGAACGGTCAGCGTCTGCGAGCGGACCAGCCGCGCCGTCGTGGTCCAGCCCAGCACGCCGATCACCAGGATGATGGTGCCCAGCGATGGACCGATGATCGCGACCAGCACGATCTGCAGGGCCAGGTCCGGGATGACGAGGAAGAAGTCGGTGATCCGCATCAGCAGCGAGCCGAGCCAGCCCCCGCGGTAGCCGGCGACGATCCCGACCAGGCCACCGATGATCAGCGCGATGGTCGCGGCGGCGAACCCGACCAGCAGCGAGACCCGCGCACCGTAGATGAGCGCCGAGAGCACGTCCTTCCCACCGTCATCGGTCCCGAGCGGGTGCGCCGCGGAGGGCGCCTGGTAGATGTCGAGGATGTTCACCCGCACCGGCTCGTAGGGGTCGTACGGTGCGACGAGGGGCGCGAACACGGCCAGCAGCATCGCGACACCGAGCATTGCCAGCCCGATGAGGCCCATGCGGTGTCGCAGGAACGACCGCCAGGCACGGCGCGGCGTCGTGGCGGTGGTCGGCGCGGTGACCTCGAGCAGCGCCGTCATCGGCTCATTCCTCGCTCACGCGTGGGTCGAGCCAGCCGTAGATGAGCTCGGCGGCGAGGTTGGCGACGACGACGGAGAGGGCGATGATCAGGAACGCGCCCTGCAGCACCGGATAGTCGCGGTCGGCGACCGCCTGGACGGCGAGCGCACCGAGGCCCGGCCAGGAGTAGACCGCCTCCACCTGGATCGCGCCCGATACGGTGAAGCCCAGGTTGAGCGCGATGAGCGTCACCATCGGCAGCATCGCGTTGCGGAGCGCGTGGTGGCGGATGACCCCGTAGTTCGAGAGGCCCTTGGCGCGAGCGGTGAGGATGTAGTCCTCGCCGAAGACGTCGAGCACGCTGCTGCGCATGATCAGCATGTACTCGCCGAGCAGCACCAGGGTCAGCGTCAGGGTCGGCAGCAGGAGGTGGCGTCCGATGTCGACGGCCTGCTCGATGAAGGTCTCGAAGTGGGCACCCACCGTGATGCGACCGGAGGTCGGCAGGCCGAGCCAGTTGGCGCCCGCGACGAGCAGGATGATGCCGAGGAAGAAGGTCGGCAGCGACCACATGAAGAGGCTGAAGGTGAGCGCCCCGACGTCGAGTGGACGGCCCCGACGCCATGCGGCGAGCAGGCCGAGGATCGATCCGAGCAGGATCGCCAGCAGCTGTGACGGCAGCACCAGCCACAGGGTGTTGCCGAGCGCCTGCCCGATGAGCTCGGCCACCGTCCTGTCGCGGAACGCGTAGCTCGTTCCCAGGTCGCCGCGGCTCAGCGCACCGAGGTAGGCCGTGAACTGGGTGTCGAGCGGGTTTCCACCGTCGAGGTCGATCAGGATCGGCTTGTCGGTCCCGAAGCGGACGCGCAACGCCTGGACGGCCGCCGGGTTGAGCCGGGGATCGTGAAGGCCGGACTTGGCCGGGTCACCCGGCAGCACCCGGAACAGCAGGAAGTTGAAGGTGAGCACGACCGCGACCGTGACCAGCGCCCAGCCGAGCTTGCGCAGGAGGTAGCCGCCGCGTCCGCTCACCGGGCAGCCCCGCGCGGATCACGCTCTGACCGCATCACGGGCACCTCGCGCCGAGCGTCACGACGACGCCCGGCGCGCGATCGGCCTATTCGGCCGGTCGGAGGGCGCTGAGCGAGGACGGATCCTCGAGGCCCAGCGTCGGGTCATCGGCCAGCCAGCCGGTGAACGTATCCGTTCGCCAGGCTTCGATCTCCTGCGAGTAGTACGGGATGATGTACGGCACGTCATCGATCAGCATCTGCTGCATCTGGTGGATCTCGTCGACGCGCGCATCGTGGTCGAGCTCGATCGCCTGCTGGTCGTAGAGCGCGTCGAACTCCGGATCGCAGTAGCCGGTCTCGCTGAAGCCGGAATCGATCTCGCTGCACAGCCCCACGCCGAGCAGGAAGGCCGGATCGGGATCCGAGCCCCAACCCCAGAGCATGATGTCGTAGTCGAAGGCCGGGCAGCAGACGCTGGTCAGCGTGTCCGCGTCGAGCCCCTGGATCTCGATCGCCACACCGATCTGCTCCCACATGCCCTGGAGCAGCTCCGCCTCGCGCGGCGCGGTGTCGATGTCATCGGCGTAGTTGAATCGGAAGGTCAGGTCTCCGGTCTCGCAGTCCTGGTCGGCCAGGCACTCGCGGACGCCGTCTCCGTCGCTGTCCTCGTAGCCCGCGTCGTCGAGGAGGGCGTTGGCGGCATCCACGTCGTACGCGTAGTCCTCGACCTCGGACGCGTAGTAGTCACCGAGGCCCGGCGGAACCATCGAGAGGCCGGGCGCCGCCGTGCCGAGGGTGGCCACGTCGATGATCTGCTGCTTGTCGGTGGCGTGCGCCAGGGCCTGCCGCACGGCGAGGTCCTTGAGCGCCGGATGGCCTGAGCAGACGCCGTCCTCGGCCGGGCAGGCGTCGTCGGCGACGACGTTGAGGATGATGTCGCGCAGGCTGCCGCCCGCCGCCGACGTCGGCGATGTGGACTTCCACGTTCTCGGCGTTCTGGAGCGCGCTCACCGCCGTCGCCGGAAACTCGGTGATCGCGTCGATGTCGCCGGTCGTCAGTGCCGTGATGCGGGCGTCGGCGTTGTCGAACTTCTGGAAGATGACGCCGTCGACGTTGGGCGGCGTGCCCCAGTAGTCCGTGTTCGCCGCCAGCTCGACCGACTCGTTCTGGACCGCCTCAACGAGCTTGAAGGCTCCGGAGCCGATCATCTCGGCGTTCTCGAAGGCCACCGGATCCGCCTCGCCCTCCCAGATGTGCTTCGGCAGCACATAGATGAAGGCCATGTTTGCCTCGAAGTTCCCGAGCGGCTCGGCGGTCGTCAGGGTGACCGTCGTGGCGTCGGTCGCCTCGATCGTCTCGAACGGCGCCGCGTACGACGGCAGGAACGGGAAGTCCTCGGTGTCCTTGTAGAGCTGAATCGAGAAGGCAACGTCCTCGGCGGTGAGCGGTTCGCCGTCGTGGAAGGTCGCGCCGTCGATGATCGTCATCGTCCAGGTCAGCCCGTCATCGCTTGACCGACCACTCGCTCGCCAGCTCCGGCACGTATTCGCCGCTCGATGCGACCGCGATCGGCGTGTCGAACACGAGCTCATACAGGCGTGTACGCCTCGGACAGGAGGCCGTTGCCGGGATTCAGGCTGTCCGGATAGCCGGCCATGCCGATGCGCACCGTGCCGCCGGTGGCGGTCCCGCCGCCGGCTGACGGTCCGGCAACCTCGGTCTCGCCGGCACTCGGGTTTTGCTGCACGGCGGTGCAGGCGGAGATGAGCAGGCCAAACGAGGCAAGCATGGCGGGGGTTGAACGAAGGCGTCGCACCGTCCCAGTACCTCCAAGCATCAGCGGCGCGTGGGTGCCCGGGGCGGGACGGCCGCTTCGACCGACCGAGGATGGCACATCCCACGGAATCCGGTCAACGTTTCTGATGGCATTGCGGATTCCGCGCAACCGCGCCGGAACGGCTGGGCATACTCCATCGTCATGACCGATGCCACACCCCGCGCCCTGGTGCGCGCCCAGGTCGCCCTGGAATCCTTCCGCCTTGCCCCGAACGGCGAGGCGGTCGTCTACGCGCTGCGCCGCGTTGCGCGCGACGACCTATCAGTCACATCTCTGGATGCGACCCTACCGGGGGGGCCGTGCGCGGCAGCTGACCCGCGGGCCGGTGCGCGATGGGTCGCCGGCCATCTCGCCGGACGGCAGCAACGTGGCGTTCGTGCGCTCACCGGTGGGTCGCGACGATGCGGTGGCCCAGGCGTGGATCCTCCCGCTCGACGGGGGCGAGGCGTGGCAGCTGACCAGGCTGAAGCACGGCGTCTCGAGCGTCCATTGGAGCCCCGATGGCCAGCGGCTGGCGCTCATCGGTCAGTCGGGTGACCATCGATTCGTGATCGGCCCCGAAGGGCCGAAGGGACGAACGCCACTCGCTCGGCGGCTGACTCGCCTCGACTTCCGCGACGACGAGACCGGCCACGTCGTCCGCCGCGCCCACCTCTGGGTGGTCGCGGCGCGCGAGGGATCGAAGCCTCGCCAGCTGACGAGCGGCGACTTCGATGTCACGAACCCGGCGTGGGCACCCGACGGTCGCCGGATCGCGTTCAGCGCGGATCGGGGCCCGACGCGACGATCCATCCGCGCATCCAGCTCTGGTCGGTGGGGACCGATGCGGCGCGACCTCGGATCCGCGAGCTGGCGAGCCTGGCCGGTGACGCGGATCGGCCGGCATTCTCGCCCGACGGCCGTCGGCTGGCGTTCATCGGCACCGACGTCGACGATCCGCCGGACGAGGTGTCGCCGGCCGTGTGGGTCATGGATCTGCCCGCGGGGCGGCCGAGGCCGCTCACCGTGGCGCTCGACCGGCCGGCAGGCGACTGGGCATGGTGCGACCTGATGATGGCGGAGGAGGCTCCCGGCCCGGTCTGGCTCGACGACGCGTCGCTCGGCGTGGTGATCGGCGATCGCGGTCGCAACATCCCCTACCGCGTCGACCTGGACGGCGGCGCGGCGCCGCTCATCGATCCCGCCAGCCCGGATCGCGTGCTCGGGCATCGAGGTCGCCGCCGGTCGTGTCGCCGTCAGCGCAGCCATCGACGGGCGTTCGGGCGAGGTCCATGCCGTCGAGAACGGCTCACTGCGGGCCATCACGCGTGAAGGGTCCGGCTGGCAGCGCCGGTTCCCCAGCGTCGAGCTGTCCGAGATCGAGGTCGACGGCCCGGCCGGCCCGATCCACGCATGGCTCGCCTCGCCGGCCGGCGCCGGCAAACGCCGCCTCCCCACGGTCCTCCACGTCCACGGCGGCCCGACCGGGGCGTGGGGACCGGGCGGCACGCTCGACGCGATCTCGCTGTGCGCTGCGGGCTATCGCGTCCTCATGCCGAACATCCGCGGCTCGGCCACCTTCGGCGCGGGCTGGGTGCGCGCGCTGTCGTCCGGATGGGGCACCGTGGATGCCGAGGATGCCCTGGCGTCGATCGACGCCCTCGTGGAGCGGGGGCTTGGCCGACCCGAAGCGCCTGGCGGTGATGGGGCTCTCGTACGGCGGCTTCCTGACGCAATGGCTCATCGGCGTCACGGATCGATTCGCGGCGGCGTCGGCCGAGAATGGCGTGTCCAACCAGGTCAGCACCTGGGCCAACTCGTACTTCGGCGTCCACTACAACCGCCGGGCCGGCCTCGCGGACCCATTGACCGAGCGTGGGATGCGCTCGCTGTGGCGGTCGTCGCCGCTGCGCAACGCCGCGCAGGATCAGGACGCCGCTGCTGATGCTCCAGGCGGAGGAGGATCGGATCTGCCCGGCGGCGGACAACGAGCAGCTGTTCACGGCGCTCAAGGTGCTCGGCCGGGAGGTCGAGCTCGTGCTCTACCCCGAGGAGCACCACGAGATGAAGAATTCCGGGCGGCCGGACCGAAGGATCGACCGCATGGAGCGGATCCTCGCCTGGTTCGAAGGCCACCTGCGCGAGTCCAAGGCCGAGCGCGGCCCTACGGCGCGGGCGACTTCCGGCTGAGACGATCCGCCAGCCCGCCCACCGTGAGCGCCGCGCCGAGCGCCAGGATGCCGATCGCGGCGATCAGCCGGAAGGCCTCTCCGCCGAAGGCGGTCGCAAAGACGAGGTAGGCGACGACGCCGCCGACAGCGATCCCTGAGCCGATCCACTTGAAGGCCGGCGCATCGGCGATCCAGCCGGCCGCGTACATCCCGAGCCCGAAGCTGAACGGGAGGACGCTCCACAGGTAGGCCCACGCCCCCCAGCGGTCGGTGAGGCTGGTGTAGAGCAGCGCGCCGCCCACGCCGGCCAGGATGGTGCCGGGGATCACCATTCCGGCCCGCAGCCGCCGGCTGGGGCCGCCGAGGAAGCCGGGGACGAGGAAGAAGAGCGAGAGGCCGATGATGATCAGCGGCCACCAGCGCAGGACGTCGTCGCCGACACCGAGTCCGCGGATGAAGTCGATCAGTGGCTCGCTGGCCAGCACGACGATGCCGACCACGATCAGCAGCAGCCCGGCGATCAGCTCGATGGTGCGGCTCACGGCCTACATCTCGCCTTCGTAGGCGGGCTGCGGCATGCGGAGCGGCTTGTCCTTGCGGTAGCCGAGCACGTAGTCGGCCTGCATGAGCGTGTGGATCTGGCTGGTTCCCTCGTAGATGACCGATCCCTTGGCGTTGCGCAGGTAGCGCTCGACCGGGTACTCGTTCGAGTAGCCGTAGGCGCCGTGAACCTGGATCGCGTCGAGCGCCGAGGCCACCGCGTGATCGGTGGTGAACCACTTTGCCAGGCCGGTCTCGCGGGTGTTGCGCTCGCCGCGGTTCTTCTTCCAGCCCGCCTTGAAGACGAGCAGGCGCCCCGCCTCGATCCCGGCATACATCTTCGAGATCATCTGCTTGACAAGCTGGTGCTGGCCGATCTCGGAGCCGAACGTCTTGCGCTCGTGCGCGTACTTGACCGATGCGTCGAGGCACGCCTGCGCCAGCCCGACCGATCCGGCCGCCACCGTGTACCGGCCCTGGTCGATGGCGCTCATCGCGATCGTGAAGCCCTCGCCCTCCTCGCCGACCCGGTTCGCCGCCGGAACCTCGCAGTCGCTGAAGGTGACGATGCCGGTGTTGCCGGCGCGGACGCCAAGCTTGCCGTGCAGCGACTCGCTGCTGAAGCCCGGAAAGGAGCGCTCGACGATGAAGGCGGTGATCCCCTTGTGGCCCTTCGTGCGATCGACGTTGGCGAAGACGAGGATGTTGTCGGCCGTGTCGCCCAGGCTGATCCAGATCTTCGACCCGTTCAGGATGTAGCGATCGCCGTCGCGACGCGCGGTCGTCGCCAGGTTGGCGGCGTCCGACCCGACCCCCGGCTCGGTCAGTCCGAAGGTTGCGAGCTGCTCGCCGCGCGCCTGCGGCACCAGGTAGCGCTGCTTCTGCTCCTCGTTCCCCCACTGGAGCAGCGTCAGCGAGTTGAGGCCGGTGTGGACCGACAGGATGACCCGGAAGGCGGTGTCCGCACGCTCCATCTCCTCGCACAGCAGCGCGAAGGCGATGTAGTCCATGCCGGCCCCGCCGTACTGCTCGGGGATCGGCAGGCCGAGCAGGCCTGCCGCGCCCATCTTCTCGTACAGGCCACGGTCGTACTCGGCGTTGGCGTCCATCTGCTGGATGCGGGGCAGGATCTCGCGCTCGGCGAAGGCGCGCGCCGTGCGCTGCACCTCGCGCTGCGCATCGGTCAGCGAAAAGTCGATCATTGATTCTCCGTGAGGGGCCGCGAGGGGACGCCAGATTCTAGACCGATGCGCCCTCGGGGCGGCAGACTGCGCCGATGACGCCGGAGACGCGCTACGCCCGCACCGTCGATGGGACGCACGTCGGCCGCGCCAATCCCGACCCGCGCATCGGTGATTCGGTTTGACGAACGAATGAGGTAAGGGTAGCCTTACGAACCGTTGGCTCCAGGCCCCGCCACGGGGCGGCCGGCAGTTGGAGAGATGACCTTGGATCTCGGATTCTTCACCACCGGGCTGCTCACCGGGCTGCGCGAGGGCGTCGAGGCGGCGCTGATCGTGAGCATCATCCTCGCGTACCTGGCGAAGACCGGGAACCAACGCTACTTCGGCATGATCTGGGTCGGCGCCGGCGCCGCCATCGTGCTGAGCGTCGTCATCGGGCTCGTGCTGTTCAACACGCTCGGCGGCTTCGAGGAGCCGGCGGAGCAGATCTTCGAGGGCTTCGCGATGATCATCGCCGCGGCGGTGGTGACGTGGATGCTGTTCTGGATGCGCCGGACGGCGGCGAACATCAAGGGTGAGCTTCACGCAGGAGTCGATCGCGCGCTCGCCGAATGGCGGCATCTTCGGCCTCGCGGCGCTTGCCTTCACCGCGGTCATCCGCGAGGGCATCGAGACCGCCCTCTTCCTGATGGGCCAGGCGACGGCCGCAGGCACGGAGGCGATGAGCACGCTCATCGGCGCGGTGGTCGGCCTCCTCGTCGCTGTCGGCATCGGGTACGGGCTCTACCGCGGAGCGCGGGTCATCAACCTGCGGACGTTCTTCCAGTGGACCGGCATCGCGCTCATCTTCATCGCCGCCGGCCTGCTCTCGCACGGCATCCATGAGTTCATCGAGGCCGGCTGGATCACCTTCGGCACGGGCACGGCCTTCGACATCAGCGGCATCCTGCCGCACGAGCCCGATGCCGGGTTCCTGGGCGTCATCGGCTCGATCCTTCGGGCGCTGGTCGGCTACACGAGCACGCCGGAGTGGATCACCTTCATCGCCTGGCTGACCTACGTGGTGGTCGTGCTCGACGCTGTACCTGCGTCCGCTCCGGCCGGCCGAGCTGCGGAACGCGACCCGCGAGCAGACCGCCGTCGGGGCCTGACGCTCTCGCACGGCGAATCAGACCCGGATCGCCATGAACTCGAGCATCTGGCGCCAGGCGTCGGCGCTGGCGTCGGCGTAGTCGGCGGACTTGCGGTCGAAGAACGAGTGCGGGGCGCCCTCGTACACCACCGAGCGGTGCTCGACGCCCGCGCCCTCCAGCGCTCGGTCGAAGGCCTCCCGCTGTTCGGCCGGGATGCCCGCATCGGCGCCGCCGTAGATGTTCAGCACCGGGCAGCCGAAGCGCGGGGCCTCGTCGGCCGGCGCGGGGAGGCCGGAGCGGTGCGGGCCGACCGGCCACGGGTAGATGCCGATGACGCCGGAGAGCCCGAGGCCGGCGGCCGCCTGGAGCAGGCTGATCCGACCGCCGAGACAGAAGCCGGTCGTGTACAGCCGCTCGACGCTCTCGCGAACCTGCGCCGCAGCCGCGGCGACGTCGTCGTCGACCGTCGCGGGGTCCAGCAGAAGGACGTGCGGCTCGTACTCGAAGCCCTCGCCTCGCTTCCCGCTGCCAGCGGTGCGCGCATACAGGTCGAGGGCCACGGCCTGGACGCCGGCCTCGGCGAACCGGAGCGCGAGCTCCTCGTAGAACGGATGCAGCCCGCGGACGTCCGGAATGATGACGATGCCGGCGCCGGACGGGGTCTCGGGCGTGGCGGCGTATGCCGCGAACTCGGTCCCGTCGCGGCTCGTCAGGGTCAGGTCGCGCGCGTCGAGCGCGGAGCCGCGGATCGGCGGCAGCGGTGGACGGGCGTCGCTGTCAAAACACATGGAAGTCTCCCTGGTCGCAGATTGCGTTCCTGCCGGCGCTCACGATACGCATCCGGCCGTCATCGATGCGCCTCGGCCAGGGTCGTGGCCTGAGCGAGATCCCGTACCAGCGCACCGAGCGCCTGCGCTCCACCGTCGCGCATGGCGGCAACCAGCGCCGAACCGATGATCAGCCCGTCAGCGGCAGGCGCGAGCGCCGCGACCTGGTCCGGACTGCTGAGCCCGAAGCCGGCGGCCACCGGGACCCGCGCTGCGGCGCGCGCTCGTACCGATGCGATCAGCTCGTACGCCCCCGATGCCACGGCGTCGCGCGCGCCGGTCACCCCGAACAGCGGCACGACGTACAGGAACCCGGTCGACGCCTCGATGGCCCGCTCGACGCGGTCGGCTGGCGTGTTCGGCGCCACCAGGAACGAGATCGCGAGCCCGAGCGACGCGGCCAGTCGCTCGAGACGCGGCGAAGCGTGCGCCGGCAGGTCCGGCACGATCAGCCCGTCGGCGCCGGCCGCGCGGAGCGCGAGCAGCGTCTCGTGCTCGCCCGCTGCCAGGAGCGGGTTCAGGTAGCTCATGACGAGGATCGGTTGATCGTGCTCACGCTTGCGCAGCGCGGCGACCAGCCGCTCCGCCGATGGGAGCCCCCCGCCGGCGGCGAGCGCCACCCGGCCGGCGTCCGCGATCGTCGGCCCGTCCGCCAGGGGATCGCTGAACGGCACGCCTACCTCCAGGATGTCGGCGCCGCCGGCCAGCGCCGCCTCGGCGGCCGCCAGGGCATCGGCCTCGGTCGGGTAGCCCGCGAGCACATAGGCGATCAGCGCGGTGCGTCCATCGGCCGCGGTCGCGTCGAAGACCCGCCTGACGCGCTCCGGGCCGTTCACGGAGCGGCCAGCTCGCGCTCGAGGATGCCGAGGTCCTTGTCCCCGCGACCGGACAGGTTGATCAGGAGGTGCTCATCGGCCGGCAGGTCGGGCAGCATGGCCAGCACGGCCGCCATGGCGTGCGCCGACTCGAGGGCCGGGATGATGCCGCAGGTCTTCGCAAGCCATTGCGTGGCCTCGAGCGCCTCGGCGTCGGTCGCGCGCCGTACCTCGAGCCGGCCTGACTCCGCCAGCGCGGCAAGCTGCGGCCCGACGCCCGGGTAGTCGAGACCGGCGCTGACCGAGTGCGGCTCGACGACCTGCCCGGCAGCGTCCTGGGTCAGCATCGTGAACGCGCCGTGCAGGACGCCCGGCGCGCCGAGCCCCAGCGAGGCCGCATTGTCACCGAGGGCGTCGCCGCGACCGCCGGCCTCCACGCCGACGAGCCGAGCCGCCGTATCGATGAACGGACGCATGATGCCGATGGCATTGCTGCCCCCGCCCACGCACGCGACCACCGCATCGGGCACGCGTCCGATCGCCCGCATCATCTGCGCCCGTGCCTCGCGCCCGATCACTTCCTGGAGCGACGCGACCATCTCCGGGTAGGGATGCGGCCCGGCGGCCGAGCCGAGGACGTAGAAGGTGTCCTCCACGTTGGCGACCCAGTCGCGCAGTGCCTCGTTCAGCGCGTCGCGGAGCGTCCCGTTGCCGGTTGCCACCGGGCGCACCTCGGCGCCAAGCATCCCCATGCGCTGGACGTTCGGTGCCTGGCGCTCGATGTCGGTGGTGCCCATGTACACGACGCACTCGAGGCCGAGCAGCGCGCAGGCGGTGGCCGTCGCCACGCCGTGCTGGCCGGCACCCGTCTCGGCGATCACGCGCGGCTTCCCCATTCGCCGAGCCAGCAACGCCTGGCCGACCGCGTTGTTGATCTTGTGCGCGCCGGTGTGGGCGAGATCCTCTCGCTTGAGCCAGACCGATGCGCCCCGCCCGCCGCGCGCCGCCAGTGCCGCTGCCGGAACCGGGAAGATCGGGGTTGGCCGGCCGATGAAGTCGCGATGAAGGCCGGCGCAGCTCGGCGCGGTAGCCCGGATCGCGCCTTGCGGCGTTCCACGCGGCCTCGAGGCCCTCGAGCGCCGGAATCAGCGTCTCCGGCACGAACCGTCCGCCGTAGCGGCCGAAGCGCCCGCCGCGGTCCACCCGATCCCCGCCGGCCGGCTCCCGCCGCGCGTTTCGCACGAATGCGCCGATGCGTCCCGGATCGCTCATGCCGTCGCGCTCGAGCCCGCTGGCGGCGTCGACCAGCGACGGGCGCGCCGAGCGCACGGCGGCCGCGACGTTCCCGGGCCGCAGGCCGCCGGCCAGTCCGACCGGCACGATCCGGCCGAGCCGGCGCGCGAGGGCGACGGGCGCTCCGGATCCCGATCCGCCGCCGTCCGCGCGGGCGGCGCCCTCCAGCAGCAGGTGCGTCGCGCCGGCCGCCACCCAGGCCTCGGCGCTGCACACTGCGGAGCGCACCGACGTCGGTGCGTGGATGACGCCGATCAGGGTCCGCGGACGCGGCTCGATGGCGGAGAGCCAGCTCGGTGGCCCGTCGAGACCCGCCAGCTGGATGCCCGTCGCGCGGGTCGCCGCAAGCGCGCTCGCCACCTCCCTGCCGGTCGGATCGCGAAAGACGAGCACCGGCGTCGGACCGGCGAGCCCGTTCATCAGCTCGCCGGCGCGCTCGACGCTCACCGCCCGCCGGGATCGGCGATCCAGCACGAATCCGATGAAGTCGGCGTCGGCTGCAATGGCGGCGCGGACGGCCGCCTCGGTGCGCATCCCGCACGCCTTCACCGACGCGCGCGACGGGTGTGGAAGCGATGGCGACGGCGTTCGTCGGGGTGCGGCCCGGACGAGCCTGGCCGCGGCGGCGGCTGGATCGGCGCTCCGCAGCAGGCTGGTCCCGACGAGGACTGCGGCCGCACCGGCCTCCGCCGCTCGCTTCATGTCCGCGACGCCGGTGATCCCGCTCTCGGCAACGACGGTGGCGCCGGACTCGCTCGCGCGCCGCAGCAGCGGGAGGGACGCCTCGTGGTCGACGGCCAGGGTCGCGAGGTCGCGCGCGTTGACGCCGATCAGCGTCGCGTCGGCATCGAGCGCGCGGTCGAGCTCGTCGGAGCCGTGGACCTCGACGAGCGCGTCGAGCCCGGCTTCGCCGGCCTCGGCGATCAGCTGCCGCAGCAGGTCGTCGCCCAGGGCGCGGACGATGAGCAGGATCGCGTCGGCGCCGAGCGCGCGCGCCTGCCAGACGCCGTAGCGGTCGACCACGAAGTCCTTGCGCAGCACCGGCAGGCCCGACGCGTGACGCGGCCACCAGGTCGTCGTCGCTGCCGCCGAAGCGCGTCGGCTCGGTCAGGATCGAGAGTGCGGCGACCCCGGCGTCGGCGTAGCCCCGCGCGAGATTCGCGACCGCGGCGGAGCCGGCTCCAGGCCGAAGGCGCCGGCCGATGGCGATGCGCGCTTCGCCTCCGCGATGATCGAGATCCGCTCGGCGCTCCGCAAGGTTGCCTCGAACCGACGCGGCGGGAGGCATCCGACTCACCTCGCGGCGAAGCTCGGCGAGCGGCGAGATGCGCGCATCGGCGCGCGAGCGCGCGGTGCGCCGCGGCGAGCAGGTCGTCGAGGACGCTTGGCGGCATCGGCTCAGGCGTCCGTGAACTGCGCGGAGGCCTCGACGATGCCTGCCGCCGCACCGGAGTCGATCGCGTCGGTCGCCATGCCGATGCCCTCGGCCACGTCGGTCGGCGCGGCCGGCCACGTAGAGGGCGGCGCCGGCATTGAGCAGCACCACGTCGCGCGCCGCGCCCGGCTCGCCGCCGAGCACGCTCAGGGCGATCGCGCTGTTGAGCTGCGCATCGCCGCCGGCGAAGGCGCTGCGCGGCGCGCGGCGCAGGCCCAGCTCGGCCGGGTCGATCTCGACCTCCCCGACCATTCGGCCCTCGACGAGCATCGCCCGATTCGGTCCGGCCAGCGACAGCTCGTCGAGCCCATCGCCCGAGTGCACCACCAGCGCGCGGTCCGTGTCGAGGCGCGCCAGCGCGCCGGCGAGGAGCGGCAACAGCCGTTCCTCGGCAACGCCCAGCAGCTGGCGGCGAACGCCCGCCGGCGAGCTGATCGGGCCGAGCAGGTTGAACGCCGTGCGCATCGGGAGCTCGCGCCGGATCGGCATGGCGTGCTTCATGGCCGGGTGGTAGGACGGCGCGAAGATGAAGCCGAAGCCGATCTCGCCGATGCGCCGGGCGACCGCGTCGGGCCCTGGATCGAGCGCGATCCCGAGCGCCTCGACGATGTCGGCGGAGCCGCATCGGCTGGTGACCGCCCGGTTGCCGTGCTTGGCGACCGGCACCCCGGCGCCGGCGACGACGAAGGCGGCCAGGGTCGAGATGTTGAAGGTGCCCGCGCCGTCCGCGCCGGTCCCGCACAGGTCGACGGCGCCTTCCGGCGCGACGACGCGGACCGCTCGTGCGCGCATCACGCGCGCGAAGGCGGCAAGCTCCTCGGGCGTCTCGCCCCGTACGCGGAGCATCGCCAGCAGCGCGGCAACCTGCGTTGCCGGGGCCGAACCGTCCATCAGCTCGTCCATGGCGGCCTCAGCCAGCGGGGCGGGCAGCACGGCGCCGGCCGCCACCAGCTCGACGGCCGCGCGAACGGCCGGGCGATGCTCGCCGGGGTCCGGAGTCACAGACGCCATCGGTCCTTCCTGGTCTCGAACAACACGAACGCCTCCATCTCGAGAGACGGAGGCGTATCCGCGGTGCCACACTCGTTCGGGCCGATCAGCCGGCCCACACTTGCTCGGCCCGTTGCTAACGGAGGGCCGATCCGTCGCCGCCTAGCGGTGCATGCGCATCCACCGTTCGGAGCGAGGCTCGCGGGTCCATTCGCCGATGCGGCCCATGCCGGCTCTCACCATCCCGGCTCGCTGCGCTGGTCCGTTCCATCGGGTACTCGTCCCGGTCGACGCCGATCTTCTGTTTGGACGGGCATCCTAGGCGTGCGCCGCTCGATCGGTCAACCGAGGAATCGGCCGACCGCGACATATGAGCCGGCGACGAGCAGCACAGCCACCCCGCCGTACACGACCGCGCGCATCCAAGCCGCGGCATGGCGCCCATCAGCCGCTCGCCGGTGGGGCTGCGCCACATGCCCGCCCATCGTCTCCACCCCGGTCGGCGGCAGCAGGAAGCCGAGGATGGCTCCCACGATCAGGCCACCGAGGTGCCCGGTCCAGCTGATGTTCGGGACGATGAAGGTGAAGACGAGCAGGAAGACGAGGTAGCTGCCGATCCCGGCGCACCATCGTGCGCGCCTGGCCGCCGAGCACCGCGTGATGGCGGCGCGACACGACGAAGAGCAGCCCGATCACGCCGAAGATGGCCCCCGACGCGCCAACCGCGGACTGATCCGGGTCGACGAGGATGGTGAGCACCGAACCGCCCGCAGCGCACAGCAGGTAGATCGCTGCGAACTCGATCCTCCCGTACATGCGCTCGGCGATCTGGCCGTACAGCCAGAGCACGTACATGTTGAAGGCCAGGTGGATCGGGCCGAGGTGGAAGAAGGCGCTGGTGAAGATGCGCCACCATTCGCCCTGCGCGACCGCGGAGGCGTTGATCAGGTTCTGCGCTCCGACCGGCCCGACGGTCCCGCCGAACATCCCTCCGGTGAGCGTGGCGCCGTCGCTCAGGAACGCGTCGACCGCGAAGAGGCCGATGCAGATGCCGATGATGCCGATCGTGACGTAGCCGGTGTACGTCGGCGTAGGCGCCGCGAGCGCGGTTGAACTGGCGACGGGCCTCGAAGTCATGGCCCGTCTCCTTGAGGAGCCAGGCGATGCGGTTGGCGATCGCGCCCCGCTCCGCGGCGGCGCTCGCCGATCGGCCTCGCGATACGCCGCGATCGCCTCCTCGAGGTTCCCGTCTCGAACGGCCTGCTCGGCCGCGCTGCGCCAGCCGAGCCAGGCGTCGCGGCCGCCGGCGTTGCCGGCTGCCCTCCAGGCGGTCAGCGCGCCGGCCTCGTCGTCGATCCGGTAGCGCGCGGTCCCGGTGAGCAGCCAGGCTTCGCCGGCAACCTCGGGGTCCGGGTGGCGGGTCAGTGGCTCGAGGACGCGTGATCGCGGCCTCGGGGTCCCCGGAGTCGAGCAGGCGGCGACCCTCCTCGAGGGGCGGCGGTGATTGGTCGTTCATCGGCCGTCGATTATGCACACATGCGAACGACCGCCGAGAATTGGCACCTCGGCGGTCGTTGCAGAACCCCCTGGCAGGGGCGGCACCCGGTCGAACCGGGAGCATGAATTGCGGAGTTCGCTACTTGACCGCGGTGGAGGAACTCCAGCACGTCGTCGTAGCGGAATCGACGGTCGCCGCGCTTGCAGACCCGGAAGAACGGGAGCTCGCCGCGGTCGCCAAGTCGCTTGACGGTGTTGACGTGCAGGTGCAGCATCTCGGCGACTTCGGCCGCCGTGAGAAGCTTCCCGACCTCGTTCGTCATCATTGGTGGTACCTGGTTCCTCGTGTGTGGGCACTCGGCCCGCGCCGCTCGCACCGGGCAGGTGCGGTGGGTTCGGCTCGTGATCGGATAGTAAGGTTGCGGTGCCCTCGCGCCCACCCGGTACGTTCGGTCCGGCGCAGGAGTACTTCCGTCGATGAATCGTGACGATCGTGCTCCGGCGGAGATCCGGACCCTGCTCGACGAGCGGACGGCGGCACGCGCGGCCCGCGACTGGGAGTCGCGCCGATGCGCTCCGCGATCGAGATCGCCGCCCTTGGCTGGGAGGTCCAGGACGGCCCTCGCGGCTCCACGCGTCCGCCCGTTGCTGCCCGCGCGAGCCGACCGCCACCGGGTATGCGAACCCCGATGACCTGGCATCGCGTGCTCGATCAGCCGGCAACCGTTGCGGCGTCGGTCCAGGTCGTGGCGGAGGATCATCCCGACGACCTCCGACGCCTGCTCGACGGGCTCGCCGCGCATCCGCCGTCGGTGAGCTGGGAGCTGGTCGTGGTGGCAAACGCGCCGAGCTTCGAGCTGGAGCCGATCACCAGCGATCGCGCCGGCGGTCGAGCCCATCGGTGCTGCGCACGAGCGAGCGACTCGGTTGGGCCGATTCCCGCACGCTTGGCATGCGGCGCTCGCGCGGCGAGGTGACCGTCCTGCTCGACACGTCGATCGAGCCGACCGGCGACTTCCTCGTGCCGCTGCTCGCCGCGTTCGACGATCCCTCGGTCGGCATCGCCGGTGGATGGGGCGTCACGAGCGGCGACGGCCGCCAGTTCACCGATGCGCCGCCGGGCGAGGTCGACGCGGTCGAGGGCTACTGCCTTGCGGTGCGTCGCGCGGCGCTGCGCGCGGTCGGCGGCTTCGATCGACGCTTCCGCTTCTACCGCAACGCCGACCTCGACTTCAGCTTCGCCGTCCGCGACGCCGGCTGGCGCGCCGTCCGCACGGAGCCGCTCCCGGTGGTCAGGCACGAGCACCGCGGCTACGCTGTCGCTGCCGGAGGCGGAGCGCGATCGGCTCAGCAAGCGCAACTTCTATCGCTTCCTCGAGCACTGGGGCGACCGACGTGACCTGCTGCTCGAGCGATCGGATCGGTGACGCGGCATCGGCTGCACGTCTGGCCGTGGCTCCGTCCGATCGGCCGGCTCATGCTGTCCGACTGGCTGGCGATCACCATCGGCAGCCGGATCTTCGCGTGGCGCCCCCTGAATGAAGCCGAGCTTGCGCACGAGCTCGCTCACGTCAGGCAGTGGTCCCGCTACGGGCTCGCCTTTCCGCTCGTCTACTTCGCCGACTCGCTCCGCGTCCGTCGCGCCGGGAAGCGCTGGTACCACGACAACGGCTTCGAGAAGGAGGCCCGCGACGCCGCCCGACGAGGGACGGCTCGTTCGACGAAGCGCTAGGCGCGATGGCCCTCCACGCAGGTGCAGCCCTGCGGCCCGACCACGGCGGCATGCCGATGCCCGCCGGGAGCTCGAATCCCTCGCCGGCGGCGAGCTCAACGGGCGACGCCTCCGGTCCCACGAGGAAGGTGATCGAACCTTCCGCGCAGATCAGGAGCTTCGTGGTGCCGTGCTCGTGGGCCGCATATCGGTCGCCCGGACCGTTGCTCCAGGCATGCGGCTCGACACCGGCCTTCCTCACGCGCTCGCGCGCAGCGGCGATGCCTCCCTCCCCGGCACGGTCGTCGGGAAACGGGAGAAGGGGCCGAGGGATCACTCGAACAGGAACGCGGCCCGCTGGACCATGACGTCGCCATCGAGGCGAGCGACGCTCACGAGGCGATCGAATGGCAGGAGCCACGGTCTGATCTCGGACTGGTAGATCGCCGTCGGGGTCCCCCGTCTCGATCATCGGTCCAAGCGCAGACTCGAGCGCCTCGCGTGTGCCGGCAATGTCGAGCCAGGCGACGCCCGCGTTCTCGCTCCCGCCGAGCTCCGCGATCGCATCGGCATAGCGGGGTTGCGCCGCCAGCGAGTCTGTCTCGTCGAGGGCCAGGACCCGGCGGACGAAGGCGTCGCCGATGCCGATCAGGACCCGCTCGTCGGTGAGTGCGTACTCGACCACGACGCTGGTGGGCATCGGCTGCATCATCGCTGGATCCGCGTTCGGATCGTCCCAGCGAATCGAGGTCACGGTCACGCCATCGACCTCCTCTTCGCTCGACGGTGATCCCGCTGGTCGGGTCGAGCGCGCCGAGACCGGCGAAGGTCGCCAGCTGGCCAAGGCGTCGCTCGGCCGCGGCGGCGTCGTTCGGCACCAGCACGAGGCCACCGTACGGCTGGGTGCCGTCGTAGCCGATGGCGATCGCGCCGTCGCCGATCCAGCTCACGAGCTCCTCGAGGTCGGCGCCGATGGCGGCCTCCGCCGTGCTGATCTGCTCCTGCGCCTCGGGAACGCTGGCCATCGCCTGCTTGATCGGCTCCACCACGGCGGCCCAGCCGGCCCCGAGATTGCCGCCCTCGCTGTAGTAGAGGACGTCGCCCGGGACCTCGGATGCAAAGCCGCGTTCGGCATTCTCCACGGCGAACGGGCCGGTCGGCGGATCGGCCGCGGTGTCGAGCAGGATGCTCTCGCCAGAGGCCGAGACGGCCATCGCTGAGCGGAGCGACTGGTGCTGCATGAGGGACTCGAAGGCGGCCGCGATCTCCGGCGAGGCGCTGGCGGTCTCCGCGATCGCCTGGGCCATGAGGTCGGTCATGTCGATGGTGGCGAAGAAGAGCCAGTCGGCAGGCAGCGTCTCGGTGAGGCGTGTCATCTCGGCCTTCTCGGCGAGGGTTCCACTGCCCTCGGCCCTCGGTGTCGAGCGCGGACGCCACGGCGTCGGCATCGGTGCCGAACACGAGCTGGTCATCCGTCAGCGCGTATGCGCCGAACTCGGACCCCTCGATGCTCCGGATCGTGGTTCCCGCATGCTGCGTTTCCGTGAACGCCACGGACTCGTCCGCCTCCGCCAGCATCCGCTCGATTCCGGCTTCGGCGGCGCTCGCATCCGTGACCCCGAACAGGAAGATCATGGTCGGGACCTCGGGGATGGCCATCGGATCGGCCGGGACCGCCATCGCGGAAGCCGGCAGGTCGGTCATCGCAAACGCCACGTGACCGTCGAACCAGGGAGCGACGTCTCCGGTCCAGCTGAACCCGACGCCCTCCGCCGCCAGCAGCTCGTCAAGCCGCTCGACCATCTGCGCGTAGAGGGGCCGCTCGAGGTCGACGCCCTCGATCGGCGGGAAGCGGCCGAGCAGCTCGCGGACGGCTTCGTCCTGCGCTGCCGACGGCTCGAGGCGCATCTCGAAGTACATCGCCGCATCGGCCGGGACGTAAGCGGCGCCGGAGCCAACCGGAGCCGCGCGGGTCGTCAGCAGGAAGCTCCCGGCGGCAACGCCGATCGCGACGGCCAGGACGCCAACGAGGCCAATGACGGCGATTCGCCAGGCGGGCACCCCGGCGGTCGGTCGGACAGTAGCGGACACGGTGCGTTCTCCCCTCGGTATCCGACGCTCGGCGGCCGGAGTGGCGCAAGGGTACCCCGCGCTCACAAGCCGTGCGTATCCCCCGATCGGCTCAGAGCCGCCCCCCACCTCCGGCGTCGCCGCTGATGCGCTGGGCGAGGTAGACCGGGACCGTCGAGACGAGGATGAGGACGAAGGCGACGACGTTGACGACCGGCAGCTCGGTGGGACGCTGGATGGCCGCGAGGATCCACAGCGGGATCGTCTGCGTCCCCGGACCTGCCGTGAAGTTGGTGACGATGACCTCGTCGAACGAGAGAGCGAACGCCAGCAGTCCGCCGGACAGCAGGGCCGTGCGCATCGCGGGGAGGGTGATCCGTCTGAAGGTCTTCCAGGTGTCCGCGCCCGAGATCGGCCGACGCCTCTTCTGGGCTGCGCGGCAGCCGCCGCAGGCGCGCGACGACGTTGTTGAAGGCGATGACGACGCAGAAGGTCGCGTGCCCGACGATGACGGTCAACAGTCCCAGGTCGATACCGACCGTCTGAAAGGTCGTGCGCAGCGCGATCCCGGTCACGACGCCCGGCAGGGCGATCGGGCAGGACGAGCAGGAACGAGATCGAGTCCCGCCCGAAGAAGCTGAAGCGCTGAACGGCGAGGGCCGCGAGAGTCCCCAGGATGAGTGCCACTCCGGTTGCCCCGCCGGCCGCGAGCAGCGAGTTCACGAGCGCGCGACGGATTGCCGGGTTCCCCGCGGCGGCCGCGAACCAGTCGAGCGTGAAGCCGGCCGGCGGCCACGCCTGGAGCCGGCTCGGGTTGAAGGCGTAGATGGCGAGGATGACGAGCGGCAGATAGAGGAAGGCGACCACCGCGACGGTCGCGAGCCTGAGCCCCATCCGCACCCAGTAGGACTCCGTCATCGCCGCTGGCTCACAGCGATTCGAAGGCGCCAAGGCGGCGCGCGACCAGCAGGTACGAGACCATGATCACGATCGGGACGCAGGGAGTACGCGGCGGCGAGCGGCACGTTTCCGAGGCTCGAGTTGTCGTAGATGACGTTTCCGATGAACTTCGCATCGGAGACGAGGTCCGGGGTGATGTAGTCGCCCAGGGTGAGGGAAAACGTGAAGATCGATCCCGCGACGAGCGAGGGAAACGCGAGCGGAAGCACCACCCGACGGAACGTCGTGCCGGCTCGGCCACCGAGGTCCGCCGACGCCTCGAGCAACCCCGGCGGAATGCGCTCCAGCCCCGCGTAGATGGGCAGGATCATGTACGGCAGCCACAGGTAGCTGAGGACGATCCACGAGTTCGCGATCTCGCCCAGTCCGGGCGCACCGAGCCCGAATGGCGTCAGTGCCCAGTCGACGATGCCGTTGCCCTGCAGGATCGTCCGCCAGGCGTAGACCTTGACGAGGTATGCCGCCCACAGTGGCATGAGGATGGCGACGAGGAGGATGCCCGCGCGTGCGGCGCGAGGCGACGCGGGCGATGTAGTACGCGATCGGGAACGCGAGCAGCGCGTCGGTGAGGGTGACCAGGGCCGCGATCGCGATCGTGCGAAGGGCGATGGTGCGATAGACGCGGATTCGCGATGAGGTCGCCGAACGCATCGAGGCTCCACGAGAAGGGCTCGACGCGTCCGGTGAACGAGTCGGTCGACCAGAACGCGTTCAGCAGCAGGACCGCCAGGGAGCCCAGGTAGACGACCACCATCCAGGCCATCGGCGCTGCGAGCAGGAGACCGAGCTGCGCCTGTGGCCGGGCGTGCAGCCAGGTCGGCGACGCCGCCGAAGCTCGCCGGCGGAGGCCGGTGGGATCGTCTGCGAATGCGTCATGCGACGGAGAGTGCTCCCCGGAGGGCGGACCCCCGGGGAGCACGTGCGTTCATGCGACGAGACGCAGGCACCCGGCTCAGCTGCCGCGCAGCGTCGTCCACGCGTCCACCCAGTCGTCCTGGGTCACGCAGGTCGTCGCATCGTCGTCGTCCGCGCAGTCCTCCTGCGGGGTGCTCCAGTACCAGACCTTGTCGTAGTACGCCTCGTCGGTTGCGTGCGTCTGGCTCGCAGTGACCCGGGCGAGAGCGCCTCGGCTTCCTCGCAGGCCTGTGGGCTGGTCGGCGCCTCGCCGAACCAGACCGTCGCCTGGGCGTTCGCCTCCGCCGACATCATGTGGTCCATCCACTTGTGCATGCAGTTCGGGTGGGCGGCGTCCTTGTACATCATCCAGGTGTCCGACCAGCCGGTCGAACCCTCGTCGGGCAGCGATCGCCTCGACCGGGCGCCGTCTCGTCGGCCTGCAGCAGGTTCACCTGGTACTGCCAGGTCGTGCCGACGACGACGTCGCCGGCCCGAACGAGCTCATCTGGTCGGACGAGGTCCCCCAGTAGAGCGGGCCGTTCGCGCCTGCTCGGTCGAGCAGCGCGATCGCCGCGTCGAACTGCTCCTGGTTGAGCTGATAAGGGTTCTCGATGCCGAGGTCCGGCTGCGTGGTCATCAGGTGCAGGGCGGCATCGGCGATGAAGATCGAGGAGTCGTAGATGCTGATCTGTCCGGCGTAGTCGGCCGCGCCCTCCCAGATGATGTCCCACGAGGTCGGGGCTTCGGTCACGACATCGGTGTTGTAGGCGAGCAGATTCGGGCCGCGGCCGTGCGGCACGCCATAGTTCACGCCATCGACGGTGTTGTGCGGCAGGTCCTTCAGACCGTCGAACACGTTGGCATAGTTTTCGAAGATGCTCGTGTCGATCGGCGCCACGAGGTCGCTGGCGATCAGGCGGGCGGTCGCGTCCCCGGACGCCGAGATGCCGTCGTACTCGCCCGACTGCATGAGCGAGACGCCGTTGTTCGAGTCGGTCATGTCGATGGTGTTGACGATGCAGCCGGTCTCCTCCTCGAAGGGGTTGACCCAGTCGTAGTCCTCACCACCCTCGACTCGCCGCGCTCGGCGTAGCCCGCCCAGATGATCAGGTTCAGCTCGCCTTCGCCCTCGCCGATCTCCGTGATCGCGCTGGCGGATGGCCCGCCGCTGCTTCCGCAGGCGGCGATCAGCATGCCGAGCGCGACCGTGAAGGCCGGAATCCGCAGTTGCCTCATGGGCTTGTCTCTTCCTCCATCTCCCCCATCAGTTCCTCGCTCTTCGCGAGGCTCAACACGTGATGACGCTTCCAGATCAGCCGCACCGCGCGGCCCTGCGCGGAAAGCGCTTCCATCGATGATGTCCGCAGGTTCTGCTCGGTGACGACGAGCTCGCCGCCTGTCTCGAGGGTCACGATGTAGCGGGTGTCCGGGCCAAGGTAGACCACCTCGCGCACGGTACCGAGCGCCGAGCCCTCATCGGCTTCGGGCGACTCTCCGGGGGCGGCGAGCCGGATCTTCTCCGGACGGACGGTGAACGACCCCGTCGCTGCCGATGACTTCCCGCGCCGTGTGGTCCTTCAGCAGGTTCGAGGTGCCCACGAAGCCGGCCACGAACGTGGTGGCCGGATGCTCGTAGACATCGGCAGGGGTGCCGACCTGCTCGATCCGCCCCTGGTTGAAGACGGCCAGGCGGTTGCTCATCGTGAGCGCCTCCTCCTGGTCGTGCGTCACGTAGATGAAGGTGATGCCGACCTGCGCCTGGATCGCCTTCAGCTCGATCTGCATCTCCTCGCGAAGCTTCAGGTCGAGCGCGCCGAGCGGCTCGTCGAGCAGGAGCACGCGCGGCCGATTGACGAGCGCCCTCGCCAGAGCGACGCGCTGGCGCTGGCCACCGGAGAGCTGGCTCGGGTGGCGCTCCTCGTAGCCATCCAGCCGGACCATGCGAAGCGCCTCGGTCACCCGGCTTCGACGCTGCTCGGCAGGAACCTTCCGCACCACCAGCCCATACCCGACGTTGTCTCCGACGCTCATGTGCGGGAAGAGCGCGTAGTCCTGGAAGACGGTGTTGACGTCGCGGTCGAACGGCGGCACGCCCGTGACGTCGCGGCCGTGGAGCAGGATCCTGTCCCTCGCTTGGGGCTTCGAAGCCGGCGATCATGCGCAGGGTCGTGGTCTTCCCTGACCCCGATGGCCCGAGCATGCTGAAGAACTCGCCGTCGGCGATGTCGAGGTCGATGCCTGCCACCGCGACCACGTCGCCGAATCGTTTGGCGATCCCTTCGAGCCTCACGGCCGGGGCGGCGGCATCGCCCGCGGGGGCTGTCCCGATCCCCGGATTCGACTCGACTGCCAAGGGCGCACCTCGCGTCGAACGGCCTGCCGCGCCGCTCGGTCGGCGCATGGAACCGGCCGTTCGGTGCCGCCCGCACTATCGAGTTTGCAGCGTTCGGGTGTCAAGGGCCGATCACGCGCATTCCGCCAGCGCGTTCGGCGAGAACGACGGGATCCGTGTTCTCTACGGTCCTCGGGCACGGGATTCGGCCGACTTCGGCGTGGATTGCGCTAGAGTCGCGGTCACCCACTCGCTGCCCGCAACGAGGTGCCGATGCCACCCTCCGGAATCGCCGCCGGCGTCCTCGCCGCGCTGTCGTTCGGTGCCGGCGACTTCGCCGGTGGGGTTGCGGCGCGCCGCGCCGGTGCGCTTGTCGTGGTTGCGGGAACGCACTTCACCGGCCTGGTCGCCCTGCTCGTCGGGCTGCTCCTGCTGCGCCCGCCGCTTCCCGATCTCGGTACGTCACTGATCGGTGTCGCGGCCGGCGTGGCAGGGGCCGTCGGGCTTGCCGCGCTCTACCGGGGCATGTCGCTGGGATCGATGGGGCTCGTCACCTCGCTGAGCGGCGCGGGCTCGCTCGCCATTCCGCTACTCGCAGGCGCCGTCCTGGGAGCGGTGATCACGCCCCTGCAGCTCGTCGGCGTCGCGTGCACGGCGGCGGCAGCGGCGGCCGCCGGCGGGGCGTCGAAGGACGAGGTCGGCCGTCGCGCGCTCCTGCTCGCCGGGGCCGCCGCCATCGGGTTCGGTGGGTGGTACGTCCTCCTCGACCTTGCAGCGCGCGGTGGCGATCCGCTGTGGGCCCTCGTCTTCAGCCGCGCCACCTCCGCGACGCTGACGGGGGCAGCCGCGCTCGGACGCTTCGAGCGCTCGCGGTTCCCCGTCCGAATCGTCGTCGCGGCAGGGCTCTGCGATGTCGGCGGCAACGCGTTGTACGTCATCGCACGCGACGAGATCCCGATCGGCCTGGCGGCCGCCCTCACCGGGCTGTATCCGATCGCCACCATGATCCTGGCGCGCTTCGTCCTCGGCGAGCACCTGCCGCGTCTCGGCCAGGTCGGCGTGGCGCTCGCCCTGCTCGGCATCGTGCTCATCTCGGCCGGCGGGTAGGGGCCGTCCGGCGACACCAGTAAGCGGGTGGTAAGCGGGCGGTAATGCTCGCTGGCGTCTCATGCCACCGGTGCGCAGATCGCGCGGCACCGGATCCGCGCGGTGCGCGCCGGTCGCACGAGGAGATCGCCATGATCCGCCGCCTGCTCCATCACCCCTTCGTCTGGTCCCCGATCCTGGCCGCCGCCGCCCAGCTCGTCCTTGCCGCCGCGGTCGCCGCCGTGTCAGGTGGAGGGGACTTCCCCGTGCGGCGCTGATCACCGCGGCGGCGCTAGAATGGCTCGCCCGCCCGGAAAGCCAGCGAGTCACCTATCGCCGCATGACCTGGGATCGCGTCGCCATCGTCGAGCAAGGGCTCGACAGCTTTCTCGAAACGGCGCGGCCGGCGCCGCACCGGCTGGCCCCGATGCCCCGCTGCGGGAAGGCGCCGAGCTCACGGCGCGCGCGCGCCTTCGCCCTGTTCGAGGACCAGCTCGCCTCGCGCCAGCTCGACGTCGCGGCGCGTGAGCTGAAGAAGACCAACCGCAGCTTCTACACCATCGGCTCGGCCGGACACGAGAACAACGCCGTCGTCGGGGCGCAGGCTGCGGATCGACGATCCGGCATTCCTGCACTATCGGTCGGGTGCCTTCATGATGGCGCGCGCCCGCCAGCTGCCGGGAAGCACGCCGATCCTCGACACGCTGCTCGGGGTGGTCGCCTCCAGCGAGGATCCGATCAGCCAGGGCCGTCACAAGGTGTGGGGCAGCCGGGCGCTGTGGGTGCCGCCGCAGACGAGCACCATCGCCAGCCACCTGCCGAAGGCGATGGGCCTCGCCTTCAGCCTGTCGCGCGCGAAGCGCCTCGGCGTGGCGAACGGCCTCCCCGGCGACGCGATCGTGGCCTGCTCGTTCGGCGACGCGAGCGCGAACCACGCGACGGCGCTCTCGGCCATCAACACCGCCCGCTACGCGGCACGCCTGGGCCTGCCGATGCCCCTGCTGCTGATCTGCGAGGACAACGAGACCGGCATCAGCGTGCCGACTCCCGAGGGCTGGATCGCGGACACGTTCGGCAACGCAGCCGCACCTGGCGCTACTTCCTGGCGGACGGTGAGATCGACGAGATCTGGGGCGCCGTCGGCACGCGCCATCGAGCACGTGCGTCAGACCCGGCGGCCGGCGTTCCTCCACCTCCGAACCGTGCGTCTGTGGGGCCACGCCGGCAGCGACGCCGAGCAGACCTACCGCCCGCTTGCCGAGATCGAGGCGGTCGAGGCGCGCGACCCGCTCCTGCGAAACGCACGACGGCTGTTGGAGCCGGGCGCCGCCGACCCGGAGATGCTCAGGGACCTCGTGCGCGAGACGCGCCACCGCGTGCTCGCGGTGGCCGAGGAGGCGACGCGCCGGCCGCGGCTGCAGACCACGGAAGAGGTCGTCGCGCCGCTGGCGCCCGATCACGCGGAGCGCGTGGCGGTGCGTGCCGCGATCCCGGTCGCCACCCCGGACGAGCGAGCCGCATCGTTCGGCGCCACGCTGCCGGAGGCGGCGACCGCGCCCACCAGCCGCACCCTGGCCGGCGCGATGAACGCGGCGCTGGCCGACGAGCTGCTGCCGGCGACCCGAGCTGCTCATCTTCGGCGAGGACGTGGGGCGCAAGGGCGGCGTCTACAACGTCACGAACGGCCTGCAGAAGCGGTTCGGCCAGGCGCGCGTGTTCGACACGCATGCTCGACGAGACGAGCATCCTCGGCATCGCGCAGGGCGCGGCGCACATCGGCCTGCTGCCGGTCCCGGAGATCCAGTACCTCGCCTACATCCACAACGCGCTCGACCAGATCCGCGGCGAGGCCGCGACGCTCCAGTTCTTCAGCTCCGGCCAGTTCCGGAACCCGATGGTGGTGCGCGTCGCCGGGCTCGCGTACCAGAAGGGCTTCGGCGGGCACTTCCACAACGACAACTCGATCGGCGCCCTGCGCGACATCCCCGGGCTCGTGATCGCCACGCCGGCGCGCGGCGACGATGCGGCGCGCATGTTCCGCGGCGCGGTCGCCATGGCGATCGAGGATGGCCGGGTCGTCATCTTCCTGGAGCCGATCGCGCTCTACCACGAGAAGGATCTGCACGCCGACGGCGACGGCGGCTGGCTGACCGATTACCCGCCGCCGCCCGAGGCGCTGCTGCCCGGCGCGGTCGGGCTGTACGGAGCGACCGAGGAGGACGCCGACGTGCTGCTCGTCAGCTACGCGAACGGCCTGCGCCTGAGCCTCCAGGCGGCGAAGACGCCTCGCCGAGCTTCACGACCTGCGCGCGCGCGTGCTGGACCTTCGCTGGCTGAACCCGCTGCCGACCGATGCCATCCGCTCGCACGCCACCGATGTCGGGACGGTCGTCGTGGTCGACGAGTGCCGCGCGACCGGCGCGCGGCGTCGCCGATGCGATCGTCGCCGACCTCGCCGAGCAACGAATCGGCCGCCGGCTGGCGTCGATCCGCGCCGTCGATTCCTTCGTGCCGCTCGGACCCGCGACGTCGGCCGTGCTCGTCGGGGTGGACCAGATCGTGGCCGCGTCGGTCGCCGCGGTGAAGCGCCGCCGACGTCACGCGGCGGGCGCGCGATCGTGACGCGCGCCGCCGTCGCCTTCCCGGCGCGAGGCTCGTATGGGCCGCGCCTCGCTCCGCTCGCTGCCGCGCGCACATCCATGGGTGCGCCGCGCCGATCAGCTGCGTCGCGACGTACGACCTTCCGGCGCTCTCCGACGCTCGACGGAGCGGCGCGGTTCGACCCGGCCGTCCATCTCCGCTCGGCCAATGCGTCTCCGCTCACCTTCCTGTCCGGCCTGCTCGACGCGGAGCGGATCGCGCGGCGACCACGAAGTCGTGGTGGTGGTGGCCAGCTCGACCGGCTGGTACACGGCGCTCGCCGCCTCCGGCGCCCTCGAGTTCGACGACGCGTTTCGGCTGGTCCAGACGATGGCGCTCCTCGCCGAGGAGCCGATCGCGAAGCGACGACCCCGGTGGCCAGCTCATCTATGCGTTGACCGACGCGGAATGGCGGCCCGATCCGGACCGCACGTCCGCGCTCGAGGCCGTGCTGGCCCGCCAGACCGATGGCGTGCACCGCTCGCTCGAGCTCGGCGCGTTCAGCATCCTGAGCGGCACCGGGGGCGGGATCGCAGGGGTCGCGGCGGATCTGCCGGCGGTCGAGATCGGTTCGCGGCGCTTCCCGTTCCGCGCCGCCATGCAGGAGGCGTGGCACATCCCGCTCCGTGCCGAGGCTGCGGACCGCGCCGCGCGAGCGCCTGGCGGACCTCACCTGGTCGGCGCCGAACGTGACCCTGGTCGACGGACGCGGCGTCCGCTTCACGCCATGGTCGACCGATCCGGCGGAGCTGGCGAACCACACCATCCGCGAGCAGCCGATCATCACCTACGACTTCGCGCGCAGCCTTCGGGTCGCGCTCCGCGAATACGCGCCCGACGTCATCCTGCTGCCAGGCCCGGGAGCAAGCCTCGGCGAGGTCTGCGCCCAGCTCATCGTGGCCGAAGGCTA
This sequence comes from uncultured Chloroflexia bacterium, assembly GCA_963789435.1. Classification (GTDB taxonomy): domain Bacteria; phylum Chloroflexota; class Limnocylindria; order QHBO01; family QHBO01; genus JACDBZ01. Next base: position 314,333 of record CAWBKO010000009.1, read on the forward strand.
CCGCGGGATCCGAACTCGCGCCGAGCTCGAGGAGGCCCAGTCCGGTGCGACACCGATCCTGCTCTCGATGCGCCGATGATGGAGCGCAGCATCACGCTGCGCGGCCCGCTCGATCTCGGTCGAACCCTGTCGCCGCTGCGTCACGGGCTCGGTGACCGGACGGTGCGCCTGCTCCGCGACGAGGCCTGGCTGGCTGCGCGCACGCCGGACGGCGCGGGCGCGGTTCGGCGTGCGGCTACGCGGCTCGACGGTCGAGGCCCAGGCGTGGGGAGACGGCGCGCGGCGCCTGCTCGACGAGGTTCCCGCCCTGATCGGCGAGGACGATGAGCCGGAGCGGCTGATGGCTCACCACCCGATCGTGCGCGAGCTCCAGCGTCGGCACGCCGGCCTCCGGCTTCCGCGCACCCGTCGCGTGCTCCAGGCGCTGGTGCCGTCGGTGTTCGAGCAGAAGATCACCGGCACCGAGGCCTTCCGCGCCTACGCCGCGTTGCTTCGGACGCACGGCGAGCCGGCCCCCGGGCCCGGCGGCCTGCTCCTGCCGCCGGATCCCGCCGACGGCTCGCGAGCCTGCCCTATCACGCGTATCACCCGATCGGCCTCGAACGTCGCCGGGCCGAGGTGCTGCGCCGGGCTGCCGCACGGGCGGCCTGGCTGGAGTCGTCCGCGACGGCTGCCGAGGCCACGCTCCGCCTCACGTCTCTCGTCGGCATCGGGCCGTGGACGGCGGCCGAGGTCGTGCGCATTGCCTTCGGCGACCCCGATGCCGTCAGCGTCGGCGACTACCACCTCCCGAGCGTGGTCGCGTGGGCGCTCGCCGGCGAGCCACGGGCCGACGACGCCCGCATGCTCGAGCTGCTCGAGCCGTACCGCGGCCAGCGCGGTCGCGTGCAGCGGCTGCTGGAGGTCGGCCGAGTGATGCCTCCGCGCTACGGGCCGCGGACCGCGCCGCGCCGGATCGCCGCCATCTGATGCGGATCGCCCTGGCCACGGTCGGGACGATCGGCGACGTCGTGCCCTTCGCCACGCTCGCCCGCGCCCTCGTCGAACGCGGCCACGAGGTGACCGCCGTCACCTGGCCCGTGCACGCGGCGGCGCTCGCCCAGCCGGGAGTCCGCGTCGAGGTCGCCGGCCCGCATGCCGATCCGGCGCGCATCGACGAGGTCGCGGCACGAGCGGCCGGCCGAGGGCCGATGGAGCAGGTCGCCATCCTGCGCGACTTCCATCTCGAGGATGGCGCCGCCCACCTCCGGCGACTGCGCGAGCTGCTGCCCGGCCACGACATCGTCCTCCTTCACGGTATCCACGCCCTGGCGCACGCCGCCGTTCTGGACGCCGGCCTGCGATGGGCGACCGCCGTGTTCGACCCGGTCCTCCTGCCGACGAGCAGCGCGCCGCCGGCCGGCATGCCGAACCTCGGCCCATTCAACCGGGTCGCGTGGTGGGTCCTCGACCGTGCGCTGTCGCGCACCGCGCCGGCCGCTGGATGATCTGCTCGCTCGCAGCGGTAGCGCGCAGCGCGGCCTGCCGCTGTTCCGGGCGCGATCGCCGCTCCTGCACCTGGTCGGATGCTCGCCGTCGCTCATCGTCGGTCCCGCCGGATCTGTCGTCCGGGACGAAGGTGACCGGCAGGTGGTTCGACCGATCGCCGCCCGATGGCGCTCCCTGACGACGTCGAGGCCTTCCTGGCCGATGGAGCGGCCCCGATCGCGGTCTCCTTCGGCTCCATGCGCGGCATTCCGCCCGCTGAGCTGCGCGGCGCGGTGGACCGGCTGCTTGCTGCCGGGCGCCGGGTCGTCGTGCAGGGCCCACTCGAGGTCGCCGACGCGTCGCCGAGCCTGCTGCGGGTCGGGCGTGGTCGACCACCGCGCGCTCCTGCCCCGGGCCGCGCTGGCTGTCCACCACGGCGGCGCCGGCACGTCACACGCGGCGGTGGCCGCGGGCATTCCGTCGGTGGTCGTGCCTCACGTCGGCGACCAGGCCTACTGGGCCGATCGGCTGCGGCGGCTCGGCGTGGCACCCGGGCCAATCGCACTCGATCGGCTCGATGCACAGTCGCTGGCCGAGGCGATGCTGGCTGCGGCCGCGGACCACTCCATGCGCGAGAACGCGAGGGGCCTCGCGGTCCGCATCGGCGCGGAGGATGGGATCGGCATCAGCCCTCGGCCTGCTGGAGGAGGCGGCCGCCGGAGCGAGCCTAGGCGCCTTTCGGCTTCTTTGGCGCCTTGGGCGGGAGCGTGCGCACGTAGGCGGCTGCTCGCTCCACCCAGTGCCGCAGGGCTGCGACGTCCCCGGCCACCTCCGGTGGCAGCGCAACGTACTCGCGCATCGGGCGCCCGGGCATCGGCGCGAAGGGCGACCAGCCATCGGCGAGCCGCTCCTCGCGCTCGGCGTCGGGCAGCCGCACCATGACGTTCTCCTGGTGCAGGCCGGCGGTCAGGTTCCCGCCGACGAAGGCCGCCGGATAGCCGAACATCTTGCGGACCTCGACCCCCTCGATGCCCGCCACGGCCTCGTGGAAGCGCGCCACCAGGTCGTCCGGCGCCTTTCGCCACGGATCGCCGCTCGGCACCTCAGTCCCTCTCCCGCTTGCTCTGCGCCGTCACGCGGTGGATCTCCTCGGTGAGCCGGGTGTTCTCCCGCAGCAGCTCCTCGAGCAGCTGCGTCTCGCGGTAGTGATGATCGACCACCAGGTGCTGTCGCTCCTCGTACCGGTTCTGGCTGATCAGCACGAACGTGGACAGGAAGATCGCCTCGAGGCTGACGATCATGGTCAGCAGCCCGAACGGGAATGGATCGAAATGCAGGACCGACACGTTGAGCAGGATCCAGGCTCCGAACCAGATGACGTGCAGCGCAACGAACCGCATCGAGCCCGAGAACGCGGTGATCGTGTCGGCAAGCCGAAGCGTGGCCGATGCAGCGCGTCGGGCGCTGTGCTCGGCAAGGGCCGGGGCTTCCGCAACGTGCGCATCGTGGGTGGTCATGACGCTCCTCGGCTCGGACGTGGCCTGGGCGGACTGCTGGCGTCCCCGGCAGGATTCGAACCTGCGACCTTCCGCTTAGAAGGCGGTTGCTCTGTCCACTGAGCTACGGGGACCGCCGAGAGCATACCCATCGGCGCGGGACAACACCCGCCCACGTCCGGTTCGTTGGGCGGTCACCGGGTAAACTTCGGCTCGACATGTCGGACGAGTCGCTCATCACACCGGTCCAGCTCCAGCGCACCCAGATCGACGCCGATCAAGAGCTGCTGCGGGACGAGGATCTCCTCAACGAGGAGCATCTGCGGCGCATGGACCAGGTCCTCCTGCGCAGGAACCTCGACCATGCCCGGATGTTCAGCCGCAAGCTGAGCCTCGAGCTGCAGCAGTTCGTCCACCTCTACACCCCGGAGGCCAACGAGCTCCGGCGCCGGATCGAGAAGTACATGGTCATGGAACGCATGATCGAGCGGGAGATGGCGCGCCGCCACACGCCTACTGACCATGGAGGAGCCCCGATCCGCTGAGCGCGGACCGGGGCTCATGACACTCCCAGGCGCCCGGACCTTGCTAGGCGACCGCCACGTGGGGTTCGAGACGGGAACTGGCGGTCTCTCGCTCCTCGGCGGCCGTCTCGATCACGGCGCGGACCCAACCGGCCAGACGCGGCATCTCGAAGAGTGAGAAGGTGAGGCCCCGCGATGCCAGATCAGCGTGGTCCCAGCCATGGAACTCCCGGCGAGCGGCCACCCCACACATCTCGTCGTAGAGCTCGGGCCAGCCCACCCCGCGGCGGTGATGGCAGAAACGAATGAATGAGACCACGTCGGGGGGCGGTGGCTCCCCCGCCGGCCCGCGCCGCGTGGCGGCTTCGGGCAGAGACGGTCGCTGCGTCATGCGATGGCACCCTCCAGGGTTCCGGTGGTTGAGATGGATGATTCCCGAAACGGCCCTGAGCGACTGGATAAGGACCGGCGGCGATCGTAGGCCTGCCGGGCGGCGAACCGGAAGGGGTATGTCCACCAACTTCTCCACAACTTCGATTTGGCGCCCCTCGCTGGTGGAGATCTCGGCCCAAAGGCGCAGACGCCGCCAGCGGAGCAGGCTCACGCCGGGCGCCGGCCGGCCAGCGCCTCGGCCGCCATCGCACGGCAGTCGGCGAGCGTCACCGCGGCCAGGGCATCTCGGACGTCGGCGACGGCGGAGGCCGCCATCGACAGGCTCGTGACGCCAAGTCCGACGAGGACCTTCGCCAGCGCGGGCGAGGCGGCAGCCTCCCCGCAGACCCCAACCGACTTGTCCGCCGCGTTCCCGGCCTCGGCCGTCATCCGGATCAGGTCGAGCAGCGCAGGCTGCCACGGGTCGAGCAGATCCGCCAGCTCGCCGGCCATGCGGTCCGCCGCGAGGGTGTACTGCGCGAGGTCGTTGGTCCCGATGCTCAGGAAGTCGGCGTGCTCGAGGAGCTCCGACGCTCGAAGAGCCGCGGCCGGGATCTCGACCATGGCTCCGGCGATCGGAAGTCCGTGCTCGCGCGCGAGGTCGGTGAACCATTTCGTCTCGGCGGCGGTGGCGATCATGGGCGCCATGACCCAGACGACGGCGCCGGTCGCCTGCTGCGCCAGGGCCAACGCGGCGAGCTGATCGACAAGCACCTGCGGCGCCCGGCGCGCGGTTCGGAGGCCACGGACCCCGAGCGCCGGGTTTGGTTCGCCCTCCTGGTTCAGGAAGGGCAGCGGCTTGTCGGCCCCGGCGTCGAGCGTCCGGACGACGACCTTCCGCCCGGCCATCGCCTCGAACACGGCGGTGTACATGGCGACCTGCTCCGCCACTGACGGCGCATCCTGCCGGTCCAGGTAGAGGAACTCGGTGCGGAACAGGCCGACGCCCTCGGCATCGACCTTCGCGACCTCGGACGCTCCTGCGGCGTCCCCGATGTTGACGAGCAAAGCAACCGCATGTCCGTCCGCCGTCCGTCCCGGCCCGCGGCTGGCCGCTCGCGCGGCACGACGCTCGGCCTCGCGGTGGTTGGTCTCCGTGGCCTCGTCCGGCGTGACCCCGACGCGGACCCGCCCGGTCTCGCCGTCAACCTCGACCAGCTCGCCGTCGCGCAGGTTCGCGGCATCGGCGCAGGCGACGACGGCCGGAAGTCCAAGACCCCGCGCAAGGATCGCCGTGTGGCTGGTCGGCCCGCCCCTGACCGTGACGAGCGCGAGCACCTGCTCCGGGTTCAGCGTCACCGTGTCGGCCGGCGCCAGGTCGTCCGCCACAAGGACGAAGGGGGCATCGCGCTCGGGCAGCCCGGGCATCGGTTGCCCGAGCAGCCGGGCGACGGTCCGGTCGCGGACGTCGTCGAGGTCGCCGACTCGCTCGGCCATATACCCACCGAGGTCGAGGAGCATGGCCCGGAAGCCGTGGATGGCGCGGTCCACCGCCCAGGCCGCGGGCTCGCCAGCGGCGGTTGCCGATCGGATCGCCTCCTCCAGCGAGGGGTCGCGAGCGATCATGGCTGTCGCCTCCATGACCTCGGCGGCGCCGGGAATCGTCGTGGCGGCAGCTCGACGCTCCAGGTCCTCGGCGGTGAGGTTCAGGGCTGCCGTGGCGGCGTCCGCCTCAGCATCGGTATCGGTGACGCCTGGCGGATCCGCTGGTAGCTGTGGCCGCGGTGCCATGAGCGCGACCGGCCCCGCAGCGAAGCCGGGACAGACGCCGATGCCCTGCAACGGCTTCTGAGACGCCGTTGCGGACGCCGCCGGATCGGTGGTCGTCATGGAGCGCTAAGCCGGATCGTCGTGGTCTTCGACAACCACCCTTGCGACGGCCTCCAGGGCCTCGTCGGCGCCTTCGCCATCAGCCTCGAGGATCACGGTGTCGCCGTTCTTCGCTCCGAGGGCCAGCACGCGCAGGATGCTCCGTGCGTCGACCGGCGCGCCGTCGCCCTTGCGGATCGTGATCTTCACCGGCTGCTCGGCCACCGCCTTCACGAATAGTGCCGCCGGTCGGGCGTGAAGACCGACCCGAGAACCGACGACGACCTCGCGCAGCGCCATGACGTTCTCCCGATGCGCAGAATCCGGCCGGCTGCGCCCAGTGGGGATCACTGTGTGCACCCCCCGCGCAGGCTTCAATGCTGCTTGGGGATACCGACGCTACACCGGCGGCCGGCTTGCATCAACCAGAGCCAGGTGCGACTGAGCCAGTCCGTCGATCTGTGCTCCATTCCCCGGCTAGAACCCGAGGACCTCGTCGACGAACACCACGGTGATGCGGCCGGGTGCGATCTCGCGGTTGATGATCAGGATCTTGTTCACGCCGCTATGGATGCCATAGGCGGCCTGGGCGCGGGCGTCCTCGAGTGGGAACGCGTACTCCTCGATGCGACGCAGCCCTTCCTCGAGGTCGGACACGATCTTCTGGGTTCCCACCAGCAGGATGACACGTCCGGCACCCGCCGCATACGGCCCGAGCTGGCTGCCGCCCATCGACGCCGTGAGGAGCGATCCGGTCTCGGTGACGGCGTGGACGCTTCCGAGCATCACGTCAGGCGATGCGGAGAGGCGGCGGATCTCATCGGCCTGGGTCGCGCGGTCCATGCTCCAGATCCGGGGGCGGATCGGCTCATAGCGACCGGACTGCTCGATCTCGGCCGTCACGCCGGCGACCTCGAGCGACTGCGAAGCTCCGTGATGCACCTCGGAGCCCTCGGGAATGAGACCCAGGATGAGCTGCCTGGCTTCCGCGACGTCGGCGGCGCGGAACACGGTGATGCCATTGGATTCGAGGGCGGCTGCGGTCCGCTGCACGCGCTCGTCATCGGGCGTTGTTGCGAAACGGCGGGCGATCGACCGATCGAGGTCGGGGCGTAGTTCGGTAATCATCGAAGGTTCCTTCCGGGACTGCTGCGCTGCTATACTTGCAACTGCAATTACCCTACGCCCAGTTGGTTGCAGATGCAAGTACCCACGAAGACCGATGTCGCGGAGCTCCTGGAGCGCCTGGTGAAGGAAGAACTGCCGAACGCCAACGGGCGGGAGGCCTGGACCTCTCTGCTGCGGTCGCACGCGACGCTGGTCCGCCGGCTCGAGACCGATCTCGAGCGGGAGACCGGCCTCGCCCTGGCCGACTTCGACGTGCTCGCCCAGCTTGCGCTCGCCGATGGCGAGTTGCGCATGTCGGAGCTCGCGGATCGTGCGCTCATCTCGCGGTCCGGCATGACGCGCCGTATCGCCCGGCTGGTCGACGAGGGCCTCGTACGACGCGCGAACGCCGCAGCGGACGCCCGCGGCGTCGTCGTGTCCCTGACCGATGCCGGCGTGTCTCGGCTGGCCGAGACGGCGCCGGTTCACGCGCGCGGCGTCACGCAGCTCTTCGTCACACAGCTCGACGATCAGGAGCTGGCAATGCTCAAGCGCGCCCTCGACAAGGTCACGGTCGACTGCACCTTCGGCTGAGTCGCACCTTCGTCAGACGGCGACGCCGGCCGCAAGCAGCTGGTCGAGGCGCTCGAAGTCCTCGTCTCTGCCGCTGTCGAGGTCCAGCATCGCATCGCGGTCATCGACCGACGGGAAGACGGACAGGCCGTCGATGCGAGTTCGCCCATCTCCGATGTCGGTGAAGGTGAAGATCTCCAGGCTGGGGCGTTCGGGGGTCCCTTCGAACTCGAACGTCTGCACCAGGCGGATCGGAGCAGCGACTTCGTGGAACGTCCCGTGGAATGCCCACTCTCCACCGAGGCCGGCGACGACGTAGCTCCAGCTGCCGCCGGTTCGGGCATCCCAGGCGCGCATCGTCAGCTGCGTGCCGCGCGGAGGTGGACGCCGTCGGGGATGAGTTCTTCGCGGTGTTCGAGTCCCCGTCGGCCGCGGCGCGCGCGGCGGTGGCCATCCAGCACCGGTTGCGCGTTGATCCTCCTGCGGCCGACAGGGCCGTCGCGGTCCGCATCGGGCTGCATCGCGGCACGCCGATCCGTACGGGCAGCGGGTACGTCGGGCTGGACGTCCACCGCGCCGCCCGCATCATGTCAGCAGCCAACGGTGGGCAGATCCTGGCCTCGGAGGAGGTGGCCACCGCGGCCGGCTCGGACCCGTCATTGGAGATCGGAGTCCGGCGACTCGGACCGCACATGCTGCGCGGGCTCGAGGAGCCCATCGACGTCGCACTGCTCGAGGCTATGGATCTCGACAGCCCAGCTGTGCCGATCCGGCGCAGCCGGCCACTGCCCACCCATTCGAGCAAAGTCGCCGCTAGTCGCGATTGGCCGACGGCTGCAACTGGCTACGCCGATGGAAGCCTCCGCTGCGCACCTCACCCTGAGTTCGCTACGCTGGCGGACCTTGAGCCGATCGGAAGGGTGGCGATGATCGAACATCCGGTAGTGATCGCCGGGGGCGGTCCGACGGGACTGATGCTGGCGGGCGAGCTGGCGTTGGCCGGCGTCGACGTCGCCATCGTCGAGCGGCGTGCCAGTCAGGTCCTCGCTGGGTCTCGCGCAGGCGGCCTGCAGTCACGCACGATCGAGATCCTCGACCAACGTGGAATCGCCGATCGGTTCCTCTCGGAGGGGCAGGTGGCCCAGGTCGCGGGGTTCGCCAGCGTCCGTTTGGACATCAGTGACGTTCCCACCCGGCATCCCTACGGGCTGGGGCTGTGGCAGAACCACATCGAGCGCATCCTCGCCGGCTGGGTCGCCGAGCTCGAGGTGCCGATCCAGTACGGCACCGAGGTCACCGGTTTCGCGCAGGACGACACCGGCGTCGGCGTCGCGCTGTCGGACGGTCAGTCGCTCAGGGCGGAGTATCTCGTCGGCTGCGATGGGGGGCGCAGTCTGATCCGCAAGGCAGCCGGAATCGGGTTCCCCGGGTGGGATCCGACGACGAGCAGCCTGATCGCTGAGGTCGAGATGACCGAGGAGCCAGAAACGGGCATTCGTCGCACTCCCTCGGGCACGCATGCGATCGGCAAGGTGGAGTACGAGGTCAAGGGCGGCGAGGTCATCTACGCGAAGGGCGGGACGGTGGGGGTCATGCTGACCGAACCGCAGGTCGGCAACACGGACGAGCCCACCCTGCGCGATCTGAGCGAGGGCCTGGTCGCCGTCTACGGGACCGACTACGGGGTCCACAGTCCCACCTTCATCTCCCGGTTCACCGACATGACTCGGCAGGCCGCGGCCTACCGCGAGGGACGGGTCCTGCTGGCCGGGGACGCGGCGCACGTACACTCTCCGGTCGGTGGACAGGGCCTCAACACCGGTGTGCAGGATGCGGTGAACCTGGGCTGGAAGCTGGCCCAGGTGGTACACGCGAAGGCGCCCGAAAGCCTGCTGGATACGTACCAGGCCGAGCGCCATCCCGTCGCTGCCCGCGTGCTGCGCACGACGATGGCGCAGGTCGCGCTCATGCGTGTCGACGATCGCATCGAGGCATTGCGCGACACCGTCTCCGAGCTGCTGAGCATGGACGAGCCGCGCACGCGGTTCGCCGCGATGATGTCCGGCCTCGACATCCACTACGACCTGGGCGGCGGACACCCCCTGCTCGGACGGCGCATGCCCGATCTCGACCTGGTCACCGCCGACGGTCCGCTTCGGGTCTTCACGCTGCTGCACGACGCGCGGCCCGTGCTGCTCAACCTCGGTGAGACCGGCGGCTTCGACATCGGTCCATGGGCGGATCGCGTTCAGCTGGTCGATGCCACGTACGACGGTCTGTGGGAGCTTCCGGTACTGGGGGCAGTCATCGCTCCCACCGCCGTGCTGATTCGTCCCGACGGGCACGTGGCGTGGGTGGGAGACCTCGGCCGGCCGAGGCTCGTCGACGCGCTGACGACCTGGTTCGGACCGCCTGATGCGTCGTAGCGCACCGGCGCGCGCGAGCAACACATTTGTCGTTCCCTGACGGCCGTCTCGCGCCAGGCGGCGTACATTCAGCCGAGCATTGGAGGGGGTGGCGGACACGGCCGCCATGAGCGTGGAGGAACGCGTGATGACTTTCGCCCGACGCGTGCCGACGCTGGTTGCGTTGGCAGTCCTGTCCCTTTCGCTGGCCGGCCCGGCCACAGCATCAGTCGCGGGGAATGGCATGCCCGCGTGGGCGTGCGCTCCGGAGGACATCGCGGCTGCTGCCGCAGGGTCAGGCGCCGAAGCCCGCGGCGGTTCCGCACAGGGCGCGGCCGTCGAGAGCCTCGTCCGCGACAGGGCCACGGGCGAAGTCGCGCGCGACATGCCGACCAAAGCCAAGGGCGCCGCGCCGAGCAACTTCTCGGTGACCGTGTCGGTGTACTGGCACGTCGTGACAGACGGTGCCGCGGGCGCCGTCACCGATACGCAGATCCGCAACCAGATCAGCGCGATCAATCGAGGCTTCAGCGGCGGCGAGGGTGGTGCGGTCACCGGCTTCACGTTCTCGCTCGCCAGCGTCACACGCACGAACAACGCCGTCTGGTACAAGTCACAGTCCGCCGGCGCCGAGCACGAGATGAAGCGAGCGTTGAAGCAGGGTGGTGACAACGCGCTCAACGTGTACTCGACGAGCGGCGGAGCACTCCTCGGCTATGCGTATCTGCCCGAGATCACCGATACCGCCCAGGCCTACCTCGACGGCATCGTGATCGACTGGCGGACAATGCCCGGCGTCTCGACCGCGTACGCGGGCGTCTCCGATGAGGGCGACACGCTCACCCATGAGGCCGGCCACTGGTTGAACCTCGAGCACACCTTCTTCGGGCAGTGCAACAAGAACGGCGACTTCGTCAGCGACACGCCGGCCCAGAAGTCCGCGACGTCAGGCTGCCCAGCGGGCAAGGACACCTGCCCGGCTCCGGGTCTCGATCCGATTCACAACTACATGGACTACTCGGACGACTCGTGCATCACCCAATTCACCCCGGGTCAGGTCCAGCGGATGCGCGACGCCTGGCTGTTCTGGCGCGCGTCCTGACGCCATCGACGCGTTGGCGTGCCAAAGAAGGTGGTACCGCCTACCGGATTCCCTGTGAATTACCTCATACGTCTCAACCGCGTTGAGCGAGTGCATCCCAAAGACGCATGCGACACGTGAGAGAAGACCCCTGAGAGGCTCCTCTCAGGGCTCTTCGCCACGTTCCAGCCAGCCCGCCTGGAGCCGGGTCACATTCGAGGGCAAGGACTTTAGAGCCATGGTCGAGGGTGACCTCTGATCCGTAGGGTGAGACGACCGCCGATCGGACCGGCGAGGTTTCCACCGAGGGAGAGACTCACGTGACCGCGTCGCACCCCTACGACCGGGCCAGGCGAAGGCCCGTCGTGTTCCTGCTCGTGTACGGCGCTTTTCTCGTTCTGATCGGCATCACAGCCACGGCCCAGGCCGTGATGACGTCGTCACACGTGTCGGTTGCGGTGCTCTCATCGGTCGCCACGGCGGATCGAGCGGTGATCGGCACATTCATCGAGGCGTACCTGAATGACGAGGATCTCGCAGCGGCATCGGTCGCGGAAGAGCGATACGAGCTGCTCGAAGATCGACTCCGGGCAGCCTTGGACCGCAGCGACTTCATGGCGTCCAGGCTGACCGCGGTGGAGATCATCGATCCCGACGGCCGCGTGTTGTTCAGCAGCACCGATGGCCGCCGAGGAGCCACTATCCCCACTGAGGGGTCCGTGGCGAGCGTCTTGGATGGCGCGCCCGATGCGTTGCTCGATCGCACCGAGACCGTCGAGGATTGGGCAGGTATGGCGCCTGGAGCGGACGTCATCCGCGAATTCCTGCCGTTGAGCTCTGCGAGCCAATCCGGAGGCGACCGCACGCTCGGGGCAGTTCTGATCGCGCGCGACGCTGGACCGATCGTGGAACGGCTGGACGGGCCCGCATGGATGCGGTGCTCACCACGCTCTCCGCCGCAGCGGTCGTGGCGCTCCTCTTGTTCTTCATCTTCCGCGCCGCGCAGGGTCGCATCACCCGCCAGACCGAGGCGCTTGATCGAGTCCGGCGCGCCGAGACCCGGTGACCGAGCTGTTCAACCACGGGACGGTGGTGGAAGTCCTGGCCGACGCGCTGGAGGTTGCGCGCGGCAGCCGGGCAGTGGTTGCCGTCGCCCTGCTGGACGTGGACAACTTCACGCTGGTCAACGAGGTCCACGGGCACGTCGGCCGGAGACGAGCTGCTTCGCCGCATGGCCGCCCTCGCCGAGTACGTCGACGAGTCGTGGATGGTTGGGCGCTTCGGGCCTGACGAGTTCCTGGTCGTGGCCCCCGAAGCGTCGGTCAGCCGCCTCGAAGGCGTGCTGGCAGCGTTCCGCCGCCGCCTCAAGGAGACAAGCGTGCAGTTCGGCGAGTCAGAGCAGCTCCCCATCACCTTCAGCGCCGGGATCGCCGCCTGCCCAGAGCAGGCCGACAACGCGACGGAGCTGATCTCGTCCGCGACAATGACGCTGACCGAGGCCAAGTCGTCCGGAGGCGACATGATCCGCGTCGCGGACCGGACGGCGGACGAGCGGGCGGACGCGCGCGGCTTCGACGTCCTCCAGGGCCTGGTCATCGCGGTCGACAACAAGGACCGGTACACGAAGCGGCACTCAGAGGACGTCGCTCGTTACGCGACCTTCATCGCACGCCGCCTCGGGCTCGATGAGGAATTCCAAAGCACCGTCCGCCTGGCCGGACTCCTCCACGACGTCGGCAAGATCGGGATCCCGGACGCCATCCTGCGCAAGCCGGGCCAGCTGACCGAGAACGAGGCCGACGTTGTGAAGCAACACGTCGCCCTCGGCGATGCGATCGTCCGCGACCTGCCCAACGTCGAGATCGTCCGTGCCGGCATCCGACATCATCACGAGCGGTGGGATGGCCACGGCTATCTCCACGGGCTCGAGGAGGAGGCGATCCCATTGATCGCGCGGATTCTCTCGGTGGCCGACGTATTCAGCGCCATGACCACCACCCGCCCATACCGCAAGGCGCTCTCGCTGACCGAGGCGCTCAAGCGGCTGGGGGATGCCGCCGGCACCCAGCTGGACGAGCTGTTGGTGACGACCTTCGTCAGCGGGATCGAAACGGCGGCCGATGCACCCCTGCCCGGGCAGGACGTCCCGGCCGGGCAGCTCTGGGTCCCGCCGCCTCTCGCTGTTCCTCGGCCGGCATGAGCCGATCCATCCGAGTCGAGCGGCCGGATCCGCCAGCGCCCGAGCGGCCGCCGCTCGCGTACGAGCGGGTGGTGACCGCCTTCGCCGCCTTGGCGATTCTGGTTGGGATGCTGGTGCCGGTATCCGCCTTCGCCGCGACGCGCAACTGGTCGTTGAGCCGCACGCCAGCCACGGTGACGGGCGGCGCCCCGGCATCGGTGCAGGTCACCGCCACGAACATCGGCGACGACGGTGGCGGCGAGGCGGTCGGCTGCGTCGTCATCGCGATCCCCGCATCGGCCTTCACCGTCACCGGGATCGTCGTCGACTCCGTCAGCGACGGGGATAACTGGAGCGCCAGCTTCAGCGGCGACGGGACGTGGTGGTACGCCCAGATCGTCTCCGATTCGGGTGGCGGCAACCGGCTTCACGCACTTGAGTCGGTGGTGACCAGCATCACCTTCATCGATACCGGCGCCGACGGCACATTCACCTGGACCGGGAATGCCTACAACAAAGAGGACTGCACGGACGATTTCGCCATGCCGCGGACGGTCAGCGTGACGGTTGACGGGGTGGTGGCGGACAATCCGCCGGTCGCCCAGCCGGACGCGTACGCCACCGGGCGAAATGCTGTCCTGACCGTGGGCGCGCCCGGCGTCCTGGCGAACGACGGTGACCCCGATGGCGACCCGCTGACCGCGACGCAGACCTCCAGCCCGACCAGCGGCACCCTCGCCTGGGGCGGGGATGGCTCCTTCACGTATACCCCGGACCCTGGCTTCGTCGGCAGCGACGGCTTCACGTACCACGCGGACGCCGGAGCCGCATCCTCGGGCGACGCGAGCGTGAGCATCACGGTCGTCAACAGCGCGCCGGTTCCCGCGGACGACGTGTACTCCATCGCCTGGTCACAGCCCCTCATCGTCTCCGCGCCCGGAATCCTCGGTAACGACACCGACCCCGACGGCGATGGCTTGGTCGCCTCTATCGTGAGCGGTCCGAGCAACGGCACCCTGCTGCCGGCGGCGAACGGCTCGTTCACGTACGTCCCGAACCTGCTCTTCCTAGGCACCGACTCGTTCGTCTACGCATCGTCCGATGGACTCGCCTCCACCCAGGCGACGGTGTTCATCAATGTCGCAAACGCCGCGCCGGCCGCGGCAGCCGACGGGCCTTACACGGTCGACGAGGATACGACGCTGACCGTCCCTGCTCCCGGCGTGCTGGGGAACGACACCGATGGCGATGGCGACTCGCTGACAGCAGCCATCGTCGCCGACGCCACGAACGGCGCCGTGACCCTCCAGGCCGATGGTTCCTTCGACTACGTCCCGGACGCCGACTTCTCAGGTTCGGATCCCTTCACGTACCGGGCGTCTGACGGTCTGGACACCTCCGCGGTGGTCACCGTCTCCATCACGGTCGCCGCCGTCGATGATGCGCCCGTCGCCGTTCCGGAGTCCTACGCCACGGCCGGAGGACACGACCCTGGTCGTGTCGGCTCCCGGCGTTCTCGGCAACGACGCCGAGGTGGATGGCGATCCGATCACGGCCGTCGTCCTCACTCCGCCGTCGAACGGTCTGCTGACGCTCGACTCATCGGGGAGCCTGACGTACGTCCCCGACGCCGACTTCCACGGCGCCGATTCGTTCACGTACGCGGCGAACGACGGCACCAGCTCGGACACGGCAACGGTGACCCTCTCCGTCTCGCCGGTGAACGACGCCCCCGTGGCCAGCCCTGACAGCAAGTCGACGCCCCATGAGACCTCGGTCCTGATCGACGTTCTCGCCAACGACGCCGACGTCGACGGGGACTCGCTCACGATCTCCGCGGTTGGCACCCCGTCCGTGGGCGCCGCTGCGATCGAGTCCGGCCGCGTTCGCTACGATCCGCCAGCCGGGTTCGCCGGTGCCGCAACCTTCTCCTACACCACGTCTGACGGCACCGCGACTGATTCCGCCACCGTCACCGTCATCGTGGCTCCGCGGGCCGACGCCGATTCCGTCGCCAACGCCGACGCCCTCCGTCGGCCCCCTCCCGACCCCGGATCCCACCCTCGCGCCCGGCCCCGCCCCGGACCCGCCGGTCGACACGCCTCCTGCCAACCCGCCCGAGCCGGAGCTCTCCCCGTCACCGACAGCCACGCCGGAGCCCGATGCGCCCTCCTCGTCCCCGCCGCGAGCGACGGAGAGCCCGTCCCCCGCGCCGCCAGCTCCGAGCGCAGGCGATAACAGCACGCTCCAGCCCCTGGCCGCGCCGCAGGTCACGACCAGCTTCGGCTCATCGGAGGGCATGTTCGAGTTCGCCGGTCTCTTTGGCGGCTTCGGCGGCAGCTTCGCGTGGGCGATGCCGGCTGCGATGCTCGGCGTCCCCGGACTCCTGTTCATGCTCGCGGTCGCCGGCCAGCTCCTTGGGGCCGCTGCCTGGGTGCCGGCCATCAGGCGCATGCTCGCTGGGGTGGGCGTCAGACGACGGCGTCGAGCCTAACGTCCGGAAGAGCGTGACCGGTGACCACTCAACGGGTTGATTGAATGGTGTCCGCACCTAGGTAGCGTGACAAGCGGGCGAATGCCCCGAGGCAGTTGCGAGGTGCGGGCAGATGGGGCAAGGGCTCCCATAGAGGGCTCGTGGCGGCATGCGATCGGGTGAGTACCACAACACTCGATATCCGATCAAAGGTAGCCCTGCTGGACACTGTGTTGGAGTGGTACCGCATACCGGATTCGAACCGGTGATCTCCGCCTTGAGAGGGCGGTGTCCTAGGCCTCTAGACGAATGCGGCACGGGTCGCTGAGGACGCGGCCGAGTCTACCAAGCGCCCCAGAGTCGGGCAAACCGCAGGGCGCCTAGCGCCGGCCGGCGCCGACCGGCGTCATGGAGGCGGCCGCCGCAGTCATGGCGTGACGGTGCTCCTCGAGCCAGCCGAGCACGCTCTGCGCCACCTCGGGCCAGGTGCGGGCGCCCATCACCAGCCCGAAGTGGCTGGCGGACGGGAAGTATTCGTAGCTGGCACCCGAGCAGGTCGGCCGTGCGACGCGCCTCGGTCGGGTGGATCACCTCGTCGAGGCCGGCACCGATGACCAGGCTCGGCAGCTCGGCCAGCCGAGCGGCGTCGATCGGCACGCCCTGCATCCGCTCGCGTCGGGCCCGCCCCGACTCGTGCGCGCCGGCGAGGAGCTCGCTCATCTTCTCGAGCTCGTCGTCCTCCATGTCCGGCATCCGCTCGCGAAGCTCGTCGCGTGATCCGGTCCAGCCCCACCAGGCCGCGTCGTAGATGGCGGGGACGGCACGCAGCTCGTACTCGTCGGGCCGCCGCGGCAGCGCCGCGGCCGGGGGCGAGGGCGCCAGCAGCACGAGCCCAAGCACGGGGTGTCGCTCGGCATGGAGCATCGCGGCCAGCGCGCCGATCCCCCACCCGATAAGCACCGCCGGCCGGCCGATCTGGCGCAGCGCGACGCCGATGTCGTCCGCGTAGTCGCGCATCGTCGTCTCGTCGAGATCGGCGACGTCGCTCGTGAAGTGGCCGCGCAGGTTGACCGCGTGCGCCTCCCAGCCGCGCTCGGCGAGGTAGGCGGCGATCTCGGTCCAGAGCCACGATCCGGTCAGCGCGCCGTGAACCAGCAGCAACGGTGGCTTGCGTGACCGCCGCTCGGGCTGGTGGGTCTCGACGTGGATGCCCTCGGGCTCGATGAAGACCTCGTCGCGCTTGATCGCCTGCACCATCGGTGGCTCGTCAGTCCTCCAGGGGGTTGAAGACCATGCCGGTCAACAGCTTGGGATAGAAATAGGTCGACTTCTGCGGCATCACGTCGCCGGCGTTCGCGACGTCGGCGAGCTGGTCGAGCCGGGTCGGTCGGACGAGGATGGCGGCCTCCGCGTCGCCCGTCGCCACGCGCCGCCGGGCCTCGGCCTCGTCCCTAGTGTAGGCGAGGCGCTTCCCGCCGGCGAGATCGTCGGCGGAGATCCCGAGACGATCCTCCAGCACCGCCACGTGGAGCGCCGCGAGGTCCAGTTCGCGCGCCGGGCCGCTCATCCGTTCGCGGCGCAGCCGGTCGGCCAGTCCGTCGGGATCGCCGACGAGCAGGTAGCCGTCTCCGCCGGGCAGCACCAGGCCGAACGCCGGCTCATCGGCGGAGCCGCGCTCCTCGAGCGCGGCCGCCAGCGCGTCGGGCGCCACCGGGATCGAGGTGAAGAGGGGGTCGTCGCCCGCCGCGAGCTCGCGCAGCCCGTCGAGTTCGGCGTCGAGCAGGATGCGGTGCGTGGGCAGGATCTGGAGCTCGCTGAGCTCGGCGTTCACCACCATCATCATGGTCCAGTCGGCCGCCAGCTCACCGGGGGCCGCATCGGCGCGGCGCGGGTCGGCGCGCACCTCGGCCTGGTAGGCCAGGGCAGTCTCGTACCGATGGTGTCCATCGGCAACGAACAGCGTCTGGCCGCCGAGCTGGTCGAGCAGGGCCTCGTCGGGCTCGATGGCCGCAGCTGGTGGAGCAGCCCGTCGTCGTCGCGTGCCCGCCATTCGTCGCCGAGCGCCGTTTCGAGCCCTGGGAAGGCTGCGACCGGTCGAAGTAGACCGCCAGGATGGGGCTCAGCTGCGTTCGCGTCGCCCCGAGCAGGGCAAGCCGATCGGCCTTCGGTCCCGGCATGGTGTGCTCGTGCGGCCGAATTCCGCCGCCCCAGGGCTCGAGGAGGACGCGCGACGACGATCCCCTCCACCGTCGGCTCATCCGGTGCCGATGCCGTCGCATGCCGGTAGGAGTAGAGCGCCGGCTCGGCACGCCGTTCCAGGGTTCCGTCCGCGACCCACGCCTCGAGCGCCGCTGCCGCCGCCGCGTACGGGTCCGGCACGGCGCTGTACTCGAGCCGTACCGCGTTCCGATCGTGCCGGTCCAGCAGCTCGCGGCGCGCGGCGTCATCGATGACGTCGTACGGCGGACAGACGACGTCGGTGACGTCCGCCAGCCGGGTCGGGTGGCGCGAGGTCGTCCTCGGCAAGCCGCACGCGTGCCGGCACCGTCGACGTTCCGAACCGCGCGTGGGAGTAGTGAAGGCCGGCGAACGGCGAGACACGGGGCATCGTGCGACAGGATAGACGGCCCGCCTAGGAAAGGGCGTCTGAGCGTCCGCGCCGCCTGCTCTCGGACCTCGTCACGCCGGTCGTCTCGAGCACGCTCGAGCAGCTCGACCGCGTCCGGCGACAGCTCACCGGCGTTGCCCAGCGCGGCGATCGCGTTGCGCAGCAGCCGGTGGCGCCCGGCCCGGGTGAGCGCCGACGTGCCCACCGCCCGCCCGAACGCGCGGCCGCCCATTGGCAGGAGCCACTCGATCAGGGGCAGCAGCGGCACGAGCAGCGGGCCGGCATCGTCCGCATCCGCGTTCACCGGGCAGACCTCCTGGCAGACGTCGCAGCCGAAGATCCAGTCGCCGATGGCGTCCGCCTCCCACGCGGCTCAGCGCGCCGGGGTGCTCGATGGTCAGATAGCTGATGCAGCGTCGCGCGTCGATCGTCTGCGGCGCCACGATGGCGCCGGTCGGGCAGCCCGACATGCACCGCGTGCAGGAGCCGCAGGTCGTGCGGATCGGCTCGTCCGCCGGCAGCTCGGCCGAGGTGAGCAGCGCGCCGAGGAAGACCCACGAGCCGGCGCGTGCGTGCGTCAGCAGGTTGGCGTTCTTGCCGATCCAGCCCATGCCGGCGCGGGCCGCCAGCGCGCGCTCGGCGAGCGGCCGATCGTCCACGTAGGCGACGTCGCCGGCCGGCAGTCCTTCGCTGCGCAGGTCGTCCGCCAGCGCCTCGAGGCGATCCCGCAGGGCAACGTGGTAGTCGGTGCCAAGCGCGTAGCGGGCGACGCGTCCGGCAGGCGTCGCCGGCGTCGCGGCCAGCACTGGCGCGAGCGCCCGCTGCAGCGCGTCCGGCCGTGGATCCCATCCCGCTCGATCGGTGCCGGCATAGGGTGCGGCAACCACGATGACCGATCTCGCCGCCGGATCGAGCGCCACGCGGATCGGTGGCCAGCCGAGGCCGATCGCCACCCATCCAGCCCATCCGCGCCATGCGCCCGGCGGCAACGCTCGCCTCCATGTGCTCGCGCGCCTCCGGGAGGGGACCCGCATCGGTCACGCCGACGAGCTCGAGCCCGTGACGGGCCGCGAGCACGGCCAGGCGCTCGCGCATCAGCCGTCGCGGTTGCGCACCACGAACGGTGGTGGCTCACCGGTCGGCGCGATGCTGGCCGGCGTCAATGGCATGGCCACGCGCGGGATCCGGAAGCCGAAGACCGATCCGCGGTCGGCGTCCGCGTTGGCGGCGGCCCAGATACGACCGCCGTGCGCATCGATGATGGCGCGGCTGATGTAGAGCCCGAGGCCGAGCCCTCCGAAGCGGCGGCGGCCGGCCTCGTCATCGGCCTGGTAGAAGCGTTCGAAGACGTTCTCGCGGTGCTCCACGGGGATCCCGACGCCCGCATCGGCGACCCGCACCTCGACCTCCCCGCCGCGACGCTCGACCGTGACGGCGATCGGCCCGCCTTCCGGCGAGTACTTCACGGCGTTCTCGAGCAGGTTGCTGAGGACCTGGTCGATCCGGTCGCGGTCGGCGTGCACGCCGAGGGCCTCGGGCGCCGTCAGCGCGATCTCGCGCTCGCGGTTCTCGCGCTTCACGCGAGCGACCGCCTCGCGCACCAGCGTGGCGAGGTCGAAGTCGATGGTCTCGATGCTGACGCCGCCGCGCCGATCGATCCGGCTGACGTCGAGCAGGTCGTCGACCAGGCGGCGCATCCGTCCGACCTGCGAGCGAATGACGCGCAGGTGCGCCATCTCCTTGCTCTCGCCGTCGCGGTCGGTCCGGAGCCGAGCCTCCAGGAGCTGCGAATAGCCCTGGATGCTGGTCAGCGGCGTCCGTAGCTCATGGCTGACGATCGAGAGGAAGTCGTCCTTGATCCGTTGCGCTGCCTGCTCGCGGGTCATGCGCTCCTGGAGATCGGACCAGAGCTGCGCGTTCTGGAGCGCCGGTCCCGCGCGCTCGGCGATCGCCTCGGCCAGGCGCCGGATGCGTTCACTCGGCGACGTGCCCTCGCGGCCGGCACAGGCAAGCACGCCAAGCAGGCGCCCGCCGGCCAGGATCGGCACGGCCAGGACCCACCCGAGCTCGAGCGCCACCAGACCATCCGGGTCGCCCGGGACGGATCCCTCGCGGTTCCCGTCGACGGAGCCGACCGTCGCCGCAACGCTTCCGATGATCCCCTCGCCGATGCGAGGCCGGCGCTCGGCGACGTGGACCTGCCATCGCGCGGCCAGGCCCTCGTCCGTTCCGCCGCTCGCCACCGGCGCCAGGCGACGCTCGGCGTCGTCGATCATGACGACCAGGGTGGCGTCCCCGAGCATGGTGGCCGCGCCGCCGGCGATGGCGCGGGTGGTGGTCTCGCGGTCGAGCGAGGCGGCGAAGTCTCGCCCGAGGCGGCTGAGCAGCTCGCGCTCCATGACGAGCTCGCGGTCGCGCTCGTCCTCGGCGAGCCGCTGCTGGAGCCGCGCGTTCTCCATCGCTCGCTGGATCACGATTCGGCTGAAGAGTCCCGCCACCACGCCGATACCCACCAGGTACGCCACGCGCACCGGGAGCTCGTCGCGGATCGCCTCGTCGGCGGGACCGAGCAGCACGACGGCCACATAGAGGCCGCTCATCACGATCGAGGACCAGACTGAAGCACCGAGCCCAAACCGCAGTGCGGTGCCCAGGATGACGAGCCCGTAGAAGAGGTGCGCGTCGATCGTATCGCCGGCGAAGTAGACGGCCACCGTCACCGCCGCCATATCGAGCGCCGTGCTGACGATTCCCACCTCCCGCGCGGGGAACCGGGTCAGCAGCCAGGGAATGGCGAGCGTGGAGAGCGCCACCACGCCAAGCAGTACGAACAGGATGGGACGGGACGCGAGGTCCGGTTCGAAGATGAGCAGGAAGATGGCAGCGACCAGCACCATGCCCGAGGCGCACCCAGACGAGCTGACGCTCCTGTGCGCGCATCTGGTTCTCAAGGTGACGCCTGAGCTCGTCGCGACCGTCGGGGGGAGATGCTTGCATGGGCGGCAATCCGCACTCTACATCGGCCGCTCCGCCTCCCGTACACTCGGCCCACTGCGCGAGCCGTGCAACTCGGGCGCGGCCCGGCGCGTCTACCGGTGGCCAGCGCCCCGGCGACCCGACCGCACCGAGAGGAACATGATCAACCGGACAGCAGGTTCAGGAGCACGCGGATGGGCGCTGCCCGTCGCCGGGCTCGCGCTTCTGCTCGTCGCGCTCCTCCTGCCAGCCATCCCGGTCGCGTGCGGCAAGCTCCATTCAGATCGAGGCGCGTGGGCTGCTCGGCGGTCGCTACGCGGTCGGAGGCTGGATGGGCATCGCGGTGACCCTCGTCAACGACGGTGAGCCAACCGAGGGCACGCTTGCCGCCGCCACCGAGTCGGGCGCCGTGCAGCGCTTCGTCGAGATGCCCGCCGGCGCACGCAAGGAGGTGACGCTCGTACCTCCAGCCGGAGGCGTTCCAGCGACAGGTCACCGTCCAGTTCCAGGAGCCGAACGGAACGGTCGAGGCGATCGTCGAGACCCGCGTCCTGGAGCAGTCGTCAAGCCAATTCGCCATCGTCGGCGACGGTCCCGGCACCCTGCGTCCCCAGCTGAGCACGGGAGACGGGATCGGCGTGCCGGCACCGCTCTCACTCACGCTCGCCGACCTGCCGGAGCGCTCCGAGCCGCTCGAAGGGCTGTCGGCCATCGTGTGGGCCGATGACAGCTCGGGCCTCAGCGAAGCGCAACGCCGAAGCATTGAGCGATGGGTTGCGAACGGCGGACAGCTCGTCATCGTCGGCGGGGCGGACTGGCAGGCGCGCACGGCAGGGTTCGCCGAGATCCTCCCGGTCGATGGACTGACGGCAGTGGACGACGTCGAGCAGGCGGCGCTCGCGTCATGGGCGGGCGCCGAAGCGCACGGCCGTCGAGTCGGCCACCGTTTCGACCGGAACACTGCACGACGGCGCGCGTGGCCTGATCCGGGCCGACGATGGGACGCTCCTGGCGTCGATGCGGACGGTCGGTGCGGGCCGGGTCATCCTCGTCGGTACCGATCTCGCGACCGATGCCTACCGGGGCTGGGAAGGATCTCCGCGGCTCTGGGCGCGGCTGCTGCCGACCAATGTGGCGCTGGAGCAGTTCTTCGGCGGCTTCCCGCCCGAGGAGACCCAGAACGCGATGGCCACGGCGCTGAGCAACCTGCCGTCGCTCGAGGTCCCACCGGCCGAGCTGCTGCTCGTCGTCATCGTGGCGTACATCCTCCTCATCGGACCCGATCAGCTACGTCGTCCTGCGGCGGATGGATCGACGGGAGCTGGCGTGGGTGACCGCCCCGCTGCTCGTGGTCGTCTTCACCGCCTGCTCGTTCGGGATCGGCAACTCGCTGAAGGGCAACGAGGTGATCGTCAACCAGATCTCGCTGATTCGGTCCAGTGGCGCCGGCGGCGCGGCCACCATCGAGAGCTACGCGGGCATCTTCTCCCCCGACCGGACGACCTATGACCTCACCGTCGAGGAGGACGCACTGATGGCACGGCTGGGCACGACGGGATTCGACGGCAGGCCGGTGACCGCGTCGGACGTCGTCATCGAGCAGGGCGATCCGTCACACGTGCGCGGACTTTCGATCGGTGTCTTCGGCTTCGAGGCTGTCCGAGCGGACGCCATCGTCGAGCACGACCCTGTCCTCGTCGTCACGTGGCGCAGCGAGGACGGTGAGCAGATCGGCACCGTGACGAACGAGGGCACGCTGCCGGTCCAGGACGTCGCCTACGTCAGCAGCAGCGGCGGTGACATGATCGACGACGAGCTGGCGCCCGGCGAGAGCGCCGACTTCACGATCGATTCGACCAACTTCAACGGATCATCCGCCTCCGACCAGGTCTACGGCTTCGGCGGCTTCGACAGCGCGCAACGATGGGCAGCGGCAGATCCTGGTCCGGCGCCAGGTGATCGATGCCCTCGTCGGATTCGGCGGCTTCATGCCCGGCGTCGACCTGGGGCCGAGCGCGTCGCGCGGTCCATTCGTGATCGGCTGGCGGGACGAGCCCGGCCCGGTCCCGGTCCTCGTCGACGACCAGGAGGCGCAGCGCTACGCGCAGGCAGTCGAGGTCGTCAGTATTCGGCCGACGCTCGGCCCTGGTGAGGTCGCGGTCGATCCTCCGCAGATGTCGGTTGCCGTGCTGTCGACCGAGGGCGATGCGACGAACGGCGGGCCCGGCTCGGTGATCCTGGGCGACGGCTCGGTGACCTACAGCATCTCCCTCCCGCTCGACGCGACCGACATGGACGTCTCCGAGCTCGAGATCCTGGTCGGCCCCGACCCGTCGATGGTCCTCGGCGATCAGGGTGGATTCGGCGGGTTCTGGCCCGAAGGGTTCACGCTCGAGGTGCGCGATCCGGCGAGCGGAGCATGGAACCTCCTCGGCGACATCAGCCAGCAGAGCACGTTCGACATCGCCGATCCGGGCACGGCCATCAGCGGCACGGGGCGCATCGAGGTGCGGATCACCGGCGTCGAGGCGAATCCCAACTTCGGCCAGGCGAGCGTCTTCGTGAGCGCCAGGGCCGCCGGGGTGATCAGCGAATGATGACCGCGACACCGGTCGTTGAGACCCGCGGCCTCGTCAAGCGCTACGGCGACCAGGTGGCCGTCGCCGGCGTCGACCTCGTCGTCGGTCCCGGCGAGATCTTCGGGCTGGTGGGGCCGAACGGCGCCGGCAAGACGACGATGATGCGGATCCTGGCCACGCTGCTGGCGCCAGACGGCGGGCGAGGCGTATGTGACCGGCATCCCGGTCGACTCCGATCCGATCGAGGTCCGTCGCCGCATCGGCTACATGCCCGACTTCTACGGGGTCTACGACGACCTGCGCGTCTGGGAGTACCTCGACTTCTTCGCCCGCTGCTACGGCGTGCCGGCGAACCGCCGCCCGACGATGATCGGCGAGCTGCTCGAGATCGTGGGGCTGACCGACCGGCGCGACAGCTACGTCGAGAGCATGTCGCGCGGAATGCGGCAGCGGCTCTGCCTGGCGCACACGCTCGTCCACGATCCGGCGTTGCTCATCCTCGACGAGCCCGCATCCGGTCTCGACCCTCGCGCGCGGGTCGAGATGCGCGAGATCCTGCGAGAGCTGCGAGTCGATGGGCAAGACGATCCTGGTCAGCAGCCACATCCTCCCCGAGCTCGGCGAGATGTGCACCGGCGTGGCGATCATCGATCGCGGGCGCGTGCTGCGTTCCGGCAGCATCCACGACATCGAGCGCTCCCTGCGCGCCACCGCACTGCTGCGCATCGACCTGCTCGGTGACGACGCCGCGGTGACCGCCGCGCGTGAGTGGCTGGGAACCGATCCACGCATCGCCGACGTCCTCGGAGGGACAAGCAACGCCGATGGCGCGGTGCGCATCGAGGCGTCCTTCGACGGGACGCCGGATGGCGCAGGCCGACCTGCTCCGCTCGATGGTGGCGGCCGGGCACCGCGTCGTCGGGTTCAGCCAGGCGACGAGCGATCTCGAGGAGATCTTCCTGAAGGTGACCGGCCAGATCGAAGAGGAGGCCGTGGCATGACGGCATTCGACGCAGCGGTCCGCCCGCCGCGCCCGTCCGCCGTGCGGGAGTTCGGCGCCTCGATCGTCACGATCATGGTCAAGGAGCTTCGCTCGCGGATGCGCGGCCGGCGCGCCTTCATCGTGCTGACCGTCTACCTGGCGATCCTCGCGCTGATCACCTATGGCGTCTACGTGGTGGTGGCCCCGAACGCGCGCGGGTTTGCCGGCGGCGGCTTGTGGCGGCGGCCAGGCGAACGCATCCGCCCTCATCGGCCAGTCGATCTTCACCCTCCTCTCCATCTTCCAGCTCATCCTGGTCTGCTTCATCGCCCCCGCCTTCACCGCGGCCAGATCAGCATGGAGCGCGAGAAGCAGACGCTGGACCTCCTGATCAGCACGCCGATGCGCCCGGGCGCCATCGTGATCGGCAAGCTGGCGGCCGCGCTCGCCTTCGTGGTGCTCATGATCGTGGCCGCGGTGCCGATCACCGCCATCGTGCTCATGTACGGCGGCGCATCGGTGGAGGACATCGTTCGTCAGCAGGTCGTGCTGCTGGCAACCGCGCTGGTGCTCGGCGCCATCGGCCTCTTCTTCTCGGCCCTCCTCAAGCGCACGCAGGCGGCGACCGTGCTCACCTACATCAGCGTCCTGGTGCTGACCCTCGGCACGACCATGCTGTTCATCTTCTGGACGGTGGTCGCGAACCAGACGGAGGACGGGTTCGGGATCGGCCCGCCGCAGCGCGCACCCGAGCAGCTCATGTACGTGAACCCCGGCGTCGCCATGCTCGATGTCGTCGCCAACACCGAGCCCGGAGGATTCGGCGGGATCAGCCAGCATGCTCGCGTCAGCTGCGCGGCGGACGCGATCGGCTTCAACGGCGGGCCAGCGTCGAGTGCCAGGGCGACGTCTGCCAGCCGGTCGACCAGTTCGGAAACCCGATCGCCGACGACGCGAGTGCCGGCTCCGGGTACTGGTGGCCGCGCGTGGTCATCACCTTCGTCATCCTCGCCGTGCTCCTGACGTTCGCGGCGACGCGCCTCGTCGTGCCGGCCGGGATGCGCTGGGCATTGCGTCGACCGAAGGGGCGTTCGCGCCCGTCCGCGGCGGTCGTGGGCGCCGGAGACGGCGCCGACGAGGGCGCGCCCGTCGTCCAGGATCTGGTCGAGGACCCCGAGCAATGAGCGACCGTACGGTTGCGGCGGCGATCGCCGAGCGCCTCGGTGCTGATGCCCTCGCCAGCGCTGCGTCGCCTGCGTCGCCGCCTCTG
This sequence comes from uncultured Chloroflexia bacterium, assembly GCA_963789435.1. GTDB lineage: Bacteria > Chloroflexota > Limnocylindria > QHBO01 > QHBO01 > JACDBZ01. Next base: position 340,294 of record CAWBKO010000009.1, read on the forward strand.
GTGGCGCCGTGCGGTGCGCTCCGGGCTGCTGGTCATCGGCCGGCGGCTGTGCTCGCCGTGGCCGCCGTCCAGCTGCTGGCCCGCGCCTTCCCGCTGGAGGTTGCACCGTGGATCCAGGCCGGCGTCGGCGGACTGGCGCTGGTCGTCTGGCTCGTCGACTCCTGGCGCCGCCGTCCCTCGCTCGTCGAAGCCGCGCGCCGGGCGGACGAGGAGCTCGGCATGCGCCAACGCCTCGGCACGGCGCTCGAGCTTGCGGCGCACGAGACAGAGGATCCGCCTCGAGGCGCGACAGCTGGCCGACGCCAGGGCACGGCTGAACGAGGTCGACCTGCGGCTCGCGTTCCGACCGCGACTGGCGCAACGACCGCTCATCGTCGCCGGCGCCGGGATCGCCATGACGCTGCTGCTCGTCGCGTGGCCGAACCCGCAGGACGATCTCCTCCAGCAGCGGCGCGCGGCACGCGAGGCGGCCGAGCGGGTGGCGGAGCGGGTCGAGGACGTGGCGGACGAGGTCGGCGAGGAGAACGTCGAGAACCCCGACCCGCGCCGTGAGGAGCTCGAACGACAGCTTCGCGAGCTCGCCCGCCAGCTGCGCGAGCAGGGCGACGACCGCGAGGCGACGCTGGCGCGCATCGGGTCGGTCCAGGAGCAGCTCTCGCGGATGACCGATCCGCAGGCATCCGAGCAGGACGCCGCGCTCACCCAGCTCGCCCGCGCAACGTCGCAGGCGGCGACCGGCGACGAGGAGGCCAATCCCGACGGCGAGCCGGAGGAGGCCGCGCGCGACCTCGAGGAGCTGGCCGACCGAACCGATGAGCTGACCCCGGAGGAAGCCGCCGCGCGAGCCGACGAGCTGCGCCAGGCCGCACAGGCCGGCGCCGCATCGCAGCCCGCAGCGGCTCGAGCCGTTGCCGAGGCCGCCGACGCGCTCGACAGGGCGGCACGCACCGAGAGCCCGCAGGACCGCCAGGCGGCCGCCGAGGCGCTCGAACGGGCGGCCGACGCCTTCCGCGAGGCCGCCCGAGACCGCCAGCTCCAGCGCGACGTGGCACGCTCGCAGTCAGCGCTCCAGGAGGGCGCGCGCCAGGTGGCGCGTGCCGGCCAGCCAACCGGATCGTCGACCGGCCAGCCCGGCTCATCCGGGCAACCGGGCGGATCAGGGCAGCCCGGCTCATCCGGTCAACCGGGCGGATCGGGCAGCCCGGCTCGTCCGGGCCAGCCGGGCGGATCGGGCCAGCCCGGCTCATCCGGTCAGCCGGGTTCGTCCGGCCAGCCGGGTTCATCTGGCCAGCCGGGTTCGTCCGGCCAGCCTGGTGGCCAACCCGGGGGCCAGCCCGGCGGGCAGCCAGGCGGTCAGCCCGGTGAGCCAACCCGGCTCCAATCCGGGATCCGGAGGCCAGCTCGGTGGCGGTGGCGGCACGACCGTGCGCCGCATCCCCGGCGGCGGCCTGCGCACCGGCGGCTTCAATGGGCCGAGCTCCGGCAACCAGGACTCGACGACCGACGACGAGGGCAACGTCCTCTCCGACTTCGACCGATTCGGACGGCCCGGCGATCCCGACTTCATCGCCGGCAGCGGCGGCAACGGCGGGACCGACCAGACCGGCAGCGGGTCGGGCGTCGGCTTCGACAACGACAGCGTGGTGCCGTACGCATCGGTCTTCGACCTGTTCAACGACTACGCGCAGTCCGCGCTCGACCGGCAGCAGGTGCCGATCACGCTGAAGGACTTCGTGCGCGACTACTTCTCCCGCCTCGAACCCACGGAGTGAGTGACCAACCCATGACCGAGCCGACCTCGACCACGACCGCGCCGAGCAGCGAGATGATCTCACCGGAGCGCTTCGCCGAGATGGCCACGCGCATCGAGTCCGAGGTCGGAGGCTTCATCGTCGGACAGCATCAGCTCGTCCGGCAGACCCTCATCAGCCTGATCGCCGGCTCGCACGCCCTGCTCGAGGGCGTGCCCGGACTGGGCAAGACGATGCTGGTGCGCACGATGGCCGAGGCGCTCGACCTGGGCTTCTCACGCATCCAGTTCACCCCGGATCTGATGCCGGCCGACATCGTCGGGACGAACATCATCGTGGAAGAGGGCGGCGAGCGGCGCTTCCGCTTCCAGCAGGGCCCGATCTTCAGCAACCTCGTGCTGGCCGACGAGATCAACCGCGCAACCCCCAAGACGCAGTCGGCGCTGCTCGAGGCGATGCAGGAGCACCGCGTCACCGTCGCCAAGCAGCAGTACACCCTGTCGGAGCCGTTCTTCGTGCTCGCCACGCAGAACCCCCTCGAGATGGAGGGCACCTATCCCCTGCCCGAAGCGCAGCTGGATCGGTTCTTCTTCAAGATCGACGTGCCGTTCCCGTCGGAGGAAGACCTGATCGCGATCATGGATCGCACGACCGGCACGGAGCAGCCACAGGTCGGTAAGGCCGCCACCGGCGCCGATGTGCTGGCCATGCAGCGGGTTGCCCGCGACGTGCCGATCGCCTCGCACGTGATGGCCTACGCCATCCGCATCCTGCGCGCCACGCACCCGGACACGGAGCGCGTGCCGGAGATCGTCAAGAGCTATGTCCGCTACGGTGCATCGCCCCGAGGCGCGCAGGCCATGGTGCTGGGCGCAAAGATCCACGCCCTGCTCGACGGCCGCTTCAACGTCGCGTACGGCGACGTCCAGGCAGTTGCGCCGCCGGCGCTGCGGCATCGGGTCATCCTCAACTTCGAGGGAGAGGCCGAGGGAATCAGCACCGATTCGGTCGTGCGCGCGATCATCGCCGAGACGCCCACCGAACCTGCCGAGTAGCGGTCCTTTGCCGCGGCTCGCCATCCTCGGTCCGCTCCGGGCAGTCGGCCCTTTGCCGCCCCACGGGCGTAACAGAGACGACGTGGCCGATCGTGCGCCCGACGGGTGCTCCAGCCAACCTGGCCGCTTCCGCGTTGGCCGGCGCTCACGTCCGATGGGAATCCGGCCACCCAGTGGCCGATCCGCCCGCCCCGCGGGATTGGCTCGCACACAGCCGGAGTCACGGTGGCAGAGCACATGACCGCATCCGAGCGAGCCGTCCTGTTTGACGAGACGTTCCTTCGCCGCCTCGAACAGCTGGAGCTCGCCTCGCGACGGATGACTGCCGGCCGCATGAAGGGCGAGCGCCGCAGCGTGCGCCGCGGCCAGAGCGTCGAGTTCGCCGACTACCGCAACTACGCCGTCGGCGACGACCTGCGGCAGCTCGACTGGAACGCCTACGCGCGTCTCGAGAAGCTGTTCGTGAAGCTCTTCGTCGAGGAGGAAGACGTCACCGTCCACCTGCTCGTCGACGCGTCTCGCTCAATGGACTACGGGGAGCCGAACAAGCTCGATGCCGCGCGTCGGGCTGCCGCCGCCCTCGGCTACCTCGGACTGGCGAGCATGGATCGCGTGAGCGTCGCGTTCCTGGGTGACGGGGCGGCGACCGGGATGCGTCCCATGCGCGGCAAGCGACGCGCGCTCGAGCTCTTCAAGTTCCTGTCCGAGCCGCGACCGGAGCGCCTGACCGGCCTGGCATCCGCCGCGCGCGCCTACGCGGGTCGCATCCGCGGGCGAGGGCCGATGCTCCTGATCAGCGACCTCATGGATCCCGGCTACCTCGATGCGCTGCGGGACCTGGCCGGCACCCGCTGCCAGCTCTCGGTCCTCCACATGCTGGCGCCCGACGAGCTCGAGCCGCAGGTCCCGCCGGACGCGCGCCTGGTCGACAACGAGACGGGCCATGCCGTCGAGGTCTCCGGTGACGACGACCTCGTCGAGCGCTACCGGACGCGGCTCGCGGAGTGGCAGGATGAGATCGCCGCGTTCGTGAGCCGGCGTGGCGGCGCCTACGTCCAGGTGCCGTCCGACCTGGACCTATCGGACCTCCTCTTCGACGTCCTTCGTCGTCGCCGGGTAGTCGAGTGATGCGTCGCCCAGGAAGCGCGGCCCGAACCCCGTCGAGGTCGATCGGACCGATGTGGTCCGCCGCGAGATCCCTTGGGGCCTTCCACCCGTGGTTGGACGCGGGCGAGGCCCGCCGCCGGAGCGTCGCGCCAGCCGCGACGCCGGCGGGCGTCGGCCGCGGTTCCTCCCCGAAGGGACGAATCCGGTGATCGCGCCGCTCGCCCTCATCGGCCTGATCGCCCTGCCGATCATCGTCGCGTTTTACATGCTGCGGCTTCGGCGCCGGGACGTCCCGGTCGGCTCCACCTTCCTGTGGCAGCAGCTCATCCGCGACGTCGAGGCAAATGCGCCGTGGCAGAAGCTGCGCTTCAGCTGGCTGCTGCTGGTGCAGCTCCTCATCGCCGCCATCGTGGTGGCGGCCGCAGCGCGACCATTCAGCACCGTCGAGTCCGACCTCGCGGCAAACGTCGTCCTCATCGTCGACACGAGCGCCTCGATGGCGACCAGCACCGACGACGAGGACCGGATGGCGCTCGCCCGGGAGCGCGCTCGCGACGTGGTGGAACGGCTGCCGGTCGGTGGTCGGATCACCGTCGTGGCCGCCGCCGACACGGCGAACGTCCTCGTCAGCGAGACCGATGACACCGCCGCGGCCCTCGAGGCGATCGACGGCATCACGGCGACCCAGCTGCCCGGCGACCTCACCGATGCCTTCGCGCTCTCGTCCGCGCTCGCCCAGCGCGACGCCGACTCGACGGTGGTGGTCGTGACCGATGCCGCGGGCGACGAGCTGCCCGATGTCGGTGTCGGAGCGCCGGTGCTGGTCGAGCGTGTCGGCTCAACCGATGCGAACCAGGCGATCGCCGCCCTCTCCGCCCTGCGCAGCGCCGGCGGCGCGCAGCTCGACCTGTTCGTCGCCGTGTCGAACCCGTCGTCGGTCGAGGCGACCCGCCGGCTCGAGGTCTACGCCGATGGCGAGCTGGTGGATGCGCGCGAGCTGACCATTCCGGCGGGCCAGCGCTCCGAGGCGCTCGTCAGCACCGTGCCGGCAGCCGCAACCGTCGTCGAGGCGCGGCTGGCCGGATCCGATGCGCTGCTCACCGACGACCGCGCCTTCGCAGTGGTCCCGGCCAACGAGACGACCCGCACGCTGCTGGTGGGCGCCGGCAACGCGTATCTCGAAAATGCCCTCGCGCTGCTCCCCCGTCTCGAGCTCTACGCGGTCGACGCCGACGGCTACGTGGATGCCATGGCCGATGCGGAGGAAGCGGGCACGCCGTACGGCTTCCTGGTCTTCGACGGCGTGGTGCCCGACGACCCACCCGAGCTCCCGGCGCTCTATCTTGACCCGGACGCCGATGGATCCTTCGGTACGGTCGAGGGTCGAGTCGAGAACCCGGCCATCGACCGCACCGATCCGGACGAGCCACTCCTGCGCTTCGTCGATCTCACCACCGTCCACATCGGTCGAGCCCGCGAGCTGTCGTTGGTCGACGGCATGCGCGCGGTGGTCCAGACGTCACGCGGGAATCCGCTCGTCGCCGTTGGCGAGGTCGGCGGCCACCGGATCGGGCTCATCGGCTTCGACCTCGGTGAGTCGGACCTTCCGCTGCAGGTCGCCTTCCCGCTGCTGATGAGCAACCTGACCGAGGTGCTGCTGCCCGAGGCGGAGGGCATCCTGCCGTCCTCGATGCGGCTCGGCGAGTCGGTGAGCGTGGCGGTGGATCCGCGAATCGAGCGGGTCGCGGTTGAGAACACCGGCCTGCTTGCCGTTCCCGGAACCTCCAGCGCGGGGCTCGAGCTCTCGGCCGTCGGCGGACGGCTGACGATCCCAGGCGCCGACTTCGTCGGCCTGCGCGAGGTCCGGGCGGTGAGCGAGATCCCCGAGCTCGACGGCACGACGCTCGGGAAGACGGCGATCAACCTGTTCAACCCCGACGAGTCGGACGTTACGCCCGGCGATCCGCAGCGGATCATCGAGATGGGGCGTGTCACGCCGGACGACGAACCGGCCTCGCAGCCGAGCCGTGCCGAGTGGTGGTGGCCGCTCGCGCTTGCCGGCCTTGCGCTGCTTGCCGTCGAATGGCTCCTCTTCCATCGTCCCACCCGGCGCAGCCTCGGGCGCGCCCTCGGGCGGCGGCCGCAGCCGCTCGGAGGTCGAGCGCGGTGAGCCTTCCGGTCGCATTCTCGGATCCGATCTGGCTCTGGCTCTTCCTGCCCGCGGTCGGCGTCGTGGTGGTCGGCTGGTTGGCTGCCTCGCGCACGCTCCCGATGGGCCGGCGGATTGCCTCGCTGGTCATCCGGCTCGTCCTGGTCGCGTGCCTGGTCCTGGCGCTTGCCGGCATGCGACTGGCGCTGCCCTCCGATCGGCTCAGCGTCGTCTATCTCCTCGACGCGTCCGCCTCGATGCTCGACGCGACCCGGGAGGACCTGGTCGCGTGGGCGCGAGACAGCGTCCGCGAGATGCCGGAAGGTGACACTGCCGGGATGGTCGTCTTCGGCGGCAACGCGCTGGTCGACCGCCTGCCGTCCGAGCTCGATGAGCTCTCCGACCCGGCATCGGAGCCCGTGGTCGGTGCCACCGACGTCGCCGCCGCCGTCCGGCTGGCCGCGGCGATCTTCCCGAACGGGACCCAGCAGCGGATCGTGCTGCTCTCGGACGGCAACGACACGTCGGGCGAGGCCGAGGACGCCATCGCCGCCGCCTCCGCGCGCGGCATCCGGCTCGACGTCGTGACGCCGGCTGACGAGTCCGCGGCCGAGGTGCTCGTCGACGCCGTCGACGCTCCGCCGGGCGCCCGGGTCGGTGAGACGATCGACCTCGTCGTGCGGCTGCGCTCGACGATCACCACCACGGCGACCCTCCGGCTGCTGGCGGACGGCGCCACGGTCGCCACCCGCGAGCTGGAGCTCGAGCCGGGCATCACCACCATCCCGTTCGCGGTCACGGCCGATGAGCCCGGATTCCACGTGTTCCGCGCCGTGATCGAGGCGACCGATGACCGTTTCGCGGAGAACAACGCCGCCGATGCCTACGTCCTGGTGACCGGCGAGCCCCAGGTCCTGGTCGCCACCGACGATGCCGAACGCGCCGCCGATCTCGTCGCCTCCCTCGGCGAAGGCAGCCTGGAGGTGACGGTCGTGCCGTCGAGCGGCGTACCGTCGTCGCTCGCCACGCTGGCCGGCTACGACGCGGTCGTGCTCGACAACGTGGAGGCGTCCGAGCTCGGCGACACGACCATGGCCTCGCTGCAGGTGTACGTGCGCGACCTGGGCAAGGGGCTCGTCATGCTCGGCGGCCGCGACAGCTTCGGCGCCGGCGGCTACCTGGACACGCCGCTCGAGGAGACACTGCCGGTCTACATGACGGTGCGGGATCGCGAGCGCTCGCCCGACGTGGCGATGGTCGCGGTGGTCGACAAGTCGGGCAGCATGGCGGACTGCCACTGCACGGGCGACTCGCGCGATACGGCCAACCCGTCGGGGTCACGCGGCTTCGAGAAGGTGGACGTGGCGCGCGAGGCGATCCTGCGTGCCGCCGAGGCGCTGGCTCCGACCGATCAACTCGGCGTGGTGGCCTTCGACCAGAACGCGCACTGGGCGGTGCGCACCGCGCCGATCGACTTCGGCGCACTGCAGGCCGGCATCGGCTTCCCCGCCGACGGCCAGACGAACATCTACGCCGGGCTCAAGGCCGCCTACGACGACCTCGTGAACAACCCCGCCACGCTGCGCCACATCATCCTGATCACGGATGGCTGGTCGAGCCACGGCGCCTACGACGACCTGCTGGCCGACATGCAGGCCGCCGGGATCACCCTGTCGACCATCGGCACCGGCGGCGGCTCGGCGCAGATCCTGCGCCGGCTGGCGGAGGAGTCGGGCGGCCGCTACTACGAGGCGGCCGATGCGACCACCATCCCCGACATCTTCCTGCGCGAGACGATCCGCACCGCCGGCGAGCAGATCGTGGAGGAGACCTTCCAGCCGATCCCATCGGCGTCATCCGAGATCCTCGACGGCCTCGACGCCGGCCGCCTGCCCCAGCTGCTCGGCTACAACGCCACCACGGCGAAGGGGAGCGCCACGGTGTCGTTGCTGACCGCCCGCGAGGACCCGCTGCTGGCGCAATGGCAGTACGGCCTGGGACGCGCGGTGGCGTGGACCTCGGACGCGCGGCAGCAGTGGGCGACCCCGTGGATCGGGACACCCGAGTTCGGCACCCTGACCGCTCAGCTGGTTGCCTGGACGCTTCCGCCGGAGGATGCCGAGGGCATCGACGTGCGGTTCAGCCCCGGCGAGGACGGCGAGCTCAACGTCGAGGTCACCTCGTTCGACGACGAGGCGGGTCCTCGCAACTTCTATCGGACCGTGCTGCGCCTCGTCTCACCGGACCTCGAGCCGACCCAGACCCTGCTCGAGCAGGTGGGACCGGGGCGCTATGCCGGGACGGTACGGGCCGACCAGCAGGGCGCCTACCTGGTGCGGGTGGCTCAGACGTTCGAGGACGAGAGCGGGACCGATGCCGCAAGCCGCACGCTCGGAATCGTGTCGCCCGCAGCCGAGGAGTACCGGCGCCTCGGCATCGACGCCGATGCCCTCGCCACCTTCGCGGCCGCCGGCGGGGGTCGCGAGCTCGCGCTGGCCGACGAGGAGGCTCCGACGTCCGTCTGGACGCACGACATCGAGGCCAGCGCCTTCCCGACCCCCGTCTGGCCGTGGCTGCTCCTGCTGGCGATCGCGCTCGTCCCCCTCGACGTCGGCGTGCGCCGCGTGGCGCTCAGCCGCGCCGACCTGCGGCGAGCCCGTGCGTGGGCCGCGCGACGCGTCGGAATGGGCCGCGCGGAACCAGAGGCCGTTCCCGGCCTCGCCGAGCTGCGAGCCGCAAAGGAGCGCAGTGCTCGTCGCGCGGAGCCGCGTGGCATCGCCCGTTGCCCCCGAGACGCCGGACGTCCAGCCCGCACCTCCCGCTGCCCCGGCCGCACGCCGGCCCGCGCGCGTCGCCCCCGCAGTCCCGAGCCCCGCAGCCGCGGTCCGTCCGCCAACCGCGGAGCCCGAGCCGACCGGCGAGACGTTGGCCGAACGGCTGGCGCGGCGTCGCCGGCAGGGCTGATCAGTCCGGCTCGAGTTCCTCGAGGGCGGCATCGTCGTCGGCCGGGCGCGGGAGCGGGCTCGAGCGCGGCACGCGGAGGAGGAGGCCGACGCCGGCGATTGCCACGAGAGCGACCGTGATGGCCGCCCACGGCAGGGTGCGATAGTCGAACAGGCCGACGCCGCTGACAACATGGCGCGCCGCGTTCCCCACCTCGTCGCTCACTTCGACCGTGACATCGGTCGGCCACGGCGGCAGGTCGACGGCGGCCTCGAAGCGACCCGCCGCGTCGACGTCGACGGCCCGCCCATCGACGCGCAGGGTGGCGCCGGGACTGGTCCGGCCGCCGATCACGACCGCGCTCGACCCGATCGGAGTGGAGGCGGTCAGCTCGACCGGCGGTGCCTCGGTCAGGACACGCACGTCCCAGCGTGCGAGCTGCGCGTGACCCGCCGGGGTCACCACCAGCAGGGTGGCCTGGTAGCGCGGATTTTCCGTGGCCACCGTCGGCGGGATGAACGGGGCATCGACCCGGCCGGCATCGGGCACGACGATCGGCGTCCGCACCACCGACGGGTCGAAGTCGCCCACCACGACGCGCGAGCCGGGCGGTGCCCTCACTTCGGCAACGAACCCGCCGGGGCCGACGGCGATGCCGTTCCGCGTGTCGAGGCGCACGGCTCCGCGGAGCGTGGGCTCGAGGGCATCGTCCGGTTCGGGCTGTCGGATCAGATCGAGCGGCGCGATGCTCGTCCACGCCTGATCGAGCACCGAAGGCGCAACCAGTGTGCCGCCGCCCGGCGCCGGGTTGCGGCGCCCCACCGGCCCGTGATTGAGCACGATCAGGTCGTGGTCACCCGCCAGCCCGAGCGGCTCGGCGCCGGCGAGCGTGGCCACCAGCGAGGTGCCGGATGGCCCAGAGTCGGATAGCGAGGGGATGAGGCGACCCGCGTGGATAATGGCCGGCTCCCCGTCCGCGCCGCCGCCGGGAACGGGGCCGCTGAACGGTGCCAATGGTGCGCCGGCGAGGACGGCGGCGGCGGGGCTGCGCGTGATGGTGACGCCCTGCGGCGGCAGCAGGTCAGGCAGGCTCAGCAGGTGGACCGCGCCGGTCGCCGGCTGGTTGACGACCAGCCTCGCCTGCCCGTTGACGGCCACGGTGCCGACGATCGTGGCATCGGTGACGAGCGACTCCGCTGACGCCGGCGACACCTCTTCGCCCGGGGGCCACGCCGCGACCATGAGACCGACCACCGGACCGATGACAGCAATACCCCGTCCCCCGTCGAGCGGCACGGCCACCGCCTGGTCGGCGACGATGCCGCCGGGATCCTGGATGAGGCGATCGCCGGCGGTCAGGCGGATCCGAAAGATGCCCGGCGGCCCGATGGTCGACAGGATCGCGGCCTCGTCGCCCGGGACGCCGTCGCTGTCGCCGAGCCGAAATGGAGAGTCGCCCGATCCGAAGGGGAGCCGCGTCTCGGTCGGGGGAGCGAAGGCGCCGTCGACCCAGCGGTGGACGCGTGCCTCGATCGCGAACTCGATCTGCCCCGCCGTTGGCAGCGACTCGGTCGAGAGCAGCTCATCGGTCCCATCCCCGTCGAAGTCGATGACGGTGATCACGTCGGCGAAGTCGCTCGGGCCGGACACCGGGCGCCGCAGGGCCGCGCCATCCGCGATGGCGAGGTCGTGGAGGATCAGGCAGCACGGCTCGCCGACGTCGATCTCCTCGAAGTGGGGTTGGCTTGCCACGGTGACGCGCTCGACGCCGGCGACGTGCCGAACCAGCAGCCGCACCGGGGTCGCCTGGTAGACCCGATCGATCCGGAGTCCGACGCGCGAGGGTGGCACGACCTCGACCGGATCGCCGCGAAGCTGCCAGCCCTGCGTGCCCTGCCCCCAGACCTCGGCGAAGACGGCATCTCCCGCGCCCGACCACCAGGCGGACCACCTCGCGCCGGCCATCGCCGTCGACGTCGGCGGCCACCGACTGGAGGATCGGCGCGTCGGGAAGGATGACCACGCCCGGCTCGTCCGGCACCGCGGCGATCGCCGTGCCCTGCGCCACACCCGGCAGCGAAGCGGCCAGGAGGACGGCCAGGAGGGTGGCGGGCAGGAGCATCGGTCGCATGAGGATAGCGCTCGCTCTGGCATGATCGGCAGATGGCCGTTCCGAGGGTGCTGTGGACGCCGCCGCCCGATGTGCGCGAGCGGACCCGCATCGGCGCCTACCTGGCGTGGCTCGAGGCGACGCGTGGCCGTGCCTTCGCGGGGTACGACGAGCTGCATCGCTGGTCGATCGACGACCTCGCCGGCTTCTGGTCATCGGTCTGGGAGCATTTCGACGTTCATTCGTCGACCGATACGGGGCCTGCCCTTGCGGATGCCTCGATGCCCGGCGCCCGCTGGTTCCCCGGGGCGCGGCTCAACTGGGCGGAGCACTGCCTGCGCCTTGCCCGGCGCCGCGACGACGACATCGTCCTCGTGGCGCGGTCGCAGACGCGAGACCGACAATCGCTCACGGCGGACGAGCTGCGTGACGCGGTCGCCCGCGCGCGGGCCGGCCTTGCCCGGCTCGGCGTCGGTCGTGGCGATCGGGTGGCCGCCTATCTGCCGAACGTGCCGGAGGCGGTGGTCGCGCTCCTGGCGACCGCGTCCCTGGGCGCGATCTGGTCGAGCTGCGCCCCGGAGTTCGGCACCCGCAGCGTGGTCGATCGGTTCAGCCAGATCGAGCCGAAGGTGCTGCTGACGATCGACGGGTATCGGTACGGCGATCGTGCGGTCGACCGCGCCGATGAGGTGGCCGCCATCCGCGCCGCGCTTCCCAGCCTCTCGGCGACCGTCCTCGTCCCCTACCTGAACCCGTCGACCGATCGCATCCCGGATGTGACGCCGTGGGCCGATCTCGTCGCCGTGCCCGCGGAGCCGGCCTTCGAGGCAGTGCCCTTCGACCACCCGCTCTTCGTGCTCTACAGCTCGGGTACCACCGGGCTGCCGAAGCCCATCGTCCACGGCCATGGCGGCATCCTGCTCGAGCACCTCAAGATCCACGCGCTGCACCACGATCTCGGACCCGCCGATCGGTTCTTCTGGTTCAGCACCACCGGCTGGATGATGTGGAACTACCTGGTCTCCGGGCTGGCCGTGGACGCCACGATCATCCTCTACGACGGCTCGCCGGCCCACCCTGACCTGTCGGCGCTGTGGCGGATGGCCGACGAGGAGCGGGTCACCTACTTCGGCACATCGGCCACCTTCCTCATGGCCTGCCGCAAGGACGGTCTGCGTCCGGGCGAGGCGGCCGACCTCTCGCGCCTCCGGGGCATCGGCTCGACCGGTTCGCCGCTCCCGATCGAGGGGTTCCGATACGTCTACGACGCGATCAGCCCATCGGTCCATCTCCAATCGGTCTCCGGCGGAACCGACGTGTGCACCGCATTCGTGGGAGCGTCGCCGCTGGTGCCGGTGTGGGAGGGTGAGCTCTCGTGCCGCCACCTCGGGTGCGGCGTCGAGGCGTACTCGCCCGACGGCCGGCCGCTCGTCGGCGAGCAGGGTGAGCTCGTGCTGACCGCGCCGATGCCGTCCATGCCCGTCTCGTTCTGGAACGACCCATCCGGCGAGCGGTACCGCGCGGCCTACTTCGACGAATTCCCGGGAGTCTGGCGCCACGGTGACTGGATCACGTTCACCGAGCGTGGATCGTGCGTCATCAGCGGCCGCTCAGACGCGACGCTCAATCGCGGCGGCGTGCGGATCGGGACGGCCGAGTTCTACGCGGTGGCGGAGTCGATCCCCGAGGTGGTGGACTCCCTGGTCGTTCACCTGGACGACGCGGAGGATCGCCTTCTTCTGTTCGTTGCCCTGGCCCAGGGCACGGGTCTCGACGACGAGCTGCGGAAGCGGATCACCGGCGAGCTGCGTACGGCGCTCTCGCCACGCCACGTGCCCGACGAGATCCTGGCAGTGCCGAGCATTCCGCGCACGCTGTCGGGCAAGAAGCTCGAGGTGCCGGTGAAGCGCATCCTCACCGGCACGCCGGTCGAGGTTGCCGCCTCACGAGAGTCGCTTGCCGACCCGACCTCGCTCGATGCGTTCGTGGCGCTCGCGCAGAAGGTGCCGGACGTGGGCTGATCGCCCGCGTAGCATGCGCACATGGTCAGCAGCGAGAACCAGACATGGGAGCTCTGGTACCCGGATGCGGCGGCCACCGGGCTGCCGATCGCGCGCGCACGCATCGACCCGGTCGAAGTGGTGTGGGCGCACGCGGTGCCCGTCCGGGTATCGGTCACGGTGCGGCAGGGCGACGACCGCGTGATCGCCCGCGGCGAGGCCCTGGAGCGGGCGGGCGCCTACCTGCCGATGACGCGACTCGCGCTCGAGGGCGACGCGGTCACGCGCGAGGATCGGTGGCCGACCGATGCCGACCTGGGCGCCATCGTCATCCTGCCCGGGGGCGAGGCCGGCGTCCTCACCGCGTGGTGGAATGCCGGGGACGGCTCCGCCTGGCGCTGGTCGGTCGAGTTCAGCAACCGCCGCGGCTAGTCGGTGTAGTAGACCCCGTCGAGAGCGCCCCACGCCGCGGCGCTGAAGATGGCGCAGGCCGTCTTCGCGCGAGCGAACTCACCGTCGGAGAGGCCGTCGATCAGCGACGCCAGCATGGCCGGCTCATCGGTCTCGACCGCGTGCTCGACGAAGTACTGCTGGGCGTCCGCGTCGACCGTGCCGGCGTAGTGCTCGCGCAGTCCGGCCAGCTTGCTCGACGCCGTGACCGGCTGCTGGACCTCGAAGCTGTAGAGCGCGCCGAGCGACTCAGGGATCGATGCAAATGCCTGCTCACCGACGGCAAGCAGCGTCCTGGACTGCGGGCGGCGCATCTCGCCTGACGCGCCGAGCGCGGCCCGGAACGTCGACCAGAGCGCGTCGTGCTCGCGCTCCTCGGCGGCGTACCCCGGATAGCCGATCCGCTCCCATCCCTGGTCGACGACCGAGATGAAGGGCGCCCACTCATCCGCGTACTCGGCAAGGCGCTCGACCGGCAGGGTGCCGGCTCGCCACTCGGTGTAGAAGGGGTGCTCATTGAGGTCGAACTGACGCACGATGGCGTCGAGCTCGTCGATGCGGCTGCTCATTGGACCGAGGACCTCGTCTGCGAAGGGGAACGCTCGATCGCCACGCGACCGATCGGGAGACAAGCGTAGCCGATCCAGCGGCGGCCCGGTTCGCCGCCAGCGGTCACATCGCGCGCAGGCCGAGGAGGTTGCGAGCGATCACCATGCGCTGGATCTCGCTGGTGCCCTCGCCGATCTCGGTCAGCTTCGCGTCGCGCAGGTAGCGCTCGACGCGGTACTCGGTGATGTAGCCGTACCCCCCGTGCACCTGGACGGCGGCGTTGGTGGCGCGGAAGGCGACCTCCGATGCGAAGAGCTTCGCCATTGCGGACTGCGTGGAATACGGCTCGTGGCGGTCCTTCAGCCACGCGGCGCGGTAGACCATCAGCCGAGCGGCGTCGATCTCGGTGGCCATGTCGGCAATCTTGAACGCGACGCCCTGGAACGAGCCGATCGGCCGATCGAACTGCCGCCGCTCCTTCGCGTACGCGGATGCGGCCTCGAAAGCCGCCTGCGCGAGCCCGAGCGCCATGGCGCCGATGCCGATGCGACCGCCGTCCAGGGTCTTGAGGAAGAGCTTGTCGCCCTCCCCCTCGGCGCCGAGCAGGTTCCCCGCGGGGACGCGACAGTCCTCGAAGATCAGCTCCCCCGTGTTGCTGGCGTGGAGGCCCATCTTCTCCTCCATGCGTCCGATGCTGAACCCGGGCGTATCGGCTTCCACGATGAATGCGCTGATCTTGCCGCTGCCCTCCTCCCGGTCGGTGACGGCGGTCACGATGTAGGTGCCCGCCACGCCCGCGTTGGTGATGAATCGCTTCCCGCCGTTGATGACCCAGTCGTCGCCGTCGCGACGTGCCCGGGTGCGCGTTCCACGCGAGTCGCTGCCCGCACCCGGCTCGGTGAGTCCGTAGGCGCCGATCACCTCGCCGGAGGCCATCGGGCGCAGGTAGCGCTCCTTCTGCTCGTCGGTTCCGGCAAGCCAGATCGGATTGCAGCCGAGGCTGGTGTGCGCGCTGACGATGATCCCGACACTGCCCGAAACCCGGGAGAGCTCTTCGACGGTGATGGCGTAGGCGAGCGAGTCGAGGCCGGTGCCGCCGATCTCTTCCGGATACGGCACGCCCAGGAGCCCGAGCGACGCCGCTTCGCGGATGATCTCGGTCGGGAACTCGCCCTTCCGCTCCATCTCATCGGCCGCCGGAGCGATCCGCTTCTCGGCGAAGTCCCGCACGGTGCGGCGAATCTCCTCGTGCTGCGGGGACAGGGCGAAGTCCATCGGATCGTGCGCTCCGCTGCGGGTTCGGCGGACTCGGGCTCCGCGAGTGTACAAGCGAACGACCCGGCCGCTCGATCGGTCGGGTCGTCGTTTTTGGGAGAGGAGGCCGGTTCAGCTGCTGCGGCGCCACCGGTCGACTTCGCGCCGGCTGCGCTGCTCCTCGGCCCGTTGCAGGTTCACGCGCCTGATCCGGGTGGTGATGGGACGCGGTCGATGCCGCTTCTGGTGATTGAGCTTCGCCATCGGTGTCGGATACCCCCGCGGAGGTGGTGCCTTGGATGCCGCTATGACGCGTGACCCACTCCCGAAGTTGCAGATTCGCGGCGGCTTTCTTGACAGGCACGACGCGGCGAAATCTATACTCCGCTCCTTACAGCAATGCGACAAGGTTGGCGCGTGCCCGACACGTCCCGTCGTCGATGTCCGACTCGATCGCGTCACGAAGCGCTTCGGCGACTTCATCGCCGTCGACGACCTCTCGCTCGAGATCAACCAGGGTGAGTTCTTCTCCCTCCTGGGACCGTCCGGCTGCGGCAAGACCACCACGCTGCGCATGATCGGCGGCTTCGAGGAGGTCACGGACGGCACGGTCTACCTGGGCGACCAGGACGTGACGGGCCTGCCGCCATTCAAGCGGGACACGAACACCGTGTTCCAGAACTACGCGCTCTTCCCTCACCTGTCGGTCTTCGAGAACATCGCCTTCGGCCTGCGCCGGCGCAAGGTCCCGAGCGGCGAGGTCCGCGGCCAGGTCGCCGCCATGCTCAAGCTGGTGGAGCTCCCCGGATACGAGCAGCGCAAGCCGACGCAGCTCTCCGGCGGCCAGCAGCAGCGCATTGCCCTGGCTCGCGCGCTCATCAACCATCCTCGCGTGCTCCTCCTCGACGAGCCGCTCGGGGCGCTCGACCTCAAGCTCCGCAAGCAGATGCAGGTCGAGCTCAAGGGGATCCAGAGCGAGATCGGCATCACCTTCATCTTCGTGACGCACGATCAGGAGGAGGCGATGACGATGTCGGACCGCATCGCCGTGATGCGGCAGGGAAAGATCGAGCAGCTCGGCGCGCCCGAGGAGCTCTACGAGCGCCCGCGGACCGAGTTCGTGGCGGGCTTCCTCGGCGTCAGCAATCTGCTCGATGCCGAGGTGACCGGCAGGGACGATCGGCACGTCGCAGCTCAAGCTGGCGGACGGCACGACGCTGCGGGCCCCGTCAGCGGGAGTGAACGGGGCGTCCCGCGTGCGGATCGGCGTCCGGCCCGAGAAGCTCCGCGTCCTGCCCATTGCCGACGGGCAGGCCCAGCCCGTGTCCGATGACGCGAACGCGATCGAGGGCGTCGTGTTCGACGCCTCCTACATCGGCGTCAGCACCCAATACATCGTCGAGACGAAGGACGGTCACAAGCTGACCGTCTATGCACAGAACATCGAGACGAGCGGCGCGGGGGAGGTCCTCCGAGATGGCCAGCGGGTCAGATTGACCTGGAAGCCGCAGCACACGTTCGTCATCCGCGATCCGGCTCAGCATGCAGCCCCAGACCCGCATGCACCCACGGAAGGAGTGACCGATGAGTGACCTGGAGCGCCGCAGTCAGATCGAGCTCAGCATTGACAGGCTCATGCGGCGTGACCCGATCAGTCGTCGAACCTTCATGGGTCGTGCCGGGAAGGGCGGCCTGGCGGTCGGCGCGCTGTTCACCCTGCCCGGATTGCTCGCCGCCTGCGCGCCGGGGCCGGGTGGGTCGGCGGACGGCAGCAAGCTGGCCTGGCTCAACTGGCCCGCCTACATCGACATCTCCGAGGATGAGACGCAGCTACCCGAGCATCGAGGCGTTCACCGAGCAGACGGGGATCGAGGTCGAGTACGACGAAGGGCTGCTCGACAATGCCGACTTCCTCGCCCAGTACGCTCCTGACCTTCGGGCTGGCAACAACACCGGATGGGACGTGATGTCTCCCGGCGGCTGGGTGGTCGAGCGCATGGCCCGCCTCGGCTGGCTGGAGGAGCTGGACCACTCCAAGCTCCCCAACTGGACCGCCAACGTGGCGGACTACGCGAAGGGCCTCTGGTTCGACCCGGACAACAAGTACAGCGTCTGGTGGCAGGGCGGCATCACGGGCATCGCGTACGACCCGGAGCTGACGGGGCGCGAGGTCACCACCTTCGACGACCTGCTCGACCCGGAGTTCTCCGGGAGGGCCGGCGGCTTCAGCGACATGCGCGACATGTTCGGGCTCACGCTGCTGTCGCTCGGCGTCGAGCCGGCGAACGCCACCGTCGACGACGTGCAGGCTGCGCAGGACAAGCTGCTGGGCGTCCCGGACGGTCACTTCCGCGGCTTCTACGGGAACGAGTACTACGACGCGCTGGCGGCCGGAGACCTCGCGATCAGCGTGGCCTGGTCCGGGGACATCAGCCAGATGAACCTGTACGACAACGACAAGGTGCGTGTTCGTCGTCCCCGAGTCAGGCGGCATGCGCTGGAACGACAACCTCGTCATCCCGAAGGGCGGGGCAAACCTGGAGAACGCCCACAAGCTGCTCAACTACTGGTACGACCCGGCGGCCGCAACCACGCTGTCGGAATACGTGGGCTACTTCACGCCGGTGAAGGGCGTCGACGAGCGGATCGCGGCCGATGCCGAGACGGCGCGAGCCGATGACGACGCCGAGACGGCCGACCTGTACGAGGCGCTCGCGCCGACGGTGGTGCCGACCGAGGATCAGACCGCAAACACCTACACCGACAAGGAGCTGACCGAGGACGAGGAGGCGCAGTGGAACGACCTCTTCGAGCCGGTCCTCGGCGCGTGACGTCCGGCTGAGCCCGACCACACACGATCCAGAGGCGATCTGAGTGCGCTCGCTGAGCCGCGGGCTGACCCCCTTCCTCCTCCTCCTGCCCGGCGGAGCGTGGCTGCATCGTCTTCTTCGCCGTGCCGATGGCCGTCATGCTCGTGATCTCCCTCCAGCAGGGAACCTTCGACACCGGCTACGAGCTCACCTGGAACTTCGGCATCTATCCCGAGGTGATCGGCCAGTACTGGGAGCTCTACGTCCGGTCCGCGGTCTTCGCGCTGGCGGCAACCCTGATCACGCTCGCCATCGGCTATCCGGTGGCCTACACGATCGCCTTCCGGGGCGGGCGACTGAAGAACGCGCTGCTGCTGGTCGTCGTGCTTCCGTTCTTCGTCAGCTTCGTCATCCGAACGCTGAACTGGCGGATGGTCCTGTCCGACAACGGCATGGTGTTCGGGCCACTCAAGGACATCGGCCTGCTGCCGCCGGACTTCCATTTCCTCGCCACGCCGGCATCGGTCATCTTCGGGCTGACGTACAACTTCCTCCCGTTCATGATCCTGCCCCTCTACGTGGCGATCGAGAAGATCGACCGGCGGCTGATCGAGGCGGCGACCGACCTGTACGCCAGCCGAGCCCAGGCATTCTGGCGCGTCACGTTCGTGCTCTCCCTGCCGGGCGTGGTGGCGGGCTCGCTGCTCACCTTCATCCCGGCGGTCGGTGACTTCATCACCGCGGAGGTGCATCGGCGCCGGGAACCCGCAGGTGTTCATGGTCGGCAACATCATCCAGCGCAAGTTCCTCGACAGCCTCGACTACCCCGCCGCCGCCGCACTCGGATTCGTGCTCGTCGCTGTGGTGATGCTCCTGGTCGCGGTCTACACGCGCATCATCGGCAGCGAGCGGCTGACGGGATGAGACCCCGATGACGGCGTCAGCGACCTCGGCTCCTCGCGGCTCCCGACTGGGCGGCCGATTCGCCGGGAGTCCTGCCGATCTTCACCGGGCTGGTCGTCCTCTTCCTGTTCGCGCCGATCGCCGTGATGATCGTGTTCAGCTTCAACGACCCGGCCGGACGGCAGAACATCACCTGGCAGGGGTTCACGCTTCGTAACTACGTCGATCTGTGGGGTCGTTCGCAGGTCACGGACCCGATGATCGTGAGCCTCGCGGTCGCGACGGTATCGACGATCGTCGCGACGGCCTTCGGCACCATGATCGGGCTGGCGTTGACCCGATACGCCTTCCGCGGCCGCGGCGGTCATGAACCTGCTGATCTTCATCCCCATCACGGCGCCCGAGATCATCCTGGGCGCGTCGCTGCTGACGCTGTGGGTGAGCCTCGGGGTCGAGCGTGGCTTCCTGACCATCCTGGCCGCCCACATCATGTTCAACATCAGCTTCGTGGTGGTCACCGTCCGCGCGCGCCTGGCCGGTTTCGACCGATCACTGGAGGAGGCCGGCATGGATCTCTACGCCGACGGCCGGACCACCTTCTGGAAGATCACGTTCCCGATCATCTTCCCGGGCATCCTCTCGGCGGCGCTGCTCGCCTTCGCCCTGTCGATCGACGATTACGTCATCACGCTGTTCTCGGCCGGCCACACGCAGACCTTCCCGCTCTGGGTCTTCGGCGTGAGCCGGCTCGGCATCCCGCCCGAGGTCAACGTGCTCGGCACGCTCATCCTCCTTGTCGCGCTCGCATTCATCATCGTCCAGCTCTGGAGCCAGCGGCGCGCCGTGGTTGCCAGGCCGGCGGACGTGCCCGAATGAGCTACCTGATCGGCGAGGCAGCCCGCCGCGTTGGCGTCTCGGCCTCGGCGCTTCGTCTCTGGGAGCGGCAGGGGCTCGTCCGTCCCCGGAGAAGCAGCGGACGGTATCGGCTGTACACCGAGGCCGACCTCGAGCAGCTGCGAAGCGTGCGGCGGCTGCGCCAGGTCGACCAGCTGAACGCGCCGGGGATCCGCCGCTTCCTGCGCGCGCGAGTTGCCAATGCGCACGACGGCGAGCGACGGGTGGATGGACGGCTCCTTCGCCGCCTCCGCCAGGCGCAGGGACTCAGCCTCCGCGACGCGGCGGAGGCCTCGAACCTGTCCGTGAGCTTCATCTCGTCGCTGGAGCGTGGCGTCTCGGGTGCAAGCGTCGCGACCCTGCAGCGCCTGACGGCAACCTACGGAACGACCCTCGCCGGCCTGCTCGCGCGGCCCCGAGACGGCCTCGCTGCGACCGGCTCATGCGCGCCGGCGAGCGCCCGGTGCTGCGCGTCGGCGGCGACTCGGTCAGGATCGAGCAGCTCGCCCGCGGGACGAGCCAGCTCGAGCCACAGCTGTTCGTCCTCGCCGCCGGCGCCACCAGCGACGGCGCCTATGCGCACGCCGGGGAGGAGTTCCTCTACCTGCTCTCGGGCGCGCTGACCGTGTGGGTCGGCGACGGCCGAAACCTACCAGCTCACCCGTGCGGGAGATGCGCTGAGCTTTCCCTCCACGCTGCCACATCGCTGGCGCAACGACGCCGGTGGGGAGACCAGACTGCTATGGATCAACACGCCACCGACCTTCTGACCGACTGGTCCGCGCTGCGTGCGGGCATCCCGCCGGTCTGGGCGCGCTACACCGATCTCGTGGTCGAGCGCGCCTCGGGCTCGTGGATCGAGACCGTCGATGGAGCCCGCTACCTCGACTACACCTGCGGCATCGGCGTCACCAACACCGGCCACGCTCACCCGCGCGTGGTGGCGGCGATCAGCGAACAGGCGGCGCGCGGCATCCATCTCCAGCAGAACATCGTCTACCACCAGCCGGGGCTCGAGCTTCACCGCCGCCTGCCGGGGCGCTTCCCGAATCCACGGCCCGGCGTCGACTACGGCCTCTTCCTCTCGAACTCGGGCGCCGAGGCGGTCGAGGCCGCCATGAAGCTGGCGAAGGTCGCAACGCACCGGCCATCCGTTCATCGCGTTCCGTGGCGGGTTCCACGGCCGCACCCACGGCGCGATGTCGCTGACCAGCTCGAGCGTCAAGTACCGCGCCCACTTCGATCCGCTGGTCGGCGGCATCCACTTCGTCCCGTATCCCTATCCGCTGCGCATGGGCGGCGCCGATGCCGCGCTGGCGGCCACCATGGCCGCCATCGACGAGCTGTTCGTGACGGTCGTGGCGCCGGATGACGTGGCCGCGTTCGTCGTCGAGCCCGTGCTCGGCGAGGGTGGCTACGTCGTGCCGCCCGACGGCTTCCTGCCCGCATTGCGCGCGGTGGCCGACCGCCACGGGATCCTGCTCGCCGTCGACGAGGTGCAGTCCGGCTACGCGCGGACCGGCCGATTCTTCGCGACCGAGTGGACGGATGCGACGCCGGACATCGTGATCATGGCCAAGGGGATCGCGTCGGGCCTGCCGCTGTCCGGAATCCTGGCGTCGCGTGACGCTGCTCGATCAGCTGGCGCCCGGGACGCACGGCGGCACGTACGGCGGCAACGCGGTTGCCTGCGCTGCGGCGCTGGCGACGCTCGACGTCATGGATGACGAGCGACTGGCCGAGCGTGCAGAGCGCGTCGGCGAGCGCATGCTGACCGCGCTGCAGCAGGCGGCGGCTGGCCATCCGCACGTTGCCGAGGTTCGCGGCCGAGGGCTGATGCTGGCCATCGAGTTCGCCGATCCCGACAGCCTCGCACCACGCCCGGACCTGGCAAAGGGCCTGCTCGCCGAAACCATGGCAAGAAACGTGCTGCTTCTCACCTGCGGCACGCATGGTCAGGCGGTACGCATCATTCCGCCGCTGGTGACGACCGATAATGAGGTCGAGATGGCGCTGGCTGCCATCATCGAGTCGCTGGCTGCGATCGGGGCGTGAGGAAAGGAGAGAGGCGTGGCGCAAACCGTCTGGGTCGTCGATGACGAGCCCCTGATCCGCACGGCGATGATCGCCGTCCTCACCGAGCTCGGATACGAGACGCGCGGATATCGGCAACGCGGAGGATCTGTACGTCGCGCTCGTCGAGGGCGGTGGCAGCCCGGACCTCCTCGTCCTCGACCAGCGACTGCCGGACGAATTCGGCTCGACGATCCTCCACTCGCTCCGCGAGCGCCCCCAGTACCGGGACATCCCGGTGCTGTTCGTGACGGCGATCGATGACGAGGAGGCGGATCGCCTCTCGGCGCTGGCACCGGTCGTCCGCAAGCCGTTCGACTTCGCCGACTTCGTTTCGGCCGTCGAGAGCCAGCTGGCGACCGCGCCCTCCGGCTGAAGACGAATCGAACTCCTCGTGCGGCCCGGCCGCCGTCATCGGATATCACTAACGATGTAGACGTTGACGCCGAACAGAGTCGCGTTGAAGCAGGGGCCGAGACCCAGCCGGTATCCTCTCGCTCGGATGATCCGCACGACGCCCTTCCACGAACGTACCAGCGCGCTCAACGAGACCGGCCTGTGGCAGCACTGGTCGGGACACGTGGTGGTGACCCGCTACCAGGCGTCGGACAAGTTCGAGTACTTCGCCGTCCGCAACAGCGCCGGCATCTTCGACACCTCGCCGCTGTACAAGTACCGCATCGCCGGCCGTGACGCCGAGAAGTTCCTGTCCGGCATGCTGGCGCGCGACATCCGGCGCTGCCCGCCGTGGAACGCCCAGTACACGACCTGGCTGGACGAGCGCGGCTTCGTCCTCGAGGACGGCGTGATCCAGCACCGCGGACCCGACGAGTTCCTGCTGACGTCGGCAGAGCCGAACTTCGCGTGGTTCGCCGACCGCGTCGGGCGCCTGGCCGTCACGATCGACGAGGTCAGCCTGGACATCGGCGCGCTGGCGGTGCAGGGGCCGCGCTCGCGCGACCTGCTGATGCGCCTGGTTCCGTCCGTGAGCGAGCTGCCGTTCTTCGGCATCACCACGGGCACCATCGGCGGTCGGCCGGTGACCGTCACCAGGACCGGCTACACCGGTGACCTCGGCTACGAGATCTGGGTCGACACACCGGACGCGGCGACAGTGTGGGATGCGGTCTGGGAAGCCGCCGACGGGTACGGTGTGGTGCCGTACGGCATGGGTGCCCTGTACATGCTGCGCATCGAGGCCGGCCTGCTGCTCCTGGGTGCGGACTTCGACTCCAGCCGGTTCGCGTTCAACGACGCGCATCGGTCCACGCCGCTGGAGCTCGGCTGGGCCTGGATGTTCAAGGGGCTGGAGGACGACGACCGGCCCTTCATCGGGCGCCGGGCGCTGGAGCGCGAGCGGGCCGAGAAGACGTCACGCTGGCGGATGGTCGGCCTGGTGGTCGACTGGGCGGACTACGAGCGGGCCTACAGCGAGGCGGGACTGATTCCCCCCAAGGACCATCGACCGGTGCACGAGGACTGGATGGTCTACGACGCCGATCGGACGCGGGTCGGCTACGCAACCAGCATCATGTACTCGCCGGTCCTGCAGCAGCACATCGCGCTGGCGCGGGTGCGACCGGACCTCGCCAAGCCCGGCAGTCGGGTCTTCCTGGAGTTCACCGTGGACCACCACTACGAGCAGGTGGCGGCGCACGTCGCGCGGCTGCCCCTCTACAACCCGGAGCGCAAGACCGCCTGATGGACCGATGAGCACGGACCGATACGACGCGATCGTGGTCGGCGGCGGCCACAACGGCCTCGTCAACGGCGCCTACCTGGCGCGGGCGGGGATGAAGACGCTGATCCTCGAGCGCCGCCACCTCGTCGGCGGCGCGGCCATCACCGAGGAGCTCCATCCGGGCTACTGGTTCACGACGTTCAGCTACGCGCTCTCCCTGCTCCGGCCGCAGATCATCCAGGAGCTCGAGCTGACGAAGCACGGCTTCATGCCGCTGCTGATGTCGACGCGCTTCGCCCCCGGCGACGACGGCGAGTACCTGCGATTCAACCGCGACCACGACGAGACGCTGCGCGAGATCGCCCGCATCTCGCCGCACGACGCCGATGCCTACGAGCAGTACGGCCACGACCTTGACCGCGTCTGCCAGGCCATCAAGCCGTTGCTCGACACCGTCCCGCCAGACCTGTTCAGCGATGATCCGGAGGAGCTGCTGGCGCTGGCGGCCGTGGGCTCGCGGCTGCGTAACCTGGACAAGCGGACGCTCCACAACGCCGTGCGGCTGCTGACCGGCAGCGCCGCCGACTTCCTCGACGACTACTTCGAGTCGACGCTGCTGAAGGGGTACCTGGCCTCGTCGTCGATCATCGGCTCGAAGGTCGGCCCGCGGTCGCAGGGAAGCGGCCTGGTCCTGCTCTTCCACTCCCTGGGCGAGCACGACGGCGAATTCGGCTCGTGGGCGTTCCACAAGGGCGGCAACGGCGGCTTCACCCAGGTCCTGGCACGTGCTGCGGAGGCGTTCGGCGCCGAGATCCGGCTCGAGGCGCCGGTCGAGCGCGTGCTGACCCGTGACGGCGAGGCGACCGGCGTGGCGCTGGCGGACGGGACCGAGATCGCGGCCGACGTGGTGGTCAGCGCGCTCGATCCCCGCCGCACGTTCCTGGAGCTGGTCGATCCGCGCGAGATGCCGGATGACCTGGTGGAGGACATCCGCCGCATGAAGTTCCAGGGCGTCAGCTCCAAGGTGAACTTCGCGCTCGATGCGCTGCCGTCGCACCCGGTTCTCGGCGCAAGCCCGGACCTGTACCGCGGCTTCCTCAACATCGGTCCGTCGATCGACTACCTGGAGCACGCCTTCGACGACGCCAAGTACGGCTGGTACAGCGAGCACCCCTACATCGACTGCGCCATCCAGTCGACCATCGACCCGGACATGGCGCCGCCGGGCAAGCACGTCCTCTCATGCTTCGTCCAGTACACGCCGTACCAGCTGCGCGAGAGTGACTGGGACGCGGAGCGCGAGCCGATGGCCGACCGCGTGCAGGCGACCCTGGAGCGCTTCTTCCCCGGCTTCGGGGACCTCGTTTTGCACCGCGAGGTGCAGACGCCGCTCGACATCGAGCGCACCGTCGGCCTGTCGGAGGGAAACATCTTCGCCGGCGAGTTCCTGGCGCCGCAGATGTTCTTCTTCCGCCCGGCGCCCGGCTGGTCCCAGTACCGGACCCCGATCGCCGGCTACTACCAGTGCGGCTCGGGCACCCACCCGGGCGGCTGCGTGATGGGAGCGCCGGGTCGCCTGGCGGCGCGCCAGATCCTCGGGGATCGGAGTCGCGCCCGCGGCGACTGACCACGCGCGACTCTGTCCGCGGCGAGCGGGAGTCCATGAGAGCTGCCGCGCTGTCGTCGTCATACAGCGTGACATAGGCCGTGGGAGCATGCGGATATCGAGCCGAGTCGGCTAGATTGTCAGCTTGGGTCGGAGAGGCGGTGGTAGCCGGATGCGTACCACAGCAGCGGCGCCGCGTCCTCCCGATAGCCGGCAGCCACGATCTCGCCGAGGAACAGCGTGTGGTCGCCGCCGGGATGGCGCTCGGTGAGCCGGCAGTCGAAATAGGCCAGCGCGCCCTCGAGGATCGGCGAGCCGGTCTCCGCCTCATGCCAGGCGGCATCGCAGAAGCGCTTGAGCTTGTTCGCGGTGGTGGGCTGCGCGAAGCACTCGGCCAGCGCCAGCTGGTCATCGGCGAGGACGCTGACACTGAAGGAGTGGCTGCCGATGATCGCGCCATGCGTCTCGGCCTTGACGGCGATGCTCGCCATCAGGATCGGCGGATCGATGCTGATGCTGGCGATGGCGTTGGCGGTCATGCCGGCAAGGAGCGGCCCATGACGGGCGGCGACCACGCTGACACCGGTCGCGAATCGGCCCATCAGCTCCCGCAGCCGGCGCCGCTCCGCGTCCTCCATGGATGTTTCGCCTACGCCGCCGGAATGGTTGCCAGCCGGGTGAGCACCAGGCAGGTGCGGTAGTAGTCCTCGCCGTCCTCCGCGCCGAAGCCGACCGTCCGCGGGCCGATCCGCTCGACGCCGGGCACCACGCAGGCGTAGTCGGCCATGGCCGGCAGGCGGAAGTCGATCTCGCCGGCGATCGGGTATGCCGGCTCGTAGAGGCGCATCTCCCCCAGCCGGCCCAGCGCCCGCGCCATCCCATCGCGGATGGCCTGCTGCGCATCCGGTGGCGCAAGCGAATCGGCGACGTTCGAGCCGAGGGCGCGCTTGACGATGACCCGCTCCGCCCACGGCAGGAGCGTCTCGATCTCGCCAGCCAGGGCGTCGTCGCCGGCAACCAGCATCACCGGCACGCCGTGATGGCCGAGCCGGATCGCGTTGAGGCCGGCCTCGTTGTGCGGCACGCCGTTGGCACGGATCTCGAGCACCGTGACCGACGAGTAGGTGTGGGCGATCACGCCGGTCGGGTGTCCGGCGCCCGCGTGATAGCCGATGAACGCGGCAGCATCGAACGCGCCGTCACCGACCCCGCCGATCCCCTGCGTCATGCTGAATGGCTTGTCGCCGATGATGAGGCGCGCACGAGGCTGCAGGTCCTCGGCGCGCAGGTTTCGCATCTGCCAGTGGCTGTCATTGACGACGACCTCGTCAGCTCCGTGCTCGAAGGCGGCCTCGATGGCGGCATTGGTCTCCCCTGCCATCAGCGCGCGGCTGCGGTCGTAATCGGTGCGGTCGATCCCGTTCAGCCCGAACACGACCTGGTGCGGATGAGCGACGCCGGCCAGTCCCTCCATGTCGACCGAAAGGTAGATCCGCATCGGCTAGCGATACCGCTCCAGCTTCTCCAGGATGCCGCTGGTGGTCGCCCAGTCCTCCGGCGTCGGCTGCTCGCCGCGATGCAGGTGGAAGAGCGGGACCGAGTTCCAGCACGGGCCATCGACGCGCGGCAGATGGATGCTCAGGTCGCCGCGATCCAGCACCGCGACGAGCGTCGCGCCCTGCTCGCCACCCCGCGCCAGCGCGCGCTCGAACGAGTCCGCGAAGTCAGCGGTGCCACCGAACTCGACGCCGATGCGCATCGCGGCCAGCCCGCTGGGGGGGACCTCGATCTGAGCCTTCTCGCTCACGAGAGCACCCGCGTCAGCCACGTGAAGACGACGCCGGAGCCGATGACCGCGAATGCGAGCATGGTGAGCAGCAGCGCGCCGCCGATCACGATCGCCCACGGCGGAACGTCCTCCGGAGCGATGGCGTGCTGCTGGCGCGGAACGTCGCCGAGGAGGCCGCTGCCGAGCCAGACGGCCAGGGCGTCACCGTCGACCCTGACTTCGACCTCCTGGTCGAGCGGCATGACGACCAGCCGCTCGCCGGTCGACAGCTTGTCGGTCGTCAGCAGGGCACGATTGCGCCCACTGCCGCCGGTCTCCCGGACGAGCACCGCATGATCGCCACCGGCCTCGAGCGCCGCGGCTTCGAGGCGGCCGGATCGGCCGAGCGCCAGGCTCGCGGGGCTCGCGTCGGCGCTCGGATCCATGCGGCGGATGGTATCAGCCGGCGAGCGCGGCAACGGCCGGCTCGAGAGCGACGATGCTCTCGACCGTGATCGGGTCGAGCACGAGCTGGACGTGCCCGACGCCCGCATCGGCGAAGGCACGCAGCGCGGGGACGAGGGTCGCCGGATCGCCGTCGATCGGCTCGAAGTTCTCCTCCGCCACCGCTGAGCTTCGCCCCTCGGCTCCCGGGAATCCAACCAGGACGGCGACCGTGCGCTCGACCTCGGCAGGGTCGCGCCCGACCTCGCGGCAGGCCGCGTCGACCTGGTCGCGGAGCGGCAGGTAGCCCTCCACGCTGTTCCCGAACCACTGGTACCAGGCGTTCCAGGCGGCGACGTGCGGCAGGGTGATGCCCAGCATCCGTTCGCCGATCGAACCGATCATGAGCGGCGGGCCCTCGGGACGCGGGCCGCGCGGCAGCAGCTCGCAGTCGTCGCAACTGGAAGTAGGTGCCGTCGAAGTCACAGCGGCCGGTCCTCAGCAGACGGCGGACGATGGTGAACGCCTCTTCGAAGCGGCTGACGCGGTGGTCGAACGGATATCCGTATGCCGCGTACTCCGCCTCGTTCCAGCCGGCGCCGAGGCCGAGGATGAGGCGGCCACCGCTGATCTCGTCGATCGTCGCCGCCTTCTTGGCCAGCATGGCCGGGTTGTGGAAGCTGGTCGACGCCACCAGCGGGCCGATCTCGACCCGCTCGGTCGCCGCCGCAAGCGCCGCCAGCATCGACCACGCCTCCCACGGGCCACGCGCGGGGCTGCCGTCGTCGCGGTAGAGCAGGTGGTCGCCGACCCAGATGGAGTCGAGACCGATGCGCTCGGCGGTCACCGCCATCTCGCGCAGCTCGGGCCAGCGCACGACGCGCTCGACCTCGGGAAGCTGGATTCCGATCTTCATGTTCTCGATTCTGCCACCCGGCGCTATGGTGCCGGCATGCCAGCGCCGGATCCTCTCGCCAACGAGCCGTTCAGCTGGCTCACCCGCGCCGATGGCGCCATCGTCATCCGCTACCACGATGCGCCGGTCACGCTCCTGCGGGGAAAGTCCGCCGAGAAGTTCGCCGCCCGCATCGGTGACGCCGAGGGGTCCGCCGCCCAGCAGCTGATGGCCCGCGCGACCGGCAACTTCAAGCGGGGCAACGAGCGAACGGGCAAGCAGCACGCACCCTAGCTACGTTTGACCCGTGGGACGGGTCAAGGCGCGGAGGAGCGGACGAGATGGACGGGCTCCGGCGCGATTTGACCCGTGTGGACGGGTTGATCGCGGAGGAGCTCGGGCTCAGCCCACCGTTGACCCGTGGGGCGGGTCAACGCGCGCTACGCCACGCGCTTCGTCTTCTTGTTGACGTAGTCGACGAGGACGTACTCGCCGAGGTGCTCCGGCTCCACGTAGAACGCCCGCCCGCGGTTGATGCGTGACATCAGGTCGACGAACTCGGACAGGTAGCGCGACCGCTCGAGCATGAACGTGTTGATCACGATCCCCTCGCGGGTGCATCGGCCCACCTCGCGCAGGGTCGACTGCACCGTCCGCAGGGTCGGCGGGTAGGCGAACTCGACCTGGCCATTGTCGATGTGGGCCGTCGGCTCGCCATCGGTGATGACCACGATCTCCTTGTTCCCGCCGTGTGACCTGCCGAGCAGCTGGCGGGCGATGATCAGCGCGTGCTGCAGGTTCGTCCCGTACTCGAACTCATAGGGCGACAGGGTCGGGATCGACTCCGGCTTCAGCTGGCGCGCGTAGTAGGCGAACCCGACCACGAACAGCCGATCGCGCGGGTATTTCGTGTGGATCAGGGTGTGCAGCGCCATCGCGACCTTCTTGGCCGCGGATGAGCAGCCGCGCAGCAGCATCGAGCGGCTCATGTCGAGCAGGAGCACGGTCGAGGAGACCGTCGTCTCCTCCGAGCGCGAGACCTCGAAGTCGTCGGGACCGATGATGACCGGCGTGCCGGCTCCTCCGCGCGCCATCGCGTTGAAGAGGGTGCGGTTGATGTCGACCGCGAACGGGTCGCCGAACTCGTAGCGCTTGGTCTCCTCGGTCGGCTCGCCACCGCGGCCGCCGCGCGGGATGGCGTGCCCGCCGAACCCCTCGCGGCGCAGGCGGCTGAAGATGTCGGTCAGTGCCCGCATGCCGAGCTTGCGTGCGGCCCGCGGCGTGAGCTCGAGCCGGCCGCCGTCACGATCGAGGTAGCCCGCCTCGCTCAGTGCGCGGGTGAGCTCCTGCAGCTGCTCGAGGTCGTCGATCGCGTCGTCACCCGCGAGGTCGCGCAGCGCATCGGCATCGACCCGCTCGAGCGCGTCCGGATCGCGGGCGGCGCCGAGCGCCTCCTCCATCGCGTCGAACTGCTGCTGCCGGTCGATGGCCGCGAGCGCATCGGCGAGACCCATCGGCTCATCGCCCTCGAACGCATACGGCTCGCCGAAGGGCAGGTCGGGGCGTGCCATCTGGAGGTTGCCGGCCAGGCGCGCCATGTCGATCTGGAGCCGATCGTCGCGGAGCAGGTCGTCCATCATCGAGCGCAGCTCGTCTCGCATCTCGGGCGACATGCTGTTGAGCAGCGAGGCCATCTGCGATGCCTGCCGATGCAGGTGCTCGATCAGCTCGTCGACGTTGGCGATGCCCGGGCGGGAAGTACTGCCCGTGCTGCGCCATGAAGCTCGCGAAGTCGTCGGTCGTATCGGCTCCGGTGGCGTGCTTCTCGAGCAGCGCATTGAGGTCGCGCACCATCTCGCGGATCCCGGCCAGGTCCTCGGGCGTGACGCGCTCGACACCCTCCTTGAGCCCCTGGAAGTAGGTCTGGAGCATCTGCTGGCGCAGCTCATCGGTCAGCTCGCTGAAGGCGTCGCGGGCGGCGTCGTCCATGAACTCGTAGTCGCTGGAGGCCGTGGAGGCGACCGGCCAGGTTCGGCGGCAGGGCGTCGAGCCGAAATCTCGCGCTGGCGCGCCGTGCGCCGCATGACCTGCTCCGCCATGCGCGCAGCGTCCTGGTCGGGTCCCGGCGGCGCGTCGAGGGCACGCTGCTCGGCGGCCTTCACGCGCTCGGCGATTCCCTGCCGCTCGGTCTCGAGGATCTCCTCGAGCCGCCGATTCACGTCGTCGAGCACCCCGTCGAGGTTGGCGCGCTCGAGCTCCGCCTGCCGCTGGGCGCGCAGGCGCTCCATGATCTTGCGGAGGCCCGGGATGTCGCCACCGCGCGTGCCGCGCAGCCCGCGCTGCATGAGGCGCTGGAGCGCCCGGCGGACGTCGCCCTCGGCCAGGATGTCGTCGGAGAGGGCGTCGAGCACGTCGTCCGCGTCGAAGGGCGGCAGCTGCTGGCTGCCATCCCATCGCGAGTAGCGAATGATGCTCATCGTGCGGCTCAGCCTAGGCCGATGTCGGCGTCCCGTCCACGGTGGCCAGGTCGCTGAGCAGCAGCTCGCGATCCTCGTCCTCGGCGATCGCTTCCGCGGCCTCGCGGGCGCGAGCCACGGCGGCATCGGCTCCGGCGTGGTCACCGGCGACGCGAAGCGCCCGCGCCACTGCCTCGTGGGCGAAGGCGATGTCCCAGTCGCCGATCCCGTGCTCCTCGCACAGCGCCAGGCACCGGTTCGCGTGCCAGAGTGCGGGCTCGGCCCGACCCAGGACGGCATAGACACGGGAGCACTGCCACTCGCCGCGGGCGAGGTTGGCCGGCTCCCCCACCTCGCCCCAGTGGTAGCGGCTGGCGTGGGCGGCGTGGAGCATCTCGTCGTCCTCGAGCGGCGAGCGATCGGATCCGCTCGAGCAGCGTCCAGACGTGGTTGAACAGGTCGACGGCCAGCTGGCGCCGGTCGCCGACGTCAATGGCGGAAGGCGGAGCGGTCATGATCGGTTCCTCATGGTCGATGGCCTGGTTGAGCCAGTGGATCCGTCGATGGGTCCGAGCCAGCAGCGCGGTCAGCCGGGACCGATGCGCCGCCAGGAGCTCGCGGCGTGACTCCGGATCGGCGGCGATCACCGCCCGAATCTCGGGCAGCGCCAGGTCGAGCTCGCGCAGCCGGCCGATCAGCCGAGCGTCGTCCAGCTGGGAGGCCGCGTAGGAGCGGTACGAGGTCTCCGGATCGACGTGGGCCGGCTCGAGCAGGCCGAGCTCGTGGTAGTGACGCAGTGCGCCGATGCTCAGCCCGCTCAGCCGCGCGAATCGCCCGATGGTCAGCAGCTCGTCCATTGCGCGCAGCATGCGGTCTCCGGTAGGTGGAGAGTCAAGGCCTTGCCGGCAGCTCCGGCAGCGGGATCGGCTCGTCGGGCTGTCCCGCCGGATCGGCGATCCGGATGCCATACCAGGCCACGTCGTGCCAGGCGCCGAACTTGTATCCGACCCGCTCGTAGACGCCGATGCGCCGCATGCCGATCGACTCGTGGAGCGCCACGCTCGCCGGATTCGGCAGCGCGATCCCGGCGTAGACGTTGACGAAGCGCTGGGCCAGCAGGATCGGCAGCAACGCGTCGTACAGTGTTCGACCAACGCGCCGCCCGTGCCAGTCGGGATGCACGTACGCCGACACGTCAACCGACCACCGATACCCGGCGCGTTCGCGGTGCGGGGCGGCGTAGGCGTAGCCGACGAGCTGCGTCCCGCTCTCGGCCACGAGCCACGGCGTGCCGGCCAGGATGCGGCGCATGCGGTCCGCCATCTCCGCGGCGTCGGGCGCCACCTCCTCGAAGGTTGCCGCGGAGCTCCTCCACGGCCGGCCGATAGATCGAGGCCACGGCCTCGGCATCGCGGTCGGGATCGGCAAGGCGGAGCTCGAGCTCGTCGGTCATCGGTCCATGATGCGGCACGCGACGTGCTGGATTGGAGACGTCATGACGAGCAATGACATTCACGGCATCGAGAAGGGGTGGTCGGTCAAGACCGCCGATGACCAGGGCGTCGGCCACGTCGAGGAGACGACCGATCGCTACATCCTGGTCAAGACGGGCCTGATCAACGCCACGCACCACTATCTGCCGGCAGCCACCCTGGCGCACGTTCGCCCGGAGCTCAAGGAGATCGGCATCTCGCTCACCGCGGCGGAAGTCACCGAGGGCGACTGGTCCGAGGCGCCGACGGAGGGGCCCCGCACCGAGGGCGCACCGCTCAACCTCGATTCGGACTCCGAGGTCGACGCGGTGATGAAGAACCAGGCGACGGTCGAGCCGGAGCGCCCGCCCGTCATCTGACGCTCGCCGACCGGCCTCAGCCGGCGAACTGGTGCAGCACGCGGCCGTCGGCCGCGACGCGCACCAGGGTCGGCACCAGCGCGACGCCGTACTTGCGCGCGAGGTCGGGGCGATCGCGCACGTCGACGCTCACCCAGCGCTCGGAACCCGCCTCCAGCTCGCCGAGGACGGTCCGGCATTCGGTGCAGAGTGGATGGCTGAAGGCCACCACCAGCTCGCCGCCGGCACCGGTCCCTCGCGGCTCGCCCAGCTCGGCGAGCTCGACGCGGTCGATCTCACGACGACGGATCCCGCGCAGCTGTGCGCCGATGCGGTACATCTCGCAGCCGACGCAGAAGCCGGTCGTCGCTGCCAGCAGCGCCAGCCCGGCCACGATCAGGCCGAGGCTGTTGCCGATGATCGGTCAGGCCGACGGACGTGCGCGACGGTCGCCGAGCTCAGCACGACGAAGCCGACCTGGTTCGCGAACCTCGGCGGTCGTGAGTCCTCGATCTCGCCCTCGCCGAAGCGCGGCTGAACGAGCTCGAAGTACGCGACGCACGGCAGACAGTAGCGGCGGCCGAAGCGCAGGCCGATGCCGAGCTGGGCGGCGAGCAGCCCGAGCAGCGGCCACCAGCCGGTGAGGACGGCCACCAGCGACACGACGCCGACGGTCGCCTGGTTGAAGCGGGGCGCGCGGGCGTCGATGACGTCGATGTCGCGGTACGGATGTGCGGTGCGGGTGCGGGCGGTCATTGGTCAGGCTCCGAGAAATGGGCGCGGGCAGGAAGTCAGGAATGAGGGGCGAGCGTTGGCGGGAAGGAGGGCCTCAGGGGCCGGCGGACCGAGTCGATGCGCCGATGAGACGGGGAGCGGAGCTCTTCCCGCCTAGCGACAGCTACAGGTGCAGGTGCTGCAGGTGCTGCGGCGAATCTCGGTCACGATGTGCGCAGCCTACGCGCCGCTCGCCGATCAGGCAAGCGGCGCGGTTGCCGGTGCCTGCCGCTCTACCGCGAGTAGCTGGTCGCCGCGCGGCGAGGCTGGCGGCGGCGGCCGGCGCCGAAGCGGACGCGGCCGCGGTCTCCGGACTCGTGCGCGAGGTGCCGTAGCGTTGCGGCGCTGGCCGCCGTGCTGGCCGGTCCGCAGGCGAATCGGCTCGGCGCGGATGTCGGCGTTCGGCTCGAAGCCCTCGATCAGCCGCGACGGGATCGGCCCACCGAGCAGCCGCTCGATGTCGCGCAGCAGGGGCGCCTCGTCCACGCACACGAGCGAGACGGCGGTGCCGGTGATGCCCGCGCGGCCGGTGCGGCCGATGCGATGCACGTAGTCGTTCGGCACCATCGGCAGCTCGAAGTTGACGACGTGCGGCAGCGCCTCGATGTCGAGGCCGCGCGCGGCGACCTCGGTCGCGACCAGCAGCAGCACGCGTCCGGCCTTGAAGTCGGCCAGGGCGCGGATGCGCTGCGACTGCGACTTGTTGCCGTGGATGGCGGCCGCGGCGATCCCGTCGCGGGTGAGCTGCTCGGCGAGGCGGTTGGCGCCGTGCTTGGTGCGGGTGAAGACGAGCGCCTGGTCGATCTGGCGGGTCCGCACGAGGTGCGTCAGCAGCTCGCGCTTGCGCTCGCGATCGACCCGGTAGACGACCTGCTCGACGAGATCGACGGCCGTGTTCTCGGGCGTGACCTGGACCGATGCCGGCTGATCGAGCAGGCCATCGGCAAG
This sequence comes from uncultured Chloroflexia bacterium, assembly GCA_963789435.1. GTDB lineage: Bacteria > Chloroflexota > Limnocylindria > QHBO01 > QHBO01 > JACDBZ01. The sequence continues at coordinate 374,745 of CAWBKO010000009.1, forward strand.
GGAGCGGATCTCCCGCGAGAAGGTCGCGCTGAAGAGCAGGTTCTGGCGGCGATCCGGCAGGAGCGCCAGCACCTGGCGGATGTCGCGGATGAAGCCCATGTCGAGCATGCGATCGGCCTCGTCGAGCACGAGGATCTCGACCGAGCGAAGGTCGATCGTGCCCTGGCGGGCGTGGTCGAGCAGGCGGCCGGGGGTGGCGACGACGATCTCGACGCCGCGGCGCAGCGCGCCGACCTGGCCGCCGAATCCGACGCCGCCGTAGATGGCGGTCGAGCGGACGCTGCCGCCCGAGTAGGTGCGGACCGACTGCTCGACCTGGATGGCGAGCTCGCGCGTCGGGGCGAGGATGAGGACCCGGATGCCGCGATGGCGGGCCGGGCGGGCCGCGAGGCGCTGGAGGATCGGCAGCACGAAGGCGGCCGTCTTGCCGGTGCCGGTCTGGGCGCCGGCGAGCAGGTCACGGCCGGCGAGGACGAGTGGAATCGCCTCGCGCTGGACCGGAGTTGGTTCGGTGTATCCCTGGCGCGCGACAGCGCGGAGCAGGTCGGGCTGAAGCCCGAGGATAGAGAACGACAAGGTGAGAAAGCTCCTGACGAGGCCCTCCCGCAACGCTCTGTGGTTGCGGGGCCCGGTCAGGGCGAGAGGTAATCGGGATCGGGCTGCGGAGTGAAGGCCGCGGCGCAGACCGGTGCGCCAATCGAACACGTGTGCGAAATGTACCACATCGATAGGGTGTACGCTAGTAACTCACACAGAGAGAAGGCGGCAATGAAGACCGACCGATGCATCCACGGGTTCGAGGAGCAGCATTGCGCCTCATGCCGCCGCTGCCAGCACGGACTGTTCGAGTCCCGCTGCGCGACCTGCCGCCCAAAGACCGCGCGCGAGGCAACGATCATGCTCGCGAACGACGCCGCGCGTCCCGCCGAGGAGCACCGCGGCTACGAGATCTCGTACGGTGCCGGCGAGCGCAGCTGGTACATCCGCGCCGACGCCGACGCGCCGCGTGCGCAGAACTCCTACCGTTCAGCCTTCCAGGCGCGCCGAGCAATCGACGAGATCCTGGACCACCCGGCACCCGTCGCAGCCGGCGGCAAGAAGAAGAAGGGCTGACAGACCGCCGGCGCTAGTGGAGCCGGGAACCGCCGCCCTCGTCGGGCTCATCGTCGGGGCCGCCCTCGCGGAGGAAGCGCTCGATATCGGCGATGAGCTCGTCCCCCTCCGGCAGCCGTGACTCATCGGCGAGCAGCTCCAGGCGCTCGACATGCGCCTTGGTGTCCTCGTCCGAGGCGGCGGCCGCGTCGAGCATGCTGCGACGCTCCAGCGCGCGGGTGGCAAGCGTGCCGACCGGCACCTCGATCCCCAGGTGGCGGCCGAGGGCGGTGAGCAGCGCGATCGAGGCACTCGGGTAGGTCGCGTTCACGTAGTGCGGCACCTGGGCGAAGAAGCCGACGGCCGGGATCCCCGAGGCCGAGGCCGTGAGCTCCAGCACCGACAGCAGCGCCGCCGGGACGCGGAGCAGACCATCGGGTCCCTGTCGAATCCCCTCCGGCAGGAGGCCCGGAGCCGATGCGGTGGCCAGGATCGGCACCGGTCGCGTATGCGGCACGGCGGCCGGAATGGCGCCGAGGCTCGCCCAGCTGACGACGCCGAGCCGCTTCGCGAGCTCCACGACGTCCGTCGCCAGCTCACGCCAGCGGTAGTCCGGCTCGGGGCCGCTGAGCACGAGCAGGTCCCGATCGCCGACGCGCGAGGCGGTCAGGCGCAGCTCTGCCCAGCTCAGGCTCATCGGCCGCCCGTCCACGATGTCGAGCGTCGGGCGGCGAGATCGGAAGTCGTAGATGGCATCGGCGTCGAAGGTGGCGACCAGGGTGCCGTCGTGGGACAGCTGCGCGGCGGCCGTCGTGCCTGAGGCGCCGGCGTCGACCCAGCCCTCGAGCGCGGCCACCAGGGTCGGCGCCTCGAGCTGCGGGTCCTCTTCGAGCCGATAGAGCGACATGCGCCAAGGATACGGCCGATCGGGTCAGGGGCGGTCGTAGACCCCCACGTGCCAGAGGCCGACGCGGCCGGCGGCCGTCGGCTCGGAATCCGGCCGCAGCCAGGCGCCGCTCGATACGCCGCAGGTCGTGGACGTACCCGCGGCAGCCGCCGGTGAACAGGTCCCAGGCGTACTCGGCCGCCCACATCGGTCGGTTCAGCATGCCGCGCCAGCCACGCGACTCCGGGACGGACAGCGCGACCCGCCGCTGCGCCGCGCCGATGACGGCGTCGAGCATGCGATCGGGGTGTCCGTCGCAGCACAGCACGCGGTCGAGGACGACCCAGTCGTGTCGCTCGTCGCGGACGGCGGCGCCCTGCCCCACCTCGAACGTGGCCTGCTCGGCGAACCCCGCGGCCGCGGCCCTGCGACGCGCGAGATCGACGCTTGCCGGCGACAGGTCGACGCCCTTGCACCCGGCTCGCGCCCATCTCGAGCAGCGCGACGCTCACCCCGCCCGTGCCGGAGCCGATCTCGAGCACGGTGGGTCGGACGAGCGGGGCGTCTCGCAGCATGTCCAGGAGCTGTGCCGAGACGTCGACCATCTCCGGGAAGCCGTCCTCGTCATCCCAGTCGCTCCAGGAGCGATCGAAGCGACGCGCGACGCGCGGATCGGCAGGCGGTCCGCAGCAGTCGGCGGGGTCTCGCTCATCCACGGGCGACCTCAGCCTCCGATCGGGGCCACCGCTGCGGGCGTGACGTCGTCATTGGCTCCGACGAGGCTCGTGGCGCCGCGCGCCACCACGATCGCAAGCCAGAAGGCGAGCAGGGCGCCGACCGGGTGGAGTGCCGCCAGCACCGGCGCGTCGGCTCGAAGCGTCGCGAGGATCGGGACGATGAAGACCGTCACCGCCAGCGCCGTCGCCTGCAGGATCCGTGTCCGCCCGGCCCGCGCCAGCGCGGCGGCGAGCAGGATGAGGATCGGCAACAGGTGCAGGATCCAGCCGAGGGTGACGTGGAGCTCGACGTCACGCGGCGACGACGAAGAGCGCCGAGGCCGATGAAGAAGACCTGCAGGACCACCCCCGCCACGAATGCCCATGCCAGGGCGACGAATGCGTAGCGCGCGCCACGGACCATCTGAAGCGTCCTCCGTCGATTTCAGTGGCGCCTCGGGCATGGGCGCACAGGTCGCCACCGTGCGCCAGATGGCGACCTCCAGTCAATACCGAGCGGGCCAGATCGGCGCGATGGGCTCGAGCGTTGGCAGGGCGTCCCAGTCGGCGCGGATCGGCGCGAAGACGTCGATGACCACGGCCCCCTGCGGCCCGGCATGCGCCTCGTGAGGAACGTCCGAACGGATCCGCCAGGTGCCGCCGGGACCGAGCGTGCGGCGCTCGTCACCGATCCGGAAGTCCATCTGGCCGGTGATCACCATGCCGTGCTGCTCGCTCGGGTGGCGGTGCTCCGGCACGACGGCCAGCGGATCCAGCTCCACCACCGCCAGGGTGACGAGCTCGCCCTGCACGCGGCGCACACGCACCCCGGGGAAGACCTGGATCGGCGGGATGTGCTCGAGGTCGGCGAGATCGTTCATGCGGGTCTCCAAATCGAGGCGCTAGGCTTGACACCATGGCAAAGGCTGCACGGGCGAACGCTACCAGCAAGACCGATGCGACCGCGGACCCCGACAAGCTCGTCCGCCAGCAGGCGGGCACGTACCGCACGGGCGACGACCGCTTCGAGGTTCGCGAGGCCGACGTCGGCTGGTTCCTGGTCGACTCCGAGCAGACGAACGAGTTCGGCCAGGAGCTGATCCAGGGTCCCTTCGCCACGCTGAAGGCGATCCGGGCCGCACTTCCCGACGCCCGCGCGGCGAAGCCGGCGGGACGTCCCCGCGCCGCACCGAAGAAGGCGGCGAAGCCGGCCACGAAGGCGGAGCCGCCACCACCACCCCCGCCGACCTGGATCGAGCAGCTTCCAAAGGCCGATGCGGCCGGCGTCCGCAAGCTGATCGGCGCCCTCGAGCGTGAGGGGATCACCGACGCCGAGGCGCTCGTGCGTCGAGACCGCGAAGGACTGCTGCCGGCTGTCGCCGCCCGCCTCATCGAGCGGCGGCTCGACGCGCTCGTTGACGATCTGCCCGGCGGCGCAGCAGAAGGCCGCTCGCCTGCTGCTCCGCCATGCCGCCGAGGTGCTCAGCGCCCAGGGCACCCCGCGGCGATCCGCTGCCGGGATGGACCCTGGTCGAGATCGGCCCCGAGCCGGAGCCGCCGAATCGGCGGATCGACCTGCGGAAGTAGGCGCCCGATGTCGAGCGGCGTGCGACGCGCGACCCGCCAGGAGATCCCGGCGCTGGCCGCCACCCTTGCCCGGGCCTTCGCGCACGACCCGTTCTATTCGTTCCTTGCCGGGGATGCGCCCGAACGCAGCCAGCGGATGCAGGACGGCTGGAGCGGCATCCTGCACGTTCGGATCGGCCGGCCTCGTCGAGACGTACACGACCGATGACTACGCCGGCGTCGCGCTCTGGATCCCACCGGGCCACCGCGGGCCCTCGTTCATCGACAGCCTTCGCATGACGCCGGCCATCGCACGTCTCGCCGGATGGCGCCGCCTTCGGCTGGTGACGAACGCGATCGGCTGCGCTCGAGGAGCGCCATCGCCATCACGCGCCGCACGCCCACTTCTACCTCTCGGCGCTGGGCGTGGAGCCCGATCGGCAGGGCGAGGGCGTCGGGACCGCGCTCATGCAGCCCGTGCTCGAGCGATGCACCCGCGATGGCATTCCCGCCTACCTCGAGACCGCAACCGCTCGCAACGTCCTCCTGTACGAGCGAGTCGGGTTCGAGGTCGTCGAGGAGCTGACACTCCCCAACACGGACGTCCACGGCTGGCTCATGCTGCGGCCGTCCGCTCCGCCGGCCTACCCGGGACCGCCGGCCGACTCGAGCTCATCTCGCGCCTGAGCGAACGCCAGCCTGACCTCCTCGCTCTCGAGGGCGATCACCTGCGGCTCGAGGCGCTCGAGGAGCGCCCGGCCGCGCTCCACGACCTCCGGCACCTGGGGGTCGCCGGGCTTCAGGCTTCGAATCGCCGCTCGCGTCGAGACCGTGATGACCCGGATGCGAAGCAGCAGGGAGCCTGGATGCATACCGGGCCACGTGCAAGCGCGGTGCCGCCGCTCAGGACGGGCGCTCCCGGTGGGTGAACATCATCACCAGCCCCGCGATTGCCGCCACGGCCGCACCACCGAACACGATACGAACGGTCCGCGTCAGTCGTCCGATCCGGACCCGAACACGAGGCGCTTGCCGTGGCCGAACAGCCGCGGCGCGTACGGGAGCAGGAGCGCGGCCACGGCGGTGAGCAGCAGGATCGCCGAGATCGGCCGCGTGACGAAGACGCTCAGGTCGCCCTGGCTGATCTGGAGCGCGGCGCGGAACTGCTTCTCCAGCAACGGCCCCAGGATCACGCCCAGGATCATCGGTCCGACCGGGAAGTCGTATCGGCGCATGAAGAACCCGATCACGCCGATGACGTACATGATCAGCACGTCCACCAGCGAGTTCGCCAGGCTGTACACCCCGAGCGTGGCGAAGACGAGGATCGCGGCGTACAGCAGCGGGCGCGGGATCGGCCAGGATCTTCACCCACAGCCGGATGAGCGGCAGGTTGAGCACCAGCAGCATGACGTTCCCGACGTACAGGCTGGCGATCAGCGCCCAGACCAGGTCCGGCGAGTTCTGGAACAGCAGCGGCCCCGGCTGCAGGTTGTAGATCTGGAAGGCCACCAGCAGGATGGCCGCGGTCGCCGAGGTGGGGATGCCGAGCGTCAGGAGCGGGACCAGCACGCCGGAGAAGGCCGCATTGTTGGCCGCCTCCGGGCCGGCGACGCCCTCGATGGCGCCCTTGCCCCACGGCGCCTTCGGGTTGAGCCGCTTCTCCAGCCCGTAGGACAGGAAGGTCGGGATCTCCGCGCCGCCGGCCGGCAATGCGCCGATCGGGAAGCCGAGCGCGGTGCCCGCGCAGCCACGGCTTCCAGGAGCGCCTCAGCTCGTCGCGGTTCATGAGCAGCGAGCCGCGGACCGGGACGATCTCCTCCTTGTCGTGCCGCAGGCGGGACGCCACGTACAGCGCCTCCCCCACCGCGAAGAGCCCGACCGCCACCACCACCACGTCGAGCCCGTTGAGCAGCTGTGGCACGCCGAACGTCCAGCGCTCCCGGCCGGTGGTGATGTCGATCCCGATCAGTCCGACGAAGAGTCCCAGGAACAGGCTCAGCATGCCCCGCAGCATCGAGCGCCCGAGCAGCGCGGTGATGCTGGCGAAGGCCACCACCATCAGCCCGACGTAGTCGGCCGGCTGGAACGAGCGCGCGAAGCCCGCGATGACCGGCGCAAGGAAGGTGATCGCCAGCGTCGAGATCGTGCCCGCCACGAAGGAGCCGATCGCCGCGGTGGAGAGCGCCGCGCCGCCGCGCCCGCGCTTGGCCATCTGGAAGCCCTCGATGGTCGTGACGACCGAGGCGGACTCGCCGGGCGTGTTGAGCAGGATCGAGGTGGTCGACCCGCCGTACATCCCGCCGTAGTAGATGCCGGCGAACATGATGAAGGCGCCGGTCGCGTCGAAGTTGTAGGTGAGCGGCAGGAGCAGGGCGACGGTCAGCGCGGGACCGATGCCGGGCAGCACGCCGACCAGCGTGCCGAGCGTGACGCCGACGGCGGCGAAGAGCAGGTTCTGGAGCGAGAGCGCGGTCCCGAAGCCGCCGGCGAGGTCCCCGAGGACGTCCATCCGCTGCCCGACCCTACAGCAGCGGGCCGAGGATCCCGGCCGGCAGCCGGACGCCCAGGAACTCGGTGAAGCCGAAGTAGATGACGATGCCGATCCCGAAGCCCACGATGACGTCACGGACCGGCGATCGGCTGCCCAGGATCCTCGCGGTGAGCGGCAGGAAGAGCCCGGTGGCCACGATGTAGCCGAGCCCGGGCACGTCGACCGGCCCGAGCGCGAAGCCGTCGAGCGCCAGCGCGTAGCCGACCAGCGCGAGGGCGGTGAGGCCCACCGTCGGCCAATGCGTGGCGCGCTCCTCCTCGGCCGCCAGCTCGGCCAGGTCCGTGTCGGGAAGGACGGTCGTGCGCAGGGCGAAGATCGCGCCCAGCACGAGCAGGCCGACGGCCACGACCAACGGGATGGTGGCCGGCCCGATGACGCTGTAGCCGCCGCCGCGCGCGATGCCGAGCGCCGAGACGATGAGGATCGCGGCGAGCGCCAGCAGCGCGACCGCCACGAGTCGCGGGCCGAGCAGGCTGCCCCCCTGAGCGCCCGTCGGCCCGCGTTCCTCCGTCGTCATCGGATCGGCGTCAACGGCTCAGCCGCCGGTCAGGCTCGAGATCGGCGAGCACCGCCTCGACGCGCGTCTTCTCCTCGCCGAGGAACGTCTCGAACTCGTCACCCGCCTTGAAGAAGTCGCCCCAGCCGTTCTCCTCGAGCGCTGCCTGCCATGCTTCGGAGTCGTGCATCTCGGTGATGAGCGCCGACGACCGCCTCGCGGTCGGCATCGCTCAGCTCCGGCGCACCCATCACGCCGCGCCAGTTCTCCAGCACGACGTCATACCCCGAGTCCGCGATGGTCGGAGCGTCGATCCCCTCGGGGGCCGACTCGCCGGAGACGGCCAGCCAGCGCATCTCGCCGGCCTCCACCTGGTCGGCGAACTCGCCCACGCCGGACACGCCGGCCGTGACGGCGCCGGACAGGATGGCGTTCACCGCCTCGCCGCCACCCGAGTGGGGGACGTAGTTGATGCCCGACGGATCGACTCCGGCCTCCTGGGCCAGCAGACCGACGAGGATGTGGTCGGTCCCGCCCGCCGAGCCGCCGCCCCACGAGATGGAGGTCGGATCGGCCGTCCAGGCCTCGACGAGCTGCTCCAGCGTCTCGTACTCGGAGTCCGCCGGCACCACGATGGCCTCCTGCTCGGAGGTCAGGCTGGCGATCGGCGTCACGTCGTCGAGCGTCACCTGGGATTCATTCGTCAGGATTCCGCCGACCATGACGAGGCCCATCACCATGAGCTGGTGCGGGTCGCCCGCCGTCTCCTCGGCAAACTGCGCGAGACCGATGGTGCCGCCGGCGCCGCCGACGTTGTACACCTCGGCACCGACGCCGCCGACCTCCTCGAGCACCGGCTGCATCGCCCGCGCCGTGCTGTCCCAGCCGCCGCCCGGATCGGCCGGCGCCATGATGCTCGAGGTCCTCCGAGGGGTAGTCCGCGGTCGGCTCGCCCCCGCCGCCCCTGCGATCCGCGCGCGGCGCCGCCATCGTCGGCGGTGCAGGCGGCCAGCACCAGCATGAGTCCAAGGATCGGCGCGAGCCAGGCGGGCCCGAATCGGTGCTGATGCATGGTCATCCCTCGCTAGACAGAGCTCATCTCGATGGAGCAAGCGGCGTGCCGACGCGCGACGCCTCCGTGCGCCTGAGCGCGAAACGCGCAGGGCACCGATCGAATCAGCCCTCATCCGTTCCCGTCTGCGCCGGCGCCGGGAACCTGGGGCTCGAAGCTGGCCACCACCGCGGTGATGGCGCGCGTGGCGAACAGCCTGCCCTCCGAACACGAGCGCCGCAGCGGCGATCGCCACCCCGATCGCCAGGGGTGGGGCAAGACCAAGCAGTCGTGCGACGAGGGTGACAATCACGCCCCCGATGACCGAGTTGATCACGGACACCACGAACGGCGTGGAGACGATGATGTCGACGACGAGGTTGGTTGCCGGGCGGGGTACCCATCGACAGTCCGACGCTCGCCTCGTCGTCGTGGGTGCCCATGACGAGATACGGCTCGACTTCCGGAGTGATCTGCATGTACGCGTGGCGAATGCGGTTCATGCCGACCACGCAGAGCGCGTCGTAGTAGTTCGACGCACCCATGCGGAGGAACGTCGTGATGCCGATGAACAGCACGACCGGCAGGATGACGAGTGCGAAGAGGACGAACTCGCTCCCGAACTCCGTCGCCTGGGCGACGAGCGCCAGCGCCACGATCGCGCCGGAGAGCGTCGTCAGGAACATGCCGGCGCGCGTGAACGACTCGTTCCACGCCAGCGACCGGGTCGCCAGGAGCCCCCAGTGCTCGGTTGCCAGGACCTGCAGGCGCAAGGCGACCGGAGATCCTCCGCCGTCGGCGCCGGCAATGGCGGGAGGCGCCGGCTCCGCACCGGCAGGCCCTGGCATGCGCTCGAATGTCATGTCTGCGCCCTCGTGCATGGTTGCGGCGCTTGGATGCGGCGCCACTTCGTGAGCATCGTACCGACAGCCGTCGAGCAGGCCCGCGAATCACCGACCACGCCGCCCTGGCGATCGGAAACCGTCGCCTCCTCGCGCTCCTCGAAGGCCAGGCCGGCACCGACGCGCGTACCGGGCTTGCGAACAGCCGCACGTTCGATGCGGCACTCGACAAGAGGCTCGCCGCCCGGCTGGGCGACGAGCAGATCGCGGTCCTCCTTCTGGACCTCGACCATTTCAAGGACTTCAACGACCGCTACGGGCACCCCGCGGGTGACGATGCCCTGCGTGCCTTCGCGGCGATCCTTGGCTCGTGCATGCGCGGCGATGACATCGCGGCGCGCTACGGCGGCGAGGAATTCGCCGTGCTGCTGCCGGGAGTCGACACCGCAACGGCGGTCGCGGTCGCCGAGAGGATCCGCACCCGGGCCGAAACCATGGCGATCCCCGTCGGCGCCGGGATCTCGGAGAGGATCACGGTATCGATCGGCGTCGCCGCGGCGCCCGAGCATGCCACCGAGCGCGCGGCGCTCCTGCGCATCGCAGACGCCGCGCTCTACCAGGCGAAGGCCGCGGGCCGGAACCAGGTTGCGACCCCCGGAATAGCCGATGCCAAGGCCGATCTCGCGGTGGTCGCCTAGGCGTTGCACAATCGGCCTCTCAGGACACGAGCACGCAAGGAGAGGCCGATGTCGACCGAGCAACCCATCAGCAGCGTCCCCGTCACGCCGATCACGTCGCTGGACGACCCGCGCGCGATCACGATCTTGAGCACCGAGCACTGGAGCCTGCTCTCCAGCCGCGGTCTCGCCTACAACGAGGCCTTCATTCGCGGCGGGATGTTCCTCACGTTCCTGTCGATGTCCTTCGTGGCACTCGCGCTCCTGGCGCAGGGCATGAGCTTCGGCACCCAGTTCCTGACGATCGCGGCCGTCGTGCTCGCGTTCGACCTCGTCATCGGCCTTGCGACGTTGGGCGCATCAACGGCGCGAACGTGGACGACCTGCGCGCCGCCCACGGCATGGCGCGCATCCGCCACGCCTACACCCAGATCGCTCCGGTCACGGAGCGCTACTTCACGACTCCCACGCACGATGACGTTGCGTCGGTGCTCCTCACATACGGCAGCCCGCCGAGCGGGGGCCTCGCCTTCGTCCTCTACGGCCTGACGACCTCGGGCGGGATGATCGGCCTCATCGTGTGCATGGTCGGTGGGGTGCTCGCGGCGGTGCTCGGATTGATCATCGGCGCCTCGGGCGAGCTGGCCGTCTGGATCGGCCTCGGGGGCGGGGTGCTCGTGCTCGTCGGCCTCATGGTCACGACCTTCGGTTCGATTCCGCGTCACCAGGCGGAGCTCGGCGTCCTGTTCCCGGCGCCAGACGAGTCATAACCACCCGGTAAGCCGTGGCCGCTACCATCCAGCCAATGGATCCCGACGCCATCCTGGCCTCCCTGAACGACGAACAACGCGAGGCGGCCCAGGCGACGACGGGCCCTGTCGTGATCCTGGCCGGCGCCGGGACCGGCAAGACACGCGTCATCAGCCACCGAACCGCATACGCTGTCGCGACGGGCGCTCTCGACCCGAAGCGGGCGCTGATCGTGACGTTCACCGAGAAGGCCGCCACCGAGATGCGCTCACCGCCTCAACGCGCTCGGCCTGCCGCAGGTGCAGGCATCGACCTTTCATGCGGCCGCCAGGCGCCAGCTGGCCTACTACTGGCCGCTCGTCCACGACCAGGACCTGCCCGAGGTCCTGGACTCCAAGCTGGCGATCCTGATTCCCCTCGCGCGACAGCTGCCGGGTGGCTACAAGTTCACGCCGGCGAAGGACCTCGCCGATGAGATCGAGTGGGCCAAGGTTCGCCGCCAGCGCCCGGAGAGCTACGCGCCGGAGCGCGAGCCGCCCGTCCCGAAGGACGTCTTCACCAACCTGTGGCGCCGCTACGAGGCCGCCAAGGCGCGGAGCAACCGCATCGACTTCGAGGACATGCTGACGCTGGCCGTCGAGCTGTACGAGAGCGACGAGGACGCGATCGGCATGGTGCGCAAGCGCTACGCGTGGTTCAGCGTGGACGAGTACCAGGACACGAACCGGCTCCAGGAGGACCTGCTGCGGCTGTGGCTCGGCGATCGGCGCGACCTGTGCGTCGTCGGCGACCCGGACCAGACGATCTACAGCTTCACCGGCGCCAGCAGCGACCACCTCACGACCTTCGCTGACCGATACGCCGATACGCGCGTCGTGCGCCTCAGCCAGAACTACCGCAGCACGCCGCAGGTCATCGAGCTCGCCAACCGGCTGATTCCCGGCCGAGAGCTCCGCGCCGTGGGTGCCGATGGACCCCGGCCCGAGCTGGTGGCCCACGCCGATGCGGACGCCGAGCTGGCGGCGATCGTGGCGGCGATCCGCGGCGTTGCCGGCCGATGGCGTGACGGCGACCGAGATCGCGATCCTGGTGCGAACGAACGCGCAGCTCGTGCCGCTCGAGGCGGCGCTCACCGGCGCCGGCATCCCGTTCACCGTGCGCGGCGTCCGCTTCTTCGCCCGCCCGGACGTGCGCGCCGCCCGCTCGGCGCTCAAGCCGATGCGACCGGGCGCCTCTCGCGCATCGTCGCGACCCGATGGCGCACCGAGCTCGGCTTCGACGAGGCGCCCCCGCCGGTCCGGGCGCCGAGGCGCGCGACCGGCACGCGGCGCTCGGGCACGCTGCTGGCGATGGCCCGATCGCTCGAGGCAGGATCAGCCCGACGCGACCGTGGCCGACTTCCTCGCCGAGCTGGCGCGACGCGACGCCGCCGAGGCCGATGCTGCCGGCGAGGGCGTCACCCTGTCCACCTTGCATCGTGCCAAGGGCCTCGAGTGGGACGCCGTCTTCCTGCCGATGCTCGAGGAGGGCACCCTGCCGATCCGGCAGTCGGCGTCCGATCCGGCCGCGCTGGCCGAGGAGCGTCGGCTGCTCTACGTCGGGATCACGCGCGCCCGCCGGCACCTCGTCCTGTCGTGGGCGGCGAGCCGGGTCGGCGCGAAGGGATCCGCGGTTCGGGCGCGCCCTTCACGGTTCATCGCCGAGCTGCGGCCGAACGCCGTGGCTCGGCCGCGCTCGCACGCGCGCTGCCGTTCCGATCGCGATCGCCGAGCTCACGCGAGGCGGACGAGCCGCTCCTCGCGCGCCTGATCGACTGGCGACGCGAGCGCGCCAGGGCCGACGGCGTCCCCGCGTACGTCGTGGCCGACAACAAGACCCTCGCCGCCATCGCCGCCCGGAGGCCGGCCGACGAGACGCAGCTGCTCGGGCGTGCCCGGCATCGGTCAGCGCAAGGTCGCCATGTACGGCGAGGAGATCCTGCAGCTCGTCGCGCGGATCCGCAGCCTAGGGAGCGGCGAAGCGCGCCTCGTCCGACCACCAGCGAAGCAGCGCCGCCATGTCCTGGTCATCGCGGACTGGCCCTGCCCATCAGAGTGCCGCCGTCGTAGTTCCACACCAGGATCGCGTCCCCCGTCTCGCTCGTGTAGCAGAGCAGACTCCCGGCGCCGTCCCCGAACTCCCACTCCTCGACGGCTGGCGTGGCCGTCGCGCACGTGCCGCTAGGCGCGTCGATGGCGCCGGCCTGTTGCGCGATCCACTGAACGGCCTCGCTCCCGTCGCGCAGCTGCCAATACAAGACCGTATCCGGGGCCGTGATGCCGCCGAGCGCGCACTCGATACCCGCCGTGACGGCCACGAGCCTCTTGTTGACATAGGTGCGCGCTGGCACGCCCGCGATGGTGACCTCCCGGAGCTCCGGCGTGTCCTCGGGTGACGCCTCAGCGCATCGGTCGCGGTCTGCCTCTGGGATCAGCGCTACGAGTGCCGCTTCGTCACCCGACGGAAAACCCTGTCCCGATGCGCTGGCGACAGCCGAGGCGACGAGGCTCGCTGACGCCGATGGTTCGGTCGATGGGCCCGCCCCGCCTACCGTCGCCCCGATCCAGGGGCGCACCACGAGGATTGCCAGGGCCACGACAGCGACCAGCCCGGCTGCGGCGATCAGGGGGACGGCGAACCTCGGCCGCGTCGCCGCGGCAGCTGCACCCGGACCGGCAACTCGGAAGAGCTGGATCGACTCGCTCAGGCCCTTGAGGCGCCGGCGTCCGACGGGGACGAAGCTGGCGTCGACGACGCCGCCGGTCAGTGCCCGGACCGTGCCCGACACCCACACCTCATTCGGCCCTGCCTGCGCGCAGATCCGCGCCGCCGTGTTCACGGCCGACCCGACGAAGCCCTCCGTGGTTTCGACCGTCTCTCCCGCGTGGATGCCGACGCCGACGTCGATGGGGAGGGTGGGATCGGCGGCGGACACTTCCACCGCAGCGGCCACGATCGCGAGGCCGCATTCGATGGCCGCGCTCGCCCCATCGAACACGACGTAGAAGCTGTCCCCCTCCGTGCGGATCTCGGCGCCATCAAAGTCGGCGACAGCGCTTCGGACGAGAACCCGATACCGGTCGAGCATGGCGGCAGCTCGGTGGGCGCCATTGCGTTCGACAAAGGCCGTGTAGCCGCGAAGGTCGGCGAAGAGAAAGCCCCGCGTGATCGTCGCTCGGCGCGGCTCGTGCGCAGGCGTGCTGCTCGGTTCGGGCACCCGCGGATCATCCCACCCGCAGCAAGCGCGTCAGCCCGAAGTGACGACGGCAGCCTAGACTCAGGCGACGGAGGTCCCGAGATGAAGCGTCTGTCAATCGGTGCCGGCCTGCTCATCGGCCTGGTCGTCGTAATCGGCATCGTGGTGGTCGGCACAAACCTCCTGCGGGAGCCCGCACCGGACCCCGGAGGGTTCAGCCTCGCGCGGCCGCCAGCCGGGCAGGCGCGCGCCGACTACCTCGCCGATGGGACGCCCGTGTGGGTGATCGGCCACCAGGATGGCACGGTCGACGTGCTGTCCGGCTTCGACACCCACGTGCCGTTCAACCTGGGAAAGATGCTCTGGTGGTGCCCCACCGCGCGAGGTCTCGAGGACGTGAGCCACGGGTCGCGGTGGGAGGAGTACGGCGTCAGGATCGACGGGCCTGCGCCGGCCGGGCTCGCATCGTGGGAGGTCAACGTCCAGGGCAGCCGCGTGTTCCTCGGGGAGCCCAGGCCGGCCCCGCCGCGCGACGCGCGGGTGTTCGGTCCACCGGGGCACGAGCGCACCTGGTGCCTGCCGGCGGAGGACCCGGTTGTCTTCCACACGTTCGATGGCTGGGAGGTCTGGGACTCGCCGACCGCGGCGGTCGAGGCGGCGCCCGATGATTGGATCCTGCTGGAAGGGGCGCTCATCGTCGATCCCGCCGAAGGCCAGGTTCGCCTCTGCGGGCGTGCCGGATGCGCCGATTCCGCCGTCGCCGCGAGCGTCGAGATGCCGCCGCCCGCCATGGATCCGCAGTTCGGCCCCCTCGGGGGAGAGCGCTTCATCGCCCACGTGCGCGACGGCACGCTGGTGGACGTCACGCGCGTCATGTTCCTGGGGAACGCCGCTCCCTGAGCGCCGCGAGCCCGATCCGGCTACTCGGCCGCCTTCACCCTCGCCTCTTCCACGCGGGCCGATCCGGGATGGGGATCAGTGCGAGCCGGCTCTGCGCGCATGGCTGCCTCGAGCAGCTTCAGCATGGGCTGGGCTCCGAGGCGCTCGAACACCGCCCCGGCATCGGCGGCGGCGGCACGCGCCTCCGGGTCCGATGGACCCAGCATGGTCACGAGGCTGAGGCCGCACACGGCAGCCTCGAACTCAAGCCCGAGCTCTCGCCAGCGGCGGATGGTGTCGAGGAACTCAGCGAGGGCGTCGCCCCGGCGACCCTCGAGTGCGGCCAGCGCGGCCTGGCCCTCTCGTCGGATCGCCGCGGTGACCCGACCGGGATTCCCTTCGAGGACCGCGAGCGATTCCGCGACAGAAGCCGCGTCGCCCAGCCACGATGCGGCACGAATTGCCGTCTGCGGTGCCGTGGCGTCCGGGGCGAGGTTGAGCTGATACGCGCGTCGCGCTAGATCAAGGGCTATCGTGAGTTCTCCTCGAGCCAGCGCGACGAGAGCGCGCACCTCCATCACGGAGGCCTGCGCCTGCAGCTCGGTCATCTTCTCCACGAGCTCGGTGAGGAGCTGGAGTTCGGACTCGACATCCTCGCCCCGCAGACCCAGGATCTCGGCGTGTCGCATTCGAGCGGCGTTGTCGTAGTCGCTCGTTGCCATGGCCTCCTCGAGCTCGGCAATCGCCCAGTCCCAGTCCCCCATGCGCATGGCGAGCTCGGCCGCGTTGCCGATCATGTAATAGGCGTACCCGCGCATGCCGATCTTGCGCACGAGGTCGAGCCCGTCGCGGGCTGTCCTGGAGGCAAGCTGCGGGTCCTCGGCGGCGGCCGCATAGCTGAGGTTGACGCGCGCACGAAGCTCGACGTCGTACAACCCATAGGCCGATGCCGCAGACACCGCGCCGATCAGGGTGACGATCCCCTCACGCAGACGCCCGATGCTCGCCAGGCCCGGCCCGCGGGTGACCACGAGCTCGAGGGTTTCGCGGGTGAGCTCGAGGCGCTCGGCGGTGGGGAGGATGGCATCGACGGCGCGCACGGCGTCGTCGGCACGGCTCAGCAGCAGGTAGCAGCGCGCAAGCTCGGCGCTCAGCTTGACGTACTCGCGCGTCTCGGCGAGGTCGCCGTACTCGGCCCGGGCGGGCTCCAGGAGGTTGGCGGCGTCGGCAATGCGGCCTTCGGCGGTGAGCGCCAGCGCATGCCCGACGATCGCGTCCATCACCTCCGACCGATCGCCCACGTCGCGGAACAGCTCGAGCGCCGTGGCCGTGTGCGCGATTGGCTCCTCGACATACCCCGCATAGAGACCAGCGTCTCCGGCGGCCGCATGGAGCTGCGCCTGCTCGCGAGGGTCAGTCGTCACCTCCAGCGCCTGTTCCAGGAATCGGGTGGCCTGGACGAACGAGCCGAGCGACCGCGCCCGCTCAGCCGCGCCGCGCAGCGCGACGCGCGCCTGTGCCGCGACCGCCTCTCCTTCCGGCCCGTCGGGTTGCGCCTTGTAGGCGGCGACGTAATGCTCGGCCAGCGCCCCGGCGATGCCCTCGTCGTCGAGAGCCTCGAAGTAGCGAGCCGCGGCGACGTGCAGCCGGCGCCGGTCACGCTTCGCGAGCGTGCCGTACGCCACCTCGCGGATGAGTCCCTGCACGAAGCCGTACTGGCCCTGCTCGGGCGAACGCGGGTCCGCGTCGAGCGTGAGCATCTCCCGTCGCACCAGCCCGCGCAGCTGCGTGGCGACTTCCTCGGGCGCCTGGCCGCTGACCGCCGAGAGCCCATCGACGGTGAAGGTCTTGCCGATGACCGATGCCGCCTGCAGGAGCGAGCGGTCCGCCGGATCGAGCCCGTCCAGTCGGGAGGCGATCAGGGCGTGCAGGGAGGCGGGCACCGACAGCTCGGAGAGATCGCCCGTCGGCCGGTAGACGCCACCCTCCAGCGCCACGAGCCCTTCGCTCAGCAGCATGCGAACGGTCTCGACCGCGTACAGCGGGATCCCCTCCGCCCGTTCCAGGACGCGCTCGAGCACCTGGGCCGGCAGGCCGGGAACGAGCCCGGCCAGGAGCTCGCGCATCTGGTCGGGCTCCAGCGGCTCGAGCACCAGCGAGGTGAAGTTGCGGCGTCCGGCGCCCCAATCCGAGCGTCGGTCGAGGAGCTCGGGACGTGCGAGGCTGATGAGGTAGATCGGTCGATCGCGCGACCATTCGAGGATGTGATCGATGAAGTCGAGCAGGCCGTCATCGGCCCATTGCAGGTCCTCGAAGACGAGGACCACGACGCCCCGGTCGGCAACGCGCTCGAAGAAGACGCGCCAGGCCGCAAAGAGCGACTCGCGGTCCGGTCGCTCATCGGCGTCGGTCGCCTCGAGGCCCAGCAGCTGGAGGAGGCGCGGCTCCATCCAGCGGCGCTCCGTGTCGTCGGTGACCCACTCGTCGAGCATCGCTGCCAGCTTCGTCCGCGCTGCGGCCGGATCGTCCGCCTCGGTGATGGCCGCCCGGCCCCGGACCATCTCCGCCAGCGCCCAGAAGCTGATTCCCTCGCCGTAGGCCGGAGATCGGCCCTGGTGCCAGTAGACGACCTCGGTCACGCCGTCCATGTACTTCTGGAACTCCCAGACCAGGCGGCTCTTGCCGATGCCGCCCTGGCCGACGATCGAGACCAGCCGTGGACGGCGCTCGGCGCCCGTCGCGACGTGGAAGTCCTTGAGCATCCGCAGCTCCGGCCCGCGCCCGACGAACGGCGCCTCGAGCTGCTCGTTGCGGCCGGCGCCGCCTCGCCGGGCAACCACGCGGAGGGCACGGAAGGCGGGGACCGGCGCCGCCTTGCCCTTCAGGAGCTGCTCCCCCGCGGGCTCGAACGCGATGGCTCCCGAGGCGGCCTGCATCGTCGACTCACCCACCAGCACCGTTCCCGGCGGCGCAACCGATTGGAGGCGCGACGCGGTATTGACCAGGTCGCCGGCCACCATGCCCTGGTTCGCGGCGCCGAGCGTGACGGCGGCCTCGCCGGTGAGCACGCCGGCCCGCAGCATCAGGTCCGCGCCGATCTCCGTGCCGATCGCCTGGACGGCGGCCACCAGGTCGAGCCCGCTCCGAACCGCACGCTCGGCATCGTCCTCGAACGCCGTCGGCGCGCCCCACACCGCCATGACGGCGTCGCCGATGAACTTCTCCACGGTCCCGCCATAGGAGCCGATGATCTGCGTGGACGCCTCGAAGTACCGGTTGAGCAGCTCACGCACCGCCTCGGCGTCGCGCGACTCCGACAGCGTCGTGAACCCGACGAGGTCCGCGAAGAGGATCGACACGAGGCGTCGCTCGGCGGTCGGTGCTTCAGCGGCCTCGGTGGCACTTGCCGGCGCGCCGGCGCGCAGGTCAGATCCGCACTGCCCGCAGAACTTCACGCCGGGCGCGTTCGTCGCCCCGCAGGCGGGACATGCGGCGGCCAGGAGCGTTCCGCACTCCCCGCAGAACTTTCTGCCTTGCTCGTTCTCGGTCCCGCAGGCCGGGCAGTTCAAACGTCGTCTCCGTGTGGCCGTGGCGAGTATCCGTGGCGGTGAGGCACGGGTCAACGCCTTTGCGCCCGCTCCGCTCCGGGCTCGCATCACGATCGCGAGCGACGCCCGCGTGACGTACTTCGTGCAGGCGGCGGCTTCGACGGCCAGTCGGGAACCCTTGGTGCTGAGCGTGAACTGAGCCGCGGGGTCAGCCGCCGACGGTCGAGCCCCAGCTGCCGAGCAGCGAGAGGCGACGCGCCCGGTGGCTGTCGACCAGGGTGTCGATGCCGATCGTTTCGGACTGGAGCTGAGGCGCCGGGTTGGCCAGCAGGTAGCCCTGCCCATGCGTGATGCCGACCTCCTTGATCACGTCGAGCTGGTCGACGGTCTCGATCCCCTCGGCGATGACCGTGGCATCGGCACGCGCCGCGATGTCCTGGATGGCGGTCAGCACCGCGAGCGCCGAGTCGCGCAGCACGCCGCCCTGCACGAGCGACAGGTCGATCTTCACGATGTCGAAGTCGATCTCGCTGAGCAGGCGCAGCCCGGCGTTTCCGGCGCCGACGTCGTCCGCCGCGATCCGGAATCCCGCCGTGCGGCAGGCGTCGAGGTTTTCGCGAAGCCGCTCCATGTCCTCGATCGCCTCGCGCTCGGTCAGCTCGAGGACGACCCGATCGGGCGCCAGGCCGTTGCGACCGAGGACCGCGATGAGCTCGCTCACGCGGAACTGATCGGCCTCCAGCGACCGCGGTGAGAGATTCACGCTCAGGTAGGCGTCGCCCAGCCCGGTGCCGACCGCCGCGGCGATGATGCCGATCGCGAGGATGTCGAGCTCGACGGTGCGATCGGCGACCTCCGCGGCGGTGAAGAGGGCCGTCGCATCCCGGAAGTCGGCGCCCTCACCCGGTCTGACCAGGCCCTCGAAGCCGATCGGCTGGCCGGTGGTGAGATCGAAGATCGGCTGGAAGACCGGCACCAGCGCGCGCTGACCGGTCACCTGGTCGATGGCCTGGGCGAGCTCCGGCGTCGAGCGAGTGTCATCCGACACGCCGTGGCGCTCCGGATCGAAGACCTGGACATCGGTGCGGCCGTGACGCTTCGCCCAATAGAGCGCTGCATCGGCGTTGCGGAGGAGGCGTCCTCCGTCCTGGCTCGGCGAGGGAAAGGCGGAGACCCCGGCCGAGAAGGAGAATGAGCGGCCGATGGTCGCTTCCGCGGAGAGCGCCGATGAGAGCACGCGCCGTATCACCGCGTGAGCGTCGTCGGCATCGGCGTGGGGAAGGATCAGAGCGAACTCGTCGCCGCCGATCCGAAATGCCCGGTCCGTGGCGCGGCTGGCGCCCACCAGCAGCCGTCCCATGGATGCCAGGAGTTGATCGCCGCCGGCGTGGCCGTGCTCGTCGTTCACGCGCTTGAGGTCGTCGAGGTCCATGATGGCGAGCGCCACGGGATGCCCGTTGCGCCCAGCATCCTCGATCTGTCGGTGGAGCTCCTCCTGGAACGCGCGGTGATTCCCGAGACCGCTGATCGGATCGAGAAGCGCGTCCAGCCGCGCCTGGGAGTAGAGGTTGCGCAGCTGGTCGGAGTGCCGCTGGAGCGCTGCCGTCGGCCCGAGGATGCGCCGGGTCACCGCAGCCATCCCCACCGGGAGGATCACGGCCACCAGGCCGAGGCGAAGCGGGAGCGTTTCATCGCTCGCGCCGATTGAAACGGCCACGGCAACGACCGCCATGGTCATGGCGAAGAAGAGACCCATTCCCCACAGCACGGATCCACGGAGTTGGCCGAGGGCAGCTTCCTGGCGCTTCGCGGGATCAGGCCGATCAGGCACCTTGGCCATCACCTCGCCGTTTCCCTTCAACCGGACCTGGACGGCGGTCCAGATGAGCGCCGTCGGAACGCCTGCAGCGTAGGTGCCGGTCCTACCGCTCGATAGGCGCGAGAGGTCCTGCCAGGCGGTAGGACTTCCGCGCCATCGGGCCGGGATGAGGGCGGCGGTACGGTGCGCTGGAGACCACCCATGAAACGACTGCTCTTCGCACTTTCTGCGACCGTCGCCGTGCTGCTGCCCGCAGGGTCGCCGGTTCAGGCTGCCAGCTGCAATGGCGCGTCGCACGACATCACGCTCTCGAATGGCCGTGCGACTCCCGGCTCGGGGACCACGACCACGACGATCACCTTCACGGTCGTCTACGCCGATAGCGCCGGCTGCACGCCGAGTGCGGTGACGGTTGCCGTTGCGGGTGCCGGCACGTTCCCGATGACGGGTTCGGGCACGAACTACGGCGCAGGCGTCTCCTATTCGAGGACCTTGACGCTCGGCGCCGGCTCGCACCCGTACCTGTTCTCCGCGACGAGCGGCAACGGCAACGGCGAGAAGACGGCGGGCTTTACGGCGGTCAGCCCGGCGGCGGTCATCATCAGCGCGCCGACCGCTGCGCCAACTCCTCGTCCAACTCCACGTCCCACTCCCCGTCCCACTCCACGTCCCACTGCGGCCCCCGTCCCGACCCCCGTCCCGCAGCAGCCGGCGCCGGTCCCACCTCCCGTCGTCCCCGCTCCCGCTCCCGTTCCCCCTCCTCCACCGCCCGCGACCCCCTCGCCAAGCCCGAAGGCAACCCCGACAGCCACGCCGACGGCAACCGCCAGCCCGACGGCCTCGCCGACGGCGGCCGCTGCGTTGCCGACGGAGTCAAGCGCGCCGCAGCCGAACCTGCTCGGACCGCTCGAGGCGAATCGAGGGTTCTGGTCAGGGTCGCAGGCGTCGTTGGGATCCGCCTCGACGGGCTTCGAGGTGCCGCTCGGTACGCTGATCGCCTACTGCACGGCCACTGCTGCCGGGCTGGCCTTCTTCCTATTCCTCGTCCGTCGCCGAAGGGACACCGACGAGCGCCCGGTCCGGATGACGTTGGCACATGCGGGTGGGGCGGCACCGGCATCACCCGAGATGCGCGTTACCCCCCTGCCGCCGATGCGCGAGCTGATCCCACCGGTGAACCCGAACCTGCTCAGCGAGGGCGATGAGCCGGCTGGTCCTCTGCCAGGCGAGGCCAGCATCCCGCGGTGGCTGCGGCCGAGCGTACGAGACGGACGCCGGACTCGAAACCCTGGGCGGTTGAGCGGCCGGGACGACTGAGGCAGTAGCGCCACGCGCCCGCGACGTGGCGGGTTGTCGCCCACCGCAACTAACGACCAACTTGGGCGCCCTGGCGGCTGATACGTGGCCGCGCTTTGCACGCCGCGACAACAATCGGCCAGGTTCGAGGCCGATTCGGGTCCTTCCTGGCCGTTAGTTGCGCTCGCGGGCAACAAGGCGCTACGCGACCGCCCCAACCTCCAGGCGGCGCCGGAGGTGCTCCCCGGTCAGCGTGACCTCGGCCTGGGCCAGCTCCGCCGGTGGACCCTCGAAGATGACCTTGCCACCCTCGTGGCCGGCGCCCGGCCCCAGGTCGATGACCCAGTCCGCCCGGGCGACCACGTCGAGGTTGTGCTCGATCACGATCACGGTCTTGCCGCTGTCGACCAGCCGGTCGAGCAGGCCGATCGAGGTTGTCGACGTCGTGCATGTGGAGGCCGGAGGTCGGCTCGTCGAGGACGTAGACCTCCGCGTCACCGCACATCTCGATCGCCAGCTTCAGCCGCTGCCGCTCCCCGCCCGACAGCGTGTTGAGCATCTGGCCGAGCGAGATGTAGCCCAGGCCGACATCGGCCAGGCGGTCGAGCATGACCCGCACCGGCTTCTCGGTGAAGAACGCCTGCGCCTCCTCGACCGACATCGCCAGGACCTCGGAGATGTTCCGGCCGCGCAGCTGGTAGCCGAGGACCTCATCGGTGAAGCGGCGGCCCTCGCACACCTCGCAGACGCTGACGACGCCGGCCATGAAGGCGAGATCGGTGTAGATCAGGCCGAGGCCCTTGCAGTCCGGGCAGGCGCCCTCCGAGTTGGCGCTGAACAGCGCCGGCTTCACCCCATTGGCCGATGCGAACGCCTTGCGGATCGGGTCCAGGATGCCGGTGTAGGTGGCCGGGTTCGATCGGCGCGAGCCGCGGATGGCGGACTGGTCGATGACCGTGACCGATGGATCCGTCCGTGGCAGGCAGCCGTGGATGAGCGAGCTCTTGCCGGAGCCGGCGACGCCGGTGACGGCGACCAGCACGCCGGTCGGCACGTCGACCGAGACGTCCTGGAGGTTGTGCAGCCGCGCGTTGCGGATCGGGATCGAGCCGCGTCGGCGTCCGCACCGACGCCTTCAGCTCCTGCTGCTCCTCGAGGTGCTGCCCGGTGAGCGTCCCGGACGCGCCCAGCCCGCCGAACGGGCCCTCGTAGACGATCTCGCCGCCGTGGGAGCCGGCGCCGGGGCCCATGTCGACGACGTGATCGGCGATCCGGATCACCTCCGGCTCGTGCTCGACCACCAGGACGGTGTTGCCCTTGTCGCGCAGCCGCTGGAGCAGCCCGTTCATCTGCTGCACGTCGTGGGCGTGGAGGCCGATGGTCGGCTCGTCGAAGACGTAGGTCACATCGGTCAGGCTGGAGCCGAGGTGGCGGACCATCTTCGTGCGCTGCGCCTCGCCACCGGAGAGGGTGGACGACTCGCGATCGAGGCTCAGGTAGCCGAGGCCGATATGGACCATCGAGTCGAGCGTCTCGCGCAACGCGTCGACGATCGGCGCCGACCCCCGGATCCTCGATGCCGCGCAGGAAGATGGCGAGGTCGCTGATCTGCATGGCGGCGCAATCGGCGATGTTCCGCCCGTCGATCAGCGACGAGCGCGCCGCCGCGTTCAGCCGGGTGCCGTCGCAGGACGGGCAGGCCTTGAAGGTCGCGATGCGCTCGACGGCGGCGCGAAGGCTCGGCTGGAGCGAGTCGGCGTCCTTGACGAGGTACCTGCTGCGGATCTTGTCGACGAGCCCCTCGTAGGTGAGGGTGACGAGCTCGGTCTTGACCTTCGCCTCCGGGCCGTAGAGGAGGCGCTGCCACTCGGCATCGGTGAAGTCGCGCAACGGCTTGTCGTGGTCGAAGAAGCCGGAGTCGACGAAGATCCGGTGATACCACGACGCCGACCTGGAAGTTCGGGAAGGTGATGGCGCCCTCGTTGAGGCGACTTGTCGCGGTCGACGAGCGCGTCGATGTCGACGGTCGAGACGCGCCCCAGCCCCTCGCACTCGGCGCACATGCCGCCGGTGATCGTGATGTCGCGTGACTCGGTCTCGGAGCGGCCGCGTCTCGAGCGTGATCTCGCCGCTGATCGTCCCGGCCGGAACGTTGAAGCTGAACGCGCTCGACGGACCGATGTGCGGCTGGCCGAGCCGGCTGAAGATGACGCGCAGCATGTCGTAGGTATCGGTCGCGGTGCCGACCGTCGAGCGCGCATTGGCGCCCATCCGCTCCTGGTCCACGATGATCGCCGCCGTCAGGTTCTCGAGCGAGTCGACGTCCGGCCGCGCCGGGCTGCCCATGAAGCCCTGGAGGAAGGCGGTGTACGTCTCGTTGATGAGGCGCCGCGACTCCGCCGCGATCGTCTCGAACACGAGCGAGCTCTTCCCCGACCCGGACACGCCGGTGAAGACGGTCAGCCTCCGCTTCGGGATGTCGAGGCTGATGTCGCGCAGGTTGTTCTCGCGCGCGCCGCGCACCTGGATCGCGCCCCAGTCGGCGGTTGGGTTGCCGTTCGTCATGTCGTTCCCCATCGGCTGATATTGCCGCATCCATCCCTTGGACAATCGGGCCGCGCCAAACTCATCGGCGCGGCGATATCCAATCTGGGGGTTCCCACGGGCAGTACCAATGTACTAGGCTGCGCAGTGGTCTACCGCGGGAGTGTCCGCCCGCGGGCCGAGCAGGACCGGGGGAATGTCCCGTGAACGCAAAGGTGACGCCCAGCGCGAGGCCGCGTCGCGGTATGACTCGACCAACCGCGATCGCAACCGTCGTACTGCTGTGCCTCGGCACATTCATGCCGGGGACCGGCGTCCTGGCGGCGGCGAAGCCCCCTCCGACGTGCGCGCTCGTTCCGCAGCTGCGTGACGTCACCGTCAACCAGGGCGTCGGCGCCTACCTGCCCCTCGTGCGCGGCAAGGAGACGCTCGTCCGGGCATACCTCGCGAAACCCACGTGTGCGACCGCGACCAACATCATCGAGCTGACTGGCGGCTCCCTGAGCGTCACGCCCGGGACGCGCTGCCGCGGTCACCGATCGCCAACCCCACGCCCCGCCCGACCGCGCCGTTCCCCCAGCTCGCCGCCGCGACGTCCGCGCCGCTCGTCGACTCCACCTCGGATCCGGTGTGGGTCGTGCCGGGCTCGGCACTGGCGCCGAGCACGACTACCGCTCGGTTCACCGCCACATTCCGGGTCACGATCACCTACCAGTCGAAGGCGACCGCCACCGCGACCGCCGGTGCCAGGGACCATCACGTTCACCACCCGCTCCGGCTCGTCGACACCGATCACCGCGACCGTCGAGAAGCTGACGAACGCGCTCCGCGTCCTCGTGGTGCCGATGGGCGATGCCTCGCAGCCATTCGCGAGCCAGTACACCGCTGCAGGTGATGCGGCGCTCCAGGCGGCGATGCTCACGCTGTCGCGGATCTATCCCGTGCCGGAGGGCGTCGGGTCGCTGACCGGGACGACCGGCGGGCTGCGGTACTCGGTGTCGCCCGGTTTGCTCGACCTGCGCGGCCTGCTCGGCACCGACGGCCGCTTCTGCGGGACCGGTGGCTCCAACGGCAACTTCAACGCCATCAAGGCCTCCCTCGGCCAGTTCCTCCAGTCGTGGAACGCGGCCAACGGGGCCGCGAACCAGGCCGATCGGGTGCTCGGCGTCGTCGACGCGGCGATCAGCAACGGCTCGGCGCAGGGCTGCGCGGAGGGCATGGCCGCGATCAACTCGAACGAGGCCTGGATCCGCGCCGTGCCGGAGCTCCAGGGCGTCCCATCGCAGAGCGGGTTCGTCGCCGCGCTCGAGCTGGGCCACACGTTCGGCCTCGTCCTCGGTGGCCCCTCGCCGACAGCCGACCGCGACGACCTGTTCAGCAAGTACCACTCGCCGAACGTGTACGCCGATCCGCAGCGGACGAACCGCAGCTACAACACCCGGCTGCGAAGCGTCCTCGTCGACGACCGGACGGCGATGACGTACATCGGCACCGCGAACAACAACAACACGCTCCTCGAGCAGCTCGACTGGGCCTACCTCATCTGCCGCCTCGGCGGAGCGACGAGCACCGAGTGTCCCGCCCCTGCCGTGCCGGTCGGCTCGGGCGCCGGCGTCGCCGCCGGACCGCGCTTCGTGATCTCGGGCGTCACCGACGGCACCGCCGCGGGAACCCAGGTCCTCGAGTCGTTCTTCAGCGCGAACATGCTGCCGACGCCCCAGAACACGGCGTCGCCGTATCGGCTCGTCTACCGCGCCAGCGCCAATGGAGCGATCCTCTCCAACTTCGGCCTTCCGGTCCAGACCGAGGACTCGGCTCACTCGCACGACGACGACGGCCCGACCGGTCGGACGGCGCTGACGCTCTTCTCCGGCGCGTTCGACTTCCCAGGGACGCCGAACCGCATCGAGCTCTGGCGACGGAACGCCCGGCGCGTCGGGCAGTGTCCTCCTCTACGCGCGCGACCGGACCGCGGCACCGTCGCTCAACAGCCTCAGCGTGACCGCCGGCGGCGGCGGGCCGGCCGACTTCACGAACGACTCCGAGAACATCGACTTCGCGCCCGCCCTGAGCGCCGACGGCCGCTGGCTCGCCTGGGCCGCGTTCTTCCCGACCGAGGGCACGCCCTCGATCGCCGTTCGCGTCGCCCCGGTCGACGACGTCTCGCAGCAGACCGACCCTCAGCGACGGCGACGACATCGATTCGATCGGATCCGGCCTGGTGCTCCGACGACGGCACGGCTCGCCTATGTCGACCCGGACGACGGCGGCCTGTGGACGATCCCGGTCAATACGACGAGCGCGCCGGCCACCTTCGGCACGCCGACGCTGATCTACGACGCCAGCCTCCCCGGGAACTTCGACGCCACGCATCCCACCTGGTCGCCCGACTGCTCGCAGCTCGCCTTCGAGGCCGATGACGACATCTGGCGCATCGACTCCGACGGGACCGATGTCGTCGCGCTGACCGAGAACGACTCCTCGCACGACCCCGCCTGGTCGCCCGATCCGGCCGTCAACCGCATCGCGTTCGTAGTCAGCGGCTTCACCGCCTTTCGGCGGACCGATGGTCGCCAGCGGCGACGACGCGACCTACGCCTCGTTCGTCTCCCCGAGCCACGACGAGCCGACCGCGTCTGTTCGCGCCGCATCCACTTCACGGTCAACTCGAGCGACGACGTCGATGACGGCACTGTGCGACGCGGCGCACTGCTCGCTGCGCGAGGCGATCGACGCCGCGAACGCATCGCCCAACATGACGTCGACGCCCGACGAGATCGACTTCGACATCGATCCCGCCGGCCCGCACACGATCCTGCTCGGACGCGGCCCTGCCGCGATCACCGAGCCGGTGATCATCGACGGCACGACGCAGCCGGGATGGTCGAACGCGCCGATCATCGAGATCGACGGCAGTGGCACTGGCTGGCCGACACCGATGGCCTCCTGATCGGGCTCGGCGGCCGCCGGCTCGACCGTCCGCGGACTCGCGATCAACGCGTTCCCGCGCGACGGAATCCGCGTCGTTCGCCGACGACGTGATCATCGAGCCAACTACATCGGTGTCGGGCTCGACGGCACGACGGACCGCGGGAACGGGCCGCAGGGCGTGAAGGTCAACGGCGGCGAGTGGCACCCAGATCGGCGCGAACGGAGGCGTCGGGACCGGCAACGTCATCTCCGGCAACGGCCAGCACGGGATCAGCGTGCAAGGCGGGACGACACCGATCCGGTCGTCGAGCACGGTCATCGGCGGCAACCTCATCGGCACCGATGCCGCGGGGACCGGCGCGCTCGGGAATACCGCCTACGGCATCTTCCTCGACGCCATCAGCCCAGGGCACCCTCGTCGGCGGCAACTGATGCCGCGGAACGAAACGTCATCTCCGCCAACATCTTCGGCATCGTCATCGTCGGCGGCGCGGACGCGAACACGATCCAGGGCAACTACATCGGAACCGACGTCACCGGCACGTCAGACCTCGGCAACATCGGGGGCGGGCATCGAGATCATGCGATGCCGCAGGCACGATGATCGGCGGAACCGCCGCGGGCGCCGGAACGTGATCAGCGGCAACGGCACCGCGATCCATGGCGCGAACGGCATCCGGATCAGGGGCAGCCAGGCGTCAGCACGCTGGTCTACGGCAACCTGATCGGCGTCGGGGCCACCGGCCTGCCGTTGGAAACAGCACCAACGGCATCGACATTGAAGGCGGTGCCGACGCCAGCCGGATCGGCAGCACCGGTGGGAATGGCGCGAACACGATCGCCTACAACGACGAGCGACGGCGTCCTCGTCGGGGATGGCACCGGGACGACGATTCGCGCCAACTCGATCCACGACAACGGCGGCCTCGGGCATCGATCTCGCGCCTGACGGCGTGACGCCGAACGACACACTCGACGCCGATACGGGGGCGAATGACCTGCAGAACTTCCCGGTCGATCACCCTGGCTGAAACAGACGGCGTGAGCACGATCGTGAACGGGACGATCAACACCCTCGCAGACGCTCCGATGACGATCGAGTCTCTACGTCAGTCGATCGTGCGACATCAGCGGCAACGGCGAGGGAGCGACGGCTTCCTGGCGGAGCAGTTCCTCACGACGGACGCCGGCTGGCAACGGATCCTTCAGCGTGTCGGGACTCGGCGGCGTGAGCGCCGGCCAGAATATCACCGTGACGGCCACGGAAGGCGTGAGTAACAGCACCTCCGAGTTCAGCGCCTGCTTCACCGTCACCTCGCGGAGACTCCAACCTTCACCGTCAACGCGACCGACGACACGGACGACGGAAGCTGCAACACGACCCACTGCTCGCTCCGGGAGGCGATCAATCGCGCGAACACGCGATGCCGGCTTCGACACGATCAGCTTCGATATCGGCGGAGGCGGGGCACAAACGATCGATGTCCTGCTCGCAGCTGCCGACGATCACCGAGGCGGTGACGATCGATGGGACGAGGCAGCCCGGCTACGTCGCGAACGCCGCTGGTCGTCGTTGACGGTCCAAGCCAGGCCTTCACCGGCCTCGTCCTCGGTGGCGCTCCTGCGGCGGGCGGATCGACGATCCAGGGCCTGGCGGTCGTCAACTTCGGCGCGTACGGAATCGCCGTCCTCGGCAGCAGCGACCACATCCTCGACAACTATGTGGGCACGAGCGACGGCATCACGGCAGCGCCGAACGAGAATGGCCTGCTCGTCGACTCGACTTCCGATCACACCGAGATCCGAGGCAACCTCATCAGCGGGAACGACGACTCTGGGATCGACCTCGATGGCACCGACAACTTCGTGCACGGCAACCGGATCGGGACCGATGCCGCCGGTGGCACCGAGCTGGCGAACGGCGGCGCCGGGATCATCGTCACGGGCGGAACGAACCAGCGCATCGGCAGCGATACGCCCGGCGGACGGCAACGTCATCAGCGGCAACGGCGGACCTGGCATCGGGGTCCGTTCAGGGGACGCTCAGCATCCAGGCAAACCGGATCGGGACCAATGCCGCCGGGCACGTCTGCCGTCGGCAACGCTCGGCGGCATCGAGGTCGACGGCGTCGATGCGTGGGCATCGGCGGAACCGTCCCCGGCATGGGGAACCAGATCAGCGGCAACTTCGGCAACGGCATCACGTTTCCATGAACGGTGCCGAGGCCAGGTCGACGGCAACCTCATCGGTACGAATGCTGCCGGCACGGGCGCTATCTCGAACACCGGCAACGGCGTGACCATCGACGGCGCCTCGGCGACGCTCGGTGGGACGGTCGATACCGAACGTCATCAGCGGCAACTCCGGCTACGGCGTGCTTCATCCACGAACACGCCGGGCTCGGGCATCCGTGAGCACCGTGAACGTGAACTACATCGGCACGAACGATCCGGCACGGCAGCGATCCCGAATGCGGTCGGCGTGGTGCGTCGACCGATGCGGACGGCCAGATCATCGGGTACAAGGCTTGGCGGCAGCATCATCAGCGGCAACTCGGGTCCGGGCATCATCGTGAACGGCACGTCGAGCGGGAACGAGATCGTCGGCAACCGCATCGGCCTGAACTTCTCGTCGGACGTCGCGATCCCGAACGGTGACGCCGGCATCTACCTCGACGCGACCTCGAGCGGGCACGATCATCGGCGGCGACACCGATCTGACGCCCGGCCTCGAGAACTGGATCGGCGGCAACACTCAGGCCGGGGTCGTGATCGACGGGTCGAACGGCAACACCGTCCAGGGCAACTTCATCGGTGTGACCGGCGAGCTCGGACCGACCTCGGCAACGGTGGCAGCCGGCGTGAGCATCGTCAACGGCGGGCAGGTCAACCAGATCGGCGCCGATCACAGCGGCACGACCATTTCGGGTCCCGGCAACGTCATCGCCTTCAACGGCGGCAACGGCGTCGAGCTCATCAGCGGCGCCACCGATGCCGACTTCAACTCGATCCACTCGAACGAGATCTACGAGAACGGCGGCCTCGGGATCGATCTCGAGAACGACGGCGTCACGCCGAACGACCCGGGCGACGACGACGACGGCGCGAACGACCTGACGAACTTCCCGGACCTCATCGAGGCCGAGAGCGACGGAGAGGAGACGTTCGGCACCATCACGACCACGACCGCCGACGACGCGCTCATCATCGCGTTCCAGCTGTTCGTCAGCACGCAGCTGCGATCCGTCCGGCAACGGCGAGGGTGAGCGCTATCTCACGACGCTGAACACCACCTCGGACGGCACCGGGTTCGCGGAAGCCTCGTTCTCGATCTCCGAGAACCTCGAGGGCGAGTGGCTGACGGCGACCACGTCCGACACCACGGGCACGACCTCGGAGTTCTCCGAGTGCTTCCAGGTCCAGAGCGCCGGCTTCGGCGATGAGATTCACCTCCTCAACCCGACCACGCCGCTCGGAACGACCGAGTTCGTGGTGGACGGCTTCGACCCGGCCTGGCGATCGGGCAGCATCCTGTACGCGACCGATGACGAGCTCCATCAGATTCAGCCCGACGGCACCGGCGACGAGATCATCACGACCGGGTTCGATCGACTCGAGCCCGAGCGGCGCCCCGGGCGTGACGGCCTTCGTGCGCACCCAGGGTGGCGACGACGACGTCTGGCTCATCGTCGACGGCGAGACGATCAACGTCACCGCCAGCGACGCAGACGCCGGAGAACCTGCGCCTCGACCTCTACTACGTGTGCGGCGGGCAGTCGATGCCGATCGCCGTCGCCCTCACGCCCGAGGTCACCGGCGCAACCACCGCGAGCTTCCAGACGAACTACGACCCGAGCCTGAGCTGCGCCGGCGGCACGATCAAGGCATCCCTGACCGATGGCTTCCTGCGCACGAACACGCACGGGGCCGGGCGAGCAGGTCGCATCGGATCCCAAGCCGCCGGTGGCCGCCACCTACGGCCCGCCGCTCGGCTCGACGTATCTGACCTCCGACGTCATCCCGATGCACGGGATCGGTGAGGACGCCGACGACGGGACGCTGACCGGCGCCTCGTTGCGCTGGTTCATCCGCCCCGCATCGGCGCCGTGCTGCGGCACCTTCGCGGGGACGGGCGGATCGGTCGACTTCCAGGCCGCCAGCCTGGCGCCGGGCGACTACATCGTCACCCTGATTGCAACCGATCCGGACGGCCAGACCGACACCGCCGAGTCGCTCATCCACGTCATCGCCGACAGCGACCACGATGGCTTCAGCGACGCGCAGGAGACGAACACCTGCTTCGGAGCCGGCGCGGCGACGGACGGCAGCACGCCGTCCGGCGACGCAGACGACGACGGCCTGCCGAACGCCAGCGACCCCGACCCCTGCGTCGCGGCCACGGTCTTACAACGCGATCGTCGACTTCAACCCGAACGACCTCAACCTGACGTCGAGCGGCACGCCGGTCACGATCTCCATCCAGACGCCGGGACGCGATATTCGCCAGATCGTCGGCGTCGTCGGTGCGCATCGTCGAGGCGAGCGGCGCGACCACGAACCTCGCGAACATGGGCTGGTCGGTGTCGGGCACCACCGGAACGGCGAAGTTCGCCCGCCAGCCACTCGTCACGTTCCTGAAGCAGAGCGGAGTCACGACCGGGACGGTCTGGATCGTCGTCTCCGGCAGCTCGAACACGAATCCGGTCTGGAGCTTCACGGGCCGGGATACCACCAACGCCAAACCCTGAGAGAGGTGCCCCTTGCGTAAGTTCTTCATTGCGTGGCTGAGCGGCCGTGCTGCTGCTCGGTCTCCTGGTCGCCCCGCGTCGGCGCCAAGGGACCGAAGTGCGCCGACATCCTCAGAGCGCGGACGCGACCGGCACCGAGGACAGCCGGGCCGCGTGCGACGGGCTGAGCCTGGCGACGTCACCGGCCAGTTCTTCCTCGAAGCGAAGCTCGTGCGCGAAGCATCACTTACACGCTCGTTCATCCTCGACGACGAGGGCAGACACGACGCCGTTGCTCGAGCGGGCTCGGTCCAGGGCACGGGGTCACCGACCGTCGGTCGATCATCGAGTTCCGGCGGTCTCGGCCGACCGACGGCGACGTCTGCGCCTACGTGACGACAGCAGCCGCGGAAAGCAGACGCTTCGATCGCGCGCCGGCTCGATGGGTGCGTGCATCCTGCTTGACGACGGCACGTCACCCGGAGGCGGGAAGGGCTTCTAGGCCGGCTCCCCCTCCGACAGCTCCTGGACACGGGCGGCCGACGCGGCCGCCCGTTCCTCGTCTCCGGCGGCGCGCCACGCGCGCTCGGCGAGCTCGTAGGCTTCGGCGGCCCCCGGTCGGGCATCGGCGGCAAGGAAGAGCTCGGCGGACTGCTCCGCCAGCGTGACCGCCTCCTCGTGCGCGCCACGGGCGAGGCTGATCTCGCCGAGGATCTGGACCGCATCGGCCCGGGTCATGGCGTGCCCGATCTCATCGGCCAGGTCGTGCGCGCGGTGGGCGTAGACCTCCGCCTCCTCGAGCTCGCCGGCCCGACGCAGCTTGTCCGCCAGGTTCGCGTAGCCGATGGCGCGACCCGCGCCGTGGTCCACGCGCTCGAACGTCGCGATCGCCTCGCGGTCGCAGGCGATGGCCGCGTCCATCTCGCCCCGGTCGCGCTCGACGAGCCCGAGGTTGATGAGCGCTCCGCCGATCGCCCTCGACGCTGCCGATCCGTCGTGCCAGCTCGAGGTCGCGACGGAGCGACGCCGCCGCCTCCTCGAGGTACCCGAGGTCGTGCTGCACGAGGCCCAGGACGCGCAGCGCGGTCGTCTCGGCGCGCAGGTCGCCGTTGCCCTGGGCGATCGCCAGCGCCTTCACGGCGTGCTCGAGCGCAATCTCGAGGCGCCCCGCGTACGACTCGGCACGCGCGAGCTCGATGAGCAGCTCGCCGGCGACGAGGTCGACGCCGTCGGGATCCGTCGCGATCCCCTGCTCCAGCGCGCGCGATCGCCTCGCCCATCGCCTCGGTCGAGGTCAGCGACCAACCCCGCTCCAGCCACAGCGGACGCAGGTCCTGGCCCATGAGCCGCTCGTCAGCGAACGCCTCATCGAGCGTGCGCATCGCCTCGGCGTATCGGCCACGCACGCGATGGACCGATGCGAGCCCGCGCCACGCTCGGACCAGCGGCAGGCCCTCGAGCACTCGCCGGTACGTCGCCTCGGCGTCGTCGTAGGCACCCACCACCTCCTGGAGATCGCCCAGCGTCAGCCGGACGTTGAGGAGGACGTCGTCCTGCGACGGGTCCTTGGCGGCGAGCTTCTCGGCGCGACGCAGGTGGATGATCGCCTCCTCGTTCGCGAAGAGTCGGGCGGCGCGGGCGGCCGCTCGCTCCAGGTAGGCAACCGCCCGCGGGCCTCCCTCGCCGAGATAGAGGTGCCGCGCCAGGAATTCGATGCTCTCGTCGCCGCTGCCGTAGAGCGCCTCGGCCGCCTCGGCGGTGCGTTGATGGAGCTCCCGGCGTCGACGCCGCAGGAGGCGGCCGTAGGCGACATCGGCGATGAGCGCGTGGTGGAACTGCAGGAAGTCCTCGCCGTCGTCGATCGGATCGAGCAGGCCGGCGTCGACGCAGCATGCCCAGGTCCGGGGCCAACCCGTCGGGATTGCCGGTGACTCGCTCCAGCAGGCGCAGATCGACCCGTCGCCCGATCACCGACGCAACCGCAAGCGTGGACTGCGTGCTGGGACCGAGCGCGTCCAACCGAGCCGACAGGACGCCCTCGATCGTGGCCGGGACGTCGCCGGCGTCCTCGGTCTCCCGGAGCCGCCAGAGCCCGTCGCGGTCATCGACGAGCGACCCCGACTCACTCAGCGAGCGGACGATCTCCTCGGCGAAGAAGGGGTTGCCGGCCGAACGTTCGGCGATCACGGCGCCGAGCTCGGGCGAAGCGGCGCCGCCGATGACGTAGTCGACGAGCTCCCCGATCGCCTCGGCGTCGAGCTGGCCGACCTCGACGATCGTGGCCGGAGCGGCCTCGGCGAGCCACGCGGGTGCCGGCGGCCGGCTCGTGCCCCAGATCCCCAGCGCCCCTGCTCCGTCCGGCGCCGCGAGGTCGGCCACGAGGCTGAGCGTGGACGCATCGGCCCAGTGCACGTCCTCGATCGCGAGAATGACGCCGCCGCTCGTCGCGCGCGCGCGCAGCCAGGCGCGCACCGCGTCGTGCAGCCCGCGCCGGAAGGCCTCGGGCTCGAGCTCCGCCAGCTCGACGGGAGGCGGGAGGCCGAGGAGCGTGGCGAGGTACAACCGCGCGTTGGGCGCGTCGAGACCCCTTTCGCCAATCAGCGCGTCGAACTTGGACGACGCGGAGTCGTCGGCGGCGATGCCGAGCTCGCGGCTCAGCAGGTCGGAGATCGGCCAGTACGGCAGCGCTGCGCCGTACGAGAGGCATCGTGCGTCGAGCCAGGTGATCTCCTGCTCCGCGGCGAGCCGCCGCGCCTCGTCGACGAGGCGCGACTTGCCGACGCCGGGCTCCCCCACGATGCCCACGATCTCGGTCCCACCTCCATCCGGCAAGCGCGATCGATTGCGCCGAGCAGGTCGGCGACCTCGCGAGCGCGCCCGAGGAGCGGGGCATGGCGGCGCCCGGCCAGGCCCGATCGCTGGTCGGCGGATCGGCGCGAGCCGAGCAGCCGCCACACCGGCACCGGCTCCGACTTGCCCTTCACCGTCACCGGGGGAATGGGCTCGAGGTCGAACCGGTCCTGGACGATCTCGTGCGTCGCCTCGCTGATGTAGGTCTGCCCCGACGGGGTGACCGATTCGAGCCGCTGGGCCAGGATGACGGAGTCGCCGAGCACGGCGTAGTCCATCCGCACCTGGCTGCCGATCATCCGCGCGATCCCCCGCCCCGACGCGATGCCGATGTGGAGCGTCAGCCCTTCGCCGTTCTCACCGAGCGTCCCGCGCAGCCGAGCCAGCTCGCGATGCATCTCGATCGAGACCTCGAGGGCGCGCGTGGCATCGTCCTCGTGGGCGATCGGCGCCCCGAACAGGGCCAGGAGGGCGTCACCGGCGAACTTCTCGACGTAGCCCCCGTATCGGCCGACGATGTCCGACAGCGCGGTGATGATCGGATCGATCACCTCGAGCAGCTCCTCCGCGTCGAGCCGCTCGCTCAGCGGCGTGAACCCGGACAGATCGGCGAAGAGCGCCGTGACCAGGCGGCGCTCCTCGGTCATGCTCGTGCCGGTTGGATCGATGCGGTCCGACGCGAACGCCGTCAGCGCCGCCTCGCGTTCGTCGGTTGGCTCGGCGCCGGTGGCGGTGGCGGAGCGGCCATGGGCGTCCCGCAGTGACCGCAGAAGGCCATCCCCTCCGGGTTCTCGCCACCGCACGAACCGCACGTCCAGGCCATCGGAGCATCCTAGGCGGGTGAGGCCGGTCAGGTCGGCGCATCCGCGATGGCGGGGATGTCGAGCCCGAGGTGATGCGCCAACGCTCGCCTGATCGACGTGCGCAGAGCGGAGTCGCCAACGAAGCCGATGGGCGCCGACCGCACGCGACGCAGGGAGATGGTCCTCACCTGGCTCGTGATGACGACGCCGTTGCGGGTCTGCCCTGCCATGCCGGCACGGATGGGAACGTCGCCGGGATAGCGCGCCTCGCTGCGCGCCGCGGTGATCGGGCAGACGGTCGCAAGGCCAGACCGATGAAATGGCTCGTAGGACACGACAAGCGCGCGTCGGATTCCGGCCTGCTCGTGCCCCTCCACCGGATCGAGGTCGACGATCACGACCGCCCAGCGCAGCGGGCCGGCCGACCTCAGGTCGGCCACGTCTCGCGATCGGCCGACCGATACGCAGACTCGATGGCATCGGTCTCCGCGGCGAAGGCAGGATCCTCGGCCGCGGCCGCCCACGCATCGGCCTCGCGCTGATCCCGCAGGCGGCGCTCGAGCTCGTCGACGGCCAGCTCGATCACCGCGTCCTGCGATGCCGCGATGCCGTACCGCTCGGCCATCTCACGCACGCGGCCGACCGTGGCGGGCGCGAGGTTGTAGGTGCGTTTCACTCGTTCGGCCATGGGCCGATGCTGGCACGTCCGTGCATGGGTGTCAATCTGGACCCATGAACGGGTACTAGCAGCCGGCGACGCAGCTCCAGGTGCCGTCCCACTCCCAGGTGTCGGAGAGCGGGGTTCCATCGGCCGTGAAGCCGCCGTACAGGACGAAGACGTCGCGATCGGGGTCGTAGCCGAGCGCGGGCATGCCGCGAGTGGACGGGCCGGGGCCGTCCAGGAGCGACCAGCGGCCATCGGTCAGGAGCCAGGTCTCGTCGACGAGCGATTCGAACGTTGAAGTCCGGGTGGCTCCACCGAACAGCAGCAGTCCGGCCTGACCCACCGCAAGCCCATGATGGGAGCGAGGGCCCGGGCCGTCACCGGGAATGGTCAGCTCCTCCCAGGCCGATCCATCCCACGCCCACAGGTCGTCGAACACCGCGCGCCCGTCGTAGCCGCCGTAGAGGAGCGCCTGGTCGTGCGCGCCGTCGTACGACGAATCCGTGGTGCGCGCGCGGGGCCGGGCCATCGTCGGTGAGCTGGCTCCAGATGCTGCCATCCCAGGCCCAGGTCCCGGTCGAGAGGTTCTGCGCCTGCCCACCACCGACCAGGAGCATCCTTCCCGCCGATGCGTCCCAGGCGAGCTCAATGTGATCGCATGGCTCGGGCGCCTCGGCCTCGACCAGCCGCCACTCCGAGGTGTCCCACTCCCATGTTTCGGGGCTGCACTCCTGGCTGGGGAGCGGGATCCCGCCGTATCGGACCAGGACGTCGCGGTCGTCATCCCAGCCCATGCCCGTGACGACGTTCGCCGGCGGCCCGTCGCCGTCCAGGAGCTCCCAGGCGTCGCCGTCCCATGCCCACACCTGCTCGACACTGGCCAGGTCGAACTGGTCGACGCAGTTCACGAGCAACAGCTGCTCGAGGGCATCGGCGTAGACCATCTTCGCGTCGAGGCATGCCGGCGGACCACCAAGCGGCTCGCCCGGCCCGGACGGTGTGGCACTGGCCGATGCGGTGGCGGTGGCGCTGGTGCTCGGCGATGGCAGAGGCTCGGTCGTCGTGCCGCCCGCGCAGGCGCTGAGAGCCAATGCGGCGATGGCCAGCGCGGACGACGCTCTCACACAGT